>NZ_CP023702.1:1200000-2400000 GCF_008704555.1 Streptomyces nitrosporeus
TCCCCCGCCGGCGGCCGGTCCGTGCCCGTCGGCGGCCACCTCCCCCGTCAGCGGCCGGTCCGCGCCCGCCGCGGTTCCAGCCGGCTCCGGATGCCGTCGAAGTGGGTGCGCATGGCGCGTGCCGCGCGCTCGCCGTCGGCCGCCGCGAGCGCCTCGACGATCTCGTGGTGCTGGGCACAGGTGACGGCAGGGTCCTGGTGCCCGTCGTCCATGTCCGCGCGTACCCGGTCCATGGCCGCCCAGAACGCGTCCAGCACCTCGCTGAGCAGGTGGTTGTCGAGGGTGGCGTACAGGGCGAGGTGGAAGGCGCGGTCGGTGGCGCGGGCGACCCGGCCGTCCCGGCCGGCCTCCGTCTCCATCGCGGCGACCAGGCCGCGCAGGACGGCCAGGTCCTCGTCAGGTACGCCGGCGGTGACCGCGCCGACCAGGCCGGTCTCCAACGCCTCGCGCACCCGCATCAGTTCGAGGAGGCCCGGTTCGCCCTGGCACTGGCGGACGGCCGCCCGGAAGGCCAGCCCCTCGGCGAACGCCGAGAGGGAGAGCGGGCCGACGAAGGTGCCGAAGCCGCGCCGGATCTCGACGACGTCCACGGCCTGGAGCGCCTTGAGCGCCTCGCGCACGGAGACCCGGCCGACGCCGAAGAGCTCCATCAGTTCGGCCTCGGTGGGCAGCGGGTCACCCGGGCCGAGTCCGCGCTCCAGGATCAGCTCCTTGATCCGGCGCTCGATGTCCTGGGCCATGGTAGGGCGCGCCACAAGGGTCCTCCTGGGGTGTCGCCGGCGGCCGGCACCTCTTGACCGGCCGCCGGGGCATCTGTTTAAGGTACGTCGAGACATAGGACATCTTACGTCTCATGTCTCGGCCACGTCTCCTTTTCCGGGCGGCGGACCGGCCTCACCGAACGAGCTGGAGTCCCACCATGTCCCTGACCGCACCGCTGCACGGTGTCGTACCGCCGGTCTGCACCCCGCTGGACGAGCGCGGGGAGGTGGACACGGCCTCCCTCACCCGGCTCGTCGGGCACCTCGTGGACGGCGGTGTGCACGGCCTGTTCGCCCTCGGCTCGACCAGTGAGGTCGCCTACCTGACGGACGCGCAGCGCGCCACCGCCCTGGAGACGGTGGTCGCGGCGGCGGACGGGCGGGTCCCGGTCCTCGCCGGGGTCATCGACACGACGACGGCCCGGGTGGCCGAGCACGCGCGGACCGCGGCCCGGCTGGGCGCGGACGCCCTCGTGGCGACGGCGCCCTTCTACACCCGTACGCACGCCAAGGAGATCGCCGGGCACTTCCGGCGGCTGCGCGCGGAGGCCGGTCTGCCGCTGTTCGCCTACGACATCCCGGTGGCGGTGCACTCCAAGCTCTCCCCCGCCCTGGTCCGCGAGCTGGCCGAGGACGGCACGCTGGCCGGTCTGAAGGACAGCAGCGGCGACGAGGGCGGGCTGCGCAGGCTCGTCGTGGAGCTGGGGGGCCGGGAGGGACGGGCCGAGGGCCCCGCACCGCACTTCAGCGTGCTGACCGGTTCCGAACTCACCGTGGACGCGGCCCTGCTGGCCGGTGCGGACGGGGTCGTCCCGGGCATCGGCAACGTGGACCCGGCCGCGTACGTGCGGCTGTACGAGGCGGCGCGGGCCGGTGACTGGGCGCTCGCCGCACACGAACAGGAGCGGCTGGTCCGGCTGTTCGCGATGGTCGACGCCGGTCCGGAGCCGGACATGGGCCGCAGCTCCTCGGCGCTCGGGGCGTTCAAGGCGGCGCTGTACCTGCTGGGTGTCATCGAGAACGGCGCCACCGCCCTCCCCCAGGTCCCGCTGTCCGCCGAGTCCGTGGCCCTGGTCGCGCAGCGGCTGCGCGGCGCCGGCCTGACACCGGTCCGATGAGCGGTACCCCCGTGACGGCCGCTCCCGCCACGGGCACCGTGGTGACCGGTCTGGACCTGGGCGGCACGAAGATCGCGGCCGCCCTCTTCGCCGCCGACGGCACCGTGCTGGCACGGCACACCCGCCCCACCCCCGCCCGTGAGGGCGCGCCCGCGGTGCTCGACGCGCTCGCCGCCGCGGCGGCGGCGGTGGACCCGGGCGGGCTGGCGGGCGTGCTCGGGGTCGCCGCGGCCGGGGTGATCGACCCGCGCAGCGGCATGGTCACCAGTGCCACCGACTCGATCCGCGGCTGGGCGGGCACCGCGCTCGGCACCGGCCTCGCGGACCGTACGGGCCTGCCGGTGGCCTGCGACAACGACGTACGCGCCACCGCGGGGCCGGAGCTGGCCGCGCTGCCGGGCGGCCGGGGGTCCCTGCTGTTCGCGGCCGTCGGCACGGGGGTGGGCGGCGCGCTCGCCGTCGACGGCCGGATGCTGCACGGCGCGTCCGGGGTCGCCGGTCATCTCGGGCACCTGCCGAGTGCGGAGGCCGCCGGACTCCCCTGCACCTGCGGCGGTTCGGGGCATCTGGAGGCCATCGCCTCCGGTCCCGGCATCACCGCCCACTACGAGCGGCTCACCGGCACCCCGGTGGACCGGCTCGAAACCGTCGCCGTCCGCGCCGCGGAGGGCGACGAGGCCGCCGTACGCGCCGTCACCACCGGTGCGGCGGCGGCCGGGCGGGTCCTCGGCGGTCTCGCCAACGCGCTCGGCCCCGACCGGGTCGTCGTCGGCGGCGGTGTGCCGCGGATCGGCGCGCTGTACGGGGACACGCTGGCCGCGGCCTTCGCCGCCGAGCTGATGGAGCCGCTGCGCGGGCTTCGCCCCGAGCCTCCGCTGTTCGGGCACGACGCCGCCGTGCTGGGCGCGGCGGCCCTGACCACCACCCTTCCCCTCCATCACCCGGGAGCACACCGATGACCGCACAGGATCTCGCCGACACCCTGAAGGGCCGGCTGATCGTCTCCTGCCAGGCGCCCCCCGGGGACCCGATGCGGGAGACCTCCACCCTGGTCCGCCTCGCCCTCTCGGCCGCCGCCGGCGGCGGCGCGGCGATCCGCGCCAACGAGCCGGAGGTCGTCGCCGCGATCGTCCGGGCCGTGGACCTGCCGGTCATCGGCCTGTGGAAGGACGGGGACACCGGCGTCTACATCACCCCGACCGTCCGGCACGCCCTGGCGGTCGTCGAGGCGGGCGCGGCCGTCGTCGCCGCCGACGCCACGGACCGGCCGCGCCCCGACGGCTCCACCTTCGCCGAGCTGGTCGCCGCCGTGCACGGGGCGGGCGCCCTGGTGATGGCCGACGTCTCCACGCTCGCCGAGGGGGTCGCCGCCGCGGCGCAGGGGGCGGACTTCGTCTCGACGACCCTGTCCGGCTACGTGCCGGGCACCCCGGAGCAGACCGGTCCGGACCTGGACCTCGTGGCGTCCCTCTCGGCCGCGGTCTCCGTACCGGTCGTCGCCGAAGGCCGTATCCACACCCCCGAGGAGGCGGCCGAGGCCGTCGCCCGCGGCGCCCACAGCGTCGTGGTCGGTACGGCGATCACCGCACCCACCGCCCTGACCTCCCGCTTCGTCGCCGGGCTCGCCCGGCCCTGAGCGGCCCCCACCACGCGGGGCGGCCTCGCCGACGAGCCGCCGCCCCGCCCCCTGGAGCGCACCGTGCAGAAAACACACCCCGCCCTCCCCTGGTACCGCGAGGTGAGCGGCACCCAGTGGAAGTCCTTCTTCGCCGCCTGGATCGGCTACGTCCTCGACGGCTTCGACTTCGTCCTGATCACGCTCGTCCTCACCGAGATCAGTGACGACTTCGGGCTGAGCACGGTGCAGGCGGCCAGTCTGGTCTCCGGCGCCTTCATCACCCGGTGGCTGGGCGGGGCGGTGCTGGGCGCGCTCGGCGACCGGTACGGGCGCAAGCTCTCCATGGTGCTGAGCATCCTGCTGTACTCCCTGGGCACCTTCGCCTGCGGGTTCGCCTGGAACTACCACAGCCTCTTCGCCGCCCGCCTCGCGATCGGCATGGGCATGGCCGGCGAGTACAGCGCCAGTGCCACGTACGTCATGGAGAGCTGGCCGGCCCGGGTGCGCGGCCGGGCCAGCGGCTTCCTGATCTCCGGCTTCTCCGTCGGCTCGGTCCTCGCCGCACAGGTCTACGACTGGGTGGTGCCCTCGCTCGGCTGGCGCTGGATGTTCTACCTGGGCCTGATACCGATCGCGGTCGCGCTGTGGATGCGGCGGGCCCTGCCCGAGGCCGAGGAGTGGACCGCGGACGTCGCGGAGCGGGGCGCCAGGCCCAACCCCTTCCGGCCGCTGTTCCGGACCCCGCGCCTGGCGCTGGTCAACACCGTCCTGGCGGTGGCCGCCACGCTCTGCCTCTTCATGGCCTTCACCCCGGGCGGCGCGGGCATGGTGCCGGTGCTGTCGGTGGTCGCGGGACTCTGTCTCGTCGCGTTCGCGGTGCAGATGGGAGGGCGGCGCGGCTGGCTGCTGTACGTGTCGATGATCGTGACGCTGTTCTTCGCCTTCCTCTACTCCTGGCCGATCCAGGCGCTGCTGCCCACCTATCTCAAGTCCGACCTGGGCTACAGCACCGAACAGGTCACCGACGTCCTGTACTTCGCGGGCTTCGGCACCATGGCGGGCTGCTGGGCGGCGGGGTTCCTGGGCGACCGGATCGGTGCGAGGAAGGCGTACGCGCTGACCCTGCTGGCCTCCCTCGCCTTCGTCTTCCCGGTCTTCGCGGTGGACGACAACCTGGTACTGCTGGGCTGCCTGCTCTTCCTCCTCCAGGCGACGAGCTTCGGGATCTCGGGGCTGCTGCCGCGCTGGATCGGCGGCCACTTCCCCACCGCGAGCCGTGGTGCCGCGCTGGGCTTCACCTACAACGTGGGGGCGCTCGGCGGGGCCGTGGCCCCGGTCCTGGGGGCGCACCTGGCGTCCGGGATGGATCTGGGGCAGGCGCTGGCGGTCCTGACCTTCGCCGGGACGGTCGTCGTGGTGCTGCTGGTGGGCCTGGGCGTACCGGCCCGGCTCAACCGGCTGGCCGACCCGGACGCGGTGGAGGACCACCTGGCCGCCGCTCCGGGGCACACCGCACGGCCGGCCCGGGAGCCGGACCGGGACCCGTCACGGTGATCCCGGTGCGGTGATGCCGGTGCGGTGATGCCGGTGCGGTGATGCCGGGGAGACGCCGGGCGGTGGAAGACGCCCGGCCGCTCCCGGGCCGCTGTGTTCCCGGTACGCGGGCGCGGGTCTCACGGCTGGAAGTGCGTGAGCGACTCCGCGACGCAGGCCGGTTTCTGCGAGCCCTCCAGTTCGAAGGTGAAGGACCGGGTCATCCGGACGCCGCCCCGGGCGGCCTCCTGCACCCCGGTGACCGTGGCGTGCAGGCGCACCCGGCTGCCGACGGGCACGGGGGCGGGGTACCGCACCCGGTCGAGCCCGTAGTTGAGGGCGCGTCCCACGCCGGTCACCTGGAGCAGTTCGCCGAACATCGGGATGCCCCAGCTCAGCACCATGTAGCCGTGGGCGATGGTGCGGCCGTACGGGCCCCGGGCGGCGCGTTCCACGTCGGTGTGGATCCACTGGTGGTCCCCGGAGACGTCCGCGTAGGCGTCGATGAGTTCCTGGGTGATCTCCTTCCACCCGGAGTGTCCGAGGTCGCGTCCGCCGAGGGTGAGGATCTCGTCGATGCCGTGCACGGTGAGGGGCATGGGCCGTGGGCTCCGTTCTGTTCGTACGGGGAGGTGGTCAGGCCGTGGCGGGGGTGGTGGCGCGGGGCGCGGCCACCGGCGTGGCGGCCTGCTCGTCGTGGTCGGGGCGCTTCAGCAGCAGGAGCATGCAGCCCAGGGTGAGGGCCACCTGGAAGACGGCGTACGCGATGACGGCGGTGATGGATCCGGTCCGGTTGAGCAGGAACTGGCCGATGATCGGGGTCGTTCCGCCGAGGAGGGTGCCGCAGAGCTGGTAGCAGAGCGAGATGCCGGTGTAGCGGACGTGCGCGGGGAAGCGGCTGGCGAGCATGCCGGCGAGGGCCGCGTAGTAGAGGCAGTGCGGGATGGTGGCGACGGAGACGCCGAGCATGGCGAGGCCGTAGTTCTCGGTGCTGATGAGGACGAACATCAGCGGCATCAGGATCAGTTCGGGCACCAGCATCACGGTGACGGCCCGCGACCAGCTCTTCATCCTCGTGGCGATGACCGCGCCGAAGGGCTGGACGATGATCTGGGTGATGTTGGCGACCAGGATGATCGTCAGGAACGAGCTGCGGTCGAAGCCGAGGGAGCTGGTGGCCCAGGACAGGGCGAAGGTCGACTTGAAGTAGGTCGCGGAGAGGCCGATGGTGCAGGCGCCGATGCCGAGGACGATCAGCATGGGGTGGCTGCGCAGGACCTCGGACAGCGGGAGCTTGGCGACTGCCTTCTTCTTGATGAGTCCGGCCATGGCGGGCGACTCGGCGACCTTCAGGCGGACCAGGAGACCGACGAGGACCAGGGCGGCGGAGGCGAGGAACGGCACCCGCCAGCCCCAGGAGACGAAGGCCTCGTCGGGCAGCTGGCTGATGGCCAGGAAGCTGACCGTGGACAGGGTGTTGCCGACGGGCGAGCCCTGCTGGGCGAACGCCCCGTAGAGCACCGACTTGCCCTTGGGGGCGTGTTCGGAGGCGATGAGGACGGAGCCGCCCCACTCGCCGCCGAGTCCGATGCCCTGGATCATGCGGATGCAGACCAGCAGGATGGGGGCGGCGATGCCGATGGAGGCGTAGCCGGGCAGCAGGCCGATGGCGGTGGTGGAGACGCCCATCATCAGCAGGGTGATGACGAGGGTCTTCTTGCGGCCGAGGCGGTCGCCGTAGTGGCCGAAGATGATGCCGCCGAGGGGGCGGGCGAGGAAGCCGACCCAGAAGGTGGCGAACGCGACGAGCGTGCCTATGGCACCTTCGAGTTCGGGGAAGAACACCTTGTCGAAGACGAGGGCCGCCGCGGTCCCGTAGATGTAGAAGTCGAACCATTCGATGGTGGAGCCGATGAAGGCTCCGAATCCGGCACGGTTGGCGGCTTTCGTCTTCTCGCGTGCGGTTGCGGTGGACGCACTCATGGGTGGCTCCCGGGCATCGTTGATCGAGACGGATGGGTGGGGCTGATGGGGACGGTGGGGCCGCCGGCCGGACGCCGCCCCGGAACGCCCCGCGCCGCGGGGGTGGGGGTGGAAAGGGGACGGCGACGGGCCGGCGGGAAGGGGAGGCGGTCCCAGGCGGGGACGCGGTCTCAGGCGGGGATGCGCTCGAAGACCGCGGCGAGGCCCTGGCCGCCGCCGATGCACATGGTCTCCAGGCCGTAGCGGGCCCGGCACCGGTGCATCTCGTGGGCGAGGGTGGCGAGGATGCGGGCGCCGGTGGCGCCGACCGGGTGGCCGAGCGAGACCCCGGAGCCGTTGACGTTGATCCGCTGTTCGTGGTCCTTCTCGCCGAGGCCGAGTTCGCGGGTGCAGGCCAGGACCTGGGCGGCGAACGCCTCGTTGATCTCGATCAGGTCGAGGTCGGCGAGGGTGAGTCCGGCGCGGCCGAGCGCGGCGTGGGTGGCCGGTACGGGGCCGAGGCCCATGGTGGCGGCGGGGACGCCCGCGCGGGCGAAGGAGACGAGGCGGACCATCGGGGTGAGGCCGAGGCGTTCGGCGGTGGCGGCGGAGGTGACCAGGCAGGCCGCGGCGGCGTCGTTCTGGCCGCTGGCGTTGCCCGCGGTGACGGTCGCCCCGGGGTCGCTGCCGGCCATGATCGGGCGCAGCGCGGCGAGTTGTCCGGCGGTGGTGCCGGGCCGGGGGTGCTCGTCCGCGGTGACGGTGGTCTCGGCCCCCTTACGGGCGCGTACGGTGACGGGCACGGTCTCCGCGTCGTAGCGGCCCTCCGCGAGGGCGCGGCCGGCGCGGGCCTGGGAGCGCAGGGCGAGGGCGTCCTGGTCGGCGCGGCTGATGGAGTAGGCGCGGCGCAGGTTCTCCGCGGTCTCGATCATGCCGCCGGGCACGGGGTGGTGGACGCCCCCGGCGGTGACCCGGCCCCGGGCGAGGGAGTCGTGGAGCTGGAGGCCGGGGCCCTTGATGCCCCAGCGGCCGTCGTGCGTGTAGTAGGGGGCGGCGCTCATCACGTCGACGCCGCCCGCGATGACGACGTCGCTGAAGCCGGCCCGGATCTGCATCGCGGCGTCGAGTACGGCCTGGAGGCCGGACCCGCAGCGGCGGTCGGTCTGGAGGCCGGTCACGGTGTCGGGCAGGCCCGCGTCCAGGGCGGCGACCCGGCCGATGGCGGGGGCCTCGGAGGTGGGGTAGGCGTGACCGAGGATCACCTCGTCGACCCGGTCGGGGTCGATCCCCGTGCGGGCGACGACCTCGGCGATCACGCGGGCGGCGAGCGCGGCCGGCGTCTGCTGGGCGAAGGCCCCGCCGAAACGGCCGATGGGGGTGCGCAGCGGTGCGCAGATGACGACGTCGCTCTGTTCGGGCACGGCAGGACACCTTTCGGCGGTTCGGGTGTGTGGGCCGACCTTCGCACCCGACCACTGAGTCGGTCCAATATCGAATTTCCCGGTCTTTGAGACGTCTGCTGTCTCAATCGACGGGCGGAGGCGTCGGCAGGGCCTGTTCGGCGACGGCGAGTACGGCCCGGAGCGCGGCCGAGGGGTTGTCGGTGCGCCAGGCGAGGGCCGCCTGGCGCCGGACGGGCGCCCCGGCGAGGGGCCGGTAGACGAGCCCGCCCTGCTGGATGTGGCGGACCGAGGAGACGGTGAGGGTGACTCCCACCCCCGCCGCGACGAGGGCGAGGATCGTGTAGGAGTCGGGGGCCTCCTGCACCACCCGGGGGTGGAACCCGGCCGCCTCGCAGACCTGGACCGTCGTGTCGCGCACCGAGGAGCCGGAGTTGGCGGGGAAGGAGACGAAGGGCTCCCCGGCGAGGATGGGGAGGGGGATGCTGTCGAGACCGGCCAGATGGTGGTCGGAGGGCAGGGCGCAGACCAGCTCCTCCTCGTCGATCACCCGGCAGGCCACGCCCGGCTGGCTGACGGGGAGACGGACGAACCCCAGGTCGAGGGTGCCGTCGGCGACCCGGGACAGGGCGACGTTGGCGTAGGTCTGGCCCTTCATGACCAGTTCCAGGGCGGGGTGGGCGGCCCGCACGGCCCGGGTCAGCCGGGGCAGGGTCTCGTGGCTGGAGGCTCCGGCGAAGCCGATGGTGACCCGTCCGTACTCGCCGCGCCCGGCGGCCTTGGCCGCCCGTACCGCCGTGTCGAGGTCCTCCAGGACCGTGCGGACGGGTTCCAGGAAGGACTCCCCCGCGCTGGTGAGCCGCACCGAGCGGGTGTTGCGTTCGAAGAGCTGGACGCCGAGCTCCTTCTCCAGCTGGCGGATCTGCTGGCTGAGCGGGGGCTGGGCCATCTGCAGCCGCTTCGCGGCCCGGCCGAAGTGCAGTTCCTCGGCCACGGCGGTGAACGCGGTCAGATGTCGCAGTTCCATCAGGCACCCATTCATTACTCAGCGGTCTTGATCCGACCTTAATTCGGTATTGGACAGCAATCAATGCTCCTGGAAGCGTAGGGGCGACCCGCACGCACTCGCCGAGGAGCACCGTTGAGCACCGAGGAACGGACGGACACGGCCGACGGAGCCGGCAAGGTCATGCCGATGAGGGAGGCCATCGCCTCCTTCGTGCACGACGGCGCCACCGTCTGCATCGAGGGCTTCACCCACCTCGTCCCCACCGCCGCCGGGCACGAGATCATCCGCCAGGGCCGCCGTGGCCTCACGGTGGTGCGGATGACGGCGGACATCGTGGTGGACCAGATGATCGCCGCGGGCTGCGTCTCCCGGCTGGTCTCCTCCTTCGTGGGCAACTCCTCGGCCGGTTCGCTGGGTGAGCTGCGCCGCAGGGTCGAACGCGCCGATCCGGCGCCGCTGGCCTTCGAGGAGTACAGCCACTACGGGATGGTCTGCCGCTACCTCGCCGGATCGCAGCGGCTCCCCTTCTACCCGCTGCGCAGTTACGGCGGGAGCGACCTCCCGGGCGTCAACAGCGACCTGCGCAAGGTGACGTCGCCCTATCCCGGGCCGGACGGCGAACCCGAGCAGATCTATGTCGTACCGCCGGTCAACCCGGATGTGACAATCATCCACGCGCAGCGCGCGGACCGCCGGGGCAACATCCAGATGTGGGGCCTCACCGGCGTCCAGGCGGAGGCGGTGTACGCGGCCCGCAAGGCGGTCGTCGTCGTGGAGGAGCTCGTCGACGACGCGGTGATCCGCTCGGACCCCAACCGCACGCTGGTGCCGGCCCACGCGGTGGACGCCGTCGTCGTCTGCCCGCGGGGCGCGCACCCGTCCTTCGCCCAGGGGTACTACGACCGGGACAACGCCTTCTACCGCGCCTGGTCGCACATCAGCAAGGACCCGGTCCGGCTGCGGGAGTGGCTGGCGGAGTGGGTGTACGGGACGGCGGACCACGCCGGGTACACCGCGAAGATGGGTGAGGAGTCCTGGGCGCGGCTCGCGGTCGGCGAGGCGCTGAGCGAGCCGGTGGACTACGGGCGGCGGCTGTGAGCGCACCGCGGCACGGGCAGGACCGGACACCGCAGGAAGAACGACCGCGACAGGGAGGGGAACGGGCCGTGAGTGTTGTCCAGGCACCGGACCAGGTGACATCGTCCGAGCTGCTCTCCGTCGTGGCCTCCCGCGAACTGGCCGCGCGGCGGACCGTGTTCGCGGGCATCGGGCTGCCGACGCTCGCCACCGAGCTGGCCCGTCTGACGGTCGCCCCGCGGATCGAGGTGGTCTACGAGTCCGGGGTGTGCGGCGCGCACCCCTCGCACCTCCCGGAGACCATCGCCGACTCGGTGCTGATCACCGGTGCCGAGGCGGTGCTGTCGATGCCCGCGCTGTTCGGCTGCGTGCTCCAGGGCGGGCACATCGACGTCGGTTTCCTCGGGGCCGCGCAGATCGACCGGTGGGGCAACCTCAACACCTCGGTGATAGGGGACTGGGAGCGCCCGGACGTGCGGCTCCCCGGCTCCGGCGGCGGGGTGGAGGTGATGGCCAACTCGCGCGAGGTGTTCGTGGTGATGCGGCGGCACAATCCGCGCTCCTTCACCGCGGAGCTGGACTTCTGCACCACCCCGGGCCCCGACCGGGCGCTGGCCGAGGGCATCCGCCCGCTGGGCGTCGGGGTCACCCGGGTCATCACCGAACTGGGCATCCTGGCCCGTGAGGGCGTCGGCGAGGAGCTGCGCCTGGTGGCCGTGCACCCGGGGGTGACGGTGGATCAGGTGCGGGAGGCCACCGGCTGGGAGCTGAAGACGGATGAGACGGTGGGGACGGTCCCGCCGCCGGCCGCGGCGGAGCTGCGGCTGCTGCGCGAGGACGTGGACCCGGGGCGGGTCTACCTGCGCTGACCCTTCTCCGCTCCGCCCCGCCACTCCGCTCCTTGCGCCTGCTCCACCCGCTCCGCCCGTTCCACCCGTTCCGCCCGTTCCGTCCGTTCAACGAGAGGACCCACCCGTCATGCGAATCAGGATCGTCGGCGCCGGGGCCATGGGCCGTGGCATCGCCCAGTGGGCGGCCACCGCGGGGCACACCGTCGAGCTGTGCGACGTACGGCGGGAGGCGGTGACCGCGGCCGTGGACTTCGTCGGCTCCATGCTGGAACGTGCGGTGGCCAAGGGGCGGATGTCCGACGAGGACCGGACGGCCGCCCTGGAGCGGCTGGTCCCGCTGGACGACCCGTGGGCCGCCGGACCGGAGGTCGGCCTGGTCGTCGAGGCGGTACGCGAGGACCTGGACACCAAGGCCGAGGTCTTCGGCAGGCTGGCGCGGGTCCTGCCCGCATCCACCGTCTTCGCCACCAACACCTCGTCCCTGTCGGTGACCAGGATCGCGGCGACGCTGGAGGACCCGACACGGCTGGCCGGGCTGCACTTCTTCAACCCGGTGCCGCTGATGAGGATCGTGGAGGTGGTGCCGGGCGCGGCCACCCGGCCGGACATCCCGCCGCTGCTGACCGAGCTGGTGACCGGTTGCGGGCACCGGGCGGTCACGGTCTCCGACACGCCGGGCTTCCTGGTCAACCACGCGGGACGGGGGCTGGTCACGGAGGCGCTGGCGCTGCTGGAGGAGTCGGTCGCCGAACCGGTGGACGTGGACCGGATCGCCCGGGACGTCCTGGGGCTGCGGATGGGCCCGTTCGAGCTGATGGACCTCACGGGACTCGATGTCACGGCGGCGGTGATCGACTCGATCTGGGAGGGCTTCCGCCACGAGGACCGGCTGCGCCCCTCCTACCTCACCCCGAACCGGGTGGCCGCCGGACTGCACGGCCGCAAGACCGGCCGCGGCTGGTACGCCTACGGGCCCGACGCCCCGGCGCAGGCCCCCGAACCGGCGGTGACCGGCGACCCGGACCGCCCGGTCTTCGTGGCCGGCACCGGTACGGACACCGGTGCCGCCGCCGTGCGGGAGGCGCTGGCCGCCGCCGGGGCCACCGTCGAGGACGGCCCGGAACCCTCCGGCCGCGCGGTGGTCCTGGTGCCCGTGTGGGGCACCACGGCCGCGTCCGCCGTCGCCGCGCTGGGGCTGCCCGCCGCCCGGACCTTCGGGGTGGACCCGCTGCCCGCGGCGGGCAGGCGCCGGGTGCTCGCGGTGACGCCCGCGTCCGATCCGGCCGCCGCCCGGGACGCGCGCGCGGTGCTGGCCCGTGCGGCGGCCGGGGACGAGCCGTACGCGGTGTCGGTGGTGCGGGACACCGCGGGCTCCGTGGCGCAGCGGCTCCTGGCCTCGGTGGTCTCCGTCGCCGCGTCGATCGCGGAGCGCTCCCTCGCCGCCCCGGCCGACATCGACCTGGCCGTGACGGCCGGGCTGGGCTATCCGGTGGGGCCGCTGGCCTGGGGCGACCGGATCGGTGCCGCCCGGGTGCTGGAGCTCCAGCGGGCCCTGTACGCCACGACCGGCGACCCGCGCCACCGCCCGGTCCGCTGGATCACCGAGCGGGCCCAGCTGGGGCTGGGGCTGACGGAGCCGGGCACCTCCCCCGCCGCCTGCTCGGAGACCGCCGCCCGCCCGGACGCCGCCGTGTCCCCGTGAGATCCGGCGGCATGTGACGCGCCGTACGCCCCGTCGGGGCCGGCCCGCCGTCCCTATACTCCCCATGATCCGGGGCGGGGGACACCGCTCCGAAAGGACTGTCCGCGGCCGGCACGGCCCCGGACCGGGGGGAACAGATGAGAAGAGTCATCGGGGCGGCGGCGGGCCTGGCGGTCGCCGGGTCCCTTCTGTTCGGCGTACAGGTACAGGCGACGGCCGCGGACGGCACCGGCGTACGGGCGACGCCCGCGGACAGCACCGGCGTACGGGCGGCCTCGCCGGCCACCGCCCCGTACCCCGGCGAGCTGCGCGTCGTCACCTGGAACATCTGCGGGGAGGCGGGCAGCCCTCGCGGGCAGTCGGGTTACTGCGCCTACCGGAACGAACCGGACCGCAAGGCCGAGCAGGTCGCGCAACTGGCGGACGAGCACCGGGCGGACGTCCTGATGCTCCAGGAGGTCTGCGGGTACGACGAGGCGGTCCCGGAGGCGGAGCGCCGCCCCAACTGGGCCAGGAGCCACATGGCCCTGCTCAAGGAACGCCTCGGTGAGGGCTGGTCCTTCGCGCACGCGCCCGGCAACAGGGAGTCCGACCTCGACTCGCGCTGCCGTGGTGACGCCCTCGGCGGTGACCTGGGGGTGATGCTCGCCGTCAGGGGGACGTTCGCGGGCGGGATCGAACGGGTCGAGACCGTGCCCGCCGGCCTCTCGTCACGCGAACTGCCGTTGCTGTGCGTGCGGATGGCCGGCCGGGCCGGGAAGATCTGCACGACCCATCTCGTCCCGGGCGAGAGCGCGCTCGCGCTGCGCCAGTCGGAGTTCATCCGCGACTACCTGGAGGACGACGCCTCCGGCGGGGTCGTCCTGGGCGGCGACTTCAACCGCAACCCCGCGGCCCCGGAACTGGCGCCGATCACCGATGCGCTGGACCTCTGTGTCAACGGCGACCACACCTACCAGTACTGGGCCGCGGACGCGGCGGCCCCCAGCCGGCACCGGCTCGACCACGTCTTCACCACGAAGCGTGCCGCGGGCCCCCGGTTCGTCGCCTGCACGGTCGACCGGTCCCGGATGGACACCACGCGGAACACGGGAACGGACGCGAGCAACCCGCCCGACGGTTACTCCGACCACGCCCCCGTCATCGCGTATCTGCGCGACGCCCCCGTCCCGGGTGACATGACCGGCGACGGCCGGCCGGACCTCGTGGCGGTCGACGACGAGGGGAAGCTGAGGCTCTACCCCGGCACGGGCACGGGCGGTCTCGGTGCGTACGGCCTCATCGGTTCGCGCGGGTGGACCACCGCGTCCGTGGCGCACCGGGGCGACTGGACCGGTGACGGCACGGAGGACGTGGTCGCCCGGGTCGGCGGTGAACTGCGCCTCTACCCCAACACCGGGGGCGGTGCGCTGGACGCTCCGGTCGTGCTCACCGACGGGCTGCCGTCCGGCGCGAGGGTCGTGGGCGTCGGCGACGTCACCCGCGACGGGCACCCGGACGCGGTCGTCGCGTCCGACGACAGGCTGTGGCTCTACGCGGGAGTGCGCGGCACCACGCCGTCCGTCGCCGTGCCGGTCCTCGTCGGCAACGGCGGGTGGGACGTCATGACCCTGGCCTCTCCCGGCGACGCCGACCACGACGGCCGGGCCGACCTCCTGGCCCGGGACACCCGCAACGGCGACCTGTGGCTCTACAGGGGCCGCGACGGCGGCCGCTTCGATGACCGCACCCGGTACGGCCACGGGTACGGCGTCGCCAACCGGCCGCTGCTCGCGGGAGCGGCCGACGCCGACCGTGACGGGGTCGCCGACATGTGGGCCACGACGGACGACGGGACCGGCACCCTGATGTACTACGCGGGCGGGACCGGCTCCGCGGGCGACCCGGTGGACGGCGCCCGTACGACGGTCGGGCAGAGCGGCTGGAACACCATCCGTTCCATCAGCTGACACCGGTCCCCCGCCCCGCTCCTCATGACCGTTTTCTGCAAGACGGCCATGAGGAGCCCCGCGTACGTTCGGGGCATGACTCCACGACTCGACGCCTTCTCGATCACCACCGCCGACCTGGCCGCCTCGCTCGCCTTCTACCGCCGGCTGGGCATCGGCATCCCCGACGGGGCGCAGGACGCGCCCCATGTGGAGGCCGTGCTCCCCGGCGGGCAGCGGCTGCTGTGGGACACCGAGGACGTCGTCCGCTCCTTCGACCCCGGCTGGGAGGGGGCGAAGGGCGGTGAGCGTCTCGGTCTCGCCTTCCTCTGCGACAGCCCGGAAGAGGTGGACGCGGTGTACGCCGATCTGACGGGCGCCGGCCACGAGGGCCATCTCGCCCCCTGGGACGCCGTCTGGGGCCAGCGCTACGCGGTCGTGCTGGACCCCGACGGCTCGGCGGTCTCCCTCTTCGCCCCCTCGGCTCCGCAGGGGTCCTGACTCCCCTTTCCGTCCGGGGTTCTCAGCCGGTCGCGGCCAGGTACCCGCCGAGCGTGGTCCCGGTCAGGTCCTTCATCTCCCGGGCCAGATGGGCCTGGTCGGTGCACCCGACGGCGTACGCGGCCTCCGCGTACGCCGTCCCGGCGCGTACGAGGGCCAGCGCGCGCTGGAGCCGCAGGATCCGGGCCAGCGTCTTCGGGCCGTAGCCGAAGGCGGCGAGGGACCGGCGGTGCAGCTGCCGGGCGCCGAGGCCGGCCTCGCGGGCGACGGCGGCGACGGGGCGCCCCTGTCCCAGCCGGAGAGCGGCCAGGGCCGTCAGCGGGTCCGGGGGGCCCGCGTCCACGGCCCTGCCCAGGGCGATGTCCTCCAGGACGGCGGACGGGTCGGCCGCGTCCCCGGTCCGTTCGGTGAGGCGGCGCACCCGGGCGCCCGGCCAGAGCGCGTCGAGCGGCACGCGCCGGTCGCGCAGTTCGTGCGCCGGTACGCCGAGGAGCGCCGGGGCCGTGCCGGGCGCGAAGCGGATACCGGCGCGGGTGGCGCCCTCGGCCCCGGCGGGGTGGAAGGCGCGGGTGTCGGGGCCGGCGACCAGCAGAACGCGGCCGGTCCAGAGCAGGTCCATGCAGCCGTCGGGCAGGACGGGCCGGGCGGGGTCGCGGGGGCCGGACCAGGTCCACAGGACCGCCCCGTCCAGACGGGAGGCCCGCTCGGCGTACGGTGTACCGCCCATGGGCCTCAGTGCCCGCGTCCGTCGCGGCCCTCGCGCGGTTCCCTCGTCTCACGCGCCTCCCGGGGGTCCTTGCCGTCCCGCCCGGTGTGCAGCCGGGACTTCACGTCGTCCGGGGGCAGGAAGCGCGACCAGCGCTCGGGGAACTCGGAGGGCATGGAGACGTCCTCCTCCTCGTCGCCGTCCGGGTCGTCGTCCGCGTAGGCCGTCCAGCTCGCCGCCTGGGCGCGCGCGACGAGTTCCGCGGCCTGGGCGGTGCGGGCGCGTTCGGTGGCGGCGCGGGCCAGCGCCGTCGCCATCGACGGCCAGACGTGGTCGATCGCGGCGTTCACCGCGGCGCCGACGAGAACGGCGAAGGCGGAGATGCCTATCCAGAGCAGGACGGCGATGGGCGCGGCCAGCGAACCGTAGATCGTGGGGCCTTCGACCGTGCTCGTGAGGTAGATCCGCAGCAGGAAGCTGCCCAGCACCCACATCGTGAGCGCGACGAGCGCCCCTGGTACGTCCTCTATCCAGGGGGAGCGGACGGGCACGGACACGTGGTAGAGCGTCGTCAGGAACGCGATCGACAGCACGATGACCAGCGGCCAGTACAGGACCGACAGGACCTCGGTGCCCCAGGGGACGAACTCCACCACCCGGTCGGGTCCGACCACCAGCAGGGGCAGCACCACGGATCCGAGGACCAGCGCGACGACGTACAGCAGGAAGGCCAGCAGCCGGGTCTTGACGATGCCCCGGTGGCCGTCGAGGCCGTACATCACGGTGATGGTGTCGATGAAGACGTTGACGGCCCGCGAGCCCGACCACAGGGCGATCGCGAAGCCGATCGAGATGACGTCGGGGCGCGCCCCGTTGGTGACGTCGTCCATCAGCGGTCTGGCGATGTCGTTGACGCCGCGCTCGGAGAGCACGGTCTGCACGGCGTTGAGGATGTTGCGCTCGATGGACTCGACGGTGGCCGTGTCCGTCCAGGCGTCGACGTACCCGAGCAGCCCGATCAGTCCGAGCAGCAGGGGAGGCAGGGACAGCAGGGTGAAGAAGGCGGCCTCGGCCGCAAGGCCGAGGATGCGGTACTCGATGCACGAATTGACCGTGTCCTTGAGCAATTGCCACGCCATCTGCCGCTTGGACACGTTGCGGTAGAGGACGCGGGCCCGGTGGAGCCGACCTGGTGGGCGCTCAGGTGTTTCATTTGCTGCCTGCACCTCTTTACCGTATCGGCATGGCAGCAACCACCCACACAGTGACCAACCAGGTCCCGCCGCTGGTCGGCTACGACGTCTTCGCCGCCGACCGGGTGCTGGCGGAGGCCGTCGGACGGCATCTGGAGCCCGGACTCCTCGACGAGGCCCGCCGGGAACTCGGAGAACTCGGCCGCGCGGCCGGTTCGGCCCAGGCACAGGCATGGGGCGGGCAGGCGAACGAGTACCCGCCGAAGCTGCGCACCCACGACCGGTACGGGCACCGCCTCGACGAGGTGGAGTTCCACCCCGCCTGGCACCGGCTGCTGGGGCACGCCGTGTCGGCCGGGCTGACCGACGCGTGGGGGCGCCCCGGAGGGCATGTGCGGCGGGCCGCCGGGTTCCTCGTGTGGACCCAGGCCGAGGCGGGGCACGGCTGCCCCCTGTCGATGACGCACGCGGCCGTGCCGGCGCTGCGGACCGACCCGGTGCTGGCCGCCGAGTGGGAGCCCCTGCTGACCTCGCACGTCTACGAGGAGGGGCTGCGGCCCGCCCGGGAGAAGCCCGGGGTGATCTTCGGGATGGGCATGACGGAGAAGCAGGGCGGCACGGACGTACGCGCCAACACGACCCGGGCCGAGCCGCTGTCCGTGGACGGGGAGTACCTCCTGACCGGGCACAAGTGGTTCTGTTCGGCGCCCATGTCCGACGGGTTCCTCGTGCTGGCGCAGGCGCCGGGCGGGCTGAGCTGCTTCCTCGTCCCGCGGGTCCTGGCGGACGGCGCCCGGAACGTCTTCGCGATCCAGCGGCTCAAGGACAAGCTGGGCAACCGGTCCAACGCCTCCGCCGAGGTCGAGTTCGACGGGACCTGGGCCCGCCGGGTCGGTGAGGAGGGGCGCGGGGTGCGCACCATCATCGAGATGGTGGCCGCGACCCGGCTGGACTGTGTGCTCGGGTCGGCGGCACTGATGCGGCAGGCGGTGGCGCAGGCCGTCCACCACAGCGCGTATCGCAGCGCGTTCGGCGGGCTGCTGATCGAGAAGCCGCTGATGCGCAACGTGCTGGCGGATCTCGCGGTGGAGTCGGAGGCGGCGACGACCCTGGGGCTGCGGCTGGCCGCCGCCTACGACGCGGACACCGAGCAGGAGCGGGCGTTCCTGCGGATCGCCGTGCCGGTCGCCAAGTACTGGGTGACGAAGCGGTGCTCCGCGGTCGTCGGCGAGGCGCTGGAGTGCCTGGGCGGCAACGGTTACGTCGAGGAGTCCGGGATGCCCCGGCTGCTGCGGGAGGCGCCGCTCAACTCGATCTGGGAGGGTTCGGGCAACGTCCAGGCGCTGGACGTGCTGCGGGCGATCGGGCGGGAGCCCCGGGCGCTGGACGCCTTCCTCCAGGAGGTGGGCGAGGCCCGCGGCGCGGACCACCGGCTCGACGCGGCGGTCAGGGACCTGCTGACCGACCTGGCGGACCTGGGCTCCGCCGAGACGCGGGCGAGGCGGCTGGCGGAGCGGATGGCGCTGGTGCTCCAGGGTTCCCTGCTGCTGCGCTGGGCTCCGGCCGGGGTCGCGGACGCGTTCTGCGCCTCACGGCTGGGCGGGGACTGGGGTTCGGCCTTCGGGACGTTGCCGCACGGTCTGGACCTGGCCTCGGTGGTGGAGCGCGCGCGGCCGGTGGCGGACTGACGGTCCGAAGAGCGGGGCGCGGGGCCGGGAGCCCCGGGGGAGGCGGACAAACGACGGAGGGTGATGCTGCGCCGACACGGCACCACCCTCCACGCTTGTGCAACGCCGTGCGGCGGAGTCGAGGACGCCGTCGCAAGGCGTTCTGACACTCTCGTACGGTCCGCGCCCTCTCACCAGAGTTGCAAAGGGTTGCAACCATTGTGCGGAGTGCGAGGTGGGAAGGGTCCCGGCGCGGCAGGATGGGCCCCGAGTCCGGCACGTCGCTGCCGGACGGAGCACGTACTCGTGTTGGGGGAAGCCGCCATGGAGACACGTCCTGCCGTCCGGCCCGCCGTCGGTGGCCCGGACCGCCCGGTGCACCGGGCCCGTGAGGCCAGGCTGGGGGGTGACCGGAGGGTGCCGGCGCCGCGTGCCGAGATCGACGCGTCCTGGGAGCGGATGCTGCGCAGCGGTGTCGACCCGGAGAAGTCCCCGGAGAGCGAGCTGCTGGAGGCCGACGAGATCGAGCACCGGCGCAGGAGCACGGTGCTCGGCGAGGTGATGCCGCTGCTGCGTGAGGGGCTGGCCTCGATCGCGGACGCCGCGCAGCAGATCCTGGTCGTCACCGATCCCGAGGGGCGGGTCCTGTGGCGGCAGGGCCACCCGGCCGTGATGCGGCTGGCCAAGGACATCTGCCTGGAGGAGGGGGCCGCCTGGTCGGAGACGACGACCGGGACGAACGCCATCGGGACCTCGCTCGCGACCCGGACGCCCGTCCAGGTCCATTCCGCGGAGCACTTCGTCCGCGCCCTGCACGGCTGGACGTGCGCGGCGGCCCCGATGCGTGACCCGCGGGACGGGCGGCTGATCGGCATCGTCGACATCAGCGGTCCCGCGTCCACCTTCCATCCGGCGACGCTCGCCCTGGTCGGCTCGGTGGCCGCACTCGCGGAGAGCGAGCTGCGCGCCCGGCACCTGGTGGCGATCGAGCGGCTGCGTTCGGTGGCCGCCCCGCTCCTGTGCCGGCTGGAGGGGGGCGCCATGGCGGTGGACACCCACGGCTGGCTGGCGGCGGTCAGCGGGATGCCGCCCGTGGACCGGCTGCCGCTGCCGAAGTCGCTCCGGCCGGGCCCGGTCTGGCTGGCGTCCCTGGGGATGTGCCAGGTCGAGCCGCTGCCGGGCGGGTGGCTGGTCCGGGTGGCGGAGGACCGGGACGAGCCCTCCCCGCGCCGGGTGGTGCTGGACCTGAGCCGGGACCGGGGGTTCTCGGCCCATGTGGTGGGGCCGGTGGGCACCTGGACGGTGCGTCTCTCGCCCCGGCACGCGGAACTGCTGTACGCGCTGGCACTGCACCGCCAGGGGCGTACCGCCTCGGAGCTGGCCCAGGACCTGTTCGGCGACCCGACCAGGACGGTCACGGTGCGGGCGGAGATCTCGCGACTGCGGCGCAGCATGGCCGAGGTGCTGTCCCACCGCCCGTACCGTTTCGGGGAGGGGGTCGAGGTGGAGGTGGTCCACCCCGACCAGCCGGCCGACCTGTTGCCGCGTTCGACGGCCCCGGTGGTGGTCAGGGCGCGTACGTCCGCGGAGCGGGTCTGAGGCGGGGCGCCCGGCGAAGGGCCCGGCCGTACGGATGCCGGTGCGGGGACGCCCCGTACGCACGCCCGGCATCCGGCCCCCGTACCGGGCTCGGGGCCGGGGCACCGGTCCGGACCGGTGCCCCGGTGGCGGCCGGTGCGCCGGGGCGTGGTTGTCTGACGGCATGAGCGACAGCACCGCCCCCGCCTCCCCCGGGGTCCCCGCCTCCGAGGTGACCGTCTGGTCACTGGAGCAGACCTCCCCCTCGGATCTGCGCCCGTCCGCCGCACCGGGCGACGGTGTACGGATCGTCCGGTCACAGACGCCGCTGCCCGAGTTCAGCCGCTTCCTCTACACGGCGGTCGGCGGGGACATCCGGTGGACCGACCGGCTGGGCCTGACCTACGCCCAGTGGGAGGAGATCCTGCAGAGGCCGGGCGCCGAGACCTGGGTGGCCTACGAACACGGCACGCCCGCCGGCTTCATCGAACTGGACGCCCAGGACGACGGCGTGGTCGAGGTGGCCTACTTCGGGCTGATCCCCGCCTTCCGGGGCCGCCGGATCGGCGGGCACCTGCTGTCGTACGGCGTGGCCCGCGCGTGGGACCTGGCCGAGCGGCACGAAGGCCGGAAGCCGACGGCCCGGGTCTGGGTCCACACCTGTTCCGACGACGGTCCGTACGCGATGGACAACTACCTGCGCCGGGGGTTCCGGCTGTTCGACACCAGGACCGAACCGGAATCCGCCGCCGCCGCCCCCGGCCCCTGGCCCGGTGCCCACCCCGCCGCGGACGCCTGAACCGGCCAACGGGGCCGAAGGGCCCGCCTGGTGACGCCTCCCCCGTCGGGCCGCCGTGGCCCGTCGGGCCGCCGTCCGGCCACAGCTGTCCGATTGAACCGGCTTTGTCGATCGAGCCGTACGTGACAGAGACCACAACGTCTCATCCTCCGAGACCATCGCGTCCACATGATGGATCGTGGTGGACTGGCCAGAGATGCGCGTGACACGCTTCCGTCATGTCTGGAACTGGAATTGCCTTGGTGAGTCGGCGGCACGTCGACCTCGGCCGCATGTCCAGCGCCATCTGTCCGGTCCGCTGAGAACGTCCAGCACCGCCGCGATCCTCCTCTCCGTCTGACCCCTGCGCACCGCCGCGCCTCACCGCGAGTGTGCAGTTGAAAGCCGCCCTCCTGCAGTCCCGAAGGACGTATTTGCCATGGCCAGCACCGAACAGCCTGCCTCCGTCACGCCCCGCCGCAAGGCCGGGCGGCATCGCGGTGAGGGTCAGTGGGCCATGGGGCACTTCACCCCGCTCAACGGGAACGAGCAGTTCAAGAAGGACGACGACAGTCTCAATGTGCGGACACGTATTGAGACGATCTACTCCAAGCGCGGCTTCGACTCGATCGACCCCACCGACCTCCGCGGCCGGATGCGCTGGTGGGGCCTGTACACGCAGCGCCGGGCGGGCATCGACGGCGGGAAGACCGCGATCCTGGAGCCGGAGGAGCTCGAGGACTCGTACTTCATGCTGCGGGTGCGCATCGACGGCGGGAAGCTGACGACCGCTCAGCTGCGGGTGATCGGTGAGGTCTCCGAGGAGTACGCCCGCGGCACCGCCGACATCACCGACCGGCAGAACATCCAGATGCACTGGATCCGCATCGAGGACGTCCCCGCGATCTGGGAGAAGCTGGAGGCGGTCGGCCTCTCCACCACCGAGGCGTGCGGTGACTGCCCGCGTGTGATCATCGGTTCGCCGGTGGCCGGTATCGCCGCGGACGAGATCATCGACGGCTCCCCGGCCGTCGACGAGATCCACGAGCGGTACATCGGCAGCCCGGAGTTCTCCAACCTGCCGCGCAAGTTCAAGACCGCGATCTCCGGTTCCCCCGTGCAGGACGTGGTGCACGAGATCAACGACATCGCGTTCGTCGGGGTCGACCACCCGGAGCACGGCCCCGGCTTCGACCTCTGGGTCGGCGGCGGCCTGTCCACCAACCCGCGGCTGGCCGAACGCCTCGGCGCCTGGGTGCCGCTGGACGAGGTCGCCGACGTGTGGGCCGGTGTCGTCGGCATCTTCCGCGACTACGGCTACCGCCGGCTGCGCAACCGGGCGCGCCTGAAGTTCCTCGTCGCGGACTGGGGCGTCGCGAAGTTCCGCCAGGTGCTGGAGGACGAGTACCTGAAGCGCCCGCTGCTGGACGGCCCGGCCCCCGCGGAGCCCTCCTCCCGCTGGCGCGACCACATCGGCGTCCACCAGCAGCAGGACGGCCGCTTCTACGTGGGCTTCGCGCCGCGCGTCGGCCGGGTGGACGGCTCCACCCTGGCCAAGATCGCGGACCTGGCCGAGGCGCACGGGTCGGGCCGGGTGCGGACCACCGTGGAGCAGAAGCTGATCGTCCTGGACGTGGAGCAGGACCAGGTGGAGTCGCTGACCGCGGGCCTGGAGTCGCTGGACTTCCAGGTGCACCCGTCGCCGTTCCGGCGCGGCACCATGGCCTGCACCGGCATCGAGTTCTGCAAGCTGGCGATCGTCGACACCAAGGGCCGGGGCGCCTCGCTCATCGACGAACTGGAGCGCCGCCTCCCGGACTTCGACGAGCCGATCACCATCAACATCAACGGCTGCCCCAACGCCTGCGCACGTATCCAGACCGCCGACATCGGTCTGAAGGGCCAGCTGATGCTGGACTCCGACGGCAACCAGGTCGAGGGGTTCCAGGTGCACCTCGGCGGCGCCCTCGGCCTCGACGCCGGCTTCGGCCGCAAGGTCCGCGGACTGAAGGTCACCTCCGCCGAACTCCCGGACTACGTCGAGCGGGTGCTCGGGAAGTTCCAGGAGGAGCGCGAGGAGGGCGAGCGCTTCGCGACCTGGGCGGCCCGCGCCGGTGCGGAGTCGCTGTCGTGAGCGGACGAGCCGCGCCGTTCCACTGCCCGTACTGCGGCGAGGAGGACCTGCGCCCGCACGAGGCGGGTCACGGCGCCTGGGAATGCGCGTCCTGCAATCGTGCGTTCCAGCTGAAGTTCCTGGGCCTGCTGACCCGAGGACTCGCGCGCAACGACGTTGAAGAGGACGGGACATGACGAACACTCAGGTCACCGGCGAGCTCACCGACGAGGCCCTGGAGGAGCTGGCCGCACAGGTCGGCCGCGAGCTGGAGGACGCCTCCGCGTCCGACATCCTGAAGTGGGCCGCCGACACCTTCGGGGCGCGCTTCTGCGTCACCTCCTCGATGGAGGACGCGGTCGTCGCACACCTCGCCTCGCGGGTGTTCCCCGGGGTGGACGTGGTGTTCCTGGACACCGGCTACCACTTCGAGGAGACCATCGGCACCCGTGACGCGGTCGACGCCGTGATGGACGTCAACGTCATCACGCTGACGCCCCGTCAGAGCGTGGCCGAGCAGGACGCGGAGTACGGCCCGGAGCTGCACGACCGGGACCCCGACCTGTGCTGCGCGCTGCGCAAGGTGCGGCCGCTCCAGGACGGGCTGAGCGGTTACACCGCGTGGGCGACGGGTCTGCGCCGCGACGAGTCCCCGACCCGGGCGAACACCCCGGTGGTCGGCTGGGACGCCAAGCGCCGCAAGGTCAAGGTCTCCCCGATCGCCCGCTGGACGCAGGACGACGTGGACGCCTACGTCGCCGAGCACGGGGTGCTGACCAACCCGCTGCTGATGGACGGTTACACCTCCGTCGGCTGCGCGCCCTGCACCCGCCGGGTGCTGGAGGGCGAGGACGCGCGGGCCGGCCGATGGGCCGGACGCGGCAAGACCGAATGCGGGCTGCACGGCTGATGACGACTGATCAGGAGATACCGATGAGCGTGACGGAGACGGGAGCCACCGTGTGGCTGACCGGTCTGCCGAGCGCGGGCAAGACCACCATCGCCTACGAGCTGGCCGCCCGGCTGCGCGGCGAGGGCCACCGGGTGGAGGTGCTGGACGGTGACGAGATCAGGGAGTTCCTCTCCGCGGGTCTCGGCTTCTCCCGCGAGGACCGGCACACCAACGTGCAGCGCATCGGCTTCGTCGCCGGACTGCTCGCGGCCAACGGTGTGAAGGTGCTCGTCCCCGTCATCGCCCCGTACGCCGACAGCCGTGACGCGGTCCGGGGGCGTCATCTGACCGAGGGCACCGCCTATCTGGAGGTGCATGTCGCGACTCCGGTCGAGGTGTGCTCGGTCCGTGACGTGAAGGGGCTGTACGCCAGGCAGGCGGCGGGTGAGATCAGCGGGCTGACCGGGGTCGACGACCCCTACGAGGCCCCCGAGTCGCCGGACCTGCGCATCGAGTCGCACCGGCAGACCGTGCAGGAGTCCGCCGCGGCGCTGCACGCGCTGCTCACCGAGAGGGGTCTGGCGTGAGTGCCGTCGTCACCGTGCCGGAGGGCACCGATCACCCGTACGCGCTCAGTCATCTGGACTCGCTGGAGTCGGAGGCGGTGCACATCTTCCGTGAGGTGGCGGGGGAGTTCGAGCGGCCGGTGATCCTGTTCTCCGGCGGCAAGGACTCGATCCTGATGCTGCATCTGGCGCTGAAGGCGTTCGCTCCGGCGCCGGTGCCCTTCTCGCTGCTCCATGTGGACACCGGGCACAACTTCCCCGAGGTCCTGGAGTACCGCGACCGTACCGTGGCGGAGCACGGGCTGCGGCTGCACGTGGCCTCGGTCCAGGAGTACATCGACGCGGGGAAGCTGCGGGAGCGTCCCGACGGGACGCGCAACCCCTTGCAGACCGTGCCGCTGACCGAGGCGATCCAGCACCACCGCTTCGACGCGGTGTTCGGCGGCGGGCGGCGTGACGAGGAGAAGGCCCGCGCGAAGGAGCGTGTCTTCTCGCTGCGGGACGAGTTCTCCCAGTGGGACCCCCGCCGTCAGCGCCCCGAGCTGTGGCAGCTCTACAACGGCCGCCACGCCCCCGGGGAGCATGTGCGGGTCTTCCCCCTCTCCAACTGGACCGAGCTGGACGTGTGGCAGTACATCGCCCGGGAGGGCGTCGAGCTGCCCGGCATCTACTTCGCCCACGAGCGCGAGGTCTTCGCCCGTAACGGGATGTGGCTGACCGCCGGCGACTGGGGCGGCCCCCGGGACCACGAGAGGACCGAGGTCCGCCAGGTCCGCTACCGCACCGTCGGCGACATGTCCTGCACCGGCGCCGTCGACTCCGACGCCACCACCCTGGACGCCGTCATCACCGAGATCGCCGCCTCCCGGCTCACCGAACGCGGCGCC
Organism: Streptomyces nitrosporeus; assembly: GCF_008704555.1. Taxonomy (NCBI): domain Bacteria; kingdom Bacillati; phylum Actinomycetota; class Actinomycetes; order Kitasatosporales; family Streptomycetaceae; genus Streptomyces; species Streptomyces nitrosporeus. The sequence goes on from NZ_CP023702.1 coordinate 1,225,841, forward strand.
ACCCGCGCCGACGACAAGATGTCCGAAGCCGCGATGGAAGACCGCAAGCGCGAAGGGTACTTCTAGCCATGACCGTCACCGAGCAGCTCTCGGCCACCACCCTCCTGCGCTTCGCGACCGCCGGTTCCGTCGACGACGGCAAGTCCACCCTGGTGGGACGCCTGCTCCACGACTCCAAGTCGGTCCTGACCGACCAGCTGGAAGCCGTCGAGCACGCCTCCCGCAACCGCGGCCAGGAAGCCCCCGACCTCGCCCTGCTCACCGACGGACTGCGCGCGGAACGCGAACAGGGCATCACCATCGACGTGGCCTACCGCTACTTCGCCACCCCCCGCCGCCGGTTCATCCTCGCCGACACCCCCGGCCACGTGCAGTACACCCGCAACATGGTCACCGGCGCCTCCACCGCCGAACTCGCCGTCGTCCTCGTCGACGCCCGCAACGGCGTCGTCGAACAGACCCGCCGCCACGCCGCCGTCGCCGCACTCCTGCGCGTCCCGCACGTCGTCCTCGCCGTCAACAAGATGGACCTCGTCGACTACGCCGAACCCGTCTTCGCGAAGACCGCCGAGGAGTTCACCGCATACGCCGCCTCCCTGGGCGTACCCGAGATCACCGCCATCCCGATCTCCGCACTCGCCGGCGACAACGTCGTCGAACCCTCCGCCCACATGGACTGGTACGGCGGCCCGACCGTCCTCGAACACCTGGAGACCGTCCCGGTCAGCCACGACCTGACGGAGTGCCCGGCGCGCTTCCCGGTCCAGTACGTGATCCGCCCGCAGACCGCCGAGCACCCCGACTACCGGGGATACGCCGGGCAGATCGCCTCCGGTGTGCTGCGGGTCGGCGAGCAGGTCACCGTGCTGCCCTCGGGACGTACGTCGACGATCGCGGGGATCGACGCCCTGGGCGAGAGCGTGGACATCGCCTGGGCCCCGCAGTCGGTCACCCTGCGGCTCACCGACGACCTGGACATCTCGCGCGGCGACCTGATCGCGCCGGGTGCGGACGCCCCGGCCGTCACCCAGGATGTCGAGGCGACCGTCTGCCATGTCGCGGACCGGCCGCTCACCGTCGGCCAGCGGGTGCTGCTCAAGCACACCACCCGCACCGTCAAGGCGATCGTCAAGGACATCCCCTCGCGGCTCACCCTGGACGACCTCTCCCAGCACCCCGCCCCCGGACAGCTGGTCGCCAACGACATCGGCCGGGTCGTGATACGCACCGCCGAACCCCTCGCCCTCGACGCCTACGCCGCCTCCCGGCGCACCGGCTCGTTCCTCCTGATCGACCCCGCCGACGGCACCACACTCGCGGCCGGCATGGCGGGCGCCTCGTTCGCCGCCGTGACCGGCCAGGACGCCGACGGTGCCGCCCTCGACGACGCGGAGTGGGATTTCTGATGCGCAAGGACTTCTTCTCGACCTTCGCGAAGGAGGGCGGCCGCGTCGGCAGCGGTGCCCTCGGCAGCGGCCAGGGCGGGGTCGGGCGATGTGCGGCATGACGTACGCGCACTGCCTGCGCGCCCGCCCGTACCACCCGCATGACCGTGTCCGACGAAGACCAGCCGACGACCCGGCCACGCCCCCGCCTTCCCGGGGGACGTGAGGACCGGGCCGACGAGAGGAAAGCCTCCCGTGTCTGTCCCCCGTACCACCCTGCGCCGCAGCCTCGCCGCTGCCGCCGCCCTGCCGCTGCTCGCCGTGGCGCTCACCGCCTGCGGTTACGGTTCCGAAGCGGAGGAGGACGACACCAAGACCGTCTCCTCCGGCGGGAAGAAGCTCTCCGCCGACACCGTGAAGATCGGGTACTTCCCGAACCTCACGCACGCCACCGCCCTGGTCGGCATCCAGGAAGGCATCATCGCCAAGGAGCTGGGCGGCACCGAGGTGAAGGCCTCGACGTTCAACGCCGGCCCCTCCGAGATCGAGGCGCTCAACGCGGGTTCGATCGACATCGGCTTCATCGGCCCCTCCCCCTCGATCAACGGGTACACCAAGTCCAAGGGCCAGAACCTGCGTATCATCGGCGGTTCGGCGTCCGGCGGTGTGAAGCTGGTCGTGAACCCGGACAAGATCAAGACCCTGGACGACCTCAAGGGCAAGAGGATCGCCACCCCGCAGCTCGGCAACACCCAGGACGTGGCCTTCCTCAACTGGATCTCCGAGAAGGGGTGGAAGGTCGACGCGCAGAGCGGCAAGGGCGACGTCTCCGTGGTCCGCTCGGACAACAAGGTGACGCCGGACGCCTACCGGTCCGGTTCGCTGGACGGCGCCTGGGTCCCGGAGCCGACCGCGTCCAAGCTGGTCTCCGAGGGAGCCGAGGTGCTCCTCGACGAGTCGACGCTGTGGCCCGGCAACCAGTTCGTGATCACGAACATCATCGTGTCGCAGAAGTTCCTCGCCGAGCACCCGGACGTCGTGGAGGCCGTGCTGCGCGGCACGGTCGGCACCAACAAGTGGATCAACGCCAACCCGGAGGAGGCGAAGGCCTCCGCCAACAAGGCGCTGGAGAAGCTGACCGGCAAGCCGCTGGCCGCCGGGATCCTCGACCCGGCCTGGGAGTCCATCGAGATCACGGACGACCCGCTGGCCGCGACCCTGGACGCACAGGCCGAGCACGCGGTGAAGGCGGGTCTCCTGGAGAAGCCGGACCTGGCCGGCATCTACGACCTGAAGCCGCTGAACAAGATCCTCAAGGCCGCGGGGCAGCCCGAGGTCGCCGACGCCGGCCTCGGCGTCAAGTAACCCACCCACTCCCCGACCGGATTCGCGAGATTCCCAGGAGGTGACGACCATGGCGACCACCACCCTCACCAAGGCCGAGGACCGTACGGCGGTCGAGCACGCCGCTCGTATCACGCACGTCTCCAAGTCCTTCGCCGGCCCCTCGGGGCAGCAGCTGGTCCTGGACGACATCACACTCGATGTCGCCCCGGGCGAGTTCGTCACCCTCCTGGGGGCCTCCGGGTGCGGTAAGTCGACGCTGCTCAACCTGGTCGCGGGGCTCGACCGTCCGTCCGCGGGGTCCATCGAGACCCCCGGCGGCCGGCCGGCCCTGATGTTCCAGGAGCACGCCCTGTTCCCGTGGCTGACCGCGGGCAAGAACATCGAACTCGCCCTGCGGCTGCGCGGGGTGCCGAAGCCGGACCGCCGCACCGAGGCGGAGCGGCTGCTCGAACTCGTACGCCTGGGCGGGGCGTACGGGAAGCGGGTGCACGAGCTCTCGGGCGGTATGCGCCAGCGGGTGGCGATGGCGCGGGCGCTCGCCCAGGACAGCCGTCTGCTGCTGATGGACGAGCCGTTCGCCGCGCTCGACGCCATCACCCGCGATGTGCTGCACGACGAACTGACCCGTATCTGGCACGAGACGAACGCGGCGGTCCTCTTCGTCACCCACAACGTGCGCGAGGCGGTACGGCTCGCCCAGCGGGTCGTCCTGCTGTCGTCGCGGCCCGGCCGGATCGCCCGTGAATGGACGGTCGGCATCGAACAGCCGCGCCGTATCGAGGACCCCGCCGTGGCGGAGCTGTCCGTCGAGATCACCGAAGAACTGCGTGGGGAGATCCGCCGTCATGGCCAGCACTGACACCAAGTCCGACGACCTGGCCGGCCTGGAGGCCGGGCTGGACGCCCTGGACGCCGTACAGGTGCGGCGCACCCCCGTCCGGGAGGTGCTGGTCAGGAAGGTCCTGCCGCCGGTGGTCGCGGTGGTGCTGGTGGTCCTGGTCTGGCAGCTGCTGGTCTGGGCGGAGGTCACCGACGACTACAAGCTGCCACCGCCTTCGGCGGTCTGGGACAGCCTGAAGGACATGTGGCTCCAGGGCACCCTGCTGGAGGTCGTCTGGACCAGTGTGTCCCGCGGTCTGCTCGGCTTCCTGATGGCCGTCGCGATCGGTACGCCCCTGGGTCTGCTGGTGGCCCGGGTGAAGGTGGTCCGGGCGGGCATCGGCCCGATCCTGTCCGGGCTGCAGTCCCTGCCCTCGGTGGCGTGGGTGGCGCCGGCCATCATCTGGCTGGGGCTCAACGACAAGACGATGTACGCGGTGATCCTGCTCGGCGCGGTGCCGTCCGTGGCCAACGGACTGGTGTCCGGGGTCGACCAGGTGCCGCCGCTGTTCCTGCGGGCCGGCCGTACGCTCGGCGCGACCGGGCTGCGGGGCACCTGGCACATCGTCCTGCCGGCCTCCCTGCCCGGCTACCTGGCGGGGCTCAAGCAGGGCTGGGCGTTCTCCTGGCGTTCGCTGATGGCCGCCGAGATCATCGCGTCCTCGCCCGATCTCGGCCTGGGGCTCGGGCAGTTGCTGGAGAACGGGCGGAACAACTTCGACATGCCCGGGATCTTCCTGGCGATCCTGCTCATCCTGTTCGTCGGTATCGCGATCGACCTGCTGATCTTCAGTCCGCTGGAGCGGCGGGTGCTGCGCGGCCGCGGTCTCCTGGTGAAGAGCTGAGCCGGCCGGTATGACCGCTCCCGTCCTCCTCGTCGTCGCCCACGGCAGCCGCGACCCCCGGCACGCGGCGACCGTGCACGCGCTCACCGCGCGGGTACGGTCGCTGCGGCCCGGACTGCGCGTGGAGACGGGCTTCCTGGAGTTCAACGCCCCGTCCGTGCCCCGGGTGCTGGAACGCCTGGCGGCAAAGGGCGCGGGGGAGGCCGTCGCGCTCCCCCTGCTGCTGACCCGGGCCTTCCACGCCAAGTCCGACATCCCCTCGGTCCTGGAGGGGGTGCGGACCCGGCTGCCCCGGCTGTCCGTCCGCCAGGCCGCCGTCCTCGGTCCGTCGCCGCTGCTGAACGCGGCGCTGGAACAACGGCTGTACGCGGCGGGCCTCTCCCCCGCCGACAAGGGTTCGACCGGGCTCGTCCTGGCCTCGGCGGGCTCCACAGACCCGGAGGCGATCGCAGTGATCGCTGAAATCGCGCGGGAGCTGCGGCACACCGGTTGGTGCGCCGTGCGGCCTGCGTTCGCCTCCGCCTCCCTTCCCCGCACCGCCGACGCGGTCCGCGCCCTGCGGGCGGAGCAGGGCGTACGGCGGGTGGCGGTCGCCCCGTACGTCATCGCCCCCGGCCGCCTTCCCGACCGCATCGCCGCCGGTGCGGCCGAGGCCGGGGCCGAGGTGCTCTCCGGGGTGCTGGGCGCCTCGCCGGAGCTGGCCCGGCTGCTGCTCACCCGCTACGACGAGGCCGTCCGGACCCCGGCGGGCAGGGCCGCGGAGCCGCTGAGCGCGTAGGGCCTGACCCGCCGGACGGGGCCGGTTCTCCGGTCAGGGGCCCGGGACCGGGCCGCCCGTCAGTCGATGACGAGGCTGCCGGTGCGTTCCCGCTTCAGCTCGAAGAAGTCCGGGTGCCCGGCGAGGACCCGGAAGCTGTCGAAGAGCCGGGCCGCCTCCTCGCCGCGCGGCACGGAGTTGAGGACGGGACCGAACCAGACGGTCCCGTCGACGTGGACCGTCGGCGTGCCGACGTACGACCCCGCTGCCGGGTCCATGCCCCGCTCGTGGCTGAGGCGTACGGCCTCGTCGTGGGCATCGGTGTGCGCGGCGGCCGCGAGTTCGCCGGGCAGGCCCAGTTCGGCGAGGGACTCGGCGACGACGGCGTCGAAGTCCTCGTTCTTCTCCCGGTGGATGCGGGTGCCCAGGGCGGTGTAGAGGTCGCGGAGGACGCCCGGTCCGTGCGCGGCCTCCGCGGCCGCGGCGACACGGACCGGCCCGACCGACCGGTCGACCAGGTCGCGGTACCAGCCGGGGAGTTCGTTGCCCGCGTTGTGGAGGTGGAGGCTCATGACGTGGAAGCGGAGCTCGATATCGCGGTGCCGTTCCACCTCCAGCATCCAGCGGGAGGTGATCCAGGCGAAGGGGCAGGCCGGGTCGAAGTAGAGGTCCACGGCCGTGGCGCCGCCGGCCGTGCTGTTCACGTGGGTGCTCATGCCAGGATCCTAGGAAGGCGGTGGCCCGCCGTCCTGGGCCATTGGGCCGCCGTCCCGCTGGGCCATCGGGCCGCCGCTCCGTTCACCGGCGGGTTCGCGGTCCCGGAGGAACGCGACAGCGGGCCGCGCTCGCCGAGCGCGGCCCGCCGGGGGTGAGCCGGGTCGATGGTGCCGGGGTCCCGCCGGGGAGGGTCTGGCCCCTCCCGGCGGTTTCACCCCGTCGCACTGCTCAGAAGACGCTCACACCGTAGGCGTTGAGGGCCTCCACGACGGGCTGGAAGAAGGTCGTTCCGCCCGAGGAGCAGTTGCCGCTGCCGCCGGAGGTGAGGCCGAGCGCGGTGCTGCCGGAGAAGAGCGAGCCGCCGCTGTCGCCGGGCTCGGCGCAGACGTTGGTCTGGATCATGCCGTAGACGATGTCACCGCTGCCGTAGTTCACGGTGGCGTTGAGGCCGGTGACCGTGCCGCTGTGCACACCGGTGGTGGAGCCGGAACGCTTCACCGCCTGGCCGACCGTGGGGTTGGCGGCCGAGGTGATGTCCTGGTAGGTGCCGTTGTAGAGGTAGACCCGGCCGTCCGCGTTGGCGGAGTTGGAGTGCCGGATCAGGCCGTAGTCGTTGGTCGGGAAGCTGCTGCCCGCACGCGAGCCGAGGACCGTGGTCCGGCCCGAGTTGGTGTACCAGGTGCTGCCGATCTCGGTGCAGTGTCCGGCGGTCAGGGCGTAGTAGGTGCTGCCGCTGCGGACGTTGAAGCCGAGTGAGCAGCGTCCGCCGCTGGCGTAGATGGCTTCGCCGCCGGCGATGAGCTTGTTGAACGTGCCTTCGGTGCGGTTGATGTCGACCTTGGCGCCGGAGCCGGTCACCGACTTCTTGATGGTGGCGATCTCGGCGTCGGAGACGGTGCTGTCGACGGTCACGACGAGCTTGCCGGTGTCCGCCTCGGTGTACCAGGCGGTGCCCGCGATGTCGGCGCTGCGTACGGCGGAACTGGCGGACGCGAGTTCGGCCTTGGTGACGGTGGTGTCCTGGGCGGGCTGGGCGGTCGCGGTGGGGGCCGCGAGCGCGACCGCGGCGGCCATGCCGGAGGTGACGGCGATGAGCCGTGCGCGTCTGGAGACGGAGCCGAGGGGGGCGAAGCGCTTGAAGGTCACAGATCCTCCAGGTGTGGGGGTGTCGCGGTCCGCTGGGGACGGGCCGCGGATGCGCGGCCGTACCCGACCGGGGAACCCTGGTCGTGCACCTGCCAACCGCACGTCTCGAATCCTCGGCTCCGCCCGATCCGCTGACAAGGCCGCGTCCCCGGCCCGTGACGGAAAACGGACGGTGGACTCCGATACACGGCGAGAGCGTCCCGGGATGATCCCGTCCGGTGAACGGACGGGCCGCACCGGCGCGTTGCCGCGAGCGCCGCACCACCGCCGCGACGACGGCGCGCGCCCGTCGGCGGCGCGGACACGCGCCGTCCGGCGGGCCGCCCGGCACGGGCCGCGGTCCGCCCGGGACATGATCGCGCCCACAGGGTGAGACACCCTCGCGCCGGTCCCCACCGGCCCGGCACACGGCTGCGATTGGCCGAAACGGGGCGGTTCCGGAACCGGCCTCACGGATCGCTCCGGAGGGGTGCCGAAAGCCCCGGGGGGTCACCCCGCCCGGGGCCCGTACGGCGGGTGCGCCGGCTCAGACGGCCGCCCAGCCGTTGTCGACCGGAAGGATCACACCATTGATGTTGCCGGCCGCCTCCGAGGCGAGGAACACGATGGCGGCGGCCTGCGTCCCGGCACCGGCCGGCTGCCCCACATTGCCCATGTACGCCCGCAGGGCGCGCGGGCCGAGCGCGTCCGGGTCGGCGTTCACCTGGATGTTCGTCGCGGTGCCGCCGGGCGCGATCGCGTTGGCCCGGATGCCCGACTGCCGGTAGGTCACGGCGATCGACTTCGTCAGGCCCGCGATGCCGTGCTTGGCGGCGGTGTAGGCGGCCCCCGCCGCCGAGCCGCGCAGCGACGCCTCGGACGCGGTGAACACGATCGAGCCGCGCCCCGCCTCCAGCATGTGCGGGAGGACGGCCCTGGTGAGCAGGAAGGGCGCGGTCAGGTTGACGCGCAGCAGCCGCTCCCACTCGGCGTCGGTGACGTCGCCCGCGGCGGACATGCTGTCCATGATGCCCGCGTTGTTGACCAGGACGTCGACGCCCCCGAAGGTCTCCACGGCCGTGGTGACGAGTCCGTCGACCACTTCCTGGCCGCTCAGATCCCCGACGACCGCGACCGCTTCCCCGCCCGCCGCCCCGATCTCGCGGACGACGTCCGCGGCGCCCTGGGCGTTCAGGTCGGCGGCGACCACCCGCGCGCCCTTCTCGGCGAAGGCCAGGGCGGTGGCGCGGCCGATGCCGGACCCGGCGCCGGTGACGATCACACTGCGGCCGGCGAATTCCTTGTTGCTGCTCATGAGCTGTCCGATTCGTGAGGGGTGACCGGTCGGACACGCGGGCCCAGGACGCCCGGGGCCCACCGCCGACACGCGTGCACCATACACTTCATATGCATAAAGCATGCGTAATGCATCATGCACACAACAGACCGGCGCTCTCCGGTCCGCGGGGGCCGGTGTGCCGCTCAGACCTCCGCAAACGGGTCGTCGATGAACGGGGTGGCCTGGTGGAAGTAGAGGCGCCAGCCGGTGCCGGTCAGCCGCCACAGGGAGCTGCGGTGCGAGCGCAGCCCTCCGGTCTCCGTGTCGAAGGTCAGGTGCACCAGGTCGTCGGCGAGCTGTTCGCCGTGCATCCGGGAGGCGGTGAGCGGGCCGGGACGCGGGGCGCCCGGGGCGGGGACGGTGAGCGCCTCGATGATGGTGTCGCGGTCCCAGAGCCGGCCGCTGGTGCCGATCTCCCGGAAGTCGGGGTGCAGCATGGCGGCCAGGATGGCGGCGGACTCGCGCACGACGGGATCGAGGAGGCGCAGCTCGCCCTCGATGGCCGCGGCCACGGCGGGCGAGGGCTCAGTCATCGGTCATCTCCACCAGCTTGACCACGGTGTTCCAGTTGCGTGAGGTCGCGACGAGCCCGCGGTTGAGGGCGGGCCGTCCGAGCACGTCGGCCAGCTTGGAGCGGCCGAGCCCGTCGGGGGCGTACAGGTAGAGCGCCCGGTCGCCGAGGCCGAACTCCTCGGGGAGGTGGGCGGACCGGTCCACGGAGGCGAAGCGGTCCGCTCCGGGAGGGGCGTCGAAGAAGGTGACGTGCAGTTGCCTGCCCTGGAGCCGGCCGGCCGGGAAGGGGCAGGCGTCGACGATCGCCGCGAAGTAGCGGCCGGGGCGCACGATGATGTCGGCCCGGAAGCCGAAGTGCGCCTCGACGGCCCGCTCCAGTCCGGTCCGCAGCGCCTCCTCGTCGTCGAGGCCGCTGCGGAAGACGGCGTTGCCGCTCTGGAGGTGGGTGGCGACGTCCTCGTGCCCCAGCCCCTCGATCAGCGTGCGGAGTTCCGGCATCGGGACCTTCCGGTGCCCGCCGACGTTGATCCCCCGCAGCAGCGCCGCGTACTTCGTGCTCATGACCCCACCCTAGGACGGTCCGGCGTGACGGTGACGGCCGCCGCGCCCCGTGGGGGGAGAGCGCGGCGGCCTCGGTCACCTTCGGTCTCGGTCCGGTTATTCTACGATCTTGAGGAGCTTGTTCGGAGTGCCCTCGGTCGCGTCGGAGACCGCGCCCGGGGTGGCCCCCTCGGTGAGCGCCGAGGCGACCTCGTCCGGGGCCGCCTCCGGGTGGCCCGCGAGGTAGACGGCCGCGGCACCGGCCACGTGCGGGGCCGCCATGGACGTACCGGAGATGGTGTTGGTGCCGTCGTCGCTGTCGTTCCAGGTGGACGTGATGTCCGAGCCGGGCGCGTAGAGGTCCACGGCGGGACCGTGGTTGGAGAACGAGGACTGCCGGTCGTCCACGGTGGACGAGGCGACCGTGATGGCCTCCGGCACGCGGGAGGGGGAGCCCTCGCCCGCGTCGCCCGACTCGTTGCCCGCGGCCACCGCGAAGGTGACGCCGGACGCGATCGCCTCCTGGACGGCGGCGTCCAGCGCCGGGTCCGCGCCGCCGCCGAGGCTCATGTTGGCGACGGAGGGGCCCTCGTGGTGGGCGGTGACCCAGTCGATGCCCGCGATGACCTGCTCGGTGGTGCCGGAGCCGTTGTCGTCGAGGACCCGGACGGCGACGATCTTCGTCTTCTTGGCGACCCCGTGCGAGGCGCCGGCGATGGTTCCGGCCACGTGGGTGCCGTGGCCGTTGCCGTCGTCCGCGTCGTCGTCGTTGTCCACGGCGTCGAAGCCCGAGGCGGCCCGGCCCTCGAAGTCGTCGTGGGTGACGCGGACACCGGTGTCGATGACGTACGCCGTGACGCCCTCACCGGCGGCGTCCGGGTAGGTGTACGCGCCGTCGCCGGCGGTGCCGGTCTGGTCGATCCGGTCCAGGCCCCAGGACGGCGGGTCGTCCTGGGTGGCGTCGATGTGGAACTCCTTGTTCTGCACGACCTTGGCGACGGCCGGGTCGGCGGCGAGGCGTCGGGCCTCGGTCTCCGAAAGGCCGTCGGCCGAGAAGCCGTTGATGGCCGAGCTGTAGTCGCGCCGGAGCTCGCCGCCGTACTCCTCGGCGAGCTCGGACTTGTCGGCCTTCTCGTCCAGCATGACGATGTAGCTTCCGGCCACGGCTGTGGCCGCGTCCGCGCCGTGGACGATGCCCGTCGCGGGGGCCGGGGCGGCTCCCGCGGACGACGCGCCGAACAGGGTGACACCCGCCGCCGCCGCGACGGCGGTTATGGAGGCGGTGAGCTTGGTCCGGCGTACGCGCTTGTGAATGGCCATGAAGAGAGGGCCTCCTCGTCATTCTTTGTGGGGGGATCGGCCCCCGGCCGGAAGATCTCCGGGGGCTGCTTCGAAACCCTGGTCGATTGACGCGCACAGATCAAGACCTTCATGTAGCCGTCACGCAGTCGGCCGCTTCTCTCCACAGGAAGGACAGGAACCCTCCCGATCATGACCGGAAGCAGGCCCGGACGGGCCCGGCCCGGCCCGGCCCCCGGGAGGCTTCAGCGGCCGGACGGGCCGGGCCCGCCGGGCGGGCGGCGGCCCGGGTCCCCGGCCGGGCAGTTCCGCCTCGATCAGATCGGCGGCCCGCCGGGTGCCGCCCTCCCGCGCCATCCGCTCCCGGATCCGCGCCAGCCGGGCCGCCACCCCGGGGTCGTCCACCAGGGCGAGGACGGCCTCGCGCAGCGCCTCGGCACCGGCCTCCTCCTTCGGCAGGTGCCGGGCCACCCCGAGCGACCGGAGCATGTCCGCGTTGCCGAACTGGTCGACCGCCTGCGGTACCGCGACCATCGGCGTACCGGTGGCGAGGCCCTCCTGGCTGCCGCCCGCGCCCGCGTGGGTGATGAAGGCGTCCGCCTGCCTCAGCACGGACAGCTGCGGCACCCAGGAGTGCACCTCCACGTTGTCCGGCACCCGGCCGAGTTCCGCCGCGTCGACGTGTGCGCCGATCTGGAGCACGACGTGCCAGCCGGGCAGGTCGCCGAACGCCTTCACACAGGCGCAGTAGAAATCCGGCTCGTCGGTGAAGGAGGAACCGAGCGAGACCAGCAGCACCTTCTCCGCGCCGGCCGGACGCACCCACTCCCCCTGGTCGGCCCGGTCGCCCTGGCAGGCGCCGACGAAGGTGTAGACGGCGCGGTCCACCCGGTCGGCGTTCGGCTGGAGCGCCTCGGGGATGAGGACGAGGGCGCGGCGGGGCCGGGAGACGAAGTCGTCGGCGGCCAGGTCCCCCAGGCCGTTCCCGGCCAGCCAGTCCTGGAAGCGGGTGTAGTACGCCCTGCCCCGTTCGGTCTGCCGCAGCCCCTCGGCCATCGGGGCGGCGATCTCCTCCTCGTACCCCTCCCACGGCACGAGGTTGGGCCAGAGGGACACGGCGGGGACGCCCCAGCGGTGGGCGAGGATCCTGGCCGGGTAGGAGGTGATGTCGTGCAGCACCAGGTCCGGCTCGTCCCCCGCGAAGGCGTCCGCCAGTTGCGGGAGGGCCTGGATGCCGTCCTCCAGGAACGGCTCGATGTTGTCGATGAGTTCGGTGCCCCACTCCTCGGGGCTGTCCTCGGTGGGCAGTACGGAGGTGTAGATCACGGGTTCGGCGCCGGTGGCGGCGACCTTCCGGGCGAAGGAGGCCGGGACGGCGTAGCTCACCCGGTGCCCGCGGGCGACGAGTTCCCGGATCACTTCGAGACTCGGGTTCACGTGCCCGTGGGCGGCGATGGAGAACATGGCGACATGGGCGCGCGGCGAGGTGGTCATGCGCACACCTTAGGCGAGACGAGACGTCTCGTGCAATGTATTGCCGCCGTCCGCTCAGCGCTGGTAGCGGGCCAGCACTCTGTTCCCGTCCTCGACCAGGCGCTCCTCCAGTTCACCGATGCCGATGGCTCCGCTGTAGTACTCCTGGAGCGCGGGGGTGGCGACCTTGTCCTTCCACTCCGGGTAGCCGCGCACGGTCTGCGCGGGCGCCGGCCTCAGCGCGGCGGCGAGTGCCGTGCCGGTGGCCCAGCCGTTCTCGGCGGTGTGCAGCGCGGGGTCGGCCAGCGCCTTCGTGCCGGTCGGCAGCATCCAGTCGCCCTTGGCCAGCCGGACCATGTTCTCCGGGCGCAGCAGGAAGTCGATGAACCGCACGGCCTCCTTCTTGTGCGGGCTCTCCTCGGCGACCGAGAGGGTCTGCGGGCTCACCCCCTGGGCGAGGCCGTCGCTCCCGGCCGGGGCTGGCAGGACGCTCCACTCGAAGCCCTCGGGTGCCTGCTCGGCGACCTGCTGGCGGTAGGAGAAACCCAGCGGGACCATGGCGTACCTCCCGCCGAAGAAGCCGGGCAGGGTGTCCGAGCCGCTCATGCCGAGGGCCGTACGGGCGGCGCTGCGGTCGGTGCCGACCTGGTCGTGGACGGTCGCGGGCATCACCCGGTCGCCCTTCTCGAAGCGGATGACGGCCTTGCCGTCCGCGTCCCGGTGGAAGAGCCGCCCGCCCGCCGAGAGTCCCAGGTTGAGGGTCACCGAGACGGGGTCCTTGAGCGGCCAGGCGACCCCGTACCGGCCCTCGCCGGTCAGTTCCCGGGTGACCTGCCGGAACTCCTCCCAGCTCCAGGGCCGTTGCGGCGTCGGGATCCGGACGCCGGACTCCCGGAGGATCCCGGTGGCGGCGATCAGGACGCGTGGTTCCTGGAGGAAGGGGACGCCGTAGACGCCTCCGTCGAAGGTGGTGGTGCTCCAGGACCGCTCGGGGATGTCCTCGGTGAGCCGGCCGGGCAGCAGGGGCCGCAGGTCGGCGAGGTAGCCGCCGTAGGCGAAGTCGGCGAGGTCGTCGGAGGCGTCGTGGATGATGTCGGGCGCCTCGCCGCCCTCGAAGGAGGTGAGCAGCTGGTCGTGCACGTTGTCCCAGCTGCCCTGGACGTAGTCGACCTGGACGTCGGGGTGGGTGGCGTTCCACTCCTCCACCAGGGCCTTGTTGGCGTCGACGGACTCCTTCTGCCAGGCCAGCGACTGGAAGCGGAGGCGGATCGTGCCGTCGGGGCCCCGCCCGCCGTCCGGTCCGCCGGAGCAGCCGGCCAGCAGGAGGGCGAGGGCCGCGACCGTCGCGGTGACCGCCGCCCCGAGGCGGGAGCGGCGCATCAGTCCTTCACCGCCCCGGCCGCCAGGCCGCCGGTGATCCGCCGCTGGATGAGGGCGAAGACGACGAGGGAGGGCAGGGTGGCGAGGAAGGCTGCGGCGGCGAGCGGCCCGAGGTCGGCCACCCCCTCCGCGCCGAGGAAGTGGGTGAGGACGACCGGCAAGGTCTGCTTCTCCGGGGTCTTGAGCAGGACGAGTGCGAAGAAGAACTCGTTCCACGCGGTGATGAACGCGAAGAGGGCGGTGGCGACGATCCCGGGCGCCAGGAGCGGTGCGGTGACCGAGACCAGGGTGCGCGCCTTCCCCGCCCCGTCGACGGCGGCCGCCTCCTCCAGTTCGGGCGGCACCGCCCGTACGTAACCGGTCAGCATCCAGAGCGCGAAGGGGAGCGACCAGACGACGTAGACCAGGATCAGCCCGGCGAGCGAGTTGATCAGGTGCAGCTTCTTCAGGACCAGGAAGAGCGGGATGATGATCAGGACGAAGGGGAACGCCTGGCTGACCACCACCCAGCCGGTGGCCGCCCTGGACAGCCGCCCCCGGTGGCGGGCCGTCACATAGGCCATGGGGGTGGCGATCACGACGGTGATCAGTGCGGCGCAGAGCGCGGCGGTGAGCGAGTTGCCGGCGGCCCCCAGCAGCGGCTGTTCCTCGAAGGCCTGCCGGAAGTTGTCCAGGGTGGGGTTCTCGGGGATCCAGGACGGATGCAGCGAGCCCAGTTCCCGGGCGGGCTTGAAGGCGGTGGAGACCAGCCAGAGGAACGGGAGGGCGAGGAAGAGGAGGTAGCACAGCAGCGCGGCGTACTGTCCGGTCCGCGCGGCCTTGCCGGTACGGGTGTTCACGTCTCCTCGCCTCCTTTGAGCCGGCCGGCGAGGTGGACGGCGAGGAGCACCGCGATCACGGCGACCATCACACAGCCCATGGCGGCGGCGTAGCCGAACTGGCCGTAGCGGAAGGCCTCCTCGTAGGCGAAGAGCATGGGCAGCCGGGTGCGGCCGCCCGGCCCGCCGGCGGTCAGCACGTAGACCAGGGCGAAGGAGTTGAAGTTCCAGATGAAGTTGAGGGCGCTGATCGCGAGCGCCACCGGCTTGATCGCGGGCCAGGTGACCGTACGGAAACGGCGCCAGGCGCCGGCGCCGTCGAGGGCGGCCGCCTCGTGGAGTTCCTGGGGGGTGTTCTGGAGTCCGGCCAGCAGGGCCACCGTGGTCTGCGGCATGCCCGCCCAGACGCCGACCAGGATCACGGCGGGCAGCGCGGTCGCCAGTCCGGTCAGCCAGTCGCGGCCGTCGCCGAGGTGGAGGTCGCGCAGGGTCTCGTTGAGGATGCCGGCGTCCGGGTTGTAGATCAGGCGCCACATGATGCCGACGACCACCTCGGGCATCGCCCAGGGGATGATCGCCAGCGCTCTGGCCAGCCAGCGCATACGCAGGCGCGCGTTCAGCAGCAGGGCGAGGCCGAGGGCGAGCACGAACTGCGGGACGGTGACGCCGACCGCCCACAGCAGGCCGATCCGGAAGGACTCCCAGAACAGGGTGTCGTGCAGCAGGTCCTGGAAGTTGAGGGTGCCGACCCACTGGGTGGAGCGGGTGCGGCCCGACTGGGCGTCGGTGAACGCCAGCACGATGCCGTACAGCAGGGGCCCGACGCTGAGGATCAGGATCGGGATCAGCGCGGGCAGGACGAGGAACCAGGTGGCCGGGTCACCGCGGCGGCGGCCCGGCGGACGGCCGCGCGGGGCCGTGCGGCCCGAGGAAGCCGTCAAGCCCGTTAACGTCATGAATTCGCCCCCTTTTCACAGTTAGGCATACTTCACCCGTGTATGGCCGAATGCGCGGCCCTCGTCATCGTGCTGACGGGCGGTCCGTTCGTCAAG
This sequence comes from Streptomyces nitrosporeus, assembly GCF_008704555.1. Classification (NCBI taxonomy): domain Bacteria; kingdom Bacillati; phylum Actinomycetota; class Actinomycetes; order Kitasatosporales; family Streptomycetaceae; genus Streptomyces; species Streptomyces nitrosporeus. Next base: position 1,241,310 of record NZ_CP023702.1, read on the forward strand.
GTGGCCTGCACGGGTGCGAAAATCGGGTGTATGGACGAGACGCGTGCCCGTGAGGTACTGACCGCCGCCGGGCTGCCCGCCGGAGCCGAACTGCTGGCGCTCGGCGAGAACGCCGTGTTCGCCGTCGGTGACTTGGTGGCCAAGGTGGGTCGGGAGGCCTCCACCTACCCGGAGCTGCGGGAGCGGGCCGAGCGCGAGGTGGCCGTCGCCGAGTGGCTGGCCGCCTGCGGTGTACCCGCCGTGCGCGCCGCCGAACCGGCCGCCCGGCTGGTCGAGGGGCACCCCGTGACACTCTGGCACCGGCTGCCGGAAGCCGTGCGCCCGGCCGAGCCCCGGGACCTGGCGCCGCTCCTCACCCGGATCCACGCACTGCCCCTCCCCGAGCACTTCACGCTGCCGCGCCGCGAACTGCTGGGCGGGGTGGAGCGCTGGCTGCGGCTGGCGGGCGACGCCATCGATCCGGCCGACGCCGACTACCTGCGGGGCCGGCGCGACGGCTTCGCCAAGGCCGCCTCGGCCCTGGCTCCGCACCTCACCCCGGGCCCCATCCACGGCGACGCCCTGCCCCGCAACGTCCACATCGGCCCGGACGGCCCGGTCCTGGTCGACCTGGAGACCTTCTCCGCCGACTTCCGGGAACACGACCTGGTCGTCCTCGCCCTCTCCCGGGACCGCTACGGCCTGCCCGCCGGGGCCTACGACGCGTTCACCGCCGCCTACGGCTGGGACGTACGCGAGTGGGCGGGGTGCGCGGTGCTGCGCGGCGCCCGCGAGACCGCGAGCTGCGCCTGGGTCTCCCAGCACGCGCCGGACAACCCGAGGGCACTGGCCGAGTTCCGCCGCCGGGTGGCCTCGCTGCGCGAGGACGACCCGGAGGTGCGGTGGTATCCGTTCTGAGGGCGGCGGGGCTCCTCCCGCGTACGCGCGCCGGGAGGGCGGGCGGCCGGGCCCCGGGCACCCGGGGCCGCACCGGCACCGGGCCGACGGGCGGCCCCCTTCCCGCTCACCCCTTCCGCGGGACCAGGGGCCAGGCGGCCTCGACCACGGCGGAGGGGTCCGTACGCCGGAAGTACGCCTGGAGGGAGGCGGCCTGCTCGGCCGCCGCACGCACCTGAAGAGCGTGCAGTTCGGCCAGCGGCATCCCGCCGAAGGACTCGTACTTCTCGCCCATGCGCCGCACCACCCGGGCCGCCGCCACAGCGTCCGCCCGCGCGTCGTGCGCGTCGTCGAGCGCCACGCCGTAATGCGCGCACAGCGCGTGGAGCGCCCGCTTGCCCCTCCGGTACCTGTCGACGTGCTTGTCCATCACCAGAGGGTCGATGACCGGCAGCGGGGCACCGCCCAGGCGTTCGCCGAGCGGCTCGACGCCGTACCGCCCGCACTCGCGGTCGAGCAGGGACAGGTCGTACCGGGCGTTCATCACCACGAGGGGTGTTCCCCTGAGCATCCCCTCGGCCACCGCCGCGGTGATCTCCTCGACCGCGGTGGCGGGCGGCGCCCCGTGGCTGCGGGCGCGCTCCGTGGAGATGCCGTGGATCGCCGACGCCTGCTCCGGTATCTCCACCCCCGGGTCGAGCAGCCAGGTCCGCTCGTGCGCGACGGCGCCGTCCGGGTCCAGCCGGACCACCGCCGCGGTGACGATGCGGTCGGTCTCGATGTCGGTGCCCGTGGTCTCCAGGTCGAAGGCCACCAGGGGCCCGCTGAGCCAGCTCATCGCACGGCCCCCGTCCCGGCGCGCGCCACGGCCCGCGCGCCGGTGGCCGAGGGCCCTCCGGCGGGCCCGGCCGGCACCCTCGCGCGGGCGGCCCCCCGGCCCCTCCCGCCTCGGCGCTCCGTGTACCGGTTCATCGGCATACCTCCTCCTGTGACGCTTTCCCCCGTATGACGACCACCTTCGCACGCGCCACTGACAACAGAGGAGAGGGCCTCGGCGAGCGGGGCGGGAAGAGAGGCGGGGAACAGGGCGGGAAGAGGGGCGGGGAGCAGGGTGAACGTCAGGACACAGGGCGTGAATCGGTCCAGACCGACTCGAATTCCTCACGGTAGGTCTCGAAGAGCCCGTGCTCGCTGTCCTGGCCCGCCCGGACCACGGCACGGCCGCCGCCCCGCAGGACGAACACGGGCGCCTCCATGCCCCGTGCGCGCCGCAGATAGGGCTGCACGACCCCGACGGCGTCCGGCCCGTCGCCGTCCACCAGATAGGCGGTGAAGCGCGGCGTCTCGTCGAAGACCTGGATCTGGAAGGCTCCGGGGTCGCGGAGCCTGGAGCGGACCCGGCGCATGTGGAGGATGTTCATCTCCACGGTGCGGCTCAGCTCGCCCTTCTTGAGCCCGAGCTCCCGCTCCCTGCGCTTGACGGCACTGCTGGCCGGGTTGATGAAGAGCAGGCGCACCCGGCAGCCCGACTCGGCGAGCCGGACCAGCCGGCGGCCCGAGAAGTTCTGGGTGAGGAGGTTGAGGCCTATCCCTATGGCGTCCAGCCTGCGGGCCCCGCCGAAGAGGTCCTCGGCGGGCAGCTGGCGCTGGAGGCGCACCCGGTCGGGGTGGACGGAGACCACGTCGGCGTACCGGTCGCCGACCAGTTCCTCCACGGCGTCCACCGGCAGCCGGTCCGCGGAGGGGACCGCGGCGCCGCTGCCGAGGATCTCCAGCAGCCGGGCGGAGGCCCGCTCGGCCTGGGCCAGTACCGCCTCGTTCAGGGCGCGGTTGCGGGAGACGACGTTCCGGGCCACCTCCAGCTCGTCCAGCGCCAGCTCCACCTCGCGGCGGTCGTCGAAGTAGGGCTCGAAGCACGGCCAGTGCTGGACCATCAGCTCCCGGAGCTGGGGAAGGGTCAGGAAGCTGAGGACGTTGTCGTCGGCCGGGTCGAGGAGGTAGCCCTTGCGGCGCGACACCTCGCGCACGGCGACGGCCCGCTGCACCCACTCCTGGCCGGCGGGACCCGCGGCGGCCACCACCCAGTCGTCGCCGTGCACCGGCTCGTAGATGGGCCGGATCACGGCGGAGACCACGGCACGCAGCCGCTGTTCGACGAGATTCAGCCAGATATAGGCCCGCCCGGCCCGCTGGGCCCGGGTGCGCACCTCGTTCCAGGCGTCCGCTCCCCAGTCCAGCTCCACGCCGATCTCCATGGGCTGTGCGAGGGATACCGCCCCCGGCGGGGTATCGGTCGGCTCCCCCTCGTGACCTGTGTCACCTGGGGGCAGCTCGAACCCTCCCGAGCTCACCCGCGTACCGCCTTCCACTCCCCCACCAATCGATCAAGGAAGGGTACTCCGGGAGCGGGAGCCGGTGCAGCCCGATGCACAGGACGCTTTCTCAACCCGCCCGGGGAGCAGGCGGGTTCCCCGAGGCGAGATCGGGGGGAGTGAGCCGATTCATAGGGTTGTGCAACCCCCTCGCACCCGGCATACCGGGCACAGGGGGCGGCCCCGCCGCCCGCGTCACCCTCCGGGCGTCGCGGCGGTGTCCGAAGTTGACCGGCCGGACACCCCCGCCATCGCCGGAACCCGCCCGTACGGGTCGGCGTACTAGGTACAGAGGCCACTTTCGGGGATCATCGGGGCGACGACCCCTCAGCACCCGGATCAGAAGTGGAAGGGGCCCATCGATGCAGGTCTGGCCGGGACAGGCTTATCCCCTCGGCGCGACGTACGACGGCGCCGGCACGAACTTCGCGGTCTTCTCGGAGGCCGCCGACCGGATCGAGTTGTGCCTGCTGCACGACGACGGTTCAGAAACGGCGGTGGAACTCCGCGAGACGGACGCCTTCGTCCGGCACGCCTACCTGCCCGGTGTGATGCCGGGACAGCGGTACGGCTTCCGGGTGCACGGCCCGTACGAGCCGCAGCGCGGGCAGCGCTGCAACTCGGCGAAACTGCTCCTCGATCCGTACGCGCGTGCGATCTCCGGGAAGATCGAGTGGGGCGAGGCGGTGTACGGCTACCCCTTCGGCAGGCCGAACGAGCGCAACGACCTCGACTCGGCCCCGCACACGATGAGCTCCGTCGTGGTCAACCCGTACTTCGACTGGGGCGACGACCGCCGCCCCCGTACGGACTACCACCGCACCGTGATCTACGAGGCGCACGTCAAGGGCCTGACGATGCTTCACCCGGCCCTGCCCGAGGAGCTGCGCGGTACGTACGCGGGGCTGGCGCACCCGGAGATCATCGCCCATCTGACGGAGCTGGGGGTCACCGCGATCGAGCTGATGCCGGTGCACCAGTTCGTCCAGGACCACCGGCTGGCCGACGCGGGCCTCGCGAACTACTGGGGCTACAACACCATCGGCTTCTTCGCCCCGCACAACGCCTACGCCTCCTGGGGCGACCGCGGCGAGCAGGTGCTGGAGTTCAAGCAGGCCGTGAAGGCGCTGCACCAGGCGGGTATCGAGGTGATCCTCGACGTGGTCTACAACCACACCGCCGAGGGCAACCACCTGGGGCCGACGCTCTCCTTCCGGGGGCTGGACAACGCCTCGTACTACCGGCTCACCGACGACCCGCAGTACTACATGGACACCACGGGCACCGGGAACTCGCTGCTGATGCGCTCCCCGCACGTGCTCCAGCTGATCATGGACTCGCTGCGCTACTGGGTGACCGAGATGCATGTGGACGGCTTCCGCTTCGACCTGGCGGCCACGCTGGCGCGCCAGTTCCACGAGGTGGACCGGCTGTCGTCCTTCTTCGACCTGGTGCAGCAGGACCCGGTGGTCAGCCAGGTCAAGCTGATCGCCGAGCCCTGGGACGTGGGCGAGGGCGGTTACCAGGTGGGGAACTTCCCGCCGCTGTGGACCGAGTGGAACGGCAAGTACCGGGACACGGTGCGCGATCTGTGGCGCGGCGAGCCGCGGACACTGGCGGAGTTCGCGGGCCGGCTCACCGGTTCCTCCGACCTCTACCAGGACGACGGCCGCCGCCCGCTGGCCTCGATCAACTTCACCACCTGCCACGACGGCTTCACCCTGCACGACCTGGTCTCCTACAACGACAAGCACAACGAGGCGAACGGCGAGGGCAACCGGGACGGCGAGAGCCACAACCGCTCCTGGAACTGCGGTGCGGAGGGTGACACCGAGGACAAGGAGGTCCTGGAGCTGCGCAGCCGCCAGATGCGCAACTTCATCGCCACCCTGATGCTCTCGCAGGGGGTGCCGATGCTGAGCCACGGCGACGAGTTCGCCCGCACCCAGCGCGGCAACAACAACGCCTACTGCCAGGACAACGAGCTGTCCTGGGTGCACTGGCCCGATCCGGCCGCCGCCCGCGGGCGGGACGCCGGGGGGAAGGACCCGAAGGCCGCGGCGGACGGCTCGGACACCAGCCTGCTGGAGTTCACCCGGTCCATGGTCTGGCTGCGCCGCGACCACCCGGTCTTCCGGCGCCGCCGGTTCTTCCACGGACGGCCGGTGGAGGGCACCCACGACGAACTGTCCGACATCGCCTGGTTCACCCCCCGGGGTGAGGAGATGACGCAACGGGACTGGCAGGCGGCTCATGCCAAGGCCATGACGGTGTTCCTGAACGGGCACGCCATCTCGGAACCGGGGCCGCGGGGCGAGCGGATCTCTGACGACTCGTTCCTGCTGATGTTCAACGCGAGCGCGGACACCCTGGAGTTCACGGTCCCGGTGCATCACGGGCGGCGGTGGCAGGTCGTCGTGGACACGGCCGTCCCGGACGGGGTGCCGCCGGGGGCGGGGCCGAAGGTGTCGGCGGGCGAGCGGGTGACGCTGATCGGACGCAGCCTGACGGTGCTGAAGCGCCCGGCGTGAGGCCGGCCGCCCCTCCCGGGGAGGCGGCCGGCCCGGTTCTTCACCCGTTCGGGTCACCGGTGCGGGCCCGGCCCTGGACCGGTCGGCTCCCGTACCCCGTCGGGTGACACAGAACCCGCGCGGCTGGGTACGTACGGCTGTATGACCCCCACCGCCACCTACCGGCTCCAGCTCCAGCCGGACTTCCCGTTCGCCGCCGCGGCCGAGGCCGTGCCCTATCTCGCCGGGCTCGGTGTGTCCCATCTGCACCTGTCCCCGGTCCTGGAGACCGTGCCCGGTTCGCGGCACGGGTACGACGTGGTCGACCACGGCCGGGTGCGGGCCGAGCTCGGAGGTGAGGAAGGGCTGCGGGAGCTGTCCGCCACCGCCCGTGAACACAGTCTCGGGCTGGTCCTGGACATCGTGCCCAATCACATGGCGGCCGCGCCCCGGTACAACCGCCCGCTGCGGGAGGTGCTGCGGGACGGCCCGGAGTCGGCGTACGCCCGGTGGTTCGACATCGACTGGGAGGCGGGCGGCGGCAAGGTGCTGCTGCCCGTCCTCGCCCGCCGGATCGGTGAGGAGGCCGGCCGCTTCGAGGTCGCCGCCGGGGACGACGGCTCCCCCGTGCTCCGTTACGGCGAGCAGGAGTTCCCGCTGCGGGCGGGCACCGACCGCCTCCCGCTGCCCGCCCTGCTGGATGCCCAGCACTACCGCCTGGGCTGGTGGCGCCTGGCGCGTACGGAGCTGAACTACCGGCGGTTCTTCACCGTCTCCGATCTGATCGGGGTCCGGGTCGAGCATCCCGAGGTCTTCGAGGCCACGCACGCCAAGATCCTCGGACTGGTCGCCGACGGTGTCGTCGACGGGCTGCGGGTGGACCACCCGGACGGGCTGGCCGACCCGGCCGCGTACCTGGAGCGGCTGGACAAGGCCACCGCCGGGCGGTGGACGGTGGTGGAGAAGATCCTCACCGCCGAGGAGAAGCTGCCGGCCGGCTGGCGGGTCGCGGGGACCACCGGGTACGACGCCCTGCACCGGATCGACGGGCTGTTCACCGATCCGCTGGGTGCGGCGGACCTGCTGGGCCGCTACCGGGACTTCGCCGGCCCGCCCGGGGACCGCGGCGGTTACTGGACGGCGACCGTGCGCCGGGCCGCCTACCGGGTGGCCACCCATGAACTGGCAGCCGAGACGAAGTGGCTGACCCGCCTCGCCGTCCGGGTCTGCGCCCAGGACCTCGGCCTGCGCGACCACGCCCCCTGGGCACTGGACACGGCGATCCGGGAGCTGCTGGTCCGGGTCCCGGTGTACCGGCCGTACGTCACGGCGGGCGGTCCGCTGTCGGAGGCGGCTGGATCGACGCTGCCGCCCGAGGCGGTACGCGACGCGAAGGCGGCCTTCCCGGTGCCGCAGGAGGCGACTGCGGTGGACGTGGTCCGCGAGCTGGCGCTGGGCAGGCTCGGCGACGGGCCGGAACACAGCGCGTTCTGCGCCCGGTTCGCCCAGACGGCGTCGGCCCTGCACGCCAAGTCGGTGGAGGACACGGCGTTCTACCGCTACGTCCCGCTGGTCTCCGCGACCGAGGTGGGCGGGGACCCCGGCCGGCCGGCGGTGAGCACGGAGGAGTTCCACGCCTACTGCGCACGTGTCGCCCGTGACTGGCCGGCCACCGGCACGGTGCTGACCACGCACGACACCAAGCGCAGCGGTGACGTGCGGGCCCGGATCGCCGTGCTGTCGGAGTGTCCGGAGCGGTGGTCCGCGCTGGTGGCACGGCTGACCCGGGCGACGGGGGTGGCGGCGCCGGACCCGCAGCTGGCCTGGCATGCCTGGCAGACGGCGTTCGGCTGCGCGGGGCTGCCGGCCGGGGAGAGGGCGGGCCGGCTGGAGCCCGCGCTGCTGAAGTCGGTCCGTGAGGCGGGGCTGTTCACCAGCTGGACGGAGCCGGACCCGGCGTACGAGCGGGCGGTGACCGACTTCGTGGCGGCGGGCCCCGGCAGTGACACGGGCGAGGCCCAGGAGGCCCTGGCCCGGTTCACGCGGGAACTGGAGCCGTATCTGCGCGCCAATGTGCTGGGGGCCGCACTGGTGCACCTGACGATGCCGGGGGTACCGGATCTGTACCAGGGCACGGAGCGGGAGTACATCGCGCTCGTCGACCCGGACAACCGGCGCCCGTTCGCCCGGCCGTCGGAGCGTGACGCCAAGGCGGAGGTCACCGCAGCGGCGCTGGCGCTGCGCCGGGACCGTCCGGAGCTGTTCGACGAGTCGGGGACGTACGCCCCGCTGCACGCGCGGGGTCCCGCGGCGGCCCACTGCGTGGCGTTCTGCCGCTCCGGCGAGGTGGTCACGGCCGTGACCCGGCTGTCCCTGCGGCTGGCCGAGGACGGCGGCTGGCGCGACACCGCGCTGTCCCTTCCCGATGCCGGGCCGTGGCGTGATCTGCTGGCACCGGGGCGGGAGTTCGCCGGGGCCGAGGTGGCGGTGCGTGAGCTCTTCGCCGGGCGCCCGGTGGCGCTGCTCGTACGGGCCTGAGCGTACGGCGGGGTCCGGGCGGGCCCCGCCCGGCGTGCACCACCCGGCCTTCGGCCGATCCCGTGCCGTACGCGAGGCCGAGGCCGTCGGGCGTGCTTCGGGCAGCATCCGGCCGCCGGCGGACGGCGCGCCGCCCTTTCCGAGGGCGCGAACGGCGCAGGGCCCGGTGAGAAGGCGGAGCTCCTCGTCGTGACCGCCCCCGGGGCCGAGCGCTCCGAGCGCTTCCGGCCTCTCGAACGCATCGCCTCCGGTGGGATCCCGCCGGAAAGCCCGCCGGAGGACCAGGAGTTGTACGACGTCTGTTCCCCGCGGAGCGACGCCTGGGCCGCCGCCCGCGACGGTGACCCGGCCACCGGCGGTTTTACCGAATCAAGGGGGTGGTTCCCGGCAGGAAGATGATCTCCTGTGGGACGGCGGAACGGAGCGCGCCCGCGGAAGCCGGGCGCGTTCTTCCGTGCGCCGGGAGTGTTCCATCAACAGCGACAAGGGACTTGGACAACCGGATGAAGAGACCGTGGGGAATGAAGAGACCGCTGGGGACGACGAGCGCCGTTGTCGTGTGCGCCCTGCTCGCCCTGCAGGCGGGCGCGGGAGGCGCGAGCGCCGTGACGGGCGGGGAGCCGGCGGCGGCTGTCGCGTCCGCCGCCGGCGACCCGGACGGAGCGCGGTGGCCCGAGGTAGCCGCCGCCCCCGCCCGGCCCGGTGACGGGGCGCGAATAACCACCGTACGGGCCGACGGCACCGCTCCCCGCCACGATTACGACGGCGACGGCCGGAGCGACATGGCCGCCTGGTACGACTACTCCGAAGGCGACGACGCCGTACACACCTTCACCGCCAGGGCGGACGGCGGCTTCCTTGCGCCGGTGGCGGGCTGGAGGACGGGCACAGGCAACTTCTGGGCCGAGCACATGAAGCGTGTCACCGGCGACTTCAACGGGGACGGCATCGGGGACATCGCCGCCTTCTACGGCTACGACGACGGGCGCGTCTCCCTCTTCACCTGGCTCGGCACGGGCGACGGCTCGTTCGCCGACTACACCACCTCCTGGGCCGTGCCCTCCGGCCAGTGGGCCTTCGACGCCATGACCGTCCAGGCCGGTGACTTCGACGGCGACGGCCGCGACGACGTCGCCGTCTGGTACGACCACCGCAACGGCGACAAGCTCTTCACGTTCCTGGCCGACGCCGACGGCGGTTTCGCCGCCCCCTTCTCGTCCTTCGAGCGCTCCGCCGCCGACGGGTGGGAGGTCGGGCACATGAAGTTCGCCACCGGCGACTACGACGGCGACGGCCGCGACGACATCGGTGTCCTGGACAGTTACACCGCCGGCACCGTGAGGCTGATGCACTTCCCCGCCGGGCCCGACGGAGGGTTCGGCGAGCCCGTGCGCGGCTGGGAGTCCACCGGCTGGCAGTTCGTCCGGACGAGCGTGCACTCCGGTGACTTCGACGGCGACGGCCGCGACGAACTCGCCGCCTGGTACGACTACGCCGACGGACACGACGCCGTGTTCGGCTTCGGCCTCACCGCCGCCGGTGCCTTCGGCGGCAAGCACGAGATGCTGAACTCTCCGGAGGGCTGGTACACCCGGGCCCGGATGTACCTCGTCACCGGTGACTACGACGGCGACGGCCGCGACGACCTCGGTGCCCTCTACGGCTACACCGACGGACGGGTGAAGACCCTCACCTTCACCGCCGGGGCCGACGGCACCCTCGCCGAAGCCCTGCACAGCTGGGAAACGCCCCGTCCCACCGACTGGACCTTCGGCCGGGCCCACATGATCGAGCGCCACACCAACCCCCTGCCCCTCTGCCCGACGGTCTACGGACACGGCGGCTACCCCACCGGGGCGAACGCCGGGGAGCGGGACCAGATCCGCCAGCCCAACCACCCGACGGGCCTCGCCCAGCAGAAGAGCTGGGGAGCCGGCGGTGTGGAGGCTGACCTCCGGCTCACCAGGGAGGGCACCAAGGCCGTGATGTGGCACAACGAGTCGACCAGGGGTCTGACGGGCACCCAGCGTCCCGTCGCGGACATCTGGTGGGCCACCGGTACCGACCGGCTCAAGGGCCGCACGATCGACACCGGTCCCTACAAGGGGGAGACCGTGTACACCTTCCGTGAATGGCTCGACAGCGCCCGGGCGCAAGAAATGGCCGCTTTCGTGGAACTCAAGAAGGAGAACAAGCCGACGCTGACCAGCAATGACACGGCCATACGCGAGAACGCGTGGAACGAGGTCATCGCTCCCATCACGGAGCGCGCCTCCCGGCAGAAGATCATGATCTACGCGTCCGACGTGACTCTGCGGGCCGAACTCACCGAGCGCATGGAGGCGGCGGGTCTCGGCGCCGCCCTCGCGGACCACCCCCGCTGGATCGACGACGGTTCGGTCGGCTGGGAGGAGCCCCCTCCGTCGGTCCGCGGCCACTACGCCATGTGGCACGAAAAGCTGAACCAGTACGGTTCCTCGATCGCCCCGGCGCAGATGGTCACCACATGGACGAAGGAATTCACGGCCTGGCTGGACGGGAAGTGCCGCTGAGGGCTGCTCCATGGCCGGTGAGGAGTGATCCTCCACGGCTCCGCGGGACGCTGCCGGGACCTCTCACGCGGGTGGTCCCGGCAGCGGTGCGGAGAGCAGGAAGGTCATGTGGCCGAAGCTCACCTGGTCGCCGTCGCGCACGGTCACGGCGCCGATGACCCGGTGGCCGTTGACACAGGTGCCGTTCGTCGAGCCGAGGTCCCGCAGGATCCACCGGCTGCCGTGCGCGGTCAGTTCGGCGTGCCGCCGGGACACCGTCTCGTGGCTGAGCCGCAGCCCGTTGCCCGGGTCACGGCCGATGTGCAGCGGGTGGGGCCCCGGTTCGGGCAGCAGCAGTTTGGGCAGCCGCTCGGACTGCCAGGCGCGGCGCAGTCTCGCGGGGAACGCCGAGACGCCCCCGACGGCGCGGAGCAGTCCGCCGGACCAGCGTCCCCTGTTCTCCAGGTCGGCGGTGAGCGCGAGGAGTTCCTCGGAGCGCCGGGCGGCCAGGGCTATCTCCATCCGCCGCAGGAAGGTGTCGTGGGAGAGCTTGCCCTGGGCGGCGCCGTCCCTGAGCACACCCAGGACGCGGTCGCGCTGGGCGTCCGACAGCCGCGCGGGGTGCGTGGAGTGCTCGAAGGAAGAGGTCACGGTCCGATTGTCGGTCCGACAGGCCGGGGGTGTCCAGAAGGGACCCTGTTCCGGCCCCGCCGGCCCGGAACGCTTGGCGGGCACGCTCGTTGACGGCGGGTGGACGTGCCGGCGCCGGCGGAGGCTCCCCCGTGCACCACGGGATGACGGTCCGGCCGTCGAAGGCGGCGTCCACGGCCGGCGTCCCGTCCGTACCCCGGAGGGAGTCCGTACCCCGGAGGGAGCGTCCGCGGACCGGGGGGAGCGTCCGCGGACCGGGGGACGGCGGTCAGCGGGTGCGCAGGGCACGCTTGTCGATCTTTCCGGCGCCGGTTCTCGGCAGGCTGGGGACGAGCACGATCTCCCGGGGGGTGTAGAGCTCGCCCAGCTCAGCGGTGATGGCCTCGGCGACGGCGGCGGTGTCCGGGCCGGTGCCGTCCTCGGCGACGAGGAAGAGCCGGACCGCTTCACCCACCGCGTCGTCCGGCACCCCCACGGCGGCGGCCTCCCGTACTCCCGGCAGGCCGGAGGCGACGTCGTCCAGGAGACCGGAGTAGACGTTGCCACTGCCGCGGCCGGTGACGATGACGTCCCGTACCCGGTCGACGAGGTACAGGTACCCCTCCTCGTCGAGGAACCCCGAATCGCCGGTGCGCAGCCAGCCCTCGCGCACGGCCTCCCCGGTGTTCTCCGGGCCCTCCAGGTATCCGAGCATCATCGCCGGGCCGCGCACGCACACCTCCCCGGTCTCTCCGGCCCGCAGGACGGCGCCCTCCGCGTCGCGGATCTGCACCTCGGTGCCCGGAAGCGGGCGCCCGCAACTGCGCCACCGCGGGGACTCCCGGTCGGCCGGCAGTTCCCGCGCGGGAAGAGAGGTGATGCCCAGGCACTCGGACTGCCCGTAGCCCTGGCTGATGACCGGTCCGAACACTTCCACGGCCTGCCGCAGCCGGGCAGAGCTGATGGGCGCGGCCCCGACATGGATCTGCCTCAGGTCCGGCAGGGCCCCGGGGCGGCAGCGGGGATCGTCCAGCAGGTCGCCCAGCATGGGCGGAACCAGCGCGGCGGCGGTGATGCGCTCGTCGCGCAGCACGTCGAACGCCGCGGCCGGGTCCCACGCCGGGAGCACCACGAGGCAGGAGCCGGTCAACAGGGTGTTGAGCATGACCAGATGCCCGCTGCCGTGGGTCAGCCGGGTGGCGGCGAGGACCCGGCCCCCGCCCGGCGCCGTCGCCGCGGACGCGGCCATGGCGTCGTACAGCGTGCGTCCGTGCGCCGGGAGTTTCGGCCGGCCCAGGGTCGTCCCTCCCGTGTACAGCACCGTGACGGCGTCACCGGGGAGGGGGCCGGGCACGGTCTCCGGAGGGCCGGCCGGGCAGGCGGCCGCAAGCGCCGGCAGATCGTCCGCGCCGGGCGGGCCGCCGGGGCCCATGCTCAGCAGTACCGGAGCGGTGCGGCAGCGCCCGACGGCCTCCTGGGCCTTCTCGGACAGGAGCGGGTCGACCACGACCGTGCGGCAGTCCGACCGGTCGATCAGTGCGGCCAGTTCACCCGGGCCCGGTTCCGGCGGCAGGAACACCAGGCGGCAGCCGATCAGATGCACGGCCAGGTGCACCAGGACGGCCTCCGCCCGGTTGGAGGTGAACGCGCCCACGCTCGCGCCCGGGCGCAGGCCCTGCCGCCGCAACGCTGTCGCCGTCCGGAAGAGCTGCCGGCGGGCGTCCACGCGCCGCAGCCGCTCGCCGCAGCCCACCAGGGTCTCGGCTTCGTCATCGGCCGCCCAGTGGGACAGGATGACGTCGAGATACGAACCCCGGGTTTTCGTAGGGTGATCAGTCACGTACGCCATGTAACCACGCACCCCTGTCACCCGGTTGCCCGTCGTGCGCGGGTGCTCCGGCGGCCGGGAGGAGCTCCGGGCAAAAGAACGCGCGCGCGGGAGAAGGGGTTGTTACCGTCACGCGCGCCGCGTGCCGACCGTACGCGGCACGCACACCGAGGAGCCTTTGTGACGCCTGTACCACCGGAACTGACCGCCCGTCCGCTCAACGGAGCCGACGAGCTGGGTCTCTTCCTCCGTCTCACCTACGTCCTGGACCACGAGCTGGCCGGCGACCTCGCCGCCGGCCGCCGCCGGCCGGAGTGGATGTGGGTGGCCCTGCGGGGTGAGCGGGTCGTCGCCCGGCTCGCCTGGTGGACGAACGAGCGCGGCGGCGCCCCGATGTTCCTGGACTTCTTCGATCTGGACGACACCCTCCCGGAGCCGGAGCGCGGCGAGACGGGGCTGCGGCTCCTGGAGACGGCGTCGGCCGCCGTCCTGCCCGCGGGGGCGCCCCGCCCCGAGTACGGCCGGTACGTCCCGCCCGGCTGGCGGGAGGATCCCGCCGTCCGGGAGGCCGTGGAGGCGCGGCAGCGGGTCATGGAGGCGAGCGGCGCCCGGGTCCTGGTGGAACGGCTGCGTCTGGAGTGGCGGGCCGGCACCCCGGTCCCCGCGGACACGGGGCGCCTGAGGTTCCGTCGGGTGCGGGACCGGGAGGACCTCCTCGCCCTGATGGCACCGGTGATGGAGGGCACCCTGGACGCGCACGGGCAACAGGACCTGGCGTCCGGGCTGACCGCCCGCGAGGCGGCGGAGAAGCACTACGACGAGGAGTTCGCGGGGCTGCGGACCCCGAAGGAGTGGTGGCGGATCGCGGAGCTGCCGGACGGTACGCCGGTGGGCTTCGTGATACCGGCCCGGAACAACTACCACCCGATGATCGCGTACATCGGGGTGCTGCCCGCCCACCGGGGGAAGGGCTACGTCGACGACGTCCTGGCCGAGGGCACCCGGGTGCTCGCGGCCGAGGGCGTCGAACGGATCAGGGCCGCGACGGACCTGGGCAACGTCCCGATGGCGAAGTCGTTCGCGCGCCTGGGCTACGTCAACTTCGAGCGCGCCATCGACATGGTGTGGGACTGACCGGCGAGACGGACCCGGCCCGCGGGTGACGCCTGGCCCGCGGCCGGTTCCAAACCCGCGGGCGCCGCCCCCTCGGGCGCCGTCGCCGTGTGCTGGGCGCGGATCACGTCGCGGTACCAGGCGTACGACTCCTTGGGGGTGCGCCGGAGCGTCTCGTAGTCGATGTGGACGAGCCCGAAGCGCTTGCTGGCGCCCTCCGTCCACTCCACGTTGTCGGTCAGCGACCAGGTGAAGTACCCGCGTACGTCGACCCCCGCGTCGATGGCGGTGCGCAGCGACTCCAGGTGTCCTTCGAGGAAGGCGATGCGGCGGCCGTCGGCGAGGGGTTCGTCGACGGCGCAGCCGTTCTCCGTGATGTAGACGGGCGGCAGCCGGTCGCCGAAGCGGTCCTTCAGCCGGCCGAGCATCTCGGAGAGTCCTTCGGGGACGACGGGCCAGCCGAAGTCGGTGGTGTCGTAGCCCTCGATCTCCCGGATCCCGAAGGGGAGCCCCTCCGGGATCGTGTAGCCGGAGAAGGCGGCCGGCGCCTCGGGCTCCGGGGCGCCCACCAGGGTGGGGTTGTAGTAGTTGACCCCGTACCAGTCGAGCGGCGTGGAGATCACCTTCAGGTCGTCCTCGACCGGTCCCGGCATGAGGGCCGCGAAGCCCTCGTCGGGGTAGCGGCCGGTGAGCACCGGGTCGGCGAACAGCCAGTTGGTGAGGGTGTCGTAGAGCTCCGCGCCCATCCGGTCCTCGTCGGAGTCCCCGGCCGTCCAGACGGGGCTGTGGGAGAGGGCGAGGCCGATGTTGCCCGCACCGGCGGCGCGCAGCGCCCGTACGGCCAGGCCGTGGGCGAGGAGCTGGTGGTGGGCGGCCGGCAGCGCGTCGAAGAGCAGGGTGCGGCCGGGAGCGTGCTCGCCGAGGGCGTAGCCGAGCAGGGTGACCTCGGCGGGTTCGTTGATGGTGATCCACATGGGCACCCGGTCGGCGAGGCGCTCGGCGACCATGCCCGCGTACTCGGCGAAGCGGTAGGCGGTGTCCCGGTTGAGCCAGCCGCCCTCCTTGTCGAGGTCGAGCGGGGTGTCCCAGTGGTAGAGGGTGGGGGCGGGCGTGATGCCGTGCGTACAGAGCTCGTCGACCAGGCGGTCGTAGAAGTCCAGTCCCGCCGGGTTGAGGGAGCCGCTGCCGCCGGGGACGACCCGGGGCCAGCTGATGGAGAAGCGGAAGGCGTCCGCGCCGAGTCCGGCGAGCAGGGCGACGTCCTCCCGGTAGTGCTCGTGGAAGCCGGTGCCCCGGGTGGTGTCGGTGCCGTCCTTGATCCGGCCCGGCTGCGCGGCGAAGGCGTCCCAGCCCGAGGGCCCCTTGCCGTCGGCGTCGTAGGCCCCTTCCGTCTGGAAGGCGGACGCGGAGGCTCCCCAGAGGAAGCCCGGTGGGAACGTCGGCACGGTCATCTCGGCCTCCAGCAGCCGTCGGGTGGACCTGGTGGTTCTCTCCTCTGTCACCGCCCGGCAATCCGGTATTACTGCCCGGGTCCCTCACGTATGAGCGGAACCCGGTAGGGCAATGATCAGGACCAGACCCTAGACGCCGGTTGCGGCATCGCTCCAGCGTCCCAGGTGAGCGGGCCCGGTGTCGCCGGTCACGGGGATCCGGGGCGGCCTTTCACGGACGAGTGGACGAGGAGTGGCGGATGCTGTTCGAGGTGTGGGCCCCGAGGGCCGGGTCGGTCCTGCTGAAGACCGCGGACGGGTGTCGGCCGATGGAGTGCGATCCGCTGCGGGCCGGCTGGTGGACCGCGGAGGCCGAGGCGGCGGACGGCGACCGCTACGGCTTCGTCCTCGACGGCGGCCCGGTGCTCCCCGACCCGCGCTCCCGCCGCCAGCCGGACGGCCCGGACGGCGAGAGCGCGGTGGTCGACCAGGAGGCGTACACCTGGCGCCACCCGTGGGCGGGGCGGGGGCTGCCCGGCGCGGTGCTGTACGAGCTGCACATCGGTACGTTCACCGGGGCGGGCACCTTCGACGCCGCCGCGGCCCGGCTCGGGCACCTGGCGGACCTGGGTGTCACCCATGTCTCGCTGATGCCCGTCTGCCCCTTCCCCGGTACGCACGGCTGGGGGTACGAGGGGGTGTCGCTGTGGGCGGTGCACGAGCCGTACGGCGGCCCCGCGGGGCTGAAGCGTTTCGTGGACACGGCGCACGGTCTGGGGCTCGCCGTCGTGCTGGACGTGGTGCACAACCACCTGGGGCCCTCGGGGAACCACCTGCCGTCCTTCGGGCCGTACTTCACCGACACCCACCACACGCCCTGGGGCTCGGCCGTCAACCTCGACGCCCCCGGTTCGGACGAGGTGCGGGCCTTCCTGCTGGGCAGCGCGCTGGCCTGGCTGCGGGACTACCGGCTGGACGGGCTGCGGCTGGACGCGGTGCACGCGCTGGCCGACGGGCGGGCGCTCACCTTCCTGGAGGAACTGGCGGCCGGTGCGGACGCGCTCGCCGCGGAACTCGGCCGCCCGCTGCCCCTGATCGCCGAGTCGGACCTGTGCGACCCGCGGACGACCACGCCCCGGGCGGAGGGCGGGCTCGGGCTGCACGCCCAGTGGAACGACGACTTCCACCACGCCCTGCACACCGCGCTGACCGGTGAGTCCCAGGGGTACTACGCGGACTTCGCGGCCGCCCCGCTGGCCGCCCTGGCCAAGACGGTGACGGCCGCCTTCTTCCACAACGGCACGTACTCCAGTTTCCGGGGCCGCCGCCACGGGCGGCCCGTCGACATCACCCGTACCCCTGCCCACCGCTTCGTGGGTTACGCGCAGACCCATGACCAGATCGGCAACCGCGCCCTCGGCGACCGGCTCTCCGCCTCCCTCTCCCCCGGCCTCCAGGCGTGCGCGGCGGCCCTGGTGCTCACCGGGCCGTTCACCCCGATGCTCTTCATGGGCGAGGAGTGGGGCGCCCGCACCCCCTGGCAGTTCTTCACCGACCACACCGACCCCGCCCTCGCCGAGGCCGTCCGCGAGGGCAGGCGCCGGGAGTTCGGGGCACACGGCTGGGCCGCCGAGGACATCCCCGATCCGCAGGACCCGGCGACCCGGGACCGTTCGTGCCTGGACTGGGAGGAGGCGGAGCGCGAACCGCACGCCGGGCTCCGCGCCTGGTACCGCGAGCTGATCGCGCTGCGCCGCGCCCTGCCCGACCTGTCGGACCCGGACCTGGCCTCGGTACGGACGGCGTACGACGAGCGGGCACGCTGGTTCGTCTGCCGGCGGGGCGACCTGCGGATCGCCGTCAATCTGGCGGGGGCGGCGGCCGCGATCCCGCTCGGCAGCGGCCGGCACCGCTCGCGTACGGGCCGGGTCCTGGCCGCGTGGGCACCGGTCGAGGCGCCGGGCGCCGACGGTGTGCTGCACCTGCCCGCCGAGTCGTGCGTCGTGCTGGCCGACGAGTGAGGACGCGGGTCCGTCCCGGGGCCGGCCCCGGGACGGGCGGGTCAGTCCTTCCGGTCGTCCCAGGGGGTGCCGATCCAGCCGTCGAAGGACGGGAGCAGCGCCGCCAGGGCCGCTCCGAGCCGCCAGTCCAGCTCCGGCGCGTGCAGGCGCACCCCGTCGTCGGAGGACCTGAACTCCAGCGGGACCCGTCCGCCCGCGCGCCAGATGACGCGGCGCGGGCCGCGCGGGAAGTCGCCGCCGCCCCCGCCGAACAGCGCGCCCACGAGCATGAGCGGCACCAGGGGTGAACAGAGCCACCACAGGCCCCACCAGAAGAGCCGCCCCTTGTACCCCACCGCTTCGAGGCCGCCGGGAGCGCTCACCGTCCAGCGCGTCCGCAGGCCCCGGCTGAACGCCTTGTCGCGGGTGACCGTGCCGAGGAGTTCACCGTGCGCGCCGAGCACCTGGAACTGTGCCCGTCCGCCGTGCGCGGCGACGGTGACCAGGGTCGCGACCCGGTCCCGGCGGTGCGGGTCCGCCCACAGGACGAAGGAGCGGGCACCGCTCTTCCGGGCCGCGCGGTAGGCGGGGACGCCGCCCGGCGGCAGCTCGCGTTCCACATGGGCGACCGGCCGCGCGGTGTCCGGCCCGTCCGAGAAGTCGACCCGGCAGTCGAGGTACCCCTCGGGACGGTCTCTCAGCGATCGCAGTATGCGCAGGGTCAGGGTACTGGTCACCCGGCGGGCTCCTTCGGAGGTTTTCTGTGCGGGGGGTCAGCACCAAGGAACGCCTGTACGCCCCCGGTGGTTCCGCCTCCGCCCGTCCGGCCTCCGGCGGGGCCCCGCGGTCACTCGACCTGTGCCAGCTCCCGCGCGGTGGTGTTCAGCCTCCGGCCGCCGTCCGGGGTGACCGTGACGATGTCCTCGATACGGACCCCGAACCGGCCGGGGAGGTAGATGCCGGGCTCCACCGAGAAGCACATGCCCTCCACCAGCGGCTGTTCCTCGCCCTCGATCATGTAGGGCGGTTCGTGGGTGGTGACGCCGATGCCGTGGCCCGTGCGGTGGATGAAGCGCTCGCCGTACCCGGATCCGGTGATGACGGCTCGGGCCGCCCGGTCGATGTCCTGGCAGGCGGCCCCGGGGCGTACGGCGCGGACGCCGGCCTCCTGGGCCTCCCGCACGATGTCGTGGACCCGCTGTTCCTCGGCGGTGGGCTCGCCGACGTGCACCGTACGGGAGGTGTCGGAGCCGTAGCCGTGCTTCAGGCCGCCGAAGTCCAGGACGACCATGTCGCCGTGCCCGATGGTGCGGTCGCCTGCCTCGTGGTGCGGGTTCGCGCCGTTCGGGCCGGATCCGACCACGGTGAAGTCGACCTGCTCGTGTCCGTGTTCCCGCAGGAGGGATGCCAGGTCGGCGGCGACGTCGGTCTCCCGGCGGCCGGAGAACCGTACCTTCAGGATCTGCTCGTAGGTGGCGTCGGCGGCGGCCCCCGCGGCCGCGAGGCGCGCCAGTTCGGCGGCGTCCTTCACCGCGCGCAGCATCGGGAGCGCCTCGGTGAGCGAGGCGTAGGAGGTGTCGGGGAGGCGCTGTTGCAGGGCGAGCAGGTGCAGGGCCCAGGTGTTGTCGCTGACTCCGAACCGCCCGTCGGGAGCGAGCAGTTCGGCGGAGAGGGCGTACGGGTCGGCGGCGTCGGTCCAGTCCCGCAGGGTGAGGGCGCCGGCGCCCGCGGCGTGTGCGGCGTCGGCCGCCTCCAGCGCGGGGACGACCAGGACGGGGTCGTGTCCGGCCCGCAGGACGAGCAGGGTGAGGCGTTCGGTGGCGGCCGTGGGCCGGTAGCCGGTGAGGTGGACCAGGTCGGGGCCGGGTGCGACGAGGACGCCCGCGAGTCCGGCGGCGTCGGCGTCCTCGGCGGCGCGGGCCATCCGGGCGCGGTAGTCGTCGGCGGTGAAGGGGGCGAGGGGCGCGGGCCGGTCGGGGCTGGTCATGAATCCTCCTGGCGGGTCGGCGGGATCGGCAGGGCAGCGGGTCGGCGGGGCAGGGCAGCGGCGGGGCAGCCGGTCGGCAGACAGCATCCTGCCCTTCCGCCCCGGCGGAGGCGAGCACAGCGGGGCACCTCAGGGCCCCTCAGGTCCCCTCAGGTCCCGGACCGGTGCGGCCTCACCCCACCCGCACCACCAGGTCCGCGCGGTCACGGCCGCGCTCCACGAGCCGGGCGTTGCGTTCGTCGGAGCCGGCGACCCAGTGTTCAGCCTGCGGGCGGGGCCTGCCGAACCGCACGTGCCGGTCCACCAGCCGGCGCACCCTCGTCCCGGGGTCGGCGTCCAGGAACCAGACCTCGTCCAGCAGCCCGTGCACCTCGGCCCAGGGCCCTTCGTCCAGCAGCAGGTAGTTGCCTTCCGTCACCACCAGCGGTACGCCGTCCCCCACGGCCACGGACCCGGCGACGGGTTCCTCCAGCCGCCGGTCGAACACGGGCGCGTAGACCGGTTCCGGGCCCCGGGGGTGCCGCAGGCGGCGCAGCAGTGCGACGTATCCGGCCGCGTCGAAGGTGTCGGGGGCGCCCTTGCGGCCGGACCGGCCGAGCCGTTCCAGCTCGGCGCCCGCCAGGTGGAAGCCGTCCATGGGGACGAGGACGGCGTCCCCGTCGAGCGCTTCGACCAGCCGGGCCGCCAGGGTCGACTTCCCGGCTCCGGGCGGCCCGGCGATCCCGAGGACGCGGCGTGCGCCGGGGGCGGTGAGGCGCCGGGCGCGGGCGGTCAGGGCGGGGAGGCCGGGGTCGCTGGTGTCCATGCGGGGCATTCTCCCGCGCACCGGCGCACCACGTTAAAGGCTGTCCCGTAATCCGTGGTGGAGCAGCGTGCGGCGTCAGACGCGGTGCATCGCAAGGCGGAGGGGCGTTCGCATACTGGATGTATGCGGACGTTCCGACAACGCCGCGAGGTGCCGTGGCTGTCGTCGCGCGCCCGCCAGGGATTACGGGACAGCCTTTAGTGTTACGTATGACTTACGCGGTGGGACCCCGCCGTCCCGAGGAAACCGGAGGACCCATGTCCCTTGTCGCCCTGGTCACGCTCGTCGTCCGCGATTACGACGAGGCCGTCTCCTTCTACACGGGCGCGCTCGGGTTCGAGCTGGTCGAGGACACCGGCCGGGACGACGGCTCCCGGTGGGTCGTGGTGCGTCCGCGTGGCACAGCCGGTACCGGGCTGCTGCTGGCGCGCGCCGACGGCGAGGCCCAGGCCGCCGCAGTCGGCGCGCAGACCGGCGGCCGGGTCGGCTTCTTCCTGCACACGGACGACTTCGCGGGCGACCACGCGCGGATGACGGCCGCCGGAGTCCGCTTCCTGGAGGAGCCCCGGCACGAGGCGTACGGCTCGGTGGCGGTCTTCGAGGATCTGTACGGCAACCGGTGGGACCTGTTGCAGCCCGCGTGACCCCTTCCCGGACGGTGACGGACCGGCGTGACGGCTCGACGTGACGGACCGGCGTGACGGACCGGCGTGACGGCCTCGTGTACCGGCTCCGTGGGACGGCCCGGGGACGCGGTGTCCGAAGGTGCGGGCGCCGGCCGGCCGGGGGGCGGGGGGCGGCCCAGGGGCGGGCGGATACAGTGCGCGCGGAACATACGTGCCGGACAGGGGGGTTCCCATGGCATTCCGCAGGTTTCTCAGTTCGCTCGGCGTCGGCGCGCCCGAGGTGGAGACGGTCCTCGACCGCCACCAGGTGCGTCCGGGTGAGCGTGTGACCGCGACGGTCACGGTCAGAGGCGGCGACGCCGACGTGGAGATCGAGCACCTGACGGTCCGTCTGGCTGTCCGGTTCGAGTCCCACGGGGAGAACGAGGTCCGTTACATGCACCCGATGGCGGAGCGGACCCCCGCGCGGGACTTCACCCTGGGAGCCGGTGAAGTACGTACCGAACAGGTGCACTTCGACCTCCCCTTGGGGATGCCTCTCACCCACACCGACGGGCGCCCGCTGCCGGCCGCGTACTCCGCGGTGGTCACCGAGCTGGCCGTCGACCGTGCGGTCGACCGCGGGGACGAGGACGTGCTGGAGGTCCACGCCCTGCCCGCGCAGGCCGCCGTGCTCGGGGCCCTGGACGGCCTCGGCTGCCGGATCCACCAGACGGAGGTCAAGCACGGCCGTGCCAACGCCCGCCAGGAGGTGGACTGGTGGCAGGAGCTGGAGATGAGATTCCCCGCCGCCTACGGTGTGGGGAACGTCGAACTGACCCTGGTCACCCTGGAGTCGGAGCTGGACGTCTGCCCCGGCAGCTATGCCGCCCCGCTCGCCCTCACCTACGCGGAGACCGAGGACAGGGCGGAGCTGGCCGGCCGGATCGACGCCTATCTGCGGAAGACCTTCCCGGCCTGACGGGCCCCGGGGCGGGGACGGGTCCCCGGCCGCCCGGTCCGCGCGGCGGGCGGGGCCTCAGCGGCCGTCCCTGCCCTCCAGGTAGGCGAGGACGGCGAGCACCCGCCGGTGCACGGTGCCGTCGTCGGCCTCCAGGCCCAGCTTGGCGAAGATCGAGCCGATGTGTTTGCTCACCGCCCTTTCGGTGACGACGAGTTCGGCGGCGATCGTGCCGTTCGCCTTGCCCTGCGCCATGTGTTCGAGGACCTCGCGCTCCCGTGCGGTGAGGCTCCGCAGCGGCTGGGCGGACGCCTTGCGGGTCAGCAGCTGGGAGACCACTTCGGGATCGAGGGCCGTACCGCCGTCGGCGACGCGCTCCAGGGCCTGGAGGAACTGGTCGACGCGGCCGATCCGGTCCTTGAGCAGGTAGCCGATGCCCTGGGCGCCCTGGGCGAGCAGTTCGGCGGCGTAGGTCTCCTCGACGTACTGGGAGAGGACGAGGATCGGCAGGTCCGGCATCTCGGCGCGGGCGGCGAGTGCGGCGCGCAGGCCCTCGTCGCGGAAGGTCGGCGGCAGGCGTACGTCCAGGACGGCCGCGTCGGGACGGTGCTCCAGCAGGGCGGGCAGCACCTCGGGGCCGGTGGCGGCGTCGGCGACCACCTCGTGCCCCGAGCTGGTGAGCAGGAGGACGAGCCCCTCCCTCAGCAACGCGTTGTCCTCGGCGATCACGATCCGCACGGCAGCTCCACCTCGATGTCGGTCGGGCCCCCTGCGGGGCTGCTGATCCGGGTGGTCCCGTCCAGGGCGGCGATCCGCCGCCGGATCCCGACCAGCCCGCTGCCGGCGCGTTCGTCCGCGCCGCCGCGCCCATCGTCCCCGACGCGTACGCGCAGGACACCGGCGCCCCTGCTGATCCGTACGCTCGCCGTGCTCGCCCCGCTGTGCTTGCTGATGTTGGTGAGGGCCTCGGCCACGACGAAGTAGGCGGCGGCCTCGATCGCGGCGGGCAGGCGGCGGCCGTCCTCCACCTCGCCGAGTTCGGCCTCGACGGGGACGCTCGCGTCGGACGCCAGCGCCCGTACGGCGCCCGCCAGTCCACGGTCCGTCAGGATCGGCGGGTGGATGCCGCGCACCACGTGGCGCAGCTCGGCCAGGGCCGCGTCGGCGCCGTCCTGGGCCTCCTCCAGGCGGGCGCGTGCCGCCGCCGGGTCCCGGTCCAGGAGCTGTCTGGCGAGGCCGATCCGGAGCGACAGGGCGACGATCCTGGCCTGGGCCCCGTCGTGGAGGTCCCGTTCGATGCGGCGCAGTTCGGCGCCGTGGGCCTCGACCGCCCCGGCGCGGCTCTCCGTCAGTTCGTCGATGCGTTCGGCGAGGTCCGCGGTGCCCCGGGCGGTGAGGAGCGCGCGGCTCCAGCCCGCGCAGAGGTCGGCGAGGAAGGGGTGCCAGCGCAGCACCCAGCCGGGACGGGCGGGCGGCGGGGTGCCGTATTCGTCGGTGCTCCGCCGGTCCACGAGGCGGACGGCGGTCAGGGCCGCTCCGTCCACCAGCAGCCCGATGGGCCACAGCACCATGGCGAGGCAGGCGGCCGCGGTGCTGGCGAGGGCCTGGAAGGGCAGCCAGAGGACGTCCCGCCAGGCCGTCGGATCGGTGAGGACGCGGCGTACCCGCTCGGAGAGTTCCCCGGAGCCGGCGGACGGGTACGCCGCCGGCCGGCAGGGGACGCCCAGCCGGGCGGCGGCCCGGCGGCGCTCGGACTCGGTGACCCGGCGCAGCAGCTTCATCGCCTCGGGCAGGGCGGGCAGGCCGATGAGGACGGCGGCGAAGAGCAGGGCCGCCACCACGAGGGCGGCGCCGAGGTAGGCGAACAGGCCCAGCAGGAGGCCGGTGAAGAGGTAGCGCGAGGCGTCCCACGAGCGTATGAGGGCGCTCGTCAGCGGGGCGGGAGGGTGACTCATGGCAGACCACCGTACGGGGGTTCTCCCCCGGGCGGAGTGGGGTGCTCCCCCCGCCCGTGGTGGTGCCTGCTGAACCCCGGTTCCGGGAGCGCGCACCCTCGCCCGCGCCCCCTCCCCCCGACTAGCGTTTACGCAGGTCAGGACGGATACGAGAAGCATCGAGCAGGACGGGAAGAGACGGGTGGAGTCGACGGTGGACACGCTCACGGCGGTGCGGGCGGCCGCGCTGAGTCTGGAGTCGGTGAGCCGGCGGTACAAGCGCCGCGGGCGCGGCGGCCGGGAGGCGACGGCGCTGGACGCGGTCAGCTGCGCGGTGCCGGTGGGGAGTTTCACCGCGGTGGTGGGGCCCTCCGGGTCGGGGAAGAGCACGTTCCTGCAGTGCGCCGCGGGCCTGGACCGGCCGACGTCGGGGACGGTGCGGATCGGCGGTACGGATCTCGGGTCGCTGTCCGAGGCGGCGCTGACCCGGTTGCGCCGGGACCGGGTCGGTTTCGTCTTCCAGTCCCACGCGCTGAACCTGGTGCCCTCGCTGAGCATCGAGGAGAACGTCGTGCTCCCCCTGGTCCTGGCGGGCGCGGACCCCGGGTCGGCCACCGTGCTGGACCGGGGCCGGGCGCTGCTGACCCGGGTCGGCCTGGCGGGGCGCGGGTCCGACGGGCCCTCGACGCTGTCCGGCGGGCAGCAGCAGCGGGTGGCGGTGGCGCGCGCGCTGGTCACCGAACCCGACGTGATCTTCGCGGACGAGCCGACGGCCTCGCTGGACCCCGAGTCGGCGGGGCTGGTGCTGGGCCTGCTGCGGGACGCGGTACGGATCGACGGCCGCACGGTCGTCATGGTCACCCATGATCCGGCGGCGGCCGGCTGGGCCGACAGGGTGCTGACGATGGACGGCGGGCGGCTGCGATGAGTACGACGGAGGCGCGGGCCGGGCGGGAGCGGGAGGCGGCGTCGCTGCCCGTGGCGCGGGCGGGGTCGCGGCGGGCGTCGGCGTTCCTCGCGCGGCGTTCGCTGAAGGCTCACCGCCGGGCCTGGGCGGCGGTGTTCGCCGCGGCGGGTGCCGCGGCGGCTCTGCTGGGCGCGTTCGCGCTGGTGATCGGTTCGCTGCTGCTGGCGCAGCCGCCGGTGGAGCGGTACGCCGGGGCAGACGCGGTGGTCGCGGCCGGGCAGAAGGTGTCGTACACCGCGAAGCCGTGGGGCGGCGAGCCGGCCACCGTGACGGCCTATCTGCCGGAGCGGGTGCGGCTGGACCGTGGCCTGGTGGCGAAGGCCGCGGCGGCCGAGGGGGTCGCCTCGGCGGTGGCGGACGACTCGGTTCCGGTGGTGCTTGGCTCCGGGGCCGCCGCGACCGGCCGGTCCTGGCCGTCGGCGGCGCTCACCCGGTACGAGCTGACCGGGGGCCGGGCGCCGGGCACCGCCGACGAGGTGGTGCTGGACACGGCGCTGGCGCCGGCGGGTACGGGGCCGGGCGACACCGTGCTGCTGCGGGCGGGCGGTCCCGCCCGGCCGTACACCGTCAGCGGGCTCGCCCGGTCGGACCGGGACGCGGGTCCCGCGGTGTTCTTCACCGAGGCGCGGCTGACGTCGCTGGGCGGTCATCCCGGGACGGTCGACGCGATCGGTGTCGTCGCCGCGCCGGGAGTCTCGCCCGCGGCGCTGCGGGCCTCGCTGGACGCCGCCCTGCCCGGGAGGGCCGGCGGCGGTGAGATCCGGGTCCTGACGGGCGCGGAGCGCGGTGAGGGCGAGCACCTGGACGCGCTGGGCGGCCGGGGCGACCTGCTGGCGCTGCTCGGTTCCGTCGCGGGCACGGTGGTGATGGTGGCCCTCCTGGTGATCTCCTCGACGCTCGCCCAGGCCGTGCACCAGCGGTCGGCCGAGCTGGCCCTGCTGCGCGCGGTGGGCGCCTCGCCGCGCCAGCTCAGGTCGGCGATCGGCCGGGAGGCGGGCAGGGTGGCGGTGTCCGCCGCGGTGCTCGGCGGGATCGGCGCGGTGCCGCTGGGGTTGCTGATGCGGTCGGTGCTGACCACCGAGGTGCTGCCGCTGCCCGTCCCGGTATGGCTGCCGTTCGCCGCCGGCGCGGTGGGTGCGGCGCTGGTCGCGCTGGCCGCGCGTCCCGTGGCGATGCTGGCCGCGCGCCGGATCACCCGGCTGCGGCCGTCCGTGGCGATGGCCGCCGCGGGCGCTCCCGAGCCGGGCGATCCGGGACGGGTGCGTACGGTCGCCGGGCTGCTGCTGGCCCTGGCCGGGGCCGGCTCGGCGGGGTTCGCGACCACGCAGGGCGGGCAGGCGGCGGCGGTCGCCGCGTCGGGTTCGGCGACCTCGCTGGTGATCGCCGTGGCGTTGCTGGGGCCGCGGACGGCCCGGGTGGCGGTACGGGTGCTGGGGGCGCCGCTGCGCCGGGGTGCCGGGGTCTCCGGGTTCCTCGCGGCCAGGTCCACCGCGGCGCACGTCCGGAGGCTGGGCGCGGCCCTGACCCCGGTGGTGCTGGTGACGGCCTTCGTCTGTGTGCAGCTGGGCGCCTCCTCGACGCTGGAGCGGGCCGGGGACCGGCAGGCGGCCGCCGCGCTGCGGGCGGACCTGATGGTGACGGGGCCGGCGGGCGGGCTGCCGTCCGGGGCCGCCGACGCGGTACGCGCCACGCCGGGGGTGGCCGCGGCGACCGGGGTGCTCCGGTCGGCCGTGGTGCTCGCCCACCGCGAGGCCGGCGAACCGGTGCTGGAGCGGCTCCCCGTCCTGGGGGTGACGGCGGATCAGCTGGAGGGCACGCTGGACCTCGGCGTCACCGCGGGCGGCCTCGGGGCCCTCAGGGGTCCCGGGACGGTCGCGGTCGGCGCGGACCGTGCCGGTTCCCTCGGCGCGGGCGTCGGTGACACCGTGGAGCTGCGCCTGGGCGACGGCACCCGGGTCGCGCCGAAGATCGTCGCCGTCTACGAACGGGCCCTGGGCGTGGGTGACTTCGTCTTCCCCCGGGAGGCGCTGACGGCTCATGTGTCGGCCGTCCGCGACCAGGCGGTGCTGATCCGCACGGACGGTCCGGGCAGCGGCCCGGTGGCCTCGGCGCTGCGCGAGGCCCTCACCCCGTACGGCGCGGTCCGGGTCGGTCCGGCGAGCGACGGCGCCGTGCGTGCCGCGCCCGCCACCTCCGGCGAGGACGACGCGATGATCGTGATCGGGGTCGGGGTGATCGGCGGCTTCGCGCTGCTGGCGGTGGTCAGCACCCTGGCACTGATCTCCGTGGGCCGGCGCCGTGAGCTGCGGCTGCTGCGGCTGGTGGGCGCCGGGCGGGGGCAGGTCACCCGGATGCTGCTCCTGGAGACGGCGCTGGTGGCGGGGGCCGGGCTGGCGCTGGGCACCCTGGTCGCCGCGGTCCCGCTGACGGCGTTCTCGGTGGCGCTGGCCGGCTCGGCACCGTACATGGAGCCCGCCCGATACGGGGTGCTGGTGCTCGCGGTGGTGGTGGCGGCCGCGGCCGGGACCCTGCTGCCGGGCCGCCGGGGGCGCTGAGCCCGGCCGGCGGCGGGGGCCGGGTGAAGGGGCCGACGGGGCCGGGCGAAGGGGGCCGGCGGGGCCGGGCTACGCCGGTCCCGCCGCCGCCCGCAACGCGTCCAGGACCGGTTCGATCAGCGGGTGCCGCTCCGTCCCGCGCCGGACCGCGGCGAACACCCGCCGGGTCGGGGCGGCGCCCTCCACCGGGCGTACGACGACCCCGCCGGCCTCCGTGCCGCGCAGCGCCGACCGGGGCACCAGGGCGACCCCGGCGCCCGCCCCGGCGAGGGCGACGACCGCGTGGAAGTCGTCCGAGGAGTGCTCCAGCCTCGGCTCGAACCCCGCGTACTCGCAGGCCAGGACGACCACGTCATGGCAGGGGTTGCCGGGGTAGGGGCCGATCCACGGGTCCTCGGCGAGGTCGGCGACGGCTATCTGCGCCCGGTCCGCGAGGCGGTGGCCGACCGGCAGCACCGCGTCGAACGGTTCGGAGTACAGCGGCAGGCGGACCAGCCGCCGGTCGTCGTCGCCGGGCGCGCCCCGGTATTCCACGGCGACCGCCACGTCGACCTGCCGGTCCAGCACCATCGGGACGCTCGCGTCGCCCTCGGCGTCCTGCACCCTGACCCGGATGCCGGGGGCGGTCCGGGCCAGCCCGGCGATGGCGGGGGCGAGGACGAGCCCGATGCCCGTGGCGAACGCGGCGACGGTGACCGTGCCGGCGCTGCCCCCGCTGTAGGCGGCGAGTTCCGCCTCCGCGCGCTCCAGCTGGGCGAGCACCTCGTTGGTGTGGGTGAGCAGGATGTCCCCGGCCGCCGTCAGCCTGGCCCCCCGCGCGCCGCGTTCCACCAGCCGGTGGCCGGTCTCCTGCTCCAGCGCGGCGAGCTGCTGGGAGACGGCGGACGGGGTGAGGTAGAGCGCGGCGGCCGCGGCGGTCACCGTACGGTGGTCCGCCACCGCACGCAGGACGCGCAGCCGCCGGGCATCGATCATGGGCCCATTCTCCCAGGTCGCGGGGGCCGCCCCGGCCACCCGCCGGCCCGGCCCGCTCCCCGGCCGTCCGCCGCCCCGGCCCCGCGCCGGCCCCGCGCCGGTCCGCCGGGGCGTGCCCGTGCACCGGCGGGCGGGGCCGTGTCTCAGGCCTCCAGAGCCGCGCGGGCGGCGACGAAGGCGTCCACGGCCCGGTCCACGTCCTCGGTGGAGTGGGCGGCGGACAGCTGCACCCGGATCCGGGCGGCGCCCTGCGGGACGACGGGGTAGGAGAAGCCGATCACGTACACACCGCGTTCCAGGAGCAGTTCGGCCATGCGGGCCGCCTTCGCGGCGTCCCCGATCATCACGGGGGCGATCGCGTGGTCGCCGGGCAGGATGTCGAAGCCCTCCGCGGTCATCCGGGAGCGGAAGAGCGCGGTGTTGGCGTCGAGCCGCTCGCGCAGCTCGCCGGCGGACTCCAGCAGGTCGATGACCTTGAGGGAGGCGGCGGCGATGACCGGAGCCAGCGAGTTGGAGAAGAGGTACGGGCGCGAGCGCTGGCGCAGCAGGGCGACGATCTCGGCGCGCGCCGCGACGTAGCCGCCGGACGCGCCGCCCAGTGCCTTGCCGAGGGTGCCGGTGATGATGTCGACGCGGTCCATGACGCCGTGCAGTTCGGGGGTGCCGCGGCCGCCGGGGCCGACGAAGCCGACGGCGTGCGAGTCGTCGACCATGACCATGGCGTCGTAGCGGTCGGCGAGGTCGCAGATCTCGGCGAGCGGGGCGACGTAGCCGTCCATGGAGAAGACGCCGTCGGTGACGATCAGCCGGCGGCGGGCACCGGACGCCTCCGCGAGCCGCTGCTCCAGGTCGGCCATGTCGCGGTTGGCGTAGCGGTACCGCTTCGCCTTGGAGAGGCGGATGCCGTCGATGATGGAGGCGTGGTTGAGGGCGTCGGAGATCACCGCGTCCTCGGGGCCGAGGAGGGTCTCGAAGACGCCGCCGTTGGCGTCGAAGCAGGAGGAGTAGAGGATCGTGTCCTCCTGGCCGAGGAAGGCGGAGAGCCGCTGCTCCAGTTCCTTGTGGACCTCCTGGGTGCCGCAGATGAAGCGGACGGAGGCCATTCCGTAGCCCCACCGGTCCAGGGCCTCGTGGGCGGCGGCGACGACCTCGGGGTGGTCGGCGAGGCCCAGGTAGTTGTTGGCGCAGAAGTTGAGGACCTCGCCGGCGCGCCCGCCGGAGGTGACGGCGACGTTCGCGGACTGCGGGGTGCCGATCACCCGCTCGGGCTTCTGGAGTCCGGCGTCGCGGATCTCGTCGAGGGTGGTGCGCAGGCCGTCGCGGACGGAGTCGAACATGGGGCGGTCTCCCGGGGGTCGTGGGCGCGGGTGTGCAAAGGGGTGGCGCGGGGCCGGTTCAGGCGGTCCAGTCCAGGATGACCTTGCCGCCCAGGCCGCTCGCGGCGTCGTCGAAGGCGGCCTCGTGGTCGCGGTAGCCGTACCGTCCGGTGATGACCGGGGAGAGGTCGAGCCCGGCTTCCAGGAGGACGGACATGGCGTACCAGGTCTCGTACATCTCGCGGCCGTAGATGCCCTTGATGGTGAGCATGGAGGTGACGACGCGGGCCCAGTCGACGGGGAACTCGCCGGACGGCAGGCCGAGCATCGCGATCCGCCCGCCGTGCGTCATGTTCGCGATCATGTCCCGCATCGCCTCGGGGCGGCCGGACATCTCCAGGCCGATGTCGAAGCCCTCGCGCAGGCCGAGCCGGCGCTGCCCGTCGGCGATGGTCTCCCGGCCGACGTCCAGGGCGAGGTCCACGCCCACCTTGCCGGCCAGTTCGAGGCGGGCCCGGCTGACGTCGGTGATGACGACGTTGCGGGCACCGGCGTGCCGGGCGACGGCGGCGGCCATGATGCCGATCGGGCCGGCGCCGGTGATCAGGACGTCCTCGCCGACCAGCGGGAAGGACAGCGCGGTGTGCACGGCGTTGCCGAACGGGTCGAAGATCGCCGCGACGTCGAGGTCGACCTTGTTCCGGTGCACCCACACGTTCGACGCCGGGAGCGCCACGTACTCGGCGAACGCGCCGTCCCGGCCGACACCGAGGCCGAGCGTGGAGCGGCACAGATGGCGCCGCCCGGCGAGGCAGTTGCGGCACTTCCCGCAGACCAGGTGGCCCTCGCCGCTGGCCAGGTCGCCGACCTGGATGTCGGCGACGTCCGCGCCGGTGCGGACGACCTCGCCGACGAACTCGTGGCCCAGGACGAGCGGGGCGCGTACGGCCTGCTGCGCCCAGCCGTCCCAGGCGCGGATGTGCAGGTCGGTGCCGCAGATACCGGTACGCAGGACCTTGATCAGGACGTCCCCGGGGCCGGTCTCGGGTTCCGGCACGTCCATCAGCCGCAGTCCCGGCCCGGCCTTGTCCTTCACGAGTGCCTTCACGGCTGCGGCTCCTGTACCTGTCGCACGGTGGTGGTGTCCCGGCCGGCGGGCATGCCGGAGGCGGCCCGCGGGCCGGGTGGTTCGAGGGGTGGCGGGCGTGCGCGGAGAGCGGGGGTCCGTCCCGTGGACCGCCGCGATCGCCGCCTTGCGCCGCCACGGAGAAATCTGCCGCACCACGGGCCGCCCGGTCCATCGAGGATTTCTTAAGCACCGCCGCAGCTGTGCTTCACACCGGGCCGGGCCGGTCCGCCGTGACCTCGGCGTACGGGCCGAGCCAGCGGGCCCGGCCGTCCTCGATCCGGTAGAGGAACATGCCGGTCTCGGACCGTACGGTGCGGGTGCTGCGGAACGCGATCGGTCTGCTGACGCCCCGGTGCTCGGTGAGGAACAGCCGCTGGGCCACTCCGCCGCGTCCGGCGTCCGCCCCCGCGCTGGTGTCCGCCGCGGCCCGGGCGATGAGCCCGACGGCGTCGTACGCCTCGGCGGCCCAGTAGGCGGGCGGGGCGCCGAAGCGGCGCCGGTGGGCCTGCGCGAACCTCTTCGCCGAGGGGGCTGCCGACGGGTCGGTGTATGCCTGGGCGAAGACCCAGCCCTCCGCCGCCTCCCCGGCCTCCCGGAGGAAGACGGGTGAGAGGACGGGGCCCGAGGAGAGCCGGGTGCCGGTGTAGCCGGCGGCGGCGAGCGCGCGGGCGCACCGGGCGGCCCGCGCGGGGGAGCCGCCGGCGTGGACGACGGCGTCCGCTCCGGCGGCGACGGCCCGGCCCGCCGCCGGGCCGAAGCCCTGGTCCGCCTCCACGGGGTCCACGGTGACGGTGGCCGCGCCGAAGGTGACGTCCCGGACGGCGTGGGCGATCGCCCAGCTCAGCTCCTCGTCCTCCCGGTCCTCGACGACCCGGATGCGGGTGGCCGGGCGGACACGGGCCAGGTAGTGGATCAGGGCGGTGGAGAGCTCCTCGTCGGCCGGCCGGATCGCGCAGGGGAACCCTCCCGGTTCTCCGGCGGAGGTGGCTGTGGAGACGGTGACCACGGCGAGGCGGCTGCTCCCGTACCGGTCGGCGACCGTCTTGGGGACGGTGTCCAGGGTGGGTCCGACGACGGCGAGGACGCCCGTGTCGCGTATCAGCCGGGCGGCGGCCCGCTCCGCCCCGGCGGTGGTGCCCCCGTCGTCCTCGGTGCGCAGGGCGAGCCGGAAGGCCGCTTCGGTACGGGAGTTGTGGTCGGCGACGGCCAGCAGGACGCCACGCCGGTGGGCCAGCCCGAGCGCTCTGCCTGGGCCGCTCAGGTCGGCGTGGAGTCCGATGGTCCAGGTGGGGAGGGTGCCGGCGGTACCGGATGTGCCGCCGGTGCCGCGCCGGGCGGTGACCAGGGCCGCCGTGCCGCCTCCGGCGAGCAGTACGGCCCCCGCGGCACCCGCCAGCAGGAGGCGGCGCCGGGTGGCCGGCGGCGTGGCGGGCGCGGGGGGTCCGGAGGGTTCCGGGGGGCCGGGGTCCGGCAGAGCCAGGGCGGCGGCGGAGCGTTCGGCGATCACGGCGGACAGGCCGGGCACCCGCCATTCGGTGCCGGATCCGAAGGCCGCCAGCAACTCCTCGGCCTGCCGGGCGGTGGGCCGGGCTCCGGGGTCCTTGGCCAGGCAGGCGGTGACCGGGCCGCGCAGGCAGGGCGGCAGTCCCCGCAGGCGGGGCTCCTCGTGGACCGTGCGGAAGAGGACGCCCGCCGCCGGTCCGTCGCCGAAGGGGCGGCGGCCGGTCGCGGCGAAGGCGAGGACGCAGCCCAGCGCGAACACGTCGCACGGGGGCCCGCTCCTCTCTCCGGCCGCCTGTTCCGGGGCGAGGTAGCCGGGCGTGCCCAGCAGGGCGCCGGTCGCGGTCAGCGCGGTGGCACCGAGGTGGCGTGCGATACCGAAGTCGATGAGCCGGGGGCCGTCCCCGGTGAGGAGCACGTTGCCGGGTTTGACGTCCCGGTGGACGAGGCCCTCGCCGTGGGCCGCCGCGAGGACCCGGGCCAGCCGGACACCGAGGGTCCGCACGGTGCCGGGCGGCAGGGGGCCCTGGGCCGCGACCGTCTCCGCGAGCGAGGGGCCGGGGACGAACTCGGTGGCCAGCCAGGGCTGTCCCGCCTCGGTGTCGGCCCCGGTCACCGGCACCACCCCGGGCCCGGTGACACGCCCGGCTGCCTCGGCCTCACGGCGGAAGCGGGCGCGGAACGCCGGGTCGGCGACGTGCCCGGCGTGGATCACCTTCACGGCGGCCAGTTCCCCGGCGGGTGAGCGGGCCAGGTAGACGACGCCCATGCCCCCGGCTCCGAGCCGGGCCAGCGGGCGGTACGTGCCGATGGCCCGCGGGTCCTGCGGGGTGAGCGGCCGCATGTCAGGTGGCGGTGACCGGCGCGGGGCCGAGGTAGCGGTAGGCCCCCCGCTCGACGCCGTGGAGGTGGAGGCCGGAGGGGACGAGCAGCCGCTCCTTGTCGAAGGCGTACGTCCGGGAGACGCCCCGGTACGTGCCGGCGGCTATCCGGGCCACGAGGCCGGTGCGGGTGGGCCGCCCGCCCCGGCCGGCGGCGGCCGTGAGGGCCTTGATGACGAGGCCGGCCGCGTCGTACGCCTCGGCGGCCCAGTAGGCGGGCCCGGCCCGGAAGGCCCTGCGGTGGGCGGCGGCGAACTCCTCGGCGCCGGGGGCGGTGGCTCCGGTGTACGGGGCGATGAACTCCCAGCCGTCCGCGGCGGCACCGGCCTCCGCCAGGAACAGCGGGTCCATGGCGTTGTACATCGCCATCCGGGGCCCCTCGAACGGGGTCGCGGCGAGCGCGCGTGCCGCACGGGCGGCTCCGGCGGCGTCCCCGGCGTAGAAGAACGCGTCGGCGCCCCGGCCGAGTATGTCCGCGACGACCGGGGCGAGGTCCTCGGTCCCCGCGGGCACGACCCGGGGGTAGGACGTGCCGGTGGTGAGGATCGGGACGGAGAAATGGGTGAAGTAGCCGCCCGAGTAGGCGACCTGGCCGCCGGAGCGGTCGAGGAGCACACCGAGCCGTTCCGCCCCGGGCCGCAGCAGCAGCCGGTTGACGACCGGCGCGGCCTGCACCGCGTAGGAGGGGCCCGCCTGGAAGAAGGAGGCGCGGGAGCGGGGGGCGTAGGCGATCGCCAGCGAGGAGACGGTGACGAGGGGGAGCGCCGCCTCGTCGTACGCGGGCAGAGCGGCGGCCGTCTCGGCGTCCCCGGTCGGGCCGATGACGGCGAGCACGTCCCGGTTCCGGGCGAACTCCTCGGCGACGCGTGCGGCCCGCGCCGCTTCGCCCCGGTCGTCGAGCGCCGTGACTTGGAGGGTGAAGGCCCTGTCCTCACGGGAGTTGTGCTGCTCGGCCGCGAGCCGCACACCGCGTTCCTGTGCCTTGCCCGCGGCGCTCCGGGGCCCGGACAGGTCGGCCTGCACCCCGATGACCCAGTCGCGTCCGGCGGGTGCCGCGGCGGGTCCGCCGCCCAGGAGTCTCCAGGCCGCCCAGCCGCCCCCGCCCGCCACGGCGGCCGTACCGCCGGCCACCAGGGCGAGGACCCGGCGCCTGGCCGGAGGATCCGCCGGCGGGTCCACGGCGGTGGGTTCGGTTCCCGGCAGGGCGAGCAGCGCGGCGGACCGGTCGGCGATCAGCCGTACGACGTCCTCGGGCAGCCAGCCGGCGGAGCCGTCCGGGGCGTCCTCGGGGATGCGCGCGCCGGCCCGGGCGGCGGCCGGCCGGGCCGCCGGGTCCTTGTCGAGGCAGTCGGTGAGCAGTCCGCGCAGTTCGGGGTCGTCGATCCCGGTCAGATCGGGTTCGTCGTGCACGGTGCGGTACAGCAGCGCCTCCGCGGCGCCGCTGCCGAAGGGCGGCCGGCCGGTCGCCGCGTAGGCGAGGAGGCAGCCGAACGCGAAGACGTCGCCCGCGGGGGCCGGCGGGGTGCCCTCCCCGGCCGCCTGCTCGGGGGCGAGGAAGCCGGGGGTGCCGACGACGAGGCCGGGCCCGGTGAGCGCGGTGCCCTCGCCGGTACGGGCGATGCCGAAGTCGATGAGCCGGGGGCCGTCCGCGGTGAGCAGGACGTTGCCGGGTTTGACGTCCCGGTGGACCAGTCCGGCCGTGTGGACGGCGTCCAGGGCGCGGGCCAGCAGCCGGCCCAGCACCCGCACACTGCGGGCGGGCAGCGGCCCGCAGCGGGCGACGGCTTCGGAGAGCGCGGGTCCGGGCACGAACTCCGTTGCCAGCCAGGGCTGTTCGCCATCGGTGTCGGCGCCGGTGACCTGTGCGACCCAGGGGCTGCGCACGCTCCGGGCGGCTCGGGCCTCGCGGCGAAACCGCGCCCGGAACTCCTGGTCCTCGGCGTGTTCGGGCAGGATCACCTTGACGGCGACGGGTTTTCCCGCGTCCGTACGGCCGAGGTAGACCACTCCCATGCCGCCCGTGCCGAGGCGTCCGAGCAGCCGGTGGCCGCCGATGCGTGAGGGGTCGGTGGGGAGCAGCTCGTCCATCGGGCGGCCTCAGTCCTGCTTCTCGACGTCGGCTTCGAGGCGTACGAGCATGGCGGCGATCGCGTGGACCAGGAGCTCGGAGATCTCCGGCTCGGTGCGCCCGGCCGCCCCCTTGCCCGTCACCGCCAGGGTGAAGGGGCCGCTCTGCGCCTGCTGCCAGAGGTAGGGGTGGGGCCCGCCGAGGGCGGTGGCGTGGTAACTGCCGGACTCGGTCAGGCTGTCGTCCGAGGTGTGCTGGGCGCCCTCCCCGCTGAACAGCACCCCGGAGACGAGCGAGTCGACGCGTTCGTCCCGCCGCAGCCGCTGCGCGGGGCAGCGCATCGACTCCTCCAGCGACCGGGCCATCTCCCATCGCGCGCCGTCCGCGGTGCGGTGGACGGTGACGACCGCGGAGAGCCGCAGCGGCCCCTTGCCCCCTTCCGCGGGCACCTCGAAGGAGCGGGTGAGGGTGGCGAGCACCCCGTCCGGCGGTTCCGCCAGGCGCCAGACGCAGTCGGCGCCCAGCACCGGCCAGGTGTCCGGGGCGCTCTCGTAGGGGGTCCGCCGTACGACGCCGGGGCCGAAGCTGTCGGGGTCGGCGGCGACCCTGCCGATGAGCGCGCGCGCCGCGGCGCGGTCCCGGGGCAGCCGGGCGGGATCGGCGTCGAGGACGCCCCGGGACTGGTCCGCGCCGGGCGCCGGGGAGGCCGCCTTTGAGGGGCTGGGCTCCCGTCCGGCCCCTCCCGGGGGACCGGAGCCCTCGTCCGTGCCGCCGGAACACCCCGTCAGGAGCAGCAGGGACACCAGTGCGGGTATGCCGTGCCCGCGTAAGAAATCCGCGCCGCCGTGGTCTTTCATCGGTCCGCTCCCCCGTCCGCCGGCACCGCTCAGATCATAGGAGCCCGTACCCCGCGTGTACGGGAACCGGCCGGACCGGTACACACCGGTGCGGGAACCGGCACCCGCCCGTGACGTACGGCCGCCCCCGGCCGGGAACAGCGCCGGGCCGGGGGCGGGGCAGGGCCGAAGCCCGGGTCAGGGCCGGGGCCAGGGGCGCCCGTCGAGGTTCTCGATGCCGGTGTTGAAGCGCCTGAGGTACGCGGCGAAGCCGGCGACCTCCTCCGGTGTCCAGTCCGCCATGACCCGCTCCAGGCCGCTGACGTTCCCGGACCGGTCGGCCTCCAGGCGCCGTTCCCCCTCGTCGGTGATGCGGAACTTGCGGGCGATACCGCCCTCGGGGTCGGGGATGCGTTCCACCAGCCCCGCGCGCAGCATGGCGGCGGTCTGCCGGTTGAGGGTGGAGGTGTCCAGGCCGAAGGCGTCGCGGAGCTGGCCGATGGACATCGGCCCTTCCATCCTGATCCGGCTGAGCAGGGTGTACGCGCTGCGGTCCAAGTGCGCGCCGCTCCGTGCGCCCGCCTGGACGTACCGTCCGAGGAGCATGGTCTCGAACTCGACCAGGTGTGTGGGCTTGGGCTTGTCCATGGGGCCTTCTCCCGACCGTCCTCACGTGCACCGGGCACGTATCAGGGCTCTCACGTGCAGATATACCACTCCTGCCCGCCTGACAGGACTTTTAGGTATGTTGACATAGCTATATTGGTGTACCTATACTTCCGGCATGCCCGACTCCCGTGCGCCTCTCCAGGACATCGACCGCGTAGCCTCCGCGCTCGTGGCGTGCCTGCCTGCGCTGCACCGGGGTCTGGAGCGGCGGGTCGGGCAGGAGTTCCCGCACCCCCGGCTGCCGGACGGCCAGCTCGCCCTGCTGTTCCTCGTGGAGGAGCGCCGGGGCATCACCGTCCGGGAGGCCGCCGAGGCCCTGCTGATGAAGCCGAACAACGTCAGCGCCCTGGTGTCCCAGCTCACGGACCAGGACCTGCTGGAGCGCCGGCAGGACCCGGCCGACAAGCGGGTCGCCCATCTGCACCCGACCGCCACGGCACGGGAGCGGCTCGCCGAGGCGCGGCTGCTCAAGGAAGAGCACCTGGCGCGCGCCCTGCGCACCCTCACCGACGGTGATCTCGACGCCCTCGGTGCCGCCCTGGGCGCCCTGGAGTCCCTGGCCGGGCGCCTCCACCCCGCCGGCTGACACCCGCTGCTCCCCGGCCGGGGCCCGGCCGGCCCCGGCCCTCCGGCGTGCTCCGCCACGGCCCGGCGCGTCCCGCGCGCCGGGGCCCCGGCAGGTCCCCGCGGGCGGCCGTGAACCCCCAGAAGTACCCGGATCTCCGAAGTACCCATACAGACAAGGCACCTCCATGTCCTCCACCACCGTGGACACCTCTCCCCCGCCCGCGGGCTCCCCGCCGGGCGCCCCGAAGAAGAGCCGGCGCGCCAACCCGTGGCTCACGCTGATCGCCGTCGCCATCGGCCTGTTCATGGTCAACCTCGACGGTTCCGTCGTCGCGATCGCCAACCCGGAGATCGGCCGCGACCTGGGCGCGTCCACCGCCGATCTCCAGTGGGTGACGAACGCCTATCTGATCGCGATGGCCGCGCTGCTGATCCTCGGCGGCAAGCTGGGCGACCGCCTCGGACGGCACACCGTCTACATGGTCGGGACCGTCGGCTTCACCCTGGCCTCGGTCGCGATCGGCCTCGCGGGGTCGATCGAGGGCGTCATCGCCTTCCGGGCGGCGCAGGGCGTCTTCGCCGCCCTGCTCATCCCGAACACCCTCGGCCTGCTGCGCGCGGTCTTCCCTCCCCGGAAATTCGGCATGGCCGTGGGCCTGTGGGCCATGGTGGCGTCCTGCTCCACCGCGCTCGGACCGATCGTGGGCGGTCTGCTCATCGAGCACGTCGACTGGGAGTCGGTCTTCTACATCAACGCCCCCATCGGCGTCTTCGCCCTGGTCTTCAGTCTGCTCGTGCTGCCGAAGAGCAAGGACTCCACGGGCCACCACCGCTTCGACGTCCCCGGCGTGCTCCTGCTCGCCCTCGGTCTGGTCGCCCTGATCTTCGGCGTGGTCAAGGGGGAGACCTGGGGCTGGACCTCCGGCGGGACGCTGGGGTCGATCGCCGCGGGCCTCGCGGTACTGGCCGTCTTCTGCTGGTACGAGACGCGCCAGGAGCACCCGCTGCTCCCCATGCGCCTCTTCCGTAACCGTTCGCTGACCATCGGCACGCTCGTCACCGCGATCAACTTCTTCGTGATGCTCGGTGTCATCTTCTTCGTGATGCTGTACCTGCAGAACGTGCGTGGTTTCTCCCCGGTCGAGGCCGGTGTCCGGACCCTGCCGTTCAGCCTGGCGACCGTGGTGGCGGCGCCCCTCGGTGCCGCCCTCACCCAGCGTTTCGGCCCGCGGGTCACCATGCCCGCCGGCATGGTCCTCCAGGCCGCCGCCTCCCTGTGGATGCTGACCTGGGACGCCGGTTCCGCGTACACGGCGATGTGGCCGCCGTTCCTCGCCATCGGCCTGGGCGTCGGCATGGTGATGTCCGCGTCCTCCGACGCCATCGTCGGCAACGCCCCGAGGAAGGACGGCGGTGTGGCCGGCGGCCTGCAGGCCACCTCCCTGCAGATCGGCGGCGCACTCGGTACGTCCGTGCTGGTCTCCCTGATCAGCAGCAAGGTGGGCTCCACCCTCACCGGTGAACTGACCTCCGCGGGCGTCCCGGCGAAGGCCGCGGCCGGCTTCGGGGAGGCCAAGGACGCGGTGGCCATGGGCGTGTCCCCGGTCACCGGCTCCATGCCGGCCCAGCTGAGGGCCGCCGTCGTCGAGGGCAGCGGCAACGCGTTCATGAACGGTGTGCACAGTGCCGTCCTCGTCACCGCGGCGCTCTGCGTCCTCGGCGCGCTGCTGGCCGGGTTCGGCATGCACCGCAGCAGCGCACAGGCCCCCGACGGGAGCTGACGCCCCTCACCATCGCGGCCCGGCCGGGTGCGGAAGTCCCCGGACTCCCGTACCCGGCCGGGCCGTTCGCGTGAGGGCGGCCGTCCCGTCCGGATCCCGTCCGGGCCGGGAACACCGGCCCCGCCCCTTGATAGCGTCGCCCCCACGACAACGGACCGCTCCCCTTCGCGGAGCTGTGACCGTGGCGGGCCCGGACGGGCGTGGCAGCGAAAAGGACCAGGCAGATGAGCCTCGCGCAGTTGCACTACACCTCCACGGTCACGTCCGGGGCAAAGGACGGGGGCGCGGAAGGCCGGTTCACCGCGGCGGACGCCTCAATACCGGGGCCGGTGCGCGCGGAGGCCGCGGCCCTGCTCCGCTACGAGACCCCGGCCGGCGCCCCGGGCCACCCCGCCACCGGCGGACTCCTTTCCCCGCCGGTCGCGTTCAGCTTCAGCGCGCTGGCCGACGGCAGCCATCTGCTGAGCCGTACGGTGGCCTCGGGGGCGGGCGGTTTCCACGCCCACGCGGTCCATCTCCCTGCCGGTACGGCACTGCCGGGGCGGGCGCTGCCGGTCGACGCGTGGGGCGCGGCCGGGTGGCTCTCCTCGACCCCGGACCGGACGGTGCCGAGCCCGCTGAGCACTCCGGCGGACGGCCCGGCCCCCTCGCACGGCTTCCCCCGCGACGGGCTGGGTGACTTCGCGGTCTCGCGCGGCCCGTGGCTGGCCACCGTCCTCGGCGATCTGCGCCGGGCGAGCGAGGACGCGTCCGCGCCCGCGGTGGTGCTGGTGGAGCGGTACAGCGCGGACGTGGCCCGGTGGGTCGCCCTGGCCTGCGCCGCGCTGCCCCGGGAGTACGCGGAGCGGCTGACCTTCACCACGTACACCCGGCGGCCCGGCGCGGTTCCGTACCGGGTGCTCGGCGTCCTGCCCCAGGACGCCCCGGCGGACGGTGACGCGCGGTTCAGGGTGCACCGGATCGCCGGGCCGGCCCCGGCCGGGCCGGTGGACGACGCCTGGGCCCGGGCCGCCGCCCGGATCTGGCGCGGCCGGGCCCCGGAGCTGTTCGCGCGGGCGGCCGGGCTGCCGGGGGAACCGTTCGCCGCCGGCCCGCTCGCCGTGACGGCCCTCGGCGCGGGTATCGCGCTCGGCTCCGGGGAGCGGGCCGCCGCGGCCGACTGGGCGGCCCGGCGGCCGTACGCCCTGGACGACGCGGGGATGCGTCTGCTGACCGACGCGCTGACGGCGCCCGGGGAGCACCGCACCCCGGCCGAGTGCGCCGCCGCGCACCGGCTGCTCACGGCTCTCGACGGCCGCTCCCCCGCCTCGGTCACCGCCCCGCTGGCCGCGCTGCTGGTGACCGAGGCGGTACGGGGCGGTGACACGGCCCTGGAACCACCCGCGCGTTCCGCGTTCGCCGGGGATCCCGGCCGGGAGGCGGTCGCGGCACTGGTCACGGAGCTGGGCGACGATCTGCTGGCCGGACTCGCCGCCGGCACCGCGGGCGGCGTCCCCCGGACCGTCCAGCTGCTG
Organism: Streptomyces nitrosporeus; assembly: GCF_008704555.1. Taxonomy (NCBI): domain Bacteria; kingdom Bacillati; phylum Actinomycetota; class Actinomycetes; order Kitasatosporales; family Streptomycetaceae; genus Streptomyces; species Streptomyces nitrosporeus. Next base: position 1,282,188 of record NZ_CP023702.1, read on the forward strand.
CGGCTCGCACGCCTGCTGGACCTGGACTGCGAGCACCTCCTCCCGGGCGTCGTGCGGCGCCTGGCCCTGGCGCTGCGGGCCGACCCGGAGGCCGGAGCGTGCCCGGCGCTGACGGAGCTGCTGGACGAACAGTTCGACGTGCGTACGTCGCTGCTGGGCGAGCTGGACGCACTCGCCCCGGACGACCCGGCCGGCACGGAACGGCTGCTGGCCCGGGTCGACCTGCCGTTCACCGGCACCCAGTCCCTGCCGCACCTGCGGATGTGCGTGGCGGCGCCCGCCGCGAAGGCGCGGAGCGCCGGGAGGACGGCCGCCCTGCACACGGTCCTGCGGGCCGCGGGCGTGTCCCCGTTCGCCGAACCGCTGGTGCTGCGTACGGCGGTGGGCCTGGTGTGGGCCGGGGAGACCCCCACCCCGGGCGAAGGGCGGGCGCTGCTCGACGGGGCGACGTCGGACGCCCACCGCGCGGCGGGGACCTGGCGCCGCCTGGTGGACGCCGCGCTCACCGCCCCGGTCGGTGACGAGGACGGCCCCGCGCTCGCCCACGACCTGCTGCGGGGCTTCCCGCGGGAGCTGGACGAGGGGACGCGCACCGGCCTGCTCCTGCTGGACTTCGCACGCGGGATGCGGTCCGGCGACACCGGTCCCGGCTGGACGGACCGGGTCCGCGCCCTGCGCGAGGGCGCCGGCCCCCCGGCGTCCCGGGCCCTGGAGCACGCCTATGACGCGCTGGCCCGCCGGCTGCTCGAACCGGACCGGCCGGAAGCCGAGCTGTACGCGTTCGTGCACAGTGACGACCCTGAGCTGGCCGACGCGTACGACGCTGCGGCGCGCGGGGACGACGTGCGGTCCCGGCTGCGTACGGACCCCGCGTACACGGCGGACTGCTTCACCGTCTGGTCCGCGCACCCGCACGCCGGCCCGGCCTGGGCCCGGACCCGTACCGGGCTGCTCGACGAGGTGCTGCGGCCCGCCGTCCGCTCGCTGCCGCCGGACGGGGTCGCCGAGGTCGAACGGTACGTGCGGGAGCAAGGCACCAGCCGCACCCTGGACGCCTTCCGGGCCTGGAACCGGCCGTCCCGCTCGCTCGGCGGTCTGGGCCGGCGGATAGCGGGGCGGGTGCGCCGGGGATGAGCGGCCGGTAATCGCCCACGCTTTCCCCTTCGTGACGCTCCGTCATTAGGGTGGTGCGCACCGTTGATCGAACTGTTCGATCAGTTGGGCGACCATCCGGGGGGACACGGTCATGGAGTTCGAGGACGTCGTCAACGCACCCGTCGGCAGGCTCAAGCAGGCCGCCGACGACTGGGCGGAGATGGCCGCCCAGCTGGTCACGCTGGCCGAGGACGCCCGTACCGGCATGAAGGCGAAGTCGGACGGGGCCGACTGGAACGGCGTGAACGCGGGGGTCACCAAACCCTTCATCACCAGGACGGCCGCGGAGTTACGGGACGCGGCGGCCGAGGCCGAGGGCGTCAAGGCACTGCTCGCGGACGCGTACGCCTCGTTCAAGGCCGTCAGGGACGAGCTCGTCAGGATCAGGGACGAGGAGGCGGAGAGGGCCGGGGTCGTGATCAGCGCCACGGGGAAGGTGTCACCCCGGCACGACCTGAGGAACGACGCCGGCGCCCGCAGGGACCCCGGCTACCCGGACGCCCTGCACCAGCAGACGGCCGCCGTGGCCGCCTGGCAGAAGCGGATCGACCGGCTCGTGGAGGACTGCTCCGACGCCGACGACTCGCTGAAGCGCGCCCTTCTGGCCAATGTGCGGGAGGACAAGGACTTTGGAGCGCCCAAGTTCAGCAGCCTGGACGCGGAGCAGGTGGACCGCGCCGCCGGCCTGCTGAAGAAGGTCACGGGCGAGGGCGGCACCGCGCGCAACGTGGAAGCGCTCAGGGCACTCGAAGAGATCATCGACGACAACCGCGACGATCCGGAGTTCGCCACCGGTTTCTACCGCAGGCTCGGCGCGGAGGGAACGCTCGACGCCTACACGAGGATGTCGCTGGACGCGACGTCGCTCGGGCCGCAGGGCCAGGACCGGGTGGCCATGGTCCGCAACCTGCAGAACGACATGGGCGCGATGCTCGGCCTGGCCACCCAGCCCTCGTCACCGAACCATCTGGACGCCACCTGGACCACGCAGCTCCTGAGGGCGGGCCGCAAGGAGATCGACGTGTCGGGCTTCGCGGGCGTCAGCACCAAGGTCTACGGCTACCAGGCGCTCGGCGCCCTCCTCCGGGAAGGCACGTACGACAAGGGCTTCCTCACGGCGGTGGGCCGCGACATGGTGGCCATGGACAGGAAGGACCCGGAGATCTGGTCCCGGAACCTGCCGTACGACCTGGAGATGGCCGTCAACCTCGGCGAGTCCGGCGGCAAGGGCTTCAACCCGATGACCGGCCTCATGGAGGCGATGAGCAACAACCCCGCGGCATCGGCGGAGTTCTTCAACGAGCCGGTCCGCGAGGACACCGATGAGGACGGCATCGTCACCCTGTCGGACGCCAAGACCGAGGGCGAGGACGCCCTGAGCGTGGTCGATTACATGCTCGACAAGAAGCCGGCGGCGGACTGGTACGACACGGTGGCCGACGGGGAGTACAACCTCGGCCAGACGGCCATGGGCAACGCCCTGGAAGCGGCGGTCACCGGCCGGGTACCGGGTGACGACGACGCCCCGCCGGTCTCCCACAGCAAGGCCATGGCCGAGGTGATGGAGAAGGTCGTGGAGAAGATCGGAGCGAACCCCGCGCTGGTGTCCGCCACGCCCGGCGACCCCCCGGGACCGCTCAGCGGACTCGCCCCGCAGTTCGGCAACATGGCCGCGGAGTACATGCCGGACCTGCAGGCAACGGCGGAGAACGGGGCGGGCCAGATCAAGCCGTTCGGCGTGCCGGCGGAATTCGACAAGGGCCGGATGGCGGGCTTCCTCGGCAGCGTCGCCCAGGACCCGCAGGCGTACGGCGCCATCACCATCGCACAGCAGGCCTACACCACAGCCCTCGTGAGCGACGCGTTCAGCCATCCCGAGAAACACCCGGACATGGGAGAGGCGGTGCGTAACGCCGTCCATCCCGGGGGCGAGATCGCGGGGATGATGACCGAGGCGAGGGCTTACGCGGTGCATGAACTGCACGCCCATGAAGATGCAGAGTACAACAAGGCCACGGAGGAAAATGCGAATTGGACCAACCGCATCATATCGGCTGCCGGTGGGAAGTACCTCGAAATGATTCCCGGCGGGGGTGACGTGGCGGAATGGATGCAGGAAGACATCACGGAGGATTCCTTGGAGCGCGCGAGAAAGGACTCCTCGGCGGAAGGGAGCCGCGATTCGCTGGAAAGGTACGCTGAAGCAGAAAGGGCCATGAAGACCGCTGCCGCCGCCTCCGTCGAAACCGCAGGCAGAGCGGCTGGCCTCACACCCGATCAGTACAGGGATTACATGGGATCAGCTTCGACTGCGGCCGCCGGCGCACACTCCATAGGGCGCGACATGGTCAGCAGCTCTCACCCCAGGGGGAATTAGCCATGCGGCAACTCGCGAGGGTGGCAGCCACGTTGGCATCGACAGTGCTGGTCACGCTTCTCACCGGATGCTCCGAAAAGGTCGAGGCGGCCCCGGAACTTCCCGCGCGGATCTGCTGGGACGCCTTCGCCTCGAAAGAGGTGTCACCGCTCCTGCCACCCGGGAAAGAAGCCGAGTTCGACACCTACAGCATGCGCCCGTTCTTCCCTGTGGAGGAATCGGAGTACGCCACATGCGTCCTACAGATCGACGGTGCGGCAAGTTTCACGGCCGATGCCCGCAGGGTTGACTTCGAGGAACTGGTCGATTGGACCACATGGGAAAAATTGGGACCTGCCCCGATCGACGCCGGAAAGAAAGGCATCGTCTGGCACAACGGGGCCGCTTCGTACATCGTTTGCGAGCCCTCCAAGGGACCCGACACCCCGGGTAAGTATATCGACATGAGCCTCTACGTACACGATCTGCCGAAAAAGGGAGATCGAGCGGAGGAATCCCGCCGCATTTTCACCGACCTGATGAAACAGTTCGTCGCCTTCACCCAGAAAGAACTGAAATGCGGCTGACCTGAAGCCGGTGCGGGCCCGCCGCACGCAGGCGGGCCCGGAGCCAGGGACGGGTGCGGCGGCGTCGGCGGGTACCGTGGTCAGGACGATTTCGTGGGCCTCCTGACGGGCTGCGCGCGACCCAGGAGGACACGCATGACGACGAACCGCGGACGCAAGGACGTCATCAGGGACCGGATGGCCGCGACCGGCGAGTCGTACAACGTCGCGGCGCGCAATCTGAAGGCGATGAAGGACACGGCCGCAACCCGCGCCGCCGTACTGGTCCAGCGGTGGGAGCCGGCCGAGTCGCTCGATGTGCCCTGCCCGTGCGGCAGCACCTGCGAGCCGGGCGGGACGTGCGACCGCTGTCACGCCCGGCACCGGCATGTGAAGCGCTACCCCGGCAGTGTCACGGACGTGGAGGTGTGGGCGGACCGCTACGAGTGCCTGGGCTGCCCGGCCTCGTACACGCTGGCCGTCCGCCTGCCCGGCCGGCCGTGGGGCGTCGCCGGGGCGGCGGTCCGGGGCGGCGCGGGTGAGGAGGCCGTGCAGGCGCGGGTGTTCCCGGGGGTCGCTCATCCGCTGCTGCGGGCCGAGGTGGGTGCGGAGCGCGACGAGGACCGGGGGCGCTGACCCGCCCGGCAGGCCCTCCCCGGCCTCCCGGAACGGCAGGCCCCCCTGCCTTCCGGCGCCGGGCCCTCCCCGGCCGGGACCGGTCTTCTATTCGGTGCGCAGGGCCGTCGCGGTCCTGGTCCCGGCGGCCCAGCCGGCGGGCAGGAGCGCGCCCAGGACGGCGATGAGCAGGCCGCCGAGTGCGAGCGCGACCAGTTCGGTCCCGTGGTACACGGCGATGACGGAACCGGGGAGGCGGAGTCCCACGCTGTCGCCCATCGCGGGGAGGACCCAGCCGTGCAGGGCCACGCCCAGCGGCACGCCCAGTGCACCCGCGGCCAGTCCGGTCACGACGACCGAGGTGAGGACCGTCGTGACGGTCTGCCGGGGAGTCATGCCGAGGGCCTTGTGCACCCCGGTCTCCCGGACGCGCTCACGGGTGTCGAGCAGTACGCCGTTCAGCACGCCGAGCGCGGCGACGGCGACGAGCATCAGGGTGAGGAACACGGACAGCGCGTCGATCGTGACGACCATGTCACCCCCGGCGCCGAGCCCACCGGTACGGGCGGTGGCCCCCAGCGGTTCCAGTTCCTCGTTCAGCGCGTCGACGTAGCGGGACACATCGGTGCCCGGGGTGACCGCGATGTGATGGCTCGTCTCCGTCAGGCCGGGGCGCGCGGCCGTGAGTGTCGAGACGTCGGTGAAGACCTGCATACCGTCGTTGCGGGGGTCGAGGACCTCTCCGACGATCCGGACCGTGACCGGCTCGGCCATGCCTTCCAGGGTGAGGGTGTCGCCGGTGCGGGTTCCGGTGGCGGCCAGGAAGGGGGTCGGGACCACGGCCTCACCGGGCTTGCCGGTCCAGCGGCCCGAGACCATCGTGTAGCCGCCCCAGGAGGCGTCACCGGTGAAGGCGACCACGTCGACGGTACCGGTCAGGCCGGTCACGGCCGCCCGTACCCTGGCGGCACTGTAGTACCGCCCGGTCCCGGCGGCGGCTTCGAAGGCCGCGGCGACCGCTGCGGGATCGGCCTCGGACGGCTTCCCGGCGCGGGGGCCCCCGGGGCCGGAGTCCGGCGGGGGCGGGGGTACGACGACGTCGGCGGCCGCATGGGCCTTGGCCTTCATCACCTGGCCCAGTGAGGCGACCATCCCCGCGGTGAACGTGACGGCGACGGTGCCGAACAGGATCGCCGTTCCCATGGCCAGCGCGCGGGCGGGCCGAGCGAAGGGCCGGGCCAGGCCCAGGGCGACGGGCTGCGGCAACGGCAGCCGCCCGGCCAGGCGGGCCGCCCGTCGGCCGTACCCCGCCGGCGCGGTACGGCCGACGGCGAGTGCGTCGACCGTGCGCAGCCGCCCGGCCCGCCAGGCACTCGCCCACGCGGTCACCGCCACCAGTCCGAGCACCCCGGCGGTCACCGCCAGGTCGACCCGAAAGTCGATGCCCAGGGAGGAGGTGCCGTAGACCTCCCCGGCCTCGGCCAGTACGGGGACGGCGAGCAGGTGGCCCGCGAGGACGCCGAGAACCGTGCCGGCGGCGGACGGGATCAGCGCCTGAGCCGCGTAGGCCCGTACGACCTGGGCCGGGGTGAAGCCGACGGCCTTGAGGATGCCGATGCGGCGCGTTCCGGCGCCGACGGCCGACGCGACGACGTTGCCGACGACGAGCACCGACATGACCAGGCCCAGGGCCCCGAACGCGATGAGGAACGGGACGTAGAGGGCGGTCTCCTGCTCGGCGTTCTTCCTGACGGTGAGCCATGACTGCTCGCCGGCGGCCGCCCCCGGCGGCAGGGACGCGGTCACGGCCTCGCCGCCCGCGGCGATGTGCCCGGCGGTACCCGCCTCGGCGAAGCGGTAGAGCATCTGGTAGCCGCCGCTGCCGGACGCGGTGAGCGCGGGCATCTGGGACGGGACCACCCAGGCGTCGGCGGTCCGTGTGACCGAGCGGGCCACGCCGACCACCGTCAGCGCCGGATCGCCGGGCAGGGCGGGGAAGGTGACCCGTGCGCCCAGGACCGGGACGAGCGCGGAGTCGGCGGACAGCGCGATCTCACCGGTGCGTGCGGGCCACCGCCCGTCGAGCAGCGCCACCGCGTCCACGTCCCCTCCGGGTCCGCCCCGTCCGGCCACCGTCATCGGCCACCCCGGGTTCGGCCCGTCCGGCCGGGGGGTGACCGTCGCCGTGCGGAACGGCCCGGCCGCACCGCTGACCCCCTCGGCGTCCCCGGTCTCCTCCAGCCGCCCGGCGCTCACCTCGTCCGCGTCGAACCGCACGGACAGGTGCGCGCCGCGCTGTGCGGCGAAGGCGTCGTCGAAGGGCTCGCCGGAGACCACGAGCAGGGTTCCGCCGAGGACGGAGGCGGCCACCGCCATCATCGTGGCGAGCCCGGTCACCAGTGTCTGCACCCGGCGCCGTCCCACCCCCGAACGCACCACCCTGCCGAGCGCGCTCATCGGACGGCCCCGGGGGAGACGGTCCGCGTCCGGACGTCCTCGGTGATCCGGCCGTCGGCGATCCTGACCGTACGGTCCGTGCACGACCGGGCCAGGGCCGGGTCGTGGGTGACCACGAGGACGGTCTGACCCTCGGCGTTGAGGTCGGTGAGCAGCCTGCTGACGTCCTCCCCGGCAGCCGTGTCCAGGGCCCCGGTCGGCTCGTCGGCCAGGAGCAGTGCCGGCCGGTTGACCAGCGCCCGGGCCACCGCGACGCGCTGCCGTTCGCCGCCGGACAGCCGCCCGGGGTAGGCGCGGGAGTGCCGGGCGATGCCCAGCAGGTCCAGGAGTTCCGCCGCCCTGCGGTCCGCCTCGCCGCGTGCCGTACCGGCGAGGCGGGCGGGCAGGGCGACGTTGTCGGCGACGGTCAGGTCGTCGAGCAGGTGGAAGAACTGGAAGACCATGCCGACCTTCGACCGCCGGTAGAGCGCCGATCCGGCTTCGCCCAGCCGGTCCACCCGCACCCCGTCGACGGTGACGGTCCCCGTGTCGGGCCGGTCCAGGCCCGCGATCAGGTTGAGCAGCGTGGACTTGCCACTGCCGGAGGGTCCGAGGACCGCGACGGCCTCGCCGGGCCGCACGGTCAGCGACACCTCGTGCAGGGCGGGCGGGCCGTCGTCGTACCGGCGGCTCACCTCCCGCAGTTCGATCACCGGCATGGTCATGAGCGTCTCCTCGGTCACGGTCGGCAGGCCGGCCGGCAGACTGGGCCGGTCGGTCGGTCGCGTGAACGCTAGGAGCGGGCACGTCCCGCGCGCGTCGGCCGCCCGGACCCTTCGCGGTACCGCGCCGGGACGAGTGCCGGGGAGGTCATCCCTGCGATGTAGGCGGACGAGGTATCCGGTGCGGCGGGAACGGCCGCCAGGGCGGACGCCGGCGGGTCCGCGCGGCGGTGACAATGGACCGGTGACGGACGTGCGTACGACGCTGGAGCGGCTGCGGGAGGCCGCCCGCCGGGCGGTCCTCGGCGCCGGGCTCCCGAGCGGTCCGCCGTTGCGGCCCACCCGGCGCGCCTGGCGGTTCGACGTGCTGATGGCGCTGGCGCTCGCCGTCACCACCGTCTACTACGGCATCGACAACGCGGGCAACGTCGTGGTGCGGGAGATCGCCCCCGGTGTGCGGTACGTCGTGCCGCGTCCGGCCGGTACCGGCGGCCTGGTCTTCATGGTGGCCCTCGCGGTCGTCGCCTCGGGCGCCCTGGCGCTGCGCCGCCGCTGGCCGCTCGCTGTGCTGTGCGTCGTGACGGCCGCGACGCTGGCGACCCCGCACAGCGTGTCGCGGCTGACCTTCTACGCGTTCGTGGTCGCCGTCTACAGCGCCGCCGTGTACAGCCCGTACCGGGTGGCGACCCTGGCGGCGCTGCCGGTGTCGGTGGTCCTGGTCGGCACCACGGGGAGCCCGGTGACACCGATCGTCCCCAACGAGTACATCGCCCTGCTGATCCTGGTCCCGATGGCCGTGGCCGCCGTCGGCCTGCGGACGTGGAAGCTCCGGACCGACGAGGGCCGCACCCGGCTCTCCGCCCTGGAGCGCGAGCAGGCCGAGGCGCTTCGCCGGGCCGTCGAGCACGAGCGGGCCAGGATCGCCCGCGAACTGCACGACGTCGTCACGCACAACGTCAGCGTGATGATCATCCAGGCGGGCGCCGCCCGCAAGATCATGGGCACCGCCCCCGAGCAGGCCGGGGAGGCACTGCTCGCCGTGGAGGCGGGCGGGCGGGCGGCCATGACCGAGCTGCGCCACGTCATGGGTCTGCTCACCATGGACGACGAGGGCGCGGAGGCGGGCGCCGGCCCGGCGGACACCGCGGTGCCGGCCCCGCAGCCCGGCCTGGACCAGCTGGAGACACTGGTCGGACGGGTCCGGGACGCCGGACTGCCCGTCGGCCTGAACGTGACCGGCCCGTCCCGTCCCCTTCCGCCCGGCCTCGAACTCGCCGCCTACCGGGTGGTCCAGGAAGCCCTCACCAACACCGTGAAGCATGCCTCGGGCGCCACCGCCGCCGTGACCGTCGAGTACGGTCCGAAGCGGCTCCGGGTGGAGGTCACCGACACCGGCGGGCGTCCGGGCGGGGCCGCCGGGAGCGGCCGGGGGCTGATCGGCCTGCGGGAGCGCCTCGCCGTCCACGGCGGGAGTCTGAACACCGGCCGGCGTCTGACCGGCGGCTACCGTGTGGAGGCCCTGATCCCCTTGGAGACCCCGTGACCGAGCCGCTGCGTGTGCTCCTCGCCGACGACCAGACCCTGGTCCGCACCGGGTTCCGGCTGATCCTCGGAGCCGACGGCATCGATGTCGTCGCCGAGGCGACCGACGGGGCCGAAGCGGTCGAGGCGGTGCGCCGTACCCGTCCCGACGTGGTCCTGATGGATGTGCGGATGCCCGGGACGGACGGTCTGGAAGCGACCCGCCGTATCCTCACCGGCGCCCCCGGTGAGCCCCGTGTGATCATCCTGACCACCTTCGACCTCGACCGGTACGTCTACGCGGCGCTGTCCGCCGGGGCCAGCGGCTTCCTCCTCAAGGACGTCACCCCCGAGCACCTGACCGCGGCCGTCCGCACGGTCCGTACCGGCGACGCCCTCCTCGCGCCCGCCATCACCCGCCGCCTCGTGCAGCGGTTCACCCGGCGGGGCGGCGAGACCGCCGTCCTGCACCGTGACCTCGCCTCGCTCACCCCGCGCGAACTGGAGGTCCTCGGTCTGCTGGCCCGGGGGCTGAGCAACGCCGAACTGGCCGCCCGTCTCCATCTGGCGGAGGCGACCGTCAAGACGCACGTCGCCCGTGTCCTCGCCAAGCTGGGGCTCCGTGACCGGGTGCAGGCCGTCATCGCCGCCTACGAGACGGGGCTGGTCAGCGCCGGCGGGCACGAGGCCGCCGGGCAGGCCCCGGAGCAGCCGTAGAGCCGTCGTGGGCCGGATCCGGTCCGCGGCTGCCCGGGGCGGGGTCCGGATCCGGCCGGTCCCCCGCCGTCGTACGGTGCCGCGGCCCCCCGCGACACAAAGCTGACCGATCGGTCAGCTACGGTGTACCCATGCCACGCCCCCCGTCCCCGATGCGCCGTCACATCCTCGACGCCGCCCTGCGCCTCTTCGCCGAGCGCGGTTTCAAGGGAACCTCGCTCCAGGACATCGCCGCGGAGGCGAACTGCTCCAAGGCGTCCTTGCTGTACCACTTCGCGGGCAAGGACGCGATCCTCACGGAACTGCTGACCCCTCCGGCCGAGAGCCTCGCCGCCATGGGCGGGGAGCTGGCGGCGCTGAGCGGCGAGCAGGCCGTCGTACCGGCGGTGACGGCCTATGTCGGCCTGGCGATGCGCTTCCGGCTGGAGATAAAGATCATCTTCGCCGAACTCCCCGACATGCTCGGCCATCCCGCCCTCGCCGTCATCCCGCAGGACGTCGACCGCCTCGCCCACGCGCTGGCCGGCCGGTCAAAGGAGGCCCCGGCGCTCGTCCGGGCGCAGATGGTGATCGGCGGGGTGGCCGTCACGGTCGCCTCCGACGTGGCCGCCGACCCGGAGACGATGCGCGCCGAACTGGTACGGGGGGCGCTGAGAACCCTCGGACATCCCGACAGCTGACCGAAGACGTCCCGCCCGAAGAGAAAGACGCCTTTTCCGCATGGCTATCCTGCTGTACCGGCTCGGCCGGCTCTCCTTCCGCCGCCGGGGGCGTGTCGTCGCCCTGTGGCTCTTGCTGCTCGCTCTGCTGGGGGGCGGTGCCGCGGTCTTCAGCGGGCCCACCACCAGCAAGTTCTCCATACCCGGCACCGAGTCGCAGAAAGCGATGGACGCGCTCTCCCGGGAGTTCCCGCAGGCGGGCGGGGCGACGGGGTCCATCGTCGTCGCCGCGCCCGAGGGCGAAAAGCTCACGCCCGCCGCCGTGGCGCCGGTGACCGAGGAGGCCGCGAAGGTTCCCGGCGTCCTGGCGGCCGTCGACCCGTTCGTCTCCAAGGCCGTTTCCCAGGACGGCCGTTACGCCCTGGTGCAGGTGCAGTTCGACGGGGTCGTCGACGACATCACCGACGCGCAGCGGGAGGCGTTCTCCGAGGCGGGCGCCTCGGCCGAGGGGCTCCGGGTCGAGCACGGCGGCGAGATCATGCGGGGCGTGCCGGAGATCGGCTCGACCGAGGTCATCGGTGTCGCGGTCGCCGCCCTCGTCCTGGTCCTCACCTTCGGTTCCCTGGTGGCGGCCGGCATGACCCTGCTGAACGCCCTGATCGGGGTGGGGGCCGGTATGGCCGGGCTGTTCGCCCTCAGCAGCACCGTGGAGCTGACCAGCACCGCGCCCATCCTGGCGCTCATGCTGGGTCTGGCCGTCGGCATCGACTACGCGCTGTTCATCACCTCCCGTTACCGCCACTACCTCGCGGAGGGCATGGACGGGGAGGAAGCGGCCGGCCGGGCGACCGGGACCGCCGGTTCGGCCGTCGTGTTCGCCGGGGCGACCGTCGTCATCGCGCTGGCGGGTCTCGCCGTCGCGGGCGTGCCGTTCCTGACGGTCATGGGGCTGGCCGCCGCGGCCACGGTGGCCCTCGCGGTGCTGGTGTCCCTCACCCTGCTGCCGGCCGTCCTCGGTTTCGCGGGGGTCCGTGTCCTGCCCCGGAAGCAGCGGGCGCCGGGCGGGACGCCCGCGGCTCCCGCCGGGGCCGGCTTCGGCTTCCGCTGGGGCCGGACCGTGGCCCGGCTGCGCATCCCCGTCCTGGTCATCGGCGTGGTCGGTCTCGGTGCCCTCGCCCTGCCGGTGCAGGACATGCGCCTGGCCCTGCCCGACGCGGGCACGGAGGCGGTCGGGTCGCCCAACCGCGAGGCCTACGACCTGACCACCGAGGGGTTCGGCGAGGGATTCAACGGCCGTCTGGTCGCCGTCGTCTCCGGCGACAGCGCGCAGGCGACGAAGGCGGCGGCCGGGGAGACCGCGGCGCTCATCCAGGACACCGGCGGGGTGCTGGCCGTCGCCGCCCCGCAGATGAACGAGAAGGGCACCACCGCCCTGCTCGCCGTGATCCCCGAGACGGGTCCCACCGCCGCCGCGACCGAGGAGACCGTCCACGAGATCCGCGACCGGGTGGCGGGCGTCACGGGCGCCTCCGTCGCGCTGACCGGCGCCACCGCGGTCGGCATCGACGTCTCCGAGAAGCTGGCGGACGCCCTGCCGGTCTACCTCCTGCTGGTGGTCGGCCTGTCCGTCCTGCTGCTGGCGCTCGTCTTCCGGTCGTTGCTGGTGCCCCTCAAGGCGGCGCTGGGCTTCCTGCTCACCATCGGCGCCACCTTCGGCATCACCGTCACCATCTTCCAGGAGGGCCGCCTGGCGGACCTGGTCGGCCTCGACACCCCCGGCCCGCTGGTCAGCTTCCTGCCCATCCTGCTGATCGGCATCCTCTTCGGTCTGGCCATGGACTACGAGGTGTTCCTCGTCTCGCGGATGCGGGAGGACTTCGTCCACGGGGCCGACGCCCGTGAGGCCGTCGTCAGCGGTGTCGGCCACAACGGGAGGGTGGTCACCGCCGCCGCGGTGATCATGACCGCCGTCTTCGGCGGCTTCGTGCTGATGCACGACCCGATCATCAAGTCCATCGGGTTCGCCCTGGCGATCGGCGTGCTCATCGACGCCTTCGTCGTCCGCATGGCCCTCGTGCCCGCGCTCATGCACCTGCTGGGACGCGCCGCCTGGTGGCTGCCCCGGCCGGTCGACCGGGTCCTTCCCGACCTCGACATCGAGGGCGAGCGGCTGCACCGGGAGATCCCGGTCCAGCAGAAGCCGGCGGAGCTCGTGAAGACCTGAGGTGAAGGGCTGAGGTGAAGACCTGAGGCCCGGACAGACACCGGAAGGGGGCCGGCGGCGACAGCCGCCCGGCCCCCTTCCGGCATCCGGCACCTCCCGGCGTCCGGGCCCTTCCGGCGCCCGGCTCCCCCGGGACGCTCAGCTCGCGTCGGGCGTCAGCCGCAGCGAGATGGAGTTGATGCAGTAGCGCTGGTCGGTCGGGGTCGGATACCCCTCCCCTTCGAACACATGACCGAGATGGGAGCCGCAGCGGGCACAGCGGACCTCGGTGCGGACCATCCCGTGGCTGTTGTCCGGGATCAGCTCGACCGCGTCCGTGTCCTTCGGGTCGTAGAAGGACGGCCAGCCGCAGTGCGACTCGAACTTCGTGTCGGAGCGGAAGAGCTCCGCCCCGCAGGCGCGGCAGGAGTACACGCCCTCCGTCTTGGTGTCGGTGTACTCACCCACGAACGCGGGCTCCGTGCCGGCCTTGCGCAGCACCGCGTACTCGGCGGGGCTGAGCTCCGCCCGCCATTCCTCGTCCGGCTTCTCGACGTCGTACGACACGCTGGCTCCTCAGTTCGACAGGTGGTCCAGGATCTGCGGGCCGAGGTCGGTGACATCGCCCGCTCCCATGGTGAGAACCAGATCACCCGGCTTCGCCATTCCCGCGACGACGGCGGGGACCCGTGCCTTGTCGTGGACGGCCGTGACATCCGCGCCGGCGGCCTTCGCCGCGTCGATGATCAGGGCGCTGGTGACCCCCGGGAGCGGGTCCTCGCGAGCCGGGTAGATGTCCAGGACGGCACAGGCGTCGGCGAGCGCGAGGGCCTGGCCCATCTCGGCGCCCAGTTCCTGGGTGCGGGAGAAGAGGTGCGGCTGGAAGACGACCAGCAGCCGGGAGCCGGCCGCGGCCCCCCGCATGGCCTCCAGGTCGGCGGTCATCTCGGTGGGGTGGTGCGCGTAGGAGTCGATGACCTGTACGCCCGCCGCCTCGCCCTTGAGCTGGAGGCGGCGCTTGACCCCGGTGTACGTGCCGAGGGCGGCGGCCAGGTCGCGGGCGGGGATGCCGAGGGCGACACCCGCGGCGAGCGCGGCGACCGCGTTGAGCGCGTAGTGCCGGCCGGGCACGGAGACGGTGAAGACCAGGTGCTCGCCGCCCAGCACGACGGCGACCTCGCTGGTCAGCCCGTGCGGGGTGATCCCGTGCACCCGTACGTCGGCGTCCTCGGCCTCGCCGTAGCTGACGACGGTGAGGGAGTCACGGTCGCGGACCCGCCGGGTGAGCTCGACCGCACCGGCCTGGTCGGCGGAGACGACGAGGGTGCCGCCGGGGAGGATCTTGCCGACGAAGGTCTCGAAGGACTCGTGGATCTCTTCCATCGAGGCGTAGTTGGCGTGGTGGTCCAGCTCGGCGTTGAGGACGATCGCGACCTGCGGAGCGTAGGCGTGGAAGCTGCGGTCGCTCTCGTCGGCCTCGGCGACGAAGATGTCGCCCTCGCCGTGCGCGGCGTTGGTGCCGGGGCCCTGGAGGTCGCCGCCGATCGCGTAGGAGGGGTCGAGGCCCAGCCCGGAGAGGGCGACGGCGAGCATCGAGGTGGTGGTGGTCTTGCCGTGCGTACCGGCAACCGCGATGGCCCGCAGCCCGTCCATCAGGGAGGCCAGCGCGTCGGAGCGGTGCACGACCGGGAGGGACAGCTCGGCGGCCCGGACCAGCTCCGGGTTGTCCGGGCGGATGGCACTGGAGACGACCACGCAGGAGGCGTCGTCCGCCACGTGGCCCGCGGTGTGCCCGATGTGCACGGTCGCCCCCAGCGCGCGCAGGGCCTCGGCGGTGGCGGACTCCCTGGCGTCGCTGCCGGCGACCTTGGCCCCGCGCTGGGCGAGGATCTTCGCGATGCCCGACATCCCGGCGCCGCCGATGCCGATGAAGTGCGGCCGTTCCAGGGCGGCGGGGATACCGGGTGCCATCTGAGGGTCCTCCGAGGGTGGTGTGGGTTCCGTGGCCGCGGCCGGGAGCCGCCCGGATCCGCGAGCCCCCAGCCTATTCGTTGTGCGCGAAGAGCTTGAGCACCGGTACACCGACCTTGTGACGGGCCCGTGACGCCCAGTCACGGTGGAAGAACTCCTCGACGTAGTGCGGGGCCGTCAGCACGATGACCTCGTCGGCCCCGGATTCCTCGACCACGGTCTTCAGCGCGTCCAGGGGGTGGTCCTCGATCACCTGCCCGACGGCCTCCGCCCCCGCCTTGCGCAGCTCCTGGAGGGAGTACTCCAGCGCGATCGCGGCCGGTTCCCGCGCGGCCCTGCCCTCCGGCTCCTCGTTCTCCCGGACCGCGTCCTTGAGTTCACCGAGGGCCACGTCGTCGATCGCGCGCAGCAGTACGTCGGCCTGGTCGCCGCGGGGCTGCATGAGCACGACGAACGAGATCTGCTCCTCACCGTGGAGGGTGGTGACGAACTCCACGTCCTCGGGCGTCAGGGGCTTCTCGATCATCAAAACGCTTGTGAACACGACAGGCGCCTTCCGCTTCATCTCTTCGGTTCATCCCTGCGGCCGTGGGCGGCCGCTGTTGCCGAAACCATCCTTCCCCGCAATCGCACGGGGAGTCGGAGCCAAGTCTGCCCATCCGGAGCCAACCGGAGAGGCAAATTCCGGTACGTGTCAGATCTTTCCGTACCGGCTGAAAAGGAATCCTGCCTCTTCCAGCAGGGAAGTGAGACAGAAACGTTCCGGCACCTCCATGGCGGGCCCTCCCGCGATACGCTGAGCGCTTCCCGCGGTGAGCATCGGCGAGATCGTCAGGCAGAGTTCGTCCAGCACCCCGGCCGCCACGAACTGCCCGAGGAGCCGCGGCCCGCCCTCCGTCAGCAGCCGGGTGTGGCCCCGGGCGGCCAGTTCCGCCACCGCCCGCTCCGGCTCGACCGAGGCGCCTTCCCCGGCGATCAGCACCTCGGCACCCGCCTCGCGGGCCGCCCTGATGCGGTCAAAAGGCGCCGCCGCGCCGGTGATCACCAGGGTGGGCACCAGGGGCGAGACGAACAGCGGGAGCGAGAAGTCCAGGTCCATGCTGCCGGTCACGACGGCGATCGCGGGCGCGGGCGCCTGCCCGGCGGCCGCGCGCCGGGCCGCGAACGCCTCCCGGGCGCGGGCGGGGCGGTAGCCCTCCAGCCGTACGGTCTCGGCGCCGACGACGACGGCGTCGGCCAGCCCCCGCAGGGTGCCGAAGATCCGCATGTCCGCGGCGCAGGAGATGCCCTGCGAGCGTCCGTCGTGCTGGGCCGCGCCGTCCAGGGTGCTCACCATGTTGGCCCGCAGCAGCGGGCGCCCGTCCTCGGGGTAGGCGTAGGCGTCGGCCAGCTCGTCCAGGGTCCACTCGCGGTCGGCGGACCGGCCCGGGCCAGCCCCGGGGGCCTCGGGGGCCTCGGGGGCCGTACGTGTCAGATCCGTCACAGGGAGCAGGCGTCGCATGCGCAGCAGTCTGGCACGGTCCTCCACGGCCCCGCCCGCGCCGGGAGGCCGCTCACCGTCGCGGGCGAGGCCGTAAAGTGGATGGTTGTGTCGTCCTCCTCCACCGCCGTGCCGGGGCAGAGCCCCATATCCGAAACGGCCCCGCAGTCCCTGTGCGCCCGCGAGCCGCGCGTCCCCGCCGACCGTCTGGTCGCGGAGATGGTGCCGCCCCCACGGTTCGACGCGGTGCGCTTCGATACGTACCGGCCGGATCCGGACCAGCCGAGCCAGCACGAGGCGGTCGAGGTGCTCAGCTCGTTCGCGGCCGGGCTCGGCGGCGCCCACGCCACGGGGACGGGCAGGCGCCGCTGGTTCGGGAAGAAGACGGCGGCCGCCCCCGCCGGGACGCGCGGGGTCTACCTCGACGGCGGGTACGGCGTCGGCAAGACCCATCTGCTGGCGTCCCTCTGGCACGCCACCCCGGCGGCCCCCTCCCTCAAGGCGTTCGGCACCTTCGTCGAGCTGACGAACCTGGTCGGCGCGCTGGGCTTCCAGCAGACCGTGCAGACCCTGAGCGGGCACCGGCTGCTCTGCATCGACGAGTTCGAGCTGGACGACCCGGGCGACACCGTCCTGGTGTCGTCCCTGCTCAGCAGGCTCGTCGAGGCCGGTGTGGCGCTGGCCGCCACCTCGAACACGCTGCCGGGGAAGCTCGGTGAGGGCCGGTTCGCGGCCGCGGACTTCCTCCGCGAGATCCAGGGCCTCTCGGCCCATTTCCGGCCCCTGCGGATCGACGGCGAGGACTACCGCCACCGCGGGCTGCCCGAGGCCCCGCCGCCGTACTCGCCGGAGCAGGTCACGAAGGCCGCGTACGCCACGCAGGGCGCTTCGCTGGACGACTTCCCGGCCCTGCTGGGGCATCTCGCCCGGGTCCACCCGAGCCGGTACGGCGCGCTGACCGACGGGATCGCGGCGGTCTGCCTCACCGACGTGGAGCCGGTGCCCGACCAGTCGACGGCGCTGCGGCTCGTGGTGCTCGCGGACCGGCTCTACGACCGGGAGGTCCCGGTCCTCGCGTCCGGTGTCCCCTTCGACCGGCTGTTCAGTGACGACATGCTGAACGGGGGGTACCGGAAGAAGTACTTCCGGGCCATCTCCCGTCTCACCGCACTGGCGCGTGACGCCAAGGGGCTGGTGGGGCAGTAGGTTCGGGGGATGCGTGCCGTGTCCGTGGCGCTTCGAGGCGCCCGTACGCGACACGCGACCGCTTTCACCGTTCGAAGGGATCCAGCATGGCTACCACGCGTCAGGCCCACACCGTCTGGGAGGGCAACCTGCTCGAGGGCACGGGCGTCGTCACCCTCGATTCCTCGGGTATCGGGGAGTACCCGGTCTCCTGGCCGTCCCGCGCGGAGCAGGCCAACGGCAAGACCAGCCCGGAGGAGCTCATCGCGGCCGCGCACTCCAGCTGCTTCTCGATGGCGCTCTCCAACGGCCTTGCCTCCGCGGGCAATCCGCCGGCCCGGCTGAACACCAAGGCCGAGGTCACCTTCCAGCCCGGTACGGGCATCACCGGCATCCACCTCACGGTGGAGGGCGAGGTCCCGGGGCTGGACGAGGCGGGCTTCGTCAAGGCCGCCGAGGACGCCAAGGCCAACTGCCCGGTCAGCCAGGCCCTGACGGGCACGACGATCACGCTCACCGCGTCGCTGGTCTGATCCCAGGGACGGACCGCGGGGCCCCGGGGAGCGGCGAAGGCCGCTCCCCGGGGCCCCGCGCGTGTCCTGGGGCCGTACGGCCCGCCCCGGGACACTCCGACGTACGGCCCGCCTGGGACTCGCAGACGCCCCGCCGCCCCACCGCCCCGGGCAAAAGGGCACCGTCCGCGTCGGGCGGGACACCGTGTTCACCTTCCGGCCTTCTCGGATCCTCCTGCAATACACCCGCGTTTCTCATCGCTTCCTCATGCGCCGTTGGTTGCGTGTCACGGGCCGGCCGGTCCGGCACGTAGACGTAAGGAGGCGCATGGTGTCGCGACCCGACACGGCCCCGCCCCGGGAACCCGCCCCCGGGCCCCCGGAGGGCACCCCACCGCTGCATGTGGCGAGCAGGCTGCACGCGTTCAACAGATTCGAGCTCAAGTACCTGGTGCCGGTGGACCAGGCCGCCGAGATCCGTGACGAACTGTCCGAGCGGATGGACCGCGACCTGAACAGCCCGCCCGGCGGCTACGGCGTGTGGAGCCTGTACTACGACAGCCCGCAGCTGCGGTTCTACTGGGAGAAGATCGAGGGCCTGAAGTTCCGGCGCAAGCTGCGCATCCGGCACTACGGCGATCCGGCCGGTGTCACGGACGCGTCGCCCGTCTGCGTCGAGATCAAGCAGCGCGTCAACCGGGTCACCCAGAAGCGCCGCATCACCCTCCCCTACGGCACCGCCCGCCGGCTCTGCGACGCCCGGGAGACGGTGGAGCACGGGCCGAAGGAACGGCCCTTCGTGCACGAGGTGCTCGACCTGGTCGTCCGGCTGAACCTCCGGCCGACGGCGATCACCGGTTACCAGCGTGAGGCGCTGGTCGGGCGCGGCTCGGACACCGGACTGCGGGTGACCTTCGACCGGCGGGTGCGGGGCCGCGACCGCGACTTCCACTTCGGCCTGGCCGGAGCGGAGAACCGGTTCACCATCCCGCCGCACATGGCGGTGATGGAGATCAAGGTCGACGAGCGCACGCCGTACTGGATCACGGATCTGGCCGCGCGCCGGAATCTGAACCTCGTACGGATCTCCAAGTACGTGCAGTCGATCGAGGCGTTCGGGCTGGCACCCCGGTCCGTCTTCCACATCGGTGACGCGGACTGTCCGCCGCCGCCCGCCACCCCCCTCGACCCACAGCCGCCGGTGCACGAGGCGCCGGTGAAAGCAGGAGCACAGTGAACTTCGATCTGCAGGAACTCAGCGGGACGTTCAGCGTCGCCGACGTCGTCGCGGCCATGGCGCTGTCGTTCGTCCTGAGCACGGTCATCGGCTACGTCTACCGGTACACGCACCGCAACGTGTCGTACAGCCAGTCCTACGTCCAGACGCTGGTCGTCGTCGGCATGATCGTCGCCCTGATCATGCTGGTCGTCGGATCCAACCTCGCCCGTGCGTTCTCCCTGGTCGGCGCGTTGTCCGTGGTCCGGTTCCGTAACGCGGTCAAGGAGACGCGGGACGTCGGCTTCATCTTCCTGGCCATGGCGATCGGTATGGCCTGCGGAGCCCGCTTCTACACGCTGGCCGCCGTCGGCGCCGTCGTCATCTGCGTCGTGGTCGTCGTCATGCACAAGTTCAACTGGTTCGCGCTCGACGTCCAGCGCCAGGTCGTCAAGGTCCAGGTCCCGGCGGGCGAGGACTACACGCCGGCCATCCGCGACGTCCTGATCAAGTACACCAGCGAGTTCGAGCTGGTGAGCACCGAGACGATCCGGGGCGGGGCGCTGAACGAGGTCTTCTACACGGTCCGGATGAAGAAGGGCACCGAGCCGGGCGACCTGGTCACCGCCCTGCAGGAACGTACCTCCGGCCAGCGGGTCACCGTGCTGACCGGTTACGACACGACCGACCTGTGATGCGGGGCGGCGGTACGGCCCGCAGGCGCCGGCTGCGCGACCGCGTACCGGTGCGGCTGCGGCACCACTGGAAGCCCGCCGGCGCGCTGTGCGCGGGACTCGCGGTGATGGTGTACGTGTTCGGCGACGCCCGCGTCTCCCCGTACGTCACCTCCGCCTCGCGGGTCGAGGCCGACATCATCACGGACGACGTCGGGGGCACGGTCGGGCTGTACGACACGTCGGTGCGGCACTCCATCCAACTGGAGTACGACCAGACGGACTTCGACAAGATGATGAAGGAGTTCGAGGAGGACGGGTCCAAGGAGTCCATCGAGGCCGACCTGACCATCGACGGGGTCTACCTGGAGGACGTCGGGATCCGGCTGAAGGGGAACTCCACCCTGATGTCCCTGCGCGGCACCGGAGGGATGCCCGGTGGCGGCCGGGCCTCCCAGGGCGCCGCGCAGGGCGCCCCGCGGATGCCGCAGGGCGGCGGGGGCCAGGGCGGCGGCACGGCCGGCGCCGGGGGCGCGGCCCGGGGCGCCGCCGGTGCGGCGGACGGCGCCACCGGCGGCACGGAAGGCGGTACGGGCGCCGGGGGTGCGGCCACCGGTGGAGCCGCCGGGGGCGCGGCCACCGGCGGAGGCGCGCAGGGCGGTGGCCGGGGCGGCGGTATGACGCAGTACGACCTCTCCGCCGACAAGCCCGAGGAACTGCCCTGGCTCATCAAGATCGACGAGTACGTCGAGGGCCGCGCCTACCAGGGCGAGCGGGAGATCTCGCTCCGCCCCGGCAGCAACGCCCAGGTGCCGCTGAACGAGGCGCTGGCGCTGTCGCTGATGGCGGAGAGCGGGGAACCGGCCGAGCGGTACGGCTTCTCCACCCTGAAGGTCAACAACCGGCCCGCCGCGACCCGGCTGATGGTGGAGAACCCCGATACGGAGTACGCCGAGGCCGTCGGCGGTGACTCGGTGGTCTTCAAGGCGAGGGCGGACGGCAGCTTCGCCTACCGCGGGGACGACCCGTCCGACTACGAGACGTCCTTCCGCCAGCTGAACAAGGTCGGCAGCCAGGACCTCGAACCGGTGATGAAGCTCATCGAGTGGGTGGAGGAGGCGTCGGACGAGGAGTTCGCCGCGGACCTCGACGAGCACGTCGACGTCGAGTCGTTCGCCACGTACGTCGCCGCGCAGAACCTGCTGATGAACTTCGACGACATGGCGGGACCGGGCAAGAACTATCTGCTCGGCTACGACCTGGACACCGGGAAGTTCTCGGTCCTCGGCTGGGACTACAACCTCACCTTCAGCGGGGACCCGACCGCGGGGCCCGACGACGTGATGAGCATGGGCGGCGGCCCCGGCGGCGATCGCCGGGCCGGGGACGGGACCGGAGCCGGTTCCACGGCCGGAGCCGGGGGCGCGGCCACCGGCCAGCCCGGTGAGATGCCCCAGGACATGCCGGAGGGGGCGCCGGAAAACATGCCGGAGATGCCCGAGGGGTTCCCCGGGGGAATGCCGGACGGCATGCCGGAGATGCCCGAGGGATTCCCCGAGGGGATGCCGGAAGGCATGCCGGACGGACCGGGCGGACGGTCGGGGCACGTCCTGAAGGAGCGCTTCCTCGGACTCGACGCCTTCGACGACGTGTACAAGAAGGCCTACCGGGATCTGTACGAGACGTTCTACGCGTCGGGCGAGGCGACCGACGCCCTGGAGGACATCGCGGAGCAGGCCGAACGGGCCGGGGTCCCCGCCGCCGACGTCTCCACCGCCGTGAAGGCGCTGCGCACGACGGTCACCGAGCGCACCACGGCTCTGGCGAAGGACAAGGAGGTGACCGGCTGACACCGGGGCCCCGGGCCCCCAGGACGCGTCCACGCTCCTGGTGCCCGGGGCTCCGCCGTACGCGCGCCGCGCCGTACACCTTCCCGCCCGTCCGGGCACGGCACGAGAGGTCCGGGTCCGGGCCCCCGGGGGCCTCACAAGTTCGCCCGCTACCATCGCCGCGCACCGCCCGGCCCGGCGTGCCTCCTGTCCGTACCCCTCCGCGTTCTCCGAGGTGACCTGCCCGATGGCCGCTCAGTCCGCCCGGCACACCGTCCTGGTCGTCGAGGACGATCCGAGCATCCGCACCCTGCTCACCTCGGCCCTGCGGGCGGCCGGATACAGCGTCGCGTCGGCGGCGTCCGGGCAGGAGGCCGTGGCCGAGACCGGTCGCTGCCGCCCGGACCTGATCGTGCTGGACGTGATGCTGCCCGACACCGACGGCTTCGCCGTGACACGTGGCCTGCGCGCCCGGGGGGTCTACACGCCGGTTCTGTTCCTCACCGCCCGCACCGAGGTCGAGGACCGCATCATCGGGCTCAGCTCCGGCGGTGACGACTACGTCACCAAGCCCTTCCACATCCAGGAGATCCTGCTGCGCATCCGTGCGATCCTGCGCCGCACGGGAGGCACGTCGCCGGGCCCGGCCGAGGAGCCCCCGCTGCGGTACGCCGACCTCGTCGTCGACCGCGGCAAGCACACGGTGTGCCGGGCGGGCGGGCCGGTGGAGCTGTCCCCGACGGAGTTCCGGCTGCTGGTGTGCCTGGTGTCCCACCCGGAGAAGGTGCTGGAGAAGCGGGAGATCCTCCAGGAGGTGTGGCAGTACGGCTTCGCCGGGGACACCCGCATCGTCGACACGTACATCAAGAACCTGCGCCGCAAGGTGGACCGGGCCGGCCCGCCGCTGGTCCACACCGTGCGAGGCGTGGGGTACTGCCTGCGGCTGCCGCGCGAGGGATCGGCGTGAGGTCCCGGCCGCGCCTCCCGGGGCCGCGCCTCCCCCGGCCCCGCCTCCTCCGGGCGCGACTCCCCCGGCCCCGCTCCCTGCGGACCAGGCTCGTGCTGATCTCCACCGTGCTGGCGACGGTCGCCGTACTGGTGTCGCAGGCGGCCGGGCTGGTGGTCATGCGCTCCTGGCTGACCGGGCAGGTGGACGACCGCCTCACCGGCTTCCGCCCGCCGCCCCCGGCCGCCGTCCGCGCGGGCACCGGTGCTCCCCCCGGGCCGGCGCCGCACGCGGACGACGTGCTGCCGTCCGACTACCGGGTCTTCTTCTACGGGTCCGACGGGCGGCTCCTGTCCGGTTCGCTGGGCGACGGCGCCGGCGCCCCCCGGCTGCCCGCGACCGTGTCGGCGCTGACGGCCGAGGACCGGCGGCCCGCCACCCTGCCGGACGAGGACGGGGGGACGGACTGGCGGGTGATCGCCGACACCGGCCCCGACGGGCGGCGCGTCGTCGTCGCGCTGCCCCTGGACACCGTCGAGGGTGCGACGTCCAAACTGCTCTGGTTCAGTCTGGCCGTCGGCACCGTCGCGGCCGGCGGGGTGATGCTGCTCGGCAGCGCGGCGGTACGCCTGGGGCTGCGCCCTCTGGACCGTATGGAGCGCACCGCCCGGCGCATCACCGACGGTGAGCTGTCGCTGAGCCTCGCGGACACGCACCCGGGCACGGAGGCCGGGCGGCTCGGCATCGCTTTCAACACGATGCTCGACCAGTTGCGGGCGGCGCTGCGCCGGAAGGACGCGTCGGAGCAGAGGCTGCGGCGTTTCATGGCAGACGCGGGCCATGAGCTGCGTACCCCGCTCACCTCCATCCAGGGATTCGCCGAACTGCTGCTGGAACAGCCCCGCACGTCCGGGGCCCGGCGGCGCGAGGCGCACGAACTGATCGCCCGGAACGCCGGCCGGATGAGCCGGCTCGTGGACGACCTGTTCCTGCTGGCCGCCCTCGGCCACACCCCGGCCGTCCAGCGGGAGCCCGTGGACCTGCTGTCACTGGCCGCCGACGGTGTCAGCGCCGCCGGGGTCGCCCATCAGGGACGTGACATCGGCCTGGTCCCGCTCACGGCGGGCGCGCCCGGCGGGCGCCGTGAGCGGGACGAACTGGACGTGGTCGAGACCCTCGGCGACCCCCACCAGCTGGCCCAGGTGATCGCCAACCTGCTGTCCAACGCCTGCGTCCACACTCCGGCCGGTACGCGGATCGAGGTACGGGTGGGCACCGTACGCACGGGCCCGCACACCGGCGGCACCGAGCGGCCGGGCCGCAGCAGTGCCACCCGGCCGATGCCGGAGGGCGTCGCCGCGTGTGTCGTCGAGATCGCCGACGACGGGCCGGGGCTGGCGAAGGACACCGCTCAGCAGGTGTTCGAACGTTTCTACCGCGCCCCCCGCGCGACGACAACGGCAACGGCACGAGCGGGCTCCTCCGGGACCGGGACCGGCACCGGCCCGCACTCCGGTCCCCACCCGGGTTCCGGTCTCGGGCTGTCCATCGCCTCCACCATCGCCGAGGCGCACGGCGGACGGCTCGAACTCGACACCCGGCCCGGCCACGGCTGCGTCTTCCGGCTGCTGCTCCCCGCCTGACCGGGCCGGACGGCCGGACAGCCCGGCGGACACCCGGCCGGACCAGCCGGATCCGGCCCCGGGCGCCACGGCGACGTTCGGCGCGGTGTCCGATCGGGCAGAGGTGATCCCGACAACGTCATATCACCTGTCCGCCAACAGGGAGTTGCCTCATGTCATCCGCACCCAGACGTCTCGCGACACGACGACAGGTCCTGGCCGGGAGCGGCGCGGCCGTCGCCGCGATCAGCTTCTCCGGGGCCTTCGGCGAGCTCTTCGCCGGTACCGCGACCGCCCGCGGCCACGCCGGCTACGGCCCGCTCGTCCCCGACCCGGACGGCCTGCTCGACCTGCCGAAAGGTTTCCGCTACCGGGTCCTCTCCCGGGAGGGCGACCCGTTGCGCTCCGGCGAGGGCCTGGTGCCCGGCAACCACGACGGCATGGCGGCGTTCTCCGGCCGCCGCGGCCGGACCCACCTGGTCCGTAACCACGAGAACCGGCACACCGGAAGGATCGGCGTCCCGACGGCCGAAGGCCTCACGTACGACCCGATGGGCAAGGGCGGCTGCACCACGCTGGAGCTCGGTCCCGGTGGGGAAGTTCTCGGCGAGCGGGTCGCGATCGCGGGTACGGCCGTCAACTGCGCGGGCGGTCCGACGCCCTGGAACACCTGGCTGACCTGCGAGGAGACCGAGGACAGGGCGGGGACCAACGGGTACACGAAGGACCACGGCTTCGTCTTCGAGGTGGATGGCGCCGATCCCCGCCGCACCGGGGCCGTCCCGCTGACCGCGATGGGCCGCTTCCAGCACGAAGCGGTCGCCGTCGACCCGCGGAAGGGGATCGTCTACGAGACCGAGGACGCGTTCGACCATCCGTTCGGACTCTTCTACCGCTTCCTGCCGAGGAAGCCGCTCGGGGGTACGGGCTCGCTGCGGGCGGGCGGTGCCCTCCAGGCGATGCGGGTCCCCGGCGTGCCCGACCTGTCCGCCGTCCGGGAGACGGGGACCGCGTTCGACCGGGTCGAATGGGTGCCGGTACCCGACCCGCAGGCCTCCGGCACGCCGATCCGGCTGCAGGACTTCGGCCCGAAGGGGATCACCCACGCCCAGAAGCTGGAGGGGTGCTACTGGGGCGGCTCGTCCGTCTACTTCGTCTCCAGCTTCGCGCGCAGCACGGAGGGGTCGGCGGCCGACCACTTCGGCCAGGTCTGGCGGTACGAACCGGAGCGCCGCCGGCTGACGCTGGTGGTCGTCTTCGGGCCGGACACGGACATCGGCCTGCCCGGCGAGTCCCCCGACAACATCTGCCTGGCCGCCGGCGGCGGTCTGATGGTGTGCGAGGACGGCGGCGGCGCCCAGCACGTGTTCGGGGTGACCCGGCGCGGCGAGGTCTATCCGATGGCGCGGGGCAGGCAGAACACCGGGACCGAAGAGGCTCCGGAGTGGGGAGAGTTCGCCGGGGTCACCTTCTCGCCGGACGGCAGGACGATGTACGTGAACTGCTACACCCCGGGGACGACGTTCGCGGTGACCGGCCCCTGGCGCTGACGGACGGCGTGCCCGCGGTGCCGGACGACGAGCCCCTGTCCGGCACCGCGGGCGCCCGGCCGTGGTGCCGCACCGCGTGACGCTCCGCGGGAGGACCGGCGTCCGGCCAGGGGCAGCGGGGCGCGGTGCCGGGAATTCGCCGGGCGGCCCCGGCTCCTCGGACACCCGGGAACGCGGGGACTCGGCCGGGCAGCCGGGGGCCGGGAGTTCAGATCAGGGGGTGTCGGGGGCGGCTCCTCGCAGGAAGAGGTCGACGACGTCCTGGGCGAGGCGGTCGGCTGTGGCCGGGGTGCTGTCGTCTTGTGGGGGGCGGACGGTGGCGGCGAGTTCCATGAAGGCGGTGGCGAGGAATCCGGGGTCGGCTTCCCGTAGTTCGCCGGTGGCCACGGCCTGGGTCATGAGGTCGGTGACGGGCTGGATGAGGCCGCGGACGTAGGCGTGGGAGACCTCGGCGCGCCGGTCGTCGTCGAGGTGGCGGGTGGCGTAGTAGATCTGGTTGCTGAGTGCGGAGTTGTAGGTGCCCCGGGCGTAGGAGGCGGCGAGGGCGAGGAGTTTGTCGCGCAGGGTGCCGGGGGTGGCGAGGGCTCCCTGGAGGAGGGCTGCGGCTTCCTCGGTGTAGTGGTGGGCCACTTCCATGAACAGGGCGGGCTTTCCGCCGGGGAAGTGGTGGTAGAGGCTGGCCTTCTTCACGTCGACGGCTCTGGCGATGTCGTCGAGGGAGACGCCGGGGTAGCCGTGGTCGGCGAGGCGGCGGGCGAACTCGTCGCGGGCACGGGCGCGGGTGTCGGTCTGGCGGGGCATGGTGGTCAGACTCCTGTACGGGTGCGGCGGGTCAGGGCGAGGTGGGCCGCGGCTGCGCCCGCCGCCAGGACGGCGAGAGCGACGAGGACGCCCGGCAGCGGGTCCTGCTCGCTCCACGGTGAGGTGAGCAGGCCGCGCATGGCTTCCAGCGGCGGGGTGAGCGGGTTGATGTCGGCCGCGTGGGCCATCCAGCCGTCGAGCCGGTCACGCGGGACGAAGGTGGCGGTGAAGAAGGAGAGCGGGAAGAAGACCAGGGTCACGGAGCCGACTGCCGAGCTGCTGCCGGTGTGGAGGCCGACCGCTGCGGCCAGCAGCAGGAATCCCGTTCCCAGCAGCACGGTGGCGCCGATGAGGGCCGGCAGGGCCGGGGCTCCGGGGACGGGGTCCAGGCCCAGCAGCAGGCCGAGCCCGGTGAGCGCGGCGGCCTGGACGGTCAGGAGCAGGACCCCCGCCAGGACGGGCGCGGTGACGAGGACCCACCGGCTGACCGGGGTGAGCCAGAGCCGTGCGTGATAGCCCGAGCCGATGTCGCTCACGAGCAGCTGTCCCGCGGTGGCGCCGCCGGTGAAGGCGGTGGTGAGCAGGCACAACGGCAGAACGACATCGATGTAGCGGCCACCGGGAGCCGTCGCGGCCGCGACCGAGGACAACTGCCCTTCATAGATGATCATGAAGAACGCGCTGGTGAGCAGTGGCGAGAGGAGCAGGGCGGGCGTACGCAGGCAGGACTTGAGGGAACGGGCGGTCATCGGCCCCAGGGCCGCCCACGACGTCCGTGCGGCGGGCGGGCCGGCGGTGGCGGTGATCGTACTCATGCGGCGGCGACACCTTCCGGGGTGAGGGCCAGGCGGAGGAAGACGTCCTCCAGGCTGGGCTCGTCGACAGTCAGGGATTCGGCGTGCAGGCCGGCGGAGGCCAGGGTGAGCAGCGTCTCGCCGTCGGCTCCGGGACGGGTGAGCCGGATACCCACCGTGAGCGGGGCGGCTTCGGCCACGTGGAGCTGTTCGCCCCTGGCGGCGAGCAGCTCACGGGCCCGGCCGGCGGCGGAGGCGTCACAGAAACGCAGGGTCAGGACACGGTCGCCGGCCTCCCCCTTGAGGACGTGCGGGGCGGCGGAGGCGATGAGGCGTCCGGCGCGGAGGATGCCGACACGGTCGCAGAGCTGGTCCGCCTCCTCCAGGTACTGGGTGGTCAGCAGGACGGTGACGCCGTGGCCCGCGGCCAGGGCGCGGATCTCGTCCCACAGGCCCCGGCGGCTGGCCGGGTCGAGTCCCGTGGTGGGTTCGTCCAGGAAGAGGACGTCCGGGCGCTGGACCAGAGCGACGGCGAGGTCGACCCGGCGGCGCTGGCCCCCGCTGAGCTTGCCCACCGGGGTGTCCGCGAACGCTTGGGAGTCGAAGGCGGTGAGAAGTTCGGCGCAGCGCACGCGGGCCTGCCGGGAGGTGAGCGACTGGAGCCGTCCTTGCAGGCGCAGCAGTTCGCGGGCGGACATGAGGGGGTCGAGGGCGGTGCCCTGGAGGACGACCCCGGTGCGGCGGCGGACCGCCCCGGGGTCGCGCGTGATGTCGGCCCCGGCGACCTGGGCGCTGCCCCGGGAGGGGCGGAGCATCGTGGTGAGCATCCGGACGGTGGTGCTCTTGCCCGAACCGTTGGGGCCGAGCAGCCCGTAGACCTCCCCGGGGTTCACTTCCAGATCGAGCCGGTCCACCGCGGTGCGATCGGCGAAGTCCCGGCCCAGCCCGAGGGCACGGATGGACGGAGTGGCGGTGTTACTCATACCTAAAACCTACCTATCGATAGGTAGGTTTTGCAAGAATCTCTCTTCCGGGACTCCATCCGCCGAAAAGCCGGGGTCAACGGTGCCGCAGGCACGGCACCGGCAGGAAGAGGTGCCCGGCGCCCGCGCCTGCCCGCCGGGGAGCCGGCCGGCACCGGTACCGGCCGGGCGTTCGCGGCCGTCCGCGGGACGGGTGCGCGTCACGTGGTGCCGTACCCCCGCTTCCCGGGCGGCTGTCACAAGGACGCGGCGCCGAGGGCACGGCGCTGAGGACGCGGCGCCGAGGGCGCCGGCCCCGGCGGGGTGGCGGTGGCGGGGCCCGGCCGGTCAGCCGGAGCAGGCCGTGCGGCCGGCCTCCTGCCACGCGCAGACCGGGCACAGGGTGGCGCCCTTCGCCGACTCGGGGTACTCGGTCGGCTCCCGGCACAGCACGCACTCCGCGAACGGCCCCTCCACGGGTCCGGGTACGGGCGGTCGCTCGGGTGTGGCGCAGTAGGCGTCGTCCATGTGCACGAGCGTACTCACCGTCCCGCGGGCGTACTCGCTGTCCGCAGGCGTACTCACTCGCGCACGGCGGTGAGCCGCGCCGTGAACCAGGCCACCGCCACGGCCAGGAGCATCGCCGCTCCCGAGGCCGCCAGGGGCAGGCGCACGGTGCCGTCCTGTGATCCGGAGACCAGGTCCGTCACGGCGGAGCGCGCGGGCGAACCGCCGGCCACGAGGGCGAGCAGGGTGCCGAGCACGGTGGCGGCGAGCGACCGTCCACGGCGGTGCAGGACCGGACGGGCGCAGAGCGCCCCGATGGCGGTGCCCACCAGTGCGCAGGAGGCCGTGGCGAGCAGCCCGGCGAGCGCGGCGGACGGGAGCGGGATGCCGGTGGTGCGGTCGTTGCCGACCGGCGCGCCGGTCAGCAGGACGAGCCCGGTGGCCGCGACGCCCAGCGCCAGGGTGCAGCCGAGGGCGGTGAGCAGGGCGGCCAGATGGGCCCGGCCCGGTCCCGCGGCGGCCGCGGTGACGTCCCGGGAGGCGGGCGGCTCCTGGGTCACGCAGAGACGGGCCAGCCAGGCCCCGGCGGGCAGCAGGGCGGCGGCCGCGTATCCGAGGGAGTCCAGCAGCGGCTGCCCGGCCTGGATGCCGATCCCGGCGAAGGCCGCGTACAGGAGGACGGGCGCGAGCCATCGCTGTGAGCGGGCGAGCAGGGCGGCCTGGCAGCGCAGCAGGGGGCCGAGCCGGCGGCCGGGTGCCCGGGGGACACCGGCGGGCCGTGGGGCACCCGGCCGTACGGGCGGGGCCGGGGCGGCCGCTTCGGTGTGCCCCCTCCGGCCGCCGTCCGGCCCGGCCGGGCCCGCGGCCGTCGCCGTGCTCTCGTCAGGCGCCGGGGGCCCGTCGGACGTCCGTGCCGCTTCCGGTGCCGGCTCCGGGGTGAGCCGGGTGATGTGCCAGGGCTCGCCCGAGGTCAGCAGGGTGCGCAGCAGTCGGTCCGAGTGTGCCGTGGCGACCGTGAGGAGGACCCGGCCGGGGGTGTCCGGGTCCCGTTGGCAGGCCGGTGCGCCGGGCAGCCGGGGCGGAAGCGTCGCGCCGGGCGGGGCCGTCGCCTCGATCCGGACCCGGGAGGCCCCCGCGGCCCCGGCAGGCCCTACGGTCCCGGCGGAAGCGGTCGGCCCGGTGGTCCCGGCAGGCCCTACGGCCCCGGCGGAAGCGGCCGGTACGGCTGTGAGCCGGCCGCCGCCCAGCAGGTACACGGCGTCGACCGAGCCCGCCAGACGGCGTGGATCGTGGTCGACGAAGACCACGGTGGCTCCGGCGGCGACCCGTTCCCCGACGGCCCGGTCGAGTTCCTCGCGGGCCGCCGCGTCCAGCCCGGTCCACGCCTCGTCCAGGACCAGCAGGTCCGGTTCCGCCATGAGCGCCTGGACGACGGCGACCTTCTGGCTGCTGCCCTTGGACAGTTCCGCCAAGGGCGTGCGGGCGTACTCGGCCGCGTCGAACCTGGTCAGCCACCGTTCGGCCCGCCGGGCCGCCTCCGCGGTGCCCAGACCGTGCACCCTGCCCAGGTGGACCAGGTAGCCGGCCGCGGTGAACGGCAGGGCGGCCGGGAAGCGTTCGGGGACGTACGCCGTGCGCGGGCGCCCCTCGGCCCGCCCCTCGGTCGGCGCGTCGATACCGGCGAGCAGCCGGAGCAGGGTGGACTTCCCGGTGCCGTTGGCGCCCTGGAGCCGTATCAGGGTGCCGCGCGGCAGCACCAGGTCGGCCCCGCGCACCACCCAGGCGCCCCGAAGGCCGTAACGGCGGCCGGCCCCGCGCAGGTTCAGCTCGACGACGCCTTCTCCTGCTTGAGTTCGCTCGGCCGTACGATCACGAAGCCCTCGCCCTGGAGCATCAGCTGGACCGCCTCGCCGGAACCACCGCGCACCATGGACCCGAAGCTCTGCGAGCGGTGCAGCGAGGTGTTCAGCTGGGCACTCCAGCCGACGACCGCGTCCGTGTCGACGTACACCGGCTGCTGGGCGGTGACCGGGATGACGATGGGGTGGCCGTCACAGATCAGGCCCAGCTTCCCGTAACCGCTGAAGACGCTGTTGAAGAGCCCGCCGCCGGCCATCCCGGCGCCCTTGACCGTCTTGATCTCGTAGGAGAGGCCGGCGTCGAAGCAGAGGACGTTGCGGCCGTTGACGGTCAGGACGTCGCCCTGCTCCATCTCCACGATGAAGCAGTTCGCCGCCTCGTGGGCGAACCACGCCTCGCCCTGTCCCCGGACCGCCATGAGCGGCAGCCCCTCCCCGGTGACCGCGCGCTTGAGCATGCCGCCGATGCCCTGGCCCTTGCGCTCGAACTGGAGGTTGCCGCGGAAGGCGATCATCGAGCCCTGGCGGGCGTGCATCTCGCCGTTGACGGCGTACTTGATGGACTTGGCGTTCTGCAGGGTCATCCCGGGGGCGGTGGCCTGCTCGGCCAGGTGCTCGCTGGAAAAGAGGTCGCTCTTCATCCGGGCATCCTCACCCGGAGCACCGCCTTCCGCCAAGAGGCTCCTCCCGCTCGCCGGAAGGGGCCTCCGCCGGAAGGGACCGCTCCGCCGGAAGGCGCCTTTGCAGGAAGGGCCCCGCCGGCAGGGGCCTCCCCGCCGCCCGGTGTGCTGCCCGGTTCCCGCCCGGGAGGGGGACACGGCGGCCTGGCAGACTGGAGCCCGTGAGCAGCGACGACGTTCCCGAACCCCTTCCCACCGCTTCCGCGGACAGTCCCTTCCGGGTGGAGCCGGCCCCCCGCGACGAGGCACCGCAGTTCGTGCTTCCGCTGGTGGTGCGTCTGGAGAAGACCGATCCCCCGGCGCGTACCGACGCCCTGCGGACGGCGGCGCGCGCGGTGCTCACGATCCTGTCGGACGAGCGGTCTCTCGGGGACGGCGAGTGGGCCGAGGCCGTGCGGGACTGGCAGGACGCCCGGATCCGCAAGGTGGTGCGGCGGGCGCGCGGGGCGGAGTGGCGCAAGGCGTCCGCGCTGCCGGGCATCACGGTCACCGGCGAGCACGCCGAGGTGCGGGTGTTCCCGCCGGTGCCGCTGGACGGCTGGCCCAAGGAGCTGGCCAAGCTCCAGGTGTCCGGGACCGAACTGGACGACCCGGAGCCCCCGCCGGTGCCGGACGGGTCGAAGCCCGTGCTGTGGCTCAACCCCGGGCTGGGCATGTCCGCGGGCAAGACGATGGCCCAGGCCGGGCACGGCGCGCAGCTGGCGTGGTGGGGGCTGTCGGACACCGAGCGCGAGGCGTGGCGCGCGGCCGGGTTCCCCCTCGACGTGGCCGCCCCGGACGAGGTCCGCTGGCGTGAACTCACCGGGAGCGGGCTGCCGGTGGTACGGGACGCCGGCTTCACCGAGATCGAGCCGGGTTCCTGCACGGTCGTCGCGGACCACCCCGCGCTGCGCCGCTGAGAGGAAGGCGTTCCGCGGGCGGGCCCGGCGGCTCGCCGGACGCCGCACCGAGGGCGGGCCCGGCCCCGGAACCTCAAATCATGCTCTGAACGTCCCCGTTCACGGGTTCGGCGCTCCGGCACGGGGCCATGACCCCTGCACAAGGCATGGAGGGGGACGTCATGGGGCTGGGAATCGGAATCGGCTGGCGCCCGGAGATCGCGGACGCCGTCGAGGAGCTGCCGGGGATCGACTGGGTCGAGGCCGTCGCGGAGAACCTCTGCGACGACCACCTCCCCGGTCCGCTCGCACGGCTGCGGGAGCGCGGGGTCACCGTCGTCCCGCACGGGGTGTCGCTGGGCCTGGGCGGGGCCGGGCGCCCCGACCCCGGCCGTCTCGCCGCGCTCGCCGCGCGGGCCACGCTGCTCGGTGCTCCGCTGGTGACGGAACACATCGCGTTCGTACGGGCCGGAGGGCCGCTCACCGCTTCTCCCGGACTGGAGGCGGGTCATCTGCTGCCCGTCCCCCGTACCTGGGACGCGCTGGACGTGCTGTGCGAGAACGTCCGGATCGCCCAGGACGCGCTGCCCGTGCCGCTCGCGCTGGAGAACATCGCGGCGCTGGTCTCCTGGCCGGGCGAGGAGCTGACCGAGGGGCAGTTCCTCGCCGAGCTGGTCGAACGCACCGGGGTACGGCTGCTGATCGACGTGGCCAATCTGCACACCAACCACGTCAACCGGGGCGAGGACCCCGTGGCGGCCCTCGACGAGCTCCCCGTGGAGGCGATCGCCTACGTCCATGTGGCGGGCGGGATCGAGAAGGACGGTGTCTGGCACGACACCCACGCCCACCCGGTGACCCGGCCGGTCCTGGACGTGCTGGCGGAACTGCGCTCGCGGACCGATCCGCCGGGTGTGCTGCTGGAACGGGACGACGACTTCCCGCCCGCCGGGGAGCTGGCCGGTGAACTGGCCGCGATCCGCACCACCCTCGCGACCGCCCCGCCCGCGCCGCCGCCCGTGCCCCGTGCCCGGGCGCCGCGCCCCGCTCCGGCCGGGGGCGCCCGGGACCGGGTCGCGGTCGCCCAGACCGCGCTGCTGTCCGCGCTGGTCGCGGGCGCCCCGGCGCCGGAGGGGTTCGACCGGCGGCGGCTCGGGGTGCAGAGCCGCGCACTGGCCGCCAAGCGCGCCGACGTCGTCGCCAAGGTCGCGCCGGAGCTCCCGGAGATCCTGGGTGAGGGGTACCGCCCCGCGTTCCTCGCCTACGCCGGGAGCCGTCCGCAGACCGGGGGTTACCGGCGCGACGCGCTGGACTTCGCGGAACACCTGCTGATCGCGGGGGCCCCGGCCGACGGTGCGGCCCGGGACATGCTGACCGCGTGGTGGCGGGACCGGGCGTCGCCCCGCCCGCCGCGCCGCGCCGCCCGGCTCCTCCGGGCGGCGGGCGGCACACGCGTGGTGCGGGCCGCTCGCGGTGTTCTCGGCGGGCGGTGGGCGGGATGACCGTGCTGAGCGCTCTCGCCGTCCTGCTGACCGCCGTGGTGGCGGTGCTCTGCGTATGCGTACTGCGTCCGTCCCGCGGGCCGGCCGGGCGGTCCGCGGACGCCTCGGAGGTCCACGACGTCTTCGAGGCCGCCTTCCTGAGCGGGGGTCCGGCCCGGACGGTGGACACCGCGCTCACCGCGCTGTACGCGGACGGCCGGCTGGAGATCGGCGGCCCCGGCATCGTGGCCGTACGCCGTGCCGAGGCGCGCGACGCGGTGGAGCGTGCCGTCCTGCGGGAACTGGCCGCCGCGCCGAGCGGCGCCCTGGACGCCCTGCGGACGGCGGTGATGCGGCATCCGGCGGTGCAGGAGGTCGGTGACGGCCTCGCGGCCCGGGGGCTGCTGGCCGCACCGGGGGACGACCGCGGCCGGCGGACCCTGGCACGGGTGCTGGCGGCCGGGTCGGGCGTCGCCCTCCCGGTGAGTATCGTCCTGACGGTCCTGGAGTACCTCCTGCTCACCGACTTCGACGACATGCCGTTCCCGTTCGCCGCCAAGGTGCTGCCCGCGATCATGGCCGGGATCGTCGTCGGTCTGATCGGCGCCCCGTCGGCCGGATCACGGATCACCCCGGCCGGCCGCCGGGCCGCCGCCCGGTACCGGAACGCTCGTGCCCAGGAGGACGACCCCGTCCTCCTGGTGGCCACCCGGGGACCGGCCGCACTGCCGTACACGGAGCTGCGGGAGCGGTTGTCGGCCGCCGCCCGGACCTCCCGGCGGCATCCCTCCCCGCTCCTGGCCACCGGCGGTCCGTCCGACGGGGGCGTGCCGCCGCCGGTGTGGTGCGCGGGGACGGATCCCGGCCACGAGGGCTGCGGTGCGGGCGGTGACCCGGGGACGGGCTCCTCGTGCGGTTCCGGAGGCGGCGACGGCGGCGGGTCGAGCTGCGGGAGCGGATCGAGCTGCGGCGGCGGGTCGAGCTGCGGGGGCGGCGGGGGGTGCGGCAGCAGCTCCTGACGGGCTCCGGCTCCTGCGGAGCCCCGGCCCGGGCACCGGCACCGGCACCGGCACCGGAGCGTCCCGATCCAGCCACTGATGACCGACTACGACCACTTTTTGTCCACATCACGAACAAGGTATGGCGCTTCTGTGCCCTTCTCGCATAGAAATCGGCCATGCTCTGGGTTCTCTTCCTCCTGGTCGCATGGGGCGCGGCAGCCGTCTCCTGCATCCGGCTCTGTCTTGTCACCGCGAACGCCGCGCCACGGCCGGGCGATGCCGCCGATGGCCCGCCGCCGCGTGAACTGAGCCTTTACGAGACGGCGTTCCTGGCCGGCGGCCCCCATCGGGTCGCCGATCTGGCACTGGTCTCGATGCATCTGCGGCGGGGACTGCTGCTGGCCCACACCGGCTGGGCGACGGTCGTCGACCCGGAGGGCCGGGACGAGGTGGAGCGCACCGTGATCCGGGCGATCGGCCCGCAGGGGCAGTCGCGGATAGCGCCGATACGGGCGGCGGCGGCCGCCGCCGACACCGTGCGGGCCCTGGCCGACCGGCTCGTGGCGGCCGGCCTCGCCGTGCCGCACGGGACGCGGACCACTCTGGAGTCGGCGGCGCGGGGGGTGCGGGGAGCAGCGGTGCTGGTGGTGGTGCTGGCCGTGGCGACCGTGCTGATGCCGGGTCAGGAGACCGGGGACACGGGCCCGGTGGTGGCGTGGTTCGGGCTGCCGCTGGTGCTGACGCTGGGGTGCCTGGCCATCGCCCGGGTGGAGAGCCATCCGTACAGTCCGTGGGCCTCGCCGTCCGGACAGCGGTGGCTGGACTCGCTGCCCGCCCCCGCGCACGGGGCCGACCGCGACGTGCTGGCGGCGGTGGCCGTGCGGGGAGCGGCGGCCGTACCGGACCCGGGGCTGCGGGCCGCTCTGCTCGGCAGCGCACACGGTTCCCGTACCGGGGTCTGAGGGACGACGGCTGGTGAGGCGGCGAGGCGCGGTACCGGCTGCCGCGGCCCGGCCGGAGCGCCCGGCTTCGCCGGACCGTGCGGCCGCGGTGTGCGGCCCCCGGCACGGCGGGCCTGACACGGGGTCAGCGGGTCCGCCGTACCGGGGGGCCGTTCGGCCCGGGACACACATCGGCCGTACCCGGCACGGGCGGCGGCCCGCGGGGAGGAATGGCTGACTCCCCCGCGGGTCACCGCACATCGCCGGCCGGAGCCGATGTGCTCCCGGAACCGGACCCGGTGTCGCTGGAACGACGGGCGGCGTCACACACGCCGTTGCCCGCCAACTGATCTTCCGGGTCCGGGCGGCCGGTACACGCTGGCTGTGCGGGTCCGGCCACCAGGTCTTCTGTACGCGCCGGTTACGCGAGCCCTGCCACCAGGTCCGCGACCGACTTCCTGCGCCCCGTGTAGAACGGGACCTCCTCACGCACGTGCAGCCGCGCCTCGGAGCCGCGCAGATGACGCATCAGGTCGACGATGCGGTGCAGCTCGTCCGCCTCGAAGGCCAGCATCCACTCGTAGTCGCCGAGCGAGAACGCGGGGACGGTGTTGGCGCGGACGTCCGGGAAGCCCCGGGCCATCTTGCCGTGGTCCGCGAGCATACGACGGCGGTCCTCGTCCGGCAGCAGGTACCAGTCGTAACTGCGTACGAAGGGGTAGACGCTGACGTAGTTCCGCGGGGTCTCGTCGGCGAGGAAGGCCGGGATGTGCGACTTGTTGAACTCGGCGGGCCGGTGCAGGGCCATGTTCGACCAGACCGGTTCCAGGGCCCGGCCGAGCCGGGTGCGCCGGAAGAGGTTGTACGCCTCCTGGAGCGCGTCCGAGGTCTCTGCGTGCCACCAGATCATCAGGTCGGCGTCGGCCCGCAGACCGGAGACGTCGTAGGTGCCGCGGACGGTGACGTCCTCGGCGGCGAGCTGGTCGAACAGCTCCTGGACCTCGTCGGCGTAGCCGGTCCGGTCCTCGGGAAGCACATCGCGCAGTTTGAAGACCGACCACAGCGTGTAGCGGATGACCTCGTTGAGGTCCTTGGCCTTCTTACCGGCGTTCGGAAGCTTTTCTGGCGCACTCATACGGCTATTGTCCCGCCTCGCTCGAATCGCCCTGAACCCGGGTCGTCCTCCCGGCCGCCGGGCCGTTCTCCCCGGTGATCACGCGGTGGACGCGGCGTCGAGGTCCCGGGTGATCTCGTCCGCGGCGCGCCGGGCGCTGGCGACGCAGGCGGGGATGCCGACCCCGTCGTACACCGCTCCGCAGACCCGCAGCCCCGGCAGTTTCGCGACCTCCTCGCGGATCCGGGCGACCCTGGTCAGGTGGCCCACCGGGTACTGCGGCAGACCGCCGGTCCACCGGGTGACCACGGTGTCCACCGGCCGTGCGGCCAGCCCGGTCGCCTCCGCGAGGTCCCCGAGCGACACGTCGACGAGTTCGCCGTCCTCCCGGTGCAGATGGTCCTCCTCGCCGTACCGGCCGACCGAGGTACGCAGCACGAAGAGGTCGGGAGCGGCGTCCGCGACCCACCGCCACTTGTTGCTGGAGAAGGTCGCCGCCTTGATGGTGCGCCCGTCGACGGGGGGTACGAGGAAACCGGAGCGGTCCCGCAGCGCCTTTGTGCCGGCGAGGTCGGAGCGCCGGAAGGCCATGGTGATCAGCGCCATCGAGGCGTACTCCACGGCGGCCAGCAGGGCGGACGCGGCCGGGCACTCGGCGGCCAGCAGGGTGGAGGCCGACCAGGCGGGCGCCGCCAGCACGACCCCGTCCGCGGCGATCACCCCGGTGTCGGTGCGCACGTCCCAGCCGTCCCGGGTCCGGGTCAGGCCGAGGACGGGGGTGGAGGTGCGGATCTCGGCGCCGCCCCGGCGTACGGCGTCGGCCACCGCGTCCGGGAGGGTGCCGATCCCGCCGGCGACCCCCTGGAAGACCGGACCGGTCTGCTGCCGGGCCGCCGCCCGTTCCTGGATGCGGAGCACCCCGTCGAGGAGCGAGCCGCCCTCCTTCGCCGCCTCGAAGAGCTGCGGCACGGCGGCCCGCATCGAGATCCGGTAGGCGTCGCCCGCGTACACCCCGCCGAGCAGCGGCTCCACCAGCCGGTCGACCACCTCGCGGCCGAGCCGGCCGGCCACGTAGGCACCGACCGCGACGTCGTCGCCGACGGCGGTCGGGGCGAGGCCGCGCTCCTCGGCGATCCTGGCCAGCCCCTCGGGCGAGAGCACCCCGCCGAGCGCCGCCGGGTCCCCCGGTACGCCCATGACGTGGCCCTTGGGCATCGGGCGCAGGGCGTCACGGGTCCAGACCGAGGCGGTGGCGGTGGCGGGCGGCTGGAGGCGCCCGCCGAGCCCGGCCGCGGTGGCCAGCTCGACCGCCTCGGGGCGGCGCGCCAGCATCGACTCGGCGCCCAGGTCGACCCGCACGCCCGCGACCTCACCGGTCATCAGCTTGCCGCCGAGCCGCCCGGTCGCCTCCAGGAGGGTGACCCCGAGCCCGCCGGCCAGGAGCCGGTGGGCGGCGGCGAGTCCGGCGATCCCGCCGCCGATGACGACGACATGGCCCGTACGCGAGGTGTCGCGCTGAAGAGAACGCTGCATGGGTCCACTCTCTCAAACCCGTAACGAGTCCCGAACGTGACCGCTTCGAAACCGCTCACCGGCAACCCGCTCGCGGGCCCCCACGTCGAAAGGGCACCAACGGCAACAGTCCTGGGGGGACATGTCATGCACCTCGACCGGCACAGCGGCACCCGTCCGTCCGCGCATCCCGTACGCCGCCGCTTCCGCGCGCCGGCGGCGGCCGCGCTCCTCGTCCTGCTGCTCGGCACCGGAGCGTGCGGAGCGGCCGACAGCTCGTCCGACAGCGACAAGGGGGTGGCCGCCGCCGCAGACGCGAAGGGCCCGGCGCCCGAAGCGGAGGGGGCTCCCGGCGCGGAGGGCGCGGGCCGGGCGGAGGGTGCCGGGAAGGACGGCACCTCCTCGTCGGAGTCCGGACCCGGTACGGCGGTGGCCGTCCACGTCGTCCGTACGGCCACGCTCACCGTGGAGGTGAAGAGCGTGCCCGCGGCGGTCGCGGCGGCCCGCGGCGCCGTGGAGGGGGCGGGCGGCCTGGTCTCGCAGGAGAGCACGGAACGGGTGGACGACACCCGCGAGGTCTCGCACCTGGTGCTGCGGGTGCCCCAGGAGCGGTACGAGGACGTGCTGAGGACACTGGCGGGCTCGGGCAGGCTCCTGGCCCGGACGTCGGACGCGAAGGACGTCACGTCCCAGGTCGTCGACGTCGAGAGCCGGATCGCCACCCAGCGGGCGAGCGTGGCCCGGGTCCGCGAACTGATGGACAGGGCCGGGAAGCTGTCCGACGTGGTGACCCTGGAAGGCGAACTGAGCAGCCGTCAGGCAGACCTGGAGTCGCTGCTGGCCCAGCAGGCGTCGCTGAAGGACCGCACCTCGCTCGCGACGGTCACCCTGGAGCTCAGCGAACCGGAGAAGGAGGGCGAGGAGCGGAAGGACGAGGACACCGGCTTCCTGGACGCGCTGGCGGGCGGCTGGGACGCCTTCGTGACGCTGCTGCGGTGGATCACCGTGGTGATCGGGGCCTCCGCGCCGTTCCTGGCCGTCGCGGCCGTCGGGGTGGTGCTGTGGCGCCTGCTGCGCCGCCGCCGCCCGGCACGGCCCGCACCGGCGGGGCCGGACTCCGTTCCGGTCCGGGCCCCCGCCGCGGACGCCCCGGACACCCCGGACGCTCAGCCCGCTCCCTGAGCGCCGTAGCGTGGGCTCCCTGCGACTGCGGCGGAGGGAGCCGGCATGGCGGTGGAGCGACTGGTGGTCATCGGGGGCGACGCGGCGGGGATGTCCGCCGCGTCGCAGGCCCGCAGGCTGAAGGGGCCCGGCGAACTGGGCATCGTCGCCTTCGAGCGCGGCCACTTCGCCTCGTACTCCGCCTGCGGCATCCCCTACTGGGTGGGCGGGGACGTCGAGGGGCCCGAGGCCCTCGTGGCCCGTACGCCCGAGGAGCACCGGGCGCGCTCCATCGACCTGCGGACACGCACCGAGGTGACGGAGATCGACGTCGCCGGGCAGCGGGTGCGGGCCCTGGACCGCGACAGCGGTGAGACCTACTGGACGGGCTTCGACAAACTGGTGGTCGCGACCGGGGCCCGCCCGGTACGCCCCGCGATCCCCGGGATCGACGCGCCCGGGGTGCACGGGGTGCAGACGCTGGACGACGGCCGGGCGCTGCTGGACTCGCTGGAGGGGACCGCGGGCCGCCGGGCCGTCGTGGTCGGCGCCGGCTACATCGGTGTCGAGATGGCGGAGGCGCTGCTGAACCGGGGCTTCGAGGTGACGGTGCTCAACCGCGGGGCGCAGCCCATGGCGACGCTCGACCCCGACATGGGCCGCCTGGTCCACACCGCGATGGACGGTCTCGGCATCACCACGGTGAACGGGGCCGCGGTCACCCGGGTCCTCACCGGGGACGACGGCCGGGTCTCTGCGGTCGCCACCGCCGACGCGTCCTATCCGGCGGACGTGGTGGTGCTGGGCATCGGCGTGGAACCGGAGACCGCGCTGGCCCGCGCCGCCGGTCTGCCGACCGGCCCGAACGGCGGCCTGCTGACCGACCTGTCGATGCGGGTCCGGGGCCACGGCAACATCTGGGCGGGCGGCGACTGCGTCGAGGTCCTGGACCTGGTGGCGGGGCACACCCGGCACATCGCCCTGGGCACCCACGCCAACAAGCACGGGCAGATCATCGGATCGAACGCCGCCGGGGGTTACGGCACGTTCCCCGGTGTCGTCGGTACCGCGGTCAGCAAGGTCTGCGACCTGGAGATCGGCAGGACCGGGCTGCGGGAGAAGGACGCCTCGGCGGTGGGCCTGCGGTACGTCACGGCGACGATCGAGTCGACGGGCCGGGCGGGCTACTACCCGGGCGCCCGGGCGATGACGGTGAAGATGCTCGCCGAGTACCGCACCGGGAGGCTGCTGGGCGTCCAGATCGTGGGCCGCGAGGGGGCGGCGAAGCGGATCGACGTGGCGGCCGTGGCGCTGACCGCCCGGATGACGGTGGAGGAGATGACCGCGCTCGACCTGGGGTACGCCCCGCCGTTCTCCCCCGTCTGGGACCCGGTGCTGGTCGCGGCGCGCAGGACGGTGGCGGTGCTGCGCAGGGCGGGCACCGCCTGAGGGGCCGCCGCGGTGCCCTCCCCCTCGCGGTGAGGGGGAGGGCACGGGTTCAGCGGGCCGTCCGCTCGTGGACGTACTCGACCAGGCGGGTCAGCGCGCCCGGGTCGGTCGTGGGCATGACGCCGTGTCCCAGGTTGAAGATGTGGCCCTCCAGGCCGGCGGCGGCGTCCAGCACCTCGCGGGTCTTCGCCTCCACCGTCGCCGTCGGCGCGAACAGCACCGCCGGGTCGAGGTTGCCCTGGAGCGCCTTGCCGGGGCCGACGCGGCGCGCGCCCTCGTCCATCGGGACGCGCCAGTCGACGCCGACGACGTCGGCTCCCGCCTCGCCCATCAGCCCCAGCAGCTCACCGGTGCCGACGCCGAAGTGGATGCGCGGGACGCCGTAGCCCCGGACCGCGTCGAAGACCTTGGCGGAGGCCGGCATCACCGAGCGCCGGTAGTCGGCGGGGGCGAGGGCGCCCACCCAGGAGTCGAAGAGCTGGACGGCCGAGGCCCCGGCCTCGATCTGCACCTTCAGGAAGGCGCCGGTGATCTCCGCGAGCCGGTCGAGCAGGTCGGCCCAGAGTTCCGGGTCGCCGTACATCATGGCCTTGGTGTTCTCGTGGTTGCGGGACGGCCCGCCCTCCACGAGGTAGCTCGCGAGGGTGAACGGCGCCCCGGCGAAACCGATCAGCGGGGTGGCCCCCAGCTCGCCCGTGAGCATCCCGATCGCCTCGGTGACGTACGGGACGTCCTCGGGTGTCAGGTCGCGGAGCCGGGCCAGGTCGGCGCGGGTGCGGACCGGTTCGGCGATCACCGGGCCGATGCCCGGCTTGATGTCGAGGTCGATGCCGATGGCCTTGAGCGGTACGACGATGTCGCTGAAGAAGATGGCGGCGTCGACCTTGTGGCGGCGCACGGGCTGCAGCGTGATCTCGGCGACCAGCTCCGGCATCATGCACGAGTCGAGCATCGCGATGCCCTCGCGCACCTTCAGGTACTCGGGCAGCGACCGTCCCGCCTGCCTCATGAACCACACCGGGGTGTGGGGCACGGGCTCCCGCCTGCAGGCCTTGAGGAAGGCCGACTCATGGGTGGCGGATGTCGTCTGCGGGATCGAGGGGCTGTCGTAGGCGCTCACACCCGGAATCTTCGCATGAAGCGGTGGCGAGCCGTCCCGGCCGGGTGTCCTTCCCTGCGCGAAGCCCCTGTTCCGCCTACTCTTCCCCGCATGGCTCGGGCTCAGGGACACTTTTCCGATCAATCCGATGGCGCCGGCACCGAGGAGGGCGGGGAGGACGATCCGGTCGCGCCCGCGTTCCGGTCGGCGGTCGAAACTCTGCGCTCCGCGCACCTGCGCCCCGAACTGGAGGTCGAGCCGACACGGCCGCCCAAGCGGCTCGCCCCGTACGCGTACGCCCTGGAGGCGGCGGTCGTGGACGGCGAGGAGGACCTCGCCGACGGGCGTCTGGTCCTGCTGCACGACCCGGCCGGCCACGACACCTGGCAGGGCACCTTCCGGCTGGTGACGCTCGTACGCGCGGAGCTCGAACCGGAGATGGCCGCCGATCCGCTGCTGCCCGAGGTCTGCTGGTCCTGGCTGACGGGCGCGCTGGACGCGCGGGGCCTGTCGTACGGGGAGGCGGGCGGCACGGTGACGCGCGCGGGCTCGCACTACTTCGGCACCCTGTCCGCGCGCCTTTCCGCGACCCAGATCGAGATCCGCGCCTCCTGGACGCCCAGGGAGGACCGTGACGGGGTGCCGGACGTGGGCGCGCACCTGTCGGCGTGGGGCGAGCTGCTCTGCCAGCTCGCCGGCCTGCCGCCGTCGGGCACGGCCGACGCGGCGGTCGTCACGCTCCCGCAGCGGCGCGGCCCCCAGGCGCCGTAGCCGCCGCCGGGGAGCCCCGGGGCGCGGGGCGTCCGCAGAGACCACCCCGGGGCGTGCGCCGCGCAAGGCCCGGGGCGTGCACGGCGCGGGCCTCCCCGGGCGTGCACGGCGCGGGACCCGGGGGCGTGCGCGGCGCGGAGGACCGCGGGCCGCGCCCGTACCCCGTCCCCCGGAGCCCGTGACGGTGTGTCATTTCCGGGAGAGCCGGTCGCACAGGCGCCGGCTCTCTTTTCGTACAATCGATCGCCCGTCCGATTTGCCCGAATTGTTACTCACCAAATCGTGATCTTCCCCTAAAGGAGCACGCCCCTGCTGCCGAAGAGGTCAATGACCCTTCAAGCACGGTTCGCCCCGGCTTCACCCCGAGCCGGCCCGTCCCGCCACTCCCCCCAGGAGGCCTGGTGTCCGTTCTCCTCGAGCAGCCCGCAAGCCTGGTCGCCTACCGCCCGAACAAGCCGACGGCCATGGTCGTCGTGGCCGACCCGCGCGTCCGTTCCACCGTCACCCGCCATCTGTGGGCACTCGGAGTTCGTGACGTCATCGAGGCGTCGTCCATCGCGGAGGCCCGCCCCCGCGTCGGCAACCCACGCGACATCTGCGTTGCCGACGTCCACCTGCCCGACGGTTCCGGGCTGACCCTGCTGTCCGAGACCCGAGCCGCGGGCTGGCCGAACGGCCTCGCCCTCTCCGCCGCCGACGACATCGGGGCGGTACGCAACGCCCTCGCCGGCGGTGTGAAGGGGTACGTCGTCACCGGTACCCGCACCAACATCGGCCACCCCGGCCGTCCCGGCATGTCCGCCATCGGCATCGGCGCCGCCCGCGCCCACCGCAGGCCCCCCGGGTCCCCGAGCCACCCGGGCGGCTACCGCGAACTGTCCGGCCGCGAGGTGGAGGTGCTCCGCCTGGTGGCCGAAGGCCAGTCCAACAAGGCCATCGGCGTCTCGATGGGCCTCTCCGCACTCACCGTCAAGAGCCATCTCGCCCGCATCGCCCGCAAGCTGGGCACCGGGGACCGCGCCGGCATGGTCGCCGTGGCCCTGCGCACCGGCATCATCCACTGACCCCCCGGCTCCGGCACCGGCCGCCCGCGCGCGCCCGGCCGGTTCCCACACACCCGCGCCCGCCGCCGGAGCCTTCCGTCGGCGGGCGCCCGGCATACACAGATACCCTTGGCATGTGACCGACGCCCAAGAGACCGCAGAAGACACATCACTGCGAACCACCGGGGGCGCTCCCCCGGACGACGTCGCCCCGGCGCCGATCCCCTTGCTCGAACCGCGCGAGGGCATCCCCCCGGTGGTGGCGACCGATGACGCGCTGGCCGGGGTCGTGGCGGCCTTCGCCGCGGGGCGGGGCCCCGTGGCGGTCGACGCCGAGCGCGCCTCCGGTTACCGCTACGGCCAGCGCGCCTACCTCGTCCAGC
This sequence comes from Streptomyces nitrosporeus, assembly GCF_008704555.1. Taxonomy (NCBI): domain Bacteria; kingdom Bacillati; phylum Actinomycetota; class Actinomycetes; order Kitasatosporales; family Streptomycetaceae; genus Streptomyces; species Streptomyces nitrosporeus. The sequence continues at coordinate 1,326,559 of NZ_CP023702.1, forward strand.
TGCGCCGCGAAGGCGCCGGGAGCACGCTGATCGATCCGGTCGGCTGCCCCGACCTGTCGGTCCTGGGCGACGCGCTGACCGGCACCGAGTGGATCCTGCACGCGGCGACCCAGGACCTGCCCTGCCTGCGCGACATAGGCATGGTCCCCACCTCGCTCTTCGACACCGAGCTGGCCGGGCGGCTGGCCGGGTTCCCCCGGGTCGGCCTCGGCGCCATCGTCGAGAACCTCCTGGGGTACGCCCTGGAGAAGGGCCACTCCGCCGTCGACTGGTCCACCCGCCCCCTGCCCGAGCCGTGGCTGCGCTACGCCGCGCTCGACGTCGAGCTGCTGGTGGACCTGCGCGACGCCCTGGAGGCGGAGCTGGAGCGGCAGGGCAAGCTGGAATGGGCCCTGGAGGAGTTCGAGGCCATCGCGTCGGCACCCCCCGCGCCCCCGCGCAAGGACCCCTGGCGCCGGACCTCCGGCATGCACAAGGTGCGCCGCCGCCGCCAGATGGCCGTCGTACGGGAGCTGTGGACCGCCCGCGACCAGGTGGCGCAGCGCCGGGACGTGTCGCCCGGCAAGGTCCTCGGCGACGCAGCGATCATCGAGGCGGCCCTGGCCATGCCCTCCCATGTGCAGGCGCTGACCGCGCTGCCCGGGTTCGGCCACCGGATGGGGCGCCGCCAGCTCGAACAGTGGCAGGCGGCCGTGGACCGGGCCAGGGCGCTCCCCGAGGCGGAGCTGCCGCAGCCCGGCCAGCAGCCGGCCGGCCCGCCGCCCCCGCGGGCCTGGGCCGACAAGGACCCGGCCGCGGCGGCCCGTCTGTCGGCGGCCCGTACGGCGGTGTCGGGGCTCGCCGAGCAGCTGCACATGCCGCAGGAGAACCTGATCACCCCCGACACGGTGCGGCGGGTCTGCTGGGAGCCGCCCAAGAGCCTCACCCCGGGGGCGGTGGAGACGGCGCTGGCCGGGTACGGCGCACGCCGGTGGCAGATCGAGCAGGTCGCCCCGCTCCTGCTGCGCGCGCTGGGCAGCGGCGCCTGAGCCCCGCGGCCGGGCGCCGGGGGCTCCCGGCCGCGGGACCGCCGTTCCGGCGCCTTCCGCGGGGGCCCGTTCCGCTCTCCCCGCCGGGCGGCCGCTTTGGGCACCGTGCGGCGTGTGACCTTCGACGCTCCGGGCAGGGGGGCTGGGCAGCCTGGTTACCCGCAAGTAGCATGTGGGGGTCGGCGTGCCTCTCGGTGCGCCGCGCAGCAGTGCCATCCCGCACCCTGGAGGAGAGCCACCGTGCCTCGTACCATCCGGGACGTCGTCTTCGTCGACGGCGTCCGCACCCCGTTCGGCAAAGCGGGCCCGAAGGGCATCTACCACGAGACCCGCGCCGACGATCTCGTCGTGAAGGCCATCCGGGAGCTGCTGCGCCGCAACCCGGACCTGGACCCCGCACGGATCGACGAGGTCGCCGTCGCGGCGACCACCCAGATCGGCGACCAGGGCCTGACCCTCGGCCGGACCGCCGGGATCCTGGCCGGCCTGCCGCAGTCCGTCCCGGGCTACTCCATCGACCGCATGTGTGCGGGCGCCCTGACCGCCGTCACGTCGACGGCCGGTTCCATCGCCTTCGGCGCGTACGACGTGGTCGTCGCCGGCGGTGTCGAGCACATGGGCCGCCACCCGATGGGCGAGGGCGTGGACCCGAACCCGCGGCTGGTCTCGGAGAAGCTGGTCGACGAGTCCGCCCTGTTCATGGGGATGACCGCGGAGAACCTGCACGACCGGTACCCCTCGATCACCAAGCAGCGCGCCGACGAGTACGCGGTCCGCTCGCAGGAGAAGGCCGCCAAGGCGTACGCCGACGGCAAGATCCAGCAGGACCTGGTGCCGGTCGCGGTGCGCCGCACCAACGCCGAGGGCGGCGAGACGGGCTGGGGCCTGGTCACCGCCGACGAGCCGATGCGCCCGGGCACCACCCTGGAGTCCCTGGCCGGCCTGAAGACCCCCTTCCGCGCCCACGGCCGGGTCACCGCCGGCAACGCCGCGGGCCTCAACGACGGCGCCACCGCCTCGCTGCTGGCGGCCGAGGACGTCGCCCGCGAGCTGGGCCTCCCGGTCAGGATGCGCCTGGTCTCCTACGCCTTCGCGGGCGTCGAGCCCGAGGTCATGGGCTACGGCCCGATCCCGGCGACGGAGAAGGCGCTGGCCAAGGCCGGCCTCTCCATCGACGACATCGGTCTCTTCGAGATCAACGAGGCCTTCGCCGTGCAGGTGCTCGCCTTCCTGGAGCACTACGGCATCGCCGACGACGACGCGCGCGTCAACCAGTACGGCGGCGCGATCGCGTACGGCCACCCGCTGGCCTCCTCCGGTGTCCGGCTGATGACCCAGCTGGCCCGTCAGTTCGAGGACCACCCCGAGGTCCGCTACGGCCTGACGACGATGTGCGTCGGCTTCGGCATGGGCGCGACGGTCGTCTGGGAGAACCCGAACTTCGAGAACGCAGCCGGAGGCAGCAAGTGAGCACCACCACCGAGCTCCTGAAGGGCGCGGCCGAGCTGTTCCCCGGTGAGGTCGTCACGCAGGCGCACGTACGCCACCTCGACCTTCCGGCGGGTGCGGGCCGGTTCGCCCTGATCACGCTGGACAACGGCCTGGACCACACCAAGCCGACCACCATCGGCCCGCAGTCGCTGGCGAACATGGACGCCGCCCTCGACCAGGTCGAGAAGGAGGCGGCCGAGGGGTCGATCGTCGGTGTCGGTGTCACCGGCAAGCCGTTCATCTTCGCGGTCGGCGCCGACCTCAAGGGCGTCGAGCTGCTGAAGCGGCACGAGGACGCGCTCGCCATCGGCAAGGGCGGCCACGACGTCTTCCGCCGTCTGTCCTCCCTCGCGGTCCCGACGTTCGCGTACTACAACGGCGCGTCCATGGGCGGCGGTGTGGAGATCGGTCTGCACTGCACCTACCGCACCGTCTCCAAGGCGATCCCGGCGTTCTCGCTGCCCGAGGTCTTCCTCGGCCTGGTCCCCGGCTGGGGCGGCTGCACGCTGCTCCCGAACCTGATCGGTGCCGACCGCGCCGTGTCGGTGATCATCGAGAACGCGCTGAACCAGAACCGCCAGCTCAAGGGCCGGCAGGTCTTCGAGCTGGGCATCGCGGACGCGATCTTCGAGGGCGCCGACTTCCTGGAGCAGTCGCTGATCTGGACCGCTTCGGTCCTGCGGGGCGAGCTGACGGTGGAGCGCCCCGAGGTCGACCGCGGGGACGCCTGGGACCAGGCCGTCGCCCGGGGCCGCGCGATCGCCGACTCCAAGGTGCACGGGGCTGCCCCGGCCGCGTACCGCGCGCTGGAGATCGTCGCCGCGGCCAAGGACGGCGACCTGGGCGCCGGCTTCGACGCCGAGGACCAGGCCCTCGCGGACCTGATCATGTGCGGTGAGCTGCGCTCGGGCATCTACGCCTTCAACCTGGTCCAGAAGCGCGCCAAGCGCCCGGCCGGTGCCCCGGACAAGTCCCTGGCCCGCCCGGTCACCAAGGTCGGCGTCGTGGGCGCGGGCCTGATGGCCAGCCAGCTGGCGCTGCTGTTCCTGCGCCGCCTGGAGGTCCCGGTCGTCCTCACGGACATCGACCAGGAGCGTGTGGACAAGGGTGTGGGCTACGTCCACGCCGAGATCGAGAAGCTGCTCGGCAAGGGCCGGATCAACCAGGACAAGGCGAACCGCCTGAAGGCCCTGGTCACCGGTGTGCTGGACAAGGCCGAGGGCTTCTCCGACGCCGACTTCGTCATCGAGGCGGTCTTCGAGGAGATCGGCGTCAAGCAGCAGGTGTTCGCCGAGGTCGAGGCGGTCGCCCCGGCGCACGCGATCCTCGCCACCAACACCTCGTCCCTCTCGGTGACCGAGATGGCGTCGAAGCTGAAGCACCCCGAGCGGGTCGTCGGCTTCCACTTCTTCAACCCGGTCGCGGTCCTGCCCCTGCTGGAGATCGTCCGCGGCGAGCAGACGGACGACGCCTCGCTGGCGACGGCCTTCGGTGTGGCGCGGAAGCTGAAGAAGACCGCGGTACTGGTGAAGGACGCCCCGGCGTTCGTCGTCAACCGCATCCTCACCCGCTTCATGGGCGAGATCCAGAACATCATCGACGAGGGCACCCCGGTCGAAACGGCGGAGAAGGCCATCGAGCCGCTCGGCCTGCCGATGTCCCCGCTGGTGCTGCTGGAGCTGGTCGGCCCCGCGATCGGCCTGCATGTCTCCGAGACCCTCAACCGCGCGTTCCCGGACCGCTTCACGGTCTCCGGGAACCTCGCGGCCGTGGTCAAGGCCGGCAAGCGCGGTTTCTACGTCTACGACTCCGGGAAGCCGGAGCTGGACCCGGAGGTCGCCGCCCTCCTGAAGCAGGGCGACACCGTCCTGACCGAGGAGCAGGTCCGCGAGCGCGTCCTGGACGCGGTGGCGCAGGAGATCGGCCTGATGCTGGACGAGGGCGTCGTCGCCGAGGCCCAGGACATCGACCTCTGCCTGATCACCGGCGCGGGCTGGCCCTTCCACCTGGGCGGCATCACGCCGTACCTGGACCGCGAGGGCGTCTCCGAGCGGGTCAACGGGAAGCGGTTCCTGGCGCAGGGCGTGGCGAGCGTCCCGGCGTAACCCACGCTCCGGCCGAAGCGGAACGGGCCGTACGGGCAGATGCCCGTACGGCCCGTTCCGCGTGGTCTGCGCCTGCTCCCTGTCCCGGCGCCCCCGGATCACCAGGTGGCAGCCGAAGGCGCCGACGTCCTCCGGCCGTTCTTCCGGAAGAGCGTCCGCCGTGGCCCCGGGAACCGCGACTCCCGGGGCGACGGCGGAGCACAACTGGCTCAGCCCCTTCGGCGCCTGCGGGGGTTGGAGCGGCTCAGCCGGGCCGCGGCAGCGGAGTTGGGGTTGAACTTCAGCGCCTGCCTGGCGGCGGAGCGGCGCAGGTCCTTGCCCTTACGGCCCATCAGCTCGGCCGTCTCGGCTATCCGGATCCAGACCAGCGCGCGCTCGTTGCCCTCGGCCGCGGCCATCGCGTCCACCAGACATGACTCGGCGTCGGGAGCTGCCGGCGGCGTACGTAGATCTGCGCCATCCCGACCAGGACGTCGACGGACTCCTGTTCGGTGAGCAGCTTCTCCCCGACCTCCAGGGCTCCGTCGTCGTCGCCGGACTCCAGCAGTGAGCTGAACCCGCTCACCGAGACGTCCCACACCGGCGCGGCCGGTTCGGGTTTCCGCTTCCCGCCGCGCTCCTTCTTGGCCGCGGGCAGCGGCGGGCCGGGCAGTGAGAGCTTCTCGCGCACCCGGGGGTTGAAGTGCATCCCCAGCTCCGGCCTGCTGTCCCACTGCGGGACCGCTCCGGCGACGTAGTCCTCGGCCACGCCCCGCAGGAACGCGTAGCGCTTCGGCTGCATGCAGAAGCCGACGGTGGCCACGTACGGCGAGAGTTCGGACCGCACGTGGCCGAGGTCCATGATGCGGTCCTCGGCGTATCCGCCGGGGCTCTCCAGGTCGGACAGCAGCGCGTGCGTGATGGTCACGGGAATGCGGTTGCTGTTCTCGTAGGGGCGCATCCTGCGGATGATCTCCCGGGCCCCCACCTGGGCCACGGAGATCCCGTAGAAGGCCTTCGCCGTGAAGAGCCCCGTGGAGAAGCAGCCGATGACCAGCCTGGGCTGGAGATAGTGGAACACGGTCTCGGCCAGGACGGGCACGTCCAGGACGAGGAACTCGACGCCCGCCTCCCGCGCGGCCTGGGCCAGGGTGGCCGCGAGGCTGTCCGGGGCACTGGGGTGCGGCTTGAAGATCACCGTCCTGAAGCCCAGCCCGACGGCGGACTCGAACATCCTCAGGTGAAGGTTCTCCTCCTCCTCCTCGGTGAGGATTCCCAGACTCGACAGGTACTGCCCGAGCAGGACCGCGGTCTCCGGTCCACGCTCACGCAGGTGCTCCGGGATCGCCTGCTCGATCTGCGGCACGCATTCCTGGGTCACCTCGGCCATGAGCGACCACACGGCCGAGGAGTCCACGGGCCGCGACGGGACCTGATATTCCGTCAGGAGCATCGGCTCCAGGCCGGGGACGAGATCGAGGTAGAGCACCTCGGAGATGCGGGAGTGGATGTCACGGTGCAGGTCGTTCCGGGTGGGGCCGTAGCTCATCACCCCGTCGGCGTAGACCGTGACGGAGGCGTCCTGGAAGATCTTGCACAGCGTCTGGGCCGGCTTGACCTGGATGGACTCCACGATGAGCTGGAGCGGTCCGGGCGCCACCCCCAGCCGCCCGCCGAGCATCCTCCGCCACAGGGAGAGGTCCTCGTCCCGGGGTGCCCACATCGCCGGGTGGTAGGGGCTGATCAGGCTGTTCCAGTAGGCGACCTTGGTGAAGCGCTGCCGGATCGACTCCGCTCCGGGCATGAGGTGCAGCGGGGTGGAGACTTCCGGGATGTCCACGTTGTTGCAGACCAGGAGAATACGCTCGTGTTCGTCCCCGCCGAACTGGCCCGCGTCGATGGCCGCCGCCACCGTCATCGCACCGTACAGGGTGGATGCCGCGAAGATCTGAGTCATCAGGCTGCCACACCGAAATCGGACCAGAGCGCCCTGAGCTTCTTCACCCGTCGCGCGTCCATTCCACGCAACGTCTCCTCCAGAACATCCTGAGGAGAGTTGTGCAGCGCTCGCGCACTTCGTTCCATGAGGAGTCCGCGAGTGAATTCGTCATAGGTGTCCGCACGGTCCAGGTGAACGACGATCATCGCGCAGAGCGTACGCATCACCTTGAAGGAAAGATCGTACCCGCGCTCATGAACGGCTACTTCCTGGAATACCTTCTCGTAGCATTTGATGAAGTCCAGCTGGCGCTCGTCCGGGATTTTCGTGAGCGATCCCGCGACGTCCCGCCGATAGAATATCCCGTGCAGATCCGTGACGGCGAAGGTCCGCGTACGCAGATGCAGGCGCCACATCCAGTGCCGGTCCTCGGCGGTCCGGAGGGACTGGTCGAAGAAGAGGGAGTCCAGGGCGAGCAGGCGCTCACGGTCGTACACCCCGGCCCAGACCAGCGGATAGTCCACCATGGACGACGCGTCGACCGGAAGGACGAATGAGGCCGGGTCGAGCGGGACCGCCCTCGGCGACACGGGGGCCCGCACCACCTCCCGCTTCTTGCCGTACACACGGACATGGCCGGTGCGGACGAAGTCCACCCCGGCGGCGGTGATCGACTCGACCAGCTTCGCGAGATATCCGGGCGCAAACCAGTCGTCCCCGTCGAGGAAGGTCACATAGGTCCCCCGCGCCGCGGCCAGACCCACGTTCCGGGTGGCGGATATCCCCTTGTTCTCAGAATTGCGGAGCAACAGGGCACCCGGGACCGAAGGAATCATGTCCCGCAGGATCTCGAAGGTACCGTCCGTCGACCGGTCGTCGACGACGATGAACTCGAAATCACTCCTGGCATTGAGGGCAAGGGACTTCAAAGTGGCCCGACAATAGTCCCGGACGTTGCACATCGGAACAATGACCGACAACGTCACCATGTCCCCTCCTCCTTCTGTTCACCGAATACATACGCACGGCGACACCACCCCCCGGCACGACACGCGCGGCCGCAAGCCTACGCACACCCGCCCGAGCCGTCAGCCAGGAAGTCCACCCCCATAACGGACATACGCAACGCTATGGTTATGAAACATGCAATACAAAGCGCTTTGTGCATCAATCTTGACTTTGAATCGAAATCAACTTGTCACCTGTGAAGGCAAAGTGAACATGTAGGGTAAGTTCACTGGTGGCCGGCTGCACTTATCGGTGATTCCACCCCCGCCCGCGAGGGCCACGGGGGCGCCGTCCGGCCACCCGGGCAAGGGAGCCGACTCGAGCTCACGCCCCACCCCGCAGGCTCGAGATCCGTACCACCCGCCACCCGAGTAGGAGTCAGGGACTTGCGCATCCATGTCCTCGCCGACTCCGACACACGCTGGAAGTGGGGAGCCGGCCTCGCGACCGGCTTCTGCCCCCAGGGGGAAGTGCACGCGCACATGCTGCGCGGCCGGAGCACGCCCACCGCCCGGCAGATGGCCGAGGTCGGCATCACTCCGGCGAGCATCACGGAGACCACCCTTCCCGAGTTCGTCACCTCGCCGGAAGTCGCCGACGCGGACGTCATCGTGCTCGGTACGGTCGGCGGTGCCACCCAGGCCGCCCTGCACGGACTCGCCCACGCCTTCCGCGACTACCCGCAGCGCCCGGTCCTCGTGACCGGCTATGTCGGGGTCGTCTACGAGAAGGTGACGGACGGTCTGCTGCTGCGGGCCGGCGCCGACATCGTCCTGGCCAACAGCCCGTACGACACACGCAGGTTCCGCGGCATCTACGAGCCGCTGGGGATCCCCGGGGGCTCGGTCGTGCAGACCGCCCTCCCCTTCCTCGAACAGCGCCCCTACGACATGAACCGTGCGGGGGCCGAACACCCCTACACCGTCTGCTTCGCGGTGCAGCCGTCCGTCCCCGAGGACCGGAAGTCGCGCACCTACCTGCTGCGGCGGGCCATCCAGCACGCCCGGCTGCGCCCCGGACGCGATGTGCTCATCAAGCTGCGCAGCCGCCCCGGCGAGCAGACCACCCACATCGAGGCCTACCACTACCAGGACCTGGCCGAGCAGATGTCCGAACCGATGCCCCCCAACCTGCACTTCGTGTACGGGAACATGTCGGACACCCTGGACCGCACCGACCTCATGATCACGGTCAGCTCCACAGCGGCACTGGAATCGATGCACCGCGGCATGCCGACCGGCATCCTCAGCGATCTCGGCGTGCGCGAGGCCCACGGCAACCACTACTTCGTCGGGTCGGGCTGCGTCACCTCCTGGGACGACGTGGACCAGGGCGAGGCGCCCCTGGCGCACGAGGCGTGGAAGCGGGACCAGGGCATCCTCGCGGACGACCCGTACGGCGAGCTGCGCTCCCGTATCGACGTGCTGCTCCGGGCGCCCGCCCTGCCGCCGATCACCCCCTACTACACCAGGGCGAATGCGTCGGGCTACATGCCCACGCTGCTCGCCCGCCGCGGACTCAACCCCGACGGCTCCCCCGCCAGGGGGGAAGGGGCGACCGGCGGCAGCGGTTCCGCCCGGCGCACCTCGCGCCGGGTGATGCGCAGTGCCTACCAGTTCGGCGTCCAGCGAGTCGCACCCAAACTGCAGCGTTGGGGCGACGTCTGACGTGACCCTCCGTACCTACCAGGAGATTCCTGTGTCCGACACCCTCGCACGGGAGGCTCTTTCCTCCACCGTGACGGCCGTCATACCCGCGCGCGGCGGATCCAAGGGGATCCCCGGCAAGAACGTGATGCCGGTCGGCGGCGTGGCTCTGGTCGCGAGGGCGGTCCACGCCTGCCTGGCCGCCGAGCACGTCGGCCGCACCGTAGTCTCCACCGACGACCCGCTCATCGCGGCAGCCGCCCTGCGGGCGGGCGCCGAGGTGGTGGAGCGTCCCGAACAGCTCGCCTCCGACCAGGCGTCGAGCGAATCGGCCCTGATCCACGCGCTGGACACGGTCGAGTCCCGGCACCGGCAGTCCGTCGAGGTCCTGGTCTTCGTGCAGTGCACGAGCCCCTTCGTCACCGCCGGGGAGATCGACGAGACGGTGCTGGCGATCACCCGCGACGGGGCGGACACGGCGTTCACCGCCGCCCCCTTCCACGGCTTCGTCTGGCGCGCGGAACCCGCGTCCGCCGGTGCAGGGGCGAACGCCCGTGGCGCGTACGGGGTGAACCACGACAGCGCCGAGCGGCAGCGCCGGCAGGACCGCGTACCGGAGTTCCTGGAGACCGGGGCCGTCTACGCCATGCGCGCGGACGGTTTCCGGAAGTACCTGCACCGGTTCTTCGGCCGGACCGCGATGGTCGCCACCGCCCCCGAGCGGGCCATCGAGATCGACGAGCCCGGCGACCTCGACCGGGCTCGCGCCCTGGCCCCGCTGCTCGACGCCGCGACGCGCCCCCACCGGGACGACATCGACGCGGTCGTCCTCGACTTCGACGGCACCCAGACCGACGACCGCGTCTGGATCGACGGGACGGGGCGGGAGACGGTCTCCGTCCACCGCGGCGACGGCATGGGGACGTCCCGGCTGCGACGGGCCGGACTGCCGGTCCTCATCCTGTCGAGCGAGACCAATCCGGTCGTGGCCGCACGGGCGCGCAAACTCGGTGTCCCGGTGGTCCACGGTGTGGAGACCAAGGACGTCGAGTTGGAGAAGTGGTTCCGTGCGGAGGGCATCGACCCCGGACGCATCCTCTACGTCGGAAACGACGTCAACGACCTGCCTTGCTTCGAGCTCGTCGGCTGGCCCGTCGCTGTGGGAGACGCCCACCGCGCGGTGCGGGAACGGGCTCGTCTGACCACGTCGGCCCATGGAGGGCACGGCGCCGTGCGAGAAATCGCCGAATGGCTCCTTGGAAAGGACCTCTGAACAGTGGCGCACAACAACCGAATTCGCCAGATCGGCACCACCACCGTGGGGCCGGGCGCTCCCACCTATGTGATCGGTGAGATCGGTATCAACCACAACGGTGAACTCGACAACGCCCTCGCGCTGATCGACGCCGCCGCGGACGCCGGCTGCGACGCCGTGAAGTTCCAGAAGCGCACCCCGGAGATCTGCACCCCGCGCGACCAGTGGGACATCGAGCGCGACACCCCCTGGGGCCGGATGACGTACATCGACTACCGCCACCGCGTGGAGTTCGGCGAGGCCGAGTACACCGCCATCGCCGAGCACTGCGCCGAGCGCGGCATCGCCTGGTTCGCCTCCCCGTGGGACACCGAGGCCGTCGTCTTCCTGGAGAAGTTCGACGTCCCCGTCCACAAGGTGGCCTCCGCCTCCCTCACCGACGACGAGCTGCTGCGCGCGCTGCGCGCCACCGGCAAGCCCGTCATCCTCTCCACCGGCATGTCGACGCCCCGTCAGATCCGGCACGCCGTCGAGGTCCTCGGCAGCCAGAACACCATCCTGCTGCACGCCACGAGCACCTACCCGGCAGCGACCAACGAGCTGAACCTCCGGGTCATCAACACCCTCCAGGAGGAGTACCCGAACATACCGATCGGGTACTCGGGCCACGAGATCGGTCTGCAGACGACCCTGGCCGCCGTGGCGATCGGAGCGTGCGTCGTCGAGCGCCACATCACCCTCGACCGCGCCATGTGGGGCTCCGACCAGGCCGCCTCCGTCGAGCCGCAGGGCCTCACGCGCCTGGTCCGCGACATCCGCACCATCGACGAGGCCAAGGGCGACGGCGTCAAGAAGGTCTACGAGTCGGAGCTCGGCCCGATGAAGAAGCTGCGCCGCGTCCCGGGCAGCCTGGCCGAAGAGACCCTGCAGATCACGGCATGAGTGAGACCCTCGCCCTGGTGGAAAGCCCGGCCCAGCTGCTGAACGTCCTGGAGTGGGCCCACACCCACCGGGGCGAGGCCCCCTCTCTCTCCATCGCCGTCCTCATGCCCCTGGACGACCATTCGCGTTTCCAGGTGCGCCGGCTCTGCGACTACGCGACGCGGGCCGGGCTGGAGTGGCAGTGCTACGAGATCCGCTCCGGGCTGCTGGAACGGTTCCGGCAGATCGCACGGCTGCGCAGGCGCATGGCCGCGGCGCACCGGCTGCTGATCGGCGACCTCTTCTCCGGCATGATCCAGACCCTGCTGCCGGTCTCCCGCGCGCGCGAGGTCGTCATCGTGGACGACGGAACGGCCACCACCGAACTGGCCAGCCTGCTGGCGTACGGCCGCACCCTGTCGCGGTGGCACAAGCAGACCGAACGGCGCTCCTCCCGGAAGGACTCGGTGAACCGCTGGCTGAACCGCGGTTCCCTGGAGCGGTTCACCTTCTTCACCTGCCTGCCCATCGTCCCGCCGGCGAGGACGGAGATCGAGTACAACGACTACACGTGGATCCGCTCGACCTTCGGCCCGGTGAGGGTCCTGGGAGGCGCCGACCTGGCCGGGACGTCGCTGGTGGAGACCGAGGTGATCGACCAGGACCACTACCTGGAGGCGCTGACCCACATCGCGGAGGAACACCGTGTGTGGCGATATCTCGCGCACCGTCGCGAGAGTCCCGAGAAACTCCACCGGATCGCCGAGGCGACCGGTATGGAAATCGTCCATCCCGCCTTGCCCTTGGAGCTTTCGGTCAGACTCGAACCGATCGGGCGGAAGATCCTGACTTTCCCTTCGACCATCGCCTACACATTGCCGATAGTCCTGCGGCGGACGCCTGTCCAGGTGGAGCTGTGCGATATCGACGAGTCCTGGATCACACCCAGGACTTCGGACCGCTCGATAGAATTCCTCAAGCGTGTCTCGGTGCTGGCCGTCGACCGGCACGCCTTGACCCGCATTCCTCCTCCGCGCACCGGGAATGGCGGGTTCCGTACTCCCGGGAGCCACTGAGGACAGCGTTCAGAAGCGCATCCACTTTCCGAGCGAAAGTCCTCGGTTGTCTTTTTGCCGGGTGACGAGGAGTTCGCCGCTCCGGCTGATCGCGGCGATGACGATGCGGCCCTGCGCGTCGGTGGCCAGGGCGGGTGAGCCGAGGCAGTCCTCGCCCGTCTCCGTCCACCACAGGCCCGCGGCCTCATTCTCGGTCGGATAGGCCGCCAGCGCGGTGCCGCCCGTGAGGCTCCGGTAGGCGAGCACGGTGCAGTCGTAACCGTCGATGACCGCCCGGGTGGCCGCCAGGGCGTCACTGGCGGGGCCGCCGCCGAGTGACATCAGCCCGGCGCCTTCCCGGTATGCCTGGACACCGGTGCCGTCGGCCGCGTGCCAGAGGTACGTCACCCGGCCGGGCGCCGTCTCGATCGCGCAGCAGGACCCCTGCTGCGCGAGGACCGGCAGATCACCGGCGTGCTCGACCGGGCCGCCCGCCTTGGACTGGGCCCACAGGCTCAGCCGTTTCTCGGCCGGGGCCACGAGGGAGACGAGCCCGTCCCGGGTGGCGAACGCGAGCAGGCCGTCCAGGACCCCGCTGCCCTTCATGTCCGCCCACTTGGTCCAGGAGCCTTCGGAACTCTGGCGGCGCCCGTGCACGCCCTTCCCGAAGTTCCGTACGAAGACGTGGAGTCCGCCGTCCTTGTCCACGGCCGCGGTCGGCGTGCCGACCTGCCGGCTCATGTCCTCGTTCTTGTAGAGGTTGCCGAGCGACCTCCAGGAACCGATCGGCCTGCCGGTCTGGTACTGGGCGGCGTGCACGAAGGAGACCGCGGCCCCCTCTTCCCGCGTGCTGCTGCGGCGGCCCACCACATGGACGTATCCGTCCGCCCCCTGGGCGAACACCACGTCCGTCAGGTCCGGTACGGGAAAGAAATCAGGATGGAACCATTCCGCTTTGTCCGTCCCCTGCTCCGTCCAGCGCACGATCCCGCCGGACACGGAGGCGAAGGCACTCAACCGGCCGTCCTTACCGAGGAAAAGCCAGGAACTCGAAGCCGCGTCCTTTACCACGGGCCGTACGCTCGGCGTGGGCCTCTCCCGGCCCGGCCGCTGCGCCGGCCTCGGAGATCTACGCGCAGATCGCGTTGCCATGAATCGACCGCAGCCCTTCTCGATGTGCTTCACACACGCCTTCTCGGCCCAGGGCCGGGCCTCGGCGAAGCGTTGATTCCACCCCCGCCCCGGATCGCGCTCTACCGGTCCGTGAAGTTCCGGGGCGCGTCCGGGAAGCACAGGAACGGGAACGAGGATACCCGCCGCACTGCCAAGTCGAAACTATGTCTATAGTTCGCGTGAGTTTACTTACAGAGATGGATGGGCCGGTACCCCTGCGCCCGTACCCCGGCACGTTGGCCGTTTCGGCGAAGGGTCCAAGACATGGCATCGCATCGTTCAAACCCCGACACCGCTCAGGGTGTTCCTCGTTCCGGCCGGAGAGCCACCCCCCGCAAACGCCGCCGCGGGCTCAAGATCACGCTCGGGGTGCTGGTGGTGCTGGTGCTCGCCGGGGGCGGTACGGCGTACTGGATGTACCAGGACCTCGACGGCAACATCAAGGCCGTCGACATCGACGAGGCGCTCGGCGAGGACCGTCCCGAGAAGCTCCCCACCACCGGCCAGAACCTGCTCGTCCTGGGCTCCGACTCGCGCGCCGGCGCGGAGAACAAGGAGCTGGGCGGGGGCGGCGGTGTCAGCGGGTCCCGGTCCGACACCGCGCTGGTGGTGCACATACCCGAGGGCCGGAAGCAGGCCGTCGCGGTCTCGATCCCGCGCGACACGCTGGTGACCCGCCCGGAGTGCGTCAAGGCCGACGGGACGACGGTCCCGACGGCGGAGCGCAAGATGTTCAACTCCGTGTACTCCGAGGTCGGTCCGGCCTGTGTGGTCAAGACCGTGGAGAAGATGTCCGGGGTCCGCATCGACCACTACATGGAGATCGACTTCGCCGGTTTCAAGGATCTGGTGGACGCCATCGGCGGGGTCACCGTCGAGGTCGAGGAGCCGATCAGGGACAAGGCCTCCGGACTCGACCTGGCCGCCGGTGAGCACAAGCTGAACGGCACCGAGTCCCTGGCCTTCGTCCGTACCCGGCACGGCATAGGGGACGGCAGCGATCTGGGCCGCATCGGGTTGCAGCAGCAGTTCCTGCTGGCCCTGCTCACCGAGATCAAGTCGCAGGACCTGCTGGGCAGTCCGGCCAAGACGTACAAGATCGCGAACTCCGCCACCAAGTCGCTCACCACCGACGAGGGGCTCGCCTCGCTGACCTCGCTCAGCAAGTTCGCCCAGTCCATGAACGGTGTCGATCCCTCCACCATGGAGACGGTCATGCTGCCGGTCGCCTACGACACGATCGACAGGAACCGCGTGGTGGCCGCCGAGCCGCAGGCCGGTGACCTGTGGAAGGCGATCCGCGAGGACACCGCGGTCCCGGAATCGGCGAAGAAGTCGCCCGCCACCGGGGGCTGAGTGTGTGTCACCCTTCGGGGGTGACCGACCGACAGCCTCCGGAGCCCAAAGACCCCCTGACCGCCGAGCAGCCCCTGGTCGTGGTCGACGCGGCGAACGTCGTCGGGTCGGTGCCGGACGGCTGGTGGCGGGACCGGCGGGGTGCGGCCGAGCGGCTGCGGGACTCGCTCGTCCCGTACGCCGCCGCCGGGCTGCCCGGGTTCCCCGGGCCGCTGGAGATGGTGCTGGTCGTGGAGGGCGCGGCCCGGGGTGTGGAGTCCGTACCGGGTGTACGGGTGGAGAGCGCCCCGGGCGAGGGCGACGACCGGATCGTCGAGCTGGTCTCCGGCCGGGGGTCCGGTGCGGCGGCCGGGCGGCCGGACCGCCCCTGTCTGGTGGTCACCGCAGACCGGGGGCTGCGGCGGCGCGTGGAGGCGTACGGCGCCCGGTGCGCCGGCCCGCGTACGGTCCGCCCCCGGGGCTGAGCGGTCCCCGAGGCCGGACCCCGGCCCGCTGCCGGCCCCGTCTGCCGCCCGCCCGGCCCGCTGCCGGTGGTGCTCCGCCCGTCAGCGTTCCGCCCGGTCCGCCTCCGCGGCCTTCGCCATCGTGCTGTTCCGGCGTCCGTACACGAAGTAGATGACCACTCCGAGCACCATCCAGATCCCGAACCGGAGCCAGGTCTCCGCGGGCAGGTTCAGCATGAGCCAGACCGAGGCCGCCACCGAGAGGACCGGGATCAGCGGTACCCAGGGGGTGCGGAAGGCCCGGTGCAGGTCCGGGCGGGTGCGGCGCAGCACGATGACGCCGAGGGCGACGACCACGAACGCGAAGAGCGTGCCGATGTTCACCAGGGTGGCGAGTTCGTTGATGCTGGTGAGACCGGCGACGACCGCGATGATCACACCGAGCAGGACGGTGGGGCGGTAGGGGGTGCCGAAGCGCGGGTGGGTCTTGGAGAAGAAGCGCGGGAGCAGCCCGTCACGGCTCATCGCGAAGAACACCCGGGTCTGGCCGAGGAGCAGGATCAGGCAGACGGTGGTGAGGCCGACGGCGGCGCCGAAGCTGATGACACCGGCGTAGAAGGGGTGTCCGGCGGCCTTGAAGGCGTCGGCGAGCGGGGCGCTGACGGAGAGTTCGGAGTAGTGCTGCATTCCGGTCACCACGATGGACACGGCGACGTAGAGCAGGGTGCAGATGAGGAGTGAGGCGAGGATGCCGCGCGGCATGTCGCGCTGAGGGAGTTTCGTCTCCTCGGCGGCCGTGGCCACGACGTCGAAGCCGATGAAGGCGAAGAAGACGATGGAGGCGGCGGTGAAGATGCCCATGACCCCGAAGTTGGTCGGTTCGTAGCCGAAGATCAGCTGGACCAGCGGGGCGTCGAGGCCCGATCCCGAGGGCTGCGGTTCGGCGTCGGGGACGAAGGGCTTGTAGTTGGCGGCCTCGATGAAGAACAGCCCGGCGATGATCACGATCAGCACGACGGCGATCTTGACGGCCACCACGACCGTGGTGACCCGGGCGGAGAGCTTCATCCCGAGCACCAGGATGACGGTCAGGACGAGGACGAGGGCGAACGCCAGGATGTCGAAGCCGAATCCGTCGGCCACGTCGGGGCCGGAGAGCGCTTCGGGCATCGTCCAGCCGATGTTGTCCATCAGCGACCGCACGTACCCGGACCAGCCGACCGCCACCACCGCCGTGCCCAGCGCGAATTCGAGCACCAGGTCCCAGCCGATGATCCAGGCGACGAGTTCGCCCAGCGAGGCGTAGGAGAAGGTGTACGCCGACCCGGCGACCGGCACCGTCGAGGCGAACTCGGCGTAGCACAGGGCCGCGAGCGCGCAGACGATACCGGCGGCGACGAAGGCGAGGGCGGTGGCGGGGCCCGCCGTCTCCTTGGCGACCTTGCCCGTGAGGACGAAGATGCCGGTGCCGATGATGACACCCACCCCGAAGACGGTGAGGTCGAGGGCGGAGAGGGATTTCCTGAGGGCGTGCTCCGGTTCCTCCGTGTCCCTGATCGACTGTTCGACCGATTTCGTTCTGAACAGTGTGCTCATCGGCCAGCCTCCGTGGTGTCCGTCGGCGCGTCCTCGCGTTACCCGAATCACGGTCATGATCGAGAGGGGGCGCGGCCGACGAGCGGCAGCGGGGGGCGACTCACCCGATGGGGCCCGGGAGAGGGAAGCCCGCTGGGCCGAACGGCGTACGGAGCGGTGTCCGCGCGCCCCTGAGCGGCCCGCGCGCCTCCGCACGGCGCGCGGCCGCCCTACGGCCGCGCCCCTCCGTCCGGGTGGGCGGAGGGGCGCGGCGGGACCGGGCGCGGCGGGGCCGGACCAGGCCGTACGGGGCTCAGGCGGGCCGGGTCAGTCGCGGACGGGAGCCACGGCGGCCCGGCTCTCGTAACGGCCGTCCAGTTCGGCGACCAGACCGGTCACCTGGCGGGCGATGTCCGGGGCGGTCAGCCCGATCTCGGCCATGACCTCCTTGCGGGAGGCGTGGTCCAGGAAGACCGGCGGGATGCCGAAGTCACGCAGCGGTACGTCGACCCCGGCGTCCCGCAGCGCCTGGGAGACGGCGGAACCGACGCCGCCGGCACGGCTGTTGTCCTCGACGGTGACGACGACCCGGTGGCGCGCGGCGAGCGGGGCCAGGGCCTCGTCGACGGGCTTGACCCAGCGCGGGTCGACCACGGTGGTGGAGATGCCCTGGGCGTCCAGCAGTCCGGCGATCTCCAGGCACATCGGGGCGAGCGCCCCGACGGAGACCAGCAGGACGTCCGGCGCGTCGGTGCCGGCCTCACGCAGGACGTCCATGGAACCGGCCGTACCGACGGCCTTGACCGCCGGGCCGACCGCGCCCTTGGAGAAGCGGACCACGGTCGGGGCGTCGTCGACGGCGACGGCCTCGCGCAGCTGGGCGCGGACCTGGTCGGCGTCGCGCGGGGCGGCGATCCTGAGGCCGGGCACGCACTGGAGGATGGACATGTCCCACATGCCGTTGTGCGAGGCGCCGTCCGTGCCGGTGATCCCCGCGCGGTCCAGGACGAAGGTCACCCCGCACCTGTGCAGGGCGACGTCCATCAGGACCTGGTCGAAGGCCCGGTTGAGGAAGGTGGCGTAGACCGCGAAGACCGGGTGCAGTCCGCCCGTGGCGAGGCCGGCCGCGGAGACCGCGCCGTGCTGCTCGGCGATGCCGACGTCGTAGATGCGGTCCGGGAACGCCTCCTCGAACTTGCCGAGGCCGACGGGCTGGAGCATCGCCGCGGTGATGGCGACGATGTCCTCGCGTTCGTGGCCCAGCTTGACCATCTCCTCGCCGAAGACCGACGTCCAGTCCAGGCCGGAGGTGGAGATGGGCAGGCCGGTGTCGGGGTGGATCTTGCCGACGGCGTGGAAGCGGTCCGCCTCGTCCTGGAGGGCGGGGGTGTAGCCCCGGCCCTTCTCCGTGATGCAGTGGACGATGACGGGGCCGCCGAAGCGCTTGGCGCGCTGGAGCGCGGATTCCAGGGCCTCGATGTCGTGGCCGTCGATGGGGCCGACGTACTTCAGGCCCAGGTCCTCGAACATGCCCTGCGGGGCGATGAAGTCCTTGAGGCCCTTCTTCGCGCCGTGCAGGGTCTCGTAGAGCGGGCGGCCGACGACCGGCGTGCGCTCCAGGATGTCCTTGCCGCGCGCCAGGAAGCGTTCGTAGCCGTCCGTGGTGCGCAGCGTCGCGAGGTGGTTGGCGAGGCCGCCGATGGTCGGGGCGTAGGAGCGCTCGTTGTCGTTGACGACGATGACGAGGGGGCGGTCCTTGGCGGCGGCGATGTTGTTCAGCGCCTCCCAGGCCATACCGCCGGTGAGGGCCCCGTCACCGATGACGGCGACGACGCGGTCGTCCTTCTTCAGTACCTCGTTGGCCTTGGCGAGGCCGTCGGCCCAGCCGAGCACCGTCGAGGCGTGCGAGTTCTCGATGACGTCGTGCTCGGACTCGGCGCGGGAGGGGTACCCGGAGAGGCCGCCCTTGCTCTTGAGCTTCGAGAAGTCCTGCCGGCCGGTGAGCAGCTTGTGCACGTAGCTCTGGTGGCCGGTGTCGAAGAGGACCTTGTCCCGGGGCGACTCGAACACCCGGTGCAGGGCGATGGTCAGCTCGACCACGCCCAGGTTCGGGCCGAGGTGGCCGCCGGTCTTGGACACCGCGTCGACGAGGAAGGTACGGATCTCCTCGGCGAGCTGCTCCAGCTGCTCGAGGCTGAGCCGGTCCAGGTCGCGCGGTCCCCCGATGCGGGTCAGCAGGTCCACCCGTGCCTCCTTGCGTTTGAGCTGGTCGAGCGTGCCGATCCGATGAGTCTAATGTTCCCCCGGGCCGCGCGGTCATCCGGCGGTCTTTTCCGCCGCCTCGCGCCGGGGGCCCGGGGCACGCGTGTGCCCGGCGCCGTGGAGGACGCCGGGCACGTGGGAGCGGGTGCGGCCGTCAGGCGCGGCCCGCCGTCTTCTGCGTCTTACGGGTGACGGAGTCGATGACGACCGTGGCGAGAAGCACAGCTCCGGTCACCATGTACTGCACCGGTGTGGCGATGCCCTCCAGGGACAGGCCGTACTGGATCGAGACGATCACCATGACGCCGAGCAGGGCGTTCCAGGTGCGGCCCCGGCCGCCGAAGAGGCTGGTGCCGCCGATGACGGCCGCGGCGATGACGTTCATCAGGAGGTCGCCGGTGCCGGAGCCCTGGTTGGCGGCCGCGATCTTGGAGGCCCAGAACAGGCCGCCGATCGCCGCGAACGTGCCGGCGATGGAGAAGACCGAGACGCGGATCGCGGTGACGTTGATACCGGCCCTGCGGGACGCCTCGACACTGCCGCCGAGCGCGAAGATCTTCCGGCCGTAGGCGGTGCGGCGCAGGCCGAAGTCCGTACCGACCAGGACGACGAGGAAGAGGACCAGGGCCAGCGGCAGGCCCCGGTACTGGTTGAACATGTACGCGGCGGCGAAGGAGAACACCGCGAGCACCGCGGTGCGCACCACGATGTCGGCGACCGGCCGGGAGGGGACGCCCGCGGCCTCACGGCGGCGGCCGTCGAGGAACGCGGAGAGGAAGTAGGCGGCCACCGCGACGGCGGCGAGCCCGTAGGCGGCGGCGACGTCGGTGAAGTAGTACGTGGTGAGCTTGGAGACCACGCCCTCGCTGTCGAGGTTGATGGTGCCCGTGTCGCCCAGCAGCTGGAGCATCAGGCCGAGCCAGAACAGCAGCCCGGCGAGGGTCACGGCGAAGGCGGGGGCGCCGATCCTCGCGAAGAAGAAGCCGTGGAGGGCGCCGATGACCGCGCCGCTGGCGACGGCGACCAGCACGGCCAGCCACTCGTTCATGCCGTGGGTGACGCTGAGCACCGCGACGACGGCTCCGGAGACCCCGGAGACCGAGCCGACCGAGAGGTCGATCTCGCCGAGCAGCAGGACGAAGATGATGCCGACGGCCATCATGCCGGTGGCCACCATGGTCACGGCGATGTCGCTGATGTTCTTCGCGGAGAGGAACTCGGAGTTCAGGCTCTGGAAGACCACGCCGATGACGATCAGGCCGATGATCACCGGGATGGAGCCGAGGTCACCGCCGCGCATCTTGCGCTTGAACTCGGTCATGTACCCGGCGAAGCCCTGCTCGCGTATGAGCAGCCGGGGGTCGACCGCGGTGTCCGCGCCCTTGGCCGCCTCCGGGTTGACCACGGGGGCGCCGGCCGCGGTGGTCTTCTTGTCGGTTGTCACTTCTTGGCCTCCGCGTTGCGCGCCGCACGACGGGTCACGGCGTTCTCCGTGGCGCCCGTGATGGCGGAGATGATCTCTTCCTGCGAGGTGGTCTTCACGTCGAAGACCCCGTTGTTCCGGCCCAGCCGGAGCACGGCGACCTTGTCGGCGACGGCCTTCACATCGGCCATGTTGTGGCTGATGAGGATGACCGCGTGGCCCCGCTCGCGCAGCCGTTCGACGAGGTCGAGGACCTGGGCGGTCTGCTCGACGCCGAGGGCCGCGGTGGGCTCGTCGAGGATGACCAGCTTCGGCTCGCCGAGCATCGAGCGGGCGATGGCGACGGTCTGGCGCTGTCCGCCGGAGAGCGAGGCGATCGGGATGCGGACGCTGGGGATACGGATCGACAGCGTGCTCAGGAGCTCGCGCGAGCGGCGCTCCATCTCGACCTCGTCGAGGATGCCGAACCTGCGGATCTCCCGTCCGAGGTACAGGTTGCCGACGACGTCGATGTTGTCGCAGAGCGCGAGGTCCTGGTAGACGGTCGCGATCCCGAGACCCTGGGCGTCGTTGGGCTTGTTGATGTGGACCGGCCGGCCTTCCCACTCGATGACACCGTCATCGATGGGGTGCACCCCGGCGATCGTCTTGACCAGCGTTGACTTGCCGGCGCCGTTGTCACCCACGAGGGCGACCACCTCACCGGCATGGATCTCCAGCTCTACGTCGGTGAGCGCCTGGACGGCACCGAAACGCTTGGAGACCCCTCGCAACGCCAGCACGGGCGTAGCGGACACGTGAACCATCTCCTTCGCCGCCTGACCCGGCGGGGATGCCGCGCCTGGGGGGAGGCGCGGTGGTCGAGCAGAAGAGTTGAGTACGGAGCGCCGAAGCGCCGCGATCCTGCGCGCGGTGGCGGGAGCGGATACGCCGGACCGGTGTGCGGAATCGTTCCGTCCGGCGCCCCGCCCGGTAGCGGGGACGGTTGGTGGGCGCGGCGCCGGACAGGCTTCGGGGGCCGCCCCGGGGGAGGCGGGCCCGGTCCGGGCCGTCCGCGGTGCGGCGGCCCGGTGGCGGGGCTACTTCAGGCCGGCCGCGTCACACGCGGACTTGTACTTGGCCGTGCAGATCTCGTCGACCGTCCAGATACCGTCCTTGACGACGGTGTCCATGATGTTGGCCTTGGTCAGCGAGACGACCGGGACGAGGACGCTGGGGATGCCCTGGGTGCTCGCGTTGTCGACCTTCGAGGTGGCGATCGAGTCCAGCTTCTCGCCCTTGGCCAGCGCCACGGCCATCTCGGCGGCGACGATGCCCTCCTGCGGGTAGGGCTTGTAGACGCTCATGTACTGCTCACCGGTGACGATGTGCTGGACACCCGCGAGCTCGGCGTCCTGGCCGGTGACCGGCGGGAGCTCCTTGATGCCGGCGGCCTTGAGGGCGGTGATGATGCCGCCCGCCATGCCGTCGTTGGCGGAGTAGACGCCGTCGATCTTGTCCTTGCCGAGGGCCGTGATCGCGCCCTCCATGTTGGCGTTGGCGTTCTCGGCCTTCCACTCCTTGGTGTCGTACTCCTTGCCGTACGTCACCTTGCCGTCGAGGACCGACTTGGCGCCCTTCTTGAAGAGCGCGGCGTTCGGGTCGGTGATCGAGCCGTGCATCATGACGACGGTGGGCTTGTCCGTGCCCTTCAGCGCCTCCAGGAGGGCGGTGCCCTGGACGCGGCCGACCTCTTCGTTGTCGAAGGAGGTGTAGGCGTCGATCGGGCCCTCGGCGAGGCGGTCGAAGGCGATGACCGGGATGCCCTCGGCCTTGGCCTTCTTGACGCTGTTCTCGATGGCCTTGGAGTCGACGGCGTCGAGGATCAGGGCGTCGACCTTGTTGGTGATCATCGTGTCGACCTGCTGCGCCTGGAGCGTGGCGTCCTGCTTGGCGTTGGCGTAGACGACCTCGCCCTTGCCGCCCGTCAGCTCGTCGACCTTCTTCTCGATGATCGGCTTGTCGAACTTCTCGTAACGGGCCGTGCCGTTCTCGGGAAGCAGCAGGCCTATCTTGACGGCGTCGCCCTTCTTCCCGGCGGCCGGCTCGGAGCCGCCGTCCTTGTCGCCGGACTCCTTGGCGCTGCCGCAGGCGGCCAGCGAGACGGCCATGGCGGTGGCGGCGACGGCAACGGCGGCACGGCGCATACGCGTGTTCATTTCGAACCTCCCTGACGAGGCCGCGACGGTGCGGCCGAGGTGACCGGAAGTCAACTCGGCCCCTGAGCCGACGTCAAGGAGTAAATTCTTAACGAGATGACAACGGTGCCATGCCTTCTCTAAGTGAAGGCGGGGCTCCCCGTCGGCAGTGTGCTCTCCAAAAGGGTCGAATCCCCCATCTCGCTGAGCACCAGGGCCAGCGCGCCGAGCACTTCGGCACGCCCTCCGAGTGCTCCGGGGTCCACCGCGAGCTGCCGGGCCGCGCTGGGGATGGCGTAGCGCGAGACCGAGTCCCTGATGGGTCCCAGCACCAGCTCCCCGGCCTCCGCGAGGGACCCGCCGAGCACCACCCGGCTGGGGTTGAGCAGGTTGCACAGGTTGGCCACACCACTGCCGATGTGGCGGCCGACGTCGCCGATCACCCTGCGGCAGCCGGGGTCGCCCTCGCGGGCCAGCTGGACGACCCGCTCCATGGTGAGGTCGGGGCCGTGGCTGGGCCGCAGCAGCGGCAGGACGTACCGGGCGGCGGTGAAGGTCTCCAGGCAGCCGCGGTTCCCGCAGCGGCAGACCGGGCCGGACTCGTCGAGGGTGATGTGCCCGATCTCGCCGGCCGTGCCGCCGGGGCCCCGGTAGATGCGGCCGTCTATCACGAGACCGGCACCGACCCCGCTCGCGACCTTGATGTAGGCGAGGTCCCTGACGCCCCGGCCCGCGCCCCAGACGAGCTCGCCGAGAGCCCCGAGGTTGGCATCGTTGTCCACGTAGACCGGTACGCCGAGGCGGCCGGCCAGCTCCTGGCTGGGATTGATGCCGGTCCAGCCCGGCAGGATGGACGTGGAACCGAGGGTGCCGGACTCGACGTCGATGGGCCCGGGGACGCCCAGGCCGACGCCGATCACCTTCCCGGGGTTGATTCCGGTACTCTCCACCAGCCGGTTGACCAGCTGTTCCGCCCGGCCGAAGCCCTGTGCCGAGGACGCGTCCACGTCCAGCGGCTCGGACTCCTCGGCGAGGACCTGGTGGGCCAGGTTGCCGATGGCCACGCGCAGGTGGGTGTGGCCGAAGTCCACCCCGATGACGATTCCCGCGTCCCCGCTCAGCGAGACGCTCCTCGCCCGGCGGCCGCCCGCCGAGGTGGGGGTCACCTCGACCGTGCCGCCGTCCTTGAGCTCGCGGACGATGTTGGAGACGGTGGCCGCGGAGAGGCCCGTGCTCCGGGCGATCTCGGCCTGGGTCAGCGACCCCGCCATCCTCACCGCGCGTACGACCCGCTCAAGGTTGGCCCGATGCAGAGACGTCTGCGACCCCGGAGTCTCCATCGACTCTCCCACTCCTGCCGTTTTCTCCAACATGTGAACCCTAAGCTGAGCGTTCGGGGGCGCCCCCCGTCAAGACCTTGAGCAGCGGCAGCCACGGATGAGCATCGGGCACCGACATCCGGACAGCCACGAACACCCGCGAAACGCCATGAACCGCCGCCCGGCTTCCTGCCCGGCGGCGGTTCATGACCGAAAGAGATGTTCGTTTTTGGTGACTGTTGTTTTCGGGCCTCTGTACCGGACTGTTACGTGAACACGCCGCCGGACCCGTGCGCGGCCCTCCCCCGCCGTGTCACCCGGGCGCCCGCGGTCACTTGAGCGCCCCCGCGGTCAGCCCCGCCACCACCTGGCGCTGGAAGACGACGTACGCCGCGAGTACGGGCAGCATCGCCATGACCAGACCGGCGAAGAGACCGGACCAGTCCCCCTTGTACCCCTGGCTGACGGCGAGTTCGACCAGCCCCTGGGAGAGCACCTTGCCGTCCGGTTCGGTGTTGAGCACCGTCGGCAGCATGTACTGGTTCCACTGGCCGAGGAAGTTGAAGATCCCGACGCTGATCAGGCCGGGCTTGGCCATGGGCAGCATCACCTGGAAGAAGGTCCGGGTGTGCGAGGCCCCGTCGAGCATGGCCGCTTCCGCGATCGAGGTCGGCAGCGTCCGGAAGAAGGAGGTGAGGAAGAAGACGGTGAAGGGCAGCGAGTAGGCGATGTAGACGAGGATCAGCCCGTGCACCGAGTTCAGCAGGCCCATGTTGTTCATGACGAAGAACAGCGGGACCAGGGCCAGGATGATCGGGAAGCTCATCCCCCCGATGAAGAGGAAGTAGATGAAGCGGTTGCCCGGGAAGTCGAACCGCGCCAGCACGTACGCCGCCATCGAGCCCAGCAGCAGGGTGCCGACGAGTGAACCGCCGACCACCAGGATGGTGTTCAGGAAGTAGTCACTCATATGGGCCTGGGTCCAGGCCCGGGACCAGTTCTCGAAGTGGAGCTTGTCGGGCAGCGCCCACGGGGTCGAGAGGATCGAGTCGTCCGTCTTGAAGGACGACATCACCGCCCACAGCAGCGGCATGACGACCAGCACCGCCCAGATGATGAGCATGCCGTGCGAGAAGACGTTGAGGACGGTGCCCTCGGTGCCCTTGTCCGGGCGGCCCGACGGGGCATCGGTCTTCGCCACCGGCGAGCGGGGCGCCGGGGCGGCGGGCGGAGTCTCAGTGACCTTCACGTGTGCTCACCTCGTACAACTGTCGAGCCGGCCACCGGGACCGAACTGATCTGCGGGCCGCCGGGAACCCGGTCGTCGCGGTACCTCGGGTGCGCCGGCATCAGAACTCCAGCCGCTCGCGCCGGCCCAGCCGCATGACGACCGCGGCGAAGAGCATGGTGACGATGAGCAGTCCGACGCCGATCGTGGTCGCGTATCCGGCCTGGGCGTCCCGGAAGGCCGTCTGGTACACGTACAGCGGCAGGACGCTGGTGGAGTAGTCGGGGCCGCCGGGGCCGACGGTCATGACCTGGACGGCGGTGAACGCCTCCACGCCGAGGGCCAGGATGCCCATGTAGACCCAGCCGGACTGCACGGTGTCCCAGAGCAGCGGCAGCGTGATCCTGAAGAAGGTCGTGATGCGGCTCGCCCCGTCCAGCAGGGCCGCCTCGTAGAAGTCCTTCGGGATGGAGGCCATGCCCGCGGAGAACAGGACGACGAAGAATCCGACGGTCGACCAGATCAGGACCACCATCACGCAGTACAGCGCGAGGTCGGGGTCACCGAGCCAGTCCGACTGGAGGCTCCCCGCGCCGATCGCCTTCAGGGTCGAATTCAGCATCCCGGACGTCGGGTTGAACGCGAACTGGAAGAGCAGGGCCACGATCACGATCGAGAGGACCTGAGGGAAGAAATAGGCGATCTTGTAGAACGAGGACCCCCGCACGCCGGTGACCGCGGCGCCCTTTCGCCGCCGGCCACCGACATTGAGCATGAAGGCGAAGAAGAGCGCGAGCCCCAGCGTCACCAGCGGCAGCAGCAGCACGAGCAGCACGCTGTGCTGCAACGACTTCCAGAAGATGTCGTCCTGGAGCATCTTGCTGTAGTTGTCGAACCCGACCATTTCGAAGTCCGGGCTCAGTCCGGTCCAGTCCGTGAAGGAATAGTAGATGGACTGGACGAACGGCCAGATGACGAAGACCGCGTACAACGCCAGGGGAACCACCAGGAATCCGGCTATGAACCGGTACTTGCCGTGCTGCATCGTTTACCGACCCCGATCTCTGAGCGGGTGCCGCCGCTGGTGACGGTTGCTCACTGGTGCTTGTAGTGCTTGATGGACTGGTCCTTGGCCGCCGCGTCCGCGAAGGCCTGGATCTTCTTGATGGTCTCCGCCGGGGTCGCGCGGCCCGCCATCATCTCTCCGAGTCCCGCGTTGCCGATCTGCTCCTTCTGGAGCTTGACGTACCAGTCCTGGAGGCGCGGGTTGACGACGTTCTCGCCGGCCCGCTCCAGCACGTCCACACCGGACTGCATGGCGGTGGAGAGCGCCAGTCCGTCGGTGCCGCCGTTGAAGGCGCTGAGGGACTTCACCGACTGGGTGAAGTTCTTGGAGGACTCCTCGCTGAGCATGATGCGCAGCTGCTCCATCGCGCCCTCGGGGTTCTTCGCCTTCGCCGGGACGACGAAGGGCTCGCCGCCGGAGGCCCAGATGGTGCCGTAGGGCAGCTTGTCGGACGAGTCCAGGCTGGACGGCGCGCCGACCATCATCTTGAAGTCCTCGGGCGTGGTGGGCGCGGCCTCGTTCTCCACCCACGAACCGTTCGGGATGAAGAGGGCGTTGCCCTTGGTCCACTCGGTCTGCGACTGGATGTGCGTCAGGCCGGGCGTGCCCTTGAGGATGTAACCCTTCTGCTGGAGCTCGTAGTAGGCCTCGAACGCGGCCTTGACGGCCGGGTCCTTCCAGGCGTTGGGCTCCAGGTTGTCGATCTTGTCGAGGACCTCGCGGCCCCCGATCTTGCCGATGAAGGGGTACAGCGAGAACGGGATGTAGTACGGGTACTTGCCCGGGTACGTCCAGCCGGCGATGCCCTTCCTCTTCGCCTTCGCGCACAGCGCGAGCATGTCGTCCCAGGTCTCCGGGTACGCCGCGTCCAGCTTCTCCAGGGCGGTCTGGGAGTACCAGACGCCGTAGACCGTGTACGCGTAGTACATGATCCAGACCGGGTCGCCGTCGAACTGGCCCATCTCGACGATGCCCGGACGGAGGGTGTCGCGGACCTTCTTGGCCGGGTCGTCGTAGGACGGGGCGTCCAGCAGGGGCGTGAGATCGAGCAGTTGCTTCTTGCCGACCAGGACGCCCATGTCCATCTGCTCGGCGCCGGAGTTGTCGATCAGGTCCGGCGGGGTGCCGCCGTTGAAGCGCGGCTGCAGCGTCGACTGGATCTTCTCGGTCGCCGTGTGCTTGACCTTCGGCGCCTTGGGGAAGGCCTCGTTGTACTTCTTCTCCGCGTCGATGGCGTACTGCTCACCGAAGCCGCCGTTGAAGATGACGACTTCTAGAGGGGCGGTCTCATTGACACCGAGCGGGTTCTTCGCGCTCTTGGTGCCCTTCTCGACCTTCTCGTCGGTTCCGCTGTCGCTGCTGGCACACGCCGACAGGAAGCTCATCGTCGGGACGGCGATCAGGCCGAGTGCGGCAGAACGCTTGATCACATCGCGACGGCCAAGGCCCTCATTGGTGTGGGCGGAGGTGGATCCCATGCTCAAGTCCTCGCCTTCTCCAGGACTCAGGCGGTGTACCGGTCACCCGTCGTGAATTCGCCTAGGCGAAGGGTCCCGCCACCGCGGTCAGTTGCGCTTGGGTTGTGCAGGTTTCCGGATTGCCAGGTGCAGTGGGGAAGTTCCCGGGGACCGTTACGAAGATGCCTCAGGGCATGCCGCGACCGTTCCTCCGTCCCCGTGTCCGCGGACCGTGTGAAACGGCTGTGCGGACGCCGACAGGTATAGTCCACTTGCCGCCGACCGGGCAAGATCGAAAGCAGGTTTGAACGGCAGTCTTTCCCGAGTTGAGACCTCGCGGACACTTCGGCACCGTGTGCCCCGCGGCAGCCCTTCCACCGGAATGCGACTTTCCGGATCACGGGCGGATTTCCTCACGCGGTACCCCGCAACACCCTTGACATGAAGCATCACTTGGGTATTCCGCACCGGATCGGCCACCGCGGTCCCGTCTTCACCGAACCGGAATCGTCCAAAGCCCTCCGGACCACCGGAATACCGCAGAAGAGGACTGCGGCCGCAGAAAAAGGGCACCGGGAACCGGGGCCGGATTCCGGGAGCCGGCGGAGCAGCCGGGCCGGAAGGGACGCCGGCTCCCGGAACGCCGGCCCGCCGCGCCTCCGCCGGACCCGGGGACGGGTCCGCCCCGTCACCGCGCTCCCCCGCGGCGCCCATGGCCCGTTCGGGTCACATATCGGCCAGTCAGGGTACTTCTACGATTATTCGTGGTGTCAGAACACCAATTCCTGACGATCCATGGCATTTCTTAGGCGATCAGGTGATCAGTACGACAATCACATCTCGGCTTCAAGGAGTCCCCCATGCGTATGTCCGCGTCACCCCGTTCCCGCACTGTCCGCGCAGGCACCGCTCTCGCCGCCGCGGTCGCCGCCGCCGGAGTCACGCTGGCCGCAGCCCCGGCCGCCCACGCCCTCCCCGGCGACAACGGCGACCTCGACGTCCGGGCCGCGGGCTGGGCCTCGGAGGGCAAGACCGCCGGGGTCGAGGTCTGCAAGTTCGTGCTCGTGGCCAAGAACTTCGAAACCCTCCCCGCGGTCCCCTGGACCATCACCGAGCAGCCGCCGACCGTGCCCCCGGGCGACACACTGCTGGGCACCCTCCCGCTCGTCGACGGCAGGGGCACCAGCCAGGAGTACCTGCTCCCGGAAGGCACGTACCAGCTGGTGTGGACCGTCACCTCCGGTCCGCGGCAGAAGAGCTTCGAGGTCGACTGCACCAAGCCCCAGAACGCCGGGGACAGCCGCCAGGGCGGGGACGGCAACCGGGACGGATCGCAGTCGGGCTCCGGCAAGGGCTACGAGAAGCCGTCCGGCGCCGTCCCCGCGGGCGGCGGTGGCGTGCCGGACATGGAGAGCGTGAGCTCCGAGAGTGACTCGGGCCTCGGGACCACCGCCGCGCTGGCCGCCGGTGCGGCCGGGATCGCCGGCCTCGTCCTGGTCCGCCGGACCGCACTCCGCCGTGCCCGCAACCAGGCCTGACGCCCGTAGCCGACGGCGACGGCGACGGGGACCCACGCGTGCATGCCGTCTGACCATGACGCTGTGCGTGACCTCCTCGCTGGTGGCCGGCATCGTCTGGGCGGGTTCGGACCCGCCCGAGGACGGCGCGTCGGCCGCCGCCGCCCGCGGCAGTGACGCCGCGGGCGGCGGGGCGGAGCCGTTCCGGAGGGCTCCGCACAGGCCGCAGGAGCAGGTGCCCGCCTCCCATGCGCCGCTGGTGCACTCCCGCCCGGTGAAGATCGCCGTTCCCGCCATCTTCATCGAGGCCCCGGTCACCGGCCTGGGTCTCGACAAGAAGGGCCGGCTCGGTGCCCCTCCGCTGGACAAGCCCAACCTGGTGGGCTGGTACCGGAAGGGCCCCTCCCCCGGCGAAGCCGGGACCTCCCTGATCGTCGGCCACCGCGACACGGAGACAGGGCCGGCGATCTTCCTCAACCTCAACGCCCTGCGGCGGGGCGACACGGTGAAGGTCACCCGGGCCGACCGCCGCACCGCGGTCTTCACCGTCGACGCGGTGAAGACGTACACGAAGGACGAGTTCCCGGACGAGAAGGTCTACGGGGCCACCGGCCGCCCGGAGCTGCGGCTGCTCACCTGCGGGGGGCGGTTCGACAAGAAGAACGGCTACTCGGCCAACGTCGTCGTCTTCGCCCATCTGACGTCGTTGAAGAAGCAGGCCGCCTGACCACCCCGCGGGCGTCGTCCGCGGACGGAACCGGCCGGCACCTCGGGGGCGGGGTGCCGGCCTCCGCCGTTCCCCGCCCCGCCCGGCGCCCCTGCCCCGCGGAGTCCCACCGTCCCGCGGATTCCCACGCCCCGCGGAATGCCACCGTCCG
Organism: Streptomyces nitrosporeus; assembly: GCF_008704555.1. Taxonomy (NCBI): domain Bacteria; kingdom Bacillati; phylum Actinomycetota; class Actinomycetes; order Kitasatosporales; family Streptomycetaceae; genus Streptomyces; species Streptomyces nitrosporeus. The sequence goes on from NZ_CP023702.1 coordinate 1,356,860, forward strand.
GCGCCGTCGCCCCGGCCGGCGCACGCCGGGAGGTGACCGGTAGCCTCCTCGCACACAGATTCGAGGAGGGGCCGTGGGGCGGGCGGGGCGAGGGCTGCGGCGTGTGGCGTGGGTGTCCGGAGTGGCGGGAGCGCTGCTGCTGGCGGGGGCGGTGACGCTGATCGGTACCGGTTACACGGGCGTGCGGGTGGCCGGCTCCGCCATGGAACCGACGTACACGGGCCGCGATCACCTCGTCCTCGAACGGACAGGCGCCGGGGAGGTCCGGCGCGGGGACGTGGTCCTGTACGACACGGGGGACGACCGCTACATGGGCAGGCCCGTCCTGGGACGGGTGATCGGTGTGGGGGGCGACCGCGTCGCACAGGGGCCCGACGGGCCGGTGGTGGTGAACGGCGAACCGCTCTTCGAGCCGTACGTCAAGGACGGCGACCCGTCCGGCGGGACGCCCGGATACGACGTACGGGTCCCCGAAGGGCGGCTCTTCGTGCTCGGTGACTCCCGGGCCGCCGCCCGCGATTCCCGCTCCTTCCTGGACGACCACGCGGGCACGGTCGCCGCGGCCGGTGTGTCGGCCAGGGTCCCGGACGGCCCGGCCGGGCTCCTGGGGCGGGGGGCGGCCCTGTTGCTCGGCGTCCTCCTGATGGTCACCGCGCTGGTCACGGGTGTCGTCTCCGCGACCCGGGGCCGCCCCGCGGTCCTCCCGCCGGGGCCGGTGCCCTTCCCCGGCTGAAAGGCGTCCGCCCGTCCGCCGGGGAGGGCCGTGGCGTCCGTGGCGTGCCACCGCCCGGCCGTCCCGCGGCGCGGCCGGACGCCGTCACCGGGTCCGCCGCCGCGCCGGCCCGCGGGGGCGGGTCCGGCGCGACGGCGGGACCGGCGCGGGGCATGCCCGGAGCGGGCCGGCCGTCAGCCCGTCAGCCCGTCAGCCCACGAGCGTGACGGTGTACGGCCGGTCCGTGTCGGCCGTGACGCGGACCTCGCCGCCCTCGTACACCACCTCGTAGGTGGCGGCGGTCTCGCCGGTGAGTCCGGGGACCGCCACCGCGCGGGTGAAGTCGCCGGTGCCCTCCGGGGCGTAAACGCGCAGTTCCAGGTCCGTCAGCCAGTCGCCGTCCGGGCGGGACTCGTCCGCGCCGAGGGCCAGGACGGCGCCCTGGCGCACCAGCAGGGGCAGGCTGTCGAAGCCGTGGACCTCCTGGCGCCAGGCCGGGCCGGTGACGGTCTCGCCGGTCAGGAAGTGGGTCCAGGTGCCCTCGGGGACGTAGTACTCCACCTCTCCGCCGGCCGTGAAGACCGGAGCGACCAGCAGATCGGGGCCCAGGAGGTACTGGCGGTCCGCGGTGCGGGCCGTCGGGTCGTCCGGGAACTCCAGCAGCAGGGGCCGCATGGTCGGGACGCCGGTGCGGTGCGCCTCGGCCGCAGCTCCGTAGAGGTAGGGCATCAGGCGGTGCTTGAGGCGGGTGAACTTCCGCGCCACGTCCACCGCCTCGTCGCCGAACTCCCACGGCACCCGGTACGACGAGGAGCCGTGCAGGCGGCTGTGGGAGGAGAGCAGGCCGAAGGCGAGCCAGCGCTTGAAGACCGCCGGGTCGGGCGTGCCCTCGAAGCCGCCGATGTCGTGGCTCCAGAAGCCGAAGCCGGACAGCGACAGGGACAGTCCGCCGCGCAGCGACTCCGCCATCGCCTCGAAGGAGGACCAGCAGTCGCCGCCCCAGTGCACCGGGAACTGCTGGCCGCCGGCGGCGGCGGAGCGGGCGAAGAGGACCGCCTCACCGGCACCGCGCTCCTCCTCCAGGAGTTCGAAGACGGCCTTGTTGTAGAGGTGGGTGTAGTAGTTGTGCATGCGCTCCGGGTCGGAGCCGTCGTGCCAGACCACACCGGTGGGGATGCGCTCGCCGAAGTCGGTCTTGAAACCGTCCACGCCCTGGTCCAGGAGGACCTTGAGCTTGGCCTGGAACCAGGCGGTGGCCTCCGGGTTGGTGAAGTCGACCAGGGCCATGCCGGCCTGCCACTTGTCCCACTGCCAGATGTCGCCGTCGGTGGTCTCGACGAAGTAGCCCTTGGCGGCGCCCTCTTCGTACAGGGGGCTCTTCTGCCCGATGTAGGGGTTGATCCAGACGCAGATCTTCAGGCCCTTGTCCTTGAGCCGGGCGATCATGCCCTCGGGGTCGGGGAAGACCGCCGGGTCCCACTCGAAGTCGCACCACTGGTACTCGCGCATCCAGAAGCAGTCGAAGTGGAAGACGCTGAGCGGGATGCCCCGCTCGGCCATGCCATCGACGAAGGAGGTGACGGTGGCCTCGTCGTAGGAGGTGGTGAAGGAGGTGGTGAGCCAGAGGCCGAAGGACCAGGCCGGCGGGAGGGCCGGCCGGCCGGTGAGGGCGGTGTAGCGGGCCAGGACGTCCTTCGGGGTGGGCCCGGCGATGACGAAGTACTCCAGCGTCTGGTCCTCGACGCTGAACTGGACCTGGCCGACGGCCTCGGAGCCGACCTCGAAGGAGACCTTGCCGGGGTGGTTGACGAAGACGCCGTAGCCGCGCGAGGACAGGTAGAACGGGATGTTCTTGTAGGCCTGCTCGCTGCTGGTGCCGCCGTCGGCCTGCCACATGTCGACGACCTGGCCGTTCTTGACGTACGGCGTGAAGCGCTCGCCGAGGCCGTGGACGGTCTCGCCGACGCCCAGGGCGAGCTGGGCGAACATGTGGTGGCCGCCGTCCTCGACGGTGGCGAAGGCGGTGCCCTTGCGGCCGGCCGAGGTCAGCACACGGCCGTCCTGGTCGAGGAACTCCAGCCCGAAGGCGCCCTCGGTGGGCAGCCGCAGGGTGAGCGGGCCGCTGGTCAGCTCGGCGGTGGTGCCCTCGGTGCGGGTGACCGCGGCGGACCGGCCGGCGGCACCCGGCAGAGCGAAGTCGGGGCCCTTGCGCCGCTTGCCCGCGTGATGGGTCAGGCGCACCGCGATGACGCCTTCGGCCGGCGCGTGGGCGTCCACGGTGATCAGCGGGGCGTTCAGCGTGTCGCCGCGCCGCTCGACGCGCTTCACGGCCGCGTAGGCGGCGAGGCGGTCGTCGTCGAGACGGACGTCACGGACTTCGGTGGCGTACGAGGCGTGCACTCCGCTGCGCAACTGCCAGAAGCCGTCGGTGAACTTCATGGGGGTGGTCCTTAGCCGATCGGATGGTGCTGAGGTGCTGGACCCGGGGGCGGGCCGGGGCGCCCGCGGCCGGACGGGCCCGCTGGGTGCCGCCGTACGCCCGGGGGAGCCGGACGGGACGTCGAGGCCCCGGCCTCCTGCGGCTACGGGCCCTCTCGATAGCTCCTCAGATTTTGATCGTACACAAAACAAATGTGTCCGAGGAGGCCGGTAGACAGGGAAATTCCCGGATTGCCCGGTAAACAGAAGAGCGGGGCAGAGGCCCGTATCAGCGGCGTTGGCGCCGCGTGACCGATACATCACGGAAACGGTCTAGAAACCGCCAACGGAATGGAGTATTAGTACTGCAAGCAAACAAATGGGGTCGGGTGGCAGCGCAGCCGCCCGGGCCCCCGTCGACAAGAGGCTGAGCAATGTCGGACCGCTTCACTCCCACTCCTGCTGACAGGTTCACTTTCGGTCTGTGGACCGTGGGCTGGCGGGGCAACGACCCGTTCGGTGAGCCGACGCGTCCGGCGCTGGACCCGGTCGAGTCGGTCGAGCGGCTGGCGGAGCTGGGCGCGCACGGTGTGACCTTCCACGACGACGACCTGATCCCGTTCGGGTCCACCGAGAGCGAGCGTGCCGGTCACATCTCCCGGTTCAGGGACGCGCTGGAGCGGACGGGGCTGAAGGTCCCGATGGCCACGACGAACCTGTTCACCCACCCGGTGTTCAAGGACGGCGGTTTCACCTCCAACGACCGCGAGGTGCGCCGTTTCGCGCTGCGCAAGGTGATCCGCAACATCGACCTGGCCGTCGAGCTCGGCGCCACCACCTACGTCGCCTGGGGCGGCCGCGAGGGCGCCGAGTCCGGTGCGGCCAAGGACGTGCGGGTCGCCCTGGACCGGATGAAGGAGGCCTTCGACCTGCTGGGCGAGTACGTCACCGAGCAGGGCTACGACCTGCGCTTCGCCATCGAGCCCAAGCCCAACGAGCCCCGCGGCGACATCCTCCTGCCCACCATCGGCCACGCCCTGGCCTTCATCGAGCGCCTGGAGCGCCCCGAGCTGGTCGGCGTGAACCCGGAGACCGGCCACGAGCAGATGGCCGGCCTGAACTTCCCCCACGGCATCGCCCAGGCCCTGTGGGCCGGCAAGCTCTTCCACATCGACCTCAACGGCCAGTCCGGCATCAAGTACGACCAGGACTTCCGCTTCGGCGCCGGCGACCTGCGCCAGGCGTTCTGGCTCGTGGACCTGCTGGAGAGCTCCGACTACCAGGGCCCCCTCCACTTCGACTTCAAGCCGGTGCGCACCGACGGCATCGACGGGGTCTGGGAGTCCGCGAAGAACTGCATGCGCAACTACCTCATCCTCAAGGACCGGGCCGCGGCCTTCCGCGCCGATCCCGCCGTCCAGGAGGCCCTGACCGCCTCCCGCCTCGACGAACTCGCCCGCCCCACCGCCGAGGACGGCCTCAAGGCCCTCCTCGCCGACAGGACGGCCTACGAGGACTTCGACGCCGACACCGTCGCCACCCGCTCCATGGCCTTCGAAGCACTCGACCAGCTCGCCATGGAACACCTCCTCGGCGTCCGCTGACGCCCGGGTCCGTCCGGTGCCCCCCGGTACCGGACGGCCCCCGCCCCCCGCCGTGGCTCCGCCGGATCACGCCGGGGGTTGACGATGAACCCATGGGAGCGTTCCCATGGGGCCGGCCACCCTCTCAATGCAAGGGCACCACCGTGACAGAACCCTCCCCGGACGGGCGGCTCCGACGCCGTGACCGCCGTACCAGGCGGATCGTCGTCCCCCTCACCGTCGTCTCCGCGATCGTCGCCGGCACCGTTCTCTCGGGGTGCGGCCAGCAGCGGGATCCTGACGTCTACACCGTCATGAACTCCTCGACCGACGAGTCGTACCACCGCTGGGACGGGGACACCCTGAAGCGGTGCAGCAAGGAGCTCGGTATCACCATCGAGCAGCAGAGCGTGCCGGCCGCGCAGCTGATGACGAAGGCGCTGCGGATGGCGTCCTCCAAGTCGCTGCCGGACGTCCTCCAGCTCGACGCCTCCGAGATGCCGACCTTCGCCGAGGCCGGCGGCCTGATCCCGCTGAAGGACCTCGGGCTGGCCACGACGGACATCCCCGAGGGGATCGTCGACTTCGGCTCGTACGACGGCGAGTACTACGGGGCCGCGCGCACGGTGAACACCCTGGCGCTGTTCTACAACAAGGACATCCTCGACAAGGCCGGGCTGAAGGTGCCCACGACCTGGGACGAGATGCGCGACACCGCCAAGGAGCTCACCCAGGGCAAGCGGTACGGCCTGGCGCTGAGCGCGGGCGGCGCGGAGGACGGCGTCTTCCAGTTCACGCCGTTCATGTGGTCCAACGGCGGTGACGAGACGGAGCTGGACTCCCCCGAGGTCGCCGGCGCGCTCGACTACTGGAAGGCGCTGCTGAAGGACGGCTCCCTCTCCAAGTCCACGGTCAACTGGACGCAGGCCGATGTGAACGACCAGTTCATGGCGGGCAACGCGGCCATGATGATCAACGGCCCGTGGCAGGTCGAGACCCTGAACGCCAAGAAGGGCCTGGACTGGGGCATCGCCCAGATCCCGGTCCCCGAGGCGGGGGACGACTCGGTGGGCCCGCTGGGCGGCGGTGTGCTGACGGTGCCCAACACCGGTGACAGCGAGCGCGAGAAGACGGCCGCCAAGATCATCGGCTGTATGGCGAGCGAGCAGGAGCAGATCACCTACGCCCTGAACAGCTGGATGGTCCCGGCCAACACCAAGGCCGCCGCCGTGTGGCGTACGAAGGCCCCGGAGCTGGCGGCCCTGGCAGGACAGGTCTCGACGGCGCGCTCGCGTACGGCGAAGGTCGGCGCCCAGTGGTCGTCGGTGTCGCTCGCCCTCCAGAGCGCCTTCCAGTCCGCGCTCACCGGCGAGTCCAGCGAAGCCGCTCTGAAGCGCGCCCAGCGCCAGGTCACGAGCGGGAACTGAGGTAACGAACGATGTCATCCACCACCGCCTCCGCGGCCACGGCGGGCGCCCCGCAGACCGCGGGCACCGCCGCCGCCAAGAAGCCGCTCAGCCCGCAGGGCGCGAAGCGCCGCAGGCAGCTCGCCCAGTGGGGCTTCATCGCCCCCGCCGTGATCTTCATGGCGCTGTTCTTCGGCTACCCGCTCGTCCGCAACATCGTGATGAGCTTCCAGGACTACTCGCCGACCACCTTCTTCACCGGTGAGGCGCCGTTCAACGGAACGGACAACTGGAGCAACGTCTTCAGCGACGGGCTGTTCGGCAAGGCCCTGTGGCAGACGATCCTCTTCACCGTCGGATCGCTCGTCGGCCAGTTCTGCATCGGTCTGGCGCTCGCCGTCTTCTTCACCCGCCGCTTCCCGCTGAACGGGATCCTGCGCTCGCTCATCCTGCTGCCGTGGCTGGTCCCCATGGTCGTCTCCGGCATCGTCTGGCGGCGCATCTTCGACCAGGACACGGGTGTCCTGAACTCCTTCCTCGGCACCATCGGCCTGCCCGGTGACACCCCCTGGCTGACCAGCACCAGCATGGCGCTGGTCTCGGTGATCCTGGTGAACATCTGGATCGGCATCCCGTTCAACATGGTGATCCTCTACGGCGGCCTCCAGGAGGTCCCCAAGGAGCTGCACGAAGCCGCCGCCCTCGACGGGGCCTCCGCCTGGCGTACGTTCCGCTCGGTCACGCTGCCCATGCTCAAGCCCGTCATCACCGTGGTACTGGTCCTCGGCTTCATGTCCACGGTCAAGATCCTCGACCTGGTGCTGGCCCTCACCGACGGCGGTCCCGCCGACTCCACCCAGACGCTCGGCACGCTCACCTACCAGAACTCCTTCGTCCAGATGGACTTCGGTGCCGGTGCCGTGGTCGGCAACATCCTGATCCTGATCTCCGCCGTCTTCGCGGTGTTCTACCTGCGGGTCAACCGCAACGAGGGGAAGTGACCGGCATGGCGACCACCACCCAGATCCCCGCCGCCCCGGCTCCCGCGACCGTCCGGCCGAAGCGCCGCTGGGGCGCGACCGTCTTCGGCCTCGTCATCCTCGCGGTCATGCTCTTCCCGCTGTACTGGATGATCAACACCGCGCTCCAGCCGGACGCGAGCCTGGTCGACGTGGGCCCGGTCCCGACGGGCGTGGACTTCTCCGGCTTCACCTCGGCCATCACCGAGCAGGGCGGCAACCTGCTGACCTCGCTGGCCGTGGCGCTGGGCGCCGTGGCCATCTGCCTGGCCGTCGCCGCGCCCGCCGCGTACGGTCTGGCGCAGTTCAAGCTGCGCGGCAGCAAGACGATCGTCTTCGGCACGCTGATCACCCAGATGGTGCCCGGCATCGTCATCGCCAACGCCCTGTACAGCGCGTACGTCGACCTCGGCCTGGTCAACTCCTACTTCGGCCTGATGCTGGCGGACGCCTCGCTGGGCATCCCGTTCGCGATCGTGCTGATGCGCTCGTTCATGGTGTCCATCCCGCGTGAGGTCATCGAGGCCGCCGAGGTGGACGGCGCGGGCCGCATCCGTACGTTCGTCCAGGTCGTCCTGCCGATGAGCCGCAACTCGCTGATCACCGCCGGGCTGTTCTCGTTCCTGTACGCGTGGAGCGACTTCATGTTCGCCCTGACGCTGAACACCACGGACGAGGTCAAGCCGATCACGCTCGGCATCTACCAGTACATCGGCGCGCACGTCGGTGACTGGGGTTCGGTCATGGCCGCCTCGGTGCTCTCCGCGGTGCCCGCCGCCGTCCTGCTGGTCCTGTCCCAGAAGTACATCGCCGCCGGGATCACCGGCGGCTCCGTCAAGTAAGGGTTCACATGAGTGACTTCCCGGTCTTCCCGCCCGGATTCGTCTTCGGCGCGGCCACGGCCTCGTACCAGATCGAGGGTGCCGTGCGGGAGGACGGCCGCGGCCCGTCCATCTGGGACACCTACAGCCACACCCCCGGCCGCACGGACGGCGGTGACACCGGTGACGTGGCGTGCGACCACTACCACCGCTACCCCGAGGACGTGGCGCTCCTGCGCGACCTGGGCGTGGACTCCTACCGCTTCTCGATCTCCTGGTCCCGGATCCAGGCGGAGGGCAGCGGGGCGGTCAACCCCAAGGGCCTGGACTTCTACTCCCGGCTCGTGGACTCCCTCCTGGAGGCGGGCATCGAGCCGGCCGCCACCCTCTACCACTGGGACCTGCCGCAGGCCCTGGAGGACAAGGGCGGCTGGCGGGTGCGCGAGACGGCGGAGCGCTTCGGCGAGTACACCGCGATCATGGCCGAGCACCTGGGCGACCGGGTCCCGCGCTGGATCACCCTCAACGAGCCGTGGTGCAGCGCCTTCCTCGGCTACTCGGTCGGCCGGCACGCGCCGGGCGCCCAGGAGGGCCGCGGGGCGCTGGCCGCCGCGCACCACCTGCTGGTGGGCCACGGCCACGCGATGACCGCGCTGCGCGCGGCGGGCGTCCGCGAGGCGGGCATCACGCTGAACCTGGACCGCAACGTCCCCGCCACCGAGTCGGACGCGGACCTCGCGGCCGTCGTACGGGCGGACACCCAGCACAACCTGGTGTGGACCGAGCCGATCCTCGCGGGCCGCTACCCGGCCACCGAGGAGGAGACCTGGGGCGAGCTGATCACCGGTGAGGACTTCCGCCGCGAGGGCGACCTGGAGCTGATCTCCCAGCCGCTGGACTTCCTCGGCATCAACTACTACCGGCCGATCGTGGTGGCCGCGGCCCCGCACCGCGAGGCGGACCCGGCGCTGCGTGTGGCCACGGACAACCGGTACACCGAGGGTGAGTACCCCGAGGTCCGCAGGACCGCGATGGGCTGGCCGGTCGTCCCGCACACCTTCACCGACCTGCTGACCGCGCTGAAGCAGACCTACGGTGACGCGCTGCCGCCGGTGCACATCACGGAGAACGGCTCGGCGGAGTTCGACTCCGTCGAGGCGGACGGCTCGGTCCGTGACACCGACCGGGTGGAGTACCTCCGCGACCACCTGACCGCCCTGCGGGGGGCCATGGACGCGGGTGTGGACGTCCGCGGGTACTACGTGTGGTCGCTGCTGGACAACTTCGAGTGGGCGCTGGGCTACGCGAAGCGGTTCGGGATCATCCGGGTCGACTACGACACCCTGGAGCGCACCCCGAAGGACAGCTACCGCTGGTACCAGCAGCTGATCGCGGCCCACCGGGCCGTCTGACCCGGCCCGTCCGGCCACCCGGGGGCGTACGCGTGTTCCACCGCGCGTGCGCCCCCGGTTCCGTTTCCCTCCGCCCTGGTCCCGTCTTCTCCGCCCCCGGGGCCGCGCGGCGGTGCGCGGGGCGGTGCCCCCGGGTGCGCGGGTCCGCCGGGGGCGCCGTGTTCTGCCCGCGGGGCCGGTGCGCGCTGCCCCCGGGTACCTGGCGGTCCGCTCCTTCGCCGTGTACGCAGGAGGGGTCGGAGTCCCCGTACCGGAAGAGGCGGCCTTGCGCGACCACGAGAACGTCAGGACGGATCCGGACCACGCCCCGGCCCGCGGGCCGGCCGCCGCGCCGCAGGCGCCCGGCGGGCGGCTCCTCGCCCTGCAGGGCGAGGCCGGCAACGCGGCCGTGGTCCAGATGCTCCGCCGGGCCGGGCACCCCGGGGCCCAGGCGGGCCCGCCGCGCGGCGGGGGCGGCGCAGACCCGTCCGCCACCGTGCAGCGCTCCGCCGTCCACGCCGTACTGCGGTCCGGGGGCCGTCCGCTGGACGAGGCCACCCGCACCGACATGGAGGCCCGGCTCGGCGCCGACTTCTCCGACGTACGCGTCCACACGGACGCCGCCGCGAGGGCGTCGGCCGCCGAGGTGGGTGCCCGTGCCTACACCTCCGGCAGCCATGTCGTCATCGGTGCCGGCGGGGGCGACCGGCACACCCTGGCCCATGAGCTGACCCATGTCATCCAGCAGCGGCAGGGCCCGGTCGCGGGTACCGACAACGGTGCGGGACTGAGCGTCTCGGACCCCTCGGACCGCTTCGAGCGGGAGGCGGAGGCCAACGCCAGGCGGGTGCTCGGCGGCCCGGCACCGGTCCGGCACCCCCACGACCGGGACGCGCCGGCGCCCGGCGGGGCGGGCCCGGGGGCAGCGGTGCAACGGACGAGTGACACCGAGATGGCGAGCCAGTCCAGTACCGGCTCCGGGATGAGCATCGACTATCCGTCCACGGCCGACGCGGGCCGCCTCGCGGCGGTGACCAAGGCGCTCTCCGCGCAGAAGCCCGAGAACCTGAGCTTCATGGGCAACATCCTGAAGGCGACGGTGCGGCCCGCGCCGGCCGCGGACGGCTCGGGGGGCGGCGGCCGGTCCAAGAAGCTGTACCAGATCGGCAGGGAGAGCCTGGAGCGCCTCTACACGGAGAACCCCGGTCCCACGGAGGACCCCGAATGGCACTGGGACAAGGAGTCCTGGTCGGTGCTCCGGGCGGAGGTCGAGGCGGTCTACACCTACCTGAGCGCCCGTGCCCGGCTCTCGGACGGCGGTGGCCTGATGCACTCCAAGAGCGACAAGCAGTGGCTGATGGTGAAGCCCCCGCTGTCCCCGGGCAAGCAGGCGGCCTCCTCGAAGTCGCTCGGCGAACTGCCCTTCTACGAGTCTCCCGCCCTGAAGCCGGTTCCCGGCTCCACCACACCCGACCAGGTCCTCCTCGGCGACGGCACCGAGATGGGACGCGGCGCCACCTACGCCTTCGACTCCCCCGGCGGCACCACGCACCGCATGATCACCTACGCCAAGGACATGCCCGCCGAGGTGCCCGACTTCGCCCTGCCGCCCGCCCTGGCCCAGGTGCCCACCGCGGCGCTCGGCAGAGGGCTGATGCCGTTCACGCAGGCCACCAAGACCGCCGGCCCCGTCACGGTCGACCAGAAGGTGCTCAACCGCTGGGGCGGGGGCAAGCGTGACGGCCACAAGCCCGACCAGAACGGCGCGATGAAGGGGGTTTCGGCCTCCGAGGCCGCCAAGGCGAGCAACATGGCCGACGGCGACTGGCAGTGGCTCCATCTGATCGCGTTCACGATGGGCGGCCACGACGGCACCCAGCCGAACGCGCCGGAGAACCTGGCCGCCGGGCTCGCCGCCGCCAACGGGCACCACCTGGTCCTGGAGACGCTGGTCAAGAAGATGATCCTCCAGGCGGGCATCAGCGAGGTGAAGGTCACCGCGACGGCCAGGATGCTGACCGGCAGCTACCACGTCTGTTCGAGTATCGACTACCAGCTGGAGTGGACGCAGAACGGGACGTCCTACTCGGACGTCTTCAAGGTGAACGCGCTCAACCCGAACAAGTCCATGGGCGGCCATCTCGCGCTGCTCGACAAGCAGTACGTGGCGCACCACCCCTGAGGCCGTCGCCTCCGGGCGCCCGCACCGTGGTCCGGGCGCCCGGAGGTGACGCCCCGGCGGCGAGGACCGCGGAACCGGCCCGCGGGCCGTGCCAGGGCCCGTGCCACCGCCGGAGCGCGCAGCGCGGCGGTCAGCGCACCGCGTACGCCGCCGGGTTCTCCATCACCTCGTACATCACCCGGGCCGCCGCCCCCCGCGCCGCGTCGCCGGAGAGGGAGGAGGCGCGCAGCCTGCTGCCGCCCTCGTGCCAGCGGCCGGAGACCACCCGGGTGGTGAGCTGGGCGTCCGCGGCCTCGATCAGCCACGGCATGAGGTTCCGGTAGATCCCGCCGAGCACGACCGCCTCCGGGTCGAAGAGGTTGACCGCCCCGGCCAGGACCACGCCCAGCCGGTCCCCCGCCGTCCGCAGCGCCTCGACGGTCCTGGGGTCCCCGGCGGCGGCCCGCTGCTCCAGCTCGGCCGCTCCCCGCACGCCCTGGCCGCAGTCGATGCCGGCCGCCTCGAACAGGGCGGCCCGTCCCGCGTACTGCTCCAGGCAGCCGCGCGCCCCGCACCGGCACTGCGGCCCCTGCGGGTCGACGACCACATGGCCGATCTCACCGGCGAACCCGTGGGCGCCCCGCAGGATCTCGCCGTTCAGGACGAGGGCGCCGCCGACGCCGATCTCACCGGTGAGGTAGAGGAAGGTGCGCAGGCCGCCGAGACCGCCGAACCAGTACTCGGCCAGGGCCGCCAGGTTGGCCTCGTTGTCGGAGCCGACGGCCAGGGCGCGTCCGGCGGGACGCAGGGTGCTGAGTGCCTGCCCGAAGATGCCCTCGGCGGCGACCCTGCTCCAGCCGAGGTTGGGGGCCTGCCGTACGACACCTCCGGACACCAGGCCGGGCAGGGCCAGTTCGACGCCCACCACCCGCAGCTGCTGCTCACGGGTGGACCCGATGACCCGGTTGGTGAGGCGTGCGGCGTGGGCAAGCACCTCGGCGGGCGGGACACCGCGGTGATCGGTGTGCTCGATGACGCGGACCCGGTCGGTGCCGGTGAGATCGACGGCGCACACCGAGACGTAGTCGATGTTGATCTCCACCCCGAGTCCCGCCGGACCGGTCCGGGAGAGGGTGAGGACGGTGCCGGGGCGCCCGGCGGACCCGCTGGAGGTCTTGCCCGACTCGCTGAGGCAGCCCAGTGCGAGGAGTTCCTCGACGAGGGAGGAGACGGCGGCCCGGGTGAGTCCGACGAGGCTCGCCACCCTGGCCCGGGTGACCTCGCCCTCCTCGCGGACGGTGCGCAGCACGAGGCTGAGGTTGTGGCGCCGTACGGACTCGTATCCGGCTTTGGCCGCGGGCGAGGTGAGCGTGTTCTTCATCAGGCTTGTGACCCTATCGGCGAGTGGCCGTACCGGGAGGTAACGGCTGTACCGGGAGGCAGCGGCCGTACCGGACGGCGAGGGCCGTGTGCGGGGCCGGGGCCCGTACCGGGCGGCAGGGGCCGCGTGCGGGGTGGCGGAGCGGGGGCGGGAAGCGGGGAGACGGGGGGCGGCGGGACGGGGCGGGAGACGGGAGGGGCGGCGGGACGGGGGCGGGGACGAGGGACGGCGAAGGGCCGCACCCCGGTGGGTGCGGCCCTCGCTCACTTACCGGTCCGCTTACTTGCGGATCAGGCTGCGGAGCACGTACTGCAGGATGCCGCCGTTGCGGTAGTAGTCCGCCTCACCCGGCGTGTCGATGCGGACGACGCCGTCGAACTCCACACCGGTGTCGGTGGTGACCTTGACGGTGCGCGGGGTGGTGCCGTCGTTCAGCTCGGTCACACCGGTGAAGGAGAAGGTCTCCTCGCCGGTCAGACCGAGGGTCTCGGCGGTCTGGCCCTCCGGGAACTGGAGCGGGAGGACGCCCATGCCGATGAGGTTCGAGCGGTGGATGCGCTCGTAGGACTCGGCGATGACGGCCTTGACGCCGAGGAGCGCGGTGCCCTTGGCCGCCCAGTCACGGGACGAGCCGGAGCCGTACTCCTTGCCCGCCAGGATCACGAGCGGGGTGCCCGCGGCCTGGTAGTTCTGCGAGGCGTCGTAGATGAACGACACCGGGGCGCCGTCCTTCGTGAAGTCGCGGGTGAAGCCGCCCTCGGTGCCCGGCGCGATCTGGTTGCGCAGGCGGATGTTGGCGAAGGTGCCGCGGATCATGACCTCGTGGTTGCCACGGCGCGAGCCGTAGGAGTTGAAGTCACGGCGCTCGATGCCGTGCTCCGTGAGGTACTTGCCGGCCGGGGTGTCGGCCTTGATCGCACCGGCCGGGGAGATGTGGTCGGTGGTGACCGAGTCGCCCAGCTTGGCGAGGACACGGGCGCCGGTGATGTCCTCGACCGGGGTCGTCTCCATCGTCATGCCCTCGAAGTACGGGGGCTTGCGCACGTAGGTGGACTCGGAGTCCCACTCGAAGGTGTTGCCGGTCGGGATCGGCAGCGCCTGCCACTGGGCGTCACCCGCGAAGACGTCCTGGTAGGACTTGTTGAACATGTCCTCGCCGATGGCGTTCGCCACGACGTCGTTGACCTCGGCCTCCGTCGGCCAGATGTCCGCGAGGTGGACGGCGTTGCCGTCCTGGTCGACGCCGAGGGCGTCCTTGGTGATGTCGACCTTCATCGAACCGGCGATGGCGTACGCGACGACCAGCGGCGGGGACGCCAGGTAGTTCATCTTGACGTCGGGGTTGATCCGGCCCTCGAAGTTGCGGTTGCCGGAGAGCACCGAGGTCACGGCCAGGTCGTGCTCGTTGACCGCCTTGGAGACCTCCTCCGGCAGCGGGCCGGAGTTGCCGATGCAGGTGGTGCAGCCGTAGCCGACGAGGTTGAAGCCGACCTTGTCGAGGTAGGGGGTCAGGCCCGCCTTGTCGAAGTAGTCGGTGACGACCTTGGAGCCGGGGGCGAGGGTGGTCTTGACCCACGGCTTGCGGGTCAGGCCCTTCTCGACCGCCTTCTTGGCCACGAGCGCCGCGGCGACCATGACGTAGGGGTTCGAGGTGTTGGTGCAGGAGGTGATCGCGGCGACGGTGACGGCGCCGTGGTCGATCTCGTACGTCGAGCCGTCGGGGGCCGTGACGGTGACCGGCTTCGACGGGCCGCCGTTCGGCGTGATGGCCGGGGCGTCGGAGGCCGGGAAGGACTCCTTGCCCGCCTCGTCGACCTCGTCCACGTAGTTGCGCACGTCCTGCGCGAACTGCTGGGCGGCGTCGGCCAGGACGATGCGGTCCTGCGGGCGCTTCGGGCCGGCGATGGAGGGGACGACCGTGGAGAGGTCGAGTTCCAGCTTCTCGGAGAAGTCCGGCTCGGCTGACGGGTCCAGCCAGAGGCCCTGCTCCTTGGCGTACGCCTCGACGAGCGCGACCTGCTGCGCGTCGCGGCCGGTCAGGCGCAGGTAGTTCAGCGTCTCGTCGTCGATCGGGAAGATCGCGGCGGTGGAGCCGAACTCCGGGGACATGTTGCCGATGGTGGCGCGGTTCGCGAGGGAGGTGGCGGCGACGCCCTCACCGTAGAACTCGACGAACTTGCCGACGACGCCGTGCTTGCGGAGCATCTCTGTGATGGTCAGCACGAGGTCGGTGGCGGTGGTGCCGGCCGGGAGCTCGCCGGTCAGCTTGAAACCGACGACGCGCGGGATGAGCATCGAGACCGGCTGGCCGAGCATCGCGGCCTCGGCCTCGATGCCGCCGACGCCCCAGCCCAGCACACCGAGGCCGTTGACCATGGTGGTGTGCGAGTCGGTGCCGACGAGGGTGTCGGGGTAGGCCTGGCCGCCCCGGACCATGACCGTGCGGGCCAGGTGCTCGATGTTGACCTGGTGGACGATGCCGGTGCCCGGGGGGACGACCTTGAACTCGTCGAAGGCGGTCTGGCCCCAGCGCAGGAACTGGTAGCGCTCCTTGTTGCGGCCGTACTCCAGCTCGACGTTCTGGGCGAAGGCGTCGCTGCTGCCGAACTTGTCGGCGATGACGGAGTGGTCGATGACCAGCTCGGCCGGGGCCAGCGGGTTGATCTTCGCCGGGTCGCCGCCGAGCTCCTTGACGGCCTCACGCATGGTGGCGAGGTCGACGACGCAGGGGACGCCGGTGAAGTCCTGCATGATCACGCGGGCCGGCGTGAACTGGATCTCCTGGCTGGGCTGGGCCTGGGAGTCCCATCCGCCCAGCGCCCGGATGTGGTCGGCGGTGATGTTCGCGCCGTCCTCGGTGCGGAGGAGGTTCTCCAGCAGCACCTTCAGGCTGTAAGGGAGGCGCGCGGAGCCCTCGACCTTGTCCAGCCTGAAGATCTCGTACGACTCGTCACCCACGCGCAGCGTGCTGCGGGCGTCGAAGCTGTTCGCCGACACGACAGTCTCCTTCTTCAATGTGCGCGCTCAACCGCGCCGCGCCTCATAGGCGGCCGGTGCCGCTCGGTGCCGCCTACGGCCCCGCCATCCGCTAGGGTAAGAATTAGTTAGGTAACCCTTACCAGGCAGTGGCGGCGGTGCGCCTCGGCAGATATCTCGATGTCGAGATAACTCTAGTACATCACCGCGACGCGGTCATGCCCGGGCACCCCCCGCGCCGCCGCGGACCGCCCTCGCCCGGCCGGCACGCCGACCGGTTTCCGGCGGGTCCGGCGCCCGGTCCGCCATTCCAGTGAACCCGGCCCCGGGCGTGATCGCACGGGGGCGCCGGGAGGAAACACCGGTCGGGCCACGACTCCGGCCGCCCTCCAGGCCCCCTTGGCGCCCCCACCGCTCGGATTCCCCCTCCGCCGCCCCGGAAGCCCCCTCCCCCTACCACCCGGGCCATCCGGGCCATCCGGGGCCCCTTCCCGTGCCCCCGAACACCCGCCCCCCCCACCTCCGGGCGCCCCCTCCCCGCACCCCGAGGGCACCGACACGCCGGACCGGCCCACGCGCCAGGACCCGGCGCGCCACCCGTTCGGCCGAACTCCGGAGGCCGCCCCCGAAGGCATGACCGACCTTCAGGAGAGCGGCGGGACCAGGGGCGGCACCGCCCCTCCCGCATCGCGAGCCACCGTCTTTTCACCCACCGATCACACCCCCGACGCAAACCTCATCTCATATCTGAGATAGCGTTCGGTTCATGGAAGACGACTACCTCGTACGTATCGGCAAGCTCATCCGTGACGCCCGCCAGCACCGGGGCTGGACGCAGACACAGCTCGCCGAGGCGCTCGCCACCAGCCAGAGCGCCGTCAACCGCATCGAGCGCGGCAATCAGAACATCAGTCTTGAGATGATCGCCCGGATCGGCGAAGCCCTCGACAGCGAGATCGTGTCGCTCGGCTATGCCGGGCCCATGCACCTGCGGGTGGTCGGCGGACGCCGGCTCTCCGGTTCCATCGACGTGAAGACGAGCAAGAACGCCTGCGTCGCCCTGCTCTGCGGCTCGCTGCTCAACAAGGGCCGTACCGTCCTGCGCCGGGTCGCCCGTATCGAGGAGGTCTTCCGGCTGCTGGAGGTCCTCAACTCCATCGGGGTGCGCACCCGCTGGATCAACGACGGCGTCGACCTGGAGATCCTGCCGCCCGCCGAGCTGGACCTGGCGGCCATCGACGCGGACGCCGCCCGCCGGACCCGCTCCATCATCATGTTCCTGGGCCCGCTGCTGCACCGCACGGAGCGCTTCACGCTGCCGTACGCCGGCGGCTGCGACCTCGGCACGCGCACCATCGAGCCGCACATGATCGCCCTGCGCCGCTTCGGCCTGGAGATCGCGGCGACCGACGGGCTGTACCACGCCCAGGTCGACCCCTCGGTCCGGCCGGCCCGCCCGATCGTGCTGACCGAACGCGGGGACACGGTCACCGAGAACGCCCTCCTGGCCGCCGCCCGCAACGAGGGCACGACCGTCATCCGCAACGCCTCCTCCAACTACATGGTCCAGGACCTGTGCTTCTTCCTGGAGGCGCTCGGCGTACGCGTCGACGGCGTCGGCACGACGACCCTGACCGTGCACGGTGTGCCGGAGATCGACGTGGACGTCGACTACTCCCCCTCCGAGGACCCGGTCGAGGCGATGAGCCTGCTGGCGGCGGCGGTCGTGACGGAGTCGGAGCTGACGATCCGCCGGGTACCGGTCGAGTTCCTGGAGATCGAGCTCGCGGTCCTGGAGGAGATGGGCATCGACTGCGACCGCACCCCGGAGTACGCCGCGGACAACGGCCGCACCCGGCTGGTGGACCTGACGGTCCGGCCCTCCAAGCTGGAGGCGCCGATCGACAAGATCCACCCGATGCCCTTCCCGGGGCTGAACATCGACAACGTGCCGTTCTTCGCGGCCATCGCCGCCACCGCGCACGGCCAGACCCTGATCCACGACTGGGTCTACGACAACCGCGCCATCTACCTCACCGACCTCAACCGCCTCGGCGGCCGGCTCCAGCTCCTCGACCCGCACCGGGTCCTGGTCGAGGGCCCGACCCGCTGGCGCGCCGCCGAGATGATGTGCCCGCCGGCCCTGCGCCCGGCGGTGGTGGTCCTGCTGGCGATGATGGCGGCCGAGGGCACCTCGGTGCTGCGCAACGTGTATGTGATCAACCGGGGTTACGAGGAGCTCGCGGAGCGGCTGAACTCGGTCGGCGCGCAGATCGAGATCTTCCGGGACATCTGATACGGCGATGCCGCCGCACCCCGTCTGACCTGCCATTTAGCGGGTCAAGGAGGGGTGCGGCAGCATGTCTGGGACTTCTCTGGGACTTTGGGCTTGCGGCGGGCTACGAGCCACGCTCCACGGCCCAGCGGACGGTCGCGGCTACGCGGAGATCGCGTCGATGGCGGCGCTTCCCCGTGCGCCGGCGCGGTGATCGCTGCTGGTGGGCCTGGTCCGGTACCCGGCCGGCCCCAGGATGTGGGGCCGGCCGCGGGGTGCTGGGGATACCCGCGCACCTGTCACCTGGTCGGAGTCCGCGCCGTAGGGGTTGGCCGGTGCGGGCCTCCTGCCGGGGATCCCCCGGACGCCATGACGATGGCAGGGCGACGTTCCCCGGACGATAGGCCGAGCATCATCACGCACATGTCGAGCGTGATTCACTCGGTCCATAACGAGCAGTGGGCCTTTGGGCGCGTGACGTGTGCGTGGCGCGCATGATTCGGGGAGTTGGCCGTGGACGCGATCGACCGTCACATACTGAACATCCTCCGCAAGGACGGGCGAGCGCCCGTGTCGGAGATCGCGCGTGCTGTGGGACTCTCGGCGGCTCCGTGCGCGCGCCGCATCGAGCGTATGGAGAGGGAGGGTGTGATCCGCGGCTACACCGCGGTCATCGAGGACAGCCGGGCGGGCATGCTTCAGGCGTTCATCGAGATCCGCCTGCTCGGCGCGACCGACAGCGACGAGATCGAGGGCATCTCCGAGAGCATCCCGGAGATCGAGGAGAGCCACAGCATCGCAGGCACCTCCGACGCGCTGCTCAAGCTCTGGGTCCGGGACGTGAAGCATCTTCAGCAGGTGATCAACGCCGTGCGCCGGACCGGCAAGGTGGAGGGCACCAAGACCTTCATCATCATGAACACCTGGACCCGCGCGACCGCGCGTGCCGGCACCCCGTGACCCCGAAACGACGCCGTGCTGCGGCCCGGAGGCCGCCCGCCTGCCGGCGGCGGACCCGATCGGTGGTGCGGGCCCGGCGCCGTCGCCCGGTACGCGGCTGGGCCCGGCGGTTCCCGCAGCGGTACGGGCGGGGTCACTCACGTGCTGGTGTGACGGTGTGCGCCAGCTGGAAGCGTGAGTGCAGGCCGAGTTTCCGGTAGACGCGGGTGAGGGTCGCTTCGACCGTCTTGACGCTGACGGTGAGGGCGGTGGCGATGTCGCGGTTGCTCGCTCCGGCAGCGGCGAGTTCGGCGCAGCGCTGTTCGGCCGGGGTCAGGCGGGGGCGGGCGTTGTGGTCCGTGGGGGTGGCTTCCAGCCGGCCGAGGGTGTGCACGGCGGTTTCGGCCCAGGGGTGGGCCTGGTGCACGGTGAAGAGGTCGGCGGCGCGCTGCGCGGCGATGCGGGCGCTGGCGCGGCGGCGTCCGCGTCGCTCGGTGTGGCTGAGCGCCAGGAGGGTCCGGCCCCGTTCGAGGGGAAGGTGACGGAGGCGGTCGGCCGCGTCGGTGAGGCGCCGGGCCGCGGTGTCGTAGTGGCCGCGGGCGGCGTCCAGGAGCGCCTGGACGCGTTCGAGCGGAGGGATGACCGCGTCCCTGCCGAGTTCGTCCGCGGTGCGGCGGGTGTCGTCCAGCAGGCTCTGTGCCTGGTCGAGGCGGCCGAGGGCGACGAAGGTCTCGGCGAGTTCGGGGTGCCAGCGCAGGACCGACGGATCGCCGACCTGCTGGAGCTCCTCCAGGGCGCGGACCTCTTCCAGGACCTCCAGGGCTTCTTTGGGGCGGCCGGTGGCCAGGAGCAGGTGGCCGAGGGCGAAGAGGTTGCGGGAGAGGAAGACCTTGTTGTCCTCCTGCCGGGCGGTGTCGACTCCGCGGCGCGCGTGGACGAGGGCGAGGTCGGTGCGCCGGGCGGTGCCCGCGACGAGGGCGGAGGTGTAGCAGGCCGGTGCGGCCGACAGCGCGGTCCCGTCGGTCAGCGCCTGGGCGCGGTCGGCGTGGTGGAGCGCTCTGGCGCAGCGTCCGGCGCGGAGTTCGGCCTCGGCGAGGCTGCGCAGGATGTCCACGGTCGCCTCGGCGTCTCCCGCCCGCTCGGCTTCGACGAGCAGGGGGAGCAGCACGGTGCGGGCCTCGTCGGGGCGGTCGTCGAAGAGGGCGTGCCGGGCGGCGAGGTGCTGGGGTGTGCCGTTCACCGGGATGGAGGCGGCGCGTGGCAGGGACAGGGCGCGGCCGAGCGTGGTCTCGGCGTCGGTGTGGCCGAGGACGCGCTGGAGCCGGGCCTGCATCGTGAGGGCCATGACGGTGGTGGTGGTGTCGCCGACGGTCTCGGCGAGGGCGGTGGCCTGGCCGGCCAGGGCACACGCCCGGCGGGGGTCACCCTCGCTGACGTTGGCCCAGATGGACTGGCGGATGAGGACCTGCGCGGTGAGGCCGGGTCGTCCGGCCGCCGTGTGGAGCGCGGCGGCGAACAGTTCGTCAGCGCCGTGCAGGTGCCGGCCGCTCGCGTCGATCAGGGTGATGAGGGCATCGACGCACTGCTCGGGGGTGGCGTCGTGACCCAGGACGAGGCGGGCGGCGGCCCGGCCGCGGGGGAGGTCACCGTAGTGGGCGGCGTCGCGTACGGCGGTCAGGGCCCGTTCGGTGAAGAGTTCGCCGTGGTCGTGCGAGGTGCGCTGGGCTGCGAGGAAGGAGAGTTCCGCGGCGAGCGCGTGGTCGCCGCGCTGCCGGGCGCGTACGGCAGCGCGGGCCGCGCGGTGGGCCGACCGCGGATCGGTGACATCGGCGGCCAGCACGGTGTGCCGGTCGCGGCGGACGCTGTCGTGGCTGGCCTCGGCCAGGCGGGCGTGCAGAAGTCTGCGCGCGTCGCCCGGCAGCCGCGTCACGAGTTCCGTGCCGATCGCGGAGGCGGTGAACCGCACGCTCCCGTTCGCCCGTCCGATGTCGAACAGTCCCGCTGCCTCGGCCTGGGCGAGGAGGGACTCGGCGGCCGGGCCGGCGAGGCGGCCGAGCAGTTCGAGGTCGGGCCGGTCGTCCAGTGCGGCGAACGTCAGCAGTTCCTGCACCTGGGCCGGTACCTCGCCCAGCCACTCGCCCACCAGCCGGCGGGCCGTCGGCGGCAGGGCCGACTCGCTCTCACCCTCCCGGTCCGCGAGCGGCCGCGAGGCGTCGGCCAGCGCCAGGGCCAGGGCCGGGTTCCCGCCGCTGTGGGCGTGGATGCGCGCCACCTCGCGGGGGGCGAGCCGGTACGGGGACAGCAAGGCCGCTATCTGAGGGGTCGTCAGGGGCGGGATGCGCACCGCGCAGGTGTCCTCGCCGCACCAGTGGCCCGCGGCTCCCGGGCGCCAGACGCGCTCGACCGCGATGACGGGAAGGTCCGGGGTCAGGCGCAGCGCCCAGCCCAGGACGGCCGCACTGGCGTGGTCCAGCCACTGGGCGTTGTCCACCACCAGCGTCACGGGCGGTGCCTCCCGCAGCAGAGCAGCGGTCAGGCGGCGCAGCCGGAGTGCCCGGCCGGCCTCGTCCGGAGAGCCGGACCGGCCGGCGGTCCCGTCGAGTGCCGCCGTCAGCTCCCGCGCGGCCGGCAGGGCCGGCAGGGCAAGCGCGAGTTCGAGCAGCCCGGCACAGGCGACCCGGGCGTCCTGTGGGCCCGGGGCCAGCCGTAGGACCGGCAGGCCCGACTGCCGTCCCAGGGCACCGGCCGCGGTGGTCTTGCCGCTTCCGGGCGGCCCGAACAGGACTACCCGGCGGGTGCCGCCTCCGCCTTCCGGCACCACCGGCAGCACGGAACCGGCCTGGTGGGAGGCGTTCGTCCACATCGCAGAGTCTGGCATCGGGCCATGGTGCGCCCGCCGGGGCTCCCCGTCCAGATCAAGGGGTTGCCCCGATGCCGGCCGCTCTCCGCGTCTCTAGCCTCATGGCCACAGCCGGGCCAACTGCCGCCGAACACCCCCCGCACTCCAGGCGACGTCCTGCGGCAACTCCCCGACGAGGTCCGGCGGAAGGATTGTCATGTACCGAAAGAACGCTCTGGCTGCCGGTGTCGCGGCAGCCCTCGCACTGGGCTCCGTGACCCTGGTGACAACCCAGTCCACCGCCGTCCCCCAGTCCGCCGCGGCCGCCGGCGCCTCCGCCGCCCAGCCCGGCGCCGGCTTCCGGGCGATGACGGCCGACACGCGCAGCGAGGCGATACGCACGGCCGGCCGGAACGCCGCCGCGACCGCCCGCGAACTCGGCCTCGGCCCCGACGAGCGCCTGGTGGCCAAGGACGTGCTGATCGACGCCGACGGCTCCCGGCACGTGCGTTACGACCGCACCTACGACGGCCTGGCCGTGATCGGCGGCGACCTGGTCGTCCACCTCACCGGGGACGGCAGGATCACCGGCTCGGACCTGGCGCACCAGGGCGCGATCCGGGTCACCCGCACCACGCCGAAGCTGACGGCGGCCGACGCCTCGGCCAAGGCCGTGAAGCACGCCAAGCACGTGAAGAAGGCGAAGGCCGGCAGCAAGGACAGCACCCTGGTGGTGTACGCGGCGGGCAAGATCCCCGTCCTCGCCTACCGCTCGACCGTCACCGGCGCGGGCGAGACCGGCCCGGCCTCGCGGGAGGCGGTGATCGTGGACGCCGACAGCGGTGCGCTGCTGGACCAGTACGAACTGCACCAGAGTGTCACGGGCACCGGCAACGGCGTCACCGTCGGCCAGGTCTCCATCGAGACCACCCAGACCGGCAGCGGCTACACCCTCACCGACGCGGCGCACGGCGGCACGATCGTCTACGACTCCTACAACAGTCCGCAGTCGAACCCGAGACAGAACGCCAGGGCCTTCACCAAGACCTCCAACTCCTGGGGCAACGGCACCGCGTCCAGCCGCGAGAGCGCCGCGGTGGACGCCTCCTACGGCCTGGCGAAGACCTGGGACTACTACAAGAGCTCCTTCAACCGCTCCGGCATCCGCAACGACGGCCGCGGAGCCCCCGCCTACGTACACGTCGACACCAACCTGGTCAACGCGTTCTACGACGACAACTGCTTCTGCATGTACTTCGGTGACGGCTCCTCGCAGAACGGCAACACGCCCGTGACCGCGGTCGACGTGGCCGGCCACGAGATGAGCCACGGCGTCACCGCCGCCACCGCCAACCTCACCTACTCCGGCGAGTCCGGCGGTCTCAACGAGGCCACCAGCGACATCTTCGGCACCATGGTCGAGTTCTACGCCGACAACACCGCCGATCCGGGCGACTACTACATCGGTGAGAAGCTCAACATGTCCAGCGGCTACCTGCGCCGGATGGACAACCCCTCCGCCGACGGGAAATCGCTCTCCTGCTGGAACTCGGGCGCGGGCTCGGCGGACGTCCACTACTCCTCCGGCATCGCCAACCACTTCTTCTACCTGGCCTCCGAAGGCACCGGCGCGAAGACCATCGGCGGACGCTCGCACAACGGAACCACCTGCAACAACGACACCTTCGCGGGTATCGGCAAGGACAAGGCCGCCGCCGTCTGGTACCGCGCGCTGTCCGCCTACATGACCTCCAGTACCAACTACGCCGGCGCCCGCACCGCCACTCTGCAGGCCGCCGCCGATCTGTACGGCACCAACTCCCAGGAGAGGTACCTCGTCTCCAAGGCGTGGGCGGCCGTCAGCGTCGGCACCGCCCTGCCCGACCCCGGCAACGGCACCCCCACCCCCGGTCCGACCGATCCGACCGACCCCCCCGGCGGAAACGCGCTGACCAACGGCAGCTTCGAGCAGGGCACCAGCGGCTGGACCCAGAGCGACAACATCATCACCAACTCGTCTCTGCAGCCGGCGCGCGACGGGTCCTGGTACGCCTGGATGATGGGCTACGGCGCCGACGCCGTCGAGTCCGTGTCCCAGTCGAACATCGCGGTGCCCGCCACCGGCGCCCCGAAGCTCACGTTCTCGCTGAAGGTCTCCACCCAGGAGTCCGGCTACGTCGCCTACGACACCCTCAAGGTCAAGATCAACGGCACCACGCTGGCCACCTACTCCAACGCCAACGCGAGCTCCGGATACGTCCAGAAGACCGTCGACCTGTCCGCCTACAAGGGCCAGGCGGTGAAGCTGGAGTTCGCCGGCACCGAAGACACCTACCTGCCGACCGTCTTCCTGGTCGACCAGATCGCCATCGGCTGACCGGTCCCGCTCACCACCAGTGCTTCCGCGGCCGGAGCCCCTCTCGGGTGCTCCGGCCGCGGAAACCACCGCATGCACGGGGGCGGCCCGGTTCCCGCTCCGAGGGATTTCCGGTGTGTTCAACCGGCCACCTCATTGTCGCGCGCATGGCATATGTGATCGCGAAGGTCTTCCCGGCCAGTCAAACCACCTGATACAGGGAAGAAACAGCGTTCATCCGTCCCGGACCGCCCGTCAGTCGCCCTTGGTGCCAGGCGGTTCGGAGATCCCCGCCACCCAGCGCACGCCGCAGGCGAGCATCCGCTCGTCTCTCCGGCGCGCATGGAAACCCACGAGGAGAGTCCGTGCCACTCCTGCCGCGAAGAACGTCGCGCAACCGGCGAGCCGCCCTCGTCGCCTTGCTCACCACCGGCCTCACCGCGCTCAGCCTTCCCCTCGCCACGACCGCCACCGCCGTCCTCGCCGCCGCTCCGGCCGCGGAATCCGCCACCGGCACCTATCTGGTCACCCTCGCCGACGAGCCCCTGGTCACCTACGACGGCGGGGTGGACGACCTCCCCGCCACGAAGCCCGCCCGGGGCGGCAAGCTCGACGTCGCGTCGGCCGCCGCCAAGCGGTACCGCACCCACCTGACGGACCAGCAGACCCGCGTCGCCAAGAAGGTCGGCGCCACCGTCCGGCAGCACTACGCGGTCACCACCAACACCTTCAGCGCCCGGCTCGACGCCCGCCAACTGGTGCGCCTCGCCCATACCGGGAGCGTCGTGCACATCGCCCCCGACCGCTTCCACCACGCCACCGACGACCGGAGTTCCACCGACTTCCTCGGCCTCTCCGGCCGCAGGGGGCTGTGGAAGGCCCTCGACGGGACCGCCGAAGCCGGCAAGGGCATCGTCATCGGCGACATCGACACGGGCGTCTGGCCCGAGAACCCCTCCTTCGCCGCCCCGGCCCTGAGTTCACGCGAGCCCGGTCCGAAGGACCGCCACCGCCCCTACCGCGTGGGCACGACCACCGTGATGCACAAGGCGGACGGCGCCACCTTCAAGGGAACCTGCCAGACCGGCGACAGCTTCACCGCCGCGGCCTGCAACGAGAAGGTCATCAGCGCCCGCTACTTCGGCAAGGCCTGGCTCGACATCGTTCCGGAGTCCAACCGGGCCGGCTATGTCTCCCCGCGCGACAGCCAGGGCCACGGCACCCACACGGCGTCCACCGCGGCCGGCAACGCCGACGTCCGCGCCACGGCCGGCGGTGAGGACCTCGGCACCGTCTCCGGCGTGGCCCCCGCGGCCGCCATCGCCGTCTACAAGGCCCTCTGGCAGAGCAAGGACGGCGAGGCGGACGGTGGTCTGACCAGCGACCTCGTCGCCGCCATCGACCAGGCCGTCGCCGACGGCGTGGACGTCATCAACTACTCGCTCGGCGCCACGTTCGAGAGCGCGTACGACGACCCGGCGCAGGTCGCGCTCCGCAACGCCGCCGCGGCCGGAGTCTTCGTAGCCACCGCCGCGGGCAACTCCGGCCCGGGAGCGTCCAGTCTCTCCAACACCGCGCCCTGGACCACCACGGTCGCCGCCGGCACCGTCAAGTCGCACACCGGCACGGTGGCGCTCGGCAACGGCGCGCGCCACACCGGCATCAGCACCACCGTGCACCGGCAGGTCGGCCCCGCCCCGCTCGTCCTGGGCTCCGCGGTCCGGGTCCCGGACACCGTGGACGTCTACGCGGACTACTGCATGCCGGACTCCCTCGACCCCGCCCGCACGGCCGGGAAGATCGTCGTCTGCGAACGGGGCTTCAACGGCCGCACCGACAAGTCCGCCGAGGTCGAGCGGGCCGGCGGCATCGGCCTCGTCCTGGTGAACCCCGGCGACGAGAGCACGGACGGCGACCTGCACAGCGTGCCGGCCGTCCACCTCGACCACGCGGACGCGGCCCCCGTGCGCACCTACGCCGCCACCAGCGGAGCCACTGCCACCCTCACCGAGGGAGGCGCCTCGGACGCCTACCCGCAGGTGGCCGGCTTCTCCTCGCGCGGCCCCTCGCTCGTCGGCAACGGCGACCTGCTCAAGCCCGACATCACCGCGCCCGGCGCCACGATCCTCGCGGCCGTGTCCCCGGACGGCAACCACGGCCGCGACTTCGACTACTACTCCGGCACCTCCATGGCGACCCCGCACATCAGCGGCCTGGCGGCGCTCCACCTCTCGGAGCACCCCACCTGGTCCCCGATGAGCATCAAGTCGGCCATGATGACCACCGCCACACCGACGAAGACCGCGGACGGCAGGAACAGCGTCGACGCCTTCGCGCAGGGCGCCGGCGAGGTGGACGCACGGGCCATGCTGCGGCCCGGACTCGTCTACGACTCGGGTGAGCGGGACTGGCTCGCGTATCTCGAGGGCTCCGGCGTGGACACCGGAACCGGCGTCGAGGCCGTCGACCCGAGCGACCTCAACTACCCGTCCATAGCCATCGGTGACCTCTTCGGCAAGCAGACCGTCACCCGCACCGTCACCGCGACCGCGGCCGGCACCTACCGCGCCCGGGTGGACCTCCCCGGCATCAAGGCCACGGTCAGCCCGTCCGTACTGCACTTCAGCCACCCCGGCCAGAAGCGCACCTTCACCGTCACCCTCGACGTGACCACCGCGCCCGCGGGACGCGTCGACACCGGTTCCCTCACCTGGACCTCCGGCCGCACCACCGTGCGCAGCCCGATCGTCGTCACCCCGCAGACCGTCCGCGCCCCCGCCGAGATCAAGGGCTCCGGCTCCAGCGGCTCGACCGGGTTCTCGGTCACCCCGGCCACCAGCACCCTGACGGCCACCGCCTACGGACCGGTCTCCTCACCGGTCACCAAGGGCACCCTGTCCCAGATGCAGGAGGTCTCCTACGACGCCGAGATCCCGTCCGGTGCCAAGGCGTCGCAGATCACGGTCCGCTTCGACGCGGCGGAGGACACGATCACGGGCGTCCTGTGGGGCAGCAAGGTCGACGGGATCCTCCAGGACGTCCGGATCGCCGTCCCCGACAGCGACGGAACGGTCACCATCACCGTGCCGCATCCCGCGGCCGACGCCCTCTTCGTGTCCCTGGTCGCCATGGGGGCCGACGAGGAGACCGTCACCCCGTACACCTACCAGGCGAACCACGTCACCGCGGACAGCCCCGCCACCGGCAAGGTCACGGTCACGCCCGGCCGGGCCCGCGTCACCCCCGGCGTGCCGGCCGGCCTGACCGCCGCCTGGTCCGGCGTCCCGGCGGACGCCCGGTCCGGCGCCTGGATCGAGTACGGCAACGGGGCGGGCTCCTTCCTGACCCTCAACTGAATCCCGGCACCCACCGGCGGGGGGCGGCACACACACGCGTGCCGCCCCCCGCCTGACCCTGTCCCGCATGGTCCGGAACACGGCCCGGCCGGGTTCCGGTGCGCAATGCGTCGCGGGTGCGAGGTTCGAGCGGCACGGGCCCGGGGCAGAGTGCCCGCCCGCCCCGTTCCTCCGCGGGCCCGTCCCGGCGGGTGCGGCGGGGCGTCCGGGGTTCCGGGTCGTGCCGGCGGTCCCTCCGGGCCACCGGCCGTTCGCCGCGTGCTCCCTCCGGGCGCCGTGCGGTGAACGGCCGGTGTGCCGTGTTCCGCGGACCTCGATGGCGGTCGACCTGCGGCAACAGGCATGATGGGCACACCCGTTCCACAAGCCCCACCACATGCCGCGTGCCCCCGTCGCCCCACCGGCCCCGGGGTCCGGGAGGTCAGTTACGTGTCACGCCAGGTGCTCACCGTCGCAGCGGACGGTTCGGGCGATTTCCGCACCGTCGCGGAGGCCGTCGCACAAGCTCGTACCGGAGCCATCGTCAGCGTCGGGCCCGGCCGGTACGAGGAGGCCCTCACCGTCTCCGCCGCTATCACCCTGACCGCGGCCGACGGGCCCGGCACCGCGGAGCTCGCGCCCCGGCGCGGGACCGCGCTGACCCTCACCGGCGACGCCCTGATGGTCAGTGACCTGGTGCTGCGCGGCCACGACGACGAGCTGCCGGTGGTCGACGTGCCGCGCGGACAGATCGCGATGGACCGGTGCGAGGTGCACGGCTCCTCCTGGGCGGCGCTCTTCGCGCGCGGCAGCGGTTCCCTGGCGCTGCGCGAGTGCCGGGTGAGCAATCCGGCGGGGGCGGGCATGGTGTCGACCTCCGCGAACGAGAGCTTCCTGGAGGACTGCCTCGTCGAGCACCTGGGCACGTCCGCGGTGGTGGCCGGGGAACGCGGGCGGATCACCGTGCGCGGCAGCCGGCTGCGCGACACCCGGGGCAACGGCGTGCTGACGAACGGTCAGGCACATGTGCTCCTGGAGGACTGCGAGATATCCGCGGCCGACAAACCCGGGGTCGCCGTCGAGGAGGACAGCAGCGCGCGGATGGTGCGCGGCACGGTCCGCGAAGCGGTCGTGGGGGTGTACGTCAGCTCCACCGGGCCCACCGTGCTGGAGGAGGTGAAGGTCACCGACACCACCGGGCACGGGTTCGTGCTGGGGGCCGGGAGTTCCCCCACCGTGACCGGCTGCCGCACCGAACGGACCGCCGGGCACGGGCTGCTGGTGACGGAGCGCAGCCGGGGCGTCTTCAAGGACTGTGTGTTCGCCGCCGCCCAGGACGCGGGCATCCGGGTGAACGGGTTCTCGTCGCCGGTGATGACCGGGACCCTGGTACAGGACGCGAAGGCCGTCGGGGTGCTGCTCGACGAGGACTCGGCCGCCGAGCTGGACCGGCTGGAGGTGCGGGACTCGGGGGCGTCCGGGATCGTCGTGCGGGCCGGCGCCAACCCGTTGCTGCGCCGTGCGGTCGTCACCCGGTCCGCCTCGCACGGGGTGGAGGTCCTCAAGGACGGGCGGGGGCGGCTGGAGGAGTGTGTCGTCGAGGCTTCCGGCGGGTCCGCCGTGCACGTGCTGGGCCACGGCAACCTGTACGTCGGCGGCGGCACACTGCGCGCCACGGGCGGGGCCGGCGTCCACGTCGGCGCCCTCGGCACGCTCACCCTGCGCGACACCTCCGTCGACGCGGCGGCCGGAGCGGGCGTCCTGGTCGAGGCGGAGGGTGAACTGTCCGCCGCGCGGGCGCGGATCACCGGTGCGGCAGAGCACGGGGTGCTGGTCGCCGCGGGGGCGCGGGCCTCGCTGAACGCGTGCGAGGTGTCCGGGTCCGGCGCCGACGGCGTACGGGTCGAGGGCGCCGATCCGGTGTCGCTGATCGGCTGCGTGGTCCGGGACAACCGGGGCAGCGGGCTGCGTCAGGCCGTGCCGGGCGACCGGCTCGCCGTCGAGGGCCTGACCAGCGCGGGCAACGGCGTGCCGGACGCCTGGGGCAGTGCCGCCGGGGCCGAGGCGGCGGGCGACGGGCGGCTGCCCGGCGGAACGGTGCCCCTGGCGTCCGAGCCGGAGAAGGGCACCGGGCCGGTGGCCGAACTCCAGTCGCTGATCGGTCTCGACGACGTGAAGCAGCAGGTCCTGACCCTGATCAATCTGAACCGGCTGGCCCAGCGGCGCGCCAGCCTCGGCATGCCGGCGCCGCCCATGAGCCGCCATCTGGTCTTCGCGGGTCCGCCCGGCACCGGCAAGACCACCGTGGCCCGGCTCTACGGGTCGATCCTGGCCTCGCTCGGGGTGCTGCGCTCCGGGCACCTGGTGGAGGTCTCGCGGGCCGACCTGGTGGCGCAGGTCGTCGGCGGGACCGCGATCAAGACCACCGAGGCGTTCACCAGGGCGCTGGGCGGGGTGCTGTTCATCGACGAGGCGTACACGCTCGTCACCGACGGCGGCGGCTCCGGTGCCGACTTCGGCCGGGAGGCCGTCGACACCCTGGTGAAGCTCATGGAGGACCACCGGGAGGACGTGGTGGTCGTGGCGGCCGGCTACCCGAAGGAGATGACCGGCTTCCTGGCCTCCAATCCAGGTCTGACCTCGCGTTTCACCCGCAGTGTGGAGTTCACCGACTACACCTCGGACGAGCTGGTCACCATCGTCGAGCGGATGTGCACCGGGCACCGCTACGAGCTGGAGCCCGCGACGCGCACCGCGCTGCGCACGCACTTCGACGCCATCCCGCGCGACGCCGGTTTCGGGAACGGCCGTACCGCGCGGAAGGTGTTCGAGGAGATGGTGGACCGCCAGGCCTCACGGCTGGCGGGGCTGCCGGAGGTGAACGAGCGCGACCTGGTGGTACTGACCGCCGAGGACGTGGCGGTCGCGGCCCCCGGCGCCGAGACGTGCGACGATCCGCTGCTGCGGCTGGACGCGCTGGTGGGGCTGGCGGCCGTCAAGCGCGAGGTCGGCGACCTGGTCAACCTGCTGGCCGCCGCCCGCCGCCGCGCCGAGGCCGGGCTGCCCGCCCCGCGCATCAGCAACCATCTGGTCTTCGCGGGCCCGCCCGGCACCGGCAAGACCACCGTGGCCCGGCTCTACGGGGAGCTGCTGGGCTCCCTCGGGGTGCTGCCGCGCGGCCAGCTGGTGGAGGCGTCCCGGGCGGACCTGGTGGGGCGCTGGGTCGGCCACACGGCGCAGCTCACCAAGGAGGTCTTCGAACGCGCGCTGGGCGGTGTGCTGTTCATCGACGAGGCGTACACGCTCACCCCGCACGGGGGCTCCTCATCGGACTTCGGGCAGGAGGCCGTGGACACCCTGCTGAAGCTGATGGAGGACCACCGTGACGAGGTCGTGGTGATCGTGGCGGGCTACACCGAGGAGATGGAACGCTTCCTCGGCTCGAACCCGGGCCTCGCCTCCCGTTTCCCGCGCCACATCGAGTTCCCCGACTACTCCAGCGACGAGCTGGTCACCATCGTGCGCCAGGCAGCCGTCGACAACGGTTACGAGTGCGCGCCGGGGGCGGCCGGTGCCCTGCGCGCCCACTTCGACGGGCTGCCCAGGGGCCGGGCGTTCGGCAACGCGCGTCTCGCCCGGCAGACCCTGGAGCAGATGATGACCCGGCAGGCGGGACGGCTCAGCGCGGTCGCCTCGCCGAGCCTGGACGACCTGCGGCTGCTGCTGCCGGAAGACCTGCCGGCCGCGCGCTGACCCGGTATGCCGAACCCCCTCATCCTGTACCGAATCGAGGAACGGCCCATGCGCCGACCCGCCACCGCGCTGCTGCTCGCCACCGCCCTCGCCTGCCTCACGGGGCCGCCCGCCTCGGCCGAGGACGGGGATACGGCCGAGGTGGTCCTGCCGGGTGTGCCCGAGCAGCTCTCCGCGCAGCAGAAGTGCACCTCGTTCAAGGGGCGTGCCACCTCAAAAGCCCCGTGGACGCGCAACGCGCTCGCCCTGGACCAGGTGTGGGCGCTCTCCCGGGGGCGGGGGGTGACGGTCGCGGTGGTCGGCACGGGGGTGAGCGACGCGCCCGCCGTGCTGGCCGGCCGGGTCGAGGCGCTCGGTGGCGCGGACGAGGACTGCGTGGGCCGCGGCACTTTCCAGGCCGGGCTGATCGCCGGTGCCGTGCGGCCCGGCCAGGGCTTCGCCGGAGTCGCCCCCCAGGCGCGGATCCTCGCGGTGCGTGGCACCGGCACCCGCGGCGAACCGGACCCGGCCCGGCTGGCGGCGGGTGTGCGGGAGGCCGCGGAGGCGGGTGCCCGGGTGATCACGGTGACGGCGCCGATGGACGGCGCGGACAAGGCGGTACGGGACGCGCTGGCGGCCGCCGCCCGCGCGGACGCCCTGGTGGTCGTGCCCGCGGCGGCGGACAGCGAACCGGCCGGCGCCTCCGGTGCGGCGACGCGGCCCGCGCCGGATCCCCCGGCCGGGGCGCTGGCGGTCCTCGACACCGGCCCGCAGGGGACCCGCCCGGACTCCGCTCCCGGCTTCACCCGCGCCGATCTCACGGCGCCGGGCGACTCACTGGTCGGTCCGGGGCCGGTGGGCGACGGCAAGTGGACGGGGTCGGGCGCCTCGATGGCGGCGGCGGTGACGGCGGGCGCGGCGGCCCTGGTCCGCGCCTACCACCCGGAGCTGACGGCGGATCAGGTGCGGTCCCGGCTGCTGCGCACCGCCTACCCGGGTGATGTTCCGGCCCTCGATCCGTACGGTGCGGTGGCGGGCGTCACCGCGAGCGCCGCTCCGGCGGCGGCCGCCCGGCCCGACCCGGTGCGCCTGCCCGCCGCGCCGGACACGCACCGCGCCCGCGCCATGGCGGTGCTGGTCGCGGGCGGGGCGGTGGTGACGGTGCTGCTCGTGGCGTTCCTGGCGGTGGTCCTGCCGCGCGGCAGGTCCCGGAAGTGGCGGCCGGGCCGGCTGGGAGCGGAGGAGCGGGCCGCCGTCCGGTGAGCCGCCTTCCCGCTCGTACCGGAGCGGGGAGGGCCGGGTCCGGCCGCCGTGCGAGGCCCCGGACCCGCTGCTCCGCCCCCGGTGTCACTCCCCCGCTCCGCCCTCCGCCTGCCGGGCCGTCGCCAGCTGTACGAGCGCGGCCTTGCGGCGGGCGATGCGCAGGGCCCGGCCCGGCGGCAGGTTGCGGGGCTTGACGCTGTCGAAGACGTACCCCTCCGACGGCGGGCAGGACAGCTGGAGGGCCGGGGAGTTGACCTCCTGGAGCTTGCGCATCAGGGGGTCCATCCGGGAGGCGCCCGTCGCGGCCCTGGCGACGACGAGGTGGAGGCCGACCTCGAAGCCCAGCGGGAGGTGGGGCAGCAGGGGTTCGAAGGGGCCGTTGAAGGCGGAGCCGACCATCTCGTAGTCGTCGACCAGGACGAACAGACGCGGACCGGTCCACCAGTCGGCCCGGCGCATCCGGGCGGGTGAGATGTCCTCGCCCGGTGCGCGGACGGCCATGGCGCGCCCCACGCCGTCGACGAGCTCGCGCAGGGGGTCGGCGGCGACGGCATGGCCGAGGCGGTAGGCCTCGGGGACCGCCTCGACGAGTTCGCGGCGGTAGTCGACCACCAGGACGCGGGCCTCGTCCGGGCTGTGCGCGGCCATGATCTGCTGGGCGATCAGGCGCAGCGCGCCGGTCTTGCCGCTCTCCGTGTCGCCGACCACCATCAGGTGCGGGCTCTGCTCGAAGTCGTGCCAGACCGGGGCCAGTTCCGCCTCGTCGAGCCCGAGGGGAATCCGCAGCGGGCGGGCCGCGTCCACGGCCGGGAGCGCGGTGGACGGCAGGTGCGCGGGCAGCATGCGGACCGGCGGCGCGGAGGGGGCGTCCCAGTTCTCGGCGACGGCCTCGACGAGGTCCGCGAGGGCGTCGGTGAGGTCCTCCGCCCGCTCACCGCCGTCGATGCGCGGCAGCGCGGTGAGGAAGTGCAGCTTGTCGGGGCTCAGTCCGCGGCCCGGCACGGCGGGGACGGTGCCCGCCTTGCGGATGTCGACACCGGAGTCCATCGGGTCGCCCATGCGCAGTTCCAGGCGGTTTCCCACCTGGTCGCGCAGGGCGGAGGAGAGTTCCACCCAGCGGGCGGTGCTGATCATCAGGTGGATGCCGTAGTTGAGGCCCCGGGTGGCGAGGCCGTTGAAGACGGCGACGTCGTCGAACATGTCGTTGCGGACCGTGGACCAGCCGTCGACGACGAGGAAGACGTCGCCGAAGGGCTCGTCCGGGTACTCCCCGGCCGCGCGCCGCTTGCGGTAGGTGGACATGGAGTCGATGCCCTGCTCCTGGAAGAACACCTCGCGCCGGTTGAGCAGCGAGGTGACCTCGGCCAGGGTCCGGGAGATCCGCTCGGTGTCGAGACGGCCCGCGACACCGCCGACGTGCGGCAGCCCGGCCAGGCCCAGGAGCGCGCCGCCACCGAAGTCCAGGCAGTAGAACTGCACTTCGCGCGGGGTGTGGGTGAGGGCGAGCGAGGTGATGAGGGTGCGCAGGACCGTGCTCTTGCCGCTCTGCGGCCCGCCCGCGACGGCGAAGTGGCCGCCGGCTCCGGAGAAGTCGACGGTGAGCAGGTCGCGCACCTGCTCGAAGGGCTTGTCGACGATGCCGACGGGGACGCGCAGCATGCCCCGGTCGGGCGAGCCGGCGCAGGTGAGGCCGAAGCCGGGGTCGGGGACCAGCGGGGGCAGCAGGGCGTCCAGGGCGGGCGGGGCGTCGAGCGGCGGCAGCCACACCTGGTGGGCGGGCGGGCCGCTGTCCCGGAGCCGCCCGATGGCCAGCGCGAGGAGGGACTCGCCGGAGTCCGGCCCGGTGGCCGCCGGTTCCGGGTCGGGGGTGACGGGCAGGGTCCGCGGCACCACCCATCCGGTGCCCCACGGCACCACCTGGCGGGCGATCTGCGCCTGCTGGACGCTGCCCCGCTTCGGTGTGTACGAGCCGGAGACGTACGCGGCACGGAACCGGGTGAGGGCCTCGACGCCGCTCTTGAGGTATCCGCTGCCGGGCGTGGGCGGCAGGTGGTAGGCGTCGGGGACGCCGAGGACGCCGCGGCTCTCGATGGCGGAGAAGGTGCGCAGGCCGATGCGGTAGGAGAGGTGGCTCTCCAGCTGGTGCATGCGCCCCTCCTCCAGCCGCTGGGAGGCGAGCAGCAGATGGACGCCCAGCGAGCGGCCGAGCCGGCCGATCATCACGAAGAGGTCCATGAACTCCCGGTGCGCGGCCAGCAGCTCGGAGAACTCGTCGACGACGACGAAGAGCGAGGGGAGCGGGGCGAGCGGGGCGCCGGCGGCGCGCGCCTTCTCGTACTCCAGGACCGAGGAGTAGTTGCCGGCCCGCCGCAGCAGTTCCTGGCGGCGCATGAGTTCGCCGTGCAGGGCGTCCTGCATGCGGCCGACCAGGGGGGTCTCCTCGGCGAGGTTGGTGATGACCGCGGAGGTGTGCGGCAGGGCGTCCATGCCGAGGAAGGTCGCACCGCCCTTGAAGTCGACGAGGACGAGGTTGAGGGTCTCGGAGGAGTGGGTCAGGGCGAGGCCCAGGACCAGGGTGCGCAGCAGTTCGCTCTTGCCGGAGCCGGTGGCGCCGATGAGCATGCCGTGCGGGCCCATCCCGCCCTGCGCGGACTCCTTGATGTCGAGTGCGACGGGCATGCCGTCCTCGCCGACGGCGATCGGCACCCGCAGCCGCTCGCGGCTCTCCAGCGGCCGGCCGAACAGCCGCTGCGGATCGTGGCTGCGCAGGTCGGATATGCCGAGCAGGGTGGTGAGTTCGGTGTCGGTGGCGAAGGGCTCGGCGGTGACCACGCCTCCGCCCAGGCGGTACGGGGCGAGCCGGGCGGCCAGGGCGCGGGCGGCGACGGGGCCGAGCACGTCGGGTTCCCCGATCGGTGTCGTCTGCTCCTTGCGGTCGCGGTCGGTGCGCACCAGGTGCAGGCCGTCGTCCTGGAGGCGCAGCCGCAGGGTGCCGCGGGCGGGCTTCCAGGTGAACGAGCCGGAGAGGTCGACGACGACCACGTTGCGGTAGCCGGGGCCTTCCAGCCGGTGGCCGCCGGGCACGGAGCCGCCGTCGACGACGATCACGGTGAAGGGCTCCTCGCGGCCCGGTGGCGTCTCCGGGTCGAAGGGCGGGCGTTCGCCGAAGTCGGCGCCGAGCAGTTCCTCCAGCTCGGCCAGTCCCGCGGCGACGGTGCGGGCGGTGCCCGCGCCGTCGCGCTGGTAGGCGTGCTGGGCGTGCGGAAGCCACTTCAGCCACTCCCAGTCGGCGCGCCGGGTGTCCGAGACGCAGAGGGCGACGGTCAGTTCCTCGGGTGCGTGGAAGGTGGCCAGCTGGGCGACCAGGGCCCTGGCCAGGGCGCGGGCCCGGTCCTCGTCGCCCTGGACCAGGATCCGCGACCAGGCGCGCAGGTAGAGGGCGATGGGCTGGTCCGGGACGGTGGCGTAGGCGCGGATGAAGCTGCGCAGGGCGTGCGCGGAGAGCGGTTCGAGGTCCTCGACGGGCTTGGTGGACAGCGGGGCGAGGCGGGTGGAGAGCTTCTGCTCGCCGACGGCGACGCGTACCTCCGCGAAGTCCTCGTCCGAGGGCCGGCGCTCCCACTGCCGGCTGGTGCCGGCGAGGGCCCACAGGGCGCCGGGTTCGGGGTGCCGCCAGGCGAGCGCCTTCTGCTGTTCGGCGACGGTGCGGCGGATCTTGCGCCGGGTCTGCGCCAGGTACCGCAGGTAGTCGCGGCGCTCGCCCTTGAGCTTGCGCTTGCGCTCCCCGGCGCTGCGGATCAGCTGGCCGACGATCATCGCCACCGAGGAGAGCAGCATCAGGCCGATCGCGAAGTAGCTGAAGGTGGTGACCTGTCCGGGGCGGATGAACATCATCAGCATGGCGAGTGACGTCAGGCCCATCGGCAGGTACATCCACATGGCGGATGTGTTGGGTTCCGCCTCGGGGAGCGTGGGCGGCTCCTGGAGGCTGATCTCGCCGTCGGGCATGTCGGGGCCCCGTCTGCGGGCAGGACGGCGGAACAGAACGGTGCTCACGCGGGCTTCTCTCCTCGGACCTGTTCGCGCCGGTCGCTGCCGGAAGGGTGATCACGGCCGGACAAAAGGGGACGGTCCGGCGCACGGTGTATGCAAACGGGTGTGCGACCTGACGTGAGGTCAACGGTAGTGTGCGGAGATCCACTTCGGAATCCCGGCCCCTCGGAGAGGTGTGGCCCCGCCGCCATGACAGACATATCCGCCCCCGGCCTGTGCCGGCTCACGGTCCGGACACCGGAACGCCTGATCGATCTCGCGGTCCCCGCGGACGTGCCGGTCGCCGATCTGCTGCCCATCCTGCTCGACCACGCGGGCGAGGGTCTCGCGGAGAAGGGCATCGAGCACGGCGGCTGGATCCTGCAACGCCTCGGCGAGGAGCCCCTCGACGAGGAGAGCACGCCCGAGGCCCTGTCGCTGCGCGACGGCGAGACCCTGCTGCTCCGCCCCCGCAACGACGCCCTGCCGGCCATCCACTTCGACGACCTGGTGGACGGGGTCGCCACCACGATGCGCGAGCGCCCGCACGGCTGGGCCGCGCACACCAGCCGGTGGCTGCTGCGGGGTACCGCCGTGGTGCTGCTCGCCGCGGGGCTGCTGGTACCGGCTCTGCCGGGCGGCTCGCCCGCGCTGCGGGCCGCCGTCGCGGCGGGCACCGGCCTGCTGGTGCTGTTCGGGGCGGCCTCCGCGAGCCGCGCGGTCGGCGACTCGGCGGCCGGCGCGGCCCTCGGGGTGCTGGTCGCGCCGTATCTGGCCCTGGCGGGCTGGCTGCTGCCCACCGGCGACACGGGCCCGCAGCTGCTGGGCTCGCGTCTGCTCGCCGCGTCGGCGGCCGCGGCGGGCGGGGCGGTCCTGTCGGTGGCCGCGGTCGCCGCCTTCGTCCCGCTGCTGATGTGCGCCGCGGTGATCGCGGCCGCGGGGGCGGTGTGGGGGGTGCTGATGCTCACCATGGACGTACCCGCCTCGCACGCCGCGAGCATCGTCGCCGTGGCCGCCGTCGCCTTCGGCGGGATGGTCCCGGGGATGTCCTTCCGGCTGTCGGGGCTGAGGCTGCCCGCGCTGCCCGCCGACGCCGGGCAGTTGCAGGAGGGCATCGAACCCCATCCGCACCAGCGGGTGGTGGACCGCACGGCGCTGGCCGAGGAGTGGATGACCGCCCTGTACGCGGCGACCGGCCTGGTCTGCGCGGGCGTGCTGACCGCCCTGGTCCTGGACCGGCCCGGCACCGCGTCGCAGGTGACCGCGGCCGTGCTGTCGGTCCTGCTGCTGCTGCACGCGCGCGGCATCGGCAACGTCTGGCAGCGGCCCGCCGTGATGCTCCCCGGCCTGTACGGGCTGGTGCTGATGGCGGTCCACGCGGCCGCCGTGCTCACGCCCGGGCAGCGGCCCGCGCTCCTCGCCTCGATGCTGGCGCTCGCCGCGACCGCGGCCATCGCGTCCTGGACGGTCCCGGGCCGCCGGATGATCCCGCACTGGGGCCGGGCCGCCGACATCGCGCACTCGCTCGCTGCGGTCGCCCTGATCCCGCTCGCCCTGTGGGTGCTCGGCGTGTACTCCGCGCTGCGCACCGCGACCGGCTGAGGGGGGCGGGCGCATGCAGTCACGCAAGGACCAGGTGCAGGCGCACATGTTCGTCATGGGGCGGCTCACCAGCGGCATGCTGCGGAGCGACCCGGACTCCCCGGAGTCCCCCGTCGGCCGCACCAACCGGGGCATGGCCTGGGGCATCGGCCTCGGCGCCGTACTGGCGGTCGGCTTCCTCCTCTTCGGCCTGATCTCCCCGACGGGTTCCAAGGCATGGCGGCAGGAGTCGGCGCTCGTCGTCCAGAAGGACACCGGCACCCGCTACCTCTACCTCGGG
Source organism: Streptomyces nitrosporeus (assembly GCF_008704555.1). Taxonomy (NCBI): domain Bacteria; kingdom Bacillati; phylum Actinomycetota; class Actinomycetes; order Kitasatosporales; family Streptomycetaceae; genus Streptomyces; species Streptomyces nitrosporeus. The sequence continues at coordinate 1,395,381 of NZ_CP023702.1, forward strand.
GGCAAGCTGCGGCCGGTGCGCAACTACGCCTCGGCGAGGCTGATCTCGGCCGGCCGTCTCAAGGCGGTCCAGGTGTCCGGCGCCTCGCTGCGCGGGGAGCCGCACGGCACCCCGGTCGGCATACCCGGCGCCCCGGACTCCCTGCCCGCCGCCGGCGACCTGGAGACCGGCGCCTGGCAGATCTGCGCGGACGAGCCGGAGCGCACCGGGCCCGACGGCACCGGCCGCGCCGCCGTGACCTCGCTGCGGATCGGCTTCCCCGTCGCGGGGGCCTCCCCCGGGGCGGACCGCGCGGTTCTCGTCGAGGGTCCGGACGGGCGCCGGTACGCGCTGTGGGGCAACCACCGGCTGCGGATCGGCGGGCACGGCGCCGCCGAGGCCCTCGGCTACGCGGGGGCGACCCCGGTGCGGGTGTCGGCGGCGTTCCTGGACAGCGTGCCGGCGGGATCGGACCTGGTGGCTCCCGAAGTGGACGGCCGGGGCGCGGCGGGTCCGCGCATCGGCGGCGCCGCCGGGCGGATCGGCCAGGTCTACCTGCTCGACTCGCCCGGCGCGGCACCGCAGCACTACCTGCTGGAGAAGGCCGGTCTGCGGGCGTTGAGCGCCCCGGGGGCGGCCCTCGTCCTGGGTGACGACCGGACGGCGGAGCTGGCGTACCGGGGCGCGGCCCCGGCCCCGATCCGGCTGACGGCCGATCAGCTCGCCCGGCACCGGGCCCCGGCGGCGAGGACCGTCCAGGACCCGGCGCAGTGGCCCGCGCGTACGCCCCTGGTCCAGGAGCCGGACCCGGGCACCGCGGTGTGCGCGCAGATCACGCCGGACGGGACGTCGCCCACGGTCCGGCTCGCGCTGCTGCCGGGGGCCGCCGCCGCGGACGCGCCGGCGGCCGGCCCGGAGATCGCGCGGGCGTGCCTGCCGGTGGACGGGGTGGCGGTACGCCCGGGCGGCGGTGCGCTGGTGCAGGCGCTGGGCGCGGGCGGTTCGGTGATCGGGACGACGACGTACCTGGTCACGGACGTCGGGGTGAAGTACCGGCTGCCGGACGCGGAGTCGGTCGAGCGGCTGGGCCTCAAGGGCGGCCACGCGCAGGCCGTTCCGTCGCGGCTGCTGGACATGCTGCCGACGGGTCCGGTGCTGGACGTCGCCGTGGCGACCGGGGACGCGTCCGCCGCGCAGGCGGCGGGCGCGGGCCGGGGGGCCTGCGGGTGAGTCTCCCGCGCCGGGCCGGCGTGCCACCGGCCGGGCGGGGACGCGCCCGGACCGGCCCGCCCCGGGCCGAAGATCAAATAGGGCTCAGATTTAACTCCCGATCATTGTTTGCGGCACACCCGCATCTCTAGCATCAGGTGACCACTCGCGTAGCAGTGGCCACTTCTCGCTCTCCAGGAAGGCAGTACCTGCCATGGCAACTCCCCCGCCCCCCGGAAGTATCCAGACATCGGCCCAGTCCGAGAACGAGAAGGGCTACACCGCCCTCAGCATGGTCAAGTCGGGCATCCAGCAGTCCCAGCAGGAGGTGCGCACCACCATGGGGTCGCTGATGGCGGCCTACGGCGGCCAGGACGGCGGCGCGTTCCAGCGGCTGCTCGCGGACTGGAACGGACAGGTGGACCTCATCACGAAGAACATCGGCGAGATGATGCAGAAGCTCCAGGAGACCGGCGTCCAGCAGCGGAACGTACAGCAGCAGACCACGGATTCGATCCTCGGCAGCAGCAGGTCGAACGACGTCTTCAACCAGCTGACCTGATCCGCCGCCGACCGGCCCGGACCGGCCGGCCCGTTCCCGTCCGCCTTCCCCCGCCCGTCCCGCAAGGAGTCCGCCATGACCACCCCCGCCGGCTACGACCACTCCAACAAGACCGACGGCGTCATCCACGTCGAGTACAAGAGCGTGGACCAGGCAGCCGAGGACATGCGCCTGCAGACGCAGCGCATCAAGGCCCTCGTCACCGCCCTCAACGAGGAGCTCCAGGGCCTGCACGGCGCCTGGCAGGGAGCGGACGCGGCCACGTACGCGACGCTCCAGACCAGCTGGAACAACGCGGCCGAGCAGCTCGGCCAGGTCCTGACGCGGCACAGCACGACGCTGAACGAGATATCGGACCTGTACCGCAGGCACGAGAACCGCAGTGCCTCGGAGTGGGGCAACATCCGCATCGGCGGCTGATCCGACGCCCGTTCCCGGCCCCTGTCAGGCACCCCGTCCGCCCTGCTGATTGAGAGAAGTGATGGCGCCCGCACCGACCGATCTGTCGCATCTGGACACCGAGACCCTGCGCAAGTTCCTCGACACCGACGTGGAGGGGTTCGTGAAGCTGCTGACGGACCTGATCGGCGACACCCCCCAGCACGACGTGGCCGGTATGGGGTCCCTCGCGGCGCAGTTCGAGTCGATGAAGATCGGCTATGTGAAGACGGCGCTGAAGGTGGGCAGGCTGGCGGCGGCGGCCGACGACAAGGCCGGAGGCCCCCTGTCGATCGCCCCGTTCATCTCCTACCTCGCCTCGTCCAGCACCTCGCTCGCCGGTGTCGAGAAGGACCAGCTCAAGCTGTTCACGGACATCAAGCGCGAACTGGGCGCGGTGATCACCGACATGGAGAAGACGCAGAAGGACAGCCTCGAGGACATCGAGAGCCAGAAGTTCCTCAACGACCTGCGCACCGTGGACACCGGCCTGGCTCCCACCCGGGAGAGCTGAAGCACCGCCCGTCCCGCCCCGCGCGCCACCGCCCGCCGTCTCGTCACAAGGAGAAACGAACCGCCCATGGCCGTCGACTCAAGCTGGGAATCCGTCGTCAAGCAGCTCACCGGCTTCGACGGCGGCACCCGGGCCCATGTGGCGGCCGTGGGCGGTGCGGACGCCGCGGCGGGCGACGGCAGCGAGTGGATGACCGTCAGGATCGGCCACAGCGACGGGTACCGCGAGACCACGCCCGACCTGGACTCGCCGGGAGGCACGCTCGGACGGACCATGAAGTTCTACGGCGCCCCGGGCACCGGGTCGCAGAACGTCCAGGTCTACACGGTGGAGCTGGGGCTCCCCTGGTCCTCGTCGAACGGGGCCGACTGGAGCGACACCGGTAACGCGGGAGCCTTCGACTGGGGCTACGGCGAGGCGCTGACGAAGCTGCGGACCGAGTACCGCACCGCGGGGTTCGGCGGGCAGTACCCGCACACCAAGGCCGTGGCGGACGAGGACTCGGTGGACCTGCGGACCTTTCCCGCCACCGCCAAGGCGTTCGACCGGGTCACGGCGTACTTCCGCGAGCGGTCCCCGGTGCTGGAGCAGTGGGTCAAGGACCTCGACGGGGAGTACTCGGCGTACCGGGGCAGTGGGGCGGACGTCTTCCGGGACCTGATCGACGCCCTGAGCGTCGGGTACAAGGACTTCCTCCAGGAGCTGTCCTCGACCGGGTCCGGCAGCACCGTGTCCGTCAGCGAACCCTCGTACACCTCGGACTCCGTCGTCAGCGACCGCATCCTCCAGGCGGAGCTGACGATCTTCGGCGCCGCCACCACCCTCGGGCGGGCCTGGGACGCGTGGGTCGCGGGGAACATGTGGCTCGGGACCGCCCATCTCGACAGGCTCCTCGACGAACTGGCCGTCTGGCTCAACGAGAACAACATCCGCAGGATGCAGCAGTCCGGCCCCGGTGTGTCCCAGGCGGGGGCGGGCTTCCTGGTCGTGCACCCGGTCTACGGCGACCTGACGAAGGAAGCGAGCTGGAAGGCGCTCTCCCGGGCGGCCTGCGCGGCGTGGACGGCCAACCTCGCCTCGCTGGACACCGCGGCGCAGCAGGCGATGCTGGACCTCAACCAGGCCATGATCGCCCCGGGCTCCGCCTCCGACTTCACCTTCAGGCCGGGCGCCGGTTCCCTCACCCAGGCCAACGCCGCCGACGAGGCGGCCAAGGCCAAGGCGGACGCCGAGAAGGAGAAGGCGGACGCCGAGAAGAAGATGGAGGACCTCAAGAACGGCGGCGCCGGCGGGGACGGCGGCACCGGTCTTCCGGACCTGGACCCCAACGCGACCGACGGCGACACCCTGGGTGACGGCCTCGGCGGTGACGGTCTCGGCGGTTCCGGTCTCGGCGGTGACGGCGGCTCCGGGCCCGGTGCCGCCGGCGAGAAGTCCCCCACCACGGCTCAGATACCCCAGCTCGGCCTCAACGGCACCGACGGCGGACTCGGTCCGGGGACCGGCGGCAGCGTCACGAACCCCGACGGCTCGGTCACCTCCGTCAACCCCGACGGCTCCACGACCACCACCTACCCGGACGGCCGCGAGGAGACCACTCCCGCGGGCGTCCTGCCGCCCGCCCTCAACCCGAACGGTACGGGCGCCGGCTGGGGCACGGGGACCGCGGGCAGGACCGTCAAGGGCCCGGACGGCTCGACGACCGCGTACAACTCCGACGGCTCGCGCACCGTCACGCACAAGGACGGCACGAAGACCACCGTCCATCCGGACGGTTCCTCGGTCACGGACAACCCGGACGGTTCCAGGACCGTGCTGAACAAGGACGGCAGCGAGACCGTCACCTACCAGGACGGCACGAAGACCACCATCACGCCGGACGGCACCACGACCACCCGCTTCCCGGACGGCACGTCGACGAAGCTGTCCGCCGACGGCACCCTCACCACCACCGACGCGCAGGGCCACAGCACCGTCAGCCGTCCCGGACCGGGCTCGACGACGCAGAACCCGGACGGCTCCACCACGGTCTACGGCGAGGACGGCGCGACGACGACCACGCACGCCGACGGTACGAAGACCACCATCGCGGCGAACGGCACCGTCACCACCGTCGACCCGGACGGCACGAAGACCGTCTCGCACCTGGGCAAGGGCACGTCGACCATTCAGTACGCGGACGGCTCGGTGGCCCAGGTGGGCGCGGACGGCACCGTCTCCACGACGTACAAGGACGGCAGCACCACCAGGCTCGGCCCGGACGGCACGTACACCACGACCGACGCCGACGGCCACCGGACGACGGAGCACCTCGACACGACGGGCACCACGGGCACCCGGACCACGCACCACGCGGACGGGACGAGCACCACGACGTATGCCGACGGGACCGTCGACAGGACGCTCAAGGACGGCGGCCACCGGATCACCTATCCGGACGGGCGCACGGTCACCACCGACGCGTACGGCCGGACCACCGGATCGGCCGGCACCGGGCTCGGCTCGGCGGATTCCGGCGGCGGCTGGGGGGACTACGACTTCTACGACTACCCGGACAGCGGGAGCGGCGGCTCCCCCCTGACCGGCGGCTACCCGGGCGGCACGGGCTCGGGCGGCACGGACGGCGGCCGGGTCCCTCCGCTGGGCCTCAACCCGCTGGGCGGCCAGGGGCTCACCCCGGGCGGCGCGTCCGCGGCGGGTGCCGGCCCCGGCGCCCAGGGCACCCGGGCGGCGGCGGTGGGCGAGGCGGCCGGCGCCCGCTCCACCCGGGCGGCCCAGCTCGCGGCCGAGGAGGCGGCGGCGCTGCGGCGCCCCGCCACCAGCAGTTCCTCCGGTGGCTCCCCGATGATGCCCCCGATGGGCGGCATGGGCGGCGGAGCGGGCGGTGGCACCCAGAGCGACGAGCGGGAGCGGTCGACCTGGGTGAGCGAGGACGAGGAGACCTGGGGCACGGACGAGGGCGGGGTGTCGGCTGTGATCGGACGATGACCACGACTTCGGCAGCCCCCTACCCGACGAGAACGGCGGAACACCGATGAGCAACCCGATGGAAGAACGGCTGGCGGAGGCGCTGGCGGAGTTCGAGGAGACCCGCGCGAAGCTGAGCGAGGCTGGCGCGGCGGCCTCCCGGATATCGGCCACCGTGATGTCCAGGGACCGCACGGTGGAGGCCACCGTCGGCGCCCAGGGCCAGCTGACGAACCTGCGCTTCCCCAGCACCCGGTACCGGACGATGCCCCCGGCCCAGCTGGCGAGCGTGCTGATGTCCACCATCGCCGCCGCCCGCTCCCAGGCGGCCGGACAACTGGCCGATGTGTACCGGCCCTTCGGCCCCATTCCCGGGATGTCCCCGACCGCCGAGGGCGGCTTCCAGGAGCTGGACTGGGACGAGCTGTTCGCGCCGATGCGCGAGGCCGGGCTGCCGACACCGCCGGTGAGGGCGCCACGGGCCGCCTCCTCGGGAGCCCTGCTGGACGAGCTGGTGGAGGACGAGGACGAGGACGCCGCGGGCGATCTCCGGGACGGGACGGCAGGCCGATGACCTCCCTGGACGTCGATACGGACAAGCTCGGCAAGAGCGGCGCGGACATGGACGAGGTCGCCGAGAAGATCAAGCTGATCCGCGACGACTACCTCGACAAGATCACCACGTACCACGGCTGCTGGGGCGACGGGGAGTTCGGTGAGAAGTTCGCCGAGAAGTACCTGGAGGGGGTCGACGCCGCCAGGAAGGGCGTCCGGGAACTCAGCGAGGCGCTCTCGGGCAGCTCGCAGAGCCTGAAGGACGCCGCCGACGACTTCAGCAGGCAGCAGCAGCAGATCACGGAGTCCCTGAGCCAGCACGGCGGAAGGCGCTGATCCGTGTCCCTGGAGTTCCCGCCCGAATGTGCCTGGCTGTTCGCCGCGCTCACCGGTGAGAAGCCGCCGAACGGCGACGAGGACCGGATGTTCGAGCTGGCCGAGGTCCACAAGGACCTGCACGGCAAGCTGTCGAACGACCTCAAGCAGCAGATCGCCGAAGCCCTCGGCTTCACCAGGCAGAGTTTCGACGGGGACGCCGCCGACATGTACCAGGCGGCCATGAAGAGCTTCATCGGCGAGGAGGGGCTCAACTACTTCGACGCGGTCGCCGACCAGGCCAAACTCCTCGGGGAGTTCACCCGCAAGGGCGCGACCCAGCTCCAGTACACCAAGTACATGATCATCGCCCAGCTCGTGGAGCTGCTCTTCGAGGCGGTCGTGGCGGCGGCGCTGGCCTTCTTCTTCGGCGCGTCGATCCAGGCGTACCTGGCGAAGGTGGCGATCGTCCGGTTCCTGATCCGCTCGTGGCTCGGGCGGCTGGTCATGACGCTGCTCATGCATCAGGTGATCAACGTGGGCATGGGCGTCGCCATGGACCTCCTCGTCCAGTGGTCGCAACTGAACCAGGGCTCCAGGGACTCGTACGACGGTTCGCTCACCAAGGGCGCGGCCCTCTCGGGGATGGTCCAGGGGCTCATGGCCGGCCCCTTCCAGTTCCTGGGCAACAAGTTCGGCAAGGGTCTCGCCAGGATCTTCGGCAAGGACGGCGGCAAGAACCTCGGCAAGCAGATCGACGGCGCCTTCCCGCCGCCTTTGGTTCACGGGCCGAAGGGGCCGGGCGGGGCGGGGCCCAAGGCGCCGAAGACCTTCGGTGCCGACATCGCCAAGAACTTCGCCGACCATCTGCCGAACACCGCGGGACCCGGTGGCAAGGCGGCCGGCGACCGGTTCGTCCACTCCGTGGGCGAGACCTTCAAGAAGCACCTGGGCGGCGACACGGCCCGCGACGCCGGCCGCGACTGGGCGCGGTCGCTGCTGGAGAACACCGGGAAGAAGGATCTCGCCGAGTCGCTGGGCAAGACCCTCAAACCGCTGGGCGACGTGGCGGACGGCCCGCTGGGCAAGGTGCTGAGCCAGGGCACGGCCGACGCCCTCGGCAGGAACATCCTGCAGTCGATGGCCGGCGCGGGCGCCCACGGCCTGGGCAAGGGCGTGTTCGAGGGCGGGCACGCCGCGGTCTCCGAGGGCACGTACAACCTGATCTTCAGCGATGAGCACACCTTCAAGACCTCCGGTCTGACCTTCGGATCGGGCATGGTCGAGGGCAGGATCGGCCATCTGCTGGAGACCGGCGGCGAGCACCTCGGCGACGCCGCCCGCACCAAGGTCCTGGAGGCCGGGCTGAAGCTGCCGGGGTCCGGACCGGAATCGCCCGGGAGCCATTTTGGGGGCGGGACGGGCCCGGGGCTCGCCACGACCGGCAACAGCGGGGCCGGCGGCGCCGGCCTGGACACCACGACGCCGGTCCCCGACGACGGCACCGCGTCGCTCCTGTCGGACGACTCGAACGTCTCGGACATCCCGAACAGCCCGAACAGCCCGAACAGCCCGAACGACTCCGGCACGCCGGGACAGCAGAACACGTCGGACCAGGTCAGCCCCGTCCCCGCAGCGGAGGTCCGGTACGACGAGGACGGCTACGAACTGCTCGACGTGTCCGGTCCCTCCCGCGACGACGAGAGCGTCCTCGGCCCCGACGGCCAGGAGGACCCGCCGCACGCGGTCCCGTCCCTCGTCGGCGGCCCCTCCCTCCTGCCCCAGCAAGCGGGCGGGCCGCCGGTGACCTCGGCGAACGCCCCCGCGCCGGCGACCGCCACGAACACCGGCACGCCGGCCCCCGCCGCCAACAACGCCCAGAAGGACCAGAACCCGGCCACCACCAGCACCTCGTCGAACTCCACCTCCTCGTCCACCGGACCGGGCAACCCGGCGTCGGGTCCCGGCACCACCTCGACGACGCCCCTCACGGAGCAGGAGCGGGAACAGGAGCAGGAGCAGACGCGGGAGCAGACCCAGACCCAGGACCAGAACCGGGAGTCCGCCCCGCGGACCCTCTCGCAGGAGGAGAACCGGCTCTCCCCCGCCGAGTCCCGGCTCGCCCCGTCCGAGGACGTCGACGAGACGGAACAGACCTCCCAGCAGTCCGGGCCCGCCTGGACCGGAAGCCAGGCGCCCCCGGCCGGCCCGCCGGACACGGTCATCCCCATCGTCAGCGAAGCCCCCGGGCACCTCACCCTCGAATTCGAAGCCGAGGAGGACACGGGGCAGGACGGCGGGAACGTCGCCCCGGACGATTCCTCCGTCCCGTCGTCCGTCCCCCAGCCACCACCACCGCCGCCCACCCCGCCGACGGCCACCCGGCCGCCGTCCACCCCGCCGACGGAGCCCTCCTCGTCCTCGGAAGACCCGGCGCTCTCCGACGAGGTGCGGAACTTCGGAACCGGGGCGGGCGAGGGCGTGAGCGGCGTCCACCTCACGCCGATCACCGCCCAGGTGGCCACCGGCCTCCAGCAGCAGGCACTGGCCCGGCTGGAGGAGACCGCCGGCCCGCTCACCACGAAGCAGCGTGCCGACGCCGTCACCCGGCTCGCCGCACTGCTGTCCCCGCAGGCCCTCCAGGACAACCGCCTGATGCTGCTCAGCAGGGACGGGCACCGGATCACCCTGGACGTCGGGGGCGTGCCGCGCTCACTGGACGTACAGCTGCGGCTGGAGAAGCCACGGCCCTCCACGCTGTTCGGCACGGGCAACCGGATGCCGCCGCACAACAACGAGCAGCGCCACGCGGCCGCCTTCGACAGCACGTCGACGTCCTCCACCACCGCGGTGCGCACCGTGTCCCTGAACCCGTTCTCCAACACCTTCAGCGCGATCAAGGAATTCCTCGGTATCACCGGGGTGCCCGCCTCGCTGAACTTCAACCTCACCCATCAGCAGCGGAGCCTGTCCACGACGGTGAGCGGGGCGGTCAACGCCACGAGCCTGCTGCGCAGTTCGGAGCCGGCCAGCCCCTTCGACTACTCGGCGCTGGGCCGGGTCCGGGAGGCCGCCACGACCCCGTTCCCGGAGATCTCCCAGGACCGGGCGGAGGTACGCGAACTCGGTACGGTGACCGCGTGGTTCCCCGAGCACCTCGCCACGCCCGCCTACCGGGCGGCGGAGGGCGACGTCTTCGACGCGCGGGACCCCAGCACCCTCGAGAAGCACCTCGACGAATCACCGCTGTGGGTGCTGGACTCGATGTCCGACCCCGGCAGTCTGCTGCGCGAGGTGCGGTCCCGGTTCGGCGACCGCCTCTCCGCGCTCGACACCGGTTCGCTGGCCGCCCTGGAGAAGTTCCTGGGCCCCGAACACCTCCTCGGGGCCCTCCCCGTGCAACGCGCGACCGAAGACCCCGGCGGGAGTACGGGCACCTGGTCGCCGGTCCTGGTGGACAGGAAGGGCAACGCACTCGGCGTCTTCAAGGTCACCGCGGAGGTGACGGGCCGGGCGGGCCGGAACATCCGGGTCGGCCCGAAGTACAGTCTGGAGCGCTTCCTGGAGCGCCAGCTGAAGGCCGACTCGCTGGCGAAGGTGTCGTACGCGTACGGCGGCGAGGCCGTCGTGGGCGGCGTCCTCAACAAGAAGCCGGCCGAGGCGGACAAGGCGTTCCGGGACTTCCACCTGGGCGGCTCCCTGGTGCCCAAGGGCGGCTACAGCAAGCAGGGGGACCGCGCGCTGGGCGCCGGTGCCACGCACAGCCTGACGCGCAACATCCGTACCAACGGCGGCCATGTGCTGATCCCGGCGAACGTGGTCTACCACGTGGAGTTCATCCCGGCGGACGGGACGCGCAGCACACCGCGGCCCATGCCGGCCACCCCGGTGCGGATCAGGGTGCTCACCCCGGAGACCGCGCGGGGCGACAGGCCCACGGACGGGGCGGGGAAGCAGGCGCCCACCGAGGTGGCGCGGCTGGACGCCATCGGACTGACCACCACCCCGCTGCGGGTGCACGGCAGCGGGGTCACCCCGGTGCTGGAGCAGGTGCGCGACTGGCTCCAGGACAACGGCTACCTGCCGGAGCCGGGCGGACAGGACAGCCCGCTCATGGACGAACGCCTGGTCAAGGCCCGGCTGGAGAACCTGCGGAAGATCTCGCTGCTGGGCTCGCAGCACGGCCTCCTCGGCATCATGGACGAGCTGGTCGACGGCGGTGCCACGCTGCACTTCGGCAAGCCCGCGACCGGCGGCGGCGTGGACCGCGTCCAGCTGCGCCTGGCCCTGGACCGGGTTCCCGGCGACAACCGCGCCCCCACCCACCTCACCTCGCTGAGCGACGTCCATCTGCCCAACATCGCCAGCCTCTCCGTGCCCGGCACCAGCCAGAAGTCGTCGGGCAGCACCAAGACGCTCCAAGTCGGCGGCCAGCTGACCGGTCTGGCGCCCGGCCACTTCAGGGGCGGGCTCACGGCGGACTACAAGGGCACCTGGCAGACGACGGAAACCTCGACGGCCGGCTCGGCGGTCTCCCACGCCCAGATGATCATCACGACCGGCCAGACGACGGAGGTCTTCCGGGTCCCGGCCTTCTTCACGGCGGAGATCACCGGCGGGTCCCGGCAGCTGCCCGCCGCCCCGTTCACCTCGGACACCGAGCCGGTGTACGTCGATCTCGCGGTTCCGGAGAAGCGCACCGGGAACACGTCGGCGGCCTACGGGGAGGCGGTGCTGCAGCCGTCGGACACCCCGCTGCCCTCCGCCGAGAAGACGTTCCTGCTGCCCGACAGCTCCCTCGTCGACGTCGTACGCGGCAGGAAGCAGCTGTACCAGGCGGTCGAGGCGATCCTGGCGGAGCTCTCGGAACCCCCGGCGGAGCAGGAGCCCGGGCCCGGCCCTGTCACCCGGCCGACCGCGGACCCCCTCACCGGAACGGCCTCGGACCTGCCCGGGGCGTACCCGGGCGACATCCCCCTGAACAGCCTGGACGGGTCCAGCGGTCCCGAGGGCCTGCCCCTGCCGGTCACCGCCACCCGCCCGGTCACCGCCTCGTCCTCCGCCCCGTCGTCCTGGTGGGCGGCCGCGGCGGGCGCCGCCAGGTCCGCCGCCGGCTCCCTGCTGAGCCTGGGCACGGTGGTCCGGCAGACCGTGACCGGAGGGGACCGGTCCGACCAGGGGATGCTGCTGCACGAGGCGCTGCACGCACAGCTGACCCCCGCCGCCCTGATGGCGCGCGCGCACCAGATGGTGAAGGGCGTCTTCGTCATCGACGACCTGTTCGTGCCGGGGGTGACGGCGGGCACCGACCTGGTCGTCGAGGTACGTGCCGTACTGACCGATCCGCGGGACCTCGGCACCGTCACGCAGTACGGCGAGACGAACCTCGGGGCCACCGACAGCGCCTCCTACCAGCGCACGAAGGCGTCCTCGCACGAGGGTGGCCCGGGCATCACCATGAAGTCCGGCCAGAGCCTCCAGGAGGCGGAGCGGGCCGCGGCCTCCACGCCGCCCGCGGCCGGCGGTCCGAAGCCGGTCACGGGCGGCGTGAGCCTGAAGCCCGTCTTCGGGCAGGGGAACAGCCGCTCGGTGACGACGTCGGCGTCGACCAACGTCACCCGGGTGCCCTCGGAGAGCGGCGTCCAGCACCGGATCAGCGCGGACATCACCTACGAGATAACGGTCCGCCGCGGGCACCGGCGCCCCGTACCGCTGAACGAGGGCGCGGCGGCGGTGACCCGTACGGTGCACGTTCCGGGCGGGATCACCTTCCTCGCCACGGACGCCCAGCTGCGGCGCGGCGGAACGATGCTGGCGTCGTTCGCGGCCGGGGAGAACGGCACCCCCGGCCCGGCCACCGCCCGGCTGCCGTACCGGTTCGTCGAGCACGGCGCGCTCGGGCTCGCGGCCGTGCTGGAGGCGACGCCCCTCGCGCAACCGCTGCCGCCCCCGGGCACGGCCACCGTCCGGACCGCGAACCCGCCGCAGACCCCGCAGGGATCCCACGCCCAGGGGACCGGGAGCATGGAGCCCACCCGTCCCGACACCAACGAGGACCCCCGCCGGCCCCACCTCCTGCGCGAGCGGCTCACCGAACTGGTGGAGGCTCACGCACCGGGCAGCCTCACGCCCGGCCACCGCGACTACGTACCCGGACTGGCCCAGCGCATCGCCGACTACACCTCGCCCGCAGGTCTCGGCGCACTGCCGGGCCAGGGCCGGGACGGGCATCTGACCTTCTCCTTCCCGTACACCGGTGGTGCGGTCACCCGCACCGTCACCGTGCGGGTGCACGGCAGGCCGGCCTGGACGAAGGCGCAGCTCCAGCAGGTGCGCGGCCGTAAGGCGAACGCCGGTGCGGGGGTGGAGAACTACTCCGCGCACTCCCCCGCGAACGTCACCGAGAGCAGGAGCCGCTCCACCCGCTGGGCGCTCTCCGCGCCGGCCGCCGTCGTGCTGCCGTTCTCCGGCGGGAGCTCCCGGAAGACGACCGTCAGCCCTTCGGCCGGCGGCTCGACGAACCGCACCGACACCGTGACCACGACCGTCACGGGCGAGGACCGTGTGTGGCAGCGGGTGGACAGCGGGAACGAGTTCACGCTCGGATACGTCTTCACCGCCGACCTGCACATCGAGGGGTCCGACCTGACGGCCCGTCCGTCGACGGAGGACGTCCACGGGCGGGTCACGCTGCGCTTCGCCGGGGACCATGACCAGCAGCAGGAGCTGGCGCCCCGGCCGGAGAACGAGCGGCTGTCCTACGGCGTCGGCACCACGGACCCGAGGCTCACCGGTCCGCTCGCCACCGCCACGCCGCTCCGGCCGACCGGGAACGAGGTCGCGTACGCGCTCAGCAACCAGCAAAAACTGCTGACCGCGATACAGGAGCTGGCGCCCGAACTGGCCGGCGGCGACCTCGGCAGCGGGCACACCGCCGACGGCGCCGCGGCACGGCTGACCGAGCTGCTGCACGGCGGGGAGATCACCGTCGACCCGGTGCGTGCCGCGGCCGGGGCGGGCGGCTCCGTCAACGGAACGGAGAAGCCCCCCCGGGTCACTCTGTCCACCGAGGTGTTCCGCCCCCGGCTGATCGACACCACCAAGGGCGTGACGGTCGACCGGCTGAGGGTGACCGGGTTCAGTACCTCCTCCGGATCCTCGACCGCCCGCAACGGCACCTTCGGCCTGGGCGTGTCCGTGACACTGGGCCGGAAGGGCGACTACGACTTCGGCGGCTCGGCCCCCCTCCTGTCGTACCAGTCCACCCCCGGCGGGCAGGGCGGCGGGGTGTCCGCGCTCACCCGGCACTGGGAGAAGACCGGGGCCGCCGGGCAGCCCGACGCCGAAGCGGGCCTGCGCACGTACGAGGTCGAGGTCGACACCGTCACCACCCTGACCGGTCCGGACGGGCAGGTCCGGTACGCGACGGGCACCGCCGTGCTGCGGGTGCCCGAACGCGACCTGCTGGGCCTCGGCGTGCTTCCCGAGGCCCACCGGGGCGACGGGGTCTTCGACCTGTCCGCCCCCGACGTGAAGGACCTCACCCCCGCCCGGCTCGCGCGGCTGATCACCGCTCCGGACATCAGGCTGCCGGACGGGGCCGTACCGCAGCTCTGGCTCGACCTGGGGAGGGACCCCACCCCCGCCGCCCGCGTCGAGGCGCTCTACCGCGCGCGGTCCATCGCCGAGGAGAGCGGGGTGACGCTGGAGCTCGCGCTGCGCGACCAGGACGGGACCCGCATCTGGACCCTGGACCCGGAGAGCACCGTCTTCCCCGATCTGAACGGCGCGAAGGCCGAGCTCGACCGCGCCCGGGAGGTGCTGGACGGGCTCAGGGACGCACACGGCACGATCACCCCCGGCCGCGACCCTCACGAGGCACTGCGGGATGCCACCCGGCGCGTCGCCGACGGTGAGGCGTCCCTGGCCCTGGCCCGGCGGGAACACGCCCGGCTCGTCGCCCTGACCTCCGGCTTCGAGCGGTCCGAGCCCCAGGCGCGCGAGGCCCTGCGGGAAGCGAACCGCATGCTGGAGGCCACCCGTGAGCGGCTGGCCGCGGCCGCCCCCGACCGGACCGAGGTCCTGGCCCGGCGCGAGTCCATGCTGCTCGAAGCGCTGGCGCCGCTGGAGCGCGAGGTGAGGGCGTACGACGATCTGGACACGGCGCGGCAGTCGCTGGGCGAGAAGGAGAGCGCACAGGAGCAGGCGCTGCGGGACAAGGAGACCGCCGAGCTGGAGCTCCGGTGGCACGAGGCGGCCCAGGACGTCGAGAAGGCGCAGGCGGAGCACATCGCGGCCGGGGTGCGGATGCTCGCGCTCGGCGAAATGATCGCGAAGGCGCACCTCGACGGCGGCTTCGAGGTGCCCGGTCTCCCGGTGCCGCCCCCCACCGACCCGAGCACGCAGTCGCTGGCCTCGCTCACCCCGCGGTGGCCCGCACCGAAGTCACCGGGCGACGGCACCCCGCCGGCGGCGACCGGAGTCAACGGCACCCGCGAGACCGGCCGGCGGACGAAGGACCCGGTACGGCCGGAGGAGGTGGCGGCGTTCGACGAGACGACGACCGCCGCGGTGCACACCGAGCGTTTCGACCCGAAGCTGGTGCAGTCCCGTCGTGAGGCGGGGCGTCTGGACGGCTCCATGACGCTGATCCGCAACCATGTGCGCCGGATGGCGCTGCCCGACGGGCGGACGGTCCGGCAGTTCTTCGTGACCCTGCCGGTGCGGCTCGTCGACGGTCTGGACGCCCAGGACCTGGCGGCCTTCCGGGCCCGGGTCCAGTCGGCGCTGGACGCCCATGTCAACACCGGTTATCTGCTGCCGGATTCGGGGGACCAGCTGCACGTCACGGCGGAGTTCGTGGAGTCGGCCCGGCACAGCGAGGCGGTGACGCTGTCGCGGTCGAACGGCGCGCCGGACCGCGCCGACCAGCGCCGGTGGGACCTCGGGCACGACGACGCGGTACTCGTGCACGAGATCCTGCACTACCTCGGGCTGGCCGACGAGTACTCCGATGCCCGGGAGCGGGCCGAGGACCGCCATCTGTTCCGGCGGAACGACCGGGCGAGCGCGGTGCACCGCGAGGGCCTCATGGCGAACACCGGCCGGCAGAGCCTGGAGAACCTGCCGGAGGAGTACCTCGCCACCATCGAACGGGTCAGTGAGAACGCGGTGATCCCGCTGCACACCGTCCCGGAACGGACGACGCCCGTGGAGGAGGCATCCGGGGACGGCACGCGGGAGGACACCGAGGAGAGCACCGAGGAGAACGCCGAGCAGGAGGCCGTACGCCGGCTGCGGCTGGCCGAGCACGCCGCCCTGACCGCGCGTCAGGAGCTGGACCTGCTCCGGGCCGAGGAGGCCGGAGGGCTGCGGATGCGGGCCGCCGCGCAGGAGCGCGCCCGGGCGGCCCGTGCCCTGGTCACCGGCGGCACCACGGGCGCCGAGGCCGCCGCACGCCTCGGCGCCTGGACCGAGCACCAGCAGGCGCTGCACGCCTACGGGACCGCCTCCCGGCAGGAGTCGGAGATCCGGCCGCCAGAGGGCCAGGGCTCCTCCCGCGGTCCCTCCCCCGCCCTCACCGACGCCCGGCGGCGGCTGGCGCTCGCGCGGGCGGAGCTGGTCCGCACCACCGAGGCGCTCGCCGCGCTCGGTATCGACGCGGCGGAACTGGCCGCCCGGATCGGCGCCTCCGACGCCCGCGTCACCGCCGAGCACGGCGGCGGGCTCCTGGGGGGCGCCTCACCTTCCCCGGACCATCTCTCCGGCCTGATGGCGATGGAGGTCGACGAGCCGGAAACGACGGCCTCCCGGTCCGTACCGGAGACGACGGCCTCCCCGTCCGTACCGGAAGCGATGGACCTCGACGTGCCGGAGCCCGACGAGTCCGTGCCCAGCGGACCCGACCGGGAGTGGTCCCAGCCCGCCGCGGGCCGCGGGCAGCTCCCCCAGGTGGCCTTCGTCAACCGGGCGTTCGCCGACCTCGCCGCGCCGGAGAGCCTGCGGGACCTCACCGAGAACGACTACCTCGCCTGGGTGGGCCAGAGCCTCCCCGACGACTCGACGCCCGGCGCCGCCCCCTACCGGGTCTCCTACGTCGTCAACGCGATCGTCTCCGAGAGCGAACTGCGCGACCACCCCGAACGCCTCCAGGAGTTCCTGGACGCGGTCACCGAGCGGCTGAGCGGATTCCAGGGGCGGGTGGCGGTCGTCGTCGGCGTCAACGCACGCGCGGTGGGCAGCACCTCCGCGACGGGCCGCCAGAGCGCACCGACCACGTCACAGCGGCGGGAGACGCACGACAGGATCCGCGAGACCATCCGCCGGGCCGCCGGACGGACCGCGTTCGCCCGCCCGCTGGCCGTGGTCCCGATGGTCATGAACTGGCCCAGGGACAAGTCGTTCCCGTACGGGACGGCACGCAACAACGTCCTGGACAGCAACGCCAACCGGCACCTGGTGCGGTCCATGATGGGCCGCCGGATGCACCCGTACATCGCCTTCATGGACTTCGACACCTATCCGCACGTGGTGTCCACGCGCGACGGGCAGGAGACACGGGACGAGCACGTCTTCAGCTGGTTCGAGAACCGGCTGGAGACCGGCGAGGACTCGCAGCCGCTGCGCCCGCTGATGATGTCGGGCGGCTACCGCCTGCCGCGTGCGGACGAGGTGGAGGCGACCGCGCGCCTGAAGGCGCTGACCGAGACCCGGTACGCCGCTCTGCTGGCGGAGAAGGGCAAGACCGCGACCTCGTCGTTCGAGGAGATGCTGCGGACCGTCCAGCACGAGATCGCCCATGACATGCGGGTACGGACCCGGCTGCGCGGACTGCACCCGCTGCTCCCGTACTCACCGGAGCCCAACCTCTTCGTCGACGCGGCGGCGACCCTGCTCACGGGTGCGGACGACCGGCACAAGCTGCGTTTCGGGCCGGGCGGGGCGGAGTTCCACACCCTGAGCCAGACCCTGAACCGGATCAACGCGTGGGAGCTGAAGCAGGACCTGCCGCTGCCCGAGCCGCCCGCCCCGCATCCCGACCCCGTCACCGCGCTCCGGCAGCGGTGGGCGCACCTGCAGCGGCTCGAAGCGCAGCACACCCGGCGGAGGATCGCCGCCGAGAACCGGGTGCTGCCCCGGCGGGGCACCGCCTTCGTCGTGGAGTTCGAGCGGGCGGCGGTCCTCACCGACCTGTCCCGGCTGGTCGCGGGGCGGTGGGCGACCGGAGCGCTGCCGCAGGACCACGTGGGGCTGACCAATCCGTACCAGCGGATGTTCCACCAGAGCGAGTACGGGCAGGCGAACATCCAGGGAGGCCGGAACGGGCTGCAGCTGTCGCCGTTCCGCGACATCTGGGGCCAGCCCGGCTACCAGGACAACGAGGTCCTGGACAACACCGCTGAGGTCACGGCCATGCGGGGCCGGCCCCTGTGGGGCCACGCCACACAGCTCGTGAACACCGGCAACCCGCTCTGGCCCCTGCACCACCCGGCCCCGCTCGCGCACGGGGCACCGGTCGTCAACCGGGCCCCGGCACTGGCGGCCGGTCTGGACCCCCGGCTCGGCGTACCCGGGACGCATCCGGTCAGCATGGCCATCGCCGGCAGGGTGTCGGAGAGCCCGGACATCTGGGCGGGCCTCGACCCGAACGACATCAGGCTGTTCGCCCGCGCGCTCGCGGTGAGTGCCGACAACCCGTACTTCCTCGATCATCTGCGGTACTTCGCCCACGAGTACCTGCCGTCCTTCCGCGAGGGCCATGTGCCGGCCGGACCGATCGTGCAGCCGCTCGGGTCCGAGGGAACGCTCTTCCGGGCGCTCGACGAGGTGCTTCACGTGGGGCCGGGCGCGGACGGCGGGACGGTGCTCCAGGCGATCTGGAAGGGCCTGTACGCGAACACCGGCTCCCTCCAGCAGGTAGGCGTCCTGGTGGCCGGAGCAGACAGGCACGGCATCGGCGTGGAGGAGCTCTTCACCCGTCTGGCCACCGGCGCCCTGCACTCGCCCGGCGAGCGCTTCGCGGAGCTGCGCCGGGGGCGGGCCTTCACCCTGGGCCCGGAGGCGGGCTTCCTGCTCGACCAGTACGCGGCCGCCCTCGGCATGGACATCGAGGTGACGGGACCGGACCACAATCCGTACGCCACCGAACGGCCCGGCAGCAGCACCACTCACCGGCTGGTGGTCGAGTGGGTGCGCCTGGGCGACCACGGCGAGATGGGCTGGACCGCCCGCGTCGAGACGCTGCCCGGCCCCGGCCAGAAGCGCTCCCGGGGCGGCACCCACGCCACCCCCTTCGCGCCGCCGCTCAAGCGCGGTGCGACCGAGATCACCAGCATGCTGGCGGGCAGCGGGCTGGGCAACGACCCGGGGAGTTCGAGATGACGGACCCACACGACGAGGAGACCGCGGTGGCGGGAGGGACGGCGCGGGTCACCGGGGCCGCCGACGGCCGGGAGACGGCGTCGCGCGTCGCGGCCGCCTCGCACGAGTGGGCGCTGCGCCAGGCGGAACTGCGGTGCGCCCGGGCACATCTGGCCTCCATCCGTCGGAGCGGGGAACGCCCTGGACCGGCGGCCGGGGCCGAGCCCCCGGTACGGGCCGGAGCGGAACCCGGACCACCGCCGGTAGCGGGTGCGGGAGCCGGGCCGGTCCGGGCGGCGGAGGTCCCGGAGGCCGCCGCGGCGCCCGGGGCCGTGGAGCCGGCCCGGCCCGGCCCCGCGCCCGGACCCACGCGCTCGGCGCTCTCCGACCTCGCCCTGGACATCCTCACCGGTGGGTCCGCCACGGCCCCCGCCCGCACCGGCCGCCCTGAAGGTCCCGCGTGAACCTTCGAGGGCTATGGTCAACGACGCATCGAAGCGGAATCCTTGATGGAGGGTCAGTGCAACGCAGCAACTCCACCCGCCGGGAGGAGCTCCGATGAGCGGACTGGCCTCGCGGCTGCCGCGGTGGCGCGGACGGCGGACGGCGGCGGAGCCGGTTCCCGGCCCGTCCGCCCCCGCGGACGGTGGTCCCCACACGGTCCTTGAGGAGTTCGGCACGCCCGCCGGCCCCGGTGGCCCGGCCGGGTTCCTGCTGCGTTCCTCCGCCGACCGCCGCACCTCCGTCCGCGAGCTGGCCCGTCTCCTGCGCGTGGAGCGGGAGCACCCGGTGGTCATCGTCGACGTCGCGGCGGAAGCGGCGGGAAACCTCGGCGAGGAGCTGGGCGGTCTGCTCGCCCGGCTGCGCGACGAGCACCGCGCCTCCGTCCGGCTCGTGATGTCCGGGGCGGCGGCGCGCAAGCCCGACGGCCGGCTCCCGCTCGCCCAGCGGCTGGCGGAGGCGTGGGAGCTGGACATCGAAGCACCCGACTCCGCGGCGGTCCTGGTGCCGGGCGGCGGTCTGTACGTCTGCGAACCGGGCACGCCGACGGGCGGCTGGTGGCGCTTCGCGCCGGGTGCGGAACCCGTGGCCCTGGGCGCGCGCATCCCGGCACCGCACTGGCAGCGGGCCCTGGCCCGGGTGCCGCTGGGCGGACTGGGCGACTGCACGGTCCACCAGATACCCGCGGGGCTGCTGCTGCGCCCCGAAAGCCCGGCCGCGCCCCGCCCCGGCGATCCGGCGTTCGCCCTGGCCGTGCACCCGGACCGGCTGACCGTACTGGTGGGCGCGGCCGGCCCCCGGCACGACCTCGCCGAGGACCTGGCGACGCTGCTCGCCCGGCTGCCGGCGGAGCTGCGCGACCGGGTGCGGCTGGCACCGGACGGCGAGGAGGACCTGCTGCCGGCCGCACAGCGTGCGGCGGACCTGCTCGGCACCGAGGTGGAGGTCTGCACGGGCGTGCCACTGCCCGTGCCGGACCCCTCGGGCGACGGGTACGACGAGCTGGTCTGGCTGAACTCGGCCGACGGCACGTGCGCCTGGCCCGCGGTGCTGGCCTCGGTGAGCTGCCTGCCCGCGGAACCGGGCACCCCCGGACCGGCCCCGCGCCCGGTGCACTGGCTGCTGCCCGGCACCGTGGGCGACCCGGACCCGGAACCCGCCGTACGGCGGGTGTCCGAGGGCCGGTACGTGACAGCGGTACGGGCCGGGCTGTGGGTGGGGAGCTCCCCCGTCCCCCCGCCCGCGGTCCGGGAGAGACCGGCCGAGGCGCGGGCGATGCGGATCGAGATCGAGGACCCGGGCGCGGACGGCCGGGCACGGTCCGCGGTCCTGCGGACCCTCGCCGCACTGGTGCCCGAACTGGACGCGCGGGTGCGCGAGCACGCCGAGATCGCGGCCCCCGCCGGTGCGGAGACCGAGACGTCGAACCAGTTGCGGCGTTTCGCCGTACGCAACGGCCTGACCTTCGCCGCGGCGCCGACGCGTACCGCGCCCGCCGCGCCGGTCTCCGCCTCCGGCGGCCCCGGCGCATCCGCTGCGTCCGGCGCCCCCGGGCCTTCCGCCTCGTCCGTCCCGGCTGCCGCATCCGTCCCGGCCGCGGCTCAGGAGGTTTCCCTGGACGGTCCCGAGACCCCGGTGGGCGGCGAACCGGCGGCCGAGACCTCCGCGCCGGAGCCGGCCGCACCGGAACCGGCCGCACCCCCGGCCGTGCTCGCCCCCGTCACCGGTGCCACCACGGCGGGCGGGACCGCGGAAGCCGGCTCCGCGCAGGGCCCGGAGACGGACCCGGCGCCCGCCGCGGCTGCCGGCCGCCCGCCGACCAGCAGCGGCTCCGGTCGTGACACCGCCCCGGGGGCCGCGTCCCAGTCCTCCGTACCGGACCACGTCCGGGCCGAACGGACGGGCGCCGGATCAGCCGGCCCACCAGCGGTGACCGCCGCGGGGCCCGGCGCCGGGCCGACGCCGGGGAGGGAGGGCGGGACGGAACCCGCGGCCTCCCGGGTGACGCCGGATCACGGTGGGACAGCTCACGAGGAGACCCCGCGACCGGCCCCGGGCCCCGCCCCGGCTCCTCTCGCACCGCGGCCTCCGGTACCCGTTCCCGTCATGAGGTCCCGGCGCGCCGCCCCTGCCCCGGCGGACGTCAGCAGCGGCGCGGACCGGGCCGCCTTCCGCGAACTGGCGGCGTCCGTCTGGGAGGAGTACACGGGGCCGGTCAACCGGGCCCTGGTACGGCTGCCCGCCCTGCGCGGCCCCGGTGAGGACGAGGCGCGCGTCGATCTCGTCGCCGTCCACCTGTATCTGGCGTCGCCGCCGGACGGACGGTTCGGAGCCCTCGCGCTGGCCTCCGAGGCGGCCTCGGGCCCCGGCGAGCTGGCACCGTACGCCGTCTGCCTCGCCTCCGGGCTGCGCAGGCTGCCCGCCCTGCGGGGGACGCTGCTGCGGGCCGTGCCGGGGCCCGGGATCGCGGACGACGTCGTGCCCGGGTCCGTCCTGCACTGCGACGCCCCGCTCGACGTCGTGCATCTGGAGCAGGCGGGCGCCCCGTCCCCTCCAAAGGGCCATGTCCGCTACGCCGTCAAACCCATGACCGCCCGTCGCACATCGATGCTGACGGTCCCGGGCGGCACCGGCACGACGGCCCTCTTCGCGGCGGGTACGGAGTTCTCGGTGCTGGCCAGGCACGAAGCGGCCGGGGACCTCCCGGCACGGGTTCTGCTGGCGGAACTCCCGCTCGGGGCACAGCAGTTCCGGGCTCCTTCCGACGCCGCCCTCGCCCGGCTGGACGAGGCGGCCCGCCGGGACGGCGGCCCGTCGGCCCCCGAGTGGCCCGCCCGCTGCACCGGCCCCTTCCCGCTCCATACCTGACCCGCCACCATCGCCCCACCCTCCCCGCCGTACCTGCGCCCCATCCCTCACCTCCCGTCCCTCCCTCCCCGTCCCTCCCTCCCCGTCACTCCCTTCCTGTCCCTCCCTTCCCCCATCCTGATCCGTCTGAGAGGCACGTCATGGCAACCAACGAGTCGTCCGCGGCCGGTACGACCTCCGGTGTTTCCGGCTCACCGGCCCCCCGTGCGGCCGCTGTCACGGTCCTGGCCGAGGAACCGGTCTCCGGGCTGTTCCCGGAGAAGCCGGCGACCGGGGCCGCCACCGCGCCGTCCGGCGGCACGGGCCCCACCGCCACGGTGTCCACGAGCTCCGTCCGAGCCACATCCGAGGAGGGGCGGAAGACGGGAGCGGCGGCGACCGGGGAGGCCGGGGCGGAGCCCGGGGAGCCCCGGCCGAAGGCCGCGGAGGAGGCGAAGGCCGCGGAGGAGGCCGAGAAGGCGGCGGAGGAGGAGTCCGAGGAGGAGACCCACACGTCCGCCGCTCCCGGAACCGCTGCCACTGCCGCGTCCGTGGCTGCCGCCGCGCCCGCCGTCATCGGCACGGGTACCGCCGAGTCGGCGGCCTCCACCGCCCGGACCACGGCCTCCGGTGAGAACGCGGCCACCGGCGGCGCCCGCCGCGGCGGGGTCCTCCCCCCGGGCCGTCCCGGAAAGCCGCTGATCGCGGCGGCGGTGGCGGGGGGCCTGATCCTCGCCGGTGTGCCCCTGCTGATCTCGGGCCTGAACGGGTCGGACGACGACAACCCGCCGGCCTCCGCGGTGGCCCCGGCGGGCAGCCGGATAGGGCCGGACGGCTCCGGTCCGGGTATCGTGCCCGGCCGGCAGAACGCCCCCGGTGAGGGCAGCCCGTCGCCCAGCGGCGGCAAGTCCGCCGGGTCACCGGCCGGTGGCTCCGGGAAGAACGGCGGGATCCACGAAGCCGGGTCGAGCGGCGGGATCCACGAAGCCGGGACCACCGAGGACTCAGGCGGCCGGCCGGCCGGGGACGGCGGCAAGGATGTACGGAGCGTGCCCGCCGGGAGCGGCGGCACGCCTACGGCACCCGGCACTCCGGCGGCCCCGAAGAGCTCCGGTACTCCGGCGGAGCCGAAGAGCTCCGGCAAGCCGGCGAACACCTCCGCGGTCAAGGCTCCGCAGGCGGCCCCTGTCACGTACAGCCATTTCATCGGCCCGGGCTGCAACACCCCGGGGTTCGCCACGTCCGAGCGGTGGCGCGACAGCAACAAGGGCTGGCGCGGAAGCTCCGGCAGCCAGACGTCCTACGGATGCAGCGGGTTCTACTACAGCCTGCCCCTGTCCGGCAGCACCTCGTCCTCCGACGCCTACGCCCAGTGGAAGTTCCCCACGGGGTCGGTGACCAAGGGCAGTTGCCAGGTCATGGTCTTCATCCCGAACGTCAAGGACATCAGCTACGTGGGCGGCAATCCGGCCCACTACACCGTCCACCGGTACTTCGACGCCAAGCCGAGCACGGCGATCGGCACCTTCGAGATCAACCAGCCCTCGCACCTGGGCCAGTGGATCAACGCCGGCACGTTCCCGGTGAGCACGGGCAAGATATCCGTCGTGCTCGACAACCGGGGCAAGACCTCGGGCAACCGGCACGCCGCCGCCGCCCCGGTCAAGGTGAAGTGCACGGCCTCGTAGCCGCGTTCCCGTGCGCCGGACGCTGTCCGGCGCACGGGAGGGTGATCCGGAACCCGCGGCCCGCCGCGGGGACGGATCACCCTGACGGCGGCGGGCGGGATCGAGCGTTGCCGCCGTTCCGGGACACCCTCAACGCCACCGTGTCCGCTCACGCACCCAGTTCAGCGCGGCTTCGCCCTGAGCGCGCTGGAAGCCGCGCACCGTAGGCAGCCCCGGGGGCGGGGCCTGGACGGACTGATGGAGGAAGTAACCGGCCAGGGCGATGAGCACGCTGGTCACGTCGTCGGGGTCGGCAGCGTGGGCGTGGAGGTGCTGGTCCAGGAAACGCATGGCGTCCGGGGTGTCCTGCATGATCACGCTCGGGCCCATCAGCACGATGTCGAACCACGGAGCACCGATCGCGGCCCACGGCCAGTCGACGAACACGACGCGGTCATCGGTCAGCAGCACGTTGTCCGCACGCAGATCGCCGTGGATCAGGGCGCTGCCGGCCGCCGCTGTGCTCCAGGCGGCTTCCCGGTCGGCGAGACGCCCCAGGTTGCGCCGCGCCCAGGGGTCGAGCCGGGCCGGGTCATCCGCTCCCTTCGCGCAGGCGCCGGCGAGCAGACGCCAGCCCCGGAACTCCTCACCGAAGCGTTCGGCGACCGTCGGTACCCCGACCGGCGAAGGATCGAGCAGCACGGACAGTTCCGCGGTGGCCGCGAGGACACGGCGGAGTTCGTCCGGCTGCCACGGCTGGGCCGGCATCCTCCCGTCCACGTCCTCGAAGACCAGGACGGCCCAGCCGTCGAGGTCCAGGGCCATGAGCAGCTCCGGTACGGGCGCGGCGGCCGGCAGGGCCGCGGTGATTCCGGCTTCCGCCCGGTGGAGGGCAGGAGTGCCGGGGTTGGGTTCAGGCCCCGCTGCCTTCACGAAGACCCGCCGGCCGTCGGCCAGGCGCAAGCGAGCGGCGGCACCGGGCGAGAAGCCTCCCGCCTGGGTGACGGCGTCCTCGACGGGGGATCCGAGGGATGCCTCGACCTGCCCTCTGACACCGGAGGGGAGGGCCGACCAGTCCAGGCGTGCGCTCGCGGCCGCGGGCGCTCCAGGGGTCTTCGTGCTCGCTCGTCTTCTCATGACCACATGATCCAGGAGAAGCCCTGAGGCGGGTGCCGTGGTGTCCTCGGTGTCCGGGCCGGTCGCGGACCGCGCCCCGCGGCCCCGCGGAAGGCCGGGCCGCGGGGGGTGCGGGCGTGGGAACGCGGAAGGCCGGGCCCCGCGGGTCCTTCGCCCGCCGCCGGCGCCGGCCCACGCCGCGGGCGGGCACTCCGGCGGCCCGCAGGACCACCGCGTCGCCGGCGGGTGGGCCCCACGGGTTCCCGGCCGGCCCCGGCCGTGCGGCCACGGCACGGCCGGGGTCCGCTCAGCGCGCCGCGGCCTCCGGCAGCCGGGCGGTCCGCCCGGCGTCCGGGACCGCGTCGGTGATGTCCGCGCGGTGGGATTCGCGGGTCAGCGCGATCGCCGCCGCGCTGATCAGGCAGACGCCGATCAGGTAGACGCTGACCGGGGCGGACCCCGTGCCCCCGCCCGGTCCGGCCAGAAGGCTGCTCGCGATCAGCGGCGCCGTGCCCGCGCCCAGCGTGGAGGCGAGCTGGTAGCCGAGGGAAGCGCCGGTATAGCGGGCGCGGGTGCCGAACATCTCGCTGACGAACGCCGCCATCGGCCCGTACATCGAGGCCTGCAGGATCGGGTTGCCGATGATGTACGCCGCGAACAGGAGCGCCACCGAACCGCTGTTGACCAGGGCGAACAGCGGGAACGCGGCGGCGGCCGTGACCAGCGCGCCGGTGATCATGACGGGGCGGCGGCCCACACGGTCCGAGAGGAGCGCGAACGCGGGGATCGTGAAGATGTGCAGCGCCGACGAGACGGTCTGGGCGAGCAGCACGGTCGAGCGCTCGAAACCGACGCCCGTGGCGTAGGTGAGCATGAAGGTGGCGAGCAGCGACTGGAGGACGAGGGCCGCGCAGCCGCCGAGGCAGGACAGGACGATGTTCTTGCGGTAGCGGCGCAACACGGTGAGCAGGGGCGCCTCCTGCTTGACCGCATTCCGTCCGGCCGCTTCCCGTGCCGCCCTGCGCTGCGCCTCGGCGAAGACCGGGCTCTCGGTGACCTTCATCCGGATGAACAGGCCGATCGCCATGAGCAGCAGGCTGAGCAGGAACGGGACGCGCCATCCCCAGGCGAGGAAGTCGTCCTCGGGCAGCGCGGAGAAGGCGGCGAAGACGGCGGTGGCGAGCACGGCGCCGGCGGGTCCGCCCATGTTCGCGAACGAGGCCATCAGACCGCGGCGTCCGGCGCTCGCGTGCTCCATGGCCATGAGGGCGGCGCCGCCCCACTCGCCGCCGACGGCGATGCCCTGGACCAGCCGGCAGGCGACCAGCAGCAGCGGCGCCCAGATGCCGATGGCCTCGTAGGTGGGGAGCAGGCCGATGGCGAAGCTGGCGAACGCCATCAGCGTCATGGTCAGCACCAGCATGGACTTGCGGCCGACACGGTCGCCGAAGTGGCCGAAGACGATGCCGCCCAGCGGGCGGGCGACGTAGCCGACGGCGAGGGTGCCGAAGGCGGCGACGGTACCGGCCAGCGGGTTCAGGTCGGTGAAGAACAGCTCGTTGAAGACGAGGGAGGCGGCAGCGCCGTACAGCAGGAAGTCGTAGAACTCGATGGCGCTGCCGACAAAACTGGACAGGGCGATCCGGCGTGACTCGACGCGACGCGCGGCGTCGTTGAGGGACATCTTCGGCTCCGGGGGTTCGGCGCGCTGCGGGGTCCTGGGCACCGGGGCGGCGGCCGGTCGTCCGCGGCCACCGCTCACCTCGTGTGCATTCTCCGCACAGACGCTTGTAGATAGCGAACACGATGCGGGTGGCCCGGGAGGGTGTCAAGAGCCGCCCGGATGATCGATCAAAGCCTCCGCGCACATGCCGCAGGCCCCCGCGTCGGACGCGGGGGCCTGTCAGGTGGTGCGGGGCGGGTGGGGCACGGGGCGCGGCGGCGGTGCTCAGCCCAGTGCCGAGATCTCCTCGGCGACCGCCCGCATCACGGACACGGACCCGTCGGCCACGTCCTCGCGGGACGTGATGAGGTTGACGCACATGTGCAGCGCCGGGTCCGCCGTGCGCAGGGGCACGGCGACACCGTGCGCACCGGGTTCGATCCGCCCGAAGGTGCGGGCGTAGCCCTGGTCACGGGCCTGCGCGACCTCGGCCGGCTCACCCGGCGCGGGCAGCCGCAGCGTCGCGAGCGCCAGGCCGGCGGCGCCGGTCCCGATGGGGTGGCGGCTGCCGACCCGGTAGCCGATGTGGTAGTCCACGGACCGCGGCTCGACCACGGCGACGGCGACCGCGTCGTTGCCCTCCGCCGCGATCAGCGCGACCGTGGCACCGAGTTCGTCGGCCGTGCGGCGCAGCACCGGCAGGGCGGCCTCGCGGACCCCGGCCGCGTACCCGCGCGCCAGCGTGACCGTGCCGGAACCGGCCCGGTAGCGGCCGTCGGCGGCCTTCACGACCAGGTGGTGCTCGGCGAGGGTGACGAGGATCCGGTACGCGATGGTGCGGTGGACGCCGAGGCACTCCGCGACGTCCTGCACGGCGAGTCCCTGCGGCTGCCCGGCGACCAGTTCGAGGGCGCGCAGTCCGCGGGAGAGGGTCTGGGAACCGACGGCCTTGCCGGCGGAGCCGCTGCCCCGCGCCCCGGCCCGGCCGGGCCCGCCGTCCGGCGCGCTCCGCGTCTTCGGCCCCGCCTGCTTGTCGCTCATCCGCTCAGTCTACGTGCGTGCCGGTGACGCACCGTCACGCCGAAGGGCGCACCCGCGTCCCGTACAGTCGAAACGTCCGTGCCGGCCGCGTCGGGTGCGTCAGCCGCGCCGGAGGACGCCGGACGCACCCCGGGAAGGAAGCCCCCCTTGAGCGACGACGCGCCGAGCGGTGTGCTGGCCAAGGCCCTCACCGTGCTGCAGGCATTCACCGTCGAGGACACCACCCTCGGCTTCGCCGAGCTGCAGCGGCGCACGGAGTTCGCGAAGAGCACGCTGCACCGGGTGCTCGGCGACCTGGTGGCCGCGCGCCTCCTCGACCGCGTCCAGGGACGGTACCGGCTGTCGGGGCTCGTCTTCGAGCTGGGGATGCGCGCCTCGGTCGAGCGCGGACTGCTCGAAGTGGCCACGCCCTTCCTGGAGGACCTCTACGTCCGTACGCACGAGCTCGTCCACCTGGGCACGCGCGAGGGCACGGAGGTCGTCTACGTCGCCAAGATGGGCGGCCACCAGCAGGCCGCCTCGCCCTCGCGGCTCGGCGGCCGGATGCCGCTGCACGCGACGGCGATCGGCAAGGTGCTGCTGGCCCACGCCCCCGCCGAGGAGCGGGAGGCCGCGCTGCGCGGGCCGCTGGAACGCAAGGCGCCCCGGACCGTCACCAACGTCGACGTCCTGACGCGGCAGCTGTCCGACGTGCTCGCGAAGGGCGTCGCCTTCGAGTACGAGGAGTCGGCGGTCGGCATCGTGTGCGTCGCGGCCGGGGTCTTCGGTCCGGCGGACGAGATCGTGGCGGCGGTGAGCGTGACGGGACCGGTGCACCGCTTCCGGCCCGCCCGGCACGCCACCAGTGTGCGCGCGGCCGCGGCGGGGATCTCCGCGACGCTCGGGCGGCGCGCGGAGCTGCGCGGGCACTGATTCGCCGCCGGGTTCCGCCAGACGGAACCCGGCGCTGGGCCCGGGGCGGCCCCGGTGTCCAAGCTGGGTGCATGAACGAGACCTCTCCCGGAAACGGACCCGGCGACGACGCCGTGGCGCGGGCGGCGCGCAGGCTGCTGCGCGCCGCCGCCGACCGCGTGCCCTGCGCTCCGGTCCGCGACCTGATCGGCAGCGACGACGTGAAGGCGGCCTACGCCGTCCAGGAACGGCTCTGCGCTCACCGCCTGGACGCGGGCGGCCGGGTCACCGGCCGGAAGATCGGCCTCACCTCTCCCGCGGTGCAGAAGCAACTGGGCGTCAACCAGCCGGACTTCGGGGTCCTGTTCGCCGACATGAGCGTCGAGGACGGGGCGTCCGTGCCGGTCGACGGGCTGCTCCAGCCGAAGGTCGAGGCGGAGATCGCGTTCGTCCTGGGCGCGGACCTCGCCGAGGGCCCGCTCGACGACGCGCAGGTCCGGGCCGCCGTGGCACACGCCGTACCCGCGCTGGAGATCGTGGACAGCAGGATCGCCGGCTGGGACATCACCTTCGGTGACACCGTCGCCGACAACGGCTCCTCCGCCCTCTACGTGCTCGGCGCCCCGGCCAGGCCGCTCGCCGGTTTCGAACCGGTCGAGGCCGTCATGACCCTGAAGCGCGGCGAGGAGACCGTCTCCGCCGGCGACGGCGCGGCCTGTCTCGGCGACCCGCTCACCGCGCTCGCCTGGCTCGCCCGGACCGCCCGCGAGGTCGGCGACCCGCTGCGCGCGGGGCAGGTCGTGCTGTCCGGCGCGCTCGGCCCGATGGTGCCGGCCGCGGCCGGTGACGCGTTCACCGCCGACATCAGCGGACTCGGTTCCGTCTCCGTCCGCTTCCACACCTCCAGCGATGAAGGAGCCTCCGCATGAAGACCAAGGTCGCCGTCATCGGATCGGGCAACATCGGCACCGACCTGATGATCAAGGTGCTCCGGCTCTCGGACACCCTGGAGATGGGCGCGATGGTCGGCATCGACCCCGCCTCCGACGGACTCGCCCGCGCCGAGCGGCTCGGGGTGCCCGTGACCGCCGAGGGCGTCAAGGGGCTGATCGCCATGGACGGCTTCGAGGACATCCGGATCGTCTTCGACGCCACCTCGGCGAAGGCGCACGTGGCGAACGCCGCCGCGCTCGCGCCGTACGGGAAGCAGCTCGTCGACCTGACCCCCGCCGCCATCGGCCCGATGGTGATCCCGGCGGTCAACCTCGACGACCACACCGGCGCGGACAACGTGAACATGGTGACGTGCGGCGGTCAGGCCACCGTCCCGATCGTCGCGGCCGTCTCCTCCGTGGTCCCGGTGCCGTACGCGGAGATCGTCGCCTCGATCGCGTCGAGGAGCGCCGGCCCCGGCACCCGCGCGAACATCGACGAGTTCACCGAGACGACCAGCCACGCCATCGAGGTGGTCGGCGGTGCCGGCCGCGGCAAGGCCGTCATCGTCCTCAACCCGGCGGAGCCGCCGCTGATCATGCGGGACACCGTGCTCGCGCTGGTGGACGCGCCCGACGAGGCCGCCCACGACGCGATCCGCGAGGCCGTCGCCCGGCGGGTCGACGAAGTGTCCGCGTACGTGCCGGGCTACCGCCTCAAGCAGCGGGTGCAGATCACCCCGGTCCCCGCCGACCAGCCCGTGCACACCCTCACCGAGGCTCCGGTCACCCACCAGGTGTCGGTCTTCCTCGAGGTCGAGGGGGCCGCCCACTACCTTCCGGCGTACGCCGGGAACCTCGACATCATGACCAGCGCGGCCCTGCGGATGGCCGAGGCCATGGCCGCCCGCGCCACCGAACTCCAGGGAGCCGACGCATGAGCGACACCGCCATGAGGGACACCAAGCTGTTCATCCAGGACGTCACCCTGCGCGACGGCATGCACGCCATCCGGCACCGCATCGAGCCGGAGCGGGTCGGGAAGATCGTCGCCGCGCTCGACGCGGCCGGTGTCGACGGCATCGAGGTCTCGCACGGCGACGGCCTCGCCGGCGGCTCCCTCAACTACGGCCCCGGCAGCCACACCGACTGGGAGTGGATCGAGACCGCGGCCGCGCACATCGTCAACGCCCGCCTGACCACCCTGCTGCTGCCCGGCATCGGCACCATCGCGGAGCTCGAACAGGCCTACCGGCTCGGGGTGCGCTCCGTGCGCGTCGCCACGCACTGCACCGAGGCCGACGTCTCGGCCCAGCACATCGCCACCGCCCGCGAACTGGGCATGGACGTCTCGGGCTTCCTGATGATGAGCCACATGGCCGACGCCAGGACACTGGCCGCCCAGGCCAAGCTGATGGAGTCCTACGGCGCCCACTGCGTCTACGTCACCGACTCCGGCGGCCGTCTGATGATGGACGGCGTCCGTGAGCGGATGCGCGCCTACCGGGACGTACTCGACCCCGCCACCGAGATCGGCATCCACGCCCACGAGAACCTCTCCCTCGCCGTCGCGAACTCCATGGTCGCGGTGGAGGAGGGCGTGACCCGCGTGGACGCGTCCCTCGCCGGGCAGGGCGCGGGCGCGGGCAACTGCCCCATCGAACCGTTCGTCGCCGTCGCCGACCTCAACGGCTGGGAGCACGGCTGCGATCTCTTCGCCCTCCAGGACGCGGCCGAGGACCTGGTGCGCCCGCTGCAGGACCGCCCCGTCCGCGTGGACCGCGAGACCCTCACCCTCGGCTACGCCGGGGTGTACGGCTCGTTCCTGCGGCACGCGGAGACGGCGGCCGAGCGCTACGGCGTCGACGTCCGCACGATCCTCGTCGAGGCCGGCAGGCGGGGCCTGGTCGGCGGCCAGGAGGACATGATCGTCGACGTGGCACTGGAGCTCGCCCGGACGAGCTGACACCGCGCACGAGGCAGGGCCGGGAGGGCATGGGCTCCCGGCCCTGCCTCCGCGTGTCCGCGCAGCCGCCCCGCACCCGGCCACCGGGGACGGCCCCGCGGACGGCGTGACCGGACACCTCTTGACATTCCTATCGGGCCAGCGTTCCATCGTGATGTCTGACGTGTAAATAACGCTCTCTAGAGTGCAGATAAAGAACGAGGAGTCGGGTCATGTCCCTCACCAAGGAAGCCGCCTCGCACGACATCGCCCTTCCGTCGGGCCTGCGCATGCGCTACTACGAGGCCGGGGAGCCCGGTGCCGCGCCCGTCGTACTGCTGCACGGCTCCGGACCCGGCGCGACGGGGTGGTCGAACTTCTCGGGCAACATCGGCGCGATCGCCGCCGCCGGCTTCCACGTCCTCGCCCCCGACATGCCGGGCTGGGGCGACTCCGACGCCCAGGCGACCGAGGACATGGACCACGACGCGACGCTCGTGGAGTTCCTCGACGCGCTGGGCCTCGCGAAGGCCGCCCTCGTCGGCAATTCCATGGGCGGTCACACCGCGGTCCGCTTCGCCACGCTGCACCCCGAGCGCATCACCCACCTGGTGACGATGGGTGCCTCGCTCGGCCGCGGCCCCGCTTCCCTCCTCAGCCCCGGTGGCGGCCCGAGCGAGGGCCTGAAGGTCCTGGTCAAGGCGTACAAGGACGCGAGCCCGGAGAACATGCGGGCGCTCGTCGAGATCATGACGTACGACAACGAGCGCTTCGCGACCCCCGAGCTGACCAGGGCGCGCTCGGAGGCGGCGCTCGCCCGCCCCGACCACCTGGAGAACTACGTCGAGGGCCTCGCGCACGGCGCCCCCATCCCGGTCAGGGTCGACCGCGACAGGATTCCCGGCATCAGGACGCCGACCCTGCTGATCCACGGCAAGGACGACCGTGTCCTGCACTACGAGACCAGCCTGTGGCTGCTGGCCAGCATCCCCGACTCCCGCCTGGTGCTGCTCAACCGGTGCGGCCACTGGGCGATGATCGAGCACGCCGACGAGTTCAACCGCCTGGTCGTCGACTTCCTGTCGCACAACTGAGCCGGCCAGCACCGCACCGAATCGATCGGAACACCCCATGACCACCTTCGACACCGACGTCGTCGTCATCGGAGCGGGGCCCGTCGGCCTCACCCTCGCCAATCTGCTCGGCGTCCGCGGGCACCGGGCCACCGTCCTGGAAGCCCGCCACGAGCTCATCGACTACCCGCGCGGCGTCGGCCTCGACGACGAGTCGATCCGCACCCTGCACACGGCCGGCCTGTGGGAACGCGTACGGCCGTTCACGGTCCCGCACCACGTGGTACGGCTCGTCAACGGCACCGGCCGGGTCCTGGCCACCAACAATCCGCGCACCCAGGAGTTCGGCCACCCGCGCAAGCACGGCTTCGTGCAGCCGCTGGTCGACAAGGAACTCGCCGCCGGACTCGACCGCTTCCCCGGTACCGCGCTGCGCTTCCGCCACAGGGTCGTCGGCCTGGAGGACCGCGGCGACCACGTCGCCGTGACCGCCGAACGGCACGACGCCGCGGGCGAGCCGGCCGGCACGGTCACCGTCACCGCCCGCTACGCGGTCGGCTGCGAGGGGGGAAGCTCCTTCACCCGCAAGTGGATGGGCGTGGAATTCGAGGGGAAGTCGCCCTCGACCCGCTGGGTGGTCGTGGACGTGGCCGACGACCCGATCGGCACCCCCTCGGTCTATCTCGGCGCCGACCCGCGCCGCCCGTACGTCTCCATCGGGCTGCCGCAGGGCATCCGCCGCTGGGAGTTCATGCTCCACGACGACGAGCCGACCGCCCTGTGCGACGACCCGGCGTTCATGCGCTCCCTGCTCGAACGCCACGTCCCCGACCCCTCGGCGCTGCGGGTCATCAACCAGCGCACCTTCACCCACCACGGCCGCGTGGCCTCCGGCTTCCGCAAGGGACGGGTCTTCCTCGCCGGCGACGCGGCGCACCTGATGCCGGTGTGGCTCGGCCAGGGCTGGAACTCCGGGATCCGCGACGCGACGAACCTGGCGTGGAAGCTCAGCGCCGTGCTCGCGGGTGACGCGGACGACGCCCTCCTGGACACGTACACCGAGGAACGCCGCAAGCACGCCTCCGACATGATCGATGTGAACATGGCGGCGGGCACCGTCATGAAGATGGGACGCTTCGGCGGCGCGGTGCGCGATGCCGCCGCGTCCGCGCTCAACCTCGTACCGAAGTGGAAGTCGTACTTCACCGAGCTGCGGTTCAAGCCGATGCCGCGCTACGCGTCCGGGGTCGTCGTCGACCAGGCGACGCTCAGGCCGGGGCGGGCCGGAGCCGGCTTCAAACGGCGCGGCGCCCTGGCACCGTTCACCGACTCCTGCGGTGAGCTCTCCCCGGTCGGGATGCAGTTCATCCAGCCCCGGGTCACCACCGCCGACGCCGCGGACGCCCTGCTCGACGACGTCACCGGTGACTGGTGGACGCTGGCCACGTGGGGCACCAACCCGACCGCGTTCCTCACCGAGGCCGACCTGGCCCTGGTCCGCCGCCACCGGATCCGGCTGGTCTCCTTCATGCCGGAGACCCAGCGCACCTGGGCCGAGACGGAGTTCGCCGGTTCCCCGGCGCCCGTCACCGTCGTCGGCGACACGACCGGCGCCCTCAAGGACTGGTTCGACGTACGCGCCTGCGGCCTCGTCGTGCTGCGCCCCGACCACTTCGTGGCCGCGGCCTCCCTCACCCGCCAGGCGTCCCAGGTGCTCGCCGCCCTGCGCACCGCCGCCTCCCTCACCACCGCACCCGTCGGGGAGCCCGCCCTGGAAGGAGCCACGGCATGACCGTCGCCCTCGTCACCATGTCGCACAGCCCGCTCCTCGGGTACGCGGACCCGCCCGCCGAGGTGAACGCCGCGGTCCAGGGCGCCTTCTCCACCGCACGGGCCTTCGTCGAGGAGTACGACCCCACGCTGGTGGTCTCTTTCGCGCCCGACCACTACAACGGCTTCTTCTACGACCTGATGCCACCGTTCTGCATCGGCTACGAGGCCCTGGGCGTCGGCGACTACGGCACCGCGGAAGGCCCGCTGGACGTGCCGGCCGGGCGCGCCGGGGAACTGGCCCAGTGGGTGGCGGAGCGCGACATCGACGTGGCGGTCTCCCGCCGCATGGAGGTCGACCACGGCGCGGTCCAGCCGCTGGAGATCCTCTTCGGCGGCATCGACCGGGTACCGACGATCCCGGTCTTCGTCAACGGCGTGGCCAGGCCCTTCGTGACGATGCGCCGTGTGCGGCGCCTCGGCGAGGCCATCGGCGGCTACCTCGCCTCGCTGGAGGACGAGCGGGTCCTCGTCATCGGCTCCGGCGGCCTCTCCCACGACCCGCCGGTCCCCCAGTGGGCCACGGCGGACGACGCCGCCCGCGCCCTGCTGCTCAACGGCCGCCACCCCACGGCGGCGGCCCGCGACGCCCGCCAGCAGCGGGTCATCGACACGGCGAAGGCGTTCGCGGCGGGCACGGCCACGATCCGGGACCTCAACCCCGCCTGGGACACGGCCCTGATGGCGGTGTTCGCCTCGGGTGACCTCTCCCCCGTCGACGCGATGACGCCCGAGCAGATGGCCGAGGACGCCGGCAACTCCGCCCACGAGGTACGCACCTGGGTCGCCGCCTTCGCGGCTCTCGGGGCGGCGGGCCCGTACGACGTGACGTACTCCTTCTACCGGCCGATCAGGGAGTACATCGCCGGGTTCGGTGTGATGACGGCGCGTACGGCCGGGTGAGACGCCCGCACGGTGTTCCGTACGGGCCCTGAGGCCCCCCGGGTCCGCGGCACGGAGGACGCCGCCCTCCCCGGCCCGGGCCGCCGGCCGGCCACGCACGGGGCGCCCGCCGGCACCGGGCGCGTCCCCCCGCTCCCGTCCCCACGGAGACGGCGGTGTCCGGGCCGCGCCACCGGACGGCCCCGCCGCCCTGCACCACCGCCCCCGCCCACTGCCAGGGGCCGCACGGGCAGCGGGCGGACCGCCGCCCGGCCCCTGGGCAGGGGGCCTGACCTGGGCGCCTTCCGCGCTCCGCACACCTCGCGCACCGCCCGGGCCGTCCCGCCGGAAGGACCGGCCCTCGTATCCTGTCGGACATGCGGGTAAGGACTACGCCATGATCGACGGTCTCGAACGGGCCGTGCGGATTCTGGATCTCTTCTCCTCCGACGCTCCCGAGTGGGCGGTCAGCGACGTGTGCCGGGCGCTCGACCTCCCCAAGACGACGGTCTGGGACTACATGCAGAGCATGGTCTCTCTCGGCCTCCTGCGCCGCACCGGGCGCGGCCGCTACCGGCTCGGATGGCACGCCTTCCAGCTGGGGCTGCGCGCGCGGATGACCTCCGAGATCTCCGAGCCCGCCTGGACGGAGATGCGCGATCTGGTCGCC
The DNA here is from genome assembly GCF_008704555.1 of Streptomyces nitrosporeus. Classification (NCBI taxonomy): domain Bacteria; kingdom Bacillati; phylum Actinomycetota; class Actinomycetes; order Kitasatosporales; family Streptomycetaceae; genus Streptomyces; species Streptomyces nitrosporeus. The sequence goes on from NZ_CP023702.1 coordinate 1,431,338, forward strand.
GCCCACCAGGAGACGGTGCAGCTGACCTCACGCCATCACGGCGAGGTCGTCCATCTGGAGAAGATCACACCGCGCACCGGGGTCCGGATCAACGCGACCCGGGTCGGCGAACGTCTTCCCGCGCACTGCACGGCGGCCGGCAAGGCGATGCTGGCCCACCTCTCGCCCCGCGAGCTGCGCGGCGTCTACGGCGACGGCCCGCTGGGGTCCCTCACGGCGCGTTCCCTCACCGCGCTCCCGGCCCTGGAAGCGGAACTGTCCGCCGTACGTGAGCGCGGGTACGCCCTGGACACCGAGGAAGCGTTCGAGGGCGTGTGCAGTGTGGCCGCGCCGATCAGCAACCGGCACGGCGACGTGTCGTGGGCCCTGAGCATGAGCTTCCTCGAATACCGGCTGCCCACCCACGGGGAGACGTACGCCCGCGCCGTGGCCGACGCGGCGCGGCGGCTCTCCGAGCACGCGCCGTGACCTGAGACCGCCGTTCGGCTGAGCCGAACAGCGCGTTGTCGGTGCATGTGCGAAGGGCTACGGTCCTGGAAACACCGCGCCTTCCAGTAAAGCTCGAATTCGGTTCGCGCTGGCCGCGCCATTCACGCGACTCATTCTTGCGTCGATGTGCAGCACTTCCTTCAGCGTGCCCTTTCAGGCTCACAGCAACGGAGTTTCCTCGATGACGAACGTAGACAAAAAGGCGAGCCGGCGGATCGGAATTGATATCGGGGGCACTTTCACCGACCTCTTCGTGATCGAAGAGGACGGCGGGTCCCGCATCTACAAGTCCCCGACCACCCCGCACGACCCGTCCGTCGGCCTGCTGGACGGACTGGCCAAAGCCGCCGGCAGCTTCGGGGAGTCGCTGGAGGACTTCCTCGGCGCGGTGTCCACGATCGTGCACGGCACGACGATCGCCACCAACGCCGTGCTGACCCACCGGGGGGCGAAGACAGGTTTCGTCACCACGCACGGCTTCCGTGACCTGCTGAACATGCGCCGCGGAATCCGGGAGCGGCAGAACGACTCCAAGTACGCGCCGCCGCCGCCGCTCGTCCCCCGGGAGCTCATCGCCACCGTCCGCGAACGGATCGACGTGTCGGGCGCCGAGGTCGTGGCACTCCACGAGGACGACGTGCGCGCGGCGGCGCGGTACTTCCGGGAGCAGGGTGTCGAGGCCGTCGCCGTCTCCTATCTGTGGTCCTTCGTGGACCCTTCCCACGAGCAGCGCACCGCTGAAATCCTGCGCGAGGAACTCCCCGGCGTATTCATCACCATATCCAGCGACGTGGTGCCCCAGATCCGCGCCTACGAGCGGCACAGCACCACGGTGCTCAACGCGTTCGTCGGGCCCAAACTGCAGAATTACCTGGCGAACATCGAGCGGCAGCTGGCGGACCGGGGATTCTCCGGCACCCTGCTCATCGTGCAGTCCAACGGCGGCGTGATGTCGCCCGAGATCGCCAGTAATTCCGCGGTCAACGCGCTGATGTCCGGTCCGGCCGCCGCGCCGGGGGCGGCCCTGCAGTACGCCCGCCGGCACGGTGCCGAGAACGTCATCGCCGTCGACATGGGCGGTACCAGCTTCGACGTGGCGCTGGTGCGCGACGGGGAGTCACTGCTCACCGGCGACAGCGAGATCGCCGGATACCGGGTCGCCCTGCCCATGCTGGACATCCACACCGTGGGCGCGGGCGGCGGCTCGCTGGTGTGGGTGGACTCCGGCGGCATCCTCCGCGTCGGCCCGCAGAGCGCCACCGCCGACCCCGGCCCCGCCTGTTACGGCCGCGGCGGCGAGAACCCCACGACCACCGACGCCGACCTCCTCATGGGGTACCTGAACCCGGACATGTTCGGGGACGGCGCCTTCACCCTGGACGTCGAAGCGGCGCGCCGGGCCGTCGAGGAGAAGGTCGCGAAGCCGCTCGGCCTCTCCGTCACCGAAGCGGTCGAAGGCATCTACCGCGTCGTGAACGCGACCATGGCCGAGGCCGTCAGCGCGGTCTCCGTCAAGCGCGGTGTCGACCCCCGCGAGTTCACCGTGGTGGTCGCGGGCGGCGCGGGACCGATCCACGCCGTACCGATCGCGCAGGAACTCGGCATCACCCGCATCATCGTGCCGCGTGAGTCCTCGGTGTTCTGTGCCGTCGGCACCCTCCTGACCGACCTCAAGCACCTGTACGCGCGCACCTTCGTCTCGGACATGGACGCCCTGGACCTGGACCGGGCCGGCGAGCTGTACCGGGAGATGCGGGACGAGGCCGTCGAGACGCTCCGCTCGGAGAACGTGGCGGACGACGCGATCGACCTGGTCTTCAGCGCCGATGTGCGCTACATCGGCCAGTTCACCGAGATCGAGGTCCCCCTGGCCTTCGACGGCGAACTCACCCAGGAGTCGCTCAAGCAGCTCGTCAGCGACTTCGAGGCGAAGCACGAGGCCCTCAACGGGTACGCCATGCCCGGCGAGCCCACCGAACTCATCAACGTACGCCTCACTTCCCTGGGGCGTACCGCCAAGCCCGCGCTCGCCGACGAGCCCTCCGCCGGCCCGGACCCGAGCGCCGCCCTCAAGGGCGCCCGCGAGGCGGTCTTCTCCGGCCGGACCGTGCGCACCGATGTCTACGACGGCCTCGCCCTGCGCCGCGACAACCGCGTCGCCGGCCCCGCGATCATCGAGCAGCCCACCACCACCGTCGTCCTCATCGAGGGCTACGCCATGACGGTGGACGCGCAGGGCAACTACGTCATCGAACCGGCGAACCAGCCGGCCTGAAGGGAATCACACGGATGACACAGCAGATGGCACAGACGCACCCCACGTCCAACCCGATCCTCGTGGCCGTGATCGGCAGCGCCCTGGACGGCATCACCGGCGAGATGGGCCAGACGATGCTGCGCACCTCGCGGTCGCCGATCTTCGTGGAAGCCCGCGACTTCGCGACCTCCCTCTTCAGCGCGGACTGCCGGCTGCTCGCCCAGACCCACTACATCCCGGTCATCGGCGGGGCGACGCCCTTCGCCCTGCGCGCCATCGCGGAGTTCTTCGGCGACGACGTGCACGACGGCGACATCTTCATCCACAACGACCCGTTCGACGGCGGCTCGCACCTGCCGGACATCACCATCGCCCGGCCGGTCTTCTGGGAGGGCGAACTCGTCTTCTGGGCCACGACCAAGGGCCACAACGCCGATGTCGGCGGCGGCGGTGTCGTCGGGTTCAACCCCAGGGCCCGGGACGTGCAGGAGGAGGGCATCGTCATCCCCCCGGCCCGCGTCGTCGAGAAGGGCGTACCGCGACGCGACATCTGGGAGCTGATCCTCTCCAACGTCCGGATGCGGGCCCTGGTCGAGAGCGTGCTGAACTGCCAGATCGGCGCCACCGCCATCGGGGAGCGGCGTCTCAAGGGCCTCCTGGAGAAGTACGGGCCGGAAACCATCGGCGCCGCCACCGACGAGCTGCTGCGGGCGAGCGCGCGCCAGGTCCGCGCCGAGATCGCCGGCATCCCCGACGGGGAGTACAGCGCCGACGCGCTGCTCGACAACGACGGCATCGACAAGGACCGGTCCTACCGGGTCGCCCTCACGGTCAAGGTCGAGGGTGAGCACCTCACGTTCGACTTCAGCGAGAGCGACGAGCAGGCCAAGGGCTTCATCAACAGCACCATCGCCAACACCGTCTCCTCGGCCCACCTGGCCCTCTTCGGCTGCATCGATCCGGACATCCGCTACAACGCCGGTGCCATCGAGCCGATCGACGTGATCGCCCCGGCCGGCTCCCTCACCAACCCCGAGTCCCCGGCGCCCGTCGCCGCCTGCACCGTCCCGACGTGCGAGGCCATCGCGTCGGCGGTGTGGGTGGCCCTCTCCAAGGCCGTCCCCGGCCGCGCGCACGCCGGCTGGGCCCGCTGGTGCACCCCCGCCACCATGGGGGTGAACCCGCGCACCGGGCGGCACTTCGGCGACCTGCACTTCCTGGGCAAGGGCGGCAGCGGCGCCACCGAGGGCTTCGACGGCTGGGACCACCTCTCCCCGTCGAACACCCTGGGCGGACTGCGCGCCCCGGACCCCGAACTGCACGAGCTGGACACCCCGTACCTGCTGGAGGCGCTCGAATACCTCCCCGACAGCGCGGGCGGCGGCCAGTGGCGCGGCGGCCTCGGCGTGCGGTACCGGTGGCGGGTCCTGGCCGACGGCATCGCCTGCGCCACGTACGGCAGCGGTTTCATGCCCGGGACCGCACCCGTGGGCCTGCTCGGCGGACGGCCCGGCATCGTCCAGCGCCTGACCCTGACCCGCCCGGGCGCCGAGCCCGTCGAGGTCGACTCCAACGCGTTCTACACCCTCGGCAAGGGCGACGTCTTCGAGGTGATCGCGAGCGGTGGCGGCGGGTTCGGCGATCCGCGGCTGCGCCCCGCCGAGCTGGTGCTGCGCGACGTACGCGAAGGCGTCGTCTCGGTCGACGCCGCCCGCACCGTCTACGGCGTCGCCGTCGACGCGGACACCCTGGAAGTCCGTGAGGACGAGACCCGGAGCCTGCGCGCCGCTGTCTGACCGCCCCCTCCGGGGCTCCGGACGGAAGGGTCGCCCCCCTTCCGTCCGGAGCCCCCACCCCCCTGCGAGCAGCAAAGGAAGTTTCCCATGGCCAACATCAGCCTCGCCGTGGCCGCGAGCCACGCCCCGGGCCTGATCGGCATGTTCGACCAGGCGCCCGAGGCATCGCGGAAGATGGTCGCCTCCGCCTACGGTTCGCTGACCCGGCAGATCCGTGAGGCCGAGCTCGACGTGATCCTCATGGTGGCCAACGACCACATGGCCAACAACCGCATCCGGGAGTATCCGGACTTCGTCGTCGGCATGGCCCCCGAGCACCGCGGTCCGGCCGAGTTCTTCAAGGACTGGCTGGGGTGCGGGGAGTACGTGCTCCCCGGGCGGCCGGACATCGCCGAGAAGATCCTCAACGGCCTGAACCGGCGCGGCGTCCCGGTCTCCGCGACCCGCGAGAACCTCAACTTCGACGACAACATCTCGGTGCCGGTGGTCAAGACCGGGATCGAGGCCAGCGGCGTCCCGATCATCCCCATCCTCCAGAACGTCACGGTGCCGCCCTTTCCCGACCAGCACCGCTGCTACGAGATCGGCCGGCAGCTCGCCGACCTCATCGAGAACGACCTGCCGTCCGATCTGCGGGTCGGCCTCTTCGCCACCGGTGGCATGAGCCACGAGCCCGGCGGTGTACGGGACTTCTGGATCGACGAGGACTTCGACAACTGGTTCCTCGGACTGCTCGGCAACGGCAGCCACGAGAAGGTCCTCTCCGAGGTCACCCTGGAGCGGCTGGACCGGGCCGGCATCGGCGGCACCGGGGAGCTGCTGAGCTGGATCCTCGTCATGGGCGCGATCGGCGAGCGGCCCTGCGACGTCCTCGGCTACACCGCATGGGACAAGTGGCGCTGCGGCATAGGTGCCGTCAGCTGGGACATGACGCCGGCACCCGCCGGACGCTGAGACAGGGGATCACCATGAGTCTGGAAAACATCGACCGGGCCCTGGTCTCGCACGACCTGGTGCAGGACCTGAAGTGGAACGCCGGACTCCGCGAGGAGTTCGTGAAGGACGAGGCGGCCGTGCTCGACCGCTACGCGCTGACCGCGGCCGAGCGCACCGCCATCGAGGAGCGGGACTTCCGCACCCTGTACGACCTCGGGTTCCATCCCTACCTCGGGGCGCAGTTCGCCCGGATCCTGTTCGCCAACAACACGTCCGGTGCCACCGGTGCCGTGCAGCGTCTGCTGGCCTCGATCCGCCGGGAACCGGATCCGGGCCGCACCGAAGCGAGCGGCGCGTGACGCGGGAACCCGTCCCGTCCCCGGCGGGGGGAGGCCGCACCCACGACCTCCCCGCCGGGCCGGACACCGTCAGGGTCGGGGTGATCGACCCCGCCGCGCCGCCGGTGCTCACGGTCGACCCCGGCGACGAGGTGACCCTGTCGACCTGGGGGCACTGGGGCGGCCGGGTCACCCGGGACACCGTCATGGCTGACTTCCCGGCCCTCCGGGCGGCCTTCCCGGACGCTCTGGGACCGCACTCCCTCACCGGTCCCGTCCATGTGCGCGGGGCACGCCCCGGCGACACCCTGGTGGTGGACGTACTGGCGCTCACGCCCGCGGCCCACGGGTTCAACCTCGTGGTGGCCCGGCCGCGCGGCCGGGGCGTGCTGCGCGACCGGTTCCCCGAGGGGACGATCCGCCACTTCGAGCTGGACCGCGACTCCATGACCACCACGCTCGGCGGCAAGGTGCGCGTACCCCTCAGGCCGTTCCTGGGAATCATGGGGGTGGCACCGGCCGGGGACGGACCGCGGAGCACGGTGGAGCCCGGCCCCTTCGGCGGCAACATGGACCTCTCGGAACTCGTCGTGGGCTCCCGCCTGCGCCTGCCCGTCTTCCGGGACGGCGCCGGCTTCTACTGCGGCGACGGCCACGCGGTCCAGGGCGACGGCGAGGTGAACCAGACCGCCGTGGAAACCGGCATGGACCATGTGCGGCTGCGGTTCACGGTGGAGCGGGGGACGCCGCTGCGCACCCCCCGGGCCGAGACGGAGTCCCGTCTCGTCTCCACCGGTTTCGGCGCGAGCATCGAGGAGGCCGCCCACGACGCGGTGGACGACCTCGTGAACTGGCTGACCGAGGAGGGCCTCGACCCGGACGAGGCGTACAGCCTCTGCTCCATCGCCGCGGATGTCCGCGTCACCCAGATGGTGAACAACGTCGTGGGCGTGCACGCCGTCATCGAAAAACTCACCCGCCTTTGGCCGTGACCGGCTCCCCGGCCGTCGCAGGACGAACAGTGAAAGGAACCCCGATGTCCGTCGGCGAGATCCCCGCTTACCGAACCCCCGCCTTCTTCGGCCTCGAAGACAAGTGGCTGCCCACCGCCGACGGCGAACTGACCCACTATCACGAACTCGGCGAAGGCACCCCCGTCCTCTTCCTGCACGGCTCGGGCACCGGTGTCACCGCCGCCGCCAACTGGTGGCTGAACCTGCCCCGTCTCGCGGAGCACGGGCGCTGCATCGCCATCGACTCCATGGGCTACGGCCAGACCGTCGTGGCACCGGGCACCGAGTACGGCATCCGGGAGTGGGGCCGGCACGCGCTGCGCGTCCTGGACGCGCTGGGCATCGACAGGACCTGGATCGTCGGCAACTCCATCGGCGGCTGGATCGCCCTGCAGCTCGCCGTGGACGCCCCGGAGCGTCTGCTGGGCATCGTCTCGATGGGCACCGGAGGCGCGAGGAGGACCGCGGCGCTGGCGGGCCACGCCAAGCCCGAGCTGTCGCCGGCCGGCATCCGCCGCACGCTCGAACAGTTCGTCGTGGACAAGGACCTGGTCACCGACGAGCTGGTCGGCCTGCGCTACGAGGCCGCCCTGAACGACAGCGCGTCGAGCCGGCTGGAGGAGGTCGTGGCGGCCCGCGACCGCGACCGCGAAGCGCTGCCGCTCGACCTCGGCGCACTGGCGGAACTGGACCTGCCGCTGCTGCTGATCCACGGGATGCGGGACACGGTCATCCCGGCCTCGCGGACGTGGGAGCTCCTGAACACCGTCCCGAACGCCGACGCCCATCTCTTCAGCCGGTGCGGGCACTGGACCCAGGTGGAACGCGCCGAGGAGTTCAACGAGGTGGTCGGCCGGTACCTCCGCAGGAACGCGGGGCGCTGACCGCGGGGGCGGCCCGCCGCCGCGGGAGTACCGCGGCGGCGGGCCGCCCCGTGCGCCGGGGAGCGGGACCCGTGCCCGCAAGCCGTCAGGGCCGCAGGATCAGCCGGACGGGGTCGCCCGCCTTCCTGTTCAGCATGTCCACCGCTTCGGCGGCCCGGGACAGGGGCAGGACCTCGCTGATGGACCCCGCGAAGTCCAGGCGGCCCTGCTGCGTCAGGCGCAGCAGCTCCGGGAGGGCGACCGGCATGTCGGAACCGTAGTGGCCCAGGATCCGCTGCTGGAGGTAGCTGAAGCGGGTGCCGTCCGCCACCGTCAGGGGCCGGTCGGTCAGTCCGACCAGTACGAGCCTGCCCTTCGGGGCGAGCAGGGCCAGCGCCTGTTCGCGTACGGCGGGCACCCCCGCGAAATCGAAGGCGGCTGCCAGCCGGCCCCCCGCCGTGGCGGCCTCGACGCTCTCCCGCAGCCCGGGGTCGGCGGGGTCCAGGGCGAGATCGGCTCCGGCGGCCAGGGCGCGTTCCCGGGCGACCTCGCTCGGGTCGACGGCGATGATCGGGCAGGCCCCGACGGCGCGCAGCAGCTGGACGGCGTGCACCCCCAGTCCGCCGGCACCCCAGACGCCCACGGCCTCGGCGGGCCGGACGGCACCGGTCATGGTGATCGCGCCCCAGGGCGTCGAGACCGCGTCGGGGATGATCGCGCCCTGGTCGAACGGGATGGCGTCGGGCAGTACCGTCAGGGCGTCCGCCGAGGACAGCGCGTACTCGGCCCAGCCGCCGTCGTAGTCCACACCGCGTGTGTACGTGACGCCGTCGCGCACCTCGCCGGCGTACAGGACGACGCGCCGGCCGACCGGCCACCCGGTGACGCCCGGACCCGTGGCGGCGATCGTCCCGGACACCTCGTGGCCGAGGGTGACGGTGTCGCCCTCCAGCAGCAGCGGGGTGAGGGTCCCGTCGATGAGGTGCACGTCCGAGAGGCACACCCCGGCCGCCCTGACCTTGACCAGCACCTGCCCCGGGCCGGGTTCCGGCCTGTCCACCTCCGTCATGCGCAGGGTGCGGCTCGGTATGTGCAGGCGCGCGGCCAGCATCTTCTCCATGGGGGACCTCCTCGGTGCGACGGCGGAGCCCGCGACGCGGATCGTTTCGCAAGTCGCCTTGCGTTAAGCCTACGACCGCGTTCCCCGATAAAGCAACGAGACTTGCTTTAGGGTGGTGGCATGACGTCCACGCAGCCCGCGCCCCAGCCGCTCCGCCGCCGGGGTGAGCCCATGCGGCAGGCGGTGCTCGCCGCCGCCGTCGGCATCCTCGCGACCGAGGGCCTGTCCGGCGCCACGGTGGCGGCCGTGGCACGGTCGGCCGGGGTGCACGAGACGTCGGTGTACCGCCGGTGGAGGACCCGGGAGAACCTGATCCTCGACGCCCTCACCACGGAACTCGACACCGCGCTGCCGATCCCCGACACCGGGGACGTGCGGGAGGACCTCCTGCGGTTCTTCTCCTCGCTGGCGCGCCTGCTCGCCGGGCCGCAGGGCCGGGCGCTCCTGCGGCTCAGCGTCGAGCACGACGACACCCTCGACGACCGCCGGCGCCCCTACTGGACGGAGCGGCTGGAGCGGGCGGCCGTCATGGTCGAGCGGGGCGTCGAGCGGGGCGAACTGGAGCCGGGCACGGACCCCGGCCTGCTGATCGAGGCCGTCAGCGGCCCTCTCTTCGCGCGGGTCCTCGTGAGCGACACCCCCTGGGACGACGGCCTCGTGCCCCGGCTCGTCGCGCTGACCCTCGACGGCTCCCGGCCGCGTACGTGACCGGATACGGACACGCGCCGAAGCGCGCGGCCCGGCACCGGTGACCGGCGGCCGTGAGGCCCGGGGCCTTCGCCGCCACCGGTTCGCGGTGTGAGGGGTGCGGTGCGAGGCGTGCGGTCCGAGCACGGACCGCCGTGCCGCGTCGAGGACACCGGCCCGTTGGCGGGAGAACGGCTCACCGCGCCCTCGCCGGGCACACGTACAACAGCGCTTTCCGGCCATCGGGCCGGTACCGCCCCAGAGGGTCCGGCCCGTGCCGCCCGCCGTCGCCGGCGGTGGCCCCTCTGCGCGCCCTGCGCGGCCGGGAGGGGTGCCCCGTGCCGCGGGAGGCCCCCCGGCACCGGCCGCCCGGGGCCGTCACCGTACGGCGTCTTCACGCCGGACCAGCCCGCCGATACGCTGCGCGAGTTGCCGCATGCGCTTGGTCACCCGCACCATGGAGGTCTCGTCCGGAGGTCGACTCGTCCGGCCTCGCGGCCGAGGGCGGAAAGGGTGCCGCGTATGACCAGGTACTTCGAGAACGGCGCCGGCGAACTCGTCCCCGACGCACTGGCCGGCTTCGCCCGGGCCCACGCGGATCTCGTGGAGTACGAACCCGCCGAGGGCTACCTCACCGCACGGCACACCGCGCCCGCCCGGCGGGTGGGTCTGCTCTCGGGCGGCGGCTCCGGGCACGAGCCCCTGCACGCCGGCTACGTCGGCGCGGGCATGCTCGACGCCGCCTGCCCCGGGAGGGTCTTCGCCTCTCCGCACAACCGGCAGATCTTCCGGGCCTCCCGCGCGGTGGCGGGGCCCGACGGCGTGCTGCACATCGTCAAGAACTACACGGGCGACCGGATCAACTTCGGCATCGCGGCGGAACGTCTCGCCGACGAGGGGATCGCCTGCGCCCGGGTCCTCGTCGACGACGACCTCGCCTCCGACTCCGAGGGGATCGCCTCCGGGCGCCGCGGTACGGGGGCCACCGTCCTGGTGGAGAAAGTGCTGGGCGGCGCCGCCGACGCCGGGATGGGACTGGAGGCGCTGGTGGATCTCGGCTCCGCCCTGGCGGGCAGGTGCCGTACGCTCTCCGTCGCCTCCGCCGCCCACCACGCACCGGCCACCGGCGAGCCGGCGTTCACCCTGCCGCCCGGTGTCCTGGAGTACGGCGTCGGGATCCACGGCGAACGCGCCGAGCACACCAGGGAGCAGGGGCGGGTGGGCGCGCTGGTGGAGGACATGGCGGGCGCGCTGCTGGACACGCTGCGTCCGGGCCCCGGGGACGAGGTCGTGGCCCTCGTCAACGGTCTGGGTTCGGTCACCTCACTGGAGCTGTACGGCGTCTTCGGCGAGCTGGCCCGGGTCCTCGACGCCCGGCGGGTGCGGCTCGCCCGGCATCTCGTCGGCGACTACGTCACGGCGCTCGACATGCGCGGCTTCTCCCTGACCCTCATGGCCGCCGACCGGGACACGCTCGCGTTCTACGACGCCCCGGTCCACACCCCGGCGTTGCGATGGTGAGCGGGCCCGAGGGCCGGGTCCCGGCAGCCCGCGACAGAAGCAGGAGGACGGCACGATGACGACCGCCGCTTTCGACGGGTCGCAGACCCACGACTGGATACGCCGCTTCGCCGAATCGGTGTACGCGACCGAGGCCGAGCTGACCGAGCTCGACCAGCGGGCCGGTGACGGCGACTTCGGGAACAATCTCGCCGCTGGGGTCCGGGCCGCCGGGCTGCTGCTCGACGGGACGGACCGGACGGCCGGGCCCGCGAAGACCCTGGGGGCCGTGGCCACCGCCTTCCTCGACGAGATCGGGGGGACCAGCGGCCCCTTGTTCGGTCTGCTGTTCCAGGCCCTGAGCCGGGCCGCCGGCTCCGGTCCGGAACTGACGACGGCCGCGCTCGCCGAGGGCACCGCCCAGGGCCTGGCCGCCATCCGCCGTGTGGGTGATGCCTCGCCCGGGGACAAAACGCTGGTCGACGCACTGGCTCCGGCCGCCGACGCCTTGCGGGCGGGTGCGGGGGCTCCGCCGGAGGAGGCTCTGGCCGCCGCCGCGGAGGGCGCGTGGCGGGGGGTGCGGGACACCGCCTCCCTGACGGCCCGCATGGGCCGGGCGAGCTATCTGGGTGAGCGGGCGACGGGGATCCCGGACCCCGGGGCGGTGGGTGTCGCCCTGTTCTTCGCCTCCGCGGCCGGACCCGTGCGCACCCTGAAGCCCCACCTGCCCCCGGAGTGACCGGGGCGGCGTCCCGCCCCGGCCCCCGCGCCGCTCCGGGCCCCGGCCGGCCCGCCGCCCGCTCTACGCGCCGATCCGGCTACGGGCCCACGACATCAGTTCGCGGTCGGCGAGGCTCGTGACCCACAGGTCCGCCTCTTCCGAATCCGGGCCGGGCGGGCAGGGACCGAGCCCGATGACGCGAAGGCCCGCGCGGCGGGCCGACACCATCCCCGTGAGCGAGTCCTCCACCGCCAGGCACTCCTCGGGCGGCACGCCGCAGAGACGGGCGGCCACTCTGTAGACGTCGGGCTCCGGCTTCGGCCGTACGCCCTCGCCGGCGACCACGACATGGCCGAAGCAGCTGAGGAGTCCGGCCCGGTCGAGGCATGTCTCCACCATCTCCCGCGGGCAGTTGCTCGCCACCGCCAGGGGCCGGTGGCGGGCCGCCAGCCGCACCAGCGCGGCGGCTCCGGGCATGGTGACGGGGTCCTGGTCGACCAGTGCGGTGAAGGTGTCCAGCAGCGTGTCGGTGATGTCGTCCACGAGGTCCGGCTTCCCGGTCTCCTCGGCCATGAGCGCGCCGCACTCGGTGTAGTGGACGCCCTTGGCGCGGTCGGCGAACCCCGGGGGCGGCTTGAGGCCGAACTCCCTGAAGGTGATGTTCCGGGCGTCCTGCCAGTGCCGTTCCGTGTCCATCAGGGTTCCGTCACAGTCGAAGACGATGGCGGAGGGGGACCAGGAAAGGATGGGATGAGCTGTCATGTGATCGCCGTTCTCGGGAGCTGCGCCGGCCGGTCGGGCACGGACGCGGGCGGGCCTGGGTGTGGGTGAGCCACTCGCGGAAATGAGCGGGAACGCGCGATGTCGCACGGCTGCCGCGACCACACGGACCTGGCTGTACGCACCGTGGGCGCGCCGTGGCGGACACGGTCCGCCACTTCGGCCGAGCCGAAAACATCGTGGCCGTTACGTTAATTCCGTTCCCCGGATTTCCGCAATCACCAATTCGAGTGCATGAAAACGAACCGGCCGACGGCGGCCGGCCCTCACGCCCCATCCGGAGAAAGAGATCCCGTCGGCCGCATTCTGGAGAACACGCCTGGTGAGCGCCGCGCCCCGGTCCGCCGCGGCTCCGCTCCGGACAAAATCCCCGCCTTCTTCCGAAACGATTCTTCCCGGCAGGGGCATCGGCCGGGAAGAACCATCCGCACACCCGCACGGTCGATGAATAATAAGATCTTCGCGCGATGCGATCGGCCCCCGCGACGGAAGGCCCGGGTCCCCCGTCGCAGTATTAGCACATTTGAGCGAAGGTGGAACTGAAGTGCAGGACAGGGCGCGCGCAACCCGCAAAATGCTCCTGGAATCGGCAGCACATCTATTTGTCGAACGCGGATATACGGGAACGAGTGTCAATGACATAAGTGATCACTCGGGGAAAACCAGCGGGGCGATCTATTTCCATTACTCGAGCAAGGAGAAGCTGGCATTGGCGGTGGTCCGCGAGCAGTTCGCCACCTGGCCGCAGCTCACGGCCCGCTACGCCGCACCGGACGTCCCGCCCCTGGAGAAGCTGGTCGCCCTCAGTTTCGAGGTCGCGCGGTCCCTCAGCGAGGACGTCGTGGCACGCGCGGGCGCACGGCTCTGGGCGGAGCGCCGCACGATCGAGGCCGCCGTACCCACCCCGTTCGACGCCTGGGCGCGGGCCACGACCCGCCTTCTCGTCCAGGCCCGCAGGAGGGGCGAGCTCGCCGAGGGGATCGAGCCGTCGGCGACGGCGGTGACGCTCGTGTGCGCGTTCTTCGGGCTGTGCACCCTGGCCGACGAGATGCCGGGCGCACCGGGCTGGGGCGACCGGCTGGACCAGTGGTGGCTCCTGACGCTCACCTCGTTGCAGGCCACGCCGGAACCGGCCGCCCTGCTCGCCCGGGCCCGGGTCCCCGCACGGCCGAAGGAGCCGGTCCCGTGCCCCATCTGAGGGGACTCCCGGGCGGCCACCGGACGGGGCGCGCCCGGGGACCCGGCCCGCGTTCGGGAGCCCGGCCCGCCCCCCGGGGACCCGGCCCGCAACAAACTTCTACAGTGATGTAGATTTTTGACTCCGCAACGCGCGGGCGGGCCCCGGCGCCCGCCCGCGGCACAGAAGCGGTACAGGAAGGGATGCGACATGGGTGTGAGCCTCGCCAAGGGCGGCAACGTCTCTCTCAGCAAGGAGGCGCCCGGCCTGACCGCCGTCGTGGTCGGCCTGGGCTGGGACGTGCGGACGACCACCGGCAACGACTACGACCTGGACGCCAGCGCTCTGCTGCTGGACGACACCGGCAAGGTCGTGTCGGACCGGCACTTCGTCTTCTACAACAACCTCACCAGCCCGGACGGCTCGGTCCAGCACACCGGTGACAACCTCACCGGTGAGGGCGAGGGCGACGACGAGAGCGTCAAGGTCGATCTGGCGGCCGTACCCGCCGGCGTCACGAAGATCGTCTTTCCTGTGTCCATTCATGACGCGGAGAACCGGGGCCAGAGCTTCGGCCAGGTCCGCAACGCCTTCATCCGCGTCGTCAACCAGGCGGACAACGTGGAGATCGCGCGTTACGACCTGTCCGAGGACGCCGCCACCGAGACGGCGATGGTCTTCGGCGAGCTGTACCGGCACGGCGCGGAGTGGAAGTTCCGTGCCGTGGGCCAGGGTTACGCCAGCGGACTGGCCGGCATCGCCGCCGACTTCGGCGTACACGTCTGACGTCCGGCACGGGAAGGCGCACGGTCCGGCGGGCGGAGGACCGGGACGCCCGGCCCGCCCGCACCGGCCGGTGCGGGCGGGCCGGGCGCGTGAGCGGGTACGCGCCGGTGGATCAGCCGATCCCGAGGGTGCTCATGGTGTGCTCCGCCATGCGCCGCTCCCCCAGGGCGTTGGGGTGGACGGGGACGACGCTCGTACCGAAGAGGAGCGGCTCGATCCACCGGGTGCCGGACGCCTTGCAGGCGTCGTGCCCCTCGGACTCCTTCGCGAAGTCGACGTACGCGGCGCCCGTCTCCTGGGCGGCGCGCCGGACCGCGGAGTTGAGCCGTTCCTGGATGCCGCGCAGATAGGGGACATCGCCCGCGGCGACCGGCAGTTTCGCGAAACAGGACGGGTCCGCGGTCGCCGGGGTGATCCACGGGTAGCCCAGGGCCGCCACCCGCGCGCCGGGCGCCTTGGCCCGGATGCCCTCCAGGGCCGCCACCAGCGCCGGGTAGGTGTTCCGCTCGATCTGGTCCTCGAAGTGGGTGCCGTTCTCGTCCTTGCAGGGGCTGCCCTTCCCGCCGCTCAGCAGACCGGCGGTGGCACAGGCCGTGAGCGCGTTGATGAAGGTGCCGTTGTCGTTGCCGCCGATGGTCAGCGTCACCAGATCCGTGTCCGCGCCGACGGCGTCCAGCTGCGGGGCCACTCCGGGGTACTGGGACTGGGTGAAGTGCTTGGTCTCGGCGGCCCCGCAGGTCACGTCCGTGAGGTCGGCGCCGGTCCTGGAGGCGATGACATGGGGGTAGTTCACCGTGGAGCGCAGGCACAGCAGGTTGCTGAGGTCCACCGGCAGGACGCCCGAACCCGCGCTGTAACTGTCGCCCAGAGCGACGTAGTCCAACGGGGCGGCGGTCTGCGCGACGGCTCCGCCGGCGCTGAGCGCGAGCGCCCCGGCGACAGCTGTTGTCACGGTCATGACACGACGGAAGGCCGGCTTCGGCATCTGCTCTCGATTCTCGGGTGAGGGGCTTCCCGGGTGAGGGGGGCGGGCGAGCGGGGACCACTCGCCCGGTACGGGATCCCGGCGGTCCGGCACGGGGCCGCCGGCGGCGAGGACAGGGCGAGAACGTCCGACGCCGACGGCCGCCCGGCTCCGGACAGCCGCTACCAATCGGTTCTACCGATAGGTAATGTGCAGCGGCCGGGACCGCACGTCAACGCCGCTGACACAACTTCCCGCGACACGGGCGGAACACCCTCCGCCCCGCACCGCGCCCACCCCTGCCGACGGGGCCTCGCACCTCCGCCCCCTCCGCATGTCGAAGCGCTTCAACACACCGACCGCCGGGGTCGTCCGGATCCGTGCCGAACCGCAGGGCCGTAACGGCTCACCCCGCACCCATGCCTCCCTTTTCACGGTATCGGCACGCCCTCTCCGAGGTTTTTCCGATCTCCGCCGACGGCATCCGTTGACAGCCCCCCACCGGGGTGCGATCTTCGAAGCGCTTCGATGATCGGTCGGTCCCTGAGCGGCCCGGCCGCCCGTGGTCCGGCCCCACTCCCGAGGACAGACATGGCGTTCTTCGACAATCCGGTGATCCCCGGCTTCAGTCCGGACCCGAGCATCTGCCGGGCGGGCGACGACTACTACGTGGCGACGTCCAGCTTCGAGTACGTGCCCGGGGTGCCCCTGTGGCACAGCCGCGACCTGGTGCACTGGAGGCTGATCGGCCATGCGCTGGGCCGGCCCTCCCAGTTGGAGCTGCACGAGACCGTTCCCGCCTCGTGCGGGGTGTACGCGCCCACGCTCCGGTACCACGACGGGCGGTTCTGGATGATCACGACCGTCGTCGGGGAGACCGGCACCGTGCTGGTGACCGCCGACGACCCGGCGGGCCCGTGGTCGGATCCGGTGCCGGTCGGTGTGCCCGGTATCGATCCCGACCTGGCGTGGGACGAGGAGGGGAACTGCTGGTGCGTGTTCTCCGACGGGGGCATACGCGGGGTGCGCATCGATCCGGTGACGGGCGGACTGCTGGGCGAGCAGGTGGCGTTGTGGTCGGGCAGCGGCCTGCAGTACCCGGAGGGGCCGCACCTGTACCGGATCGGCGACTGGTGGTACCTGCTGCTGTCGGAGGGGGGTACGGAACGCGGGCACGCGATGTCGGTGGCGCGGGCCCGCTCCCTGACGGGACCGTACGAGCCGCACCCGGACAATCCCGTACTGTCCCACCGCAGCACGGACCACCCGGTGCAGAACACCGGCCACGGCGATCTGGTCGAGGCGGGGGACGGCACCTGGTGGATGGTGCTGCTGGGCACCCGGCCCCGGGGCGACACCCCGAAGTTCCACGGCATGGGCCGGGAGACCTTCCTGGTGCCGGTGCGCTGGGAGGACGGGTGGCCGTTGCCCGGCCCGCTGGAACTCCGCTCCCCCGCACCGGAGTTGCCGCCCCATCCGTGGCCGGCGGAATCCGGGCTGGACGACTTCGACTCCCCCACGCCGGCGCCCTGCTGGGTGACGCTCCGGCGGCAGGACCCGGACGCCGTCCGGCTCGGCGAGCGGCCCGGCCATCTGGTGCTGCACGCCCGCGCGGACAGTCTCGACCGGCCCGGCGCCCTGTTCGTGGGGCGGCGCCAGCGCGACCCCGACTGCGTCGCGCGTACCCGGGTGGAGGCGGCCGGACCGGACACCGGCGGGATCGTGGTCCGGCTCGACGAGGCGCACCACTACCGGGTGGAGGTGACGGGTGAGGGCGCGGTCCGCGCCGTCGCCCGCATCGGCCCGCTGACCGGCACCGTCGCCGAACGGGCCCTGCCGCCCGGTCCGGTGACCCTGCGGATCGACGTCACGACCGCCGTGGACCTGCCGCCGACGGTCACCGTCCGGGGCGCGGACCCGGACGCCGACGCCCTCGCGGCCGGACTGCGCATCGGCGCCCCCGACACCCTCCGCCTGGGGTACGAGACGGCCGACGGCTCCTTCGAGGTCCTGGCCGAACTCGACGGCCGCTACCTCACCACGGAGGTCGCGGGCGGCTTCACGGGGCGTGTCATCGGTATGTACGCCACGTACGGTGCCCCGGCCTTCGACTGGTTCGAGCTGCGGCCGGCCTGAGGGACTCCGGGTCACGGCGGGTGCGGGACGGGTGCCCGGCCGGGTTCCCGGCCCGCGCCTCTCCGCCGGTGGGCCGGGTCAGGCGGGGGAACCGGGCGCGGAGGGCCGCGGGGCGCGGTCCCGGGCGGCGACGGCCTCGGCGACCCCGCGGATCGCGTCACGGATCAGGTCGCCGTAGGGGCCCGCGGGGAGGTGGGGGGCGTGGGCCCCGGCCGCCCGGATGTGCTCGGCCGCGGCTTCGAAGGAGCCGAGCCTGCGGTAGTTGTCTGCGAGGTTGAGGTGGAGGGAGGGGTAGAAGCCGGCGACGGTCAGGTCCGCCTGATGGTCCCGGACCCGCTGTCCGGTCATCGCGTCGGCGGCGTCGAGTGCCCGGACGTCCCAGGCCAGCGCCTGGGTGGGATCCTCGTGGAGGTCCGCGAGGTGGTGCGCCAGGGTACAGCGGTGCAGCGGGTCGCCGGTGACGCCGGTCGCGGACCACAGCTCCAGGAGCTCTCGGCGCGCGGAAGCGGTGTTGCCCGCCCTGCCTTCGGTGACGGCCCTGCCGATGGCCTCCATCATCGGATCGGGGGCGGTGCTCGGGGCGGGGTCCGGGGCGGTGCTCGGGGCGGTGCTCGGGGCAGTCACGGTGTGTCCGTTCGTCGTCGTGTCGTTCGCGTGCGTCCGTCGTCCGGAAGCACCGGGCGGGGGCGCCGGTCGAGCGGGGTGGGGACGGGCAGGGGTGCCGGTCAGGCGGTGGGGCCGGGCTCGACGGGCATGGCCAGGGTGGTGAGGTCGCCGCGGTCGGCGGAGCGGATCGTGACGGGCCGGTCGTGCCCCCTGAGGTCGAGCATCACGTCGGGGCCGATCGCGGTGCTCACGGCGGGGTGGAGCGTGGTCAGCTCGAACCGGATGACGAGGTGCTGTCCTGTCACCACGGCCGGCAGCGGGGTGCCGGGGTACTCGCCGTCCACCGGTCCGACGCTCATGGCGCGGTCGGTGACGTGCAGCGCGAGGCGCTCGCCGGGGTGTTCCTCCAGGGCCCGCAGGAACGGTTCCTTCGCGACCGTCACGCGGGTGGTGGCCTCGGCGAGCGACGCGAGCACCAGCCGGTGGTCGGGGAAGTCCCCGGTCAGCAGGCGGCAGTACCGGTCCTCGCGTCCGGCCGGGCGGAGCCTGAGCCCGTGGGCCGACGCCTCAATCCGCACCAGGGCGCCGCGGCGGATCTCGGCGGCGGCCGCCCTCAGTTCGTCCCCGTCGACGGTGCCCGCCCAGGTCCGCGCCGGCGGCTCGTGCGGCACCAGGGTCCGGGTGGAGAGCCGGTAGCGGTCGGTCGCGGTCAGCGTGACCGCCTCGGGGGTCACCTCGACGCGCAGGCCGGCGAGCACCGGCAGGCCCGGTTCGTGGGTGGTCGCCGTCAGGACCTGCTCGACCGCCGCCGCCAGTACGGGGCCCTTCAGCGCCACGACCGGAAGGCCCGGCGCGCCGCCGAGCGCGGTCCTGACGGCCGCGGCCGTCCGCCGTGCCGCCGCCGCGTCCTCCATGAGCTTCGCGACGTGTTCGTCGAGCAGCCGGGCCGCCTCCTCGGCCCCGCCGTCGAGAACCGCCTCGACGGTGGTGAGGGGCATGCCGGTCTCGCGGAGCCGGCGCAGCGTGGCCGCCCGCGCCACCTGGCCGTCGCCGTAGTAGCGGTAGCCGGAGGACTCGTCGACCTCGGCGGGCCGCAGCAGCCCCGAGTCGGCGTAGAAGCGCAGGGCGCTGGGGGTCAGGCCGCTGCGGCGGGCGAAGGCCCCGATCGGCATCAGTTCGGAATTCGGCACCCCGCCATCATTGGGCTTCGACCGGCTTGAAGGTCAACACCGCCGGCTCCCGTTCCGTCCGTACCTCCCGCGGCCGTGCCCCGGCCGTTGGAGTGAACCTGCCCCGGCCGCCGCCCTGTGCGCCGGACAGGCCCCGCCGCATCCGGTGTCCTGTGGTCGCCGGAGTCATCGGCGGGCACGAGCGGCACGCGGAGCGAGAGGGGTTCCCATGTACGGGCCAGGTGCGACGCGGAGCGGGGCCGGGTGCCGGCCGGAGGGCGCCGAGGGGGCGCCGGCCGGTGCGGACGAGGCGGCCGGAGCCGTCGAAGCCGTCCTGACCGGCCGGCTGGGGGCACTGCTGGAAGAGGCCCGCCGGGTGGACGAGGTCTTCGCCGAGGAGGTGGCGGGGCGGGTCGCGGCCTTCGTGCTGCGCGGCGGGAAGCGGCTCCGTACCGCGTTCGTGTGGTGCGGGTGGCTGGCCGCGGGCGGGGGCGGCGACCCGGACACGCCGGTGCGGATCGGGGCGGCGCTCGAACTGCTCCAGGCGTGCGCCCTGGTCCATGACGACGTGATGGACGAGTCGCCGGTGCGCCGGGGCGCGCCCGCGGTGCACGCGGAGTTCGCGCGGCTGCACCGGGCCGCCGGGATACGGGGTTCCGCCGCGTCGTACTCCGCCTCCGCCGCCGTGCTCGCCGGTGACCTCGCGCTGGCGTGGGCGGACGACCTGCTGACCGAGACCGCGCTGGCCTCGGAGCACGGGGACCGGCTGCACCGGGAGTGGCAGGCGCTGCGCGGTGAGATGGTGGCCGGCCAGTACCTGGATCTGCGGGCGCAGGCGGCCGGCTCCTCGGACCCGGACGAGGCGATGGCGGTGGCCACGCTCAAGAGCGCCCTGTACACGGTGGGGCGGCCGCTCGCCCTGGGCGCGGTGGCGGCGGGCGCGGACGCCGGTACGGCGGACGCGCTGCGGGCGGCGGGGCGAAGCGCGGGGCTCGCGTTCCAGCTGCGGGACGATCTGCTCGGCGCGTTCGGCGATCCGGCCAGGACGGGCAAGCCCGCCGACGGGGATCTGCGCGGGCGCAAGCTCACCTACCTCCTGGCGGTCGCCGTGCGGCGGGCCGCCGGGTCGGGTGACTCCGAGGCGCTGGCCCTGCTCGCCCCGGCCCGGGAGCCGGCGGGCGGGGTGCCGGTGGACCGGATGCGGGAGGCCCTCGAACGTACGGGGGCGCGGGCCGCGGTGGAGGAGGAGATCGCCTCACTGGCCGCGTCGAGCCTGCGGCAGTTCGCCGCCGGGGGCGCGGACGCCCGTGCGCGGCGGGAGTTCGCCCGGACGGTGGCGCGGGCCGTGGACGCGTCCCCCGCCGCGGGGGCCGGCCGGCCGGCCCGGGAGACCGGGGAGGGCGTGTGAGGACGGTGTCCGGTCCCACGGACCATGTGGTGGTCGTCGGCGCGGGGCTGTCCGGGCTCGCCGCCGCCCTGCATCTGCTCGGCGCGGGCCGCCGGGTGACCGTCGTCGAGCGGGACGCCGGGCCGGGCGGCCGGGCGGGCCGGGTGGAGCTCGGCGGCTACCGGGTGGACACCGGGCCCACGGTGCTGACGATGCCCCATCTCGCGGACGAGGCGTTCGCCGCCGTCGGTGACAGCCTGTACCGGCGGGTCGAGCTGATCCCGCTGCATCCGGCGTACCGCGCGCTGTTCGCGGACGGCAGCCGGCTCGACGTGCACACCGACGGTGACGCGATGGAGGCCGAGGTCCGCCGGTTCGCGGGGGGCGCCGAGGCCGAGGGGTACCGCCGGCTCCGCCGCTGGCTGGAGCGGGTGTACCGGGCGCAGATGCGCCGTTTCATCGACACCAACTTCGACTCGCCCTTCCAGCTCCTGACCCCGGATCTGGCGCGTCTGGCCGCCCTGGGCGGTTTCGGGCGGCTGGACCCGCGGATCGGCGGGTTCCTCTCGGACCCGCGGCTGCGCCGGGTGTTCTCCTTCCAGTCGCTGTACGCGGGTGTGGCGCCCGCCCGCGCGCTCGCCGCGTACGCGGTGATCGCCTACATGGACACGGTCGCGGGCGTCTGGTTCCCGAAGGGCGGGATGTACGCGCTGCCCCGGGCGATGGCGGACGCGGCGGCCGGGGCGGGGGCGCGGCTGTGCTGGTCGTCGGAGGTGAGCGCGCTGGAGCGCGGGGCGGGGCGGGTGCGGGCCGTACGGCTGGCGTCGGGCGAGCGGATCCCCTGCGACGCGCTCGTGCTGACGCCGGATCTGCCCGTGGCGCACCGCCTGCTGGGGAGGGCGCCCCGGCGTCCGGTGCCGCTGCGGCACTCGCCGTCGGCGGTGGTCCTGCACGCGGGGACGGACCGCACCTGGCCGCATCTGGCGCACCACACGCTGTCCTTCGGCGGTGCGTGGGAGCGTACCTTCGACGAACTCACCCGGGCGGGGCGGCTGATGAGTGATCCGTCCCTGCTCATCACCCGGCCGACCACGCATGATCCGTCGCTCGCGCCGGACGGCAGGCACCTGCACTACGTCCTGGCTCCCTGCCCCAACACCACCACCGGTCCGTCGGCGGAGGGCTGGCGGGAGCTGGGGCCGCGCTACCGGGACAGTCTCCGGGCCGAGCTGGAGCGCCGGGGGCTCGACGGTTTCGGGGACTCGCTGGAGGAGGAGCTGCTGGTCACCCCGGCGGACTGGACGGCACAGGGGCATGCCGCGGGCTCCCCGTTCTCCGTGTCCCACACCTTCGCGCAGACCGGCCCCTTCCGGCCGCGCAACCTCGTGCGCGGGGCCGAGAACGTCGTACTCGCCGGGTGCGGCACCACGCCCGGGGTGGGTGTGCCGACGGTCCTGCTCAGCGGCAAACTGGCGGCGGCCCGGGTCACCGGCGCCCGGCGCGCCCCGTCGTCCCCGTCCGCGGTGACGGGGGGCGGCCGGTGAGCAGCCGTGAGCTGGACGCGGCCGGGGTCCTGGACCCCGGTCTGCGCGCCGACTACGCCGTGTGCCGCCGGCTCAACGCGCGGCACGGACGGACGTACTTCCTGGCCACCCGGCTGCTGCCGGTGGAACGCCGGTGCGCCGTGCACGCGCTGTACGGGTTCGCCCGGTGGGCGGACGACATCGTGGACAGCCTGGACCCCCGGGTGCCCCTCGCGGAACGCGAGGGGCGGCTGCGGCGGCTGGAGGACGGCCTGGCGTACGGGCTGCGCACCGGGGGCGGGGCCGAGCCGGTGGTGCGGGCGGTGGCGGACACGGCTGTGCGGTACACCATCGACCGCTCCCTGTTCGCGGATTTCCTGGTGTCGATACGCAGTGACCTGCGCGTCACCGACTATCCGACGTACGCGGACCTGCGGGCCTACATGCACGGTTCGGCCGCGGTGATCGGTCTGCAGATGCTGCCGGTCCTGGGGACGGTGACCGGCCGGGAGGAGGCCGCGCCGTACGCGGCCGCCCTCGGGGTGGCCTTCCAGCTGACCAACTTCCTGCGGGACGTGGGCGAGGACCTGGACCGCGGTCGGGTGTACCTGCCGGCCGACCTGCTCGCCGCCCACGGGGTGGACCGGACGCTGCTGGAGTGGAGCCGCCGTACCGGGGGCGGCGACCTGCGGATCCGCGCCGCCCTGAGGGAGGCCGAGGCGATGACCCGGGCGGTGTACCGGGAGGCGGAGCCGGGCATCGCGATGCTGGAACCACGGGTGCGGCCCTGTATCCGCGCGGCGTTCGTCCTGTACGGGGGGATCCTGGACGCGATCGCGGACGACGGCTACACCGTGCTGCACCGGCGTTCCTCCGTCCCGGCCCGGCGCCGGGCGGGTGTCGCGCTGGCGGGGTTCGCGGGGGTCGTCAGGGCGCGGCTGCGGCCCCCTCCCCCAAAGCCGGTATCCGCCGTGGGCGCGGGAGCGGGGAGGGCCGGGCGGTGAGCGGGCGGCGCTGGACCTCACCGCTGCGGCTGCGGCGCGCGCCCGGCTGGGAGCGTCAGCGCCCGACCTGGCGCGAGGCGCGGCCCGCCGTGATCGCGGGAGCGCTGGAGCGGTCCGCCGCCCGGCCCTCGGGCAACTGGTACGTCGTCGGGGCGTCGCGGGCGTTCGGGGCGGCGGACCGGCCCCACGGCCGTACGGTCGCCGGGACCGAGGTGGTGCTGTGGCGGGCCGGCGACGGTGCTCTGCGGGCCGGGCCCGGCGCCTGCCCGCATCTCGGCGCGCCGCTGCGGGACAGCCGGGTGGTGTGCGGGACGCTGCTGTGCCACTGGCACGGGCTGGCCCTGGACGGCGGGCGGCGGGCCGGCTGGGACCCGTACCCGGTGCACGACGACGGGGTGCTGGTGTGGGTGCGGCTGGACGCGGTGGGCGGTGAGGTTCCGCTGGGCCGCCCGGTCGTGCCGGTGCGGCCCGCCCCGGGGAGCGCGGTGGACGCGGTGTTCACCGCGGTGGGCCGGTGTGAGCCGCAGGACGTGGTCGCCAACCGGCTGGACCCGTGGCACGGTTCGTGGTTCCACCCGTACGCCTTCGTCGGGCTGGAGGTCGTCGGCGCGCCCGGGGGCGGGGCGGGTGACGACGCGTTCGCCGTCGAGGTGTCCTTCAAGGTCGCGGGCCGGCTGGTGGTGCCGGTCCGCGCGGTGTTCACCGCTCCCGAGCCGCGCACGGTCGTCATGCACATCACGGACGGTGAGGGCGCCGGTTCGGTGGTGGAGACCCATGCCACGCCGCTCACCTCCCCGGGCGACCCGCGTCCCCGGACGGCGGTGGTCGAGGCGGTCGTGGCGGCCTCGGACCGCCGGGGCTTCGCGCTGGCGCGGGCCGCGGCACCGGCCCTGCGGCCCCTGATGCGGCGGACGGCGGGCCGGCTCTGGCGCGACGACCTGGCGTACGCGGAGCGGCGGTGGGCCCTGCGGCGGGCGGGGCGTTTCCCGGGGTGAGGCGGCCCGCCCTCCCGCCGGCGGGCCGCCGGGAGGGCGGGGACACGGCTTCAGTCGATGACGGAGGTCGTCCCCAGGATCGCCGCGTGCTCCAGCACGTCCTCCAGCGGATCGTCCACCTGCCCGATCTGGAGCAGGCTGACGCGTGGTCCGTTGTCCGAACCGGTGTGCGTCTCGTCCGCCTGTGCCACACCGGCGGGCATGCCCACTGCCGTCAGAACCGCGCAGGTCCCGATGGACCACCGGAGCGGGTTCCGCCTCTGTCGCGCCTTCACTCGATGCCTCGTTCAGATCATCGCCGGATGTTTCCAGCTGCTTGTACGCCTTAACCACCGGTGGGGGACGAGGTCACGCAAGATCATCCTCACGTACACAAGATCATCCTTACGGGAGGGCGGGGCCCGGCCGCCGTGAGCGCGGTCGGTGCTCCCCGGCCAGCCGGGCGAGGGCGCGCAGCGGGCGGGAGCGTCCCGCGCGGGGGACGGTCCAGAGGGTCTGGCCGCGGATCCCCCAGCCGGCGAGGAGGGCGTTGGCGGCCAGGAAGCCGGAGGTCGCCGCGCGCTCCATGAGGGCGACGGGCAGGCCGGTGCGGACCAGGTCGCCCGCCAGGACGAGGTGGGGGTGGGGGGTGCGCACGGTGGGGCGGCGGTGGTGGCCGCCGGCCTGGAACACCGGGCAGTCCGCGCGCCATTCGTGGCGGGCGTCCACGGTCCTGGCGTCGGCGGTCTCGGGGTAGATCCCGTGCAGCTGCCGCAGGACGCGCCGCTGGACGGCCTTCGGCTCGGCGGACGGGTCGACGGCGTACGCGTGCAGTTCGACGACGCTGCCGCCGGTCCGTGCCGCCCAGCGGGACGCCTCGCCCTCCCAGCGGTCGAGGACGCTGATGTTGTCGAGGCCGTCGTATCCGCTGGTCCCGAGGAAGCCGGGGCGGTCGGCGCGTACGGGGCGGTCGAGCCAGAGGCGGGAGACGAGGAACGGGGGCGCGGTGCGCAGGGCGGCGACGTCCTCCCGCCAGGAGGGGGTGCCCAGTTCCCCGGAGGCCGCGACGACGTGGCGCAGGCCGCCGGTGTCCAGGGCGAGGACGACGGCCCGGTACCGGCCGGCCGTCCCGTCGCCGGCTTCCACGGTGAGGGTCCCGTCCGGGTGCGGGCACACCCGGTGGACCGGGGTGCCGGTGCGCAGGTCCGTGCCGTGCTTGCGCAGGTAGGCGGCGAGCGGCTGCCACAGCGCCTGGGGGAAGGGTTCGCGCGGTACGTCGAAGAGGAGGCCCTCGGAGGAGCCGAGGAAGTAGATGTGGAACATCAGCAGCAGTTCGGCGGCCGACAGTTCACCGGGGTCGGCGAAGAAGCTGCGGGAGAACACCTCGAAGGCGAGATGGCGTGCCGCCGGGGGGAAGTTGACGCGGCGCAGGAAGTCCTCGGCGCCGATGTGGTCGAAGTGTTCGTACACCTCGGGGACCCGTACGTCCAGCAGCGGCAGGGCCGCCCGGGGGGCCAGGGCGGTGAGGTCGCGCAGGCCGAAGGTGGGGCTGAGGGCGACGAATCCGAGGGCGCTGAGCGGCGGGGTCCTGGGCACCCTGGCGAAGCTGTCGGTCAGGCCGTCGCGGTGCCGGAGCGGGTAGTCCGGCAGCGGGGTGAGCGCGCGGAGGCCGGGGTCCGCGCGGCGCAGCAGGCCGCGCAGGTTGTAGTACTGCCGGAAGAAGGCGTGGAAGCCCCGGCTCATGGTCGCCGGGGAGCCGTCGGCGAGCCGGACGGGCCATCCGGCGACGCGTCCGCCCAGGGTGTCCTCGCGTTCGTAGAGCGTGACGCGGACGCCGCGTTCGGCCAGGGCGGTCGCCGCGGCGAGGCCGGCGATGCCGCCGCCGATCACGGCGGTGGACGGTGCGCCGCCGGTGAAGCGCTCCCGTCCGGGCCGCGCCGGGAGGATCTCGGCCCGGCGGTCGCGTCCGTGGCGGCGGGGGTCGGGGCGGTGGTGGCTCATGGGGTCTCCGTCGCGGCGGGCCCGGGTCCGCTCCGGGCGAGGAACGTGTGGACGATGCCGGTCTGCCAGCCGGCGACGGGGAGGGTCCGCACCGAGCGGAAGCCGGCCCCGCGGATCCGTTCCGCGAAGACGGGCGCGGTGTCGAAGTCGAGGACGCTGCGCCACAGATGGCGGTAGAGCCCGCGGTCGCCGGCCAGGGTGCCCGCCGGCAGCACCACGCCCCGGCAGACGGCGTGCCAGAGGGCCCGGTGCAGCGGGGAGCCGCTGAGGGTGTACTCGTGGACGAGGAGCCGCCCGCCCGGGACGAGCAGGGCGCGTACCGTTTCGAGGACCGCGCCGGGGCGGGTGACGTTGCGGAAGAGGTAGGCGGCGAAGACCGCGTCGTACGGCCCGTCGGCGGCGGTGAGGTCCTCCGCGGGCCGGTGCGTGAACCGTACGGTCGGCGGCCATCGCTTGGCGCGGGCCCTGGCCAGCATGCCGGCGGAGGCGTCGGCGGCGGTGATCCGGGCGTACGGGGCGGCCCGCAGCAGCGCTCTGGTCGACGCCCCCGTACCGCAGCCGAGGTCCAGGACCCTCAGGCCCCGCCCGCCGTCGGGGAGCCCGAGGCGGCGGGCGGAGCGGAACAGGTCGGTGCGGTAGCCGGGGTTCAGCGCGGTCAGGCGGTCGTAGGAGCGCGACGCGTCGTCGAACGCGCGGGCCAGGTCGTGGTCGTGGAGCAGGGTCATCGCGGACTCGTTTCGGTTCGGCCGGCGGCCCGGTGGGGAAGGAAGGGCAGTTCGGCCGCGGTGCGCAGCATGGGGAGGACGGGGGTGCGCAGGCCGATGCCGAACTCCTCCCAGGGGGTGCTCGCCCCGTCGAGGAAGCGCAGCATCCGCTCCATCGGGACGCGGCGGAAGAGGTCGGTGAAGAAGCGCGGGCCGTCCACCCGCCCGGTGTCGAGCGCGCGCAGCAGCACGGCGTCCATCGCGAGGTGTCTGCGGCGGTGCGGCGGCGGCACGTCCGGGCGGCCGCGGTGCAGCGCGGTGGCGACGGCCCGGCTCTGGCGCCGGACCGCGGCGAACGTGTAGCCGGTCGCCGGGCGGGTGGCGCCCGAGGCCGCGCCGATACGGAAGACGGCCGGTCCGGTCCGGCGGGGGAAGCGCGCGTCGGTCATGGGGATGACTCCCTGCTCGGCCGATTCCACGGTGAGCGGGCCCAGCCCCAGGACCCGGTGCGTGTAGTGCCGCAGGGCCGCTTCGTAGGCGGGCGTGGTCAGCGGGGTGCGGGAGAACTCGGTGTACTCGACCAGCGCCCGGTCCGGGGCGAGCGGCAGGACGTAGCCGAACGCCAGCCCGTGGCGTGGCTGCGGGACCCGGAAGTCCATGAGGTCCGCCACGCCGGGTTCGAAGCGGGGGGCCCCGGTGCGTACGAACCAGCCGCGGAAGTGCTGGAGGAGGAGGGTGCGGTGGGGCGGGACGCGGGGCAGGGGCCGTGAGTCGAAGACGTGGCGGGCGCGCAGGGTGAGCGGTTGTCCGCCCGGTGCGGTGCACCGCACCTCGGCGGCGTACCCCTTCCCGCGCGCCTCGCGTACCTCGTGGGCGGTGGCGCGCAGGACGCGGGCACCGGGTGAGGAGGCGAGCCGGTCGTGGACGAGCCGTTCGAAGGGACCCGACCGCACCATGCGGTAGCGCAGCGGGGCGGGCTCGGCCTCGACGGGCCTGCCGTCCGGGCCCCACACCCGCAGCCGTGTCCAGGAGGCCGTGACGGCGTCCTCGAAGTCGCCGGGCCCGGTGTCCCAGGAGCACCAGGTGCGTTCCGCCGGCCGCAGGGGGCCTTCCGGGGCCTCGACGAGCGTCAGGGTGAGCCGGGTACGCGCGCGGCCGTCCGGGCCGGTGGCGCCGTGCGGACCGGGGGCGCCGTCCGGGCCGGGGGCGGTGGCGAGCCGGTGGGCGAGGCAGAGTCCGGCCGCGCCACCGCCGACGATGACGGCGTCGTCGATCCGGCGGTCACCGGGGTCCGGGCCCGTGCCGGCGGCCGGGTGCGGTGCGTCCGGGCGGCTCCGCCCGGTCTCGGCGCGTACG
Organism: Streptomyces nitrosporeus; assembly: GCF_008704555.1. Classification (NCBI taxonomy): domain Bacteria; kingdom Bacillati; phylum Actinomycetota; class Actinomycetes; order Kitasatosporales; family Streptomycetaceae; genus Streptomyces; species Streptomyces nitrosporeus. Next base: position 1,459,625 of record NZ_CP023702.1, read on the forward strand.
CCGTCGACGTCCATCTCCCGCCTCCGCGCGGTTCGCTCCGCCGCCCTCCTGGCTGACGGGGAACCAAGCCGATCACGTCCGGGGCGCCCGGTCCGTCCGCCGCGCCGGGGCGGTGCGGCGGAGGGGCGGGACCACACGTCCGCTCCGGTGAAAGCGGTGACGGGCGGGGCGCGGCCGGGCCGCCGGTACGGTGTGGGCTGTTTGTCTGGGGGCGGCGTTCCCGCGGTCCGCCCGGACGGCTTCGCCCCGCCCACCCGCCCACCCGCTGCTGACCCACTGACCCGCTCATCCGCTCACCTGCTCACCGACCGATCCGAGGAGTCCTCATGTCCAAGCCGCCCCTGCCCCCCGAGGCCGTGGAGCTGCTGCTGCGCCCCAATCCCTGTGTCATGGCCACGGTCCGTTCGGACGGGGCGCCGGTCTCCACCCCCACCTGGTACGTGTGGGACGACGGCCGGGTGCTGATCAGCATGGACGAGGGCCGTGTACGGCTGAAGCACGTGCGCAACGATCCGCGCGTCACGCTCACGGTCCTCGACGAGAAGAACTGGTACACCCACGTCACCCTCATCGGGCGGGTCACCGAGATGCGTGAGGACGAGGGCCTCACGGACATCGACCGCCTTTCGGCCCACTACACAGGGAACCGCTACCCGGACCGGGAGCGGCCCCGGGTGAGCGCGTGGATCGAGATCGACCGGTGGCACGGCTGGGGCGCTCTGAAGGACAGCGACCAGGCGTCCACGTGACCGGCCCGGCCGAGCTGACGCACAAAAGCGGTTAAATCACCCGAACACGGGTGAAGGACCGCTAAGGTCCGGTGGGCGCCCGCTCCCGGGCACGGCCGGCGCCCCGGCCGCTGTCCGTACCGGGCGCGCCGTGGCCCGTACCGGGCGTCCCGCGTCCTGGCACGGTCCGCGGCCGCGGGTGCCCGGCCGCCGGCGCCCGCCGTTCCGCGCCGCCCGAGCCGAGGACCGACATGAGCCACGACGACACCGGCACCGAGACCTCCCGCGGCGGCCCTCCCGCGGCGAAGCTGACCCTGCTCACCCTGACGGCGATGGTCGTCGGTTCGATGGTGGGCGCCGGGGTGTTCTCGCTCCCGCGGCGCTTCGCCGACGAGACGGGGGTCGCGGGGGCGTTGATCGCGTGGGCGATCGCCGGTACCGGCATGCTGATGCTGGCCTTCGTCTTCCAGAGTCTCGCCGTACGCCGCCCCGATCTCGACGCGGGTGTCTACGCCTACGCGAAGGCCGGGTTCGGTGAGTACCTGGGGTTCTTCGCGGCGTTCGGCTACTGGGCGAGCGCCTGCGTCGGCAACGTCACCTACTGGGTGCTGATCATGTCGACGATCGGCTCGGTCTGGCCGGCCCTCGGTGACGGTGACACGGTGCTCGCCGCGGTGCTCTCCTCGTTCGGGCTCTGGGGGTTCTTCCTGCTCATCCGGCGCGGTGTGAAGGAGGCCGCCGCCATCAACCGGATCGTGACGGTCGCCAAGATCGTGCCGATCCTGGTCTTCGTCGTGCTCGCGCTGTTCTTCTTCGACGCGGGTGTCTTCGCGGACAACTTCGGCGGTGCCGACTACGCCGGTTCGCTGTTCGACCAGGTGCGCGGCACCATGCTCGCCACGGTCTTCGTGTTCCTGGGCGTGGAGGGGGCGAGTGTGTACTCGCGGCACGCGAAGCGCCGGGAGGACGTGGGGCGGGCGACCGTGCTGGGCTTCCTGAGCGTCTTCGCCGTCTTCGCGTCGGTCACCATCGTCTCCTACGGCATCCTGCCGATGGGCGAGATCGCGGAGCTGCGGCAGCCGTCGATGGCGGGGGTCCTGGAGTCGGCCGTGGGGACCTGGGGCAAGGTCTTCGTCAGTGCCGGGCTGGTCGTCTCGGTACTCGGCGCCTATCTGGCCTGGACCCTGATGGCGGCGGAGGTGCTCTTCGTGGCCGCCAAGGACGACGACATGCCGCGCTTCCTGCGCCGGGCGACCGCGGCCGATGTTCCGGTCCCGGCGCTGCTCATGACGACCGCGCTCAGTCAGGTGGTCCTGGTCGTCACGCTCTTCTCGGACGACGCGTTCAACTTCGCCCTCGACCTGACCAGCGCCCTGACCCTCATCCCGTTCCTGCTCGCGGCGGCGTTCGCGGTCAAGATCATGCGGCGGACCGGCGACCGGACGGTTCCGGACGGCGGCCGGGGAGCGGACGGCGGGCGGGGGACGGGTGCGCGGCCGGAACGTGGCGGCGGGCCGGAGGGCGGTGCGCGGCCGGGGGACGGTGGCGTAGCGGCGCGGGGCGGCCGGGGACGCGATCTCACGGTGGCCGTCGTCGCCACCCTGTACACGGCGTTCCTGCTGTACGCGGCGGGGCTCAAGTTCGTACTCGTCTCCTTCATCGTCTACGCGCCCGCCACCATCCTGTTCGTCATGGCCCGCCGGGAACAGCACAGGAAGCTGTTCTCGCCCGGTGAGGCCGTCCTCTGCGCCGTCTCGGTCGCCGGCGCCGTCGTGGGGGTGGCCGCTCTCGCGGCCGGCTGGATCGAACTCTGACCGCCCGCGGACCGCTCGCGGCCTCCCGGGCCGACCTCCGAACCGGAGAGAAGGAGAACCCTCTTGTCCATCAGCAGCCCCCCGCCGCCTGTCCCCGCTTCCGCTGCGCTCGGCGTCCACTCCGAGGTCGGCCGGCTCCGCAAGGTCCTGGTCTGCTCCCCCGGACTGGCACACCGCCGGCTCACGCCCACCAACGCGAGCGACCTGCTGTTCGACGACGTGATGTGGGTGGACAACGCCCGGCGCGACCACGCCGCCTTCGTCGGTGAACTCCGCGCCCGGGGCGTCGAGGTGGTCGAGCTGCATGATCTGCTGGCGCAGACCATGGCGGTCCCCGGCGCGAAGTCGTGGCTGCTGGACCGGAAGATCGTCGCCAACCAGGTCGGCATCGGGCTGATCGACTCGACCCGCGCCTTCCTGGAGTCGCTGGAGCCCGCCGCGCTCGCCACGTATCTGATCGGCGGTCTGGCGACGGCCGATCTGCCGGAGGAGTACCGGCGTTCCGGGTACCTGGGTCTCGCCCGGGAGTCGGCGGACTCCCGCGAGTACCTCATGCCGCCGCTGCCCAACACCCTCTACACCCGCGACACCACGTGCTGGCTGTACGGCGGGGTGACGCTGAACCCGCTGTACTGGCCCGCCCGCCACGACGAGACGCTGCTGATGAAGGCCCTCTACGAGTTCCACCCCGGTTTCACGGGCTCGCGGGTGTGGTGGGGCGACCCGGAACAGGCGTGGGGCCAGGCGACGTTCGAGGGCGGCGACATCATGCCCGTCGGGCGGGGGGTCGTCCTGATGGGGATGAGCGAACGTACCTCGCGCCAGGCCATCACCCAGGTCGCGGCGGCCCTGTTCGCCGAGGGCGCGGCGGAGCACGTCGTCGTCGCGGGGATGCCGAGGCTGCGCTCCGCGATGCACCTGGACACGGTGTTCACGTTCGCCGACCGGGACGTCGTCACCCTGTACCCGAAGATCATGGACGCCGTGCGCACCTTCTCGCTCCGCCCCTCGGACAAGGCCCCGGGGCTGGAGATCACCGACGAGGGCACCACACCGTTCACCGAGGTGGTCGCCAGGGCGCTGGGGCTGCCGGAGCTGCGGGTCATCGAGACGGGGGGTGACGTCTACGCCTCCGAGCGCCAGCAGTGGGACAGCGGCAACAACGCGGTGGCCGTGGAACCGGGCGTCGTCTTCACCTACGACCGCAACACCCAGACCAACGACCTGCTCCGCGCGGCCGGCATCGAGGTCATCCCGATCGTCGGAGCGGAGCTGGGGCGCGGCCGGGGCGGCGGGCACTGCATGACCTGTCCGCTGGTCCGGGACCCGGTCGGCTTCTGACGCGCCGGCGCCCGGCGGGACGGGCATGCCGGTCACCGCGCGGGCGGCCGTGGGGGACCATGGGGTCATGCCGCTTCCCCGGGACGACCGGACCGCCGACGCCTTGCGGGGCGCCCTGAGGCACGTGTACTGGATCGGTGGCGGGAGCGGCGGCGGCAAGTCGGCCGTCGCCCGGGCCCTGTCGGACCGCCATGGCTGGCGGCTGTACGCGACGGACGACGTGATGGGGGACCACGCACGGCGGCTGTCTCCGGACGAGGCCCCGCGGCTGCACGCGTTCCTGGCGATGAGCATGGACGAGAGGTGGGTGGACCGCTCCCCCGAGGCCATGCTGGAGACCTTCCACTGGTTCCACGGCGAGGGATTCGGCCTGATCGTGGAGGACCTGCTGCGGCTGCCCCGCGAAACGCCGGTGGTGGCGGAGGGCTTCCGGCTGCTGCCCCGCCTCGTGGCGCCCCTCCTCGCGGAACCCCGGCAGGCGGTCTGGCTGCTCCCGGCACCCGGGTTCCGGCGGGCGGCGCTCCTTCACCGGGAGGCGCCGGGCGAGGGGTTCACCGGGCGTACGGGCGATCCGGAGCGGGCGTTCGCCAATCTGCTCGAACGTGATCGCATGTTCACCGAACGGGTGAGCGCGGAGGCCGGTTCGCTGGGACTGCGGACGATCGATCCGGGGACGGGCAGCGCATGGGGACCGGGGGCGGTGGACGGACTGGTGGCGCGGGTGGGCGAGGCGTTCGGCGTCCCGTCCGGGAACGGCTCCTGAAGCCGTCCCGGCACGCCTCCCCCGCACCGGCCCGGTCGCCCTGCCGGCGTGACTCCCGGCCCCCGGGACACGGCCCTGCCGGAACGGAAACAATTCGCGCAACGCTTCCGAAAATCGACTCTGGACACCCCGTGTCCGGCTGAATACATTGAGTTCGGGGCCTGCGGAGCAGGAAAACAGGGGGCGGAAAATCTCACGGCGACCGCGTTGCCGTCTTCTTCGCTGCACGGTGGGTCCCGTTCGCAGGAACACGTTTCACGGAATCGCATAGAATTCGCGGTCCGGCTCCTGAAATTCTTGTCACTTGACGCTCAAAAAGCTCGTCGTGACGCACCCTCACAGCCCGTTGGCCAGATCCAGGAAGGCTGTGCCCGTGGTGCCGGGAACCGAACCGCTCCCACAAAACCCCAGAAGGCGGGAAAGGTCATCATGCCGTTATCGGAAAAGGATCTCGCGAAGGCCGGGAACACCCTGGTCACGATTCATTCCACGTTCTTCCGGAACATCTACCTGCGCATGGACGGCACGGGGGTCACCACCTCCACCGACAACGGGGGCGGAAAGGTCAACTGTCAGTACGGACCCGGGCCCTGGACGTCCTACAAGGTCCACCCGCAGGCCGACGGCTCGTACGGTTTCGAGTCGGCCGCCTTCCCCGGCGTGTTCCTGCGCATGGACGGCACAGGGGTCCCCGCCACCATGGCCGGGGGCGGGACGGTCAACTGCCAGTACGGCATCGGCCCCTGGGAGAAATTCCACGCGCGCGCCCAGGCCGACGGTTCGTTCTCCTTCGAGTCGGCGGCCTTCCCCGGTGTCTACCTGCGCTTGGTGACCGGAAGCGGGGTCACCTCCGAAACCGGACCCGGGGGAACGGTGAACTGCCAGGTCAACGCCAACGGCGGCGAGAACGAGAAATTCTTCCTCGACGCGGTGCATTGATCAGAAAATCACCGGGTTCGCTCGTCGAGGATGCAGCGGACGTGCCGGCCGCCGGAGTATTCGCGCACGGCGTACGGCATCGTCTGCGGTACGAGGAGCGCAGGAGGCAGTGCGGTCTCTGCCGCGATGGTGGCCGCTGAGACCCAGGGTCATTGCGTGAAGTGATCTCGTCAGGTGAGGCCGAGGGCGGTCAGGGGGCGACGGTGGACGCCGACGGCGAGGTTCCGCGGGGAGGCCGTCGTGCGGGGCGGGTGGCCGGTGCGGATCCTGGAGTCGTCCTCGTGGAAGGTCTGGTCACGGACGTGGTGCGGGAGGTTTTCGATGCCCCGGTGCCCTCTGGTCCAGGAGGCGGGTTCAGTGCCGGTTGCGCGGCGCCGGCGTCGCGGCTGGTGATCAGGTGGATCCGTTCGATCGACAGCTGCCCGGTGCTTCGGTCCGTCCTCCAGCGGACGAACTGGAGGGCGGCTCTGGGCGGGCCTGTCACCCACAGGTGATGCGGGTGGGGTCACCGGGGCGGTGCGGGGGTCGGCTGCCCGGCCCGTACAGGGCCGACGCAGGGGTCGGGCCGGGCAGCCGGAGGGGGCGCGCGTCAGCTCGTCGAGGGGTTCACGGTGAGGGTGGCCGTGTTGTTCGTCAGGTCGGGGTCGAAGGTGCGGACGGCGGGTTCGTAGGCGTCGTCGTAAAGGGCGGCGCGGGCGGTGGCGTTCGGGATGACCTCGTCGATGTGGAGGGTGAAGGGGAAGGTGCGGGTGGCGGACTTGCCGGATTCGGTGAGGTAGATGGGGGTGCTGCAGCGGTAGCGGGTCTCGGACCGGGACCAGCAGGCGTCGGGGGCGGTGGCGACCGAGGTGCCGGCGGGTATGTCGATGTCGACGGTCGCGGCGGGTTCGCCCGCGCCGAGGGAGGCGACCCAGGCGGGACCCGCGTTGTGGACGGTGACGGTGGCGGGGACGGTGTCGCCGGCCGCGCCGGAGACGGTGGAGGCGGTCAGCCGGTAGTCGGCCTGGTTGACGGTCTTCACCGTGAAGCTGCGGTAGGGCTGGAGCTCGTCGGAGGGAGCGGCGGCCGAGGTGAGGTTCAGTTCCGGGCCGGCGCCCGGGGTGAAGGCGCGGCCGGCGCGGGCCTCGGCGAGCGCCTGCTCGGAGTAGGGCTGCGCCGAATAGTCGACGCGGTCGAAGAGGGCCATGTCCTTGGTGCGGAACTTCAGCGGGAGGGAGTGGTACGAGCCCGGGGCCGTCCGCTCGTCCAGGACGCAGAGGAACGTACGGCCGGTGACGGCGTTCGTGGACTCGCAGTTGGAGGGGACGGACATGCCGAGGCGGATGCCGCGTGAGGTGAAGACGGTGAGCAGGGTGCGGTCGGCGGTGCGGTTGCCCTGGTTACCGAGGACGACGGAGGAGTCGAAGGGCTGGCCGGGTGCCATGCCGGTGCGGTACTCGGCCTGGGTGAGGCCGAGCGCGGGGCCGTCGTTGACGGTGACGTAGGTCTCGCCCGGGTAGGCGTTCATGCCGCCGGCCTGGGCGGTGTAGCGGACGTAGCCGTCGTTTCCGTCGGTGGCGCCCGGCTTGGCGGTCAGGCCGATCCGCGCGGCGGGGGCGTTGGCGCCGCCGGGGAGTTCGGGGGTGGTGCAGACGGCGGTGGTCTCGTTCTCCGGGCGGCAGTTCGCGGGCCAGGTGACCTCGGCGAACGAGGCGACTGCGGAGGCATCGACGGTGAGCGTGCCGGCCGGGACGGTGGTCGCCGTGTTGTCGTGGCTGATCTGCACGGTCAGCGACTGCGACGGTGCGGGGGAGCCGTCCTCTGACGGGCCCGCGAGGGTGATCTCGTACGGGTCGGACCAGAGCCACAGTGCGTCGGAGGCGGCCGCGGCGGGGGCCGCGGCCGGGCCGGTGACGGCGGCGAGCGCGCCGAGTGCGGCAGCGGAGGCGATGAGCGTCTTCTTCACGGGGGTCAAGACAGCGGAGATCTGCGGATGGTTGTACGAGGGAGGAGGGCCGGTTCGACTGCTTGTCCTGTTCGGGTCCGGCCCAGGGCTGTCGCATGAAGGCGCTTCGCCAGGTCTGCCCGTGACGCGTCGTCATATCAGGGACGGTCCGATTCCGGGGTGGAACGTAGTACAGGCACGGTGCCGGTGATCATGTGAGTGTCCATACCCCATGAACGCCGAGCGAGCCCGTGCCTGTCCCCGCGTCATCGCCCATCGCCGCCCCGCTGGGCCGACTGGCATCGGTATCCGCCCCGGCACCGCTCCTTGATGCCGTTGACCTGCGAAGACGCCGTTGACCTGCGAACGTTTCCGACCGGGATGCCCGATCCCAGGGGCCGTAAAGGCCGGATCCCCCTTCACCGCACCGGTCTGCGCGGTGGCCGCCGACGTTCTCGGTCGGCAGTCGTGAACTTCCGGGTGATTCCGAACGAAAGGCCCTGCCGCCCGGGCGCTGGAACCCTACCGTGAAGGGAGTCCGTCCCGGTTCGGGGCGGAACGGGGTGATCGAAGCGCATGGAGAGAGGGAAGCCATGGGGGTACGTGCACGGCTGCGCGGGAGCGCGGTCACGGTGGGGGTCGCAGTACTGGCGGTCGGGGCCCTTGGGGCCGGGGTGGCTCCGGGGCAGGCGGTGGCTGCCGACCAGTGGCGGCCGCAGCCGGGGACCCTGTACATCTCCGACCTGCCGAAGAACGAGTCGTGGCGCGCCCAACCGACCGTCCGGGGGTGGGGAGACTATTTCGACTGTCCGGTGGGCTGGCCCGCCGAGCCGGCCGAAGTCAATGTATGGAACCGGGAGTTCACCACCGCGGAAACCGCGCTCGCCCAGCAGAAGGTGGCGGCCTTCGACACGGAGGCCGAGGCCATCGCCTTCGCGGACAGGGTCCGGCAGGACTACGTCGACTGCGCGCACGCCCCGCAGCGGCCCGGCGTGACCGCGACCTACCTCGACCACGGGGTGATCAACGTCGAGGAGGGCGCCACCCTTCAGGGGATGAACACCTTCGACTCCAACGCCACCGAGCGCCCCCACTACAACTACCTGTGGGGCGTGGGCCGTGACGGCGACACGGTGACGCTGGTCCTGTGGCAGAGCTACTGGGGCGATCCGCCCGTGATCCCGTGGAAGAACACCCTGAACACCGCGGTGAAGAAGCTGTACTGAGCACCCTCCGCCGGCTCCTCGCCGCGGGTCCCGGCCGGGGCCGCGCGGCGGGCCGCGGTCAGATCGGGCGCGTGGCAGCCGCCGCTCCCGGACACGGCCCGCTGGGCATCAGTGACCGGCAACGGCGGAACCTTCGGGCCCCAGGACACGGGCCCGGCCCGGCACCGTGGTCGGTGCCGGGCCGGGCGGGTGTACGTGCCGTCACGAGGCTGTGGGTGCCGGGCGGGGCCCGGTGTGCGGACGGTCAGTCGGTGCCGGACTCCATGGCGGCGCGGTCCAGCATCGCGTCGTCCTCGGACGCCTCGCCACGGGAGGCGATGGCCTCGGCGCCGCCCTCGGGAAGGGAGCCGATCAGGCCGGTCGCGGCGGCCTGGGCCGCGCCGATGGCCGGGTTGGAGGTGCCGATCAGGCCGATGCCCGCGTACTGCTCCAGCTTGGCGCGGGAGTCGGCGATGTCGAGGTTGCGCATGGTGAGCTGGCCGATACGGTCCACCGGGCCGAAGGCCGAGTCGACGGTGCGCTCCATGGAGAGCTTGTCCGGGTGGTAGCTGAACGCCGGGCCCGTGGTGTCGAGGAGCGAGTAGTCCTCACCGCGCCGCAGCCGCAGCGTCACCTCACCGGTGACGGCCGCGCCGACCCAGCGCTGGAGCGACTCGCGCACCATCAGCGCCTGCGGGTCCAGCCAGCGGCCCTCGTACATGAGGCGGCCCAGGCGCCGGCCCTCGTTGTGGTACTGGGCGAGGGTGTCCTCGTTGTGGATCGCGTTGACCAGACGCTCGTACGCGGCGTGCAGCAGGGCCATGCCCGGGGCCTCGTAGATGCCACGGCTCTTGGCCTCGATGATCCGGTTCTCGATCTGGTCGGACATGCCCATGCCGTGGCGGCCGCCGATGGCGTTGGCCTCCATGACGAGGTCGACCGGGGAGGCGAACTCCTTGCCGTTGACCGTGACCGGGCGGCCCTGCTCGAAGCCGATCGTCACGTCCTCGGTGTCGATCTCGACCGACGGGTCCCAGAACCGCACGCCCATGATCGGCTCGACGGTCTCCACGCCGGTGTTCAGGTGCTCCAGCGTCTTGGCCTCGTGGGTGGCGCCCCAGATGTTGGCGTCGGTGGAGTACGCCTTCTCCGTGCTGTCGCGGTAGGGCAGGTCGTGGGCCAGGAGCCACTCCGACATCTCCTTGCGGCCACCGAGCTCGGTCACGAAGTCCGCGTCCAGCCAGGGCTTGTAGATCCGCAGGTTCGGGTTGGCCAGCAGGCCGTAGCGGTAGAACCGCTCGATGTCGTTGCCCTTGAAGGTCGAGCCGTCGCCCCAGATCTGGACGTCGTCCTCGAGCATCGCCCGGACCAGCAGGGTGCCGGTGACGGCACGGCCGAGCGGCGTGGTGTTGAAGTACGCGCGCCCGCCGGAGCGGATGTGGAACGCCCCGCAGGTCAGTGCGGCCAGGCCCTCCTCGACCAGTGCCGCGCGGCAGTCGACCAGGCGCGCGATCTCGGCACCGTAGGCCTGGGCACGGCCGGGCACCGACTCGATGTCGGGCTCGTCGTACTGGCCGATGTCGGCGGTGTAGGTGCAGGGGACGGCACCCTTGTCGCGCATCCACGCGACCGCGACCGAGGTGTCGAGGCCGCCCGAGAAGGCGATACCGACGCGCTCGCCGGCCGGAAGGGAGGTGAGGACCTTAGACATAGGAAGAGTATGCATGATTACGCATGATCATGCAAAGTCGGGTCGCGGAGGCCGCTGCGGAGCGGCCCGGCCCGGCCCGGGGGAGGCGTCCTCCACGGAGGAAGGGAGGCCGACGAGGGAGCGGGCGGCCGTCGGCCCCGGGCTCGGCCCCGCTGGTCCTACGACGTGGGGGCGACCGGGCTCGGCGTCCCGGCGGCCGTGCTGGGCGGCGTTCCCCTTCCCGGGCTCCGCCGCTCCCCGGGTCGCGGCTTCGAGGCCGCCCTGATCAGCCGCAGCTGCCCGATCTCGGCGACGTTCTTCATCAGCTCGGCGTTCAGCCAGGCGATCATGTGCCCGACGGTGTTGTCCGGCGGGGCCTGCCACGGCAGTGTGGAGGCGGCGTCCAGATCGGCGTCGGTGAGTTCGCCGAGGACCGCCAGCCACTGGGTACGCAGATCCTGCAGCCGGGCGACGGCCGCCGGTCCGTCGCCCGGCCACGTGATGTCGGTACGCTCCCGGGGCGTACGCCCCCGCGCGTGATCGATGGCAGTGCTCCACCACCAGCCGATGTGCCAGCTCACCCAGCCGATGGTGGGAACGGGGACGGGGTCGGGCTCGGTGTCGGCCCAGTCCGGCAGCCAGTTCCCGGCGGCGTCCGGGCGCACCGTCCAGGTCAGGTCGGCGGGCTCCCACAGGAAGTCCTCGGGCGCGAGCCGCTCCAGGTGGTACGTGAACAGCGACCAGGTCATGTCGAACTGCCAGCGCAGTAGCTCACGGCGGGGATTGTCCATCGTCCGATCCTCGCACGCGGCCCTGGAGGGCGGTCGTCACGCCGCCTGGTACGGTGCGTCAGGGCGCAGCGAGCGGCCGGCTCCGCGTGGGACGAACTCCCGCGGACCGCGCGGACGGAAGCGGGCGGACCGGGTCAGGTGCCGCTCGTCCGCGCGGCAGCCGCCGACTCCTCCGTGTCAGACGGCGGGCGGAACCCGGTGGGCCTTGACGTAGCGGGCGGGGTCGTTGCGGTAGGTCGTCCGCCAGTGGCGCGCGGTCTGCTCGGCGAACGTCTCGTCCGTGTCCAGGATCTCGTCGAGCGGGTCCAGGTAGGCAGGCGCTTCGGGTTGTTCGAGTCCGGCGAGGACGCGGGCCTCCAGGCCCGCGCGTGCCAGTGCGAGGAGCCGGCCGGCCAGGTCGCGGGCGGTGTCTCCGCCCAGGCGGGTGGCCAGCCCGTCCGCGGGCAGGGCCCGTTGCGCCGCTTCGGTCTCCTCGGGCGTGTAGTGCCTGAGGAGTTCCCAGGCGGCCTCACGCGAGGGCGCGTGGTACGTCAGTCCGGTCCACAGGGCCGGCAGCGCGGGAATGTGCGGGTACGGCGGGCCGTCGGGTGCGCGGGTCTCCAGGTTCCGTCGGACGCGGACCGTGGTGTAGATCTGGTCGAGGTGGGAGAGCCAGTCGTCCCAGCCGGCAAAGGTCCCGTCGTCGAAACCGTCGCGGAGATGGTCGGCGAATGTCCGGGGTCCCGCGAGGCGGTAACCGGTGGGACTGTGGCGGTAGATCATGGGCAGGCCCAGCGCCCAGTCGGTCAGGGCCTTCGCGGTGAGCGGGGTACGTAGCGCGGGTCCCGGGGAACCGACTCGCCTGGGATCCATGCGGAGCCAGTCGCGGCAGCGGTGGGAGAGGACACCGTCGAGCCGTCCGGCGTACAGCGGTGAGTTGACGAGCAGCGCCGCGACGACGGGCGAGGCGGCGGCCTGGACGCGGAGCTTCGAGGCCAGGTCGTCCTCGGAGAGGTGGTCCAGCGTGGTCTGCGTCGAGGTCGACAGCCTCATGATGTGCGGTGCCCCCTCGCCCTCCGGACCGAGGCCGGCGAAGTACGTCCGCATGACCCCGCCGCGCACGGTGGGCACCCAAGGAGCGGTGTCGACCCGGTCGAAGGGGAGATTTCCCCCGGGGACGATGGCCAGGCCGTGCTGCCCGGCCAGCGCGGCCATGTCTTCCATGGTGCGGCGCATGGCCGCCACCAGAGTGACCAGGTCGTCCGCGGGAGGGGACGAGTACTCCAGCTGACCGCCGTGTTCGAGCGTGAGTTTCGTACCGTCCGGAAGGTGGACTCCCGTCAGGACCTCTCCGGCCCACCGCGGTGAACCGCCCCGCTCCCGCAGTACCTGCCGCAGGAGGGCGGCCATGCCGTGCGGCCCGCCGTAGGGAGCGGCGAGGCCGGTCGTCTCGTCCAGCACCCCCGCCTCGACCTCAAGGCCGATACGTTCGCGCGCGCCCGGAGGGGCGAGGAACGCTTCGGGCAGGTCCGGGACACGCAGACGCGGACGGCTACGGCTGCTGTGCTGCTCCTGCGTGCTCATGTCGTAGCTCCTTGCCTGATGAGGTCTTCCGTCCCGCCGTTCGTGTCCCGCTCCCGCACGGTGGCGGGCAGGCGGTCCAGTAAGTGGCTGACGGCCCGGAGGGCGGACTGGGCGGCCCCTTGCATCCACGCGTGGGCGGCCGAGAGGTGCTCGCCCGCGAAGAAGAGGCGGGGGTCGCTCACCGGATGCGGCGTCGCAAGGCTGTCGAGGTATCTCGTGTGCTCTCCTGGAGCGAGGTAGGCGAAAGACCCCCCGCTCATTCCGGGCTGGTCGTCCCAGTCCCAGTGCAGGATGTCGTCGATGTCGTCGCAGATGCCCGGATGCAGCTGTTCCAGACTCCGCATCACGACCCGGTCGCGGTCCGCCCGCGCCAGCGCGGTGAAGCGCCTTGCGTGCGGGCCCCAGAGGTAGGCGCCCGTAAGCACTCCTGGCTCGTGTGACAGTTCACGGCTCCGGGCGGTCAGCCGGTGGGGTGAGGGCACACCGGCTACGGGAACGGTACGGGCGTTGTCCGACGGGTACCAGCACTGCTGGATCGGGAGATCGGTGAAACTCCCTCCGCCGTAGATGCCGTCGTTGATCTCCCAGCTTCGCCGGCGGAGGTGCACCAGGGTCTTGGTGCTGCTCGCATAGGTGAGACTGCGGACCGCTTGTGCTTGCCGGTGGGGCAGCTCCGGGGTGATGGCGATCTGGTCGAGAGTGGTCAGCGGGACGCAGGCCACCACGGCGTCGTGCGACTCGTCGACAGGCCGCCCTATGGACCGGCCGCTGATCCGCGCCGCGCCGGAGGACAGGTGTACGGCGTCGATCCGCGTGGACAGGCGAAGCGTTCCCGGTCTCAGGCGCCGTACGAACTCACGGATCAGGGTGTCCATCCCGCCGACGATCTCAAGGGGCGCGGCGTGGAAGAGACCGAAGTAGTCGACGAGCACTTCGAGGAGGGAGGCGTGCTCATAGTGCACCAGTCCGCTGGTGTGCCCGAGCAGGTCCCAGGCCTCCTCGGAGAATTTCCGGCGGGCGAACTGCCACAGGGAGGTCGACATCAGCTCGTCCAGGGCCGCGTCCTGCCAGTGGCCTTCCAGGACGCTGGTCTGCTGTGCGGGGGTGAGGCCGTCCCACGCGGTACTCAGTACACGGTCCAGCCACGCTCTCGGTTCGCCGTGGTCGGCGATGTCGAGACCGTAGGCCGAATACAGTTGCTGGGCTTGACTCAAACGCACCCGTCTGCCGCGCAGATGGTAATACCCTTCCGGATTCAGGTTGATGAAGGGACGGGTCCGCAACCCGAACTTCTGTACGTAGTGCAGGACGCATTCGTGATTCCCCGGGATACGCATAGCGCCCACATCGGCGTAGGTGCCGTCCCAGAACCGGTGTGTACGCACCCGCCCACCGGGGCGTTCAGCCCGTTCATAGACCACGGCGTCCACCCCGCGCCGCTGGAGTTCATAGGCGGAAACCAGCCCCGCCAGCCCGCCGCCGATGATTCCGACACGCAGGGGGGAAGACCGCACCGCCGTACGCAGTTCATCCGGAAAAGCAAAGCATCGATCGAACAACTCTTCACATCCCTCTTCCTATGCCCTGCTCCCGGAATCTGGTGTTATGCGCCCACCGCAACGGAGTTCTCCGGGGCCGCGAACACAGAATATGAATGGTCATCCGCACCACAGACGAAACGTTCAGCCGTCGATGACCTCGCTCGGGGGCCACACCCACGACCGAACCGACGGGCCGCCGGACCGGGGCACACCCTGGAGCGCCCGTGCCCGTACCCGCGCCCGCGCTCGCGCCGGGGAACCCGCCGAGGCCGGCTGAAACCGATGGCTGCCGATCTTGACGCGCCTGACGAGTGTGAAGTCAGATGCGGTGTCGAGTTCGCCCTCAGAAGCGGTGCCACCGTACAGGAGTTCAGTGTGTTCATAGCAGAAGAAAATGCTTTCGATCCTGAGGAGATGCTCAGCCTCTACGCATCGGTCGGCTGGGAGGGCTACACCAAGGACATCGGCAAACTCTGCCGCGGCCTGCTGAACTCGCATCTCGTCATCACCGCACGGGACGGTTCAGGAACGCTCCTCGGACTGGCCCGCACCATCTCCGACGACGAACACATCTGCTACGTCCAGGATGTCGTGGTCAATCCCAGGTATCACAGGCAGGGCATAGGCCGGGCCCTGATCGAGGACCTCATGCCGCGCTACTCGCACTGCCGCTTCTTCCTCCTGTCCACGGACCACGAGTCGGCACCGGAGGGCAAGCGCAACCACGCGTTCTACCGGAGTCTGGGCTTCCTGTCCTACGAGGAAAAAGAGATGGCGGGATTCGGCCTGCCCAGGAACCGCCCGGACCTGCGCGACATGGCACCGTAGACAGGATTCCTACGCGGTCCGGACAGCCCCTGGCCCCCCTTCCGGCCGGCCTCTGCCACTGCTCCCGCCTTCGACGGCCGGCCGCCCTCGCGCCCCTGGGCACGGCGGGGAGGGCAGAACCGCGCGAGTCGGCGGCGTGGCCGTACGAGGGGGCGTTCACCGCGCCCTGGACAGCCGTGAGCCCACCGCGCGGGCGTGCGCGGTGGGCTCACGGCTCGGCACACGCCGGTCAGACGGAGCCGAACTCGCCGGTCTTGACCCCGGCGACGAAGGAAGCGAACGCGCCGGCGGGGACGGTCAGCACCGGGCCGCCGGGGACCTTCGAGTCACGGACCGGGACAGCGCCGGTGGCAGCCGCACGCGCCGGGGCCCACTCGACACAGGTTCCGCCGTTGCCGCTGTAGGAGGACTTGATCCACTCGGAAGGGGGAACGTCGGTCATCACGGGGTGCCCTTTCGTACCTCATTGATCATGGCCACGGATGCCGCCTGGGACAGCGATTCGGCCTGTAGTTGATGGTAGGCCCTCACCAGCGGTAGCACGGAGGGGAGTTCACGGTCCAGGCTCCCCTGCGTCTCCGACTCCACATAGGAGATCACGGAACGATCGGACAGGGTCAACAGATTGACCGAGCGATTGAACGGCCGGCGTTCCCCCATGGTGTAGGGAGCCAGCTGAAGCATGGTGTTCGGCTGTTCAGCGAACTCGATCAGGTGGGCCAGCTGGCGGTCCATGACCCCGGCTCCCCCGATGGGCCGGCGTACGCAGCTCTCGTCCAGCACGGCGATCACCACGGGCGGCACGCGACGCACGAGAGCCGCCTGCCGCTCCACCAACGCCTCGACCCGTTCGGAAGCCTGTTCCGGGGTGATCGCGCCCCATCTCACCCGTTGCTCCTCCAGCACAGCCGCGTACTCGGTCGTCTGGAGCAGACCCGGGATCACGCCCACCTCGAAGAACCGGACCTCCGCCGCCCGTGCTTCCTGTCCCAGGTACTCCGGGAACCCTTCCAGCAGACTGCCGTTGCGGAGCTCGCTCCAGGTCCGTTCGAACGCGTCCGCCGTGCCCGAGAGGCCCAGCACCGTGTCCAGACTCCTCGAAAAGCGGAGAGTCGGCGGCTTACGACCAGTTTCGATGGCTGAGATGTGCCTGCCCGAGTAATCGACCCGGACAGCCAGGTCGTCCTGGGTCCAGCCCTGCGCTTCACGGAAACGACGAAGGCGTGCCCCGAACGCTGCTTGCGGGCTCGCCTCGGGGTTCAGCTCCTTGCGGTTGACCAACGTGCCCTCCGTCACAGAAACGTTGAAGGTGGCTGACTCTAGGGCAATGCTGAGCCCGCTTGGTAGTCACATCACTACGGAGAGGAGCCGCCATGCCTGAGCGGAACGGTCCCCCGGACGGACAGGAGCCCCATCCCCCGGCCGTCGGAACGCTCGTCGTGGACACCGGGCACGGTGGCCGGGTGGGTGAGTTCCGAGGGATCGCGGGCCCGTACTGGTCGTTGCGGCCGGTCAGTGGCGGGGCGGAGTGGGAGGCGGAGCCGGAGCGGGTGCGTCCCGTGGATCGCATAGAGCGGCTGCGGGCGGAGAACGCCCGGTGCAACGCCCGTAGTGAGGGGCGGGTGTTGTGAAGCGCCGTTTCCGTTTCCCGCGCTGGTCGTTGGTGCCCATCGGGGGCGAGCCGGACGTTCCCGTGACGGCGTTCACGTTGCGGTGCCTGTGGGTGGACGACGACGGCCGCGCGTGCGGGGCCGGGTCCGGGCCACGCGAGGACTCCGATGCCGCGAAACGGTGGGCGTGGGGGCACGGGGAGACCTGCCGGGAGCACGTCCGGTTCTCCGGGCGGATCACCCGTCCGTGGACCATGCGGATTGACGGTCCGCTGTGAAGGTGGCGAGCGTGGCGGAGCGGAACAGCAGAACCCCTTCGCCCCTCCCCGTCCCGGGTGCCCCGCACCCCGACAACTCCGAGAAAGAGAGCCCAGCCGTGAACCGCTGTACCGCCACCACTCTGATCTCACCGCCGGAACCGTTCGCGGATCTGCTGGAGGACGCACGCCCCTCCCCCGTCCTGTGCGCGCTCGGTGAAAAACACGATGGGGACCACGCCCAGATGCTGTGGGACGACAGCGGCGACGAACTGGCCGCCTGGGTCCGCTGGGACAGCCGGCGCACCCGCCTCGCGCCCCTGCGCTGGTGTCCCGTCCAGAACGGGGCGGGGGAAGCGTGCGGCCTGTTCGCCGGTCATCCGTCCCGCCATGACTGGGAGATCAACGAGGCACCTGACGTCTGACGGGACAGTTCCCGAGCCCCGGCCGCCTCCTGCCCCCGGCTGTACGCGTGCGCCGCACCCCCGTTCCGCGAACGGACAGTCGGCCACGGCCTCCGCGATGGCTTGGGCCCGGGCGGCCCGATGTGATCCGGTGTGATCCGGACCGGCGTACGCTCCCCTCCGCCACCGCGACATGCCGGTCCCCGCCCCACCATGGCCAGGGCCTGTCCGGCGGATCGTGCCGGGCGGCCTGTCGGCGCTGAACCGCCGACGGCGCTCCGCTGGAGAAGCCGCCGGGTGGAGCAGACCGGGGCCCGGCGATAAATACCTCGACAGCGGGCGTGCTGACCGGGGACGCTTCGCGCGATGACCAGAATCGATGACACACCGCCCGCGTGGGACGAGCGCACCCAGCTCACCACGTTTCTCGACTACGCGCGGGAGACCGCCCGCGCCAAGTGCGCCGGTGTCTCCGCGGAGAACGCCCGCAGGGCGCTCCTGCCGGGCTCGCCGCTGATGACAATGAGCGGAGTGATCAACCACCTGCGCTGGGTCGAGTACCACTGGTTCCAGGTGGTTTTCCTCGGCGAGGAAGACCAAGGCCCCTGGACCGATGAGGACCCCGACCGCGAGATGCGTATCGCCGTCGACTTCCCGCTCACGCAGTTGCTCGACGAGTACGCCGAACAGAGCGCCCGCTACCGCGAACTGGTCGCCGGGAACGACCTGGACGAGCGGGCCGAGGGAACCATCCGCGACGGTCTGCACGTCGACCTGCGCTGGATCCTCCTCCACCTCACCGAGGAGACGGCCCGCCACAACGGCCACCTGGACATCCTGCGCGAGCTGCTCGACGGCACGACCGGCGGCTGAGGGCTGTCCCGTAACCGCTGGTCAGGAGTGAGACGATCCTGGTCTGGCAGGGCGGACGCCGTCCTGCTCGTGGACCGAACCCCGGCGCCGGCCTCCCCGGAGCCCGTGGTGAGTGTCCCGCATTCGGAAGGGACATGAGGATGGGCGTTGACGTAGTGCTGATGCAGGTGACGCAACGAGGTACGAGCCCCAAGAAGCGTCGGCTGACCACGGTGGAGTTCGTGCAGGACGAAGCGGATCTGTTCTCCGGCCTGTGCGTGAACAGCAGTCTGCCGATGCTCAACCGCGTGGACCCGTACCGCACCCAGATCCTTACGCCGGCGGACATGCCTCAGTTCATCTCCGAGGTCGAAGCCACCTGTGACCTGGTGAAGGGGCAACGGGAGCGGGACATCCTGCGGAAGATCCACGAGCTGGCCGAGCGTTGCGCGGAAGCCGCGAGTCTGGAACTCCATCTCCAGGGCGACTAACGACCTCGTGCATGGTTGGCGGTGACGTTGGCCCTGCCGGTTCGTTAGGCCGTTCGTGGTGGGGATGCAGGCGCGTGGGCTGATCATGTCGGAGCGTCGGGTCACGGGCCTTTCAACGGCTGTGATTGCCGATCTGGTAGCGGAGTTGGGGCCGGTCTGGCAGGCCATCAGGGATGCCGAACTGCTCGACCGACCGCGCCGGCGAGCGGTCGGAGCGGGCGCGAAGTACAAGCTGGTCTTCGTCGACCGACTCCTGGCCACACTTGTGCATCTGAGGCACGGCGTTACCCACGACGTGCTGGCCTGCTGGTTCCAGGTGGACCGGTCGACCATCACCCGTGCGGTTGGCGAGATCCGGCCTCTACTGGCCGACCGCGGCTGTCGCATCGAGGGTGGTCTGCGGCTTCGCACGCTTGCCGATGTGATCGCCCATCTTGGCGCCACCGGCCAGACCGCACTGATGGACGCCACCGAGGTCCGAGTCCGTCGCCCAAGCGCACATCGCGGCGGACGCAGCCGGTTCATCTCCGGCAAGAGCCGCATCAACGCCATGAAAGCCCTCGTCGTCACCGACCAGCACGGACGACCACTGTTCTGCGGCGAGGTCCGGGCCGGATCCATCGCCGACATCACCCAAGCCCGTGACGCCGGCCTGGTCGACCTGCTCGCTGACACCATTGACCTGCAGATCCTTGCCGACGCCGGCTATCAGGGCCTCGCGGCGCAAACCTACGGCCAGGTCGTCACCCCGCCACGCAAACGCCGCGGCAAACACCTCGAACACCTGCAATGGCTGATGGCACACCACGAGGCCGCCCGCTTCGCCCACTCCTCAGCCAGAATCCCCGTCGAACACGGCATCGCCCACCTCAAGAACTGGAGGGCCCTCGCCCGGCATCACACCCGGCGAGAGAACCTGCCCGACACCATCCGAGCCGTTGCCGGACTCCTGACCGACCAACAAGCCACCCCCCGCACGAAGGCACTCGCACTGCCCGCCACACCCGCATGATCAAAACGCCGACCGCAACCTCAACACGCCCTCGCCCCAACCATGCACGAGGTCGTAAGACCGTGTCCTATGTGGTGAGTCGGAGGAGTCGTTTGTGGCAGCAGAGTGCTGCGGCGAGGCCGAGGAAGGCCAGGTAGTTGCGGGGGTGGCGTTCGTAGCGGTGGTTGAGGCGGCGGTAGCCGGTCAGCCAGGACATGGTGCGCTCGATGACCCGTCTGCGGCGTCCTGGCCGTTCGCTGGACTCGACTCCCTTGCGGGCGATGCGGACCCCGATGTGCTTGCCCCATAGCCATTTCCGCAGGTGAGGGACGTCGTACGCTTTGTCCGCATGCAGACGCCGGGGCTTGAAGTAGCGTCCGCGGTGGGGGTCGTGTCTCGTTTGGTGGCCCTCGATCATGGGCTTCAGGGCGAGGCTGTCGTGGGTGTTCGCCGCGGTGAGGCCGACGAGGAGGGGCAGTCCGTTCGCGTCCGACAGGACGTGCATCTTGGAGCCCGGCTTGCCCCTGTCCACGGGGCTCGGACCTGTGAGTTCGCCCCCTTTTTAGCCCTCACGTGGGCGGAGTCGAGGACTGCCCGGGAGAGGTCGAGGAGGCCGGCGTCGTCCAGGCGGTGCGGGATCTCCTCGTGGAGCCGTCCCCAGACACCGGCTCTCGACCAGATGAGGAATCTGCGGTGGGCCGTCGACTTCGATATCCCGGAGCACGGCGGCAGGGCCCGCCAGGCGCATCCGCTGACCAGGACGTAGATGATCGCGGCGAACAGCGTCTCATCAGGCGTGTCCTGCGTCCCGCCGCCCTGCGGCCTCACCCTCGACGGCGGGATCAGCGGCTCCGCGATCTCCCACAGCCCGTCCGGAACAATCCAACTCCACGTACCCCGCCCCATACCGAGCCCAACGAGCCGAGCCCACATAGGACACGGTCTTAGGCCGTGTATCGGAAGTGAACCGTGTGCATAAGGTGTCGGCATGCCACTGGGTCACATAGTCCTCTTGTCGGGTCGCTCGATCCGGCTCACCGAGCTACGGATGTCTTCGACCTACGGGGGGATGCTGGAAGGCTACCCGTGCAAGCGCATCAACGACCTGAAGGTCAGTTACCTCCAGCGGCAGGCCGAGCATGCATTTCCCTCCATGCCGGTCCATCTCGTTCCGCCCTCGCGCGAGTGCCCGGATGAGACCGCAGGCGCTTTCGGTCCCGTTGAGTTGCTGCCTTCCGTGGCTTGCGTCGGTGTCTTCGGCTCCACGGCGCTCGATCCGGCAATGGACGGTTCCACTCTCGTCGTCGCCTGGTTCCAGCCAGCACCGGAGGTACCGGCGGGTGAGGATGTTGACCCCGCGCTTCGCAGCATTCGTTGGGAGGAGCTGGCCCAGGACTACGAGTTGTAGCAGCGTGCTGGTCGCAGCCACTCGTTGATGGCTGCGACGAGGACAGTGGCCTCAAGGCGGACCGCGAGCTTGTCGTAGCGGGTGGCTACGGCTCGGTGGCGCTTGAGGCGGTTGATCCCGCACTCAACCGTGCAAAAGAACCACCTGGTGCCGGCGGCCGGCCATCGCCATCAGCCAGAGACCCGCAAGAAAACGCCCTATCTGATCAACCGCCACTGCCACCAGCTCACTGGCATGAAGCCAACACCTCGCACCCCGGCTCCGAGCGCATCCGATTCGACAGCGGCTCGCTCACTCACCATGACCGCTCCACAGCACCTGAGTCAGAACCGGTTCTCGTGGACAAAGCCACGCGGGCGGGGACACCTCGGTGGGGGCGCGAATGTGGCCGTCCGTAGGTGGCGCGCCCTCCTCCGAGTCCGAGTGTCCGTCCGCTTCCCGGGTATCCGCACCTCATCCGAGCACGCCCTGCGACGAGGGGACGGGACATGAGGACATGGAGACGCGAGCGGGGCGGGAACAAGAAGGCGGCGTCGGACGCCGATATGCCCGGTTTACCGCCGCAGGCTCCGGAAGAGGAGGCCCCGCGGCGCGGGCCGGGACGGGCGGTACGGGCGCTGGTGGCACTGGTCGCGCTCGCCGGGATGGTGGCGTTCGCCATCGTCCTGGCGAGACTCACACTGAACGCCTCACCGTCGTCCGAGGCATTCACCCACAGCAATTTCACGCCGGGCAGTTCGATCCGCGCCTACCTCCAGCAACCGGGCTTCGTGGACACAGCCAAACAGCTCGGCGGTAACCTGGCGCTCGGGGTCCCGTTCGGCATCCTCCTTCCGCTGTTCTCACGCAGGACCCGCGGCGTGCTGCGGGTGGGGCTGCTCACCGTTGCGACCATGCTGCTGGTCGAGCTGATCCAGGGAACCCTCATCACTGGGCGCGCCTTCGACGTCGACGACGTCCTGCTCAACACCACCGGCGCTCTGCTCGGCTACCTGCTCGTCGGACGCCGTCTGGGACGCACGGTGCACCCGCGCAAGCGCCCACGCCGGCTACGGCGCCCGGCCCGCCGCAGGGGTGACGGCGACCGGTGAGGTGGACCGGGCCGCAGACGGCGGGCGACGTACGAGTCGGACCCGCACGCAGCAGTCGCATGATCCGCCGGACAGACCCTGGGTCCTTCTGCCATTAGGGCCGCGCCGAGAGGCCCGTCGGACACATGCCCGTTTCTTCTCGACGCGGTGTGGTTGCCGGAACCGGGCGACCGGAACCGTTCCCGCTTCACCGTAAGGATGAGCCGGCCCGGTTGAGATGATCACCTCATGAATCTCACCAGCAGACGCACTCTCCTGGCCTCCGTCGCCGCTGCGGCCTCCGCCCTGCCCCTCGTCAACGACCTCGCGGGGAACGGCAGCACCGCCGCCGCGGCCGGACCGGCCGAGTTCGCCTCGAACGCCGCGCTCTACAGCAGCGACGCCTACGAAGAAGGCGTCAACTGGATGCGCCGCTTCCGCTGCGGCGCCCCGGTGACCCTGAACGACTACGCGAAGGACCCCGCGGCGGCCGCCCCGCTCGGTGTGCTCACGAGCGCCCCCGTCCGCAGCACGGCGATCATCGCCCCGCACGGCGGCGGCCTTGAGGCGGGCACCACCGAACTGTGTCTCACCCTTGCCGGCTACGACCGCGCCGAGCCCGGAACCGAGCCGGAGCCGGACACGGACACCCCGGGTGCGGTGCAGCGTGACTACTGGATGTTCGAGACGCTGACCGCGTCCCTCCCCTCCCCCGTCGAGCCCCTCCACGTCACCTCGACCAACTGCGACGACCCCGCCGCCCTGGCGGTCTGCGGCAACAACCTCTACGCCGTCTCCCTCCACGGCTACAGGCCGGACGACGAACCGCTGGCCAAGCGGATTCTCATAGGCGGCCGGGACCAGCGGCTGATCCGCAACCTGGCACGGGCCTTCGCCCGCCACGGGCTCACCTCCTCGCTGGGAGTCGAGGTGGTCGTCGCGGGCGCCAGCTCCGAGCTGAACGGCGACGACCCGGCCAACATCGTCAATCGCACGCGCACCGGGGCCGGCGCCCAGCTGGAGACGTCCACCGAACTGCGGAGGGCGATGTTCGGCACGTTCGGCAGCGGCTCCGGCCGCCGGAAGACCGCCGGTGTGGCCTCCGCCACCGCGCCCGACGCCCCCGCGTACTGGCACGGCTTCGTCGATGCCGTACGCGAGGCCGTCGACCGCCATGAGCGCGGCCTCGACTCCTTGTAGCCGCGGCCGGCTCCTCGCCCCCTGGAGCGGAGACCGCCGTCGGCCGCCTCGCGGGTGCGTCCGGGGCCGCCCCCGGCCTGTCCGCCGCCGGCAGGGCGGTGCGGACGGCGGGGACGAAGGGCGAGGAGTGGAGTGGAGTGGTCCGGGGATGCCTGTGCCGCGAGTGCCCGCCCACCGCTGGTCCGCGGTACGGAGTCGAGTGGGCCTCGGACGGTGTGACACCCACGTCGTACGCGTAGGAGACCGGCCGTGTTCGCACGGGTCGGGCCGGTCACCGCTCCTAGGTCCTCCCGATGCGGAGTGTCCTGGAACCATTGAGCAGGGTGTCCGCGTACGTCTTGTCCTCCGCCTCGACCTTGATGTACTTCGTCCCGGAGAACACCCAGTAGCTGTTCCGCTCACCCCGCAAGGGCATCACCGCGTCGATCCCCTCGCCGAACTCGCTGACCCCGCCCAGGGTGTACGGCCACCCCTTGGCGAGGCTGTTCGGTCCGGCCTGGACGGTCCCCCCGGGCGTGCTTCCGGCCAGTTCCGCCCGGACGTACCGGCTTCCCGAGAAGAACCAGACCTGGTTGAGGTCGTCCGGAGCCGTCATCACCGCGTCGATGCCGCCCGGGAGCCCCTGGAGGACGTCGTCCCAGTCCTCGACCGGGTCGGGCCCTTCCACCAGGGTGACGTCGTACTCCGGTCCGGCACCGAGTTCGATGAGTACGTACCTGTGCCTCCCCGCGCATCACGGCGTTCCGCCGCACCTCGGTGCGTGGCGCGGCCGTCGCCCGGCACGCGCCCGGAAAACAGCGTGGCCGTCCCGTGGTGGGCCGCACCGGCGGTGGCCATCCCGTTTCCCAGGGCCGTCCGGTGGGCCCGGGAGGCTCGTGCCCTCCCCGGCCGAAGGGCCCGCCGCATCGGTCAGGGGCTGTGGGAGAAGCCGTGACACCACCGGGGCGCACCCTCCGGGTTCACCCGCCGGCCGCGCCTCCCCCGCGCCGGGCGCCCCCGGCCGCCCGTCTCCGGTATTCGCCCGGGGGTACCCCGTACGCGGCGCTGAAGGCCCTGCTCAGTTCCGAGGCGTGGGTGAAACCCCACCGGGCCCCCACCGCCTGGACGGTCAGACGTGCGCAGGCCGGATCCACGAGGTCACGGCGGCAGCGCTCCAGTCTGCGGTGACGGATCCACGCACTCACGGTGACGCCCTGTTCCCGGAAGATCCGGTGCAGGTGCCGCACGGAGATGTGGTGGGCGGCCGCGACGGTTTCCGGGGAGAGGTCACGCGAGGCGAGATGGCGGTCGATGAACGCGTGGGAGCTGTACAGCAGGGGCGTTCGGCGGTTCTCCGGCGGCACCGTCCGCTCCTGGTCACCGTGGTGCGCCAGCATCGCCACGGTCAGGTCCATCAGCACCGCACCCAGCCGTACGGCGTCCTGCGGGCCGCACGGGGGCGGGTCGGCGGCGAGGCGCCGCATGAAGGATCCCAGCAGGGATGCCATGGCACTGCCTTCTTCGGGGCCGGTGTCGAACCTGGCGGAGGTGAGGTGGTCGAGGAGTCGCCGGGACAGTGGCACCGTCTCCCGGGCGAAGGCGACGAACAACGTCTGCGTCCCCTCCGCGGAGGGGAGGGCCCGGGCGTCGAACGGCCGCCCGGCGTTCAGCAGCACCATCTGGCCGGGTCCCAGGGCGGAGTCGTCCCGTCCGCCGGACAGGACTTGCCGGCCCCTGGTGTTCATGAAGAGCCAGTACGTGTCCGCGTCCTCATCGCGCACCATCCCCGGCGGGCGCCGGGCCCGGAGCGAGGGGTACTCCAGGACGCCCATCTGCGTGACGCCCAGATCCAGGTGGGTGGCGGAGGCCCGGAAGTCGTCGGTCTCCTCACTGCTGACGACACTCGACAGGAAACTGCCGCCGACCAGCTCCCGGTACCAGTCGAAGCGCTCGGAGGCCGGCAGGTGATCGTTGCTGTGCACGGTCCTGAACATCTGGCGGACCTCCGGTGTCCAGCTCCTGATGCCCCGTCGGCTGACGACGGTCTCCACAAGACGTCACACATCATCAACGAGGTGGCACGCAGCGTCAATGACCGACGGAACCACCCTCCCTAAAGTGACCTGAACCTGTCACGTCTCCAGAGAGGCACCGTCGTGATCCGCACCCTGCTCCAGCGAGGCCCCGTACGGGCGGTCACCAACGTCCTGTTGGCGCTCGCCATGTCCCTCGGTGTGACCGCGGCCGTCGCCCCGGCCGCCGCCGCCGCTCCGGCCCTCCAGCAGGTGGACTGCTGGACGCCTCAGGCCAACGGCGAGGGGCGCGGCTACAACACCATCCAGCTGTACCTCCGGGTGGGGCCCTACTCCGCGTGCGGAATCAATCCGAACGCCCCGGTGTACATGCCGCTCCCGGCCGGTAACACCCTGTTCTTCCACTGCTGGACGATCAACTCCTACGGAAACGTCTGGTGGTACGTCCGCGTCGAGGGCACCGGCTGGCACGGCTGGATCTCCGACGACAACCTCGTGGGGACCTCCGTGGACGAGAACGGCGACGGGCAGATCATCTTCTACCAGTGCTGATCCGCTTCCCACCCGGCTGCGCCGTCCCGTGTCCCGGTACGGGACGGCGCTCGCCTCGTCTCCTCTCCACGGCCTCGGCCCATGACCGGCGTCCACCCGTACCGTGACGGCCTGGTCATGCACGGCCGCGTCGGACGGCGGCCGCCCCGGTCCCCGCCGCCAGCCTCTCCAGCGCCGCCGCCGTGAGGGCGGTGATCGCGGCGGGGAGGGCGGTGCGGACGGCGGGGGCGAAGTGCGGGGAGTGGTTCGGGGGGATGCCCGTGCCGCGGGTGTCCGCCCACTGCCGGGGGCTCGCGGTGCCCAGCATCCAGTAGACCAGGGGGATTCCGGGCTCGCCGTGGAGTTCCCGGCCCGCGTCGCCGTAGAGGGGGAAGTCCTCGGCGGCCAGGGACGGGGGCCAGGTGGTGACGCGTCGCCGGCCGTACAGGGCGGTGTGGGCGGCGCGGACCGCCTCGGTCGCGGCCGGGTCGCAGTGCAGGGCCGGGGAACGGGAGAGCACGGTGAGGTCCGGGTCGCGGGGGCAGGCCGAGGCGGCGCACTCGGCCCGGACGATGCGGTCCACCGCCGCCAGTGCCCGGTCCAGGGTGGCGTCGGTGAGGGCGCGGAGGCCGATGCCCAGTTCGGCGGTGTCCGGGACGACGTTGACGGCCGTTCCGGCGCGCAGGGTCCCCACGGTGAGGGTGAGCTGTTCGGCGGGGGCGGCTTCGCGGGCGACCACGGTCTGGAGCCGTCCGATCAGCGCCGCCGCCGTGACCACGGGGTCCACGGTGAGGTGCGGGGTCGCGGCGTGGCCGCCGCGGCCGTGGACGAGGACGGTGAGGGCGGCGCTCGCGGCGGTGACCGGGGCGTGGGGGCCGCCGTGCGCGATCAGGCCGGCGGGCAGGGGCGCGGCGTGCTGGGCGAGGACGGCGGACGGTCTGCCGAAACGCTCGTACAGGCCGTCCTCCAGCATGGCGCGGGCTCCTGTCAGGGTCTCCTCGGCGGGCTGGCCCAGGACGACGAGGGTGCCGCGCCAGTGGGCGGTGGTGCGGGCCAGCAGGTCCGCCGTGCCGGCGGCCGCCGCCAGGTGGAGGTCGTGGCCGCAGGCGTGCATGGCCCCGTTGGTGCTCGCGTACGGGAGGCCGGTCCGCTCCTCCAGCGGCAGGGCGTCGAGTTCGGCGCGCAGGTAGACGCGTGGGCCGTCGCCGTTGCGGAGTACGCCGACCACACCGTGGCCGCCGGTGCCGCGGGTGACGTCGAGGCCGGCGGCGGCGAGCCGGCCGGCGAACAGGGCCGCGGTACGGGCTTCCTGCCCGGCCGTCTCCGGGTGGCGGTGGGCGTCCAGGTAGAGGGTGAGGGCGGGCCGGACCGCCTGCTGGGCGAGGGCCGGGGACAGGGCGGGGTGGACCTCCTTCGGGGGGCGGGCGGGGGAAGAAGGGCCGGGGCTGGGCGGGGGCGCGGGGGGCACGGGGCTCCTGAGTCGGTCGTCGGGGCCGCTGGCGCCGGGTGCCAGCGATGTGTGTGCGGGAGGCATGCCGAGCGGTGAGCGGCGGGCGGTGGAATGGGCGGCGTACACCCCCACCGGGGCGTACGCCAGGAGGTGGCCTCCGGACACGGTGGCCCCGGACCGGAGGAGACATCATGGAGAAGAACCTCAGCACCCTCGCCGACGAGATCCTCGAGCTCGAGGCCGAGACCTTCGAGATCTCCGACTACTCGGACGCCAGCGAGGTCGTGCTGGCCGGTTCGACCAGCACCAGCTCGACCTCGACCTGCAGCTCCACCACCAGCACCACCTCCTGCTCCGCCTGATCAGGCGCCGCGAGCGGGCTTCGCGCCCGGTATCCGTCCGTCGACGGGTACCGGGCGTCCCGCTGTCGCGGGCGCGGTCCTACGGGAACGGGTGCGGGACCATGCGGATCTCGTCGCCGGCCAGGTCCGTGGCGCGGTGGCCGCCCCGGCGGAGCGCGGTGCGCAGCCGGGGCATGAGGGGGGCGCGCTGCCGGTTCCAGCCGAAGTCGATCGGCAGGAGGCCGGGGACGAGGGTGGCGACGGTGGACAGGCCCATGCGTTCCTGTTCCGGGGTGGTCTGGTCGACGGCGATCACGTCGTGCCCGGCGCGGGCGAGTTCGCCGATGACGGCCCGGAGGTCGTCGCGCAGGTCGCCGGTGCGGGGGCGGCCGGTGGCCTCCCAGTCCCGGTAGACCTCCCCGAAGGGCCGTACGGCCAGGGGCCGGAGGTAGGTGCGGGCGTGCTCGGCCATCCGGGGCAGGCCGTAGAGCTGGGCGTGGTCCTTGAGGTGGCGGACCAGGCCGAAGTCGTCGGCCATGGCCTCCAGTTCACCGCGGCGCTCCTCGGTCTGGCGGGAGAGGTGCGGGATGTAGGTGAGGACCTCGGACAGCGCGCCCTCGACGGCGGCGCGCGGGTCCAGCGAGGCGGCCGCCGCGAAGGAGAGGGTGCCGGGGCCGCCGTCGCGGCGTACGGCGAGCGCGGTCACGACGGGGACGGCCAGGTCGATGCGGTTGTCCAGGACGTGGACGTCGTAGCCCTGGAGCGCGGCGCGTTCCGCCATGGCGGGCGTGGCCCGGCCGCCGACGGTCGCCAGGTCGATCTCGGTGAGGCGGGCGCCGCCGTACCAGGCGTTGAGGAAGGCGTCCCGTTCGACGAGTTCGAGGAGCCCGCCGAGGACGGCCTCCTCCAGGCCGCCGCCGATGGCGCAGCCGTTGGAGCACTCGAAGACGAAGTTGTCGGCGGCCAGTCCGGCGCTGTAGTAGACGAGCCGGGAGGGGACGAGGACGGGGCGGTCGTCGCGCAGGGACCAGCCCCACTCCCACGGGATGGCGCGGTCCGGGTCGAAGGGGTCGACCAGGGGGTCGTCGCGGTAGGTGCGGGGGTCGTAGAAGCCGCAGACGGCGGGATCGAGGGCGTCGGCCCTCAGCTCGTCGAAGCTGCCGGTGACGGGGGTGGCGCGGCCGCGCCGGTGGGTTCCGGCGTAGCGTTCCAGCCCTTCCAGGAAGGCGAGGGTGCGGCTGGTGGAGAAGGCGTTCTCCTGGCCGCTCCAGGTGACGTCGTTGAGTCCGGCGTAGCCGCGGACGAAGACGCTGCCGGCGACGGGTGCGGTGGTCGGCGAGGTGACGTCGGTCCAGGTGCCGCCGCCGAGGACCCCGCAGACGGGGTTGGCCAGGGCCTCTTCGGGGACGGGGTACGAGGACGCGGGGCGCAGCCGGTAGCCGTCCGGGTCGGGTTTGGGGCGGGGCGCGAGGAAGAGCGGCCGGGGCCCGGCGGGCGCGGGAGGCGGCGCGCAACCGGGGCAGAGGGGGTCGGCGAGAAGGGGATACGTACGCACCTGAAGGGTCGTCAGGTCGAGGCGGGTGACCTGGGGCAGGGCGCGGTCGGCGGCGGTGGTGGCGGGGGGCTCGGCCCCCGGGCCGTCCAGGAGTGCCCGGCAGAGGGCGGCCACGGCGTCGTAGGCGTGGTCGGTGAACAGGGGCCAGACGCCAGCGGGGCGGGGGCCGTCGGGGCCGCCGGTCTCCAGGGCGTCGCGTTCGCTGCGGCTGCGCAGGCGCTGCCAGCGCATGGCCAGGCAGTGTCCGCAGGCGGGGGCGGTGCCGTCGCCGCCCCAGGGGCCGATCAGGACGGCGGAGGCGGTGAGGTGGACGCGGGCACCGGGGCGGTCGGCGGCCCAGGGGTCGGGGGCTCCCCGGTCTCCGAGGGTGGCGGCGGCGTCGGTGGCGCCGACGGGGACCACGGGGACGGCGTGCCCGAGGCGGGCGGCGAGGGCGGTGTGCAGGGCCGTCCGCGCAGGGCCCATGGGCTGCGCCGGACCCGTGGGCCGTTCCGGGGAGCGGGGGGCGGTGGCGGGGGCGGGTGTGCTCGTCGGGGTGTTCATGAGGACCTCGTCCATCGGAAGGTCCTGACGGCGACGGCGCCGAAGACCAGGGCGAAGACGCCGAGTCCGGCGCAGCCCACCCAGACGTCGGTCAGGTCCCCGCGTCCGGCGAGCGCGTGGGACACGGCGTCGTTGAGGTAGCGCAGCGGCATGACCAGGGAGACCTTCTGGAGCCAGGACGGCATCGAGTCCAGCGGGAAGAAGGAGCCGGACAGGAAGGCCATGGGCAGCATCAGGAAGTTGGCGACGGCCGCGACCGACTCCGGGGTGTCGGTGAAGGAGCCGATGATCACCCCGAGCAGCAGGAAGGTGGTGACGCCGAGGAGGAGCACCGGGATCAGCAGGGGCCAGCCGGAGGCGGGTTCGAGGCCGAACAGCGGCAGCATCGCGACACCGACGAACAGCAGCGACTGCACGGTGCCGACGGCCAGGGCGATGACGTAACGGGAGCCGATGACGGCGGAGAGCGGGGTGGGGGACATCCGGATCAGGCGCAGGATGTCGTCGGTGCGCCACTGCATCAGGGTGAACGCGATGCCGAAGACGGCGGCGTTCGCCACGCCCCAGGACAGGACTCCGGCGGCGGTGTACGAGAGGTAGGTCAGGCCGCTCTCCTCGACCTCCTGGCCCCGGAAGATCAGGCCGAACACGACGAGGAAGAGGAGCGGGAAGGCGAAGGTGAAGAAGAGGGTGGTCTTGTCGCGGACCTGGGCGCGGTAGCCCGCTCCGGTCAGTGCGGCGTAGGCGCTCATGGCTGGTGCTCCGTGGTGTCGGCGTTCCGGCGGGGGGACTGCGGGGAACCGGTGAGCCGGGCGGTCAGGTCGAGGTAGACGTCCTCCAGGCCGGCGGTCCTGGTCTGCACGCCGTCGAGTCCGGCGAGCTTGTCGACGGCGCTGAGGACCGGGCCCGGCGTGCGGGTCTCCAGGACGAGGGAGCCGCCCTGGACGGTGACCCGGTCGACGCCCGGGATGTCCGCCGCCTCCCGCTCGTCCAGCCGGCCGAGCGGGAGCATCAGGCGGGTGGGTGCCTGGAAGGCGCTGACGAGGTTGTGCGGGGAGTCGGTGACGGCGATCCGGCCGTCCACCAGGATGGCGATGCGGTCGCACAGCGCCTCGGCCTCGTCGAGGTGGTGGGTGGTGTGGACGATGGTGCGGCCTTCGGCCTTGAGTGCGCGCAGTACCTCCCACAGGGCGCGCCGGGCCTGCGGGTCGAGGGCGGCGGTCGGTTCGTCGAGGAAGATCAGCTCGGGGCCGTGGACGAGGGCGGAGGCGATGGCGAGGCGCTGGCGCTGGCCGCCGGAGAGGTCCTCCACCTGGACACCGCTCTGCTCGGTGAGCCCCACGGATTCCAGCGTGGCGTCGACGGCGGTGCGGGGCGCGCCGTAGAGGGCGGCGACGGTGCGCAGGTGTTCGTGCGCGGTCTGCCGTACGAAGAACGCGGATGTCTGCGTCTGTACGCCGACGCGGGGCAGCAGGGCGGTGTTGCGGGGCCAGGGGGACTCCCCGAAGAGGGCGACCGTCCCGGTGTCCGCCCGGCGCAGGCCCTCCATGATCTCCACCAGGGTGGACTTGCCGGCGCCGTTGGGGCCCAGCAGGCCGAAGAACTCTCCGCGGCGGATCTCCAGCGACACGTCGTCGACGGCCTGGCGGTCCCCGTACCGTTTGGAGACGCCCTGGACACGGATCGCGGTGGCCGGGCCGGGGCCTTCGGCCGGGGTGGTGCCTTCGGCGGGTGTGGGTCGCATCGCCTGTACCTCACTCATGTGGTGCGTGGTTCCTTCCGGTCGGGGGGTTCGTGGCGCGGCCGGTCACCGCGTCAGCAGCAGGAACGCCACGGTGCAGGTCCCCGCCGCGGCGAGGAGGACCAGCAGGACGGAACCGGCGGCGTAGGCCGTGTAGACGCGCCGGGCCCGGCGCGGGTAGGCGGCGGTGGCCCCGTCCGCTCCCCCGCCCCGGCGCAGCGCCAGGTAGGTCCGGGTCTCGGGGGCGAGGCGGGCGGTGCCCAGGAGGTGGTTGAGCATGCGGTAGCCGTCGAGCGGCGGCAGCGGTACGAGGTTGCTGAGTCCCTGGACGCTGCCGAGCAGCAGCAGTCCGGCGAGGAGCGGCCCGGCCGGGTCGTCGTCGGGCAGGAGGAGCCACCAGAGGGCGAAGGGCAGGAGCAGCACCATGTTGAGGTGGGCGCCCGCGCCGGCGATGACCAGTCTGGCCCGCAGGCCGGGGATGAAGAGGTAGTTGTCGACGGTGCAGTAGAGCATCGCCGCGGGGAGCCGCCAGCGCACCCCGATCTCGGTGACCTTGCCCCCGTAGTGCTGGGCGGCGACGCCGTGGGCCAGTTCGTGCAGGGTGATACTGAACCAGAGGAACAGGGCGACGGCCGCCAGGACGGCCGGACGGGCGATCAGTTCGGCTGTCCCGTCGACGAGTTCGCCTGCGTGCAGGGCCAGGACCGGCACCATCACGAGGACGGCGGCCAGGAGGGGGAGCTGGACGGCGCGGTGGAGCAGCGGGCGCATGACCCGGTGCAGCCGTGCGGTGGTCGCGTCGGCGTCGGCGACCATGCGCCGGGTGCCGTGCCAGAACCCGCCGGTGCGGGCCGGGGCCGGTGCGGCGGGCGGCGGGGCGGGGGCGCCCTCCAGCAGGCCCCGGGTGCCGAGGAGGCCGAGGAGCCGGTTCCAGTTGTCCTCGGCGAGGCGGCGGCCGAAGCGTTCGGCGTAGAGGGGTGCCAGGTCGTCGAGGGTGCGGGTCCCGTCGAGCCGGGAGATGAGGAAGTGCTCCTTGGGGCCGACCTCGAAGGCGGCGCCGCTGACGGGGTGTTTGATCAGGTGCACCGTGCGGGGGCCGCGCAGCAGGGGCGGGCTGAGGAGGACACCGGGTCCGAGCGCGGGGCGGTACGCGCGCGCGGCGGAGGACGTGGCGGTGGGCGCGGGGGGCTCCGGGGTGCGGGGGGCGGACGCGGGGGCCGCCCGGTCGGGGGCCGGGGTCATGCGCCCGCCGCCCGGTCCGTACCGGTGCGGCCCGTACCGGTACCGCCCGGCGCGGCGCCGGTCGTGGGCGCGGGCTCGCGCAGCACCTGGCCGAGGACGAAGGAGAGGTATGCCTCGTCGCGGATCGTCACATGCAGCCGGTTGTTGGTCATGTGCATGTACGGAGAGAGCAGCCGGGGCAGGACGGCCGGCACATGGGTGAGCTTCTCCAGGGGTGCCGCGCCTGCCGGTTCGGCGCGTTCCTGGCCGGTGTCCTCGCGGGCGGGCCCGTCCCAGGCGGGGAAGAGGAGTTCGCCCCGGGTGGCGAGGCCGGCGACGCGGTCGCGCAGCTCCAGGCAGTGGGCCGCCCAGCCGCGCAGGAAGGACGGCAGCCGGCCGAGTTCACCGTCGGCGACGGCGGCGCGGATCCCGGCGAAGCGGTGGCCCAGGGAGG
Source organism: Streptomyces nitrosporeus (assembly GCF_008704555.1). Taxonomy (NCBI): domain Bacteria; kingdom Bacillati; phylum Actinomycetota; class Actinomycetes; order Kitasatosporales; family Streptomycetaceae; genus Streptomyces; species Streptomyces nitrosporeus. The sequence continues at coordinate 1,492,883 of NZ_CP023702.1, forward strand.
GCGCCATCTCGGCGTAGTTGCGCTCGTACTCCTGCGAGCCGATGAAGCCGGTGCCGGGGAAGGCGCGGTGCCAGAACTCGTAGTAGCCGTCGAGATAGGAGGCGAGGCGGTCCTCCTCCGGGAGGAAGCAGCTCGCCATCACCATCATCAGCTGGGCGGAGGTGCCGAGCAGCACGGTCCGCAGATGGAGGTTCATGGTGCGGAAGGCGTCCATGACCAGGTCGCTGGAGTGCCGGAAGTGCCATTCGGCGAGTTCGACGCCGGCGGGGCCGCCGTACTTGGCGTACTCGGGGGCGTACGGCTCCAGGCTGAAGGTGTTGTTCGGCCGGAGGTTCATCCGGCCGTCCTCGCCCATGTACCGGTCGCGGTCCTCGCCGGGGAACTCGATGTCGAACAGGGCGTTGTAGAAGTCCTTGAGGAAACCGGAGTCGACCTCGTAGAGGGCGGGCCGGGTGCGGAGGAAGGCGGTGAGGGCCTCCTCGGCGCGGCGCCGCACCTCGGAGGCCGCCGCGGGGCTCGCGGGGCGCAGCCGGAGCCGGACGTGCGGGCCCTCCAGCCAGTAGTTGATGAAGAAGTGACCGGCCAGCAGCCCTTCGGCGGTGAGCTCCGCGACCAGCGGCCGGACGCAGTTGACCAGCATCGGCCGGGGGCTGGCCGCGTAGAAGACGTGCAGGGCGATCCACTCCCCCGGCTCCGCGGCGCCGGGGCCGGGAGCGGAGGCGGGGCCGGGCAGGGTCAGTTCGGGCATGTCGGGCCGTCCTCGGTACGGGGGCGTGAGGTGAAGGTCTCCACGGCCAGTTCGGCGACGTGGCTTCCCTCTCCGGAGGTCAGGTGCAGGCCGTCCTCGGCCGGGAGCATCTCGCGCAGGACCACCGAGGCGCCCGGTTCGCGTTCCACCAGGGCGTCGAATGCGGTCAGGGACAGGGGGCTGTCGAAGTCCACGTAGAGGGGCTTGGCCCCCAGGGCGCGGCGCCCCTCGCGCAGGACGGTCGCGAAGACCTGGGCGGGCAGGCGGTGGGTACGCCTCCAGCGCCGCCAGGCGAGGTACCACCGCGCCTCGTCGGTGCCGGGTTCCCGGACGGGGAGGGCGCGGGCGTCGGCCGTCCAGCTGCGGCGGCCGATGACGACGCCGTCGTGGACCACACGCGGCCTGCGGGTGACGCCGTCGTGGGCGGGGCCCTCGGGGACGCCGCCCCAGAGGTCGGTGGGGGTCATGGTGCTCGGCGAGAGGAGCAGCAGGGTGCGGGGGATCTCGGGGAGGGCGACGGGCACGAGGTAGCCGAGGTAGACGGGGACGACCTCGCGTCCCAGCCGCCGGGACGCGAGGACGAGGCGGTCGGTCGCCTCGTCGTGCCGGAGGTACAGGTCGTCCAGGTGGAGCCGGGCCTCCTCGGGGACGGTGGAGGTCTCACCGGGGCAGACGATCTGGTGGTCCGTCAGCCGTCCGTGCAGGTTGAGGTTGGTGGTGACCGGCCCGCCGGTCAGCTCGGCGAGGACGGCGCCTTCGGGGCAGCGGGAGCGGAGTTCGGCGCGCAGCCGCTCCGAGAGGCCGGGGGGCGTGTCCGGTCCCGCCGCCCCGTCGCGGTCGTAGACGTGGGTGAAGCGGCTGAAGGGGAAGGCCAGACCGCCGTACGAGCGGTTGAGGACGACCAGCGGCGGCCGGTCACCGCCGTCCCCCGGCGCGGTGCGGGCGACCTGGATGTGGTGGCTCTGCGGGGTGAACCCCTCGGTGACCGGGGCGAGTTCACCGGCCACCTCGGCGAGGAGTCCGGCGGGGAGCCGGATCTCGTCCGACGTGCCGTGTTTCTCCCACTGCTCGCGCATCCCGGCGGCGAAGCGGCGGCGGGCGGCGTCCAGGGTCCGCAGTTCGCTCTGGCCGAGCCAGTTCTCCTCGGGGACGTACTCCCCGTCGGCGTCGAAGGCGGTGCGCTTGGAGGTGAAGGAGATGTACTGGTCGAAGAAGTCCTCGTGGAAGTCGTGCACCAGGCCGAGCAGGTCGTCGCAGCGTCCGCCGCGCCCGTGGCGGGCCAGGAAGAAGCCGCGCAGGGTGATGCGCTGGGGCAGGGTGATGTCGAACATCGGGAGGATGCCCTCGATCCGCCGCAGGGCCCGGCCCGCGGTGCCGGCCAGGGGGCCGGGGCCGCCGGGCAGGTCCTCGCCCGCGCTGACGTCCTCGTAGAGGAGGGTCTGCGGGAGCGTGGGGTTCTCGGCCCCCAGGTCCCGCTGTACGTCCAGGAGCCGGGTGCGCAGGGTCCGCAGCAGGGTGCGCCGTTCGGTGAGCGGGGCGGCCGGGTACGCGGCCAGGCAGGCCGCCGGCCCCTCCAGCCCGTCCGCGACGGTGTCCGCCCAGGGGGCCCCGAGGCCGCGCAGGGCCTGCTGGAAGGAGCGCAGCGGGTCGGGGCTGTGCACATCGGTGCGGAGTCCGGGCACCTGCACCATGCCGAGCTGGAGCAGAGCGGCGGCGTAGCGTTCGCATTCGTCCGTCCCGGCGCCCCGCTCGGTGCGCAGCATCTCCACGAGGTCGCGGTGGCGCAGCCCCTCGTGGGTGCCGAAGAAGGTGAGCAGCCGGTCCAGGGTGCCGCTGTTGCGGAGGTAGAACAGGCGGTCGCGTACGGCGTCGAAGGTGACGGCCGCGCTGTCGTCGCCGGTGGTCACCCACTGGCGGACGTAGCGGATGCGGTCCTCGTCGCGGCCCCAGCCCGGGGCGAGGACGACGGGGAGGTCCTGGCGGCGCACCGGGTCGGCGAGGATCAGGTCGGCCAGCCGTCCGAGGACGACGACGTTGAGCCGGACATGGCTGGTCCACCTCTCGCCGACGCGCAGGGCGACCGGGTCGGCGCCCGGGGCCCCCTCGCCGAAGGTGCCGGTGGCGACGGCGGTGAGGGTGCTGAAGGGGCTGGTCTTGCACGCGGTGCGGTAGAGGTAGGTGAGCGCCGAACGCTCGATCTTCCGCATCCGCTTGCCCGGTTCGGCGCTCGTGTCCGCCAGGTATCCGTCGAGCCTGCTGTCCAGTGTGGGCGAGGCCAGCAGCAGGCCCAGCCGGAACCGGTCCCCGGACAGCGCCTCGCGCAGCGCCCGGCGCGCGGCCCGTGTCTCGCCCGCCAGCAGTCCGGGCCCCTTTGTGAGGAGTTCGCCGTACCGGGTGCGGTGGGCCAGCCAGTCGGCGAGCCGGGTTCCGGCCGGCTCTGCCAGTCCGGTCACCAGGCGGACGGCGGCCCGGGGGTCGGCGGGCAGGCGGTTGTTGAAGACCTGGCGGCGGAGGGCGAGCAGGGAGCGGCGGGCGTCGCTGCCGGCCGCGTCGGCGGGGCCGAGCAGCCCGTGCAGCAGCTCGCTGAGCGCGGTGCCCTCGGCGGTCAGCCGCTCCTCCAGGTCCAGGACCTCTTCCGCCCAGGCGCCGGTTCCCGGGCAGCGCAGGCCGCGGACGGTCTCCAGGGGCAGGCCGGCCGCACGGAGCAGGAAACGGCGTCCGGGTTCCCACACGACGGGCGGGCGGGGGGCGGTGTCGGATGTCATGAGTGTCATCGCGGGGTTCCCTCAGGCGATCTCGTGCCGGAAGTCGGCGGGCCGGGGGCGCTCGTTGCCGAGCGGCATGATCAGCAGGGGTGCCTCGTCGCCGTCGCCCAGGCCGAGTTTCTCGACGAACGAGATGTTGTCGAAGCCCAGGGCGACGCCCGCGCCGAGTCCGAGCGCGGCGGCGGCCACGTAGAACGTCTGGGCCACGGCGCCGGCGGTGCCGACCGCCAGCCGGTAGCCGCGGTCCCCCACCGCGTCCAGGACGGCGGTGGTGCGGACGGTGGGCACGAGGACGGCGCCCGCCTGCTCCAGGTTGTAGTTGGCGAGGAAGTAGGTGTCCTGGAGGAACGCCCCCTGCGGCCCCGCCTCGACGAGCAGCAGCTCCCCCGCTTCGGGGTCGTAGACGTAGGCGCCCGGCTCGACGGACTCGACGTGGTTGACGAAGGCGTACATCCGGGTCTGCCGCACCGCGCCGTCCGGGTCCGCGTCGCTGGGCAGCGACGTCCCGGCGCAGGCCGCGAGGACGGCGGACAGCTGGGCGGGGGTGACGGGGCGCGCCGCGTCGAAGCGGCCGAAGCTGCTGCGCCGGGCGCGCAGGGCGCGGCGTACGGGGACGGCGGGGAGGACCGGGTCCGGGAGGGCGGTCCGGGTGCCGCCGGCGGGGGCGGGCAGCGCGGCCGCGGCGGCCAGGGCCCCGGGGGCGGGGCGGTCCGTCGCGCCTTCGGTGGTCGCGGCGTGCATGGCGAGGACGGTGGGGAACTCCAGCACGGTGCGGGACCGTTCGGCGTCCCGGTGGCGGACGGCCGGGTCGGGTCCGGCGGTCGCCGCCGTACGGGACGCGGCCGGGCCGGGCCGGGCGGGGACCGCCGTACGGGGCGGGGCCGGGGTGTCCCAGCGCAGCGGGACGACGGCGAAGACGCCCTCCTCCTCGCCCGTGGTGCCGAGCAGGCCGTTCAGCCGGGGTTCGTCGAACCACAGGACGGGTGTGGTGCGCAGGCCCCGGGCGCCCGCCCAGATCCGCCAGGTCTGCACGAGGGTGCCCAGGTCGGTGGAGACCACGTGGTAGGAGAAGCTGTTGTACTTGAACGCGTTCTGCCAGTACTTGACTCCGAGGATCAGGTACTGGTCGGTCTCCCGCGCCTCCGCCGGGGCGCCGGGGCCGAGCGCCTCACGGACCCGGGCGGAGACGTCGCCGGTCAGGACCCGCTGCACGGCGTGCCGGTGGACGTCGTAGTAGTGGATGCCGGGGGTCAGCGGCCCGGAGGGGCCGGACGCCCAGTAGACGCTGACCGGGTAGAGTCCGCCGCCGCCCGCGGTGCCCCTGGACCAGTTGGCGTGGGTGTGGAGCGGCAGTCCGGGCAGGTCGCTGTTGGCCTGGATGCCGAGGCGGCGGCCGGTCAGCCCGTAGGAGTCCTTGAGCATCGCCGACAGCAGCGGCAGGGTGAAGCCGGCCGGGTCGTCCCCCGTCCCGCCACCGTCCCGGGCGGGGAGCAGGCCGCGGGCGGCCGGGGCGTCCGGGAGGCCGTCGCCGTCGGGGAGGGCGTAGGGCTCCACGCCCGGGTAGAACTTCCCCCTGCGGGGGCCGTCGGGCCAGTTGGGGACGAAGTCGGCGGGCTCCATCGGGATGCGGCCGCGGTGCAGGACGGCGTCGGCGTACTCATGGGCGTACCCCATGGGGTCGGTCCCCTCTCGGATGGGCGGGCGTAACTGACGTACCGTCACGGAAACGGGTGAGGTGCGGGGTTGAGGCCCGAGGGGCCGAGTGTGGTCCGCATCCGGGGCATGTGCCGGGCGCGCTGGCGGGACCAGCCGAAGTCGATGGGGAGCAGGCCGGGCACCAGGACCTTCACGGTGTGCAGGCCGAGCGCGCGCTGTTCGGGCAGGGTCTGGTCGACGACGACCACGTCGAATCCGGCGGCGGTGACGGTGCCGACCGCGCGCAGCAGTACCTCGCGGAGGTCGGAGGTCTCCGGGGTGCCGGGGCCGGGCCGGGCCAGGTCGGAGACGGCGAGCGGTGGCCGGGGGTCCGGCTGCTGCAGCAGGAAGTCGGCGTGCCGGCCCATCTCGGGGATCCCGTAGGAGAGCGGGTGGTCGTGGAGGGTGGTGACCTGGTCGAAGTCGGTGGCCATGGCGCGCAGCCGCTTCTCGTCGCGCAGGGTCCGGCCGACGAGGTTGACCGAGTCGGTGGCGATCTCGCAGAGCGCGGAGTCCAGTGCGGACTCGGGGTCGAGTCCGGCGCCCGCGCCGAAGCACATCCGGCCGGTGGAGCCGTCGAAGCGTTCGGCGCAGGCGGTGACCACGGGGACGGGGAAGCTGATCCGGGTGTCGAAGAAGCGGGCCCGGTAGCCGTACATGGCCAGCCGGTCCACCATGTGCCGGGTGGCGGTCCGGGTGCTGGTCGAGGGGTCGATCTCCCGCAGGGGCACCTGCCCGTACCAGGCGAGCAGGAAGGCGTCCCGCTCGATGACCTCCATCAGGCCGAAATAGACGGCCTCCTCCGTGCTTCCGCCCGACGCGCAGCCGTTGGAGCTCTCCTGCACGAACCGGTTCTCCAGGCCGGGGGCGTGGTAGTAGGCGAGGATCTCGGGGACCGGGCGGGGCCGGTCGTCGCGCAGCGACCAGCCCCACACCCAGGGGATCCGCCGGTCGGGGGCGAAGGGCCGCACCCGTGGGTTGGCCGTGTGGAACTCCTCGGTGTACAGGCCGGTCTCGCGCGGGTCGACGGCGTCGGGGCCCAGCTCGTCGAGGGAGGCGGTGAGGCGGGTGGTTCTGGCGCGGGCCCGCATCCCGGCGTAGCGCTCCAGCGCTTCCAGGACCCCGATGCTCCGGCTGCGGGCGTAGGTGTCCGCGTGGCCGCCCCAGAACGTCTCCCGCAGGTAGTCCCCGGAGCGGGTCGAGAAGCAGCCGACGGTGGCGGAGGTGGTGGTGGAGGCGACGTCGCAGATGACCGAGGAACCGAGCGCGCCCCAGTGCGGGTTGACGAAGGCGTCCTCCGGCAGCCGGTGGTCCTCGACCCGCCGCACCCGGAAGACGCCCGGCCGGTACGCGGGCGCGGGCCGCAGGGTGAGCGCGGCCGCCTCGGCGGTGTCGGGCCGGGGTGCACCGCAGGCGGGGCACTCCGGGTCGGGGACGAGGGGGTGGCTGCGTACGGTCATGGCGTCCAGGTCCAGCAGGTGCACCCGGGGGTACGGTCCGGGGCCGGGGCCCGCCCCGGTGATGCCGGCCACCAGGGCGGCGACGGCGGTGGCGGCGAAGGGCGTGCCGTACGGCCAGTCGCCCACCGGCAGTGTGGCGGAGCCGAGTTCGAGGCCCTCGCGCAGGGAGACGGAGCGCACGCCCTGCCAGCGGCGCGCGAGGCAGGTACCGCAGCCCGCGGACCCGTCCCGGGCGGGCCACGGCCCGATCAGCACCTGTCGCCCGTACAGGTGCACGGGGACGGCGTCGCCGGTAGCGGCACCGGTCAGTGCGTACGCGTCCTGGACGCCGAGCGGTGCGACCGTCACGGCGGGGGCGGCCCCGGCCTCGCCGAGCGCGTCCCGCAGGGCTCCGGCGAACCGGTCGAAGACCTCGGACCGCACGGCGGGTCCGGGGCGTACGGCGCTCTCAGCCGGCATCGGCGGCCGCCCGGGTGAGCAGGACTCGGACGGTGTGGATCCCCGCGGTGGGCAGATCGGCGGCGTGGGTGGGCACGACCAGGGCGTCCCGGCCGGCGGCGGCGAGGCGTTCGAGGATCCGGGTCCATCCGGCGGTGGTGTCGTCGGTGGCTTCTCCGGCGCCGTCCCCGGCCGGGCCGTCCGGGGCGTCCGGGGTGTCGGCGGGCTTCTCGCAGGTGACCGGGACGAGCGCCGCGTCCAGGTCGCGCAGCAGCGGGTCACCGGTGTCGAGGGCACCGGGCCCGTCGGCGGAGTCCGCCCGTCCGGCGGCCGTCTGGGCCTCGCCGAGCAGGTCCCGCAGGGCGTCCACGGCCGCCGCCGCGAGGTCCGGGGCGGCGCCGACGGCCCAGAGGGCGGGGGCGGCGGGGGCGGGGATCCCGGGGGCGGGGGCTCCGGAGGCGGAGGCTTCGGAGGCGGGGGTCCCGGTCGTTCTGGCGAGGACCACCGACGCCCCGGAGTACGCCCGCTCGCCGAGGTCGAGCAGTTCGACCGTGAGGCCGAGGTGGGCCGCCGACCGCAGGAGGAAGACCGGTTCGGGGTCTTCGCCGAGGGCCGGGGGCGGGATCACGGAGATCTCCCCGGCGCCCCGGACGGCCCGGCTCAGCGCGTCGTGGGCGAGTGCCGACAGCAGGCCGGCCGCCGCCGCCTCGGGCAGGTCCGCGCCGGCCCCGGCACCGGCCCGGGTGGGTTCGAAGCGGCGGTCGGCGTTGTCCGCGCCGAAGGGGCGCACCGCGCCGGCGGGCACCCGCACCGCCTCCTTGGTGAGCAGGGAGGTGGCCGCCGTCCAGCGGACGGCCGTCCCGGTGCCGCCGGTGCCGGACGCGACGGTGAGGGTGTCCGGGTCCACGGCGGGCAGTTCCGCCAGGGACCCGGCGGGTTCCGGGACGGGCACCACGTGCTCGGCGTAGACCGTGGCGGCGGCGTTCAGCGCCCGCAGCCGGGCCCCGGCGGTGTGGTGGACGTCGAACGCGGTGACCGTCCTCAGGCCCCGGGCGCCCGTGCCGCCCAGGACGACCGAGCCCACCTTCAGCGGGGTCTGGGTCAGCTCCTCGTCGGCGTAGGCGGTGAACACCCCGGCGTGCGGGCGGACGAGGGCGGAGCGGCGTTCGAGTTCGGCGAGCGGGCCCTGGGCGGCCTCGTCGTCGGGGGCGGTGGCCACCGTCGGGAGGAACGCCGGGCGCGGCGGCGCGGACGCCAGGTCGACCGGTTCGGGAAGACCGGCCGGGGCCGCGCAGAACGGGCAGGCGGGGTGCGGCAGCAGCGGTTCCGAGGCGACGTCGAAGGAGGCCATGTCCTGGATGAGCAGCCGGTCGCGGGTCTCGGCCGGCGGCGCACCGGTGACCAGGCGGAACACCTCGTAGCCGAGCAGGTTGCCGAGCATCGCCGCGAGCGGGCCGGCGGGCTGGGCCCCGGGGGTGCCGGTGCCGAGGGCCAGCCCGCTCCAGAGCCCCGCGGCCGCCGGGCCGGCCGCGGCGCCCGCGCCCAGCCGCAGGGCCGCGCAGGCCCAGCAGGCCGTGGCCTGGGGGGTCATGACCGGTCCGACGACGGCCCGGCCGCCGAAGGTCCATGCCGGGAGCAGCGTCCGCCCCTCGGGCACCCCTTCCCGCAGCAGCGGCAGCACCGTGCCGGGCACATGGGGGCCGGCGGCGGCCACGACGACGCCGTACCCCTCGTAGGCGGCCCAGCCCTCGCCGGTGCTCCCGGGGGCGGTCCGCTCCGGGAGCACCGACAGCTCGACGGGGCAGTCCTGGCCGGCCAGCCGGGCCGCCTCCCGGTGGACCTCCGCGAACTCCTCGGCGGTGGTGCCCCCGGTGCCGTCGAGGAGGGCCGCGTCGACGCCGACGGTGGCGCAGCCGTTGCGGATGAGCGAGAGCACGCACCAGCGGGCCACCGGGCCGTCGCCGAGCACGGCGACCCGGGTGGCCCGGAAGCGGGCGAACCGGGCGTCGGCGTCGTCCGCGTAGTGGTCGATGTAGGCGATCTGCTGGGCGAAGCGTCCGGCGGGGGCCGGGGCGGTCATCAGGACCGCCGACTCGTCCGGCGCCGGTACGGGGCGGGCGAAGCCCCGTGCGTAGAGGGCCTTCACGAGTTCGCCGACCATGGCCTTCTGCCGGTCCCCGAAGCCCCGGCAGATCTCCTCGACGGATCTGCTGCCGTCCAGGTGGGGCACCAGGAGGGTGGCGAACCTGTAGCCGGACCTGGCGGTGAGCCGGAAGCCGCCGTCGGCGTTGTGGAAGATCACGCCGTCGGGTGTCTCGGTGAACAGGACGTCCCGGCGGACTCGCGGCCGGGTTCCGGCGGTCTCTGTGTACGGCGTTGCTGCCATGCGTGCGTCACACCTCTTGTTCTGGGGGCGGGGCGGCCGGCCCGTGATCCGGGCCGCCCTGTACGGGGCGTAGGGGCGTGCGGGGTCGGTGGTGCCTGGTGGTGCGAGTGGTGCACGTGCTGTGGGTGGTGCGCGTGCTGTGGGTGGTGCCTGGTGGTGCAGCCGGTGCGCGTGCTGTGGGTGGTGCCTGGTGGGGTGTGTGGTGCTTGTGGGGTGTGTGGTGCGTGTGTGGTCGTGATCCGGGCGGGTAGCGGGGCCCGGGGCCTCGGTGACCGGCGGTGCGGGCAGGGGCTCTTGGGGCCCGTGGGGTGGTCCGTGACGCGGTCCGGCCGCGGGAGGGTCAGGAGCGGTCCGGGCGGGCACGGCGGGCGGTGCCCGTGGCGCGGTGACGGGGCGTCACCGCAGGGCGGCCGGTCGTGTACTGCCCGCCTGGGGTGTCTCCTCGCGCCTCGGCGGGCGCAGGAGGGCCTGGGGGCGGGCGGAGAGGGGAGCGGTCGCACGCCGGGCGTGGGCCCGCAGCAGTGCGTGCATCCGGAAGGCGCCGGGGCGCTCCTCCTCCAGGAGGCCCGCGTCGAGGAGCCGCTCCATCACCTCTTCGGCCGTCTCCCGCGGGACTCCGAGGACGTCGGCCGCCAGGTCCGCGGTGAGCGGGCCGCGCGTCGTCGACCCGAGCCGCAGATGTGCTTCGGCCAGTGGCCGCGGGAGCCGTCCCAGGGCCTCGTCCAGGGTCAGGGGTACGGACATCCGGGGGTCGTCGGCCAGGCCGAGGCGGGCCGGCAGGTCGTGCCGCAGCCAGTCGGCGCAGTCGGCCAGCTTCAGGCGGGGCCGGGTGAGCAGCCGGGCGGCGGCGATCCGCAGGGCGAGCGGATGGTGTCCGCACACCGAGGCAAGCAGCAGCGCGGCCGACGGCTCGGCGGCGACACGTTCCGGTCCGAGTACGGCGGTGAGCAGGGCATGCGACTCCTCGGGGTCGAGTGCGCCGAGCCGGTGCACGGTGCCGCCGTGCGTGGCGACGAGGGCGGCCAGCCCCATCCGGCTGGTGACGATCGCGGCTCCCCCCGCGTTGGCGGTGAGCAGGGGGCGTACCTGGTCGGGGTGGACGGCGTCGTCGAGGACCAGGAGGGTACGGCCCCGGCCGGCGGGCGGGGCGTCGCGGAGTTCGGCGGCTGCCTCCTCCGCCGGGCGCGGGGTGCCGTCGGGCCGGGTCAGCGGCAGCAGGAGGCAGCCGCCCGGGTAGTGGCCGCCCACCAGGCGCGCCACGTACAGGGCGAGCGCGGTCTTGCCGATGCCGGGCGCACCGGAGAGCACCGCCACCGGGGCCCGTTCCGGGCCTGTGCCGGACCGGTCGCCGAAGGAACCGGCGGGGGGACCGCCGGAGCCGTCCCGGGCGGGGCCGGTCTCCGTCAGCAGGGCGACGAGTTCCTCCACCTGGCTCCGGCGGCCGGTGAAACCGGGCACGGCCGGGAGCGGCGCCGCCGTGCCGCCCCGGGCGGGGGCGGGCCCGCCCCCGCCCGGGGCAGCCCAGGGGAGTGCCGTCCCCGGCACGGCGGGCGCGGCGGGGGGCGCGAGCGAGACGGGGGCGCGGCCGGTGTCCGGGGAGCCCAGGTCGTCGCCCCGCAGGATCGCCAGTTCCAGACGCTGGAGTTCGGGCCGGGGATCGACGCCGAGCTCCTCGCGCAGGTGGGCCTTGATCCTCCGGTACTCCGCCAGCGCCTCGGTCTGCCGTCCGGTCCGGTAGAGGGCCGTCATCAGCTGTTCGCAGAACCGCTCGTGAGCCGGGTATACGCGCGTAACTTCCCAAAGATCGACGAGGGTTTCGCGGCAGCGGCCGTGTTCCAGTTCGATGTCGCAGACCCTCTCCAGGACCCGCAGGCGTTCCTCCGCCAGGCGCGGCACCTCGTCACGGTGCAGCAGTGCGGAGGGGACGTTGGCGAGCAGCGGCCCCTGCCAGAGGGCGAGGGCGGCCCGCAGGGTGTAGAGCTCGGACTCCGTGCCGGACGCCGCCGCCCGGCCGACGAGCTGCCGGAAGTGGAGAAGGTCGAGGGTCCCGGCGTCGGCGTGGATGCGGTAACCGCCGGCGACCGCCACGACCGCCTGGTCCTCGATGCCGTACTTGGCGAAGATCCGGCGCAGCCGCAGTACGCAGCTCTGGAGTGCGGCCTTGGCCGTCGTGGGCTGTTCCTCGCCCCAGACGGCATCCTGCAGGTGGTCGGTGGAGACGACCGATCCCGGCCGGATGAGCAGGGCCGCCAGCAGCGAGGTCGGCTTGGAGGGCGGAAGGACCACGACGTCCCGCCCATCGGTGATGCTCAAGGGACCGAGCAGTTGGAACAGCACCGTCGTCCGCCTTCCCCGTGCACTCTCCGCGGCCCGTCGGGCCGTCTGCGTCGCCGTACCGTCCCAAAGCCGGCGGTCTACTGCCAGCCGAAGTCGTGCGGGCGGTGCCCCGGGTCCGCGGGCACGGCGGGTGCCGCGGGTCCGCCCGCACCGGGCACGGCGGGGGTGGCGGGGATGCTCTGTCCGGCGGAGGCGGTGGCGTACGCGGAGGCGGTGGCGTGCGCGGAGGCGGTGGCGTGCGCGGGGGCCGTGGCGAGAACGCCCCCGGTCAGCGCCAGGGTCATGAGGGCGGTACAGGAGATCCGGTGGAGACGCGTCATGCGGCAAGCCCTTCCAACCATCGGTGGGGAGCGGTCGACAGCACCGTGAGTTTTGTACGGGAGTGACGCGACGGTGAAGGTCGGACCGGTGGACCGATGAGGCCATGGCCCCTTCCGTCCAGCATGCGGACGCCCGGACCGGCACCGGCCGCCGGGAGGCCGTCTGCCCCCGCGCACACACTCGTGCCATGATCTTTACCGAAGCGTCACCGGAGTGCCGAAGAGTAGACGTTGTCGCCTGTGGCAATAACTCCGGGAAGCGACAGGGCTCCTGGCGAGGAGGGACGATGCTCGACCCCTTGGGTCTGGACGCCATGACGGAGGCCGTCTACCGGGCACTGCTCGGCCGGCCGCACGCGTCCCCCGCGGAGCACTGTTCCCGCCTGCAACTGACCCAGGATCAGTTCGACGTTGTTGTACAGGAGTTGAAGGATCTGGCATTGGTGCGTCCGGCCACGGAGGGCGACGGCGACGGCCGGCGCCTGCACGTGGTCAATCCCCGGCTGGGCCTGGAGATGCTGCTGGCACGCCAGCGGGCCCTGCTCGCCGCCCAGCGGCAGCGGCTGGAGGCCGGGGAGGCCGCCGTGGCCGAACTCCTCTGCCGCCTGCCCGCCACCCATCCGGCGGCCGACGAGTCCCCGGTGGTGCACCTGGACGGTGTGGACCATGTGCGGGACTACCTGACGCGGCTGCACGAGGAGGTGGAGGAGGAGATCCTGACCTTCGCGACGGGCGGTGCGCAGACGGAGGAGAACATGCACGCCTCCCGCCCGCTCAACCAGCGGCTCCTGGAGCGCGGGGTGCGGATGCGCACGGTCTATCTCGACAGCATCCACAACCACCCGCCCACGGTGGCCCATGTGACCTGGCTGGCCTCGATCGGGGCCGAGATCCGCACGGCCCCCTCGCTCAGCACCCGCATGATCATCACCGACCGGCGGCTCGCCCTGGTCGCCCTCGACGACCAGGACTCCTCGCTCGGGGCGCTCGTGGTGTCGGGCCCGGGGCTCATCGCCGCGCTGGAGGCCCTCTTCGAGAACGTCTGGGACCGCGCCGAACCGCTCGGTCCCTCCGAGAAGCCCGGGGACCACTCGCTGACCCGGCAGCAGCACGAGACCCTGCGCCTGCTGGCGCGCGGCTACACGGACGAGGCCATAGCCAAGCGCCTCGGCGTCTCCCCTCGGACCGCCCGCCGTATCGCCACCGGCCTCCTCGGCCACCTCGACGCCCGCAGCCGCTTCCAGGCGGGTGTCCACGCGGCCCAGCTGGGTTATCTGCCCGCCGACGGCAGGTGACCGGGCGCCAGGCCGCGGCGGGAGCGGTCACGGTCCTGTCCTCCCTAAAGGCTGTCCCGTGATCCGTGGTGGAGCAGCGTGCGGCGTCAGACGGTGGGGGTCCCTCCCGCGCCGTTCAGGCTGTGGGGGAGCATCGCAAGGCGGAGGGGCGTTCGCGTACGTATGGGGGCACCCCCGGGCGAAGCCACTGGGGGAGTATGCGGACGTTCCGACAACACCGCGAGGTGCCGTGGCTGTCGTCGCACGCCCGCCAGGGATTACGGGACAGCCTTTAAGCTGCCGCGAAGTGACAAGTAGCTCTCTGCAGGAAAGCAGGGGTGTGCTTGTCCGGGTTTTCGATCTTCTGGAGTTGTTGAGGGAGCGGTTCCGCGAGGTTGGTCCGGTCACGACGACCGGAGGGAGCACGGGGAGCGGCAGGAGTGGGAGCCGGAGGACCTGATCGAGGTCTGGACGCTGCTGGAGGAGGACCAGGAGCGGCTGCGGAACAAGTCGGGGCGAACCGGCTGGGGTTCGCGCTGTTGCTGAAGTTCTTCGAGGTGGAGGCCCGGTTCCCGGAGGCTCCCGGAGGTTCCCGGCGAGATCCCGGCGCCGGCGGTGTCGTACGTGGCCCAGCAGGTGAAGGCGCCGGCCGAGGAGTGGACCGGGTACGACCAGCAGGGCCGGGCGATCAAGCGACACCGGGTGGAGATCCGGGGCGCGTTCGGGTTTTGGGAGTGCACTGCGGAGGACCAGGCGCAGCTCGCCGAGTGGCTGGCGGCGGAGCTGTGCGGGGTGGAGCTGAACCGGGACCGGCTGGCGGAGGCCGTGGTCGTGCGCTGCCGGGGTGACCGGATGGAGCCGCCGACGCCGGGGCGCATCGCCCGCCTGGTCGGGTCAGCGGTCACTGCCTTCGAGGAGCGGTTCTGCGCGGCCACCGTGGACCGGCTGTCGGCGGCGACCCGTTCCCGGCTGGACGACCTGGTCGCCGAGGACGTCGGCGGGGAGGAGTCGGCGGGCGGCGGCGTTTCGTTCTTCTCCGAGCTGAAGGCGGACCCGGCGCGCTGGGCTTGGACAGTCTGCTTGCGGAGGCGAACAAACTCCAGCGGGTGCGCGCGCTGGAGCTGGCACCGGAGCTGTTCGGGGACGTGTCGGAGAAGCTGGTGGCGGCGTGGCGGGTGCGGGCGTCGAAGGAGTACCCCCCGGACCTGCGGGCGGCGGCCGGGCAGGTGCGATACACGCTGCTGGCCGCGCTGTGCCATGTGCGGCAGACGGAGATCACCGACTCGCTGGTGGAGTTGCTGCACCTGCTCCAGTCCGCGCTGGTGCACGTCAACACCCTGCTCCTCCAGGACATCCTCGCCGAGGAGAAGTGGCAAAAGAAGCTCACCATCGCCGACCGCAGGGCCCTGTCTCCGCTGTTCCGGACCCACGTGAACCCGTACGGACGTTTCGAGCCGGACATGAACAGCCGCCTCGACTTGGGCCTGTCCCTCCGGGCGACGGTGGCCGGCCCGCGCATCCCGCACGATGAGGCAGCCGCTACTTCAGCGTGACACGCGGACTACCGCAACTTGGCCGGAGTCAAGGTGAAGGCGCTGTTGCCCGGCACGCTTCAGCTCCCCGGGCAGCATGCTGGCCGGGGCCACAGGCTATGTGGCGCTGCGTGACGCGAACCTCGCCCAACCGCGTGTCGCAGGGACTCCAGCAATCGTCTACTGGATCAGGTCGGTATGCGTGTAGCACTTCGAGCAGGCGTAGAGCTGCAGATGATTCCCACCGGAGACCTGGACCCCTGGCGGGTTCGACACTTTGTCGTCGTCGACCACGGCGATGTGCTGATCCTCGTACGGGACCCAGCTTCTTCTGTAGTCCCGGCATTCGTCCGAGGCGATCGTCAGCAGCGGGTTCATCGCGGCACCGCAGTTGATGCAGAACCGGGTGATGGGATCGGTGAGGCCCCACGGTGCCCATCCACCGACCTTCCAACCGGGGGCCTCGGACAGCTCGTTCATGTAGAACTCCTGCGGGGCGATCTCGTACGAATCATCGATCGCGGCGCCGGACGCCTGCCACACGCTCCAGTCGCTCAGCTGCTGCTGCAGCTCCTCGTCCAGTTCCAGAAAGTTCGGGTACTCAGTAACTTGCTCCGGCGCGAGTACACATGGCTCCGGTATGTAGTTGTCGTCAGCCTCGGCCGGCTTGGGTGGCGAGTCGAGGACAGTGCCGACGTCGGAGGCAGTTCGCCAGAACAGCTCGGTTGAAGGCTTGTACTCCGGCGGGTGCTCCGAGGGACACCACAGCACCTGGAGCAGGTCGCTCCGTCCGGGCGGCCGCAGCGCAGGCACGTCGCGTACGTACAGCTGGGCCACTGACACGAGGGGGGAGACCGGGCCCTCGTGCCACTTGTCGCAGTACAGCCACGGCTGATTGGCAGGCCACAGCAGTGGTCCGCCGATCGAGCTTTGGTACGGCGACGGGAAACCGGGGCGGGGATGTAGCCGGGTCGCCGGGCGCGCCAGCGGGGCCAGTCGAGGGAAGACCGCAGCTACGTCGACTGGCCGCGGTGGGGTGGTACGGGTGACGTTCACAGTGGCGATCCTGCCAGCGGCCTCTGACAATCGACGTACGACGAGTCAACCGCAGCCCGGCGCTCCCCCTCTGCAGCCACCGCCCGCATCCGCATCGGTCCACCGCTCCATCGCTCACCAGATCCAGCGCGACTCACTCGGGGTTGACGCATCAAGCCCTTCTCATGAACGGTCCTTTGCCCGAGCGAGATCGGAAACGGGTCGCCGAACCGCCGCCGGGTCCGGTTCCGTTCTCAGAACCCGTTCTCTCCCGAAAGCGGCACGGACCCCCTTCCGAGACTTGCATGTGCGAAAATCCGGGCTCATGACAGGGCCTCAGCACCCACCGAAGACCGACCGGTCGGACGCGGACGACGTCGAAGCGCACGCCTGTCCGAAGTGTGAAGCCCAGCCCGAACGACCCTGCCGCTCGCGCGGCGGCGCGGTCGCCTCGGCCTACCACACACGCCGCTTCACCACGGTGCCCCGGCTGAAGAAGGCGCTGTGGGTTCCGACTCCGGCCGACCGCGGGCCGGGCCAGCCGTGGCGGCCGGGCAACCCGCCGCCGACACCGTTCGACCCGGACCTGCCGGGCGCGGACATCCGCATCGGCTACGCCCGCTGCTCGCCCCTCGGCCAGGAACTCGACTCCCAGCCGACGCGCTCGCGGGACACGGCATCCCTCGCGACAAGATCTTCAGCGGGAAGATCAGCACCCGCGTCCGGGTCCGCCCGGAGTCCGGGGAGGCGCTGCGGACGGCGCGGGAGGTCAAGGCGCACGCCCCGCACTGCCGGGTCGGCTTCACGGTGTACGAGATGAAGCGCCCCGGCCGCGACGCTGCCGGTCCCACCGCCTTGGCGGACCACCTCATCGTCCGCGGCCCGGTCCTGGAGATGCTCGCCGGACCCCTGCCCGCCATCCACGACCCCACCGGCCCCGGCAAGCCGCTGTTCGCGTTCTTCGCTGCGACGGCAGAAACCGAGCGGGAGAACATCCGCGAGTCGCCCCTGGAAGGGCTCGACACCGCGTCCCGTAAGGGCAAGCACGGCGGTCGGCCCTCTGTCATCACCGACGACATGCTCCACACCGTCCTCCGGCGCCACGCGGGCGGTGAGTACGTCGAGCAGATCCAGCCCGACCTATTCATCCCCACCGGCAAGCGCAAGGGACACAACCCCTCGATGGCCAGCATCTACCGGGCCCTCACCGAGCACGCCAAGCACGAGGCATACCCCGAAGCCGTCGAGCAGGCCCACGCCGACTTCACCGCCGGCCGGACCGCGACGGTCCCCGAGCCTCGCCCCACTACCCCTGACCGAGCGTCACTCTGATCACAGAGAGCTACTTGTCACTTCGCGACAGCTTCGGGAGGACAGGGCCGTCACGCGCCGGCGGACCGGCAGGTGCGGACGTGCGCCCCGGCCTCGCCGGGGGTCCGGGGGACGACGGGCTTCGGCAGGGCGTCCGGCCGGTCCGCGAAGGGGTCGCCGGCCCGGCCGGTCCGCGAAGGGGTCGCCGGCCCGGCCGTCGCCCGCCAGGTGCGGCGCCCGAGGAGCGGCCCTCCGGCCCGGGACACCGCGCCGCGCTCCGGAGCGCCCTTCGGGTCGCGTTCCGGTCAGGGCAGGCCGGCCGTCGCCGCGGCGGCCCTGACCCGCTCCCGGTAGTCACGGACCTGGGACAGGCTTCCCCACCCGGCCGTCAGACGGCTGTGCAGACCGCGCAGTTCGTGGACGGTCGTACTCTGCTCGCTGTGGACCGCCTGCTCCACCACCGGTGTCGCCACGTCCAGCGCCGCCTCCAGATCGCCCGCGCAGGCGTGGCTGTCCGCGAGGCGCAGGGTGAGGAGGAGCCTGGCCGGGCGCATCCGGGGCGCCAGATGGGCCAGCGACTCGGCGGTGGCGGTGACGGCCCGGCGCGCCGTGGCCCGGTCCCCCGTGCCGGCCGCCAGGTCACGCAGCGCGCCGGCCACCGCCGACTCGGCCCGCATCCGCCCGTCGGCCCCGGTGAGCCAGGGCGCCTCCGCGCCGTCGCGCCGGTCGAGGCGGGCGAGTCCCCGGCGGGCCAGCGCGATGTGCCGCCGGCATTCCGGGCCGTCCTGGCGGAGGGCGTACGCCCGCGCCTGGTAGAGGTGGGCGAGGGCCGTCACCCAGCCCCGGCGCGGGTCCAGTGCCGCCATCGCCTGGGCGTAGACCAGCGCGGACGCCGCGTCCCGGTCCAGCCGGACGAGGGTGCAGAGGTCACCGAGCAGGGAGGCCTGGGAGATGACGTCGTCCGAGGCTCCGGCCCAGCGCAGGCCGTGCGCGAGCCACGCCGTGCTGACGGCCGCCTGCCCCCGGGCCATCCGCAGCTGTCCGGCCAGCTGGGCGTAGGCGGCGGCGAGTCTCAGCTGCGCGTGCGGCAGCCGGCCGGACGCGTTCACCTGCCGGGCCCACCCCACGACCAGGTGCAGCACGTGTTCGGCGGTCTCCGGCGCGCCCGGCGGCCGGTCCTCGGCCGCGCCCTGGGTCAGGCGGCCGAGGAGCGCGGTGAACCCGTGCACCGCCTCGGTCTCCGGGACCGCCCGCAGCCCTTCCGGGCTCTCCTTCAGCAACCCGCGCACGAAGGCGGGTTCGGGTACGGAGCAGCCCGCCGAGGCGTGCAGCGGGCAGATCACCTCCCGGTCCGGCAGCCGTACCGGCCAGGCCCGCTCCCCGTCCCCGGTGCCGTCGTCCGGCAGGGTCCCGCCACCGGGCAGGTACCCGTCGCCGGGCAGGGGGGCGAACAGGGCCCGGCCCACCGCCTCGGAGAGGACACCGGGGGAGCCCGCCGTCCGGGGCGCCCCGGCGAGGGCCGACAGCTCACCGCCCGCCCCGAGCAGCGGGTCGAGGCGGTCCGCCAGCCCGGCCGCCGGTTCACGCAGCCCGCTCTCCAGTTTGCTGATCAACGTGTGGTGGTAGCCCACGAGTTGGCCGAGCTGGAGCTGGGTGAGCCCTGCCCGGCGCCGCAGGCTCCGTAACCGGGCGCCGAACTCGGCCCACGGCCGGTCGCCGTGCGCGGGCCGGCCGCCCCCGCCGGTCCGCGCGCCGTCCTCGGCCCGGCCTGCGGGGTCGCAGGCTCGGTGGACATCGGACATGGTCCCTCCCGTCCGGGACGCGAACCGCCTTCGAGCCGCCCGGGTTCGCACCACCGGGCACTGTCGCACACTGGTTCCCCCGCGCCTATCCCCCGCCCGGATCCGCTCCCGGCCCGCCGGTCCCCCACTCCCGCCGCACCCACCGCCCCCGCCGCTCCCACCGGTTCCGCCGCCCCCGCGACTCCCCCTGATTCCGGCCTCCCCCACCGGCCCCACCGCACCTCCGGAAGCGTCAGATTCGAGCAGTAGTGCACAAAATCAGAGATGCGTCCGAAACGCTACGGAAATCCGGCCATTCCGCATGTCTGAACTTCACGGGAACTCCAGCGAAATGGCACGTGTGTGGATATCGTGCACCGAGCGAGGGCGCATCCGTCAGTCCATGGGATCGGCGGATGCGCCCCGTTTGTGGGGATGCGACTGTGGCTGGGGGGCTCATGGGGCATGTCGAATTACCTGAATCGGAGTTTTCGAGGCCGGTCCGGCCGGCCGGGACAGCGGGGGCGCCTCGACCACGCACCGCCGTGACCCGGAACCGTACGGCCGCTCTCGAACAGCTGTGGAAGGCGCCGAGCGCACCGCGCGGCCCGGCTCAGCCGGCCGTCGCCGCGGCCCGGAAACCGGACCCGTTCCCGGCCCTGTTCGCGCTGGCCGACGCCCTGGCCCTGGGGGGTTTGGCCTGGGGTGTGCTGTACGCGGCCGGTGAGCCGCACGCCCCGCTCACCGCCGCCGTGGCGGCGCTCGTCTGGGCCGGGGTGCGCGCTGCCCGCGGCCGGTACGCGGCCGGGCCGTCCGGGCAGCCGGACGGGTTCGCGAGGACGGCGGCCGACTGGCTGGTGCTCGTCGGACTGTTCGCCGTGCTGCTGGCCCTGGCGGAGCACCGGCCCGCCCCGGAGAACGCCGTCCTCGCCCTGCTGCCCGGCCTGCCCGCCGCGGCCGCCGTGGCGGTGGTCCGGCGCCGGACCGCCACACGGGGCCGCCCGGCACACCGCGTGCTGGTGGTCGGTGAGGCCGCGGGCCTGGAGCGCGCGGTCGGCCGTCTCGGCTCCCGTCCCGGACACCCCTACCGGGTGGTGGCGGCCGTGCCGGTGGGCGAGGGGGCACCGGGCGGGGAGACGCCCGTACCGGGGCGGCTCGCGCCCGAGCCCGCCGACGACGACGTCTCCACCGTGCTCGGCGGTGCCTTCGCGCACGACGCGGACCTGGTGCTGGTGGCCCCGGGCCCGGATCTGGCGGAGGACCGGCTGCGCCGGCTGTCCTGGGGACTGCACGACGCGGGGATCGCGCTCTGCGTGCTCTCCGAGCTGTCGGGCACGGCGACGGGGCGCGTGCGTCCGGTGTCCGCGGCCGGGCTGACCCTGCTGCATGTCGCACCGCCGCTGCGGAACGGCCCGCAGGCGCTGCTCAAGGCGGCGGTCGACCGGTGCGGCGCGGCGCTGGGGCTGCTGTTCCTGGCTCCGCTCCTGCTCGGGATAGCACTCGCCGTGCGGCTCTCCTCGCACGGCCCGGCCTTCCACCGGCAGGTCCGGCACGGGCGGCACAACAGGCCGTTCACCATGTGGAAGTTCCGCACGATGGTGGTGGACGCGGAGTCCCGCAAGGAGCAGCTCGTCTCGGCCAACGAGAGCGAGGGCCCGATGTTCAAGATGCGCCGCGACCCTCGGGTGACCCGGATCGGCCAGGTGCTGCGCCGCACCTCCGTCGACGAACTCCCGCAGCTCCTCAACGTTTTACGAGGTGACATGTCCCTGGTCGGCCCACGCCCTCCGCTGCCGGAGGAGGTCGCCCGCTACGACGAGCGGGAGCTGCGCCGGCTCGCCGTCCGGCCGGGGCTGACCGGGCTGTGGCAGGTCAGCGGGCGGTCGGACCTCTCCTGGCAGGAGACGGTCCGCCTCGACCTCTGGTACGTCGACAACTGGTCGGTCACCACGGACATGCGCCTGATCGCCCGTACGGTGCGCGCCGTCACCGACGGCCGCGGGGCGTACTGAATGGCGGGGGGAGAGATGCGGGGAGACCTGCCGCGCCGCGCCCGGCCCGCCCGTGGCTCAGGCGCGTGGCGGCAGCTGGCCGAGCCACCAGGCGTAGGTGCGGGCGATGCCGTCGCGGAGGGGGATCCGCGGCGTGAAGCCGAGCGAGGCCAGCCGCGAGACGTCGAGCAGCTTGCGCGGGGTGCCGTCGGGCTTGGAGGAGTCCCAGGCGATCTCACCCTGATAGCCCGTCACCTCTCGTACGGTTTCGGCCAGTTCCCGGATGGTGAGGTCCTCGCCGCAGCCTATGTTGACCGGATCGTCACCGTCGTAGGAGGACAGCAGCAGCGCGCAGGCGGCGGCCAGGTCGTCCACGTGCAGGAACTCGCGCCGGGGGCTGCCGGAGCCCCAGAGGGTGACCTCGGGCGCCCGGTCCCGTCCCGCCTCGTGGAACCGGCGGATCAGGGCGGGCAGCACATGCGAGGTCTCCAGGTCGAAGTTGTCCCCCGGCCCGTAGAGATTGGTGGGCATCGCGCTGATGTAGGAGGCGCCGTACTGCCGCCGGTAGGACTGGATCTGGACGATTCCGGCGATCTTGGCGAGCGCGTATGCCTCGTTGGTCGGCTCCAGCGGGCCGGTGAGGAGGGCGTCCTCGCGGATCGGCTGCGGCGCGCGCTTGGGGTAGATGCAGGACGAGCCGAGGAAGAGCAGCCGCCGTGTCCCGGCCGCGTGCGCGCCCGCGATCACGCTGAGCTGGATCCGCAGGTTGTCCTCCAGGAACTGCACCGGGCAGGTGCTGTTGGCCATGATGCCGCCGACCTTGGCCGCGGCCAGGACGACGGCGTCGGGGCGCACATCGCGCAGGAACGCCTCGGTGGCCGCCGCGTCGCGGAGATCGAGTCCGTCCCGGCCGCGGGTGACCACCTCGTGGCCGTCGGCGGTGAACCTGCGCACCAGCGCCGAACCGACGAGTCCGCGGTGGCCCGCGACGAATACGCGGGCACCGGGAGCGAGCAGGGAAGGGGCGGATTCCCGCGGGGCGCCGGGGAGTTCAGTCGTCATGGCTCGGATTGTGCCAGCGGCGGAGCGCCGGGGTGGCCTCTTGCCGCATAACCATACAGATCATGTGATTTCCCTGCGGCGCAGCTCCCCCGGGGAGCCCGGCGGGACCGCCCGGGGCCGTCACGGGGCATCCAGGTCCCGCGGCGGCCGGCCGCCGGGGCGTCCCGGCACGCGCGCGACGCCCCGGAGCGTCCCGGCACGACCACGGAGCGCACCACACGCCCACGGAGCGCACCACGCGCGCCGGGCGTCCAGAGGAAAAGGGGGGAGTTCGATGGCGAAGACCGCACTCATCACGGGGGTGACCGGGCAGGACGGCTCGTACCTGTCCGAGCTGCTGCTGGAGAAGGGGTACACCGTCCACGGCCTGATCCGGCGTTCGTCCAGCTTCAACACGGAGCGGATCGACCACATATACCAGGGGCCCGAGGAGGCGGACCGTTCGTTCGTCCTCCACCACGCCGATCTCTCCGACGGTGTCGCCCTGGTCAACCTGCTCCGGGACATCCGTCCCGACGAGGTGTACAACCTGGGCGCGCAGTCGCACGTCCGGGTCTCCTTCGACGCGCCCCTGTACACCGGCGACGTCACCGGCCTCGGCGCGATCCGCCTCCTGGAGGCGATCCGGGCCAGCGGGATCGAGACCCGGGTGTACCAGGCGTCGTCCTCCGAGATGTTCGGCGCGAGCCCTCCCCCGCAGAACGAGCGCACCCCGTTCCACCCGCGCAGCCCGTACAGCGTGGCGAAGGTGTACGCGTACTGGGCGACGGTCAACTACCGTGAGGCGTACGACATGTTCGCGGTCAACGGCATCCTCTTCAACCACGAGTCGCCGCGCCGCGGGGAGACCTTCGTGACCCGCAAGATCACCCGCGGGGTCGCCAGGATCAAGGCGGGGCTCCAGGACCGGCTGCATCTGGGCAACCTCGACGCCGTACGCGACTGGGGGTACGCGCCGGAGTACGTGGAGGCGATGTGGCGGATGCTCCAGCGCGACGTCCCGGACGACTACGTGGTGGCCACCGGGGAGGGGGTCAGCGTCCGGCGGTTCCTGGAGTACGCCTTCGAGCACGCGGGCCTGGACTGGGCGGAGCACGTCCGCTACGACCCGAAGTACGAGCGCCCCAGCGAGGTCGACGCGCTCATCGGGGACGCGTCCAAGGCGGAGGAACTGCTGGGCTGGAAGTCCGAGGTGAGGTCGCGGGAGCTGGCCAGGATCATGGTCGACGCGGACGTCAGACTGCTGGCCGACCAGCTCACCGGCGCGGCCGTGCGGGTGGACCGGTGAGAGGGCCGGGACGCCCCGGACGCCTCGGGCGTCCCGGCCCCGCGGGCCCCCGCGCGGGCGGGCGGCCCGCCGGCGCCCATCGGGGTGCGGACGTCCGGCGCGGCGCGGGAGCCGCGGCCCGGGTCCGCGCGGGTGTGCGCGCCACCGTCCCCGCCCCGGCGGTCCGGGTGCTCAGGAGCGCCCGGACCGCCTTCCGGACATCCTCGGACCCGGCGGGTCCGGCCGAGGAGCACAGCACCGTGCCGGTCACCGGCACGTGGACCGAGTCGTCGGTCACCCACAACTCCCGGCCGGCGCTCGCCGCGACCGCGCCGGGAACCGTCACCGGCGCGTCGTCGGCCTCCACCGGACCGGCCTCCACCGGCCGTCCGGCGGAGCCGGACGCGACGGCACCGGACGGGGCCCTGGGCTCCGTCCTCTCTCTCGCCCGGACCGGCAGCGGGACGGACCGTCCGCGCATCCGGCCGGGCGGGGCGTCCGCGGCCTGGAGGCCGCAGCTCGTTCTCACCTTCGGAGCTGAACAATGAACGCACGTACGAGGCGGACAGGGATCGGGAGACGGCGCCGGGTACGCGCCGCGACCGCCGCGCTCTCCCTGCTCGCCGGAGCGCTGACCGCGACCGCGGCAGGCGCGGCGCCGGCGGCGGCGCTCACGCCACCGGTGGCGATCACCGCCGACGATCTCACCACCTGGCAGACCAACGGCATCGTCTGGTCGATGGCCGCCACGGACGGTGTCGTGTACGCCGGCGGGACCTTCTCCACGATCCGCCCGCCGGACGCGGCGGCGGGCACCTCGGAGCAGCCCGCGGTGAACTTCGCCGCGTTCGACGCGGCGACCGGCACGCCCACGGGATGCACCCTGTCGTTCACCATGTCCTCCGGCACCGCCACCGTGCGGGCGCTGGCTCTGTCGCCCGACGGGCGGACCCTGTACGCGGGCGGGCAGTTCGGGTCGGTGAACGGGGAGGGCTTCAGCAACATCGCGGCGATCGACACCGCGACCTGCGCCCCCCGTACCGACTTCAAGATCGCCGTCACGGCGACGGTACGGGCCCTGGACGTCGCCGCGAACGGCACGGTCTACCTGGGCGGCGACTTCAACAGCGTCGGCGGCCAGACCCGGAACAAGTTCGCCGCGCTCACCCCGGACGCCGGTCTGCTGCCGTGGACGGCCAACGCCGACGAGGTGGCCCGGGCCGTCCAGGTCACCCCCGACGGGCGGCACGTGGCGCTGGGCGGTGACTTCTTCACCGTCAACGGCACCTCCTCGCACGCCCTGGCCGTGGTGGACGCCACCACCGGCTCCCTGGTCAAGAGCTATCCGGGGTTCATCCCCAACACCTCCACGGTGCAGGACCTGACCACGGACGCCACCGGCCTGTACACCGCCAACGAGGGCACCGGCGGCGGGGTGTTCGACGGCCGGATCGCCATCGACCTCGACACCTACGAGCAGCGGTGGCGGGACACGTGCCTGGGCGCCACCCAGGCGGTGCTGGTCCACTCGGGGGTGCTGTACAGCGGCAGCCACGCCCACGACTGCTCCAGCATGGGCGAGTTCCCCGACCAGCCGCGCAAGCACCTGCTGGCGCAGTCGGTGGACGACCCGAAGCTGCTGCCGTGGTTCCCGGACACCAACGACGGCATCGGTGAGCCGGTGGGCCCCCGGGTGATGACGCAGACCTCGAAGGGCGGCCACCACTACCTGTGGGTGGGCGGTGAGTTCACCACCGTCAACGGCGCCGGGCAGCAGGGCCTGACCCGGTTCGCGGACGGCCCGGACACCGGGGCCCCCTGGGTGCCCAACGTCAGCCTGTCCACCCGGGTCCCCGGGCAGATCGAGGTGAACTGGCAGACCAGTTTCGACACCGACGACGGTGAACTGACCTACCGGATCTACAAGGACGGGGCGAGCACCCCCGTCCACACCACCACCGGCTACTCCCTCTTCTGGGACCGGCCGCAGCTGCGGTGGACCGACACCGACGTGGCGGCCGGGGAGACCCACTCGTACCGGATCACCGCGAGCGACGGCACCAACACCAGTGCCAAGTCCCCGGCGCAGTCCGCGACGGTGGCTGCGACGGCGGAGGCGTATCCGGCCCGGGTGCTGTCCGACGGGGCCACCCAGTACTGGCGGTACGACGAGGGCACCTCCACCTTCGCCGCCGACGCCTCCCCCTCCCTGGCCAACGGCTTCCTGCGCAACGGGCCGTCCTACCGGCAGACGCCGGCGGCCGTGGCGGGGGACTCGACGGCCATCGGTTTCGACGGGGCGGAGGAGTACGCGTACGGCAACACCCGGCAGACCTCTCCCGCCCGGTTCACGGTGGAGACCTGGATCAAGACGACCACCACCCGGGGCGGGAAGATCATCGGCTTCGGGAACCGGATCATGCAGACCAGCACCCAGGACGACAGGCACGTCTACATGGCCGACAACGGACGGCTGGTCTTCGGGATCTACCGGGCCGGGAACCGTACGGTGACCACCCCGGCCGCCTACAACGACGGGCGGTGGCACCACGTGGTCGCCACGCTGGGCACCAACGGGATGGCCCTGTACGTCGACGGGCAGCTGCGCGCGTCCAGCATCATCTACACCTCCGCCGACAGCTATCCCGGCTACTGGCGGGTCGGCGGGGACACCCTCTCCGGCTGGCCGAGCCGTCCGACGAGCAACTTCTTCGCCGGGCAGATCGACGAGACCGCCGTCTACCCGACCACGCTGAACGCCGCCACGGTCAGCGCCCACTACGCGCTGAGGAACGGCTGATGAGGTACCCGTTCCTGGCCGGTGCCGCCGTCGTCCTCGCGACGGCGGCACTGGCCGCGTGCGGCTCGTCCGGTGACGGCCCCACGGCCGGACCGGAGCCGTCCGGCACCACCGCCTCCGCACCCGCCGCGGCCGGTCCGGAGGCCACCGGGGCGGCGGGCTCCGGCGAGGGGGCCGCGGCGGCGCCGTCCGGCGGTGCGCAGGACGTGCCGAAGGTGCCGGCCGGGGAGCTCACCCCGGCGACGGGCTCCTTCAGCAAGCCGCAGAAGAAGTACCTGACCGGCCGTGTCCCCGAGGGGATGGACCCGGCGGCGGTCCTCCAGACCGGCGAGGAGACCTGCGACCGCATCCGCTACCTCGCCAAGGCCGACCGGGACATCGCCGTGGGCGCGATCCTCACCGGCGAGGTCTCCGGAGCGGCACCCGCGGTGGAACACCTCTGCCCCGAGCACCAGGACCTGGTGGACGCGGCGGCCCTCGGTTACGCGGACGGCACCCACAGCGGGAAGGAGCTGCGGCCCGGCCGCTACCGCGCCCCCTCCCCCACCGGGAACTGCACCTGGGAGCTGACCGGGGCGAACGGCGGGGAACTGGCCGCGGACTCGTCCGGCACGGGCGAGCCGGTGTCCCTCACCGTCCCCGCCGCCGCCCGCGCCTTCACCTCCACAGGCTGCTACGCCTGGCTGCCCGAAGGAGAGACCCGTTGAGCAAGCTGCCCATAGCCGTGGCCATCCCCACGAAGAACGAGGGCCTGAACATCGCGGAGGCCGTGAAGTCGGTCCTCGGCCACTTCGAGGCGGTCGTCGTGGTGGACTCCCACAGCACCGACGACACGGCGAAGATCGCCGAGGAGTGCGGGGCCGAGGTGGTCACGTACACCTGGGACGGGGGGCATCCGCGCAAGAAGCAGTGGTGCCTGGAGAACGTCCGCACCGACCTCGACTGGATCCTGCTGCTGGACGGTGACGAGCGGCTCAGCCCCGGCCTGCTGGCGGAGCTGCGGCAGGTCTTCGCCGACCCGGACCGGCCCAGGCCCGCCGCGTACGACATCCCGCTGGGCTACTGGTTCTCCGGGAAGCGGCTCCGGCACGGCTACACCATCCGCAAGCGGTCGCTGACGGACCGGACCCGCTGCCACTACCCGGAGGTCGGGGACCTCGACGCCCCCGGCATCGGGGAGGTCGAGGGGCACTACCAGCCGGTCGCCGCGACGGTCGGGGCACTCCGCAACCCGATCGAGCACCAGGACCTGGACCCGGTGACCGCCTGGTTCGAGCGGCACAACCGCTACTCGGACTGGGAGGCGTGGCTGGAGCAGCACCCCGACGTCAAGGAGCAGGTGCGGCGCGTCAAGTCCCGGCAGGGGCAGCTCTTCCACAAGGCGCCGTTCAAGCCGCTGGTGTCCTTCGCGTACATGTACGTCTACCGGCGGGGCTTCCTGGACGGGCGCGCGGGGCTGGACTTCGCCCTGGCGATGAGTTTCTACCGCTGGCAGATCGCCCTGAAGTCCCGTGAGGGGAAGGCGGGCTGAGCAAAGGCCGTCCGGCACGCGGGGCGTGAGCGGGGCTCTCGCCGCGGTGAGGGGCGGGCGGGGCACGGGCCCCGCCCGCCCCTCCTCACGTCATGCCCTCCGAAGGCCCTGGGTGACCGCGCCTTCCGGGTGGCCGAGACGTTCGCCGAGCGCCACCAACCCTGCCCGGTACGGGCCGTCCAGCGGCAGCGCGTGGCGTCTGACCGCGCGCAGGAGGAACCGGAAACCGAGGTCGGCGCACGCCCCGGTGATCACCTGTTCCAGCGCCGGTACCAGGGGGGAGAGCAGCGGCAGCGGGTTGTACACCTCTCCTTCCTCGTGCGCCCGCGTCAGGGCGGCGGCCACCGGGGCCGTCGCCCCGCGCACCGCGGCGCGCAGGGACCCGTCCGTCACGGGGCGGGCCGGGGGCGGGGTGAAGCCCGGGTCGCGGCGGGCTTCCGCCGCGAGCCAGGCCGATTCGATCCGCTCCAGCCACTCCCGTGCTCCGGTCTGCCGCCTGGCGGGGTCGAACGCGTAGTCGGTCGAGCCGACCCAGGCCGTGCGGATCGTTTCCTCCGCCAGACCGGAGTCCAGCAGACGCCGTACGTCCCGGCCCAGTTGCAGGGACGCCGGACGGCCGAGCTCCCGCACCGACCGTTCGGTGATCAGGACCATGGCCGGGACCGGCCCCTGCTCGATGAGGCGGTCCATCTCCGCGGGAGGCAGGTCCGCCAGCTCGTCGCACTGCTCGGAAAGCCAGGTGAGGCCGGTCTCGTATGTCATGGTTACTCCGGGTAGGCGGTGTAGACGACCCAGGTCTTGGGCTTCATGTGCCCCTTGGCGAACTTCAGCTGGATCACCACCGTGTTGCCGACCGCCGAACCCGCCGCGTCGCCGCCCTTCACCCACTTCGTGCCGAGTGAGGCACCGTGCGTGGTGACCTTCATGCGGATGGGCAGCAGGTCCTTCCTCGGGTCGAAGCCGATGCCCTTGCCGACCCGCTGGGCCTGCCTGAGGCGCCAGGCCTCCAGTTTGTCCGCGTTCCCGGGCAGCTTGATCCAGTCTGCCATGGCCTCGTCGACCGCCGCGACGGCGATGTCCTTGCTGGCCCACTGCGTCGCCACGCCGTCCTTGGCCAGCTTGTCGGCCAGCTTCTGGGAGGGGAGGTCCACGTGGTCACCGAGGGTGTGCGCGCCTTCGACGCCCTCGTCGGCGAGGATGTTGGTGCAGTTGTGCACCAGGACGTCGCGGGAGCGCTGCCCGGTGGTGCCGACGTAGAACGAGTGGAACCCGTCGACCGTGAGGTCGAACACCTCGCGGGGAGCCAGGCCGGCGCGCTGCCGCAGCTCCTGCACCCGGTGCAGGCTTCCGTCGGGGGTGCGCAGGCTGTCGCCCGTCCTCAGGTCCGAGACCAGTGTCCAGCCGCGCTCCGCGACGTAGAACCGGTGGCCGGCCGTGCTGGTGAGGACTCCGCCGCTGACGGTGATGTCGACCAGCCGCGTGGCGTCGTGGCTGAAGGCCGCGGTCACCGGCCGGGCCGCGGACAGCCCGCTCCGCGGATCGGTGGCCAGCACCGTCTCGCCGACGCGCACGTCGCGGATCTCCTTGCGGGAGCCGTCCGCCATGAGCACCCGGGTGCTTCCGGGGAAGCTGTTCCGGGTGCAGGTGGTGACCAGGTCCTCGTACGCGTCGACGGTGTTCTCGATCTTGGCGAGGGTCGCCGGGTCGACGTCCAGGACCTTCAGCGCGTTGAACGCCTCCCGCACCCCGGTGCCCGTGCGCATGGCGGTCTTCAGGGTGTTGAGCCCCTCGACCAGCTTGCCCAGCGCCTTGCCCGGGATGAAGTTGGACGCCGCCCAGGCGCAGCCGGAGACACTGCCGTGCCAGCAGTCCAGGAAGTCCTGCACCAGGATCTGCTTGCCGAGTTCGAGATAGGTCTTGAGCAGGCCCTGCAGGATGTCCATCTGGGTGAACGTGTTGGTGATGTCCTTCTTCAGACCGGTGAAGGACTCCGAACCCAGGTGCACCGTGTCCGCCGAGGGGCAGCCCGACTGGGTCGCCGGCACGTCGGAGTTGGTGCACAGGTAGTAGTCGACCTCGACGTCGAAGGTGTACGTGAAGGTGACCGTGCAGCTCGTACCGAAGCCGGGCGGCAGTTCGCACGGCTCGTGCTGCCTGACGGCCGTGACCTTGACGCTGTCCTCGTCCACGACGAAGAACGTGTTGCCGCCGAAGCTGGTGCCGGACCCGTCGCTGACCGTCTGGTTGGCGGCCTTGCGTTCGGCGGACTCGGCCGCCTGCTGCGCCGATTCGGCGTAGGCCTGGGCGTCCTTGGCGGCTTCCTCCGCGGCTGTCGCGGCGGCGTCGGCGCGCTCGGCGGCGGCTCTGGCCTGGCTGGCGGACTCCTCCGCCTGCGTGGCGGCCGCGCGGGCGGCTTCGGCGTCGAGGGCGGCGGCGTCGGCGGAGGTGCGGGCGGCTTCGGCGTAGCCTTCGGCGCGGCCCGCGGCCTTGTCGGCGGCCTCCGCGTCGGCGGTGGCCTGGGCCTGGTAGCCGATGGTGCGGGCCAGCGACTGCTGTGCCTTCGCCGCGGCGGTCGCGGCCGCGGCCGCGTAGTTCAGTGCCTCCTTCGAGTAGCCGCGGGCGTCCGCGGCGTGCTGGGCGGCGTTCGCCGCGTGCTGGTAGGCGGCCTTGGCGTCGCCCTGTGCCTGGTCGGCGATGACCTGGGCTGCGGCGGCCTCCTCGGCCGCGTTGGCGGCGTGGGCGTCCGCGACGGCCTTCTGCTGTTCGGCGACGGTCTTCGCCGCCTGGCCGGACAGGACCACCAGGGAGGCGGCCGAGTCCTTGGTGACGTAGGGCGAGCCGAGCTGGATCGCGTCGTTCGCGGGGGCGGCGACCTGCGCGGCCGAGTTCCCGGCGTCCACCGCGGCCTGCGCGGTGACGTAGGCGAAGCCGGCCGCCTTCGCCGCGGCGGCGGTGGCCTTGTCTGCCTCGGCCTTGGCGGCGTCCGCCTGGGTCTTGGCCTCCTTCGCCTTCGCCTCGGCCTCGTCGGCCGCCTCGACCGAGAGCGCGGCCTCGGCCGACGCGTGTTCGGAGGCGTCGATGGCGTCGGCGGCGGCGCTGGTCGCGGTGCGTACCGCGGCGTCCGCCTTCAGCTTCGCGGCCTGTGCGCCGTCCGCGGCTGCCCGGGAGCGCTCGGCCGCGGCCTCGGCGCGGGTCGCCGCGGCGTCCGCGTCCGCCGCCGCCTGGGTGGCCGCGTCGGCCGCGGTACGGGCCCGGCCGGCCGCCGCCTCGGCGTCACTCGCGTGCCGGTCGGCCTCGTCGGCCGCCGTCCGCGCGGCGTCCGCCGCGCCCCCCGCTTCGAGGGATTCGGCGTATGCCTCCTTGGCGTCGGCCTTGGCGCGCGCCGCGTCCGCCTTCTGTTCGGCGTCCCACGCGTCGTCGCGCAGGTCCTTGGCACGGTCCCGGGCGGCCTCGGCGTCGCCCTTCCGGGCGACCGCGGTGGCCTCCGCCGTCTCGGCCTTGCCCTTGGCGGTCTCGGCGTTGGCCGCTTCGGCCTCCGCGGTCTGCCGGTGCCGGGCCGCCTCCGACTTCTTGAGGTCGGCGGTCTCCTTCTCCTTCTTCGCCGTGGCCTCCTCGGCCTCGGCCTTCAGCCGCTTGGCGTGCGCGTCGGCGGCCGCCGCCTTGGCGTCCGCCTCCGCGGCCAGGGACTCGGCCAGCTTGGCCTCGGCCAGCTCCTTGTCCTTCTTGGCGTTGTCGCGGTGCAGCTTCGCCGCGTCCGCGGCCGCCTCGGCCTGGAGTTCGGCCCGGTAGGCCGCCTGCTTGCGGAACTCCGCCTTGGACTGCGCGGTCTGCGCCAGCGCCCGCTGGGCGATCGTGGCACTGTCCGCGGCGGCCGCCCGGGTGGCCGCCTCAGCGGTCTCGCCGGCCTTCACCAGCGCCGTCACCGCGGCCGCGGCTCCCTGTGTGACCTGCGCCTTCTGCTGGCCCACCAGCAGGCCACGGCCCCGCGGCGTCCCGTTGGCGTCCGCGATCGCGTACGCCGCCTGCTCGGCGGCGGCGCTGGCGGTCTGGGCGGCCGTCGCGGCCGTCGCCTGGAGCTTGAGCTCGGCCAGCTCGGCCTTCGCCCCCGTGCGTGCGGCGCTCAGCCGCTGCGACGCCTTGGTGAACTCCGCCGCCGCCGGCACGGTGCCGTTGTGCTCGGAGACCTTGAACAGCACCTTCTGTGTGGCAGCGGTGCTGCACGCGGCCGCGAGCGCGTCCCGTCCGACGGTGTACGCGGGGAAGTTCAGGCACTTGTCCGCGCCGAGGTTCTGCAGGGTGGCGCTCGCCCGGACGCTGAACTTCCACGTCTGCATGGGCGTGCCGTTGCAGGTCCAGATCTGGATCTTCGTCTTGTCGGTGGCGACGTCCAGGCACTTCTGCGCGTTCACGTTCTGCAGGCTGTAGCCCTCGCCGTAACCCCCGTTGACCCTCCACTGCTGGGCGGCCGACGTGGAGCAGGTGACGACCTCGACGGCCGTTCCGTTCGCGGTGCCGGATCCCGCGACGCCCAGGCACTTCCCGGTCGCGCCGGGGATCTGGACGGTCATCGGGGAGGAGCCGAGCCAGCCGATGCCGCCCGAGGACCAGTAGTCCTGCCAGCGGGTGATGTGGTCGGCGACCCATGAGTGGCCGAGCATCTTGCCCATCGACTCGGAGGCCGCGCTCAGCGCCTGGACGGCTTTCTTGTTCGCGGTCAGGATGCCGTTGCGCTGGGTGGCCTGCGAACCGATCTCCTGCTGCCACTCCTCACCGGCGGTCGCGGAGACCTCGCCCAGGACCTCCTCCGGGTCCACCGGGTCGCGCCACGCGCAGGCGGCGAAGCGGGACTTGAGGTCCTCGACCGCGATCCGGTGCTCGGCACTGCCCGGCACGGGCGCCACAGCCGGGAAGCCGCCCGAGCTCAGGAAGATACGGGCGTTGTCCGCGCCGGTCGGCTCCAGGCTCCAGTCCGTCAGGTGCTCGTAGGCGGCCCGCAGGGCGAGCTGCCGGTTCCAGTCCGGCAGGGACGGGTCGGGGTCGCTGCCGTACAGCGGCTGTCCCAGGGCCTTGACCGCCGCGACGGTCTTCTCGTCGGCCTGCGGGGTCGCGTCCTCGTAGAAGTCGCTCTCGCTCTTCCAGAACCGGTCGGCGACCCAGGCCGTGAGGCCCGTCTGGGAGTGGAAGTCCTCACCGTCGTCACCGCTGGTGCCGGGCGGCCACTCGAAGTCCGCGACGGAGCCGAAGCCGCCCGGCGTCTCCAGCCCGGATATCTTCCAGCTGTCGTGGAGCGCGTGGAGCCGGTCCAGCTCGGCGGACGCGGCGTCCTTGTCCGACTCGTACGCGGTGGCGAGCGGGGTGTCCTCCCAGTAGTCCCGGTCGGCCAGTTCCCGCAGCCGCTCCGGGCTCTGGTTGAGGCCGTCCTGCGCGGTGGCGGCCATGGCCGGCCCGCCCAGCCGCAGGACGTCGCTCATCAGGCACTGGTCCTGCCGCAACTGCTCGGCGGCGGTGTCCTCGTACCAGTCGTAGTCGGCGACCGGCACGGTCGGCGGTGCGGCGTACCGGTCGATCAGGTCCGGGCTGATGCCGGCGCCGGCCAGGACCGCCACGGCGATCAGGGGCGGGAGGGCCCGGACGGACAGGCGTGACAATCGTGAGGTGGATCTGGGCAACACCCATGGTCTGGAACGCACGTGCGCTTCCTCTGCGTGATGGTGAGTACGAGCGGAAGGCAGCCGGTGGCAGCGACCCGGGCGGCGGAGAACGCCACCCGGCGCGCGGCCGGATCAGGGAGGGTGAGGCATGGCTGAAATGAAGTGCACGAAGGGCGGGCCCCCGTGTGTTCCCCCGACGAAACCGTTGCCCCGCCGCTCAGTTGACGTACGCAAGCTCGGAGCGGTCAGTCATCCGGCCTGGCGCGGCGCCATCCTAGGAAGACATGTGCGCAGGTGAACAGGGGGGTGAGACCCCCGTGGCGCAAGTTGACGGAAAGTGCCCCCGCCGACGGCCCGGCGGGCGGACGCCCTCGCCGCACGGGCGCCGCGTCCTTTCCGGGAGAAACCTGTGTGCAGGATGCGTTCAAGCCATGCGTGTGAGGTCCGGGACGCGGATTCGAATGGCTGAAAATCGCCGGTGAGCCTTTCGGGCGCCCGGCGGAACAGGAAGGAGACCGCGACGCGGGACAGGAGAGGAGGCCGTGGCACGGCGGTGTTCTCTCCGGGCCGGACTCCCACCGCGTCACCGCGCTCTTCGGGCCACCACGCTTTCGTAGGTCTCGCGGAGGGTGCGGGTGACCGCCTCGATGGTGAAGTGGGTGTTGACCAGGTCCCACGCCGCCTTGCCCGCACGGTCGTTGGCCTCGGGGTCCAGGAGTTCCAGGATCGCCTCCGCGACCTTGGCCGCGTTGGCGGCGTCCTCGCCGGCCCGGCTGTCGATGACCCGGCCGGCGCCGGCCGCCGCCACGTCGGGGCCGAGTCCGCAGGTGCGGGTGATGACCGCGGGGGTGCCGACGGACATCGCCTCCAGGACCGAGACGCCCAGCGGCTCCTCGATGGAGGGCAGGACGTAGACGTCGGCCCGCCGTCCGGCGTCCAGCACTTCCTCGTGACCGAGCGGTCCCACGTGGTCCAGCGAGTCCCGTACGCCCAGTTCCCGGGCGAGCGCCAGGGTGCCGGGCAGGGCGCCGGTGTCGGGGCCGGCCAGGACGAAGCGGGCGTCGGGGTGGCGGGCCAGGACGGCGGGCATGGCGGCGACGAAGTCCTCGGGGCGCTTGCGCTGCTGGACGCGGGCCAGGAAGAGGACGGTCGGGGGCCTGCCGGGCTCACGGGCGGGCTTGCGTTCCTGCGGGCGTACGCCGTTGACCAGCCGGACGGTGTTGGTGAGGGCCACCGGTGCGGCCACGGCGTTCACGTCGAGGCGTTCCGTCTCGGTGAGGTGGAGGACGGCGTCGGCGCGCCGCAGCACGGTGCGCACCCCCAGCAGGTCGGTGAGCTGGGCGACCCGTTTCTCGGTGGGGTCGACCATGCCGTGCGTCTGGACGACGAGCGGGGTGCGGGTGGCGAGCGCCAGAAGTGCGGCGGGCAGGGTCACCAGGTCGCGCATCAGGTGGACGTGGACGAGGTCGGCGCCGCGCATCATGCGGCGGGCGGTGCGCAGCAGCGCGCCCGAGGTGATGCCGCTGACCTCGAAGGCGGGGAGCAGATGGCGTGCCTGGAAGAGGTGGGCGGGCACCCCTTCGACCTCGCCCGGCAGGGTTCCGGCGAAGCCGTCGCCCAGGGCCATGAGGCGGGCGTCGTCGCCGTGTGCCCGCTGGACCTTCGACAGATTGAGCGCGACCCGGGTCGGACCGCCGAACGCGTGGTCCGGAGTGTGCAGCGTGACGATGTGCAGGACCTTCACCAGGGTTCCCCTCAACCTCGGCCGACTGTTCACAGAATAGGCAACCGATCACCTCAAGTGGGTTGATTCGTTAGAGTGTTCACAGATCGGCGCATCGGGCGAACGGGGGGCCATGACGTCCGTGCAGGAGGCTGACGGGGCTCCACCGGTGCCCGCGGAGCGGGGCCCGGGCCCGCGTCCGCCCGTTGAGCCGCCGGAGCGGTCGCTGTCCTGGTCGATGCTGTCCCGGGCGCTGTCGGTGCCGCTGATCCTGGGGCTGGTCTGCTTCCTGCCCGCGGTGATCGCCGCCCAGCCCGGCACCGGGCTCCGGGACAACGCCTACTGGCTGCAGCTGGTGCTCACCTGCTATTCCGGGGCGCGGCTCGCCACGATGATCCTCTCCACCCGGCGGCGGCTGCTGCAGGGCGTGTTCTGGATGTTCGTGTACATCGCGATGGGGGTGGCCCCGTTCGCGCAGGCGGTCATCGGGCAGACGCCGACCCCGATGGTGGGGCCGCGCTCCGATCTGGTGACCGCGGTGTCGATGGTCCTGCTGGGCTGCGCGGCCTTCGACCTCGGGGCGCTGCTGGCCTCCCGGCGTCCGCTGCGCCGCAGGCCCGTCCGGGGCGGGCGGGGCCCGGCGCGGGCGCATCGGGTGCGGCTGCGGCTGCTGGTCGTGCTGGCGTTCGCGGCGAGCGGTTACTACGTGCTGAAACTGGGCGGTCCAGCGATCTTCTTCACCAGCAGGCAGGAGATCAGCGCCTCGGTGGCCGAGAGCGGGGTCGCCTCGGGCGAGTCGAACGTGGGGTCGGCGTTCCTGAAGGGTTTCGGCACCGTACCGGCGCTGCTGGCGCTGCTCTTCTACACCCGGCGGCTGGCGACTTCCCGCAGGGCCCGGCGCTCCCCGTCGACGGTCCTGGTGTGGGGCGCGCTGGGGTTGCTCAACCTGGTGGTCAACAACCCGATATCCAACGCGCGTTACTGGTTCCTGACGGTGCTCGTGTCCCTGCTCTTCACGGCGTTCCCCAGCAGCGCGGCGATCTACCGGACGGTGCTGACGACGGGTGTGGTGGGCGCGCTGGTGCTGTTCCCGTACGCCGACCGCTTCCGTTACGACGACGAGGGGTACCGTCCACCGGAGTCGGCGTCGGCCTTCGAGCCGCTGGCGACGAAGGACTACGACCAGACGGTGATGTTCGCCAACACCATCTCCTGGGTGGACGCCCGGGGCCACACCTACGGCCGTCAGCTGGCGGGCTCCGCGCTGTTCTTCGTGCCGCGCGCGGTGTGGAGCGGCAAGCCGGAGGACACCGGGGTGCGGGTGGGCGAGTGGATGGGCATGAGGATGACCAACCTCTCGGCGCCGCTGTGGACGGAGTTCTGGGTGGACTTCGGCGCGGCGGGGATGGTCGGCGGCCTCGCCCTGATCGGTTACGCGGCGGCCCGCACCGATCGCCGGTACGCCCTCGCGGTGACCAGGGCGGGCCCGGGGCCGGGCGGCGTGCTGGCGATCGCCGTCCCGCTGATCGCGGGTTACACCTTCATCCTGCTGCGCGGGCCGCTGCTGCAGGCGGCCGGGAAGCTGGCCATCGCGGCGCTGTGCCTGATGCTGGTCACCAGCTTCAGGGACGGGGCGGGCCGGCGGTCACGCTCCTGAGAGCTGTGAGGCCGGGGACGCGGCCTCATCCGACAGCGTCGAAGGGACCCTTGACGAGCGGGGGCGGCGTCTCGGCGTCCCGTGGTCCCCGCAGGACGGGGGCGCCTTCCACGTCCTCGCTCACGACGGAAGTGTTGTAGCGCCCGGGGTTCCCCGCCACCTCGTACGTCATCCGCCGGCCGGGGAAGAGCACGCGGTACCACTCGCTCCCCCTGCCCGCGGTCGTCGCGTTCACCTCGACTCCGAACTCACAGTCCTGGTTGCCTGTGAAGAACCAGAGGTCGAAGGCCCTGGCGTCGAAGTCCTCTCCGCCGTCGAGGTAGACGACCTTCGCGAACGCGTTGCCCGACAGGTCCCTGCCGCCCTCGCCCGGCGTGGTGTCCGGCGTCCAGAACCTCATCTTCCAGGGGCGCGGGACGGGCTCCCTGAGGTCGAACGCGACCATGGTGGGGAGCCCCTCCCCTCCGCTGTCCCCGAAGGAGGGAGGAACCACGACCGTTCCGGTGTAACGGGTCGGCCGGCAGACGCGGTCGGTGATGCGCATGCCCTGGATCACCACGGTGCCCTGGTGGATGGGGAAGATCGTCACGCGGACGCTGCGCTCGTTGACCGGTAAGCCCTTGTTCTCGGCGAACCAGGTCCGGTACTCCTCCGACATGTAGCCGCCCTCCGGCAGGTCTTCCTCGCTCTCCGTGGGGTGCGGCAAGGCGAAGGAGCCGCCACTGAAGAAGAGGTTCGGCTCCGTGGACTGGATGTCGATCGCCGGTCCGACGGTGAGCCGCTCTTCTTCCTCCGCCTCCTTCTCGTCCTCCCGCTGGTCCTTCTTCCGTTCGCGCTCCTCGGCCTGCTGCGCGATGTCCGCGCTCCGTACGGCGACGGGAAGCCCCCAGATCGCGACGACCGAGGCGACCACGACACCGAGGGCGCCGATCCCGGCGAACACCCTCAGCGTCCACTCCCACCACACGCCCCCTTGGGCGGTGGCCGCCTCCGCGCTCGGCGGGGGTGGCGCGGACGCAGGAGGTGACGCGGACGCAGGAGGTGACGCCGGTGGAACCGGCTGGTCCGCCGCCGCCCCGGCCGGAGGCACGGAACCGGCCGGAGACGCGGGACCGGCCGGAGACGCGGGACCGGCCGGAGACGCGGGACCGGCCGGGCCGTTCCCCTCCGGTGGGACGGAAGGAGGTGGAGCAGCAGACATGGGGCCCCCGTGGGTCGACGGCGCGACCGATGTCTTTTCTTCGGTCAACTGCCTTCGAGCATAAGCAGGTTGACGGCTCGCATCACCGCGTCGGACCGGCTCGGTTCGGGTCGGTACGGTGCCGCAGCCGTCCGGATCTCGCCGGCGGCCCCCGGCAACCCGAGTCGCACCGCTCGTCCGGCGGGCCCCGCTCCCCGGTCCCGGCGTCGATGGCGGCCGTGGCGTATCGACGGCGGCGCCGCCGCCCTCCACCACCGGTGGCGGTCGTGGATGGCCGAAAGGACGAGTGGAGCCGCGAGCGCGGTGCGCCGATGCTGCCCAATGTGGACGACGATCAGCAGCGCTGCCCCGCCGCGGGCTCCGAAGGCTCCCGGCCGGGGCCGTGGCCGTGGCCGTGGCGTCAGGGACGGGACGGGGCCGGGGCCGGGGTGAGCGGGCCGGCGCCGGCGGCCGGGCGGCGGCGGAGCCGGGCCACCCGGGTCCAGGTGGCCAGCGCCTTGCAGACGGAGCCGAGGCAGAGTCCCCAGGCCGCGCCCGGCACCCCGGCGAGGGCGTAACCGCCGGCCAGGAGGACGACGGCGAGCAGGGAGAAGACCACCTGGACGGCCAGGGTGGTACGCGGGTCGAGGACCCGCAGGGCGAGCAGTCCGCAGGTGCCGACGGCCATGGCGGCGTACTGGCTGCCGGTCGCCGGGAGCAGGTCCGCTGCCACCGGCCAGGTGTCGCCGAGGAGTTGACGGCCGGCCGAGCCGGGGAGCAGGGCCAGCAGGACGGCCCAGGCCGCCGCGGTCGCGGCGAGGACGGCCGCGAGGGCGGCGGCGGCGCGTACCCGGCGGCGGTCGTCGTCGAGCCGGTTCAGCAGCGGGGGGCCGAAGCTGGTGGCGGAGGTGAAGAGCACGTTGAGCGGGCCGAAGAGCGTGGTCGCGCCGCGGAGCGCGCCGACGACCAGGGGGTTGCCGACGGCGCCGAGGCCGAGGACGGAGAGCTGACCGGTCGCGTTGCCGACGCCGAACTCCACGACGAAACGGCGGCCGAGATGGCCGCGGCGCAGCAGGGCGCGCATCCGCCGCGGTGTGCCGGCCGTGCGGCGGTGCAGCAGGACGGCGGACAGCAGCAGGGCGGGCAGTGCGGAGAGACCCCAGACGAGGACCAGCCGCGCCGCCGTGGCGCCGTGGGGCTGTGCGGACAGCGCGCCCAGCGCCCCGGCCAGCCTCACCAGGTCGGCCGCCAGGGCGAGATGGGGGGTCTGGAGCGTGGAGAAGGCGTACCGCAGGGTGTCCTGGCCGAGGACCACGGGCAGCACCAGGCCGAGCATCGCCAGGGCGCGGGCCGTGTCCCCCGGGAGCAGGAGGCAGACGGCGGCGAGCGGGAGGCCGGCGGTGCCCGCGGCGAGCAGGGTGAACAGCACGGCGGACCGGCAGGCTCCGCCGAGCTCTGCCCGGCCGTCGTGCTCCGCCCCGCCGGAAAGGGCCCCTCCGGGGGCCGCCGTGGTGCCGTCCCGCGCCGTGCCACCGTCCGTGCCGCTCTCCGTCCCGGCCCGGGGCCCGGACGCGCGCCGCAGCACCAGCGGCTGCCCGGTGTAGGCGCCGCTGACGCCCAGCAGGACCGTGAAGACCAGGTAGACGGCCGAGAACCGGGCGAAGCCCTCCACGGTGGACAGCCGGGCCGCCGCCACCAGGACGAGGATGTTGGTGAGCGCGGCGACGCCCTGGTCCGCGACCGAGCAGACGATCGCGGTACGTGCCCTCACGGGCGGCCGGCGGGTGTGCCGAAGGGCCGGCGCAGGCCGAGGGTCTCCGAGGGGTCCCCGGTGGTCTCCGGTCCGGGCCGTCCCCCGCCCCCGCCCCCGGAGGAGTCGGCTTCCTCGGGGGAGCCCGGGGAGCGGGTGCCCGGGGAGCCGCGCCGTCTGCCCTGTTTCCTGCGGCCGTCCCGGCGGGAGCCGCCCTGTTCCCTGCTCGCCCGCCGGCGGGCGAGACGGCCGCGGGAGGGGTGGAGCAGGGCGCCGAGCACCGAGCCGCCGGAGGCGCTGATGATCTCGCGGATGCGTTCCAGGTCGTTGCGGTGCACCTCGCGGGGGTCGCAGACGACCATGACGCCCTCGACCCGGTCGACGAGCGCGACCGCGTCCGCGTACGAGAGCACGGGCGGGGCCAGCACGATCACGACGGCCCCCGGCCGGTCGCCCTCGGCGAGGATACGGCCGACCGCCGCCGAGGTCAGTGCCCGGGGGACGTTGTCCACCGGGCGTCCGGCGACCAGTATGAACGCCCCGGCCCCCGGGACGTCCACGTCGGCCCGGCTGCCCGAGGGCCAGTTGCCGTCCTCCTCGCCCGAGGCGGCCCAGCGCGGCCTGGCGTCACGCGCGGCCGGACCCAGCTGCCCGGCGAGCGAGGGCGTGCGCAGGTCGGCCTCGACGAGCAGGACCTCGCGGCCCATCTCGGCGAACGCGGCGGCCAGGTTCGCGGCGGCGGCCGAGGCCGCCGCGTTGTCGCCGCGCGGTGCGGTGACCAGCAGACGGCGGGCGCGGGCGAACGCCGGGTCGTAGGCGAGCCGGAAGGCGACCGCCCGGTACTCCTCGGCGAGCCTGCTGCCGCCGCGTCCGATGGCGAGCAGGCCGCCCGCCGCGCCCCGTTCCCTCGGCAGGGTGCCGAGCAGCGGGGCGCCCAGGGAGCGTACGAGCTCGCGGGTGGAGCGCACGGCCGGGTCGAAGACCAGCCGGACCCAGGACAGCAGCAGCCCCAGCGCGAGGCCCACCACACCGCCCAGGGCCAGCAGCATCGGCAGGCCCGCGCCGGTGGGGGCGGTGGGGGCGACCGGTTTCTTGTTGAGGTAGCCGGGGGTGGTGTCCAGGGCACCCAGCTCGACGATCTTCCGGTTGAGTTCGGAGATGGCGACGACGAGGTTGGCGCGGGCGTTGTCGGTGTCGTCGGCCTGGCCCCCGCCGGACCGCTCCAGCTGGTCGCGCTGTTCGACGAGGGGTTTCATCTGGGCGCGGTAGCCGTCCGCCATGTTCTCGATGCTGTCCTCGGTGCGCTGCCTGCGGATCTTCAGGTAGGCGTCCGCCAGCGCGGTGGCCCTGGACTGCGCCAGTCGCGGGGTGAGGTCGGTGTAGGCGAAGCGCAGGGTGAGGGTGTTCGGCGGGTTGGTGACCTGGAGGCCGCGCAGCAGTTCCCGCGCCTCGACCGTGTCGCCCTTCTCCGCGAGGGTGCGGGCGGCCAGGGTGCCGACCGTGTCACTGACGGCGGTCTGGCGTTCGGAGCCGATGTTGATGCCCTTGTCGGCGGACGCGCCGGTGGCGAAGGGGTCGGCGGTCGCGGACCTGACCTGTACCTCTCCGGTGGAGGTGTAGGTGTCCTCGCCGCTCAGGGCGAGGACGGCGCCGCCCAGCAGGCCCAGGACGACCCCGGTGACGAGCAGCGCCCGGTAGCGCAGCAGCTGGCGGAACTGGTCGCGCAGCAGCGCCGGTTCGTCCTGCTCGTCCAGTGTGCGGATCGGATGTGTCATTGCCCGGTTCCCCCTTGTGCGTCCCCTGGCCGGACGCTCGCGTCCCGGTGTGCGGTGGTGGGCGGTGCGTCCCCGAGGGCTTCGGCGAGCAGGGCGTCGAACCGGGCCAGGCCCGCCTCCCGGCTCAGGTGCTCCGCGACGTACCGGGGGCCGTGCGCGCCCAGCGCGTCGGCGGCGGCCGGGTCGTCGGCCAGCGCGCGTACGGCGGCCAGCAGCGCGGCCGGGTCCTCCGGGGCGACGAGGACGCCGGCCCCGGCGCGGCGCACCTCGTCGGCGGTGCCGCCCTGCCCGGCGACGGAGGCGACGACGGGGCGGCCGGAGGTGAAGTACGAGGTGAGTTTGGAGGGGACGCTCATGTCGAGCACCGAGGCCCGCTGGGTCACCGCGAGGACGTCGGCGGCGGCCAGTACGTCGGTGAACTCGCCGGCCCCGGCGGGCGGCAGGAAATCGACGTTGGCCAGTCCCCGGGCGCTCTCGCCGAGCGCGGCCCGCTGGTTGCCGTCGCCCATCAGGACGACCCGGATGCCGGGGTCGAGCCGGGCCGCCGCCACCAGGACGTCGAGCCCCTGTTTCAGGCCCATGTTGCCCGAGTGCAGCACCACGGGGGTGCCCTCGTCCCAGCCGAGGCGGGCCCTGGTCGCCGCACGGTCGGCCGTGGGCCCCTGCACATGGGTCCAGTTGGGGACGGTGCGGATGCGTCCGGGGTCCACGCCGAGCGCCTTCACCCCGGGGACGAAGCTCTCGTGGATGACGCCGACGAGGGCGGCCCCGCGCAGTGCGTACCGTTCGGCCGCCGCGGCCGCGGACGCCGCGCGGCCGCCGCCCCGGATGCCGCTCTGCGCGGCGGCGGCACCCATCAGGTCCTGGACGACGGGGATGTGCGGGACCCGGTGGCGGCGGGCGATCCGGGCGGCCAGCACGCCTCCGGCCAGGCTGGGCATCTGGGAGACCACCGCGTCGGGGCGGCCGGGCAGCGGGGCGACGGTGCCGTGGGCCAGCACGGACGCCTCGAACAGGGCGCGCCGCAGGGCGCTCTGCCGGGACGGGACGTAATGCCGCAGCCGCAGGACGTCCACCCCCTGCCGGGTCTCCCGGCGCCGCCACGCTCCCCGGTACGCCTCGTCGACCCGCCAGGCCGGGTAGTGCGGC
This sequence comes from Streptomyces nitrosporeus, assembly GCF_008704555.1. Classification (NCBI taxonomy): domain Bacteria; kingdom Bacillati; phylum Actinomycetota; class Actinomycetes; order Kitasatosporales; family Streptomycetaceae; genus Streptomyces; species Streptomyces nitrosporeus. The sequence goes on from NZ_CP023702.1 coordinate 1,535,501, forward strand.
ATGCCCGCGAGGACCCGGGTCGCGGCTCCCGAGGCCGCCCAGTGCTCGGCGAGCTGGGTGGCGTACGGGCCGATGCCCGTCACCTCGGGCGCGTAGTTCGTGGAGACCACCAGGATGCTGCGGTCCGCGAACGGCTTTTCTCCGCGCGGCCCGTCCTCCCCCGGCCGGCTCTCCCCCGGTCCGCTCCCGCGTGGTCTGTGGTGCTCGGCTTCGGACATCGGACGATCGCCTTCCCCCCCGGTCGGCCAGTCCCCCGAGCTTATCCGTTCACACGATGAGCAAGTGTTCTCCACAGTAAGGTCGTTGAATCAGTTCCACCGTGGGGGGAGAGAACGGATGGTGCAGCACCGAGTCGGTTACGCCCCAGGGGTGTACGACCTGTTCCACGTCGGCCACCTGAACATCCTGCGGCACGCCCGGAGCCAGTGCGACTACCTGGTGGCCGGGGTCGTTTCGGACGAGATGGCGGCACTGGCCAAGGGTCACAGGCCGGTGATCCCGCTGCGGGAGCGCCTGGAGATCGTGCGCAGTGTGCGCTTCGTCGACGCGGCGTTCGTGGAGACCGTCCCGGACAAGGTCGAGACCTGGCAGCAGGTCCGCTTCGACGTCCTGTTCAAGGGGGACGACTGGCGGGGCACGGAGAAGGGGGAGCGGCTGGAGCGCGACTTCGCCGAGGTCGGCGTGGAGATCGTCTACTTCCCGTACACCGTGCACACGTCCAGCACCCAGTTGCGCCGGGCGCTGGACGTGCTGGTCAGCCCGCCGCCCGGAGCGCTTTCAGCTCCCTGAACCACTTGGCCAGGAACGCCACCAGGAACAGGGCGTGGACGGCGGCCAGCAGCGCGTACCCGGCGCGGAAGACCCCGGGTGCGCCGAGCAGCAGGAAGACCAGGCAGAACACGCCGTAGTCGGCGGGCAGGAGGAGCACGGCCCGCACCCTGGACACGGGGGCCGCCCCGGCCGCCTCCGCGCCGGGGGCCGGGGGCCGGGCGGCGGCCTTGCCGAGCTGTTCGCGCAGCAGGCCCGCGCAGAAGGTGAGCACCGCGACGAACAGGAAGCCGAGCGGCAGCAACAGCCAGGTCTCGGAGGGAAGTTCGCCGAACCGGTGGAACGACAGCAGTACGGCGGTGTGCACCAGGATCATCTTCGCGCAGTCCACCACATGGTCCAGCCACTCGCCGTCCGGTCCGCCCCGGCCGGTCAGCCGGGCCAGCTGCCCGTCGGCCGAGTCGAAGGCGAACCCCACGGCGAGTCCCGCGTACACCAGGACCCCGAGCCGCCAGGACGGCCGCTCCAGGGCCACCGCGGCCAGCGCGGAGAAGGTGAAGGCGGCGCTGACCAACGTCACTTGATTGGGCGTCAGTTTCGCCCGGTAGGCGCCTGCGGCCAGCAGCCGTCCGGCCGGGCGGTTGACGTACCGCGAGTAGAGCGACACGCCCTTGGACGACTTCTGTGCGCCGCGCAGTTCGCGCAGCACCGTACCCGTGTTTCCCATACGCCCCCCAGCGCCCGGTCCGGCAACCGCTGCATCATGGCAGACGCGGGGGCCGGCGCGGTCGCGGTCCGCGCATTACCCGGCGGGTAATCGACGCCCCGCGGGCCCTGCGACAGGCTGTGTCCACCGCCGCGGAACACCGCGGCACCGACGGGAGGGACAGCATCATGACCGTTCACCAGGACGCCGTCGACCGGTACTTCGCCGCCTGGAACGCGGCCGGTCCTAAGGAGCTGGAGAAGGCGGTGGCGGCCGCGTTCACCGAGGACGCCACCTACACCGACCCGCTGGCCGACGTGCGCGGTCACGACGGGCTGGCCGCGGCGATCAGCGGGGCGCAGGGGCAGTTCCCGGGCTTCGGGTTCGTCCTGACCGGGACGCCCGACGCCCACCACCGGCTGGTCCGCTTCACCTGGGACCTGGTCTCCCGGGCGGACGGGTCGGCGCCCGCCGCCGGGTTCGACGTGATCACTCTGGCCGAGGACGGCCGGATCAGCTCGGTCAGCGGTTTCCTGGACCGGCTGCCCGGGGCGTAGCGGCGCCCTTCAGTCCTGGCCGGCGCCGGGGCCCCGGTCCGGGGCGGGGTCCGGGGCCCGCTCGGTGAGCTGTTTGTCGAGGTCGTCGACAAGGAGTTCACCGTGTTCGATCTGCCCGGTGCGGTAGGCGGACCGGGCCGACAGGTGGGAGGCCACCGGGCCGGTCATCAGCTGGAAGAAGCCGATGAGGGCCAGCGTCGCCAGGTCCATGCCGCTGCGCAGCCGCAGGGCGACCCCCGCCAGCACCAGCAGCAGTCCCAGCGTCTGGGGTTTGGTCGCGGCGTGGCTCCGCGAGAGGACGTCGGGCAGCAGGAGCATGCCGACCACCCCCAGCAGGCAGATCGCCGCGCCGAAGAGGACCAGGGCGGCGCCGAGGGTGTCGGTGATCTGTACCCAGACGGTCATCGCGGGCCCTCCTCGGCTGCGGGGCCGCCTGTGGGACGGTCGGGGGCGTGCCGGGCGGGCGGGCGGTCGCGTACGGCGATGAAGCGGGCGATGCCGACGGAACCGGTGAAGCCGAGGAAGGCCAGCACCAGCATGATCGGGAAGTAGAACGGGTCGCGTTCGACCGCCGACTTGGCGCCGAGCCCGGCGATGATCAGGGCGGCCAGGACGTCCAGCGAGATGGCCCGGTCCAGCATGGAGGGGCCGCGCCAGATCCGGTAGAGGAGCAGGACCCCCGCGACGAGGATGACCACGACGGCGGCGACCAGCAGGACCCGGTCCGCGGTGTCCGGTGCGCTCATGCCCCGTGCCCCCCGTCCCCGGTGCGCCGCTGTTGCGGCGGGGGCTCCGCGACCCGTTCGATCTCGTCGCGGGTGCCGAACGCCCGTACCGTCAGCCGCTCCAGGCGCCAGACGGAGCGCCGCGCGGCCTCCAGCGCGGCCGGCCGGTCGGCGTCCAGCACGTGCAGGAAGAGCGTGGCGGTGGCCCGGCGCACCTCGATGACCGAACCGCCCGGCACGTTGGACACGGTCACGGCGGTGGCGGCGAGCATCAGGTCACCGCGGCAGCGCAGCGGTACGCCGATGACGGCGGGCCGGTGGGGGTGGCCGGAGAAGATCTGCCGGGTGACCTGCACCCCGGAGGTGTACATGTCGTAGAGCAGGTAGCCGGCGAGGACGAGGATGCCCCAGGGGTGGAGCCGCAGTCCGAGATCGACCTTCGGCAGCGGGAAGGCCAGGCAGACCACGGTCGCGACGACGGCACCGGTGATGACGTTGGCCCAGGTCAAGGTGGACCAGAGGAGCACCCAGATCAGGGTGAGCCAGGCGATCAGCGGGAGGTCGAGCACCCGTTGCCGGCGCCCGCCGGCCAGCGCCGCGCTGAAGGGCGGCAGTTCGGGGTCGCGGCGGGACAGGGTGATCAGGCGTTTCACCGGCCGAGCACCTCCTCGGTGTAGGGGGTACGGGAGATGAGTTCGGCCGCGGAACGGTCGGTGAAGGCGGTGAGCGGTCCCGCGAGCACCGTGAAGGCCAGGCCGAGGACGACGGCCGCGGCGGTGGCCCCGGTCATCGCGCCGGGCGGGCGGGTCGTGGTGGTGACAGCCCGCCCCTGCAGGCTGGCCGCGATGGTCTGCCCGGCCGGGACCGGGGTGCGCCGGATCCCCTCGTCACCGCTTCCGGGGATGTTGTCGGGGCCCGTGTCGGTGTCGTCGTCGTCGGTGTCGTCCGAGGACTCCAGGACGGTGCCGTAGGCGACCTGGCCGGGGGGCTCGGTCCGCCAGAAGGCCAGGTTCCAGACCTTGGCCATGACGTACAGGGTGAGCAGGCTCGTCAGCGTCGAGCCGGCGACCAGGATCCAGGCCCAGGCACTGCCGTCGGCGACACCGGCCCGCATGAGTCCGAGTTTCCCGATGAATCCGGAGAGCGGGGGGATGCCGGCGAGGTTCATCGCGGGGACGAAGAAGAGGAGGGCGAGCAGGGGGGCCGCCTTGGCGAGGCCGCCGATCCGGGTCAGTTCGTTGGTGCCGCCGCGCCGTTCGATGAGTCCGGCGACGAGGAACAGGGTGGTCTGGACGGTGATGTGGTGGGCGACGTAGAAGATCGCCCCGCCGTACGCGGCGCGGGAGGCGAGCCCGATGCCGAAGACCATGTAACCGATGTGGCTGATGAGGGTGAAGGAGAACAGCCGTTTCAGGTCGGTCTGGGCGACGGCTCCGAGGATGCCCACGGTCATCGAGAACAGGGCCACGGCCATCAGCAGGTCGCCGAGCCGGTTGCCGGGGAAGAGCAGGGTCTCCGTCCGCAGCATGCAGTAGACGCCCACCTTGGTCAGCAGGCCGGCGAAGACCGCGGTGACGGGCGCGGGTGCCGTCGGGTAGGAGTCGGGGAGCCAGGCGGCGACGGGGAAGACGGCGGCCTTGACGGCGAAGACGGTGAGCAGCATCGCCTGGATCAGGGTCTGTACACCGAGGGGGAGTTCGGGCAGCCGGGAGGCGAGCTGGGCGAAGTTGGCGGTGCCGGCGGCGGCGTAGGTCATGGCGATGGCGGTCAGGAAGAGCATCGAGGAGAACAGCGAGATGATGACGTAGGTGGAGCCCGCCCTGATCCGGGGGCCGGTTCCGCCGAGGGTGAGCAGGACGAAGCTGGCGACCAGCATGATCTCGAAGGCGACGTAGAGGTTGACGAGGTCGCCCGCCAGGAAGGTGCAGGACACCCCGGCCACCAGGATCAGATAGGCGGGGTGGAAGACGGCGACCGGTGTCTCCTGGTCGCGGTCGGCCATGCCCTGGCCGAGCGAGTAGACGAGTACGGCGAGGGTGACGGCCGAGGAGACGGTGAGCATCAGCCCGGACAGCCGGTCGGCGACCAGGGTGATGCCGAGCGGCGGGGCGAAGTCGCCGAGGTGCACGGAGAGGGGCCCCCGCTGGTCGGCCGCGATCATCAGGGTGACGGAGAACCCGAGCACCGCGGTGAGTACGGCGACGCTGATGAAGCGCTGGAACCGGGCCAGCCGGGTGCCGAAGGTGAGGCTCAGCCCGGTGGCGCAGAGCGGCAGCAGTACCGGGAGCGGAACGAGTGCGTTCATCCGGCGGCTCCTCGGTCGGGGTCGTCAAGGGGGTCGGGGCCCGTGTCGTGGGCCGTGGTGTCCGGGTCGGTGTCGGCGGGGCCGGTCCCGGCCGGCCCGGAGCCGGTACGGGGGCCCCCGGACCCGCCGTCGCCGTCACCGTCACCGCCGCCGTCACCGCCGCCGTCGCCGGAGCCCGGGCCCGGGCCCGGGTCCGGGTAGTCCTCGGGGTCGGCCCCCAGCACGTCGTGCCAGAGGTTCCCGGTGGCGTCGCGGCCCCGGGCCTGCAGAGCCCGGTCGGCTCGCAGCCGGGCGCGCAGGCGGCGGCGCTCCTCGCGGAAGCGGTCGCGGTCCTCGGGGGTGCGTTCCGGCCCTGTGCGGTACTCCTCGCGGAGTTCGCTCCGTTCGTCCCGTACCTCGGCGCGCAGCACGATGCGGCGGTCCTCCAGGTCGTCGTGGACCTCGTCCGTCCCGGTCAGCTGGTGGCCGCGGTAGGCCATGGCCAGCAGGAAGGCCGTGGTGGCGAGCGTGATGACGATCGCGGTGAGCGCGATGGCCTGGGGCAGCGGGTCGGTGACCCGGCCGAGCGGCACCCCGTACAGGAGGGGTTCCTCGCCCGCCCGTCCGGTCGAGGCCAGCACCAGGAGGTTGATGCCGTTGCCCGCGACGACCGCGCCGAGCAGGATGCGGGTCAGCGGCCGGGTGAGCATGAGGAGGGCGCCGACCGCGCAGAGGATCACCGCGGTGAGGAGCAGCGAGACGCTGACGTTCATCGGCCCGCTCCCCCCGTGCCGGGTCCGGCCGCCGGGGCGAGCGCGCCCGCCGCCCGTTCGATCTGCCGGTCCACCTTGGCGCCCAGGGCGCGCACGATGTCCAGGACGACGCCGAGGACGAGGAGGTAGACGCCGCAGTCGAAGAGGACCGGTGTGCCGATGTGGTAGTCGCCGAGGACGGGGAGGTGGCCGTGGTGGGTCCAGGCGTGCAGCACCGTGCCGTCGGCGAGGCCGGCCAGGGCCACCCCGGTGGAGAGGAACAGTCCGAGGCCGGTGAACAGTCCCGGCTGGAGGGGGGCGGCTTCGGCGAGTTCGAAGCGTCCGCCCGCGAGGTAGCGCGTGATCAGGCCGAGTCCGGCGACGAGTCCGCCGACGAAGCCGCCGCCCGGCATGTTCTCCGCGCAGAACAGCAGGTACAGCGAGAGGACGAGGATCGGGTGGAAGATCAGCCGGGCCACCACCTCGAAGACGACCGAGCGGTGTTCGGGGGCGAGGGTGGATCCGGCGGCCAGCCAGGTGCGTTCGGGGGCGGCGTCGTCGCCCTGCGGCAGCCCTGTCATGGGTGCGGTGTGCAGGGTCCAGGCGGTGCCGCCGAGCAGTTCGTCCCGGCTGAGGGGGGCCTCGCTGCGCCGGTGGAGGTAGATGAGGCTGGTCACGCCGATCGCGGCGGCGGCGAGCACGGCGGACTCCCCCATGGTGTCCCAGGCCCGCAGATCGACCAGGATGGTGGCGACGACGTCCTTGAGGCCGTGGTGGGCGACCTCCTCGACCATCGCCGCGCCCGCCGAGGGGGCGGTGCGCGCGGCGGCCGTCACCCACAGCGCCACGCCCAGGACGGCGGCCCCGCCGAGGGCCACGGGGACGCGTGCCAGCCGCCGCCAGGCGCTGACCGACTCCTGGAAGTGGACCGGCATCCGGCGCAGCACGAGCACGAACACGATCATCGACACGGTCTCGACGCAGAACTGGGTGAGTGCCAGGTCGGGCGCCCCCTGGACGACGAACAGCAGCGCGGTCCCGTATCCGGTGAGTCCCGCCAGCACCACGGCCTTCATCCGGCGCCTGACGGCCAGACAGGACAGGGCGGCCGCACAGGTCAGCACCGCCGTCGCGCCCTGGAGCGGGGCGTCCCAGAGACGGGGGGCCGCCGCCTGCTCCCAGGGCCGGTCCGTGAACAGGACGGCGAGCTGGCCGGCCAGCATCACCAGCAGGGTGGTGGCGAGGTAGACGGAGAGCGAGCCGCGCTGGACGAAGCCGGTGACCTGGAGGGCGAGGCGTTCCAGGCCGAGCAGCAGGTGTCCGAAGACGCTGTCGGCGGTGGGCCAGGCGATCCGCCGGGAGAGCCTGGTGACGCCGGTGCGTCCCGCGAAGAGGAGCGCGCCGCCCGCCCAGGTGGCGGCGGACAGCAGCAGGACGAGGCCGAAGCCGTGCCAGAGCGCCAGGTGGAAGGGGTGGTCCGGGGCGGGGAAGGTGTCGGCGTACGCGCTCAGCAGTCCGTCCGTCCAGCCGATGCCGGGCCCCAGGACGAGGCAGGCCAGGGCGAGGACGGCGGGCGGGGCCAGGAAGGCCGGTCCCACCCGGTGCACGGGGGTGTCGGGGAGGCCGGGTTTGCGGGCGAAGGCGCCCCACAGGAAGCGGAGTGTGTAGGCGACGGTCAGGACCGAACCCGCCACCGTGACGGCCAGCACCCAGCGGTCGGCGGTGTCACCGTGCAGCAGCGCGTGGAAGGCGGCCTCCTTCGCGGCGAAGCCGAGGAACGGGGGCAGGGCGGCCATGGAGGCCGCGGCGAGTACGGCCGTGGCACACACGTACGGCAGGGAGCGTCCGACGCCGGAGAGCGCGCGCAGGTCGCGGGTCCCGGCGGCGTGGTCGACGATCCCGGTGACGAGGAACAGCGCGGCCTTGAACAGGGCGTGGCCGAGGATCATGGCGACGGCGGCGAGCGCGGCGTCCCGGTTCCCGGCACCGGCCAGGACCATGAGGAAGCCGAGCTGGCTGACGGTGCCGTAGGCCAGGACGATTTTCAGGTCGTTGAGGCGCAGCGCCCGCCAGCCGCCGAGCAGCATGGTCGCGCCGCCGAGCACCAGGACGAGGGGGCGCCAGACGGGGACGTCGGCGAAGGCGGGGGCGAGCCGTGCCACGAGGTAGACGCCGGCCTTCACCATGGCCGCGGCGTGCAGATAGGCGCTGACGGGTGTCGGTGCGGCCATCGCGTTGGGCAGCCAGAGGCTGAACGGCCAGATCGCGGACTTCGACAGGGCACCGCACAGCACCAGGACGACCGCCACGGACATCGCGAGGCCGCCGGAGGGCGGGTCGGCGACGATCCCGGAGATGCGGTAGGTGCCCGCCGCCCGGCCGATGATCAGGAAGCCGACGAGCATGGCCAGTCCGCCGAGGGTCGTCACCGTGAGCGCCTGGAGGGCGGACCTGCGGTTCTGCTTGCGTTCGCTGCCGTGCCCGATCAGCAGGTACGAGAAGACGGTGGTCAGTTCCCAGTAGACGTACAGGGAGATCAGGTCGTCCGCGAGCACCAGGGCGAGCATCGTCCCGGCGAAGGCGAGGAGGTTGCCGGCGAAGGACGCCTGGCGGGGCGAGCCGTCGGTGAAGTAGGAGGCGCAGTACAGCAGGACCAGTGTGCCGACCCCCGCGGCGAGCAGCACCATCAGCTCGGCGAGCGCGTCCAGGCGCAGGCCGACGGAGACGTCGTACGCCGGGATCCAGTCCCAGGTCCGGGTGACCGCCTTGCCGGCCGCCACGCCGTCCCATTCGGTCACCGCCCAGACCGTGGCCGCGGCGGGCGGCAGGGCGAGGACCACGAAGGCACGCCTGCCCAGCAGGCGCACCAGGGGGACCGCACAGGCGGCGAGCGCGAAGTGGCAGAGGATGAGGGCGATCACGACGGAGGAGCCGGAACAGAAGACGGTACACAAGGATCGAAGGGCACCGAATACAGATATATCCCCCGGCCTTGTTCACCCTTCCGGCGCGCCGCACGGAACCGGACCACTGGTGCGACTGCCGCGAAACGGGGTGACACTCAGTCAGTTACAAACAAAATATGTCAAACATGGTCTGCACAGGGGCCGCTGTGGTCGCAGAACGGTGTGTTCCCGGTCTTCCCGCAGCCGCACAGCATCACCCGGGTCTCCCGGCGGGCGCCGTCCGGCGTCCGGACCTCCAGGTCGCCGCGCACATGCAGCACCCCGTCCTCGTGCAGGGACACATGGGCCGGGACGTCGGGGACCTCGTCCGGCATCCCGTCGGTGCGGTGGCAGACCAGGGCACCGCTGGGGCAGCGGCGCACGGTTTCGGCCACCTCGTCCGCCGACGCGTTCCGCGGCATGATCCACGGCCGGCGCCCCACCTCGAACACCTGGGGCAGCCCGCGGACGCACTCCGCGGCATGCAGACAACGGCGTACGTCGTAACTCACCGTGATGCCATCGCCGTCGTAGGACCTGGCCGCCGGATGCGGGGGCCGCCGCTCGCCGCTCATCGCCGCTCCTCCCGTCACCACCGCCGCGCCCGTCGCCGCCGCCGCGCCCCCGCCCCCTCCGGGGCCGGGCGCCGCACCGTGGACCCGGGGTCCCGAAAACGCGTCCTTCCACTTCAGCGTGGCCCGGGCCGGGTCGTACCGCCACTCGGGAGGCAGGGCCCCGCGCTCCTTACCGCACACATAGATGGGGAACACGTGGGCGCGCCGTGTTGCACATGTGAGCCCGCTTTCTCTTCGTATTTGTTATGTGACTAATATCCATGTGTCCAAGTTCTCAACGGATTTGATCAGTCACTGACTGACACCATCCACAAGGAGCCTCCCCTGCGCACGCGTGCGTCCCGGCGGACCGACTCGGCACCCATGTCGTTGCGGACAGCCCTTCTCGTACTGGCCATCGTCCCCGGTGTCGCACTGGCGGCCCTCTGGGCGGTCACCAGTGGCCAGACACTGCTCGACTTCCAACGCCAGGCAGCCCAGGGGCTGCTGGCCGAGCAAGCCGGCCAGCCGTCCAACATCGTGTACTACAACCTGCAGGAGGAGCGGCGGCTCAGCGCCCAGGCACTGGCCCGGCCGGATGCCTCCCGTAAGGCGCTGAAGCAGCAGCGCGAACTCACCGACGAGTCGATCGAGACGTTCCAGTCGCTCTCGGACGTGAGTGCCGACGACGCCCCCACCGAGGTGCGGGAAGCGGTCGGCAAGGCCCGTGAGGCCATGGAGCAACTGAACGCCCAGCGCGCACTGGTCGACGGTGGTGACGCGGAGCAGCAGCAGGTCGTCTACGCGTACTACACCGACCTGATCGCGGTGGACCTCCAACTGTTCGCGGCCCTGAGCCACGTCGACAACGGCGAGGTGACCACGAAGAGCCAGCCGCTCGTCGACCTGTTCTGGGCCAAGGAGATGATCTCCCGTTCGGACGCGCTCCTCGCCCGCGGCTGGCCCACGGACAAGCTGAGCACCGAGGACCTCCAGGCGGTCCGGCAGGCGATCGCCGGGCAGGACTTCCAGGCCACCACCAAGGTCGTCCCCTACCTCCCCGCGCACGAGCGGGTCAAGTGGGAGGAGCTGGTCGGGAGTTCCGCCTGGAAGTCGAAGGCGAAGCTGGAGAAGCAGATCCTGCGCCCGCTGGCCGCCGACGGTTCCGGCTTCGTCGAGCTGGAAGCCGACGAGAAGGCCTGGCGCGAGGCGATGGACGGCGTCACCCCGCAGCTCGTGGAGCTGCTGGAGCTGCGCACCGACGCCGTGGTGACCTCCGGTAAGGACAGCATCCTGTCGCTGCTCCTGAAGATGGTCCTGACCTCGGTGATCGGTCTGATCGCCGTCATCGCGGTCGTCTGGACGACCTGGCGCCTCACCCGCAACCTCCGCCGGCGCATCACCGGCCTCCAGGAGCGTGCGGAGGAGCTGGAGAAGGCGCTGCCGGACGTCGTCGAGCGGCTGGCCCAAGGCGAGAAGATCGACGCCGAGGCCGAGGCCCGCGCGATCGAGGCGCCCGGCGAGGGCGGTGACGAGCTCACCCGGCTCGGTAGCGCGCTCAACCAGGCGCGCACCAGCGCCATCCAGGCCGCGGTCAAGCAGGCCGACCAGCACCGCGGGTTCGAGCGGCTGCTGCAGAGGATCGCGCGCCGTACCCAGCAGCTCATCGGCCAGCAGCTGAAGAAGCTGGACGAGCTCGAACGCAAGCACGAGGACCCGGAGGTGCTCGACGGGCTCTTCGACCTGGACCACCTGACGGCACGTCTGCGCCGTTACGAGGAGAACCTGGTGATCCTCGCGGGCGGTTCGCCGCACCGGCGCTGGCGCAAGCCCGTGCCGCTGCTGGACGTCATGCGCTCCGCCCAGGGCGAGGTGCAGGACTACCGCCGTGTGGTGCTGGACCTCGACGGTTCCCCGTGGCTGTCCGAGCGGGCCGTCGGCCCGGTCTCCCACGTCCTGGCGGAGCTCATCGAGAACGCGCTGAGCTTCTCCCGTCCGCCGAGCCCGGTCGAGGTCCGCGCCGCCAAGGTGAGCCGCGGGCTGGCCATCGAGGTCGAGGACCGCGGCCTCGGGATGGACGAGGAGCAGCTGGCCGAGGCCAACGAGCTGATGAGCCGCCCGCCCCGGATGGACGTGCTGGCCCACTCCGAGGACATCCGGCTCGGCCTCTATGTGATCGCCCGCCTCGCGGACCAGCACGGGCTGCGGGTCGAGTACCGGCCGTCCGCCTTCGGCGGCACCCGCGTCGTCATCCTCGTCCCCGACGAGCTGACCGTGGCCGGACCGGACTCCCGTCCGGTGGGCGTACCGAAGCCCGCCGCCGTACCGCCCGTCCAGGAGCCCGCGCCGGCCGCCCCGGCGGCACCGGGCGCCCTGCCGACCCGGGTGCAGGGCAAGGCGATGGCCGGGGTCACCGCCCTGGCCGACCACGCCGCCCGTACCGGCCGCCAGACCGGCCCCGGCGAGCAGGACGGACACCCGCCGTACTCCGCTCCGGACAGCGCCCCGGACAGCCCGTACGGCACGCCGGACAGCGCTCCGGACAACCCGTACGCCACGCCGGACAGCACCCAGGACAGCCCGTACGGCACGCCGGACAGCACCCAGGACAGCCCGTACGGCACGCCCGAGACCGCGTACGGGGCGCCCGGCGACGCGTACGGCGCACCGGACCGGACCGCTCCGGCCGGCGACCCGTATCCCGGGGGCACCGCCTCGCCGTTCGCGTCGGGCGACACGCTGTACACGGAGACGGACCAGCCGTACGGCGCCGGCGCCGGTACCGCGGCCTACGCGGACACCGCCCAGCCCTACGACGGGAGCCCGGCCGGTTACCCGGGCGCGGACACACCGTACGGACAGGAGGACGGCGGCTACCGGGGAACCGGGGAGCAGCAGACCGGCGCGTACGGCGGGGCCGAGCAGTCGTACGGCGCGTACGGCACCGAGGGCAGGCCGTACGGGACGGCGGACGGAGCGTACGGCGGGCAGGAGGAGCCGTACATGACGGCCGCGGGGCAGTACCCCGTGCCGGGCCACACCTACCCGGCCGCCGACGAGGGCCACCGCTCCGACGACCGGTCCTACGGATCGCTGACACCGGCCGCCGCGCCCGGCACCCGGCCGTACGCGGACGTGTCCGGCCACGAGCACGGCGCCCCCCGGCCCGCGCCCGAGGCCCATCTGCCCGCCCTGCCGCCCGCAGCGGCGCACCCGGCACCGTCCGGGGAAGCGGACGCTCCCGTGGCGAGCCCGCCCTCCGCGACGCCGTCCGGGGAGCCCCCGCTCCCCCGCCGTGTCCGCCAGGCCAGCCTGGTCGACGAACTGCGGATCAGTCCCACCGCCCGTAGCACCCCGCCCAGGCCCCCCGCCTGGGACGAGAACCCGCTGCTCCGGCCGGCCCCCCGTCGGGCCGGTGCCGCGATCGGGGCGTTCCAGAGGCGGTCACGCGCGGCCCGCGCGACGGACGAACCGTCGAGCGAGCCCGGCCATCCCTCCCCCAACCTCCCCACGAGAGAAGAACGGTCATGACACGCACCACCGCCACCCTCCAGGATCTGGACTGGCTGCTCGACGGTCTGGTGGACTCGGTCGCCGAGACACTGAACGCCGTGCTGCTGTCCGACGACGGACTGGTGGTGAGCCACTCCCGGACCATCGAACGGTCCGACGCCGAGCGGCTCGCCGCGATATGCACCGGTCAGCAGAGCCTCGCCCGTGGGGTCGGCCAGCTGTTCAACGGCGGCACCGTGCACCAGGTCATCGTCGAACTCGCCGACCTGTGGCTCTTCATCATCACGGCCGGCCAGGGCACCCACCTCGCCGTCGTCGCCTCCCAGGAGGTCGACGCCGAGGTGATGTCGCTGGCGATGCACAACCTGGTCCAGCAGGTCGGCCAGAAGCTCACCGCTCCGGTGCGCGGTGAGTTCGACGCCTTCGGTACCGGGGACGGGCAGCGGATGTGACGCCCTACTGGGACGAGGAGGACCCCGAGGAGGACGCGGCCGGCACCATGGTGCGGCCGTACACCATCACCCGTGGCAGGACCGCCCCCGAGCGGGACGACTTCAGCCTCATCACCGTGCTGACCACGGCCGACGAGCCGCTGGACGAGCACGGGGTGCCTCTGCGCGCGGGCCGGCTCCAGCCTGAGCACCGCATCATCCTCGACCGTTGCCGGCGGCCGGCCGCGGTCGCGGAGGTATCCGCCGACCTCGACCTGCCGGTGTCGGTGACCAAGATCCTGCTGGCGGACCTGGTCGCCCAAGGGCTGCTGCTGGCCCGTGCCCCGCTGTCGGTGGCCCGGGCGTCCGGCGGCGCCGACATGGGCCTGCTGGCCGCTGTACGTGACGGACTCCGGAGACTCTGACCCAAGATGACAACCAGCCAGACGGCGCCTTCCGCCGTCAAGATCCTCATAGCCGGTGGTTTCGGTGTCGGGAAGACCACCCTGGTGGGCGCCGTCAGCGAGGTCGCACCGCTGCGTACCGAGGAATACCTCACCAAGGCGAGCATCGGTGTCGACGACCTGGCCGGTGTCGGCCAGAAGGACACCACCACCGTGGCCCTGGACTTCGGCCGTATCACGGTCAGCCAGGAGCTGGTGGTCTACCTCTTCGGCACGCCCGGCCAGGAACGTTTCTGGTTCATGTGGAACGACCTGGTCAACGGCGCGCTCGGCGGTGTCGTGATCGCCGACACCCGCAGGCTCGACACCAGTTTCGCGTCCATCGACTTCTTCGAGAGCCGGGACATCCCCTTCGTGGTGGCGATCAACTGCTTCCACGGGCACAACACACGCTCCACCGACGAGATCCGGGCCGCGCTCGACCTGGATCCGCATGTCCCGCTGCTGGTCGGCGACGTCCGCGAGCGGCCCTTCGGCCGCGATGTGCTGCTGGCTCTGGTCGACCACCTGATGAGCCTGCCCGCGGCGGTCGGCTGACCGCCGCCCGGCTCCCCCTGTCCCCCGTTTTCCCGTTCTTCCCCCGAACTTCTCGCCAGGAGAGACTGACACATGGCAACACCCTTGCGTGTACTGGTACACGGTGGCGGTATCGGCGGGCTCACCTTCGCCGTCGCGCTCGCCCGAAGCGGCCACGCGGTGGAGGTCGTCGAGCTCCGCGACGAACTGGACGCCCTCGGCGTCGGCATCATCCAGCCGTCCAACGCCCTGCACGTCATGCGTGAGATCGGTGTGCTCGACGCCTGCGTCGCGGCCGGTTTCCCGTGGGAGGTGCTGACCATCTGCGACCCGGTCGGCAACACGCTGGCCAAGATCCCGCAGCCGCAGCTGGACGGCGCCCCCCACGCCAACGGCATCCCGCGCCCCGAACTGGCGAGGATCCTCGGCGAGGCGGCCGTCGCCGCCGGGGTGCCGATCCGCTTCGGTACGACGATCGAGGAGCTGTCCGACGACGGCTCCGGGGTGGACGTCACCCTGTCCGACGGGTCGTCCTCCCGCTGGGACCTGGTCGTCGCCTTCGACGGCATCGGCTCGCCGCTGCGGAACCGGCTCTACGGTGACCGCTTCACCCCCGAGTACACCGGTTTCGCCAACTGGCGGGTCACCGTGCCCCGGCTGCCCGAGGTCCAGGGCGTCGTGATCAGCGTGGGCAGGACGTCCACCAAGGCGCTCCTCACCCCGATCACGGACGAGCTGATGTACCTGGCCGCCGTCACCGCCGAGGAGCCGGACTTCCGCCCGGACCCGGCGCGGGCGCACGAGCAGCTGAAGGAGCGGCTCGCCGCGTTCGGCGGGCCCGTCGCCCAGTCCCTGACGAACGTCACGGGACCGGAGGGCATCGTGTACTCGCGGATCTCGCAGGTCACGGTGGAGGAGCCCTGGCACGTCGGCCGGGTCGTCCTCGCCGGTGACGCCGCGCACGCCAGCACCCCGAACCTCGCGCAGGGTGCGGCGATGGCCGTGGAGGACGCGCTGGTCCTGGTCCGGACACTGGACTCCGAGGACGACGTGGCCTCCGCGCTCGCCGCCTGGGAGGCCCGTCGGCGTCCCCGTGCCATGTTCGTTCAGAACCTGTCGCGGGCTCTCCTGAAGGAGGAGACGGGCAGCCCGACGACTCCCGAGGAGGACGAGCTCCTGAAGATCGGCATGCCGGGCGCCGCCCATGTGCTGGTGAAGCCGTACTGACGTTCCTCCCTTCCGGGGGACGTCTTCCTTCCCCGGGCCGGCCGGGGGACCCGGGCTGTCCGGGGGAACCGGGCGGCCCGGGGACTCCGGGCGGCCGGGTGGGGCAGCCGTGCCGAACGGCTGCCCCGTTCTCGTCCGGGCGGCAGGGAGCGGTCTTCGGGGGCCGCGTGGTGTGACTCACAGGCACGGGATAAACGATCCGTGAGACCGTGGTGCCGAAGGTCCTGTTTGTACCGGTCGGCGGACCCTGTGTCCCCGCTGCCGCACTTCGTAGGGTTGAGGCAGGTAGTCCTGTTCCCGGTCCTCCTGGTGCGCCGGTCCCGGTGCGGCCGTACCGGACCAGCAGTGCCGGAACAGAGGTCCTGGACAGGATGTCTCGCTCCCGAACGGAAACCGCCTTGCCGCCCGACTCCCCCACTCACCCGCCGTCGTCCTCGCCGGGCGCCTGGCGTATCGCGCTGCCCCATTCCACCGCGGCCGTGCCGATCGCCCGCGCCCTGGTCCGGACGGCGCTGGCGGACATCGACATGTCGGCGGACTGCGACACGGCCGAGCTGCTCACGGCGGAGCTGGTCGCCAACGCCGTGGAGCACACCGGGGGCGCGGGGCCGATCGAGCTGGTGGTGGAGCTGATGGCGACCGGCTGCCAGGTGGAGGTCCACGACCGTGATCCGGAGCCGCCCGGGGACCTGTCCCGGCCGGGCCCCGGCAGCGAGCCGGACCCCTGGCAGGAGCACGGCCGCGGACTGCTGCTGATCCGTACGCTCAGTTCCGCCTGCGGTCACCGCGCCACGGAGCACGGCAAGGCGGTGTGGTTCACGCTTCCGGCGATACCGGCCCAGCCGGGTCCGTCGCCGCGGAGCTGACCAGCCGCGACCTGCCGCGGCCGTAGCAGGAGTAGACGAGGGCGCCGACGGCCAGGAAGGCCGCGAACTGCACCCAGGTCGTCCAGCCCGTGCCGTACATCAGGTACACGCAGAAACCGACGCCCAGGACCGGGCTGACCGGGTACAGCGGTACCCGGAAGGAGCGCTTGAGCTCCGGGTTCCGGCGGCGCAGGGCGATCACCGCGATGTTCACCACGGCCATGGTCGCCAGCGTTCCGATCGTCGTCAGGTTGACGACGACGTCGAGGGAGGAGAACGCGGCCGGGAGCGCGAAGACGGCCGCCACGATCCAGGTGTTGGCCACCGGGGTGTGGGTGCGGGGCGAGACCCGCTCGAAGACCCGGGGGACCAGTCCGTCGCGGGACATCGACATCAGGATGCGGGTCTGCCCGTACATCACGGCGAGCACCACCGACGCGATCGCGACGACCGCGCCGAAGGCGATGACGCCGCCGCCGGCGGAGGAGCCGGTGACCTGGTCGACGACGAGGCTGAGCGCCGCCGGCTTGTCGGACACCGCGTCCGCGCCCAGGGCTCCGATGGCGCCGAGGGCGACGGCGCAGTAGAGCAGCGTGACGATCCCGATGCAGATCATGATCGCGATCGGGATGTTCCGGCGCGGGTTCCTGACCTCCTCGCCCGCGGTGGTGATGGCGTCGAAGCCGATGTAGGAGAAGAAGGCCACCGACGCGCCCGCGGTGACTCCGGCCATGCCGTGCGAGGCGAAGGGCGAGAGGTTGCCGTCCTCGAACGCGGTGAAGGCGACGGCGCAGAACGCGACGAGGATGCCGATCTTCAGGACGGCCATCGCGGCGGTGGCGCCCGCGCTCTCCCGGATGCCGCGTACCAGCAGGGTGGCGGCCATCATGACCACCAGGACCGCGGGCAGGTTGATCACGCCCCCGTCGCCGGGTCCGGCCGAGAGCGCCGCGGGCACCTGCAGGCCGACGAGGCTGTCCAGCAGCTCGTTGACGTACTGGCTCCAGCCGACGGCCACCGCGGAGACCGAGACGCCGTACTCCAGCAGCAGGCACCAGCCGACCAGGAAGGCGACGCGCTCGCCCAGGGTCGCGTAGGCGAAGGAGTAGGAGCTGCCGGACACCGGGATCGCGCCGCCGAGTTCGGCGAAGGAGAAGGCGGTGAAGACGCAGGTGATCGCCGCGAGGACGAAGGAGAGCACGACGGCGGGGCCCGCTTCGGCGACGCTGTCGGAGAGGCCGACGAAGATCCCGGTGCCGACGATGGCGCCGACCCCGAAGCAGACGAGCTGGAAGAGCCCCATCGTGCGTTTGAGGCCATGGCCTTCGAGGTCGGCGCCGGACTCGGCGAGCAGGAGCGCCGGGCTCTTGATCCGGGCCCCGGAGGGGGCGGGCGGGCGCGCGGCGCGGGGGGTGTGGGGGGCCGGGCTCATGGGGGACGTTCTCTTCTCTGGTGGAGCGGGGCCGGCGGTCCGGGTGGGTGGTCCGGGGCCGGGAGCGGGGGCCGGAGGTCCGGGGCCGGGGGTGGTGGCGGCCGGATCCGGCGGACGGCTTCGTCGGGGATCGGGGATCGGGGTCTTCGGTGGACCGGAGGGCGGGCGGGTGGATGGATCGGGGGCTTCGGGTGGCCGGGGTCCAAAGGGCGGTCCGGGGCCGGCCGGACGCGGTCCGGAGTGGTCCGGGGCGGTCCGGATGTGGGGGCCCGGACACACGGTGGGAGCCGGACGCACGACGGGGTCCGGGCGTGCGAGCCCGGACCCCACCAAGTGGCTCCATGATAGCCACTTCCCTGCATGCTCACCCAATCGAGTGCATGTTCATGCACCCGATCGTGCTCTCCCGGGCGCCCTCGCCGGGGGCGGCGGTACTCAGGCGCCCGGCGTGCCGCCGTCCGCCACGGTCGCCACCATGACGGCCTTGATGGTGTGCATCCGGTTCTCGGCCTCGTCGAAGACGAGGGAGTGCGCGGACTCGAACACCTCGTCGGTGACCTCCAGCTCGGTCAGCCCGTGCCGTTCGTGGATCTCCCGGCCCACCTTCGTGCCGAGGTCGTGGAAGGCCGGGAGGCAGTGCAGGAACTTCACCGCGTCGTTGCCGGTGGCGCGCAGGACGTCCATGGTGACGGCGTACGGTGCGAGGGCGGCGATGCGCTCGTCCCACACGTCCTTGGGCTCGCCCATGGACACCCAGACGTCGGTGGCGACGAAGTCGGCGCCCCGGACGCCCTCGGCGACGTCCTCGGTGAGGGTGATCCGGGCTCCGCTGACGGCGGCCAGCTCGTGGGCCCGGTCCACGATCCCCTGGTCCGGCCAGTAGGAGGACGGCGCGACGATCCGTACGTCCATGCCGAGCAGGGCACCGGTGACCAGGTAGGAGTTGCCCATGTTGAAGCGGGCGTCGCCGAGGTAGGCGAAGGCGGTCTCCTCCAGCGGCTTCTCACTGTGCTCGGTCATCGTCAGCACGTCGGCGAGCATCTGCGTGGGGTGCCAGTCGTCGGTGAGCCCGTTGAAGACGGGGACGCCGCCGTACGCCGCGAGCTCCTCCACCACCTGCTGGCTGTCACCGCGGTACTCGATGCCGTCGAACATCCGGCCCAGCACCCGGGCGGTGTCCCGCACCGACTCCTTGTGCCCCATCTGGGAGCCCGAGGGGTCGAGGTAGGTGGTGGAGGCGCCCTGGTCGGCGGCGGCCACTTCGAAGGCGCACCGGGTGCGGGTCGAGGTCTTCTCGAAGATCAGCGCGATGTTCTTGCCGCGCAGCCGCTGCACCTCGCGGCCCGCCTTCTTGGCCGCCTTGAGCTCGGCGGCCAGGGTGACCAGGCTGCGGAATTCCCCGGCCGTGAAGTCCAGCTCCTTGAGGAAGTGGCGGCCTGCGAGGTCTGTGGCCATGGTGACTGCTCCTGGTCGGACGGCGCATACAACGAGTAATCCTGGAAGTGTATACGCAAGTATGCATCGCTATACAGCCGACCCCCTTTCGATCGCACGCCTGTCCACTCACACCGTCGTTCGACACTCCGTCCGTCGCTCCGCGGGGACGGGCGGCCCCGCCGCTCCGCGGGAGCGGGTGTCCGGAGCGTGGGTCACACCGGGTCGCGTACGACGGGGCAGCTCATACAGCGCGGCCCGCCCCTGCCTCTGCCCAGTTCGCTGCCCTGGATCTCCAGGACCTCGATGCCCTCCCGGCGCAGGTGGCCGTTGGTGGTGGCGTTCCGCTCGTACGCGACGACGACGCCCGGTTCCACCGCCAGCACGTTGCAGCCGTCGTCCCACTGCTCGCGTTCCGCGGCGTGGACGTCCTGGGTGGCGGTGAGGACGCGGATGGAGTCCAGGCCGAGCGCGGCGGCCACGGCCCGGTGCATGTGCTCGGGCGGGTGGTCGGTGACCTTCAGTTCCCGGGGGCCGCCACCCGGCTCGATCGTGTAGGAGCGGAGCATGCCGAGCCCGGCGTACTGGGTGAACGTGTCGTGGTCGATCATCGTCATCACCGTGTCGAGGTGCATGAACGCGCGCCTCTTGGGCATGTCCAGGGCCACGATCGTCCGCGCCGACCCGGCGTCGAAGAGGCCCCTGGCCAGCATCTCCACGGCTTGCGGGGTGGTACGTTCGCTCATTCCGATGAGGACGGCGCCCCGGCCGATGACGAGGACGTCGCCGCCCTCGATGGTGGACGGGTAGTCGTTCTGGCCCTGCGACCAGTGGTGGAAGACACCCGCCTCCGGTCCGGTGAACAGCGGGTGGTGGCGGTAGACCGCCTCGAAGTGGACGGTCTCGCGCCGCCTGGCCGGCCGGCTCATCGCGTTGATGGACACACCGTCGTAGATCCAGGCGGAGGTGTCCCGGGTGAACAGGTGGTTGGGCAGCGGATCGAGCAGGAAACCGTCCAGGTCCATGACGTGGAACCGGACGGAGGTCGGCTCGGGATACCGCTCCAGGAACTCCCGCTTCGTCATCCCTCCGACGAGCGCCTCGGCCAGTTCGTCCGAGGGCAGGGCCTCGAACACGGCGCGCAGGTGCTCGGTGGCGAGCGGGCCGTACTCCTTCTCGTCGAAGACCCGGTCGAGCACGAGCCGCCGCGCCACCGGGATGTCCAGCGACTCGCGGAGCAGGTCGCCGAAGAGGTGGACCTCCACGCCCCTCTCCCGCAGCACCCGGGCGAAGCCGTCGTGCTCCTCCTTGGCCCGGCGCACCCACAGCACGTCGTCGAAGAGCAGGGCGTCCTTGTTGCTGGGGGTGAGCCGCTTGAGCTCCAGGCCGGGGCGGTGCAGGATGACGCGGCGCAGCCGCCCGGCCTCTGAGTCGACATGGAATCCCATGCCTTCATCCTCACCGGGGAAGGCGCCGTTCATCCCGCGGACCGCCTGCGGATCGGGGCCTGTCGGGCGGGCCCGGACCGGACGGGCCCTGCGACGCCCCCCGTCCCGGGCCCCGGGCGCCGCCGGCGCTCCCGCACGGTGTCCGTGGGCGGGGAGCGCCGGGCCGTTCTCACAGCCTGGGGTCGACCGGCTCCGATTCCAGGGCCAGCACCGCGAAGACCGCCTCGTGGACACGCCACAGCGGTTCCCCTTCGGCGAGCCGGTCCAGCGCCTCCAGGCCGAGGGCGTACTCGCGGAGCGCGAGCGACCGTTTGTGGCCCAGGAAGCGGGAGCGCAGCCGCTCCAGGTTGTCCGGACGGGTGTACTCCGGACCGTAGATGATCCGCAGGTACTCCCGGCCGCGCACCTTGACGCCCGGCTGGACGAGCCGGCCCTTCGGGTCCCGGACGAGGGAGCCGAGCGGTTTGACGACCATGCCCTCGCCGCCGCGGCCCGTCATCTCCAGCCACCAGTCGATGCCGGAGCGGACCGACGCCTCGTCCCCGGTGTCGACGACCAGGCGCCGGGTGGCCTGGAGGAGTCCGGTCGGGTCGTGCTCGACGAGCCGGTCCAGCCAGGCCAGCTGCTCGTCGTGCGGCACGGCGGCGAGCGAACGGCCCCGCACCGCGAGTATCTGGAACGGTGCGAGCCGCACCCCGTCGAGCCCTTCGGTGCTCCAGCAGTAGCGGCGGTACGCCTCGGTGAAGGCTGCCGCGTCCTCGGCCCGTTCCCGCTGCCGGTCCTCCAGGGGGCCGACGTCCGCACCGCGGGCCCGCGCCGCGGCGAGGGCCTCCCGGGCTGCGGGCAGCACCGCGCCGGAAGCGGCCCCGACGGCCGCGTACTGCGAGCGCAGCAGCCCCGACGCCTTGAGGGACCACGGCATCATCTCGGCGTCGAGCAGGACCCAGTCGGTGTCCCACTCCTCCCACAGCCCGGCGGCCGTGACGGCCCTGCGCAGCCGGTCGAGCACCGCCTCGGTGAGCGCCCGGTCGTCCAGGAAGGGGCGGCCGGTACGGGTGTGCAGGGCGCCGGTGGGGCCTTCCCCGCTGCCGGAGGCGTGGGAGGCGCCCCCGACGCCGAACCGCTCGCGGGCGACGTCCGCGTCACGGCAGACGAGCGCGACCGCGCGGGAGCCCATGTGCTTCTCCTCGCACACGACGGTGGTCACACCGTCGGCCCGGTACCGCTCGAACGCCTCCGCGGGGTGCTCCAGATAGCCCTCCTCCCGCGAGGTGTCGACCGGTGCCATGGTGGGCGGGAGATAGGCGAGCAGCCGCGGGTCCACCGCGAACCGGCTCATCACCTCCAGCGCCGCCGCGGCGTTCTCCTCGCGCACCGCGACCCGGCCCATCTGCCGGGTTTCCACCACCCGGCGGCCCTGTACGTCGGCGAGGTCCAGCGGGCGGCCCTCCCGGCCCCCGGGCGCCTCGGTGGCCAGCGGCTTCACCGGCTCGTACCAGACCCGCTCGGCCGGCACGTCGACGATCTCGCGCTCCGGCCAGCGCAGTGCGGTCATCTTCCCGCCGAAGACGGCGCCGGTGTCCAGGCAGAGGGTGTTGTTGACCCAGGAAGTGGTGGGCACGGGGGTGTGGCCGTAGACCACGGCGGCGCGGCCCCGGTACTCCTCGGCCCACGGGTAGCGCACGGGCAGGCCGAACTCGTCGGTCTCCCCGGTCGTGTCGCCGTACAGGGCGTGCGAGCGGACCCGGCCGGAGGTGCGGCCGTGGTACTTCTCGGGCAGCCCGGCGTGGCAGACCACCAGCCTGCCCTCGTCGAGGACGTAGTGGCTGACCAGGCCGTCGATGAACTCCGCGACCCGGGTGCGGAACTCCGGGTCCCGGGCGTCCTCCCGGTCCAGCTGCTCGACGGTCTCGGCGAGCCCGTGGGTGTGCTGGACCTTTCGCCCCTTGAGATAACGGCCGAGCTTGTTCTCGTGGTTGCCGGGGACGCACAGGGCGTTGCCCCCGGCCACCATGGACATCACCCGGCGCAGCACGCCCGGGCTGTCCGGGCCCCGGTCGACGAGGTCGCCGACGAAGACGGCGGTACGCCCCTCGGGGTGCGCGCCGTCCTCGTACCCCAGCTTGCCGAGCAGTGTCTCCAGCTCGGAGGCGCAGCCGTGGATGTCACCGATGATGTCGAACGGGCCGGTGAGGTGGCGGAGGTCGTTGTAGCGGCGCTCCAGGACGATCTCCGCACCGGCCACCTCCTCCTCGCTGCGCAGGACGTGCACCTTGCGGAAGCCCTCACGCTCCAGGCCCCGCAGCGAACGGCGCAGCTCACGGCGGTGGCGCTGGACTACATGGCGGGGCATGCCGGCGCGGTCGGGGCGCAGCGCGTTGCGTGCCAGGCAGACCTCCTCCGGCAGGTCCAGCACGATGGCGATGGGCAGCACGTCGTACTGCCTGGCCAGCTGGACGAGCTGTCTGCGGCTCTCGGGCTGGACGTTGGTGGCGTCGACGACGGTCAGCCGTCCGGCCTCCAGGCGTTTGCCCGCGATGTAGTGCAGCACGTCGAAGGCGTCGCGGCTGGCGCTCTGGTCGTTCTCGTCGTCGGCGACCAGGCCGCGGCAGAAGTCCGAGGAGATGACCTCGGTGGGCCTGAAGTGCTCACGGGCGAAGGTGGACTTGCCGGAGCCGGTGGCACCGATGAGGACGACGAGGGAGAGGTCGGTCACCGGCAGCGTGCGCGGACCTCCGCGCGCGCCGCCGCCATCGGACGCCGTACCGCGGCCGCCCGCGTGCCCACCGGACGCGGGGGCGTCAGGTGCGGGGGATGCGGGGGCGTCAGGTGCGGGGGATGCGGGGGCGTCAGGTGCGGGGGCGGCGGATGCGGGAGCGCCGGTCGTGGAGTCATCGGCCATGGGGGTGCCGGTCATGCGGTTGTCGGTCATGCGGCCTTCGCCTCCTTCGTCTTCCCGTTCTCCGCCGCGTCCCTGGTGAACACGGCCATCTGTGTGGGCGGCCCCACTTCGGGGTCGTCCGGGCCGACCGGGACGAAGTCCACGGTGTACCCGTGGCGTCCGGCCACCTGCCCCGCCCAGTCCCGGAACTCCTGCCGGGTCCATTCGAAGCGGTGGTCCCCGTGGCGTACGTGCCCGGCGGGGAGCGTCTCCCAGCGGACGTTGTACTCCGCGTTGGGTGTCGTCACGAGGACGGTCGTGGGCCTGGCCGCGCCGAACACCGCGTATTCCAGGGCGGGCAGCCGGGGCAGGTCGAGGTGCTCGATCACCTCGCTGAGCACCGCCGCGTCGTACCCCTTCAGCTGCTTGTCGGTGTAGGTCAGCGAGCCCTGCCGGAGTGTGACCCGGCCGGCCTGGCGCTCTCCCAGGCGGTCCAGCTTCAGCCGCCGCGCGGCCACGGTCAGGGCGCGCACCGACACGTCGACCCCCACGATCTCCGTGAAACGCACGTCCTTGAGGAGCGCCTGCACCAGCTGGCCCTGTCCGCAGCCGAGGTCCAGGACGCGGTGGGCGCCGGCGGCGCGCAGCGCGCCCAGGATCGCCTCCCGCCGCTGTCCGGCCAGCGGTACCGGCTTCTCCTCCGTGTCGGTGGTCTCGTCTACCGCGTTGTCGACGCTCTCCACCTCCAGGTCGTCCGTCTCGGCCAGCCGCACCAGTTCGAGCCTCTCCATCGCCTGCCGGGTCAGGCTCCAGCGGCGGGAGAGGTAACGGCTGGTGATGAGTTTCTGCTCGGGATGCTCGGCCAGCCAGCCCTCGCCCGCCCTCAGCAGCTTGTCGACCTCGTCGGGCGCGACCCAGTAGTGCTTGGCGTCGTCGAGCACCGGCAGCAGTACGTACAGCTGCCGCAACGCGTCCGCGAGCCGCAACTCCCCCTCCAGCACCAGCCGTACGTAGCGGGAGTCGCCCCACTGCGGGAACTTCTCGTCCAGCGGCACGGGGGTGGCGTCCACCCGCGCCCAGCCGAGCGGTCCGAACAGCTTCCGCACCAGTTCGGCGCCTCCGCGCGCGGGCAGCGCCGGCACCTCGACCCGCAGGGCCAGCGGCTCCTGGGCCCGTTCCGGCATGGCCCGGCAGACGCCGTTCAACGCGGACTTGAAGACCGCCGCCATGGCGACCGAGAGCAGGGACGACGCCGCGTACGGCCGGTCGTTGACGTACTGCGCGAGCGCCGCGTCGGGCGCGCCGCCCCTGCCCTTGCCCTTACCGCGCCGCACCAGCGCCACGGGATCCACATCGAGGAGGAGAGCCGCCGTGCACCGCTCCTGGGACGCTTCGGGGTAGAAGACGTGTGCGGTGCCGTGCGCGGTGGAGAACGCCTGCGCCTTCCCGGGATGCTTGTGCAGCAGGAAACCGAGATCGGTGGCGGGGCGTTCGGGGCTGCCGGTGGTGCTGATAGTCAGGAACACCCGTCCGAGTATGGTCCGAGGACCCGCCCCCGACCAGGGAATTTCCCCGTCACGGCGGCTCCGGAGTCACGGTGGCTCCAGGCCCTGGCAGCTCCGGGCCCCGGCAGCTCCGGACTCGCGGCGGCTCCGGAGTCACGACGGCCCCGGCGGCCCCGGAGTCACGGCGACTCCGGCGCGGCGGCCAGGCGTGCGATGTCCCGGGGGCCGACCCTGCAACACCCTCCCACCAGCCGGGCCCCGGCCCGGTGCCAGTCCCGCACCCGCTCCGGGGTGAAGGTGCCGCGCCCGGTCCACCCCCTGCCCGCCGCGTCCCACTGCTCACCGCTGTTCGGGTAGACGACGACCGGTTTCCCGGTCACCTCGGCAGCCGTCGCCACCGCCTCGCCGGCGTCCGCGGGGTCACAGCAGTTGACCCCGACGGCTATCACCTGGTCCTCCCCCGCCGCCAGGGAGAACGCCTCCGTGAGGGGCTGGCCGGCCCGGGTGCGCCCGCCCGCCACCGTGTAGGAGAGCCAGACCGGTGTCCCCAGACCCCGGACGGCTTCGAGCATGGCCTCGGCCTCGTCGATGTCCGGCACCGTCTCCAGGGCGAGGACGTCGGGCCCGGCCGCCGCCAGCGTCTTTGCCCTCGGGCGGTGGAAACGTTCCAGCTCACGGACGCCGAGCCCGTAACGGCCGCGGTACTCGCTGCCGTCCGCGAGCATCGCGCCGTACGGGCCGACGGAAGCGGCGACCCAGACCTCACGGCCGGCCGCCGCACCGGCCCGGCGCGCCAGCGCCACGCTGCCGGCCATCAGCTCGGCCGCCCGCTCCCGCCCGGTACCGCGCCGCCCGAACCCTTCGAACGTCGCCTGGTAACTGGCGGTGATGAGCACCTGGGCCCCCGCCCGTACGTAGGCGGTGTGGGCGGCCTCCACCTGGTCGGGCGCGTCCGCCAGCAGACGGGCCGACCACAGGGCGTCGGACAGGTCGCAGCCCTGGTCCTGCAGTTGGTTGGAGAGCCCTCCGTCCAGCACCAGGGTCTCCTCGGCGAGTACGTCTGCGAGAAGCCGCCCGGGCCTCGGTGAGGTCCGTTCGGAAGAATCCACGGCCGTTCCTTCCCTGTCGCGTCCCACGGGGTCCCGCCCGGCCGGCCCGGGGGCGGCCCGGCCGTCAGGCGGGGGTGCCGTCAGGCCAGCTGTGTCTGGACCTGCGAGGAGATCAGCTCCAGGTGGTCCAGGTCGTGCAGGTCCAGCACCTGGAGGTAGATACGGGAGGACCCGATGGCCGCGTACCGGCCGATCTTGTCGACGACCTCCGCGGGGGACCCCGCCAGACCGTTCGCCCGCAGGTCCTCGACGTCGCGGCCGATCGCGGAGGCCCGGCGTGCGACCTCGGCGTCGCTCTTCCCCACGCAGACCACCAGGGCGTTGGAGTACACCAGGTCCTCCGGCGCCCGGCCGGCCTTCCTGGCCGCCTCCTTGACCCTGCCGAACTGCGTCTCGCTGTCCTCGACGGACGCGAAGGGGATGTTGAACTCGTCGGCGTACCGCGCGGCGAGACGAGGGGTGCGGACCGCGCCGTGCCCGCCGATCAGGACCGGCACCTTGGCCTGCGCCGGCTTCGGGAGCGCCGGCGAGTCGGTGAGCTGGTAGTAGGTGCCGTCGTAGCTGAAGGTCTTGCCGGCCTCGGTCTCCCACAGCCCGGTGATGATCGCCAGCTGCTCCTCCAGCCGGCCGAACTTCTCCTTGGGGAACGGGATGCCGTACGCCTTGTGCTCCTCCTCGAACCAGCCGGCGCCCAGTCCCAGGTCGACCCGGCCGCCGGACATCTGGTCGACCTGGGCGACCTGGATGGCCAGCACACCGGGCAGACGGAAGGTGCCCGCCGTCATCAGGGTGCCGAGGCGGATCCGCTTGGTCTCCCGGGCCAGTCCGGCCAGGGTGATCCACGCGTCGGTCGGGCCGGGCAGACCGTCCCCGGCGCCCATGCGGAGGTAGTGGTCGGAACGGTAGAAGGCGTCGAAGCCGAGTTCCTCGGTGGCCTTGGCGACGCTGAGGAGGGTGTCGTAGCTCGCCCCCTGCTGGGGCTCGGTGAAGATTCGAAGATCCATGCCTCCATCCTGCACCTTCGCGACGGCGGCCCCTCCCCTCACCCTCCAGGACGGGGCCGCCCCCGGCCGGGAGCCCCGTGTCCGGGAGCCCGGTGTCCGGGAACCCCGTGTCCGGGCCGGCTCATGGCGGCCCGGACACGATCCCGGCGGGCCCGCTGAGCGCCCCGTGGGAGCCGCGCGGGACACGTGCGCCGCGGGCCGCGCCGGGAGCGTGTGCCCCCGGGCCGCCGTCCCGTTCGTGCACGCCTTCCCGGTCCCGCTCATGGGTCTGCGCGGCGAGCCGCCTCAGCATGCCCTGCACCCGGTCCACCGCTTCGTCGACGGCGTCTATGGCCTCGATGCACGGCCAGTAGAGTCCCTCCTCGGTGTCACAGGCCACCCCGACGAGCGCGATGCCCGTCTCTCCCAGCAGATGCCCCAGAGCGGTCAGCGTCTGCCGTACATCAGCGACTTCGGTGAGCTGGGCCGCCCTCACTCCCCCGGCGGGAGCGGGCATCGCCGGGTGGTCGGGCATCTGGCCGCCCGGTCCTCCGGTCTCGCCGAGCTGGCGCGCCTCGGTCCGCAGCTCCACAGGTCCGCAGCGGGCCAGCCGGCCCCCGACCGCCCGGGCGAGCGCCTGGGCCTGCCAGGCCTCCGTCATGACGGCGGGGCCGCCCCTGCTCGCCGCCAGTGCCCGCCTGCCCGTCTCGATGAGCCGTTCCGCTTCCATGCGATTCCCCCGTCGCCCGTGCCCTCTGTCAGAAACCCGCTCACTTCTTCCATTACCCACAGTGAGTTGCCAGCTACACAAAATCCAGAGGAAATCGGAAATCTGTGGACAGGGTGCTGAATGTGGAAAAGATGATCACTCCGAAGAGTGACGTTCGGTGGACCGGTCGCCTTCCGTCACGGGAAAGCGCTTCTCGTTCCGTTCGATCTTGGCGGCCAGGGCGGCGAGGGGATCCACCCCGAGCACTTCGCAGAACTGCAGCAGATACGCCAGGACGTCGGCCACCTCGTCCTCGACCTGGTGGGCCGTGCCGGGGTCCTCCATCACCCGGGACGACTCCTCGGGCGTCAGCCACTGGAAGATCTCCAGGAGTTCGGAGGCCTCCACGCTCAGCGCGGCCACCAGGTTCTTCGGGGTGTGATAGGGCCCCCAGCCCCGCGCCGACGCGAAGTCGGCCAGTCGCCGCTGCAGTTCCGCAACATCCAGTTCCTTCATTCCGCCAGGTCTACCACCACGGCACCGGTCGCCGCACGGGCCCTCCGCGCGGCGGGTTCCCCGACCGTCCCGAGCAGCCGCATATGCCCTCCGGCGCAGATCGAAGCCGCCAGGGACAGCAGTTCGTCCGTCTGCCGGACGTCCAGGTCCCGGTCGAGGCCGTCGGCCAGGACGGTCAGCGTCTGCATCGCCGACGGCACCTCCGCGGCCGGCTCCACCACCAGCACATGGGGGCCGGTCAGCAGGACCAGCGCGAAGGCGAGGTACCTGAGTTCCCCCGAGCCGAGCCGCCCCAGCGGGGTGCCTGCGCCCCCGCCCCGGTCCACGCGGGCCCGCACCCTGCCGTCCGCCAGACGTTCCACGCCGAGGCCGGCCACCGGGCCCGCGCATCCCGCGCCTGCGGTGGCGACCAGCCTGGCGTGCCGCTGGGCGCACTGGCTGTGCGTACGGTGCAGCACCTCGGCGAGGTTGTCGCAGGAGGAGGTGAGCCGCCCCTCGCCCAGCGGCACCGCGTCCCGCATGTGCCGCGGCTGCGGATCGCAGACGAAGGCCGAGCGGAGCGCCACCACCACCTGCTCGGCGGCGGACAGCACCCGCCGCTCCCCGGCCGTGGCACCGGCCAGCCGCAGCGGAAGCAGCGCCGTACCGAGCCGGTCGTCCGGGAACGGGACCCGGGCGACGGGCACCTCCCCCGCCGTGTGCCGGACCGCTTGCAGCACGGATCTGCGCGGGTCCCGCAGGGCGGTGCTCAGCAGGGGCCCCCGGCCGTCGGACAGCCGCTCCCCGACGATACGGAGCTCCGGTTCGGCCTGTACGGCCAGTTCGAGGTCCACCGGCCCCGCCGGACCGTCCACCGCGCAGCCCAGCCGGAAGCCCCGGCGTCCCTGGGCGTCCGCCGCGGAACGCTCGGGCACCCAGGCCGACGGGTCGGGGAACACCTCCTCCAGCGGATCACCGGCGGCGAGCCGTGCCAGCGCCCCGTACCCGCTCAGGGCCGTCGACTTCCCGGTGCCGCTCGCTCCGGTGAGCAGGGTGAAGGGGCCGAGGGGGATGACGGTACGCCGGTGTGACGCGAAGGAGCCGAGGCGCAGTTCGCTGACGACGGGGCGGGTGGGCCGGGCCGCGCCCGCCCGGTCCGGGGCGGGGGGCCGGGGCGCCGACGGCGCCGGGCCGGCCGTGGAGGTCACAGTCATGAGCGGACCGTACGCACCCCCGTGCCCGGCGAACCGTTCCGTCCGCGGGCCCTTCCTACGATTGGGGTACGCCCGCCGCGGTGACCCCCTCGACCTCCATGTCCCCCGGTGCGAGCAGGAAGACGTTACGGTCCACCCGGTGCATCCCGCTGCCGAGTCCGAAGACCACACCGCTGCTGAAGTCCAGGATCCGCTTGGCCACATCGGTCTCGGCACCGGTCAGGTCGAGCAGGACCGGGATCTGCGCCACCAGGTACTCGGCCACCTCCCGGGCGTCCGCGAACACCTGCACCCTCAGCACGACCAACCGCCGCTGCTCGGCCGCGTCCCGCTCCCGCTCCCGCTCCGTGCGGTGGTCGACCCTCGACGGCCACTCGTCGCGGCCTCTGAGCGGTACGACCTGGGCGAGTCCTTCCCACTGCTCGTCCGTGGCGTCGTACCTGTCGTACCTGTCGTACCTGCTCACAGATCCACCCCGTCCATGTGCCGGTTGGCTGTGCGCCGGCTGCGCTCGCTGTTCATCGGGCAATTCTCTCGTCCCTCACCCGTTCGGCGTACCACCGACACGGGTGGGAACGCGATCGGCGGCCGGACGCCGTCAGCCCGCGGCCGGGGCCGGGTGGGCGCCGAGCGGGGTGAAGCGGACGGGAAGGTGGGCGGGGGCGCGGTGGAAGGGGCCGGGCCTCCAGACCAACTCGGCGGGGTCGACGGACAGTTCGAGGTCGCAGAGCTGGCTGGTGAGCTGCTCGATCGCGGTCGCCGCCATCAGCAGGGCGGGCTGTTTCGCCGGGCACCGGTGCGGCCCGGTGGACCACGCCAGGTGCGCGCCGTCACCGGAACGCACCGCCGGGTCCGAGACGGCGGGGAGCGACTGCGTGTTGGCGGCGGCGAAGGAGACCAGGACGAGCTGGCCCGCGCGCAGCTGGACACCGTGGAACTCGGTGTCGTGACGCGGGTAGTGCGCGCCGAGGTTGGCGATCGGGGGGTCGCGCCACAGCACCTCGTCGATCGCCTCCTGCGCCGTCATCGCGCCACCGCGCAGGGAGTGGGCGTGACCCGGTCCGCTGAGCATGCGCAGCAGGGCGATGCCGATCAGGTTGGTCGTCGGGTCGTGGCCCGCGCTCATGATGAGGGTGATCTGGCGTACGGCCTCGTCGTCGTCCAGCGCCGCGGGGTGCGCGAGCAGGTAGCTGGTCAGGTCCCGGGCGGGTTCGGCGCGCCGCCGTGCCACCAGGTCCGTGATCACCCCGACGAGGTCGGCGTACGCCGCTGCGGCGTTCTCGGCGGATTCCATCATCCCCATGACCCCGCCGAGCAGGCGTTCGCGGTCCTGCCGGGCCACCCCGAAGCAGGTGGTGAAGACGTGCAGGGGGAGTCTGCGCGCGTACTGGGCGATGAGGTCGCCGGTGCCGGCGGCCGAGAACGCTCCGATGAGTTCCTGTGCCGCACGGGCGACGTCCGCCCTCAGCACATGGGGTTCGAGCAGGGCGAGGGTGTCGTTGATCGCCTCGCGGTAGCGGGCGTGGACGGCGCCGTCGGTGAAGAGGGCGGTCGGCCGGTGGCCGAGGACGGGCAGCACCGGGGAGTTCGCGGGGACGCCCGCCTGCCAGGCCCGCGGGTCCTTGGTGAAGGTGTCGGTGTCCCTCAGGAGGTCGATGGCCGCCTGGTAGTCGGTGACCAGGAGGGCGTCGACGCCCGGGGCGATGCGGATCCGGCCCACCGGGCCCTGGGAGCGGAGCCTGTGGTAGCGGCTGTGCGGGTCGGCTGCGAAGCCGGGCCCGTAGAGCTCGACCGGCTCGTAGGGCGACGTGACCGGTCCGGAGGGTGCCGTGCGAGGCGTCCGGGGGACGGGCGGAGGGGTCATGACGCTTCCCGGGGCGCGGAGAGACGGGTCAGTGCGTGTTCGGCCAGAGCGATCAGGGCGTCGATGCTGCCCCGGCGTTCACGGGCGTCGCACTGCACCAGGGGGGTCTGCGGATCGAGGTCGAGGTGTTTGCGCAGGACCTGGTCGGGGTGGTCGGGCGCGTCGGGGAAGCGGTTGACGGCGACGGCGTACGGCAGGCCCTGCTCCTCCACCATGTCCATGACGGCGAAGGAGTCCTCCAGCCTTCGGGTGTCGACCATGACCAGGGCGCCCAGCGCCCCGCGCGCGATGTCCTCCCAGAGCGGGAGGAACCGTTCCTGTCCCGGTGTGCCGAACATGTAGAGCACCAGGTCGTCCTGGACGGTGAGCCTGCCGAAGTCGACGGCGACCGTCGTCGTGGTCTTCTCCGGGAAGCCGGCGGTGTCGTCGACTCCGGCACCGGCCTGGGTCATGGTCTCCTCGGTGTGCAGGGTCTCGATCTCCGACAGGGTGCGGATCAGGGTCGTCTTGCCCACGCCGAAGGGGCCCGTGACGACGAGTTTCATCAGGGTCTCGGCAGCGCTCGGCAGGTAGCCGACGCCGCCCCGGTCAGTGGAGGGAACGGAGTCCAACGAGCAGCCTCTCGACGAGCGACCGGTCGATCTCACCGGCACGGGGTATCGGGGGCCGGCCGCGCAGGTGTCCCGAGGCCACGAGATCCGTGGCCAGGAAGACCGTGGCGCTGACCGGCAGTTCCAGATGGGCGGCGCACTCGACGACGGTGAGCGCCCCCGGTTCCAGGAGTTCGCACAGCCGGTGCTGTTCGGTGCCGGCGCCGGGCGGCAGGTCCTTGTCCGTGCGGATGAGCACGGCGAGCCGGTCGAGCGCGGGCCCGGCGGGCACGGTACGTCCGCCGGTGACCAGATAGGCGGGGATCAGGCGGCGCCCTGGGCCGGGGGTCATGGCCGGGCGGTGGTGTCCGGCCGGCGGGTGGGAGCGTGCATCGCCCGGGTCAGCGCGGTGACCTGCACCTGCATCTGGTAGGCGATGTTCCCCAGGTGCGCGTCGGGGGCGGCGAACAGGGCCAGAGTGGTGTTCTTGCCCGCGGGTACGACGACGGCGAATCCCAGTTCGGACTCGACGACCGTCTGCGCCAGGCGCGGTGACTCGGCGTCGGTGAACGCGGTGGTGAAGGCGCGGGCCGCGGCGTGCAGCGTGGCGGTCATGGCGGCGACGCGTTCGGCGGAGGCGCGCTCCAGGCCGGGTGACGCGCCCTCGACGAGCCCGTCGCCGGTGGCGACCACCGCGTGCTGGACACCGGGGAGTTCCAGCAGGGGGGTCAGCACCCAGGCGAGATCACCGGTGGTCGGGGTGGTGCTCACGTCTCGTCGTCTCCTTGGTCGTCCGATGGGGATGCTGCGGGCCCGGATGCGCTCCGGCCGCTGAGGGTGCCCTGTTGCAGTGCGGTCCAGGCGGCACCGGCCTGTTCGGGCGTACGGAGACCGGCCTCGGCGGTTTCCCCGTCCCGGGCCCCCGAGGCGCCCCGGTCCTCCGGCACCCGCCTGGTCCGGCGGCGCCTGCTGGGCAGCCCCGGTACCAACGGCCCGGCGGGGGCCGCGGTGCCGTCCGCGGGGGCGGGACGCTCCGGCAGGCGGGACGCGGCCGGTTCCGGGGCCGCGGGTCCGGGCGCCACGGGTTCCGGGGCCGCGGGCTCAGGTTTCGCGGGCTCAGGCACCGGTCGCGGTGCGGCGGTCCCGCCGTGGCCCCGGCCGCGGGACGCGTCCTCGGCGGCTTCCGTTCCCGCGTCCGCTTCCGTGCCCGCTTCCTTGTCCGCGCCCGTTTCCGCGTCCGCTTCCGTGCCCGTGTCCCCGGCGGGGTACGGATACACGGGCGCCGGGGCGAGCACCGAGAGGGTGCTGTCGTCGTTCATCACGGTCAGCAGATGGGCCGGGACGCGCAGCATCGCCCGCATGCCCCCGTACGGCGACGGCTCGATGTGGCAGCTGAAGCCGTAGCGCGCCACGAGGCGTCCCACCACGGCGAAACCGGTCTGCGGCGGGTCGCCGAGTTCGGTCAGCAGCACCTCGGAGGGGCCGTCCAGCAGTGCCCTGGCCCGCTTGAGGGCGTCGTCGTCCATACCGATCCCGGCGTCGTCGACCAGGATCAGGGCACCGCGTCCGGCGGCCTGCTGGACCGTCACCGGCACCTCGGTGTCCGGGTGCGAGTACGCCGTCGCGTTGGCCAGCAGTTCGGCGAGCGCGATGGCCAGGGGTTCCGCGGCACGGGCGACCAGCGCGAGGCGTTCCTGCCGCAGGTGGTTGGCGACCTTGATCCGCTCGTACCCGCCGACCCGGGACTGGGCCCCCAGCACGATCTCGACCAGCGAGGAGTTCTGCCGGGCGAGCCCCGGCCAGGCGTCGCAGAGCACCGCGGTGGCCTGGGTGCGGCGCAGGGCGAGTTCGTTGCGGAAGTCCAGTTGCAGGATGCGCGGGTCGTCGTACTCGTGCTGGAGCTCCTGCAACAGGTGCTGCGACTGGTTCAGCAGGGACTGGATCTTGGCGGAGGAACCGCGCATGGCCGACCTGGCGGCGGCGTCGACACGCCGGCGCTCGTCGAGGATCGCCTCACGCGCCGCCCGTACCGCATCGGTCAGCAGCCGTGCCGCGTCGCCCTCGACCTCGGACGCCTCCCGCAGTCCCGGTACGACGGCCGCCCGATGGGTCAGGGCGGTGGCCGCCGCGGGGATCCGCCGCTCGGCGAGCTGGCGTATCTCCCCGGTCAGGGCGAGGGTGCGGGCTTCGGCCGCCCGGGCCTGCCGCTCGGCCGTCTCGGCGCGGGCCGACGCCGCGTACGCGTCGCGACCGGCCTGGTGGGCCCGTACGGCGTGCCAGACCGCCACGGTCACGGCGGCCAGTGCCACGATCCATCCCACCATGCCGTCACCGTCTCCTTGTCGTCGGCCGCGGGCCGCGTACCGCGGGGCGGCCGGGGCGGTGGTACCGGCCGGCCGTCACGCGGGGCCGCCGTCGGCGACGGCGGACTCCACCTCGTGGGCGACGGCGGCCACTTCGGACATCACCTGGAGCACTCCGGGCATGTCGTCCCGGCCGTCGAGGTGCCGGTACTCGCTCCCGATCGTCACCACCAGCCGCTCGGGCAGCCCCAGGGCCGGGTAGCGGTGCTCCCGGATAACCCTGCGTGCGGCTTCCGGGGCGGGCACCCCCTCCGTGTGGAACGCGTGCGCGCGTTCGCGTACGTAGGAGAGGTAACCGATGTGCTCCCGCACGCCCGCCCGGTCCAGTACCGGTCCGTGGCCGGGCACGATCACCTCGGCACCCGTCGCCAGCACCCGTTCGCACGCGGCGATCACGTTGTCCAGCGGGCCGGCCCAGTGCACCGGGTGGTCGCCCGGGTGGTCGGCGCTGGAGGAGAAGATCACGTCGCCGCTGAACACCGTGCGCTGCGCGGGCAGATGGACGATCAGGTCACCCGAGGTGTGTGCGGGCGGCAGGGAGCTGACCTGGACGGTGAACTCCCCCAGCGTCAGTTCGAGCTCACCGGTGAAGTACGTCGTCGGCCGTACGGGCTCGGTCGACGACCAGTCGAAGACACCGAAGTGGCGGCCGAGATACGCGCCGAGCGGTGTCGCCGGATCGCTGTTGGTCACCAGCATGTGCTGCTGCTGGGGCGTCGGGTCGTAGTGGAT
Source organism: Streptomyces nitrosporeus (assembly GCF_008704555.1). Lineage (NCBI taxonomy): Bacteria > Bacillati > Actinomycetota > Actinomycetes > Kitasatosporales > Streptomycetaceae > Streptomyces > Streptomyces nitrosporeus. The sequence continues at coordinate 1,570,568 of NZ_CP023702.1, forward strand.
GTGCTCCCGCGCTTCCCGAGTCGCGATGATCTCCGCCCCCGGCAGCACACCGGCGCCCCAGAAGTGGTCCCCGTTGGCGTGGGTGACGACGATGCGGTCGATGGTCACACCGTCGGGAAGGCGCTTCTCGCTCTCGGCGAGGAACTGTCCGGCGAGCAGGGGATCGTACGGCGTGTCGATCCACAGCGCTCCCTGCGGGGAGACGAGCAGACCGCAGTTGGCCAGTCCCCACCCGCGCTTCGGCGGCAGCCAGGCGTACAGGCCCGCACCGAGGTCAACGACGTCCCCACCCGTGATCGACATGCGCCGATTATGCCGACCTGAAACCGGGCGCGCGTTCGAACCCGGCCATCAGGAGCGGCCGATGACGCGAATTCGACCCTGACGGTGCCGGCCGGTCACTTACCGGCGACCGTCCGGGCGGCGGAGAACACGGCTCCCACGGGGGATTTTTCGCGTGATTCCCTGGATTGAACGGGGAGCGGGGCATGCGGGACCCACAGCTGCCCACCCGGGGACGGCGGAATCAGATCCGGCCGACTACCCACCGAGCATGGCCGAAAACAGCCGCTACTCCACACCTTTCCCTGCCCTCTCCATGCTTGTTACTGCTCGTTTAGGCCATATAACATGCAACTTCGAGCAGGCTGACGACTATTTCACCCACACGCACGGTCAGCAGCGGAAGCGGAGTGCAGAGTCATGTCACATGTCGAGAACGAGACCGCCGACCAGCCTGGGTGCTGGCGCCGCGCGGCACGGCTCGCGGCCGGCCCGGCGTCGTCGGTCCTTCCCGCCGCCGGTGAGCGCGTCGCCGTCGTCGGCTGCGGGACCTCCTACTACATGGCCCAGGCCTTCGCGGCACTCCGCGAGGAGTCCGGCCAGGGCGAGTCGGACGCCTTCGCCGCCTCGGAGTTCCCTTCCGGCCGCGCATACGACCGGGTGGTCGCGCTGACGCGCTCGGGCACGACGACCGAGGTGCTCGGCCTGCTGACCCGGCTGCGGGGCAGAACGCCGACGGTGGCCGTCACCGCCGACCCGCGGACACCGGTCAGGGAGGCCGCGGACGACCTGGTGGTGCTCGACTTCGCGGACGAACGGTCCGTGGTGCAGACCCGGTTCGCCACCAGCGCCCTCACCCTGCTCCGCGCCCACCTCGGGCTGCACGACGACGCGGTCGTACGGGACGCGGAGACGGCGCTGTCCGAGCCCCTGCCCGAAGGGCTGCTGGAGTGCGCGCAGTTCAGTTTCCTGGGGCGCGGCTGGACGGTCGGGCTGGCGAACGAGGCGGCTCTCAAGATGAAGGAGGCGTCGCTGTCCTGGACCGAGTCGTATCCGGCGATGGAGTACCGGCACGGCCCCATCAGTATCGCCACGGCCGAAACGGCCACCTGGATGTTCGGTACGGCGCCGGAGGGGCTGGCCGAGCAGGTACGGGCCACCGGGGCCCGCTGGGTGGAGGGCACCCTCGACCCGCTGGCCGAACTGGTCCGGGTGCAGCGCCTGGCGGTCGCCCGGGCGGCGGCCCGGGGGCTGGACCCCGACCTTCCGAGGCATCTGACCCGCTCGGTGGTCCTCGGCCCGACCGCCTGAGGCCCCGGCCGCCGGGGAGGCCGACCGCCGGTGGACCCGGCCGCCGGGGAGGCCGACCGCCGGGGGTCCCGGTGATCCGAGAGCCCGGTCAACCCGGGCCCGGTGGGCCGGGCCCAGCGCCCCGGTAGCCGCGCCCGGCGGACGCGCGGCCCGGAACGCGGCATCGGCCTTCACCACCCGGCCGGGTGGTGAAGGCCGATGTCACACGCGGCACGCGGCACGCCGGTCCCGTCCGGCGTCCCGCGCCGGAACCGCGTACATGCGGAACAGGGCGATACGGCGGGGTCAGGACTCCTCGAAGTAGGCGTCCAGCGCCTCGTCGAGTTCCGCCGTCCAGGTCTTGAGGTCCTTTCTGGCACCGGCCTCGACCTCGGCGTTGAACCACCGCCGGCTCGACAGGTGCACCGTGACGGTGAACCTGCGGCCGAAGCGGGGCGTCTTGACCTCGACCGCTCCGATCTCGGACCAGTCGAACTCGGCCTCCTGGTCGTCCAGCTGGAAGCGGACACCCTCGCGGTCCACCCGGATGGCGCCCCGGCGGTCGCTGACCTCGAAGACGGGACCGCCGCTCCTGCCGGAGCCCTCACCCTTGCCGGAGTCCTCGGGGTCCTCCGCGCCTTCGGAGTCCTCCACCTCCTCGGCGCCGCCGGCCTTCTCCGGAGCCTTGTCCGCGTTCGCGGCCTCTTCCTTGTCCATGATCACGTCGGCGGCGCCCACGGCCCCGGTACCGGCCTCGGCAGGCGCCCGGGACGCCTCCGGTTCCTCCGGTTCCTTCGGCGCCCCCGGCGTTCCACCACCCTCCGCGAGCACCGGTGCGGGGGCCGTCAGGCCGGGGATGAACGCCGGGTCTGTCCCTGCGGCGAACTCGGGCTTGTTGTTCGAATCTATGCGCTGCTCCACGGCGGGCAGTATGGACGACGAACCTGTACGTGACCAGTCACGCCGCTCCGGCGCGCCGCCACGGCACCGCGCGCACCCCCGCCGAAGGCCCCGGGAACGGCGGCCGGGCGGACGGGAAACAGCCGGGCTCCGGTTCACCGGAACGTGGCGGCACGCCGGAACTCGGCGGTACGCCGGACCATCCAGCCGGCGAGGGTACGCGGCACCCGCGGAGGGACGCCGCCCCACCCCGCCTCTTCGCCGTGCACCCACAGAACGACGGGTGGTGCGGGCCCTGGGGACCCGCACCACCCGTCGTTCACGCCGGGCTGCCCAGCGGTGCCGGCGTCGTGGCTCAGTAGGCGCCGAAGACGTTGTCGATCGAGCCGTAACGGTCGGCGGCGTAGTTGCACGCGGCCGTGATGTTGGCGACCGGGTCGTAGCTGTCCATCGACGTGCCGGGCACGTGGTAGGCCTGGAAGGTCGGGTCGATGACCTGGAGGAGGCCCTTGGACGGGATGCCCGCGGCGGCGTTGGAGTCCCAGTTGTTGATGGCCATCGGGTTGCCGGAGGACTCACGCATGACGTTGCGGTGGATGCCCTCGTAGGTACCGGGGATGCCGTGCTGGGCCATGATGGCCAGCGACTCGTTGATCCAGCCGTCCAGGTCGTCGGTGTACGCGACCGGCTCGACGGCGGGCTCGGTCTCCGCGACGGTCTCCACGGCCACGGCGGGCTCGGTCTCCGCGACGGTCTCCACGGCCACGGCGGCCGGGGCGCCCTGGGCTCCCTGGGCGGCGAGTGCGGTGCCCGTGCGCACCGAGCGGTCGGCACGGTCCTCGGACTCCGAGGAATCCGAAGCGGTCCGGTCTGCGGTCTTCTCCGCCTCGGTACCGATGGTCAGCTTCAGGCCGACGCGAATCAGGTCGGGGTTGTCGCCGACGGCCTCACGGTTTTCCTTGTACAGCTCCTGCCAGCCACCGCCCACGGAATGGGCACGCGCGATTCCGGCAAGGGAATCACCCAAGATCACGGAATAGGTGACGGAGCCGGAGTCCTTTGCGGCAATCGCCTTGCCGGACGCGGCAGTCGAGGTGGCGGCCTTTTCGACCGCGGCCGTCTGCGCCGGAGCGGCGAAGGCGCCCGTGGCGCCGATCACGGGAAGGGCGAGGGCGGCTCCGCCCGTGCTCACGGCGATGATGCCGCGGGTGAGCGAACTGGACTTGGAACGGCGGCGGTTGGCCATTGCGGGCATGCTGGTTTCCTCTCCGTCGCCTGCGAAGTGAGCTGTCGGGTTCGAGCTGGAGTTGCCCGGCCGCAGACGGACTGCGACTTCACCCCAAGCCGCTCCGGTCACCGGATCGGCACTTACCTGGGTCCCCCGCTCCTGCCGTACGAGATGTGGTCGGGTTCCCGGACGGCGGCAGGATTCGGCGTTCCATCCGGAGTGAGGGTGACCGTAGGCGAGAAATAGCGAAAGGAACAAGCCGCGCATTCGTGATCACAATTCACCCGCAAGATCCATTCACGGGAATTCGTGTAACCGACCCCACACGGCCGCGCCGGATTCCCCGATATCACGGGGCCCTCGACGCGTCGCCACCACCCCCTCGCGCGGTGGAGGTGACGCTGGTCACCAAGTCCGATAAGGGCGATTTGCACCCCGCGCCACTCTCAACGAACCCCGCCCACCCCTGTCGGCATATCGCCTTGAATGACAGAGCTAAATACCCTTAAGCCAACAAATCGGGCATAAGGCTCACCGGTCGGCTTGTCGCGCGTGGCGTGGCGGGCCCGGTGGAACCGGTTCGACATGACGGAGAACGTTCACTTCAGCTACCCGCGGATCACCGTCCTGCCCGTTCAGCCCGGGGATCCGCCCTTCCGCGTCATGGAGATCGACGGGGAGGTCGTCGCGATGGTGACGGCGATGACGGATGTGGTGGAGGTCGCGGCTGCGGCCGGGATCAGGGTGCACGACCTCGACGACCCGGACGTGATCCGCTGGGTGGGGGGCGGCAAGCTCACCTGGCAGAAGCGCTGAAGCCGGCAGAGGGTCCACACCCCGGCACGCAAAGCCGGCACGGCCCGCCCCACCCCACCCCGCCTCGCCCCGGACGCATCGAGCTGCTATATGGCATCTGCGAGGTTATCGAGGAGAAGGCGTTGTAGATGCGCGATAAACAGCCCTATGGTGTGGCACATGCAGTCCTACACCATCGGACAGGCGGCGCGTCTTCTCGGCGTCAGCCCCGACACCGCCCGCCGCTGGGCCGACGCGGGGCGGGTCGCGACGCACCGTGACGAGAGCGGCCGCCGCCTCATCGAGGGGCGTGCCCTGGCGGCCTTCTCGGTGGAGCTGGCACAGGCGGGCGCCGATGAGGAGGAGGTCTCCTACACCTCCGCGCGGAACGCCTTCCCCGGCATCGTCACCGCGGTCAAGCTGGGTGATGTCGCCGCCCAGGTGGAGATCCAGGCCGGCCCCCACCGTCTCGTCTCGCTCCTCACCCGCGAGGCGGTGGAGGAACTCGGCCTGGAGGTCGGCATGCAGGCCACGGCCCGGGTGAAGTCGACCAGCGTGCACATCGACCGGACCTGACCCGGTCCCCGGCCCGCCCCCGTGCTCACCGTCGTCAGAACCGGCGCGCGGGCCGTCGCAGCGGTTCGCCGCCCCGTGCCACGCCGCCCGCCCCGTGCCACGCCGCCCGCCCCGTGCCACGCCGGTGTCCGCCGCCCCTCACCCGTCGGCCCGCTCGCGCATCGGTCCCACTCTCACGTCGGTACCTCTCGCCCGCCGGTCCCGTAACCCCGAGGAGCCACGCCCCATGTCCCGCCTCCCCTCCCCCGCGCCCGCCTCCTCCTCCGTCCGTGTCCTCGGGCGCCGCCGCGCCGTGGTGGCCGCACTGGCGGCGGCCCTGCTCGCACCGCTGGTGGCCGCGTGCGGCCCGGGGGACGGGCAGCAGGGTTCCGCCTCGTCCCGGACCGAGCTGACGGTGCTGGCCGCCTCCTCCCTCACCGATGTGTTCGAGACGGCCGGCAAGGCGTACGAGAAGGAACATCCGGGCACGCGGCTCAGGTTCTCGTTCGCCGGTTCGCAGGAGCTGGCCGCCCAGGTCGGCCAGGGTGCGCCCGCCGACGCGCTCGTCACCGCCGACACCACGACCATGGACGGTCTGAAGGACGAGACCGGGCCCTCCACGGTCGTCGCGAGGAACCGCCTGGTGATCGTCACGGGCGAGGGGAACCCGCGGAAGGTCCGGACCCTGGAGGATCTCGCCGATCCCGCGCTGAAGGTGGTCCTCGCCGCCCCGGAGGTGCCTGTCGGCCGCTACGGGCGGCAGATCCTGGACGCCGGGGGTGTCGAGGTGAAGGCCGTCTCCCAGGAGCCCAACGTCCGCGCGGTGCTGAGCAAGGTCGGGCTCGGCGAGGCCGACGCCGGGCTCGTCTACCGTACGGACACCGCCACGGCGGCCGGCAAGGTCGACGCGGTGGAGATCCCGGATGACCGGAACGCCGTGGCCTCCTATCCGGCCGCCGTGCTGAAGGCGTCGAAGCACGGCGAGGAGGCGGCGGACTTCGTCTCCTGGCTGTCCACGTCCGAGGCGCAGAAGATCTTCCGCGAGGCGGGATTCCAGCAGCCCTGACAGGCGCCCCGCCCGAAAGCCGGCCGGGCCCGGCCGGGAACCGCCATGAACCACCGGGCCCCGCCAGGAACCGCAAGGCACAGCCAGGCACAGCCAGGTACAGCCAGGAAGAAGCGATGCCACAGCTCCGAAGCCGCACGCCGGGCAGCCGCCGCAGCCCTCTCGCCCTGGCGGTCCCCGCGGTGCTCGCCGTCGCCTTCCTCGCGCTGCCGCTGGCAGGTGTCCTCGCCCGCACGTCGTGGGGCGAACTCGGCGCGCATCTGACCAGCCCCGGCACCACACAGGCGCTGCGGCTGTCCCTGCTGGTCTCCGCCTGGTCGCTGGGCCTCTCGCTCCTGCTGGGCGTACCACTGGCCTGGCTGCTGGCCCGCGTCGACTTCCCGGGCAAGGCTCTGGTCCGGTCGCTGGTGCTGCTGCCGATGGTCCTGCCGCCGACCGTCGGCGGGGTCGCCCTGCTGCTGGCGTTCGGGCGGCGCGGGCTGCTCGGGCCGTGGCTGGAGGACTCGTTCGGGGTCACGCTGCCCTTCCACACCTCCGGGGCCGTCCTGGCCGCCACGTTCGTGGCGATGCCCTTCCTGGTCATCAGCCTCGAAGGGGCGCTGGGCGGGCTCCATCCCCGGTACGAGGAGACGGCGGCGTCCCTGGGGGCCTCCCCGCTGCGGGTCTTCCTCACCGTCACGCTGCCGATGGTGGCGCCCGGCCTGGCCGCCGGGGCGGCGCTGACCTGGGCGCGGGCGCTGGGCGAGTTCGGGGCGACGATCACCTTCGCCGGCAACCTCCCGGGCACCACGCAGACCCTGCCGCTCCAGGTGTACCTGCTCCTCCAGGACTCCCCCGAGGCCGCCACCTCGGTGTCGCTGCTGCTCCTCGCCATCGCCATGGCCGTGCTGGTGGCGCTGCGCGGGCGCTGGACGGGCACCCCGCGCGGTTCCTCGGCCGTCCGCCGGCCGCCGGAGGACCCGGCCTCCGTACGGAGCTCTCCGACGCCCGTGCGGTCCGTCGTGCCCCCGGAGCGGGAGGAGTGGCCCCTGCGGGCCGAGGTGACGGGTTTCGACCGGCTCACGCTCCGGGCGGAGCCCGGTACCACCATCGCCGTCGTCGGGCCCAACGGGGCCGGCAAGACGACCCTGCTGCGCGCTCTCCTCGGCCTCACCCCGCGCGCCCGTGCCGCGGTGCGTCTGGGCGGTACCGACGTGGGCGGCCTGCCGGTCCACCGGCGCGGGATCGCCTGGGTGCCGCAGGACGGTGCCCTGTTCCCCCATCTCTCGGCGCTCGCCAACACCGCGTACGGGCTGCGCGCCCGCGGTGTGCCCCGTGCCGAGGCCCGCGGCAGTGCCCGGGACTGGCTGGAGCGTCTCGGTGTCGGCCATCTCGCCGGCCGCAGGCCCGCCGAGCTGTCCGGCGGCCAGGCCCAGCGTGTCGCGCTGGCACGTGCCCTGGCCTCGCGCCCCCGTCTGCTGCTCCTGGACGAGCCGCTGGCCGCCCTCGACCAGACGACGCGGGCGCGGGTGCGCCATATGCTCCGTACCCATCTCGACGGTTTCGGCGGGGTCTGCCTGATCGTCACGCACGATCCGGTCGAGGCCCTTTCGCTCGCCGACCGCGTGCTGGTGCTCGACGAGGGCCGTACCGTGCAGGACGCCCCTCCGGCCGAGGTGACCCGGCACCCCCGCTCCCCCTGGGTCGCCCGGATGCTCGGCCGCAACGCCTGGGCGGGCACCGCGACCGCCGACGGGCTCGAACTCCCGGGCGGGGGGCGGCTCGTCGTGGCGGAGCCACTGCCTCCGGGCACGGCGGCGCTGGCCGTCATCGGGCCCGAGGCCGTGTCCGTGCACCGGCGGCGGCCGGACGGCAGCCCCCGCAACGTCTGGTCCGGCACCGTCGGCGAGATCACCACCAGCGGCAGCCGCCTCCGCGTCCTGATCACCTCCGAGCGGACCCCCGACCTCGTCGCGGAGATCACTCCGCAGGCCGCCGCCGAACTCGGACTGGCGGAAGGCGTGCCGGTATGGACCGGGGTCAAGGCCACCGAGGCGGCCCTGGTGCCGTTGTGACCGGGACGGGACACGGCCGCTCACGGGGCCCCGGCGGTCCTGCCACGGGACCCGGACGGCCGGCCACGGGACCCGGACGGCCGGCCACGGGACCCGGACGGCCGGCCGCGGGTCCCGGGCGGCCCGGCCGCGGAATCCGCGGCGGTCCGTTCGCGGAACCCTGGCGGCCCGGTCAGTCCATCAGTCCGGCCGCGACCGTCGCGCCCAGTTCCCAGCACGCCTGGACGTCGGCCTTGGCCGGTTCGCCCGTGACCTTCACGGCCTCCGCGGCCCGGCGCCAGCCGAGGCCGGTCGTGACGGACTCCAGGGCGCGCACCGCGCCGGTGACGTCGTTGCCGCCGTGCACCCAGTACCCGAAGGGCCGTCCCCGGGTCGCGTCCAGGCAGGGGTAGTAGACCTGGTCGAAGAAGTGCTTGAGCGCCCCGGACATGTAGCCGAGGTTCGCGGGCGTGCCCAGCAGGTAGCCGTCGGCCTCCAGGACGTCCGAGGCCGTCGCCGCGAGCGCGGCCCGGCGTACGGTCCGGACGCCTTCGATCCCGTCCGTGGTGGCGCCGGACACCACCGCTTCCAGGAGCGTCTGGCAGTTGGGCGAGGGGGTGTGGTGGACGATCAGCAAGGTGGGCACGGAAGCGAACCCTGCCGCCCCGGCGCCCGCACCGCAAGCCGGACACGGCGGACCCCTGCCCGTACCGGCCGTGCGGCCGCACCGCGCGGGGCCGCCGGTGCTCGCCGCCGGTGCTCAGGGGCGGCCCGGCGCGCCCACCTCGTGGCATTCCAGCGGGGCCGGGGCCGGTCCGGGGGTCCCGGTGCGGGCGAAGGCGGTCCAGACGGCGCGGACCGCCCGGCCCAGCGTGTCCACCTCGTCCCAGGAGGCGCTGCCCAGCATGGGCGACCGCCGCCAGGCGTCGCGGGTGCCGAGCAGCAGCGGGAGCTCGACGCAGTGGGTCGCGCCGTAGGGCGAGCCGGCGGGGCGCCAGTCCAGGCGGTAGGCGTGGACCCTGGCACCCGCCCGTACGAGCCGTTTCCCGAGGGCGGTGAGCGGTTCGGCGAACACCGTGCGGGTCAGCTCCTTCGACCGGTCCGGCCCCCCGTGTCCGCCGGGGAAGGCCGTCATCTCGTCGGCGTTCCAGCCGTACATGATGTCGAGGCCCTGGACGTGCGCGTCCTCCTCCCCCGGGGGGTACGCGCCGTCGACCGGTCCGAACGGTGGTTCCAGCACGCTGCCGGAGCGTTCCCGGTTCACCGCGGCGGTGTCCCGCTGTGCGGCGAGGAGGTCGGCGGGGGCGGCCGTACGGGGGTCCGCCCGGCCCGACGGGCCGGCGTGCGCGGCGAGGCGGTCGGCGAAGACCCGGCCGAGGGCGGCGGCCTCGGCGCGGGGCCGGGACGCGATCTCCAGGGGCGCGCTCTGCAGGACGAGCCGCCGGAACAGGCCCGCGGCCTCCGGCATCCGGGACAGGGTCAGGGCCGAGAGGGCTCCGGCGGACTGCCCGAAGACGGTGACGAGGCCGGGGTCGCCGCCGTACGAGGCGATGTTGTCCCGTACCCAGCGGAGGGCTTCGAGCTGGTCGTACAGCCCCGGGTTGTCCTCGCCGACGCCGTCGAGGCAGAGGTAGCCGAGGGCGCCGAGGCGGTAGTTGACGGAGACGACCACCACGTCGCCCTCGGTGGCGAGTGCCGTGCCGTCGTACCAGTCCATCAGGCCGGCGCCACTGCTGAATCCGCCGCCGTGGAGCCAGACCAGCACGGGCCGCCGCCCGTCGTCGCGGGCCGGGGTGGTGACGGACAGGTGGAGGCAGTCCTCGCCCTGGGGGCGGTGGTCGAGGGGCGGGCCCATCACCGCGTCCAGCCGGGAGGGCGGCTGCGGGCAGATGTGGCCGGCGGGCGGGCGGGCGCCGCCGCCGGCCACCGGCCTCGGCCGGGCGAAGCGTTCGGCGACGGCGTAGCGGAGGGGGCCGCTGCGGAAGGGACCGCCGTGCAGGGGTGCGGCGGGGGTGCCGGGGGTCATGTGCGGTCTCCCGCGAGTGAGGGGGCCGGTACGGGTTCCGGTACGGGCGCCCGCTCGGGGACCAGGCGGAACAGGGCGACGGCACCGGCCAGGCTGACGGTACAGATCCCGGCGAGGTACCAGGTCACCCCCGTCGACGAGCCGCCCGCGTCGAGCAGGGCGGTGGAGATCATGGGGGCGAGGCCGCCGCCGAGGATGGCGCCGCTCTGCAGGATCACCGAGGTGCCGGAGTAGCTGACGTTGACGGGGAAGGTGTCGACGATGATGCTGCCCTGCACGCTGTGGGTGACGGGGATGATCAGGCCCATCCCGAGGAGGGCGACGACCGCGAGCACGGAATCGCCGGTGTCGAGCATCGGGAAGAAGGCGACGCACCAGGCGAGGACGGCGACGGAGCCCCAGACGAACATCGTCCGTCGTCCGTACCGGTCGGCGATGGTCGTCCACACCGGGATGGTGAGGAACCAGAGGGCCGCCGCGACGGTGACGCACACGATGAGGAACTGCTTGTCGTAGCCGAGGTGCTGGGTGCCGTAGGAGAGGGTGAAGACCATGAAGACGTAGGCGACGGCCGAGTTCGCGACCACGGCCAGCAGGGTCAGGGACAGCCGGGGGAAACCGACGCGCAGGGATTCCCGCAGCGGGAACTTCACGACGTCCTCGGTGGCCAGCACCTTGCTGAAGGAGGGGGACTCGGTGACGCGGAGCCGGATGACCAGGCCGACGGCGACCAGGACGAAGCTCAGCAGGAAGGGGATGCGCCAGCCCCAGGAGGTGAACGCGCCGTCGCCCATGAGGGCGTTGGTGGCCAGGAAGACGACGTTGGCCATGACGAGGCCGCCGGGTGTCCCCATCTGCGGGAAGCCCGCGTACAGGTTCTTCTTCCCCGGGGGCGCGTGTTCCATCGACATCAGGGTGGCTCCGGCACCTTCACCGCCGAGCCCGATGCCCTGGACGACGCGCAGGGCGACCAGGAGGACGGGCGCCCAGAAGCCGATGGTGTCGTAGGTGGGGATGGCCCCGATGAGGGTGGACCCGATGCCCATGAGGAGGAGCGAGACGACCAGGGTCGCCTTGCGGCCGATGCGGTCGCCGTAGTGCCCGAAGACCAGGCCGCCGAGGGGGCGGGCTATGAACCCGACGGCGAAGGTGCTGAACGCGGCGAGGGTGCCCGCGGTGGGGCTGAGCGAGGGGAAGAACTGCTCGTTGAAGATGAGGGCCGCGGCGGTGCCGTAGAGGAAGAAGTCGTACCACTCCAGGGTGGTGCCGGCCAGGGTGGCGAGTGCGGTTCTGCCCGCGGCCCGGGCGCCGCCCGGGCTCGCTGTGTGAGGTGCGTTGTTCACGGGGTGACCTGTCCCTCGGATCGGGCTTCGTGGGTGATTACGGTGGATCCTCACGCCGTGAGACATGACACACAAATGCCGAATCGGTCCTTCGCCATACCGAGAAGCACATAGCGGAGTGGTTCATCGGGCCATACCGGGATGCGCATACCTCACCACTGGATACGCATTTGTCGCGCATGGGCCGACGGAGCAGAGTGAGCCCCATGACGGCAGCAACTGGGCGGTGGATCCGCAACTTCGTGGACGGACGGTTCGTCGAACCCGACGAGGACCGCAGCTTCGACAACATCGACCCGGCCACCGGACAGGTGACGGCCCGGGTGCACGAGGCCGACAGGGCGCTGGTGGACCGCGCCGTGACGGCGGCCCGCAGGGCCCTGCACGACGGCTGGGCCACCGCGCCCGTGCGGGAACGGACGGCACTGCTGCGGCGCGCGGCGGACCTCATCGAGGAGCGCTTCGAGGAGTTCGTCGCCGCGGAGGTCGCCGACACCGGCAAGCCGGTCACGCAGGCGCGCGAACTGGACGTCCCGAGGGCCGTGGCGAACTTCCGCACCTTCGCCGACGTGGTCGCGGCCGCGGGCCAGGAGTCCTTCGTCACCGACCTCGCCGACGGCCGGCGGGCGCTGAACTACGCGGTGCGCAAGCCGCTCGGTGTCGTCGCGGTCATCGTCCCCTGGAACCTGCCGCTCCTGCTGCTGACCTGGAAGGTCGCCCCCGCCCTGGCCTGCGGGAACGCCCTGGTGGTCAAGCCGAGCGAGGAGACCCCCGCCACCGCCGCCCTGCTCGCCGAGGTACTCGCCGACGCCGGACTGCCCGCCGGTGTGTACAACGTCCTGCACGGCTTCGGCGGGGACTCGGCCGGCGCGTACGTGACCGAGCACCCGGGGATCGACGGTGTCACCTTCACCGGTTCCTCGGCGACCGGTTCGCATGTGATGAGGACGGTGGCCCCCCGGGTCCGCCCGGTCTCCTTCGAACTCGGCGGGAAGAACGCGGCGATCGTCTTCGACGACGTGGACCTCGACGAGGCGCTCGGCGGCCTGGCCCGGTCGGTCTTCACCAACACCGGTCAGGTGTGCCTGTGCACCGAGCGGGTCTACGTACAGCGTTCCGTGTTCGCCGACATCGCGGACGGGCTGGCCGAACGCGCCCGGGGCCTGCGGCTGGGACGGCCGACGGACGAGGGCACCACCACCGGGCCGCTGATCTCGCGCAAGCACCGGGAGAAGGTGCTGGGCTACTTCGACCTGGCCGAGCGGGCCGGGGCGAAGGTGCTGACGGGCGGCGGTGTCCCGCTGCTCGGGGACACGCTCGACGGCGGGTCGTGGATCGAACCGACCCTGTGGACCGGGCTGACCCAGGCGGACCGCCCGGTGCGGGAGGAGATCTTCGGCCCGGTCGCCGCGCTGATCCCCTTCGACACCGAGGAGGAGGCCGTCGCCCTCGCCAACGACACCGAGTACGGCCTGGCCGCTTCGGTGTGGACCGACGACCTGCGGCGCGGCCACCGGGTGGCACAGGCCATGAACGTCGGCATGTCCTGGGTGAACACCTGGTTCCTGCGCGATCTGCGCTCGCCGTTCGGAGGCGCCGGCCTCTCCGGCATCGGCCGTGAGGGCGGAGAGTCCTCGCTGCACTTCTACACCGAACCGACGAACGTGTGCGTGCAGTTGTGAGACGCACCCCCGCGGCGCACGCGCACCGGCGCGGCGGGACCGTGAACGGACAGGACCACCCGAGGAGAGGGAGCGGCACGTGATCTCGGCCGAACTGACCGCCGAACTGGCACAGACACTCGACACCGCGCAGAGCGCGCGGAAGGACGTACCGAGCCTCGCCGACACGCACGAGCTCGGCATCGACGACGCGTACGCCGTCCAGGAGGCTCTGCTGCGGCTCCGGCTGGACCGCGGCGAGAGCGTCGTGGGAGTCAAGCTGGGCTTCACCAGCAAGGCCAAGATGGCGCAGATGGGCGTGTCCGACGTGATCGTGGGACGGCTCACCGACGCCATGCGGATCGAGGACGGCGGCGAGGTGGACCTCGCACGCTTCATCCACCCGAAGGTGGAACCCGAGGTCGCCTACCGGATCAGCCGCGACGTGGACCTCGACGACCCGTCGGCGGACATCGTGTCCTCGGTGGACGCGGTGGCTCCGGCTCTGGAGATCATCGACTCGCGGTACCGCGACTTCCGCTTCACTTACACCGATGTCGTCGCCGACAACACCTCGGCCGCCGGGTACGCGATCGGCCCCTGGCTGCCGCTGCGCGACGCCGCCGGTCTGGACGTACGGCTGTACACCGGCGGGCGGGAGGTGACCGGTTCCACCGCGGCGATCCTGGGGGACCCGGTGCAGGCCCTGCACGCGCTGCTGGACATGTGCCGACGGCGCCGCATCCCGCTGAGGGCCGGCCATGTGGTCCTCGCGGGCGCGGCCACCGCCGCCGAGCCGCTGGGGCCCGGCCCCACCGGGTGCGAGGTCGCCGGGCTCGGCTCCGTCACGGTCAGGGGGCTGTGATGGGCGGCTCCCGTGTGACCGGCTCCCGTGTGATCGAGGGGAAGGCCACTCCGCGCGGGCGGTTCCCGCACGTCAAGGTCGTCGGTGACCTGGTCTTCGTCTCCGGGACGAGTTCACGGCGCCCGGACAACACCTTCGCCGGCGTCGAGGCGGACGCGCTCGGCACCACCCGGCTGGACATCGCGGCCCAGACCCGGGCCGTGATCGAGAACATCCGGGACATCCTCGCCGAGGTCGGCGCGGGGCTGGAGGACGTCGCCCAGATCACCACCTACCTGGTCTCCATGAACGACTTCGGCGGATACAACGAGGTCTACGGCGAGTTCTTCGACGAGAGCGGCCCGACCCGGACGACGGTCGCGGTGCACCAGCTCCCCCATCCCCACCTGCTCATCGAGATACAGGCCATCGCCCACCTGCCGCACACCGGTCCGCCGCCCGCCGGTCCGCCGCACACCGGCACCGGCGCCCCCGCCCCCCTCTCCCCCAGTACATCCGTCACGGAGGTGTCCTCATGACCGCTCTTCCCCCCGTCATCGACTTCCAGGGCTGGATCACCGAGCACGAGCACCTGCTCAAGCCGCCGGTGAACAACCGCACCATGGCCCTGGGGCAGGACTTCATCGTCCAGATCGTCGGCGGCCCCAACCAGCGGACGGACTTCCACGTCGACCCGTACGAGGAGTGGTTCTACCAGTTCAAGGGCGACATGCACGTGGACGTGATGACCGGGGAGGGCCCCAGGACCGTCCACATCCGGGAGGGCGAGACCTGGCTGCTGCCCGGTGGCCTCCCGCACTCCCCGCAGCGGCCGGACGCCGGCTCGATCGGCCTGGTCATCGAGCGGGTCCGCGAGGAGGGCACCCTGGAGAAGTTCCAGTGGTACTGCCAGGACTGCTCCGCGAAGATCCACGAGATCGAACTCCAGGTCCGCGACATCGTCGAGGACCTGCCCCCGGTCTTCGCCGAGTTCTACGCGAGCGAGCAGGCACGCACCTGCCGCGACTGCGGTGCCCTGCACCCCGGGAAGGGCTGAGCCGGGGATGGACCGCACGATCGACATCCACACGCACTACGTGCCGTACGGATGGCCGGACCTGACGGCCGAGGCGGGGCCGGAGGCGCCGTGGCTGCGGATCGAGTCCGAGTCGGACGCCATGATCATGATGGGCTCGAAGGAGTTCCGCCGGATCCAGGCCGACGCGTGGGACGCCGGGACGCGGCTGCGGGACATGGACGCGGACGGGGTGCACCGCCAGGTGGTCTCCCCCACCCCCGCGTTCTTCACCTACGGGCGCGACGGAGCGCAGGCCGCGAAGGTCGCGCGCATCTTCAACGATCTGGCGCTGGAGATCACCGCCCCGGCGGACGGCCGGCTGATCCCGTTCTGCCAGGTGCCGTTGCAGGATCCGGACGCCGCCTGCCGCGAGCTGGAACGCAGTATCGCGAACGGGCACCGGGGCGTGGAGATCGGCAACCACGTCGGTGACCAGGACCTGGACAGCGAAGGCGTCGTCACCTTCCTCCAGCACTGTGCGTCGCTGGACGTCCCGGTCTTCGTGCACCCCTGGGACATGGCGAGTTCGCCCCGGCTGGACCGCTGGATGGCGCAGTGGCTCACGGCGATGCCCGCGGAGACCCATCTGTCGATCCTCGCCCTGATCCTGGGCGGGGTCTTCGACCGGATCGACGAGCGGCTGAAGATCTGCTTCGCGCACGGCGGCGGTTCCTTCGCCTTCTGGCTGGGCCGGATGGAGAACGCCTGGCACGGCCGCAACGACGTCATCGGCACCTCGGCGTTCCCTCCCTCGCACTACCTGGGCCGGTTCTACGTGGACTCGGTCGTCTTCGACGACCGCGCCCTGCGCCTCCTGGTGGACACCGTGGGCGCGGACCGGGTGATGGTGGGCAGCGACTACCCCTACCCGCTGGGCGAACGCCCGGTCGGTGAGGTGGTGCGCAGGAGCGCCTTCCTCGACGAGGACAGCCGGCGGCTGATCACGTACCGCAACGCCGAGCGTTTCCTGGGGCTGACGGACGGCGCGGCGCCGGCGGCGGGCCGCTGACCGCTGACCGCTGGCCGCTACGGGCCCGTCACGCCGGTGCCGGGCCCGTCCTGCCGGTTCCGGGCCCGTCCTGCGGATTCCGGGCCGGGGCAGGTGTCCGTGAGCGGAAACTGCGCCCCAGCTCGGGTCCCAGCCCGAAGTAGTGACGGAAGTTGTAGAGCAGGGGGCTCCAGGCCCCGGGGTCGACGTGGTCGGTGCCGGGGACGACGATCCCCGGGTCGGCGTGGACCCTCAGCACCCGGGCCTCCACGATGAGGAAGTCCCCGCCGTCGTCCGGCCGGATCCGGACCGTACGCGCTTCCAGCTGGAGCGGGCACTCCGCGACCCTGGGCGGCCGGACCGTCCCGGAGTCCACCGGGGTCAGCCCAGCGGCCCGGAACTTGTCCGCCTCGAAGCGGAACATCTCCCGCTTGGCCTCGGGGACCCGCTCGCACCCCGTGAGCGGTGCCAGGCGCTCGACGGCCTGCCAGAGCCCGGGGCCGGGCAGGTTGATCACCAGGCCGGGCCGCGTCCGGAGGTTGTGCCCGGTGTGCCCCTCGGCGCCCAGCCCGAGCACCACCGTGTGTCCGAGGGCCCAGGCGGACGACACCGGGGCGAGGTTGAAGGTGCCGTCCTCGTTCTCGGTGGACAGCAGGGCGACCGGGGTCCCGAAGTACAGGACGCTCGGCTCGATGACCGTGTGGGCCGGCGGGGCCTCCCGGTGCGTCCTTGCGGCCCCGGTGGGAGACGTCGTACGAAGGGCCGGTGTCCCGGTGGTGGCGATGGTCGTGCCGGTGGCGGGTGTCTGGATCTGCATGCCCCTGAGGCTAGGAACGGATCACTTCGGCACCCGCCGAACCGTCCGCGTCCGGGGCTCCCGGGCTCCCGGCCCGGACTCTCCGCCCGGACTCCCCCGCCCTGGCGGCCTGCCCCGAGGCCCCGCCGAGGGGGACCGCCGAGAGGCCCCGCCAAGGGCCCCGCTCATGAAGACCCGCTCACGGGTTCTGCGAGGCCATTCCCGCCGCGGTGGCCTCCAGGCTCTCGATCAGCGCCTCCGCAGACGGGCCCAGCGCCCGGCCGGCCCACAGGGTCAGCCCCACGCTGTGGCCGATCGGGTCCAGCGGCACCCCGAGCCGGACGATCCGGGCGTCGTCCCGGGTGATCAGACCGGGAAGCGCGGCGATGACGTCGGTCTCCAACAGGAGTTGACGCACCGTCAGGAACGAGGTCGTCTCCACCCGGTTCATCGGCAGCTGCATGGCGTGCCGGGCGAAGAACTCCTCGATCTCACGGCGCAGCGCGGTCTCCGCGCCCGGCAGGATCCAGGGGTAGTCCGCCAGGTCCGCCAGCTCCACGCCGTCCCGGCCGGCGAGCGTGTGCCCGGCACGGACGACCAGTTCCACCGACTCGTCGTACAGCTTGCGGCGTACGGTCCGCTCGGCCGCGGGGGCGGTGAGCCGCCCCACGACGAAGTCGACGCGTCCCGCTTCCAGTTCGAGCAGAAGCGCCTCGGGGGACGCCTCCTTGACGACCACCGTCAGGCAGGGCCGCTCTCTCTTTATCTCCGCGATGGCCCGGGGCAGCAGGACGTTGGACCCCGCCAGGTGCGTACCGACGATCACGGTGCCGCGGTCCGCGTCGGCCAGCTCCACCACGTGCCGCCCGGCCTGCGCCAGCTGCGCGAGCACGGCGCGGGCGTGCCCGGTGAACGCCTCCCCGAAGACGGTCGGGGTGACGCCCCGGGGGCCGCGCTCGTAGAGCGGGACCCCGAGGATGTCCTCCAGTTCCTGGAGGCTGCGGGTGGCGGCCGGCTGGGTCACGTGCAGCTCCGCGGCGGCGCTGACGACGCTGCCCTGCCGGGAGAGCGCGTCGACGAGGGCGAGGTGGCGGAACTTGAGCCGCCCGTCGAGGAGACGCGGGATCTTCACCCGCCGACTCTATCCGGCACCCGCGCCCCCGCCCCGGAAGGGTGACCGCCCGCGTCCGGGCCGCCTTCCCCTCCCGTCGTACCGCACTCGGCCCAGACGGTCTTCCCCGGGCCGACACGGCGGCTGACGCCCCAGGCAAAGGACAGCGCGGCGACCACGAGGAGCCCTCGCCCGCCCTCCTCCACGCCACCGGCGGCACGGCGGGCAGGGACACCGGGGTGGGTGTCGGACACCTCGACCCGGATGACACCCCGCGCCGCTTCGTACGCCAGGACCAGGGCGAAGTCACGTCCCGGCACACGTCCGTGGGTCACGGCGTTGGCGGCGAGTTCGCCCACGACCTGGACGACCGCGTCATGCGCGCCCGTGCCCCGGGGGAGCCCCCAGTCGGCGAGCTGGAGGGCGGAGAGCAGGCGCGCGAGCCGTGCGCCCCGGCGCGTGGAGGAGAAGCGCTGCGAGAAGACGGACGGGTGGGGAGCACGCGGGGTGTGAGGGGAGTTCATGGCCCCCAGCCTGCGAAACGGAAGCGGCCGGCAGCAGGTCCGCCACCGGTACAGATCATCTTGTACCGGCTCACCCGCTGGACTGGGTCGGTCACTTTGCGTAACTCTGTTCACGGGCACGCGTGGAGGCCCGGCACGGGGAAAGGCGGCAACGGTGGCGACGGACAACCACGGGGGCGGGACGAACGGCGGTGAGCCGGAACTGTCCGACAGCCTCCGGACCTTCGGGGCGGTGCTCAAGGCGCTGCGTGACGAAGCGCACCTGACGCAGGAGCAGTTCGCCCCGCTGGTGCGGTACTCGGCCGCGTACATCGCCAAGATCGAACAGGGCAAGCGGTTCCCGCCGGCGAAGCTCCTGGACCGCGCGGAGGAAGTCCTGGGGCCCACGGCCTCGCGGGTACTGGGCGCGGCGGCGCAGAGCCTGACGCGGAAGGTGGGTCTGGCGTCGTGGTTCCTGCAGTGGGCGGCCGTCGAGGAGGAAGCGGTTTCGCTGTACTCCTACGAATGCAGTGTGATCCCGGGTCTGCTGCAGCCCGAACCCTACATTCGCGCGCTCTTCGAGCGTCGGCTTCCTCCTCTGACGGAGGAGCAGTTCGAGCATCAGGTCACCGGCCGACTGGCGAGGCAGCAACTCCTGGTGGAGCGCCCGAGAACCACCTTCGGTTTCGTCATCGAGCAGGCGCTGCTGTCCCGGCAGCTCGGCGGGGGCGAGGTCACCGCGCTCCTCATCGACCACCTGCTCACGGTGGGAAAGCTGAGGAACGTCGAGATCCAGGTCATGCCCTTGGTCCAGGAGGATCACTCAGGCTTCGAAGGCCCGCTTTCGCTCGCGGAGACGGGCGAGAACCGGTGGGTGGGGTATGTAGAAGCACATGACACAAGCATGCTGGTGACCGAGCCGAAAGCCACAAGCGCGATGCTTCAGCGCTATGGGAAGATGCGCTCGCAGGCTCTGAGCCATCAATCCACCAGGAGTCTGCTGGAGCAGATGCGAGGAGCCCTATGAGCACTACCGAGCTTGCCTGGTTCAAGAGCAGCTACAGCGGCGGTGGCGGTGGCAACTGCGTCGAGGTGGCGGTGCGCGCGGGCACGGTTCTCGTCCGGGACTCCAAGGAACCCCGGCGGGACGCCCTCACTGTCTCCCCCCGGGCCTGGGCAGCGTTCACCGGGCTCGCCGCGGGCCGGAGCATCTGACCGGCGGCAGCCGGGACCGTTTCGCCGGGGCTCTCCCTCGTACCACCCCGTGATGCCGCGCCCGAACGCCGTCGACGGTCCCGTCGAGCCCGCCTTGCCGGTTCACCTGCCAGAAGTATTCAGCCGTGGTACCACGGCTGAATACTTCTGACCGAGAGTCGAACGGGCGTGGTTCTGCATGGCTGTGGGTTATCTGGTGACCGTGGTGCTGGCCGTGGTGATCGTGGTGTTCTGCCTGGTTCCCGTCCGGGGGCCGAAGCCGCTCTTCTACTTCAGCTACCGGCTCGGTCTGGTCTTCAACGAGATGCCGTTCCTCGTCCTCTACGCCCTGGCGGCGTCGACGGCGCTGGCCTTCTTCGAGGGGGACATAGCCACGGCCGCCGACCGGGTGGCCGTCGGCGCTGCCGGGGTCGCGGCCGCCGGGCTCGTGGTCGTCGCCCTGCGCGGGATACGGACGCCGTCCGTGGTCGGGAACGCGCTGGACGAGGCGCTCGGTGCCGGTACGTGGACGGGCCGCCGGCTGCCTCTGGCGCGCATCCTGCTCAGGCCCTTCCTCCGCCGCCGCGGTGACGTCAGACGGGTACGCGATCTCAGCTACGGGGACGCAGGCCGCCGCAACCTCCTCGACGTCTACCACCACCGCTCGCGCCCCGAGGGCGGCTCCGTGCTGATCCACTTCCACGGCGGCCACTACGACCAGGGCCGGAAGGACACCCAGTCGCTCCCCCTGCTCTACCGGCTCGCGAGCCAGGGCTGGGTCTGCGTCAGCGCCAACTACCGCCTGCGGCCCGACTTCCCCCACCCCGCCCACCTGATCGACGCGAAGAAGGTCATCGCCTGGGCACGCGCGCACGCCCATGAGTACGGTGCGGATCCGGCGGCGGGCGTGTTCGTGTCGGGGAGTTCCGCGGGCGGGCACATGGCGGCACTCGCCGCTCTCACCCCTGACGACCCTTCCTACCAGCCCGGATTCGAGGAGGCGGACACCTCGGTGACCGCCGCCATCGTGCTGAACGGTTTCCTCGCGGAGTACTTCGACGGAGATCCGGCGACCTCGCCGGTGAACCTCGTCCGGGCGGACGCCCCGCCGTTCCTCATCGCCCACGGCGACCTGGACGAACTGGTGGAGACCGACAACCCCAAAGCCCTCGTCACCGCCCTGCGCTCCGTCTCCGCCTCGCCGGTCGTGTACGTGGAACTCCCGGGCGGACACCACGCCTTCGACCTCTACCACTCCTTCCGTTTCGAGGCGCTCATCAACGGCATCGAGGATTTCGCCGCTTGGGTGAAGGCGGGGAGGAAGGCTGGCTGATCTCCCCTCCCCTGCCCGCACCGGCGGGGCGACGCCCCGAAGGACGTGGAGCCGGGGCCGTGGCAGGGAAGAGCGCCGACCAGCGCGCCTCCGCCTCCCGCTGTTCCCGCCCCCGGCACCGTACGCCCCGTACCGCCAGGACCAGTGCCGCCACGGAGCCCGCCGCCGCCACCAGGGCGATCGCGGGCAGCGGCACCGGGGCGAGCAGCAGGGGCACCAGGAGGGCGGCCGTCCCCCAGCCGGTCAGGACGGCCGCGGCCGTCGTCCTCTGCGCGTGCGTGCGGTCCGGCCCCGCCCGTACGTCGAGGCACGCGGGGACGTACCAGACGTACCCCGAGAGGCAGATGACGGCGACGCCGAGCGCCGGGAGACCGTGGGACATCGGGCTGTGCTCCTTACGGGCGGGAGAGGCGGGGCGGCCGGGGCTGCCGAGACGGCCGGAGCTGCCGGGGTTGCCGGGGTTGCCGGATCAGTGCGTCGAGGCGTGTTCCAGGGCGGTGATCTCCGGGTGGTTCAGGTCGAACGCCGGGGACTCGCTGCGGATCCGGGGAAGGGCGAGGAAGTTGTGCCGGGGCGGCGGGCAGGAGGTGGCCCACTCCAGGGAGCGGCCGTAACCCCAGGGGTCGTCCACCTCGACCTTCTTGCCGTACATGGAGGTCTTCCAGATGTTGTAGAAGAACGGCAGGAAGGAGAGGCCCAGCAGGAACGAGCCGATGGTGGAAAGGGTGTTGAGGAAGGTGAATCCGTCGGCGGCGAGATAGTCCGCGTACCGGCGGGGCATCCCCTCGGCACCGAGCCAGTGCTGCACGAGGAAGGTGAGGTGGAATCCCGCCGTCAGCACCCAGAAGGTCATCTTCCCGAGGCGCTCGTCGAGCATCTTCCCGGTGAACTTGGGCCACCAGAAGTGGAATCCGGCGAACATCGCGTAGACCACGGTGCCGAACAGCGTGTAGTGGAAGTGGGCGACCACGAAATAGGAGTCGGAGACGTGGAAGTCGAGCGGTGGGGACGCCAGGATGACACCGGTCAGGCCGCCGAAGAGGAAGGTGACGAGGAATCCCGTCGCCCAGAGCATCGGTGTCTCGAAGGAGAGCGAGCCCTTCCACATCGTGCCGATCCAGTTGAAGAACTTCACTCCGGTCGGTACGGCGATGAGGAAGGTCATGAAGGAGAAGAACGGCAGCAGCACGCCGCCTGTGGTGTACATGTGGTGCGCCCACACGGTGACGGACAGTCCGGCGATGGACATGGTCGCCGCGACGAGGCCGATGTAGCCGAACATCGGCTTGCGGGAGAAGACGGGCACGATCTCGGAGACGATCCCGAAGAACGGCAGGGCCAGGACGTACACCTCGGGGTGGCCGAAGAACCAGAAGAGGTGCTGCCAGAGCAGGGCTCCGCCGTTGGCGGGGTCGAAGATGTGCGAGCCGAACTTGCGGTCCATCTCCAGGGCCAGCAGCGCCGCCGCGAAGACCGGGAAGACCAGCAGGATGAGCAGGGCGGTCAGCAGCACGTTCCAGGTGAAGATCGGCATGCGGAACATGGTCATTCCGGGAGCGCGCATGCAGATGATCGTGGTGATGAAGTTGACCGCTCCGAGGATCGAACCGAAACCGGAGAGGGCCACGCCCATGATCCACATGTCGGCGCCGACACCGGGTGAGTGGACGGCGTCGGAGAGCGGCGCGTAGGCGAACCATCCGAAGTCGGCGGCGCCCTGCGGGGTGAGGAACCCGCCGGCGGCGATCAGGGAGCCGAAGAGGAAGAGCCAGAAGGCCAGCATGTTCAGCCGGGGGAACGCCACGTCGGGCGCGCCTATCTGCAACGGCATCAGCCAGTTGGCGAATCCGGTGAACAGCGGCATGGCGAAAAGGAGCAGCATGATCGAACCGTGCATGGTGAATGCCTGGTTGAACTGCTCGTTGGAGATGATCTGGGTTCCGGGGCGGGCCAGTTCGGCGCGCATGAGCAGTGCCAGCACACCGCCGATGATGAAGAAGACGAACGCGCTGACGAGGTAGAGCGTGCCGATCTGCTTGTGGTCGGTGGTGGTGAGCCATCCGATGACGGCCCGCCCGCGCGACGCGCCCCGCGGTGCGGGCCGGGCGGCGGCGCCGGGCCGTACCGCGACGGACGTCTCGCCGTGGCCCGCGGGCCCGCCGCCCTCGGGGGTCCCGGGGTGTCCCGTGCCACCGGTGGTCCTGGTGTCCGGTGCCGGCGGTGGACCGGCTGTCCCGGGCTTCGCACCAGCGGCCCTGGGGCCTTGTGCGGGGCCGGCCTTGCCGCCGTAGCCCTGCGATTCCTTTGCGTCCACCGGACCGATTCCTCCAGCTCTTGCGTTTCTTCGTGCGCCCCGGCCCCTCCCCGCTCCCTCCCCGGTCAGGGACGGAACCGGGGAGGCCGGGGAGGGACCGGAGGGTCCGGCGGAACGAGACGGGGAGCCGCCGGACCACCCCAGCCGGACCATGGTTGGTCACGGGGGGCACCGGGCTCCAGGGACCGAGGGGTACCGCCGGCAGGGCCGGTCGGCCCTGCGGCCGGGGCCTTCGGGGAGCCGGTCGGCCCTGCCGGGGTCCAAAGGCCCCCCTCACGGGTGCCACGCGCCCCCCGGCACATCGCGAAGGGGCGCACCAGGGGCCGAACGTCCCTGTGACCAGGGCCGTTCAGCGAAATGACCCTGATGTCATACTGGCGCCGCCCTGACGGCCCGTAGGTCACGGACGTCCTCGTACAAGGGATCCCCCACCGTTCTCCAAGGAGCCACCGCCCCATGAACACGTCGAGCGAGGACTACCACGCGCTGCTCGCGCGCCATGACGCCATGCGCCTGCGGCGGCGCATCCTCGCTCCGGAGGGGAGCGGCACCGCGCCCCGGCGGCAGGCTCCGGTGGAGCAGGCGTACGACGGGCGGGCGGACCAGCAGCTCATCAGCGCCTGCCTGCCGTTCGTCTCGCCGGTGGAGGACCTCGTCGAGGACCTGTACCGGTACCTGTTCGAGCGGCACCCCTACCTCCGGTCGCTGTTCCCCGAGTCGATGGCGTTCCAGCAGGCGCACCTGGTGGCGGTCTTCCACCACCTGATCGGCAATCTGCACCGTCCGGACGAGCTGACGGAACGGTTCGTCCAGCTGGGCCGCGATCACCGCAAGCTGGGTGTGCGCCCCGCGCACTTCGCCGCGTTCGAGGCGGCGTTGCTGGACGCCCTGCGCCTGCGCGCGGGCGTGCGCTGGAGCGCGCCGCTGGAAGAGGCGTGGCTGCGGATGCTGCGGCTGGCGGTGACCGCGATGGTCAGGGGCGAGGAGGAGGCCATAGCCGAGCCCTCCAGCTGGGAGGCGCTGGTGACGTCCCATGAGATGCGCGCCCCGGACCTCGCCGTGCTGCGGGTGCGGCCCCAGCAGGACTACGCCTTCCGGGCCGGTCAGTACGCGGCTGTGGAGTCGCCCCTGCTGGAACAGGCCTGGCGTCCGTACTACCTGGCGCGTGCGCCGCATCAGGACGGTGAGCTGGAATTCCATGTACGCGCCCGGGGTGCGGGCTCGGTGAGCGACGCGCTGGTGCACGGGACGCGCCCGGGGCACACCGTCCGGCTCGCCGCGCCGCGCGGGGCGCTGTGCCTGCCGTCCGCGCCCTCCGACGACCTGCTGGTGATCGCCTCCGGCACGGGCTGGGCGCCGGCCAAGGCACTGCTCCAGCAGATCACCGCCGAACCCGCGCGGGCGCACCGGGTCCGGCTCCTCCTGCTGGACGCGGTGGCCGGGGGCGCGGGCCGGACCGCCCCGGAGCCGTACGACACGGAGTACCTGGAGGCGTTCCGGCGCGGCAAGCCGTGGCTGACGGTGATCCCCGCCGCACAGGACACGCGGACGGCAGGCGTCGAGCTGCGCGCCCTGAACGGTGTGCTGCCGCCCAGGCCGGGGGCGGCGGCCCGGCAGCACGTCTGTCTGGTCCTGTCCCCGGAGGCGGAGGACGGGGCGGGTGCACAAACCCGGGCGTTCGCCGAACGGCTCACCGCCGCCGGCGTCCCCTCCGCGCACATCCACCACGACACGTCCCTGACCGCCTGGACGGAACCCGCCGCCACCCGTACCGGCCCGGGCCTGCTCTCCGCCTGACGGCACGGCCGGGCACCGTCCGACGGCCGCGGTGCCCGGCCGTGGTCCGCCGGGCACCGCATCATGCGCGGAGGGCGGCCCCGCCCCGCGAGGCGGGCCGCAGCCGTGCGGCGCCCTCGGGCCACACCACCTCGACCCCGATCCCCCGGGAGCGGGCGAAGGCGACGAGATGCGCGGTGGCGTCGCGGCCGTCGGACGGCGACCCGTCCCACACCGCGAACACGGTCCGGCACTCCTTCACCAGCCGCTCGTCGGCCGACACGCAGGCGTCTCGGTCGGCGGGGTCGAAGGCCAGCAGCCGTACGTGCTCGGCGAGCACCAGCAGCTCACCCGCGGCCGGCCGGTCGTGCTGCGGGAGGACCGCGGGCACCACGCCCTGGGCGGGGAGCAGCACGGTCAGCTTCCGCCCCGCCTCCCGGGCGGCCCGCCCGAACGCGAGCGGCACCCCCGCCCCGGCCCGTACCAGCGCCGCGGTTCCCTGCGCCAGGCGCTCCAGCCGTACGCGTAGTTCGGCCTCCACCAGCTCCAGCGTGCTGCTGCTGAGGTCCTTGTGTCCGACGACCGCGATCACCGCGTTCTTCCTTCCGCCTGCCCGCACCGCCCCCTCGGGCGCTGATCGCACACCGCGGCGCGGCCCCGGAGCCGCCGTGCGGCCGGCCGCGGCGTGCGATACCCGGCAGTGAACCGCCCGGCGCCCCGGGCGGGCTAGGGCCGATCGGCCCACGGGTGAGGGACGTTTCCCGGATCCGCGCGTCTACCCGTCGGCGAGGTTGTGGCGCAACTGCCTGATCCTGGCCTCGAATTTCGTGTGCGCGGCCTTCGTGACAAGACGGGTGGTGTCCGGCGTGAGCCCGGGACGGGGGGTGGCGGCCGGCCCGGGTACGTACGGAGGCGGCGGGGGGACGAAGTAGGGCTGCCCTCCCTGGGGGGAGCCGGCCGGTGCCGCTCCCGCCCGGTGCTCGGTTTCCAGTACCTCCAGCAGCTCGTCGCCGAAGCCGAGTCCGACCGCGTACGCGTCGGCACGGAACTCGGCACGGTGGTTCAGCCACGTGATGAGCACAGGGCCCGCAGCGACCGACAGCACGAGCCACCACATCGACTCCGTGAACGCGAAGATGAGAAGGAACTGCACGATGAAGAGCGAAAGGCAGCCACCACAAGCGATGCCGGCGAACTTCTTCGTCCGGAAGAGGGCGGTCAGGCCGAGGACGATCCAGCGCCCGGCCGTGCGGGCGGGCAGTGCGTACCATTCGGCGAGCATGCCCGCCCAGGTGTGTCCGCCGACGTGGTGGCCCAGCTCGTGCGCCAGTACGGCAGCCAGCCGGGAGTCGGGAAGCCGGTCCAACGCGTGTCGTGTGACGCCGACGATGTGTCCGGCTGCGGCCGTGGCGTTCAGCTCGGCGCGTTCCTGGATCCAGAGCTCGTACGTGGCCGGATCGACGCCGGCCCTCCGGGTCACTTCCTCCCACACGGTGCCCAGGCGTTCGGCTTCCGCGGGCGTGGGGTGGCGCATACCGATCAGGTGCCTCGCGATGGCTCCTTCGACCCTGCGTTGGAAGACGAGCGGGCCGGAGAGCAGCCACAGTACGGCCGCGACGACCCCGAGCAGCGGAGAGACCAGGGAGAACACGATGCCGACCACCAGCAGGCTGATCAGCGCGGTGGGGACAGCCACCACCAGCTGCGAGAACGCAGCGCCGTCCATGCCGCGCTGGTAGGCCTTCATGTGCTTCCGCCCGCTCTGCAGCACCAAGTCGTTCTCCGGGCGTGCTGTCGGCCGGCTCGCCCTCGGTGGCTCGGACTCGCCCGGTCCAAGGGAGGCAGGCACCGCGCCGGAGGTCGAAGTGGCCGGAAAGCGGCCCATGTGAGCCGGCCCCGGTGTCTCGTGCTGGGCGAGTACGCCGTCACCGGGACGGGCGGTCCCGGCTGCTCCCGGATACCCCGACTCGGCACCCCCCGGGCAGACCGGCTCGGGCTCTGCCGGGTACACCGGCTCAGGTTCTACCGGGTACACCGGCTCGGGCTCTACCGGGTACACCGGCTCGGGCTCTGCCGGGTACACCGGCTCGGGGCTTTGGGGATACCCAGGGGCCGTCCCAGCCGGGTACACCGGCTCAGGCCCCTCCGGATGCACCGGCACCGCCGGGCCGTTCGGCCGAGCCGACGGCACCTGGCCGAGGAGTTCAGGCGGCTCGGGGGCATGACCGGGGTGGCCCGGCCGGCTGACACCGGAGGCAGAGGACGGGGCAGACATCGGATGGACGGGCGGAGGTACCTCGGGGGTGCCTGTCCTTTCCTGCTCGGACATGACGGTTCGTCTCCTGTTTGTGGTCAAATCCCGTACAAGACGCGTTACTCAGCCGACCAGAAGCGCGCCTGGCAGGAGCATGAGTGCGGCGGTGAAACCGGCTATGCCCATCCGCAGCCAGCCGTACTTGTTCGCGACGATCCTGCTGTTCTCCGTGAGTGAGACGAGCAGGGCGACCGTCGGGACACGGTCCGTCTCCCGCAGAGCCTCCTCCAGCGCCGTGTGTCCCCTGCGGGCGGCACTGCGGATGTCGGCGAAGTGGGTGAGCGGCAGGCCGGGCCGCCAGCCGCGGACGTGGTAACGCGGAACCACCGCCATCAGGAGGGAGACCAGCGAAGCGAGAAAACAGGCCGCGCCCGCCCACCACAGGGCCTGGCCGAACACGGAGAGGGACGTCGGCTTCCATCCCTGGACCGCCAGCACCCCCACCAGAGCCGCCGCCGCCATCCCCTGGGCCGCGACCAGGACGGACCCCTTGGTGTCCGCGCGGGCCGACTCCTGCCGCAGGTCCGCCAGGAGGCGCTCCGCCAGCCGTGGCAGAGCTGCCGGAACCACTGGATCCGGAGCCCCGGTACTCATAGGTCCTGCTTACGGTTCGGCCCCGGGTAACCGAAGATGGGGCCGCCCTCCCCGGGAACCGCTTCGCCGGACGGAGCGCCCTGAGGAGCAGCCGTCCCGGCAGGGTCGTCGCCGGCCGGTTCGTCCGGGGTCGCGGGGGCGGCCTCGGCCTTCGGCCCTTCGACCGCAGGGGGTGTTTCGGCCTGCCCGGACGACAGCCTGGCTGTCAGGACTTCCCGGATGACATTGGCCGCCAGCCTGCGGGGCTCGTCCATCTGGTGCTCCTCCAGGCCTCCGGGACCGCCGCCGAGCGCCTGCATCGCGACCTGGAACTGGTTGTTCAGGGCGCGGAGCTGGTCCTCCCGCAGGTTCTCCATGACCAGGCGGGCGTCCTGTGGGTGACGGGCGAGCTGGAAGGCCATCGCCGTGGGGCCGCCGCGTTCGAGGTGGTAGGCGTAGAACTGGATCTTCTTGGCCTCGATCTCCTGGAGTTCCAGCTCCTGGCGTCCCTGGTTCAGTTGCCGCTCGTGGCCGAGGTTCTGATTCTGGAGCTCGATCCGGTGCTGCTGTGCTCCCTGCGCGAGCGCACGTTCCGCCGCCAGTTCGTCCTCCCTCATGAGCAGGGCATGCTGAGGATCGAGCTTCTGCCGGGCGAACTCGATCTCACGCAGCTGGCGGGCATGTTCGAGTGCCTCCTCGTCGCGGCGGATCTGAATGCCGCAACGGACGGTCAGCCCCGCCCCGGCGCCCAGCGAACCGGCGGCTTCAAGCGCCCGCTGTACTTCCTGCTCGGCCTTCGCGCTGTCCTCCATGGGGAAGCCGCGAAGGACGGGTCGTACGGTCTCCTCGACCTGGCGCTGGAGCAGGCCGGGGACATGGCGCTCTCCGCTCGCCACGAACGCCCCGGGGTCACGGACCTGCCAGCTGCAGTTCAGAGAAACCTCGAAGAGGAACGCGTCATCGCTGCTCGCCAGGGTGAGAACGGCCGAGTACTCGTGCCACCCCATGTCCACCTCGTACACACTGGTCCAGCGACGCGTGGTGAGGTCGGCGCGGCTCGGCCGGCTCGGCGGCAGATAGGCGTCGAGGCCGCCCTGGGCCGTGGTGAAAACCAGGGCGTGGTCGACGCGTGTGGTGCGCAGCGGCTTGAAACGCGCCAACTGCTGGATCGTGATCACGGGATCGACGAGCGGGGAGTGGCGGTTCACGTCCTGCTGCCACTGCGGCGGCTCGTTCATCATTCTCATCTGCTCCTTGGTCGGGTCCCGGCGACTACAGCCGCAGGGCACACCGGATGGGGTGCCGGGCTGTGCACGGTGGGCCGGAGACCGGCTCCCGCGCGGAAGTACTCGGCTTGTTCAGGACGGTGCCGAGGCGCCCGTGATCTCATGCGCCGGTTGTGGCACGAAGGGCGCACGCGGGCCGGTCAGCAGGTGGTGCAGCCTGAGCGCGACCTCGGGCGGGGCCTCCCCCTGGCCGTCGCGCAGGTTCTCCAGCAGGTAGGTCAGCCGCCGGGTGTCCTCGCCCGAGACCGCCAGCAGCACGAGGAGATCCGCGAGGGCGGCCTCGGCCCCGGGGTCGTTCCCTGCGGCACGGACCCAGCTTCGCAACGTCTCCAGACCGGAGGAGGAGCACGTCACGTCGTTCAGGACCTTGCGCCACAGTGCGCCGAGAGAGTGCCGCAGTGTGGCTCCGGCCGTACCGGGGGTGGGATCGGCGCGGCCGAACAGGTCGAGCATGAGCGGGCGGCCGGCGCCTGCCATGCCGTCCGTCGGGCCACAGGCGTGGATCACCGTCCGCAGCACGAATTCCCTCGTCGCGCCCGCCTGTGTCAGGGGTACCAGGGCGGACCACAGTTCGGCGGTCGTGTCCGCGCCGCCGGGCCCCACTGGCTCCTGACCGGCGGCGAGCAGCAGGGCGGCCGCCGACTGGGCGAGATCGTTCAGTTCCTGCGCCCATCCACGCACCGGGCCACCCCGCTGCTCGACTCCCCGTGCCGCTGCCGCGAGCGCGTCGACGGCCTCCCGCGGGAAGGTGTCCCCGACGAGGGCGTACGTCCGCACCGCCGTCCAGCGCAACCGGTGGTCGGGGGCCGCGCACCACTCCTCCAGGATCCGCGGCACGTGCGGAGCACCCAGGCGGTGGGCCAGTGCCAGCGCGTTCGCGGCTGCCATGCGGGACCGGAGCCGGGTGTCGACCGCCCAGGGCCGGATGAGCCGCACCATCGTGGACGGCAGATCCGCGTCCACCAGTACGGCGGCACTCGACGCAGCCCGGGTGCGTACGACAGGACGCGGGTCGTCGGCCAGTCGGCGCAACCAGGCGATGAGCGCGGGGCGGGCCGACGGATGGCCGGTCCAGACCTCGCGGAGCAGAGTGATGGCGGTGAGCGGATCCCTGAACTGGATCTTCGTCTGGAGGACTGGCCCCCATTCCGTCTGCTCCGCCTCCTGGTACCGGTCCGCCAGCGCCCGCTCGACGCGCTGGGCGCTGGACGTGCCGAACACCGGGATGCGAGTCGGTTCGCCCGGGCTCTCGATGCGTTGCAGGAGACCGTAAAGGATGTCGCTCATCTCGGCAGTGAGGGGATAGGCCGCCTCGTCGAAGGCAGCGAGCGAGATGAGGAACGCCTTGTCGTGCAGGGTCTGATCCGTGCTGTCGAACCAGGAACGCACCTGGCGTTCGGCCACGTAGTGGCCGAACGTCCCGAGTTCGGCCAGGGACAGCTCTCCTCGGGCGTACGCGGCGATCCGGTCGGCGAAGCGGGCTGTTTCGCCGACCGGCCGCCGGTGGGCAAGCAGGGAGCGCACCTCGGTGAGGCCGAGGAGTTCGTCCACGCTCCGGCCGCCGAGGTGCTTGTCCTCCAGGTGTCCGCGGAGCAGCGTCTCCGGCTCTGCCGGCCTCCAGGGCACAGGCCTCACCACATCACTGTTGACCACGGGATGCGGGCCTACCACGATGACCAGGTGGCTGCCGGTCGTGTGCAGTCGCTCGATGAGCGCCCGCAGGTGGTGTTCCTGCAGGGGGCGGTCCGCGTCGTTGGCGAAGTCGGCGATGATGTGGCCGCACTGCCCGCGGAGTTCCCCGACGAGCCGCCCCGGCGGCAGCTCCGGGTCGAGCGCCCTGTACGCGGGCGCCCTCACCGCGCGCAGCAGCATGAGGGCCGCGGACCTGCGTCCTGTGGTCGCCGCCCCCGAGAGCACCGTGACACGGTGCTCCTCCAAGGCGGTGAGGGCGAGCGCGAAGGGACTTCCGGGCTCCCAGGGGCCGAGCGTCCCTGAGGCGTCCGCTCCCGCGTCCTCGTTGCCGGAGCCGGGCGGTGCCGGCGTGGTGGAGTCGGATGACGCGCTCGCGGCGCGCGGGGGGTAGACGAAGTGCCGGGCCAGGGCTTCGACTTCCGCGGCAGGGATCCGGCCGGACCGCTCCTCCGTGTCGCCCCCGAGGTGGTATTCGACCTTACTGCCTCCGAGGATCACGTCACCGGTGACCTGGCCGCCGCTGACCCCGTGCTGGTCTCCCCCGACGAGTGAGCCGCCCAGGCGGGCCGAGCGGCCGAGCATGATGCCGGGACTGTGCCGGTACAGGCCTCGGCGGGAGTCCCAGGCGTGTTCCTCCTCCTCGGCGTCCGCATGTTCGCCTGCGACGTCGGCCGTGGACTCGTCTAAGGAGTCGTCGTGAGCCCTCGGCACCTGGTCCGCCCAGGTGTTTCCAGCGGCGCCGTCCGGCAGGGGGCCGCTCTCCCCCTGACCAGGCATGCTTTCGCCTGGCATGTTCACCGTCGGCCTCCGTCGTCGGTCGTGCCCTCGTCGGCGGCGGAGGCGGGAAGCGGGACGGACCCG
This sequence comes from Streptomyces nitrosporeus, assembly GCF_008704555.1. Lineage (NCBI taxonomy): Bacteria > Bacillati > Actinomycetota > Actinomycetes > Kitasatosporales > Streptomycetaceae > Streptomyces > Streptomyces nitrosporeus. Next base: position 1,602,410 of record NZ_CP023702.1, read on the forward strand.
GTGGCCGAGCCGCCGAGGACGACCCCGCCGGACACCTGGCCGCCGCTGACCCCGTGCTGGTCGCCCCCGACGAGTGATCCGTGGACCACCGGGCTGCCATGGAAATGGAAGACCGCGCCACCACCTCGGCGTTCCTGTGCCGGTGGCCGGGCGGTGGCAAGCTCCGCCGGACCCTCGGGATCCCGGGTCCCGGCAGGCTCCCCGCCGCCGGATGGCGCCGTCCCGTCGCTGGACGCGGACGGGCGTCCTTCGGTCGCCCGCGTGTCCGCGGTGCAGCCGTTGTGCAGCCAGGCAGAGAGCGTTCCGTCCTTTACCGCCACCTCCGAACGCCGGAACAGCTCGGGGCGTACGCCTTGGTGACCGTGCCTGACGATTCCCTCGTACACCGGCGCGCTCACCGCCAGGACGCAGCCCTCGGCCTCCCGCCGGGCAAGTGTGTCCCGCAGGGTGTCGGAATCGAGCAGCCGGAACGCCTGGTTGAGGTCGTGGCCGACGAGTCCTCCGGTGGTCCCTCCCTGGGGGTCGTGTGCGACCTCACCCGACGCGAGCACGATACGCAGCCGCATCTGCGCGCTGCCCGAGGCGAGCCGGTTGTAGTCGTGGACGAGTTCGGGCGTCACCCCGAGAAGTGACCGCAGGACTGCGGTCTTTGCCACATCTCCGCTGATGAGCACGATCAGACCGTCACCGCGGTCCTCTCGGTACTGCTGGGTCGCCTCGACACCGGCGGCCACGAGCGTACGGTCCACGACAGCGTTGAGGGTGCGCCGGAGTGCCACCTGCACCACGTCGTCGCGGCGGCTGAACCTCTCGATGTCGAGGAGCAGGATGGTCCGGTTGACAGGCTCGCGCATGGGTGCCTTCCGCAGAGGACGGGGCCCGGGGCGGGCCGTGTGGATACCGAGAAGGTGTCATTGGTGAGGTGCCGGGGGCGACGGAATCCTGCACACCGCGAATGTGACCGCGTACACACAGCGGGACCTCGCCAGGTGGCCGGGGCCGCGTGCCGAGGGCCTGCGTCATCCCGTCCCGGCACGCGCCATCTGCCGCAGTACGTCCGGACGTACCACCACCAGTCCGCGGCGGCCGGTTCGCACGACGCCCCGGTCCCTCAGCTGCTTCAGAAGCCGGGCGACCGCCTCCCTGGACGCGCCCACCGAACCCGCCAGCTCGCTCTGGGTGAGCCCTGCCGTCAGCTGTACCCCGCCCCCCGCCTCCTCGCCGTGCGTGCGCATCAGCTCCAACAACAGCAGGGCCAGCCGCTCCTGCACGTTGAGGGAGGCGAACTGCACCCGTCGGCGGTCGCTGTCGCGAGTCCGGTCCGCGGTCAGTTCCAGCAGCTTCCGGGAGATGTCAGGGTGCTCGTCCAGAAGCCTGTTGAACCGTCCCGAGTCGACCGCCAGCGCCTCGACCCGGCTCAGGGCCGACACGGTGGCCCCTCGGCGGCGCCCACTGAGCGCGGCCTGCTCACCGATGATGTCCCCCGGGCCTCGTAACGCCAGCAGGGCTTCGTAGCCGTTGGGCGCGGCCGAGGTGACTTTCGTCCATCCGGTGAGGACGATCAGCACGTGTGTCGTGGGCTCATGCTCCCGAAGCAACACCTGACGCACGGGGAAAGCGAGGGGAGTGCCGTTGGCGAAGAGCGCTTCACGGTCCTCTGCCTCCAGCCGGACCACGAAGGGGACCTGGTCCTCGAACTGCATCAGCCGCTTCTCCTCGCAGAACCCTTCACGCTGCGTCACCCGCGCGTGACGATGCGGCAGGCTAGCGCATCCGGCGCTCTCATGCCGAAAGACCGGGTCAGCACATCGATAGGGCGCCGGTCGCCCCCACGACGGCGGCATTCACCGGCCGGTGTCCGGGGGCGGAACGGCCCCGCTGGTGCGGCGGGCGGATTCCGGCGCCCGGGTCGGCCCCGCGAACCGCCCGCCCGTGGGCGGGACGGGCCGACGGACAGGCGGGACAGACGGAACGGCCGGTCGAGCACCGCACAGGAACGGCTGAGCAGGCGCGCCGGCCGGGCCGGCCGCGGCAGACCCGTGGAAGTCCGGACACATCGCGTTTTCCGGCACGTGACGCAGGCCATCGTCTGGGCACGCGATCTCTGGGAATGTCTCCGGTACGGTGACGAACGCTCCGGCCCGGGAACGGGCCCGGGGTTTCGGAGCACCTCACCACCGATCTGTGACCGCCGGGACGCCGGTCCGCGCGTCCGCGCGCCGTCGCCCGCCTTGGGACCGTACGCCCGTGACACGACTGGGGAGTCTGATGTTCGAGAAGGTATTGGTGGCCAACCGCGGGGAGATCGCGATCCGCGCGTTCCGCGCGGCGTTCGAGCTCGGGATCTCGACGGTGGCCGTGTACCCGCACGAGGACCGCAACTCCCTGCACCGGGCCAAGGCCGACGAGGCGTACCGGATCGGGGAGCCGGGGCATCCCGTGCGGGCGTACCTCTCGGTGGACGAGGTCGTCCGGGCCGCCCGGGAGGCGGGGGCCGACGCGATCTACCCGGGGTACGGCTTCCTGTCGGAGAACCCCGACCTCGCCGCCGCCTGCGCGGACGCCGGGATCACCTTCGTGGGGCCTCCGGCGCCGGTGCTGAACCTGACGGGGAACAAGTCCCGGGCGGTCGCGGCGGCCCGGGAGGCCGGTGTGCCGGTGCTGAAGTCGTCCGAGCCGTCCGAGGACGTCGACACACTGGTCGCCGCCAGTGAGGACATCGGCTTCCCGGTCTTCGTGAAGGCGGTCGCGGGTGGTGGCGGGCGCGGGATGCGCCGGGTCGCGGAGCCCGGTGAGCTGCGCGAGTCGATCGACGCGGCGATGCGCGAGGCCCGTTCGGCGTTCGGTGACGCGACGGTCTTCCTGGAGCAGGCGGTGATCGACCCCCGCCACATCGAGGTGCAGATCCTCGCGGACGCCGAGGGCAACGTCGTGCATCTCTTCGAGCGGGACTGCTCGGTGCAGCGCCGCCACCAGAAGGTGGTGGAGATCGCGCCCGCGCCGAACCTCGATCCGGCGCTGCGGGAGCGGATCTGCGCGGACGCCGTCGCCTTCGCCCGCCATATCGGCTATGTGAACGCGGGCACCGTCGAGTTCCTCGTGGACGGGCGCGGCAACCACGTCTTCATCGAGATGAATCCGCGCATCCAGGTCGAGCACACCGTGACCGAGCAGGTGACCGGGCGCGACCTCGTCATCGCGCAGCTGCGGATCGCCGCCGGCATGACCCTGCCCGAACTGCGGCTGACCCAGGACGACATCACCCTCACCGGTACCGCCCTGCAGTGCCGCATCACCACGGAGGACCCGGCCAACGGGTTCCGGCCGGACACCGGCACCATCTCCGCCTACCGTTCGCCCGGCGGGCCCGGCGTCCGGCTGGACGGCGGCACCGTGCACACCGGTGCCGAGGTCTCCGCGCACTTCGACTCGATGCTGGTGAAGCTCACCTGCCACGGGCACGACTTCGCGAACGCGGCCCGCCGCGCGCGCCGGGCCATCGCGGAGTTCCGGATCCGCGGGGTGGCCACCAACCTTCCGTTCCTCGGTGCGGTGCTGGACCAGCCCGACTTCCGGGCGGGGCACATCACCACCGGGTTCATCGACGCGCACCCGGAGCTGATCCGGGCCCGCCCGTCGGCGGACCGCGGCAGCCGCATGCTGCACTACCTCGCCGAGACGACGGTCAACCGCCCCTACGGGACCCGCCCGTCCGTCATCGAGCCGGCCGCCAAGCTGCCCCCGCTCCCGTCCGGGATCCCGCGGGCCGGGTCGCGCCAGCGCCTCGCCGCCCTCGGCCCCGAGGCGTTCGCCGCCGAACTGCGCGCCCAGCCGGCGGTGGCGGTCACCGACACGACCTTCCGCGACGCCCACCAGTCCCTGCTGGCGACCCGGGTCAGGACCCGGGACCTGCTGGCCGTCGCCCCGCACGTCGCCCGCACCGTCCCCGAGCTGCTCAGCCTGGAGTGCTGGGGAGGCGCGACGTACGACGTGGCGCTGCGTTTCCTGGCCGAGGACCCGTGGGAGCGGCTGGCGAAGCTCCGGGAAGCGGTACCCAACATCTGTACGCAGATGCTGCTGCGCGGCCGGAACACGGTCGGGTACACGCCCTACCCCACCGAGGTCACCGAGGCGTTCGTCGCCGAGGCCGCCTCCACCGGGATGGACATCTTCCGGATCTTCGACGCCCTCAACGACGTGTCCCAGATGCGCCCGGCGATCGACGCCGTGCGCGCCACCGGCACCGCCCTCGCCGAGGTCGCGCTCTGCTACACCGCGGACCTGTCCGACCCCGGTGAGACCCTGTACACCCTCGACTACTACCTGCGTCTCGCCGAGCAGATCGTGGAGGCGGGCGCCCATGTGCTCGCCATCAAGGACATGGCCGGGCTGCTGCGCCCGCCGGCCGCCCGCACCCTGGTGACCGCGCTGCGCGAACGGTTCGACCTCCCGGTCCACCTGCACACCCACGACACCGCGGGCGGTCAGCTCGCCACACTGGTCGCCGCGATCGACGCGGGGGTCGACGCGGTCGACGCGGCGGTCGCCTCCATGGCCGGCACCACCAGCCAGCCCCCGCTGTCGGCGCTGGTCGCCGCGACCGACCACACCGAGCGCGCCACGGGTCTCTCCCTCCAGGCGGTCGGCGACCTGGAGCCGTACTGGGAGGCGACGCGCAAGGTCTACGCCCCCTTCGAGTCCGGACTCGCCTCCCCCACCGGCCGGATCTACCACCACGAGATCCCCGGCGGGCAGTTGTCCAACCTGCGCCAGCAGGCCATCGCCCTCGGTCTGGGCGACCGCTTCGAACTGATCGAGGACTGCTACGCGGCGGCCGACCGCATGCTCGGCCGGCTGGTGAAGGTGACGCCGTCCTCGAAGGTGGTCGGCGACCTCGCCCTGCATCTGGTGGGCGCGGGTGTCGAGGCGGCGGACTTCGAGTCGGACCCGGGCAAGTTCGACGTACCGGACTCCGTGATCGGCTTCCTCCGGGGCGAGCTGGGCGATCCGCCGGGCGGCTGGCCAGAGCCGTTCCGTACCCGTGCGCTGCACGGCCGCCCGGACAAGGCGCGGACGCCGCACCTGTCGGACGAGGACCGCGAGGCCCTGCGGACGGCACCGCGCGCGACGCTGAACCGGCTCCTCTTCCCGGGCCCGACCAAGGAGTTCGAGGCCCACCGTGAGACGTACGGGGACACGTCGGTGCTGCCGACCCAGGACTTCCTGTACGGGCTGGAGACCGAGACCGAACACACCGTCACCCTCGAACCGGGGGTGACCCTGCTGATCGAGCTGGAGGCCGTCTCCGAGGCCGACGAGCGCGGTTTCCGCAGCGTACTGGCCACTCTCAACGGGCAGTTGAGGCCGGTCTCGGTGCGGGACCGGTCCGTGGCCACCGAGGTCAAGGCCGCCGAGAAGGCCGACCGCTCCCGGCCCGGCCATGTCGCGGCGCCGTTCGCCGGGGTGGTCACGCTCCAGGTTGAGGAGGGCGCTCCGGTGGCGGCGGGCGAGACGGTCGCCACGATCGAGGCGATGAAGATGGAGGCGTCGATCACCGCGCAGACGGCGGGCACCGTACGGCGTCTCGCGATCGGCGGTGTCCAGCAGGTGGAGGCGGGGGATCTGCTGATCGAGATCGGCTGACCGCACCCAGGCCCGCCGCGTCTCCCCCGCCGTTCCCCCGGTGTCAGCGGCCCGTGTGATGATGCGCAGCACACATGTCCGCCCGGGGCGAGGTCCGGGCGCGGCCCCGGGCCTGGCCGGGGCGGGTGAGAAGGGGCGGGGGCACAGCCGTGGGCAAGGAGAGTTCGTCGATACCGGACGAGGAGTGGGAACGCTTCCTGCGGGATGCCGGAGCGGGCGCGGCCGAGGCTCCCCAGGAGCCCTCGGCGCGGGCCCGGATGGTGACGCGGCGGCTGCGCGAGGAGCCGGAACCGCCGCGTGGCTGGCGGATCCACGAGCCGCCCCGGCAAAGGCGGGGCAAGGGCCGGTACGCCGTCGGCCTGGTGGCGGTCGTGGTCTGCCTGTTGGCCGTGGTGCTGGCTCCGGGGCCGGTGGCCGGATGGTTCGGCGGTGAGGACGACACCGGTTCGTCGTCCGCCGCCGTGCGGGAGGGGCCCGGCGGGTCCGCGGCCGGAGGCTCCCAGGACGCGGTACCGACGGTCGAGGAGCCGTTCAGGGGGTCGCCGGCGGCCGGCTGGGAGGACGGAAGGGCCGGTATCGGCCTGCCCGAGGCGCGTGCGACCGGCTGGATGGACAAGGGGCAGGTCGCCGACGCCCTCGACCGGACCCTGGACTTCCTGGCCGCCTCCAGCCTGGACGCCGGGGTGCTGGCCGGGCAGCGGCCGGACGGGGCGATCGCGCTGGTCAACCCGCACCAGGAGGACGTGCGGGACTATGTGAAGGCCGCGTTCGGCTCCCCCAGCGAGGAGAACGACCCGCTGCTGCTGTTCAGCCGCTTCGACGCGTCGGAGGTACGGCCCGCCGGGGACGTGGTCAAGACCCGGGGGAAGGTGACGTACCGGGAGGGGAAACGCGGTGCGCTGGAGGTGACCGCCGATGTCACCTATGTCTACGCGCTCGTCCGCGCGGACGGGGAGAGCGACGAGGTCGCCCGTACGGTCGTGCGCCGCGAGACCGTGATGAGCTGGGACGACCCGGAGAAGGTGATCACCGAGCCGGGGACGTTCTCGCTCGTCTCCTATGCGGCGGACATCGCCAACGGCGGCTGTGACAACCACACCGGTTATTTCTCCCCCGAGTTCGTCGCCGAACGTACGGCCGGCGGTTCGGGTGAGGGCCCCGAGGTGGACCCGTACGACCGGGACGTCCCCATGGAGGAGCGGATGCGCCAGGGCGACGCGACGGAGTGCGGGAGGGCCGGCCGCCTCTGACCGGGGCGCCCGGCAGCACCACTCGCCCGCCGGCCTGCCTGCCTGCTCGTCCGCCTGCGGGATTTCCGTCAGGCGGACGGGCCGTACCGCTCTTCCGCTCACCCGCTGTTGTAACCCCACCTCGCCTGGCCGTCCTTGCCCATGTAGCACTTCGCGGGGCGGCCGTCGGCCGTGGTCGCGGTGGCACCCACGGGTGAGCAGTACCGTCCGAAGCCGACACCGGCTCCACCGCCGGAGGTGCCACCGGACCCGCCCGTGGACCCGCCTGTGGACGACCCGCCCGAGGTGGATCCTCCGCCGCTGCCGCCGGACGAAGTGCCGCCGCCGGACGGGCTTCCGCCGGAACCGCTGCCGTACGAGGGCCGGGGGCGCGGCTCGGGGTCGGCCTTCGGCTTCGGCTCGGGTTCCGGCTTCGGCTTCGGCTTCGGCTTCGGCTTCGGTGTGGGCTTCGGGCTGGGGGCGGTACAGGGGTCTCCCGGGCCGATCAGCCACAGGTCGACCGGCCTCCACGTGGAGATCTCGGTGCCGGGGTCCGGTTGCTGGCGGCAGACCTCCCAGGCGGCCTGGCCGTCCGGGTCGTCGCTCAGGCGCTTCCCTGTGTGCGCGTGGAAGCGGTCCACCCGGGTGGCTTCGACGTCGAGCCCGGCAAGCGTGTCCGAGGCGTCCGCGTAGCGCTCACCGACCAGGTCCGGCATGAGGATGCGGCGCGGCCCGAACAGGTTCGCCGGGCACTCCTCCCTCTCCGGTACGGCGTACAGGGTCAGCATCCTGGAGGAGGGCCGGACGGTCTCGCCCCTGGCAGGCGTCTGGAAGCAGATCCGCCAGTCCGCCGCGGAACCCGTCACCGGCCGGAAGCCTGAGGTCGCGTCGGCCGTCGACACCCTCATCCACCCCTGGCCGTCGGCCTCGGCGGTGGCCGCCGCGAGGGAGGAGTTGCCGAAGAACGGGACCCGCAGGCTGCCGTCGGCGCTCGCCCCCGTCGTGGCGGTCCCCTCGCCGGGTCCGGACGCCAGCCCGCCGGCGAGCAGTGCCACCGTCCCCACGGACATCAGGACCGGGTGCCGGCGCATCCATGTGAGCCGGCGGGCCTTCGGGCCGGGGCGGAGGGGGGAGTCGGGGGGCAGCGCCTCTCCCCCGGAGACGAGGAGCTTCCCCTTGGGGTCCAGCTTCGAGCCGTGCAGCTTGTGGAGCTTGCCTCCGACGAGGAGGTCGACGGAGTCGAGGATGCCGTACGGGCCGCGGAGAATCTTCCAGGGCCCCGGCACACGTATCGCCTTGGGCGACAGGAAACCGCGCAGCAGGATGAGTCCGCGGCTGGTCAGCGCGGCATAGCTCCAGCCGTCGTGGTAGAGCGCGCGGACCGCTTCGCCGGGTTCCAGCTCCTCCAGCAGCGCCTTCCTGCCGTCCTCGGGGAGACTGACCGTCTCGCCCGCCAGGACCTCGCGCAGGCCGGGCTTCTCTCCGGCGGGCCCTGCGGGCGGCACCGGCGCCCCGGGCGCGGGGCTCCCGGCCGCGGGTCTCCCCCTGCGTACGAGCAGTTCGCCCGCCGGGTCGGTCGCCGAGCCCCAGAAACCGGCGGGCCGGCCCCGCACGGAGAGTTCCACGCGCCGCTGGGGGCCGTGGGCGGGGCGGAGGACCACCAGCGGCACGGGGACCCGGACCGAGGTCCTCTTGTCCAGAAGGATCAGGGCGCCTTCGGTGAGGGCCGCACGCCCTTCCTCCCGGCGGTAGAGGGCGAGTACCTCTTCTCCTGCCCGGAGGGCACGCAGGAGCGTTTCCGCTTCCTGGGTGGTGATTCCCGCGGCTTCGTCGGCCGCCACCCGCATGGTGCGTGAGTCGTTCCGCAGGAGACGCTGCGCTGAAGTCCCGGACATGCGGGGATATTAACGACTGCCGCCCCAGGGGCGAAAACCAGCCATCCGGAAGCCCGCCCCGGGATCCGGCCGTCCGCCCGCCCACCCGGCCGCCGGCTGTCCGTCCAGGTCAGAGCATGATGAGCAGACGCGTCTTCGGCTTGAGCTTCCTGTTCACCGAACGGCTCTGTACGTACACCTCCAGATCGGGGTTGTTCCCGGCCTTCACGGAGACGGTGCCCTGGATGCCCGTGCCGAACAGGAGGTTGCGGGCGGCGTCACCCGTGTAGGCGCGGTCGGTGTTCTTCTCCACCACGATGACGTCCTTGTCGGGCTGGACCTGGACCCGGGCACCCAGCTGGTAGTAGCAGGAACCGCGCTGGTACGTCACGCCCGGGTGCGAATCGACGAAGGCCCGGATCCCGGTCTCCTGGTCGACCTTGAGCAGGCGGTACCTGTCGGTCGGGACCGGTTCGAGGCTGGCCCGCACCTGGTCGACGGATATGCCCTGGCCGACGGCGAACAGGTTCTTCGTGCCGCGCACGCCCTGTTCGCGGCCCCGGAGGAAGCTGGTGGCGGCGGCGCGGACGGTGCCGATCGCCTCCTCGACCCCTTCCTTGGAGTCCGCGTCCCATATGGCGATGTTCCCGGCCGGGAAGCCGTAGTTCTGGGCGGTGCGCTTGGCCAGGGAGTTCGGGACGAGGATCGCGGAGGTCCAGTGGCCCGGCAGCGCGCCCATCTTCGCCGTGATCCTGTCGAGCCACGGCCCGAGGATGCTCATGTCGCCGTCGTGCCGCCTGTCGCCGCCGGAGGCGTTCTCCTCGCCGTCCGTCACCACGATCTGGAGGAAGCTGTGCTCGCCGTACTCCTCCCAGATGTGCCCGAGGTCGTCCAGGGACTTCAGGGACGCCTCGATGAGGGCCGTGGCGCCGTTGTTGACCTTGTACAGGCCGCGCATGGACGGCAGATGCTTCACGTCCATGTCCCAGACGAGGTTCTCGACACGGTGGTCGAAGGAGTAGAGGCTGATCCGGGTCTCGTGGCCGAGGCTGTCCGACTCGGCCTTCAGTCCCGCCACGAACTCGTCCACGACGCGGATGAGCTGGCCTTCGTGCGGACGCATCGAACCCGAGCAGTCCACGACCAGCGCGACGTGGTTGACCTTGTGCTGAATCCTGTTGGCGGCCATGCTTCCGCTCCCCCTCCGACGTTCCCCGAGTGATGTCTTCACCCTAGGAGGGGGCTCTGACAACGGGACCCGCCGAACCGTCAGTGCGGGAAGGTACGGGGCGGGCGGGTGATGACGGAATCGCGGAACTCGGCGCTCCGGCACACGACGCCGGAGCTGCCGGGCCGCCGCCCCGAGCCCGGTCTGCTGCTCCTGCGCGATCTGCGCGAACTGCATCTCGCCGCCGCGCACAACTCGTTGCACTGGAAGATGCTCGCCCAGGTTGCCCAGGCCACCAGGTCCACCGGACTGCTCGACCTGGCCTCGTCCTGTCATCCGCGGACGCTGCGCCAGATGCGCTGGACCAACACCATGATCAAGAACCTGTCTCCCCAGATCCTCAGCAGTCTGTGACCCCGGGGACGGAACCGGGAACGGGACGCGCGTAGGGAGGCATAGGGGGCGGGGGCCGGGGTAGACGGGCCGATGACCGGCCCGGACGGCAGACGGAACCCGGACGGCAGACGGAGAAGGAGACTTCGGTGTTGATGGCCCACCCTGCGGTGCTGCAGAACCTCATCGAGCAGTACGACACCCTGCGGATTCTGCACGCGGAGAACGGCGACCCCGATGTCCGGCAGCGGATGAACGACGTCGCCTACACGCTCTGTGTCTCCACCGGCACCCGTGACGTCGACACCGCTCTGATCGTCGCACGCCACCGGCTGCCCGGCGGACGCGTCCAGGACGACTCCGTCCTCACCGGCTGAAAAGGTCCGGAGCCCCCGCCCGTACGCCGGAGCCCCCTCCCCGGCGTACGGGGCGGGGGCTCCGCGCGTCCGCCGGGGAGGGCGGAGCACCGCTCAGGGCCGGTGCGGGGAGCGGCCGAGGTGGTGCTGGAGGTGGGTGTGGCGGAACTGGTAGACGGCGCCCGTCCGCCGGAGGACGCCCCGGTGGTACGCGTCCTTCAGGAACGCGGCGGTGTTCCAGGGCAGCTGGCCCCGGAGGGGCAGCAGGAGGCGCGCGAAGACCATCCACTGCCCCCACGCGGTGAAGCACAGGGCGTACGAGAGGCCGCCGCCGACGCCGCCCACCGTGCCGATGACGACCGCGTCCTGCGGCAGCCACAGCAGAGGGCCCAGGACGGGGTCCAGCAGATCGGTGACCAGTCCTCCGCCGAAGGCGATCGTCAGGGCCAGCGCGGGAGCGATGACGGACAGCTGGCTCCGTACCGCCCTGCGGTTGGCGTCCAGGAGGCTGTCGGGTGTGGCCGCGGAGGACACGTCCAGGGGTGCTTCCAGCATGGCGGCCAGTCCGAAGACCGTGCCGAAGGCGGTGCCGAAGATCAGCCCGAGGAGCAGTCCGTCGGTCGCGAGGACCCGGAGCACCTCGGGCGACGTGAGCGGCCAGTCGAGGTAGAGGACCCGTTGCAGCGTGCTGGTGCAGGAGACGCCGATGCCCATGGCGAACCCCGCCAGCAGCATCGCGCCGAAACGGGTGGCGAACGTGCGGGCCGGCGACCGTCCGGCGCCGAGTCCGCCGCGCAGGCGCAGCCGTGTGCGCGAGGGGGCGAAGACGCTGCCGCCGAACGTGGTCATCCCCGCGTACAGGGCCCCGCAGGTGATTCCCGCGCCGAGTCCCAGGGCGGCCCCCTGGGTCATCACCGCGACGAACTGGATCTCGTGGAGGAACACGAAGATCAGCGCGTTGGCCAGCCAGACCGGCAGGGCGACGCACAGCGCGGACACCGCCGCCACGGCCAGCGCGCGGGTCGAGGTGCGCAGCGACCCGCTGATCTGCCACCACGCGATGTCCTGCCGCTCCCGGCCGGCCTGGTCCAGGTGGCGGGCGAGGTAGCCGAACCAGCGGTGGGCGCGCTCCGGTGTCCACTCCCGGTGCCGGCCGCCCCGGGCATGCTCCTCGGATGTGAGGGGCCGGTGGTCGGACGGGCGGGGCCGGTAGACCGCGGGTACGAAAGCGGCGAGCAGATGCCGCCGCAGGGAGTCCTCCGTCGGGAAGCGTGACCCGTCCGTCAGCTCCTCCGGGTCCCCGGCCCGCCCCTCGCCGTACACCGTGCGGGCCAGGAACACCATCAGCGGGGTGCCGAGGACCCGTTGGAGCCGGACGTCCGGGTCCGTCCGGCCGGTCAGGGCCCGGTTCCACGGGCCGTCGCCCGGCGGGGCGGAGCGGGTGGCACGGGGCATGTAGTCGAGGAGGTCGGCCGGAGTGATCCCGGTCAGCTCGACCGCGGCAGCCCATTTCAGGGGCGTCACCGCTCCGTCCCGCGTGGGCCGTACGGCCTTCTCGTACTCGTCCGGGCGGCTGGTCAGGACGAGCGGCAGCGACGTCCGGTCGAGTTCGTCGAGCGCCCGGCGCCGCAGGCCCTCGGCCATCTCGTCGAATCCGTCCAGCACCGGGAGTACGTGGCCGTCCTCGACCAGCGCGGCGGCCAGCGTCCCCGCAGTGGACGAACCGCGGGCCAGGTACGGGTAGTCGCGCAGTAGCCGCCCGGTCAGCCAGCCGCGCAGTGTGTGGACCGTCGGGTCCCAGGAACCGATACCGAAGATCACCGGTACGGGGTCGGCGCCGGTGCGGGCGCCGTCCTGGAGGAGATCGAGGACGAGCCGGACCGCGAGCACCGATTTTCCCGAACCGGCCTGGCCGAGGACCACCAGCCGCCCCGAACCGATGCTCCGGTACAGGTCGCCGATGCTTCGCTGGTCGCCGCCCAGGTCCAGGGGCTCGGCCACGGCTCCCGGCGGAAGGCGCCGGATGTTCGCGTCCAGGTCGGTGATCCCGGTGGACACGGAGCGCCAGCGCACCGGGAGCGGGTACGGGTCGAGGACCAGGCGCTGTTCTTCCTCGCGCCGCAAGCGGCGCCCGGTTTCCGTGGCCAGATCGGCGGCGGCTTCGGAAAGACGGCTGTTCGCGGGCCGGGAGAAGGGCCGGCGGATTTCCGGCGGGGAGGGTTCTTCCGCGACGGTTCCGAGTGGGTCCTCTTTCTGGATCCCGGTGAGCAGAGCCGCTATTCGCCCCCGGTCCTCGGTGTTCGGCTCCATGGCGTCGAGCAGCCGGTTCACGGTGTCCCTGCGGACGTTACGGGATTTCCCGGTCTCGATCCGGCTGATGTGGGTCGCGCTGATTCCGGAGCGCTCTTCCAGCTTCAGCTGGCTCAGTCCCGCCTTCTCCCGCAGTTCCCTCAGTAAGGGGCCGATCTCGTCAGCCACTTCGAGTCCCTTCCGCCTGGTGATCCGGGCGCCGCAGTCTACCGGGACGGCCTTGACCTATATGTCAAGGCGCATGTCATGGCCTCCTTCCCGGCCCGGTGCCACGCTCGGAGCCACCTGAACCGCCCGTGCCGCAGGGGGGAGATCGGCTGCCGTGCCGGACGGCCGGACGGCCCCTGGCGCGGGCAGCGCGTGTCAAGAGAGCAGGAATCGACATGGCCTATCGCTACTGGTGCGGTGAATGCCGCCATCGGTCCCCGTGGCTGCGTGAGTACGAGATCGAACAGGCGCACACCGACCATTACGTGGCCGAGCATCCGCGGATCGCACCGGAGGGACGGATCGAAAGCAACGGAAAAAACTCCGAAGGGGCATCAGGATACCTGCTGGTACTGGTCGTTCTCGCCCTTCTGCTGATTCTTCCGGCCGTCTTCCAGCGGTGATCCGGGCCGGTCGCGAGAGCTCCGGGACAGTGATGCCGACCGATGAGAGAAACGTGAAAGGCAGGAATCACCATGACCCCACCGCCGTCCCGTGCCCGGCACCGCGTCCGCCGGGCCCTGTCCACCGCCGCCGCCGCGGTCGCCGTACTCGGTGCCCTGGCCGTGCCGCCGGCCCACGCCGGCGCATCGCAGGTCCCCGTCTTCCGTGACGGGTTCGGCCTCACCCAGGTCGCCGACGGTTCCGTGGTCCGCGGCGATACGGACTTCACCCTCACCGTCACCTCCGCCGAGGTCACAGGCCCCCACCGGATCCGGGTGTTCCTGCCCTCGGGGTACGCCGCGGACCCCGGACGGCGCTGGCCCGTCACGTACTTCCTGCACGGCGGTCCCGGCACCGTCGACGACGTGGCGGCGGTGCCGGCCCTGCGCTCCGACGACATGATCACCGTGGTGCCCGACGGCGGACGGAAGGGCTGGTACGCCGACTGGGTCATGCAGAACACCGCGCTGGGCGCCGCCGACTGGGAGACCTTCCACCTCGAACAGGTCGTCCCGTTCATCGACGCCAACCTCCGCACCGTGCCGGACCGCGCCCACCGCGCCGTCTCCGGGCTGTCCATGGGCGGCAGCGGCGCACTGCACTACGCCGAGGCCCGGCCCGACCTGTTCGGCCACGTGGCCGCCCTGTCCGGCGGACTCGACTTCGGCATGGCGGAGTTCCGCGCCGCGGTCCTGGCCACGGAGCTGAACCTGCCGGGCGCCTGGTGCGCCATCAGCTCCGCCGCCCCCGGTACCTGCGCGGACTACGGCCCGTACGTCGACAGCGACGCGGTCTTCGGCTCGCCGTACCCGGTCCTCGGCGCCGACCGGGTCTGGAAGGCGTACGACCCCGCCGCCCCCACGAACCTGTCCCGCCTCGCCGACACCGGGATCACCCTCTACACCGGCGACAACGACCTCATCGAGAGCTACACCGCCCGGGCCGCGCACACCGTCAAGGCCCGTCTGGACCAGCTCGGCATCGCGAACCGCCTCGTCGACTACGGAAACGGCGCCTCCCTCTCCCCGGCCTGCAACGGCGGGCACACCTACGCCTGCTGGGCCCCCGCCTTCGCGGACTGGGTGCCGCGCGTGACGGCGGCCTTCGCAGCCGCCGCCTGACATTCCCGCGTCCGACCGACGCCTCATCAAGGAGAACCCGCATGACCACCCGTCGGAACAGAACCAGGCTCTCCGCCGCCATCGGCGCCGTGTGCGCGCTGACGCTGACGCTCACCGCGCACAGCGGCACGGCGTACGCCCGGTCCGATGACCACACAGCGACGCGCACGGCGCTCCAGGCACTCCAGGCCGGCGGCGGCCCGGGAGCCGCCGTCCACGCCGGCACGGAGGGAGACGGCTGGACCCTGTCCGCCGGCACCGGCACGTTCGGTGCCGACCGGCCGATCCGGCAGGACGAGCACCTCCTCATCGGCAGCCAGACGAAGAGCTTCACGGCCACCGTGGTGCTGCAACTGGTCGACGAGGGCAGGGTCTCCCTGGACACGCCCATCGAGACGTACCTGCCCGGTGTCGTCACCGGCAACGGTTACGACGGCACACGCATCACCGTGCGGCACCTCCTCCAGCACACCAGCGGCATCGCGGCGTACAGTCCGGGCATCCCGTTGACGGTGTCGGTCCAGCCCCCGCGCAACCCCGACGGTACGTACGATCCGCGTGCCGTCGTACGGACGGGGCTGAGCCTCGCCCCCGTCTCGGTGCCGGGCGCGAGCTTCACGTACTCCAACACCAACTACATGATCCTCGGGCTGCTCGTCGAGGCGGTCACCGGAGCACCCGCGCGCGAGGCGGTCCGGAGCCGCGTCATCGAGCCGCTGGGCCTCACCGGGACCTCCTTCCCCGCCCCCGGGGACCGCTCACTGCCCCTCCCGGCGGTCACCGGCTACCACGGGGCCCGGCTCGGCGGGGTCTCCTTCTGGACCCCCGCCGCGATCCTCGACCCGTCCCTCTACGGCAGCGCCGGGGCGATGGTGTCCACCCTGGAGGACGTGACGGCCTTCTACAGGTCGCTCCTCGGCGGTGAGCTCGTCTCGTCCGCATCCCTGGCCGAGATGACGGACACCACCGGCTTCGGCGTCGGCCTGGGACTCGCCTCCATACAGTTGTCCTGCGGTGTCACGGCATGGGGCCACGACGGCATGATGCCGGGCTACCTCTCCTACACCCTGGTCACGGAAGACGGCCGGTACGCCTCCACCATGACCAACGCCCTGTTCCGGCTCGGCACGCCCAAGGCCCAGATGCGCGAGGTCGCGGACACGGCCATCTGCGAGGGCTGATCCCGGCACACCGGTGGCCGCCTCCCCTGCCGGAACCCGGCGGGGAAGGCGGCCACCGGCACGGGGCCGGTCCGGCTCCTGGTCCGGGAAACGCCTCAGACGGCCAGGGTGCCGCTCTTCACCGCGGACACGAAGGACGACCAGTCGTCCGCCGCGAAGGTGAGGGCGGGGCCGTGCGGGTTCTTGCTGTCCCGGACGGGGACGAACGCGGTGAAGTCGTCGGAGACCTCGACGCACTGTCCACCGTCCTGATTGCTGTAACTGCTCGCACGCCAAGTCGCCACAGTCAGGTCGAGGGGTCGCACGGCACTTCCTCCAGAAGGCGCAGAATGAACTTCCGCGACTCGGCAGGGGTCAACGCCAGGTCGCGTACCGAATCATATGCGCGTTGCAGCTGCTCAACCGGGCTGGTTTCTTCGATGAGTTCCCCTCGGTACCCGTTCTCCGCGTAGGCCACGACACGC
Source organism: Streptomyces nitrosporeus (assembly GCF_008704555.1). Classification (NCBI taxonomy): domain Bacteria; kingdom Bacillati; phylum Actinomycetota; class Actinomycetes; order Kitasatosporales; family Streptomycetaceae; genus Streptomyces; species Streptomyces nitrosporeus. The sequence continues at coordinate 1,618,800 of NZ_CP023702.1, forward strand.
CCCTCCGTCAGACGAAGAAACATCACGTCGGTATTGGTCAGGGCGTGAAGCCCCACACTGAACGGTGCCACCTGCACCGTTACCCCGTCCCTCTCCCCCGCCTCCCTCAAGTACTCCAGTTGCTGTCGCCACTCACCGGCATCCCTCAAAGGGGACCTCAAGACCGCCTCGGACAGAATGGTGCGGAACTGAGGTGCGGCTTCGCCCGCCAGCAACTCCCGTCGCCCTGTCCGTGCCTCGACCTGTTGGTCCAGGGTGTCGCCGCGCAGCCCTCCTGCGGCCAGCAGCTCCCTCGCGTACCCCGGTGTCTGGAGCAGACCTGGCACGATGCTCACCGCGAAGTGCCACAGGCTCGTCGCCTCCGCCTCCAGGGCCATGTACCGCCGGTACCGCTCCTTGAACTGCGTCTGGTCGCTGATGGCCAGCTCCCACAGTGCCAGCAGCAACCCCGGTGTCTCGTAGTACTGGTCGAGCGCCTCCACGACCTCCGGGCCGCCGACCGTCTCGCCCTTCTCCATCTTGCCGAACAACGACCAGTCCCAGCCCAGCCGTTCACCGAGCTGACGCAGACTGTCGCCGCGCGCGGCGCGCAAGGACCTCAGCTCCTCCGCGAACCGTGCGCGGGGTTCCCTGCTGCGGCCCGTGACCGCCCGCCTCGTCGGCATCTCACCCTCCGTGGAACGTGTGGAACGTGGCTCACCGCCGGGGAAGCACGCCCCGCCCCCGGTGTGTCACTTCCCTGACCGGGCCATTCTCGTAATGAGCCCCTCACGCACCGTAGTCCGGCGTGTGAGGCCGGGCAGAGGATTCCGCGAAAGAACAGCCGAAGGGAAACACCCATGACTCCGCCGTCGCAGAAGCCGGCCCTCCCCCGCAGGACGGCCAAGATCCAGGAGGCATTCGATGCGCGCGACGACCTCGCCGCCGCCCTGACCGCCGCCGGCATCCAGCTGCCCGCGATGGATGTGCGTACCCCGTGGCCGGACACGGAGGGCGACGGCGGCGCGCGGCCGGCCCGTTACGCCCTCGTCCACCTCGGCGTCTGTTCCGCTCCCGTCGCGCATGCCCTCGCCTCGGCGATCAGGAACGGGACAGCCGGGTGACCGATGACGGCGTCCCCCGGATCGGGACAGCCGTGCACGACGGTGGCAGCGGCCGGGTGGGCCTGGTGGCGGGCTACGAGGGCCCTCGCCTCCGGCTCCGCCCGCTCGGCGGTGGCCGCGCGTGGGACGCGGACCCGGCCCGCCTCCGGCCGCTCGGCCCGGCCGAGCTGCTGAGCGCTCGCGTCGCCGAGGCGAACGCCCGCAGCCGTACCGGTCTCGGTCTCGGTGAGATACGCGGCTCCCCGCCTCCCGGCCCGGCGGAGGACGGCGTCCGGTGACGGCGCGGCACGCGCCTGTCCGCGCCGGGCCGAGGCGAACGAACCGTACGTGCGGGCCGTACCCACTCGTACGAGAGGACGGGGGCTACCTCCCGGCCGTACCGGGTTCCCCGCCGAGGGACTCCTGATAGATGTCCGCGTAGGTGCGTGAGTCCTTGACGAGGTCGTCGCAGAACGCGGCGACGTCCGGGCCGATGAGTTCCAGAACGCCCTTGCCCCCAGCGGCGCCTTCCTCGAAGAAGTCGACGATCCCCGGGAGCAGGGGCCCGTCGGACAGGTCGACCGGTCCGACCTTGAACAGGTACTTCTGCATCTCCTTGTAGACGATCCGGTAGTCCGGCGGCAGCGCCTTGACCCGGGCCACGTGCGCGCGCCACTGCTTCTTGCCCTCGATGATGTCCTGGATACTCACGTCAGCCTCCCAGCCGGCTCAGTTTCCGTGCGACATTCCTGTTCAGCTGCTCGCGCCACCGGTCGCGGTAGGTCCGCGCCCCTTCCCCGCCGGCCAATGCCGTGCAGAAGCCCGGGATGTCGTCGCCGAGCACCTCATGGACGCCCTGCCCCTCCGCCGCCGTCTCTTCGAGCAGCCCCAGGACCGAGTCCAGGATCGGCGTCAGGTTGCGGCCGGTGAAGTCGCCCTGGGGAAGGAGGTGGATCTTGATCTGCTCCCACGCCGGCCGGTAGTCCTCCGGAAGCGCCGCGGCCCTGGCTTCGAACGCCTTCCAGTCCCTGGTGAGATCGCTGCCCGTGACTTTCTCCCAGAAGTTCATCCCCGGCCCTCCTTGAGCGTGTCGATACGCGATGAGACGTACTGCCATTTCGCCCAGAACTTCGCGAGCTCCTCGCGTCCGGCGTCGTTGAGGGCGTAGAACTTGCGGGGCGGCCCGACCCCGGACGGCCGCTTCTCCACCTGGACGAGCTTGTTCCGCTCCAGCCGCAGCAGGATGGTGTACACCGTCCCCTCGACGACGTCGGCGAAGCCGAGTTCGTTCAACTGCCGGGTGATGGCGTAACCGTAGGTTTCCTCCCGGCCGATGATTTCGAGCACGCACCCTTCGAGGGTGCCCTTCAGCATCTCCGTCAGGTCGTCCATGGCCAGTCCTCCTCGGCCTCGCGGTACTCCGTAGTACCGAGTACCACTACACGGTACCACCGAGTAGTGGGGGTGTCACCGGGACGTCCCGCTTTCCGTGGGCCCGAAAGCCGTCCTCTGCCGTGACAGGTGGAACCCGGCGGAGAAGAAGCCGGCGTACAGGAGTGCCCGCCGGGACCGGGTCCGCCGGACGAGCGGCTCCACCCTGCCTACGCCGGCCTGCCGGCCGCTGGTGAAGCCGCTGACCGGCCGAGTTCGCCGGCGTTCGGGAGAGGGCGGTCCTCAGCGGCACCCGGGGCAGACGGAATCCGCGCGGCCGAGGCGGGTCATGGCGCGGTCGAGTGCGGCCGGGGCGGGCGCTCCGGGGAGCGGGGCCGGGGCGTCGGGGACGGCGCTGATCAACCGGCCGGGATCAGTGAAGCGGCGGGAGAGAGTGGCCTGGCCCACGCCCGCCCGGCGGGCGATGGCGGCCGTGGAGGCGCCGGGTCCTTCGCGGGCAGCGGGCATGGAGGCGGCAGGCGGCGGGCGGCGGGCGGCGGGCGGCGGCGAGGACGCGTTCACGGTCGCGTCCGGCGTCCGGTGTCCGCCCGCGATCCCGTTCCGCCTGGGGTCCCGGCATCGGCGCTGCCTTGATCTCCCGCACCGGGGAGAGAAGCAGGGGACGCCGGCCGGTGGGTTTTGGAACGCCCCTCAGATACGCGAGTTGCGCAGCGACTGCCACGCGGCGCCGGCCAGGGCCCGCGTCGCCCGCGGGACCGACAGGTGCTCGTGCTCGCGGTACAGGGACCAGTTGTACTTGACCAGGGACATCTTGTTGGAGGACAGCGACCCCGCCTGACCGGACCGGTACACCGCGAGCGGCTCGGCCAGGCCGCGGGCGTCGGCGCCGTCCCGCATGATCGACAGCCACAGCGCGTAGTCCTGGCGCTTGCGCATCTCCGGCATCAGCCGGGTGCCCAGGGCGTTGCGGTCGTACATGGCGGTGAGGGCGCCGATGTAGTCCCGGCGCAGCATCGCGCGGTAGTCCACGTGCGCTCGCGCGGCGATCACCCGCCCGTTGGGCACCCAGTCGGTGCTCTCGCCGTCGTGGTCGGCGTCCATCTTGAAGTACGAGGTGAACGTCAGCGGCGCGTCGCCCTCGGCGGCGAAGGCGAGCTGCTTCTCGGTCTTCTCCGGCAGCCACATGTCGTCGGAGTCGAGGAACGCCACGTAGTCCCCGCGGGCGCGCTCGATGGCCAGGTTGCGAGCCCGGCCCGCGCCGCCCCGCTCGGGCGCCGACCGCGGCAGCACACGCTCGTCCTGGGCGGCGAACTCGCGCAGCAGATCCATCGAGCTGTCGGAGGACTGGTCATCGGTGACCAGCAGCTCCACATCACTGTGCGTCTGCGTGAGCACCGATCGGACGGCCGCGCCGAGGGTGGCCGCCGAGTTGTAGACGGGCATCACGACAGACACCAGGGGCACAGCACATCTCCTTGCCGGATCAGGAATGACGGTCCATTCAAGCACCGCGGCCGGGCAGGAGCTGACATGCGGGTCGTCGTCGCTGGTCAGAGCCGTGCAGGACGTCCGCGACCCGGCCGGTTCCGGGTCCGGGCGCAGCGCTCCGGAAAACAGCCGCCGCCCGGCCGGGCCGTGCCGCCGCGCCGCCAGCTCACCCGGCGTGACCGAGTGGTTCCACCGGGGTGCCCCCGGACCTCGGTCCCGGTGTCCCGGGCCGGGTGTCAGTGGGGCCGGGTACGTTCCGTCCCATGACCGACACCGAACTGACCGCGCTGCTCGGCGTCCTGGACGGCAAGCGCACACATGTCCTGGACATCCTGGAGGGCCTGGACGAGGAGGCGCTCCGGCGCCCGGTGCTGCCGTCCGGCTGGACGTGCCTCGGGCTGGTGCACCATCTCGCCCTGGACGACGAGAAGTTCTGGTTCCGCGCGGTCGCGGCGGGGGAGGAATCGGCGATCGAGGAGATCCTCGGGGCCGGGGAGAACGCGTGGCAGCCCGACCCGGGGAAGACCGCCGAGGAGATCTTCGCCCTCTACCGCCGGGAAGGGGAGCTCGCGGACGCCTTCCTGTCCGGCGCCGACCTGGACGCGGCCCCGGCCTGGTGGCCGGACTTCTTCGGTGACTGGCGGTACGGAACCCTGCGCGAGGTCGTCCTGCACGTGATCACCGAGACCGCCACCCACGCGGGCCATCTGGACGCGGTGCGCGAACTCATCGACGGCAGGCAGCGGCTGGTCATCACCTGACGGGCGAGCCGGGGCGCTCCGCCGGCCGGGCCCGCCGGGCGCGGGGTCCGGAGCCCGGAGCCGCGGCGGTCCGGCGATCCCGCGCCCTGGCCGGCGGCCCGGAGCCGGGTGCGGCCGTCACCGCGTGCGCGGTGACCGGCGGCACCCGGCCCGGAGCGCCGGTTCACCGGCGGGCGGTCGCGGCTCCGGTCAGGCGGAGCCGGTCCTGGCCCGCAGGACCTCGCCGATTGACGTCTCACGCCACCGCTCCAGCAGGGCGTGGAAGGCGACGGCGCCGTGCGGGTAGGCGCTCGCGCCGTTCGGCCGGCCGAGGCCCTCGCGGTTGTAGTAGCCGGGGGTGCACTCGGCGTGGAACCACTCGTGGTCGGGGGCGCCCTCGGTCATGGTGGCGATCCAGGCGTCCTCGGCCTCGGTGGACGGTTCGATGAGCGCGCCCTTCGCCTCGGCGGCGGCGACGAGGGCGGCCGCGTGGACGGCCTGCTCGTCCAGGATGTGCGTGAAGTTGACGCTGCTGGCGTTCTGCAGGGATCCCAGGTGGATCAGGTTCGGGAAGCCGTTGCTGGTGAAGCCGTGCAGTGTACGGGGGCCCGTCCGGGCCCAGGTGTGCAGCAGCTGGGCGCCGCCCCGGCCGTGGACGGGCAGCCTGCCGGAGGAGATGCCGGAGACCCCGACGGAGAAGCCCGTGGCGAAGATCAGGCAGTCGAGTTCGTAGGCGGCGGTGCCGACGACGACGCCGTGTTCGGTGACGCGCTCGATCCCGTGGGTGTCCGCGGTGTCCACGAGGGTGACGTTGTCGCGGTTGAACGCCGGGTAGTACAGGTCGGAGAAGGTGGGGCGCTTGCAGGCGTACCGGTACCAGGGCTGGAGTCTGCCCGCGGTGTCCGGGTCCGTCACGGTCTCCTGGACACGGGCGCGGAGTTCGTTCATCTTCGCGGCGTCGGCCGCCTCGTAGGCGGCCTCGAAGTCCGGCCCGCGCTCCGGGCGGCTGAAGCTCGGCAGGAGCTTCTCCAGCAGAGCGGCCGACGCGGTCCAGCCGTCCGCCACGAGGTCCTGGTCCGCGCCCTCGCCGGAGACGATGCGGAGGAAGTTCTCGCGGCGTGCCCGCGCCCACCCGTCGCCGCCGGCGCCGACGTCCTCGGCGGTGGTACGGCGGTTGGCGCGCACGTCCACGCTGGAGGGGGTGCGCTGGAAGACGTAGACGTGTCCGGCGTCCTCGGCGAGTGCCGGGATGACCTGGACCCCGGTGGCACCGGTTCCGACGATGCCCACGCGCTTCCCGGCGAGGCCGGTCAGCCCGCCGTCCGGGGTGCCGCCGGTGTAGGCGTAGTCCCAGCGCGAGGTGTGGAAGGTGTGGCCCCGGAAGGTCTCGATCCCGGGGAGGCCGGGCAGCTTCGGTTCGGAGAGGGTCCCGGTGGCGGTGACGACGTAGGTGGCGTGGAAGGTGTCGCCGCGGTCGGTGGCCACGATCCACGTCCCGGTCGCGTCGTCCCAGGTGAGCGAAGTGACGGCGGTGGAGAAGAGCGCGTCCGGGTAGAGGTCGAACTTCCTTGCCACGCGGACCGCGTGGCGGCGGATCTCGTCGCCGGGGGCGTACTTCCACTCCGGCACGTACCCGGTCTCGTCGAGCATCGGCAGATAGACGTGCGACTCGATGTCGCAGTGGACACCCGGGTAGCGGTTCCAGTACCAGGTGCCGCCGAAGTCGCCGCCCTTCTCGACGATCCGGACGCGTTCCACGCCCTGCTGCCGCATACGCGCCCCGGCGAGGATGCCACCGAACCCGCCGCCGATCACGGCGACGTCGACGGTGTCGCGCACCGGCGCGCGTGCGCCCGTCTCCGGTGTGTACGGGTCTGCGGCGTAGTAGCCGAACCCGGCTTCCGTACCGAGGTACTGGCGTGCCCCGTCGGGCCGTACGCGTCGCTCGCGTTCGTGGCGGTAGCGCTCCCTCAGCGCGGCGATCTCGTCGGGAAGCGGTTCTTGACTGGCCGTCATGTGGGGGGTCTCGCTCCTGCCTTGTCGATCGGCGGCCACCCCGGAACGGGCGGCCGTCCACTACCGTAACAACTACCGGACAGCGCTGTCCGGTTAACTCCGTGGACGAGCAGACAGGAAGAGTGAGACCCCCATGCGACGACTTCCGATCCGGCCCCTTGCCACGCTCACCGCCCTCGGCGCCCTGGCCCTCACCGGATGCGGTACGCAGACGGCCGGCCCCGCAGGCGACCGGAGCACCGCCTCCGGCGCGGACCGGACCATCCGCGCCCACGAACTGATGCAGGTGACGAAGGTGCACGAGGAGACCGGGATGACCCTGCTGGAGGGCCCGGTGTTCGACGAGGACGGCAGGCTGCTCCTGGTGGACGTCACCGCGCCCGCGGGCAAGCCGAAGGTGATGCGCGTCGACGTGGCGAGGAAGACGGCACGCGCGGTCCACACGGACGGGCGGGGCGCCTACACCTCGGCGCAGTTCAGCCCGTACGACGGACGGCTCTACCTGACCGACTACGCCCACGGCGAGATCGTGAGCCTGGCACCGGACGGCGGCGATCCGCGGGTCTTCTTCTCCGGCGAGGTCGACGGGGCGCAGATGAACCCGGACGACCTCGCCTTCGACGGGGAGGGGAACCTGTACGTCAGCGATTCGCGCGGCCTGTCCGAAGGGAAGGCGCGGGGCCGCGTGGTGCGCGTCGGGCGTGACGGCGAGGAGGCCACGGTGCTGGCCGACGATCTGGCCGCGACCAACGGCATCTCCTTCGACGCGGACTACCGGGGGCTGTGGTTCAGCGAACTCACCGAGAACCGGATCTCCTACCTGGGCCTCGACGCGGAGGGCCGGGTGACGTCCCGGCACACCGCGATCCGGGTCGACGGCGGGATCGCCCAGACCGACTCGATCGCCGTGGACGCGGACGGCAACCTCTACCAGGGGCTCCACGGCCGGCCCGCGATGGCCGTGTACAGCCCGCACGGTGAGCGCCTGGCGACCGTCGAGATCCCCGGCCGCGCCGAGGGGCTCGAATCGGCGACGAACATCGCGATCACCCCCGGCGGCACCAAGGCGTACATGACCGTCAGCGGACCCGCGGGCGGCTACCTGTACACCTTCGAGGCACTGGCACAGGGCATCCGGCAGTCCAACGGAGGCTGAGCCCGGCCCGCCTCATCCGGCAGTCCGACGGAGGGCTGAGCCCGGCCCCGCCTCCCCGCACTCATCCGCCGAAGGGCCGTACCGGTCCCACCTCGACACCGAGCAGCCGCCAGGCATCCAGCGCCCGGCGCTCCCGGTCCTCGCGGGTGGGGCCGGCGACGGCACCGGAGACCATGGCGACGGCGAGCATGAGGTCGTTCCCCGCGCCCAGCCGATGCCCCTTCGGGAGGAGGTCCCGCAGGGCACGCTCGACCCGCTCCGACAGGCCCAGGGCGTACACGAGCGCCTCGGAGCGGCCGACGGCCCCGCCCGCGTGCAGCAGACCCAGGAAGGCCGCCGACTCCGTCACGTGCCAGGTCAGCACGCCGAGGACGTCCGTGAAGAGCGCGTCCCGGGCCGCGGCCGCCTGTTCGATCTGCCGGACGTTCTCGTCCAGCACCGCGCCCGCCAGGGCCGCCCGGTCGGGGAAGTGCCGGTACAGCACCCCCTGCCCGACCCCGGCCCGGCGCGCGATCGCGGAGAGCGGGGCGTCCAGCCCGTACGCCGCGTAGATCTCCCGTGCGGCGGCGATCAGAGCTGTCCGGTTACGGGCGGCTGCTTTCGGCCCGCCGTTCGCGGGCCGCCGCTCATCGGGCACAAGGGGCTGAGTCATCCCGAAAGGGTACGTGCCGGTCCGGGGAGGGCCGGCGGGCGTCCGCTCGCGGGCCGGGCCCCTCAGCCCACGCGACCGGCTCACGCATGGCTCGAACCCATGTGCCGGGTGGCTGACTTCCGCCTATGCCACAGGCTCTTCACATGATCGACTTGATCTGTCGGTGCCGTGGAGGGGGCGGACGGGGCGAGACAGCTCCGACGGTCCACGCAGACCACGAGACCTTATCTGTACTACATGTACGACATGGGGGAAATCGTGGTTCGCCACTTCGGATGTACGGCCTTCGCGTCGGTCCCGGCCGCCGCCGGGCCGGCCGCACGCCCGCCGAAGGACGCTCCGGTCCCCCCGGACACGGCCGTCGCCTGAGACCGCCGTACGGACGGCGGCGCACCCGCCTCACCCGGCCGCACGGCCGCCGTGCCCGGCCGCCCGGTCCAGCGGTTTCCCGGACACGTCTTCCCCGCGTCCGGCCGACACCTCCGCGCGCCCGCTCCGGGGACGGTGGCCCTCACCGTCCCGCTGCCGGCCCGCTCCCTTCCCCGTTCCACGAGACGACCTGGAGTTCATGATGTCCGGCACCCTCAGAGCCGCCCTCGCCACAGGCGTCGGCCTCGCCGCGCTCATCGGCGGCGCGGCCCCCGTCCACGCCGATCAGCACGCGTCGTCCGAGATCCTCATGACGGTCCAGTTGCAGGTCAAGTACAAGAGCAAGTGCCTCTCGGTCGCGAACGGAAGCCTGGCCAACGGGGCGCACGTGGTCGAGGCGGACTGCGACAGCAGCGCGGAGAACCAGATCTTCGGCCTGCGGGACGCCGCCTCCGGCTGGGAGATCGTGGCGAAGCACAGCGGCCGCTGCGTCACCTACTCCCCCACCGGCACCGCCGGCGTGGTGCAGCGCTGGTGCAACGGTTCCTCGGACCAGCAGTGGTCGATGTCGTTCATCGAGGACGAGGCCGAGCCGAACCGGCTGACGCTGCGTCCGGACGACGCACCCGACGAGTGCCTGTCCATGGGCGGGACCCCCGCGGGGGAGGAGCCGGTCGCCTACGTCATGGACTGCTTCGACGACCTGCCCAGCCAGGAGTGGAAGCTGCTCTTCATCTGAGCCGCGCCGCCGGGCCGCCGCCCGCACGGTGCACGCGTTCCGGCCCGCACGCATGTCCCGGGCACCGGTGCGCCCCCATGGCGCCACCGCCCGCGCGCCGCCCCGCCGCCATCCCGTCGAACCCGCCCCCCGGCGGGGACAGAGGAGTTACCGAACCATCATGAACACCAGTCACATCGCCCCTCGGCGTACACGGATGAGACTCACCCGTGGCATCGTCACCGTCACCGCGCTGGCGACCGTCGCCGGCACGGTCGGACTGAGCACCGCCTCGGCCCAGCCCGCCGGCACGGTGGTCCAGGCGGCCGGCATCGGCACGACCGACCTCCAGAGGGTCGACGCCGCGGCGGTCGTCCGCCTCGACCCGACCGCGGACGTACTCCTGCTCAGCGACTACGACTTCATCCACGCGCTGTGGCAGAAGGCCAGGGACGGGGGCGAACTCTTCGACTCGGTGCGCACGGCCGCCGAGGAGGCGCTGAGCAGCACCGCCGCCGCCGACCACGTGCGGTACATCGTCACCGGCATCCACGAGGCGTACCGGCTCGACCAGCAGCGGGAGCGGGACAAGGCCGAGGCCGAACGGGCGGCCAGGCTGGCCAAGTCCCAGGCACTGCTGGCGATCGGCATCCCCAGCACCCCGGAACTGCTGGCGCTCACCGACGACAACTTCATCCGCGCGGTCGCCAAGCACTCCGCCTCCGGACCCGAGGTGCGGTCGGCGGCTCTCCAGGCACTGCTCGGCGAGCCCGCCGACTGGCAGGAGTTCATCATCAACGGCGCGCGCGAGGCCCACAAGCGCGACGTGCTCCGGGAACTGGAGGAACTCGCCGAGCAGGACCGCCTGGAGGCCGAGCGGCGCAGGGAACTCGCCGCCCGTACGAACGCCGCCGCGCTGTTCCGTCTCGCCCCGTCCGAGGCCATGCTCGCCCTCGGTGACGACAACTTCATCCGGGAGCTGCTCCGGCTCGCCCCCGCGGACCTGGCCGGCAGCGAGCTCTACGCCGAGGGGCAGCGCGCGGTCCTCAGCTCCGACCCGGCGGTGTGGAAGGCGTACATCCACACCGGTGCCGAGGAGGCGTACAAGCGTGACGACGAGGCCCGCCGCCAGAAGATAGCCGAGGCCAACCGCAAGCTGGCCCTCCAGATCCAGGCCGCCGCCGAGAACGGCGGGGTGAACCCCAACCTGGTGGCGGCCGCGAGGAAGGCGCTGGCGGGCACCGACGAGGCCGTCGCCGAGTTCCTCAAGGAGGACAACCTGTACCGGGCGCGGCGCCAGTCCATCCAGATGAACGACGCCGCGCTGTCGGGCTGGTACGCGCGCCAGTCCGGCGTGGACGGCGGCCTGGGCTTCATCGGCCCGGTGAGCGCCTCCTCCAAGCCGGCCGACCGCGAGGACGCCACCTGGGTCGTCGTTCCCGCGCTCGCCAGCAAGCCCGGCTGCTACTCCTTCGAGTCGGCCCGCAAGCCGGGTTACTACCTGAAGGGCGACGACCCCGGCCTCCGGGTGCGCATGGCGCCCGACGACCGGAGCGCGGCGTTCAAGCAGAACGCCACCTGGTGCGCCGTCAAGGGGCAGTCCGGTTCGGGCACGTCCTTCGTCTGGGGCACGGGCACGGTGCAGCGCTCGCTGCGCCACATCGACGGAGACCTCTACGCGGCCCAGAACTACGGGACCGCGGAGGGCAACCTGGCCGCCACCTGGAAGATCTCCCCTCCGCTCGCCCCCTGAGCGGACCTCGCGGAAACACCGCCCCGCCCCGCACAGGGGCGGGGCGCGTGGCATCCGGCGCCAGGGGCCGCGCGGGCGGCACAGCCGGGTGCGCCCACCGTCCGACCGCCCCTGTCCCCGGCCGGAGGCAGGGGCGTCACTCTTCCACGAACGAGAGGATTCCCCATGCTGGGCCGAACAGGGCGAGCGGACACGGCGAGAGGCAGACCCGGAGCCCTGCCGGGCAGAGCCCGGCGGATGGTGTCCGTGGCGATGGCCGTGGTGCTGCTGGGGGGTATGGCCGGGCAGGCCGCGGCGGAGCCGCCGTCGCCGCGGGCCGCCACCGTGGCCGATGTGCTGTCCGCACTGCGTTCCTCCTCCCCCGCGGCCCCGCCGCCTCCCGGGACCGAACTGTCCGTGCTCAGCTCGGACATGGACCGGCGGCTGGTGGAGGACTTCGCGGAGTTCGACGAGGAGGAAGAGGTCCGCGAGGCGGCCAGAGCGGCGCTGGAGAGCACGGACCCGAACGCGATCCGGGACTTCCTGGAACACGGCGAGGCCGAGGCCCGGCAGCGCGCGCAGGACAAGCGGGACGCCGCGGACGCCGCCAACCGCCAGGAGATCGAGGCGTTGCGGGGCACGGGAGGCCCGTACTTCAACGCCGAGGTCGAGCGGGTCCTCCAGGGCACGGCCCGGGACCGGGCCGACTTCCTGGCGTTCGGCGCCGACCTCGCCCGCCAGCGGGACGAGGCGGCCGAGCAGAACGAGCGTGAGCGGGCGGCGGAGAACCGCCGGCGGGTCGAGATGCTCGTCACGGTGGGCGGGCCCGAGGTGCGCAGAGCCGCGCAGGCGGCGCTGGACACGGACGACGACAAGGTGATCGCCGAGTTCCTGAACAAGGGCTACCTGATCGCCGCCCAGAAGGACGCCGAGGACCAGGCCGCGCACGAGGCGGCCCAGCAGGAAGCGCTGGAGGCGGCGGAGCGGCTGCGGGAACTGGCCGGGAAGACGGCTCGCGCCGCCGAGGCGCGTACCAAGCTGATCGCCGCGCACGGGGACGCCGCGAAGGCGCTGAAGAACGCCTCCAACGCGATGAACGCCGCGGCGGCGGCGGCGCGTGAGGCCGACCGGATGCTCGCCGCGGACCGGGCCGGGAAGCGGGCCTCCGACTACACCGCCGTCAAGGCCGAGGTCGCGCGGCAGGTCGCGAACGCGCGGTCGGCCGCCGACCAGGCCGATGTGGCCGCGAGGCAGGCGAAGGCCCAGGCCGACGTGCTGGTGGAGACCGGGCTCCTCCACGGCGTCCAGTGGGCGCAGGTCGCGGCGGGTGGCGCGGCGGCCGTGGAGGCCGCGGCCGGGGCCGCGCGGACGGCGCAGCACGCGGTGGACGCGAGCGCCGCCGCAGCCGCCGGCCTCGATGCCCAGAACCAGGCCGAGCTGCACGAACAGCAGGCGGTCGCGTGGAGGGCGAACGCGGAGGCGCACGCCGAAGCGGCCGCACTGCTCGCCGGTGCCGCCGCGAAGCAGGCCGCGGTGGCCGCGGACGCCGCCTCGAAGGGCCGGCAGGCGCGGATCGAGACGGAGCAGGCCGAGAAGGAGGCCTGGGAGCACGCGCTGAAGACCAGGAACGCCCGGCTGGAGGCCCAGCACCAGGCGAAGGTCGCCGCGGAGCAGCGGGTGGTCGCCGAACAGGAACGCGATCTGGCCGAGGCCGCGAGCCTGCGTGCCGAGCAGGAACGGGACGTGGCGACGCAGGCCCGTGCGCGTGCGGACGCCGAAGCGCTCGTGGCCGCGCAGAAGCGTGCCGAGGCCGACGCGGCGGCGGCCGTCACGGCCGAGCTGCGCGGTGTGGCCGCGACCCAGGAGGGGCTCGCCGCCGCGGCGGACGACCGGGCGCGGGGTGAGGAGAGGACGGCCTCCGAGGCGCGGAGGAAGGCGGAGGAGGCGGAACGCCTGCACCAGTCGGAGGAGGCCCGGGCCCAGGCGACGGCAGCGCTGGCCGCCTCGGTCCGGGGCACCACGGAAGCGGCTGCCGCGCAGGCCGCCGCGGACGAGGCGCGCGCGGCGGCCGACGCGGCCGGGAGGGCCGCCGCCACGGCCCGCGCCGCCGCCGACGCGGCCGGTGAGGCGGCCACCCGTTCGCGGGCCGCGGCCATCGAGGCGGCCGGGGCCGCCGCCCGGGCCCGTGCGGCCGCGGCCGAGGCAACGGCGCACGCCTTGCAGGCCGACGCCGCCGCGTCCAAGGCCGAAGCCGCCGCGTTCGCCGCGGACGCCGCCGCGGGCAGGGCCGAGGCCGAGGCGGCCGCCACCCGTGCCGCCGCCCAGCGGGCGAACGCCAAGGCGCAGGAGGCCACCGCGCAGGAGGCCCGGGCCGGTATCGCCGCCCACGAGGCGGCCCGGCTGGCGGGGCTCGCGGCGCTGCACGCCAACCAGTCGCTGCAGGCCGCCCACCGCACCCGGTCGGAGGCCGACGGCGCCGTCAGTGAGGCCGCGACGGCCCGGGTCCAGTCCGCCATCGCGTTGCGGGCCGCCGCGTCCGCGCGTACGGCGGCGGCGGGGATCGCCGCTCCGGCCGACACCGCGATCGTGCTCACCGCTCCCTTCACCGGGGAGGACGTGACCGCCGACTTCGCCGCGGCGGTGGCTCGGGCCGCCCTGGAGACGGGCGCGGAGCAGGTGGCCTCCGCGGAGGCCAAGGCGGCCGAGGCGGTGGCGGCGGCCGAGGCCGCCGAGGCCGCGGCCGAGCGGGCGAACGCCCAGGTCGCTCCCGCGTACCGGGCCGCCGCAGCCGCCGCCCGCTCCTCGGCGGACGCGGCGCGTTCGACGGCGGAGGCCATGAAGTCGGCGGCGCAGGCCGCGGAGGACGGCGCGCTGGCGCGGGCCTCCGCCGCCCGGGCCGACGAGGCCGACGCGCAGGCGCAGGCCGACGCGAAGCTGGCCCGCGAGGCCGCGACGGCCGCGGCCGCCGACGCGGTGGCCGCGCGTACGGCGGCCACGGAGGCCGAGGCCGCGGCGGAACGCGCCCGGGGCGCGGCCACCGAGGCGGACAACCAGGCGGCGGCGGCAGGCAGCGCCGCCACCTGGGCGGAGAACGAGGCCGCGGCGGCCAGTGGCGCGGCGACGCGGGCGGAGAAGGACGCGGCCGGAGCCGCCGAACTCGCCGCTTCGGCCGAGGCACACGCCAAGTCCGCGGAGACCGCGGCCGCGAACGCGGCGGAACACGCCCGTGCGGCCGACGAGGCGGCGAAGAGGGCCGAGGAGTACCAGCGGCAGTTCGAGCGTGAGGCCCGTGAGGAGGCCGCCAGGGAGAAGACCGACAGCCCGTCGCCCCCCACCCTGGAGGACGCTCAGCGGGAGGCCCTCGAAGCGGCCGGCATCACACCCGAGGAGTACGAGGCGGCCCGTGCGCTCATGGCGAAGGACCTCCTCGACTACCTGATGGAGAACGGCGCCGAGATCCTCGTCGAGATCCTGGCCGAGGACATCATGGCCTGCATCGACGATCCGGACATCGCGACCTGTCTGTGGGCCCTCATCCAGAACCTCGGCCCGGTCAAGGCGCTCAAGATCGCCAGCAAGCTGCCGAGGATCGCGAAGGCCATCGCCGGCATCAACAGCTTCCTCGACAAGTCGGCCGCCGCGAAGAATCTGGTCAAGAAGGCCGAGAAGATCATCGACCGGGTGCAGGCCGTCTTCTGTGACGCCCCGGCCGGGAAGACGTCCGCTCCGCGGGCACTGTTCTCGTCCGCGTCCGTGTCCTCGTCGGGAGGCGGCTTCGACGGATGGAGCGGATGGGACGGATGGGACGACTGCGAGTTCATCCCCACCGGCCAGAACCTCCCCGAGCACGGCATCGACGTCGCCCTGGACACGCTGGCGCTGAGGAACCTGCGGGATCACCACTTCGAGGGCGGCGCGTTCTTCGGCGACAGCAAGGGGATGTTCAACTCGGACCTCACCCTGGCGGACATGAAGGACATCTTCTACCGGGCGATGGTGGACCAGGGGGGCTGGAAGCAGGCGAACGGCGGTGCCTCCTACCGTGAGAAGGACGTCTGCCTGGATCCCAAGAAGAAGTTCGGCACGTCTTCCCGGAACTCCGGGGAGAGGGAGACCCACTGCCTCACCATCGTGGTGAGCGTGCACGGGGACCTGGTGACGATGTTCCCGATCGTTCCGGTCGTCTGACGTGGGCGACATGGGATCCGACAGGAGAGGAGAGCCCGGATGGGGCTGGGAATCCGCAGGCTGAACCGTGGCCGGGACGTCGTGGAGCAGTTCGACGACGACGCGGACGACTGGTTCCGCGGGCTGTGCGCGCGGGCGCCGGAGGACAGTCTCCGGCGCGGCGTCTCGCCGTACGACCTGACGATGTTCAACACCCCCCAGCTGGAACGGTTCGTCGCCGAACTCGAAGCGCTGCCGGAGGAGGAGCGAAGGCCCGTGGTGCGGCGCGTCATCGAGGAGGCGCACCACGCGATCCGCCGGTCGGGCTACCTGCTCTTCATCGGGGACTGAAGGGGTCCCGGCGCGGTGGCCGGGACCCCTCCCGAGGGGCCCGGTCACCGCACGGCGGACACCCCCGGGGCCGGCAGGAAGCCCGTGCCCTGGAAGTACGTCAGGTAACGGTCCAGGACCTCGTCGGTCAGGGGGATCCGGCGGACCCCCAGGGCCGCCGCCTCCCCGGCCGTCCGGCTGGAGTCGAAACGGCGGTGGGCCGCCGCCGCGTCCGGGTGGGCGGGTCCGTCGGCGCCGAGGAACAGCTGCGCCGCGTTGTCGGGCCGCTCCGCGACGCGGCGCCGCCATTCCCCGGCGGGGACGGTGCGCACCTCGTGGCCGAGGCGGGCGGCCGCCGCGAAGACGCGGTCCAGGCCCGGCGCGTCCGGATCGGTGAAGTGGTACGCCTGTGCGCCGGACGGGCCGGACAGGGCGAGTGCCACCACCGCCGCGCTGACGTAGTCCACCGGCACCCAGTCGGTGGACCCGTACGGCAGGTCCGGGACCGCCCCCGCCTGGAGGCACCCCTTGACGAGCCGCCACAGCAGGTCGAGGTCCTGGCACGCGCCGGTGGCGGTGTCGCCGCTGATGCGGCCGGGCCGGTGGACGGTCACCGGCAGGCCGCGTTCGCGGGCCAGGCCGACGAGCTGTTCGGCGACCCATTTGCTCCGGGCGTATCCGTCGGGGAGGCCGGACGCCGGTCCCGTCGGGGTGGTCTCCGTGACGGCCGCGGCGTCGGGGTCGTGCACCGGTGCGTAGACGCTGGTGGTCGAGATGTGGTGCATCCCGGGTGAGGAGGAGTCCGCGAGCAGGCGCAGCAGTTCCTCGGTGCCGGCCACGTTGGGGGCGCGCAGGTCTCCGTACCCGGCGGCGAAGTTGACGCGGGCGCCGTTGTGCAGCACCGGTCCGAGGCGGCGTACCAGAGCCTTGCGGTCCCGCGGTGACAGGCCGAGTCCGGGGGCGGTGAGGTCCCCGGGGACGGGGTGGATCAGGTCCGCGTACCGGGGGCGCCACAGCCCGTAGCGCTCCAGGTTGGCCCGCAGCCGGTGTGCCGCGTGCTGTTCGCCGTCGGCGCGTACCAGGCAGTCGACCGGGCCGCCGGTGGCCTCCAGGAGGTCGCGCAGGAGGAAGGCGCCGAGGAAGCCGGAGGCGCCGGTCAGCAGGGGCCGGGCGAAGGGGCGGGAGGGGCCGCGGGCCCCGGCGGGTCCCGGGACGGCCCGGCCCGCGCCCGTGATGTCCTCGGCCAGCCGGACCTCGGCGGCGAGGTCCACCACGGTGGCATCCGGCACGGTGGCCTCCGTGCCGGTCCCGTCCCCCGCCGGGCCCCCCAGCAGCCGGTCGACGCCCTCGACGGTGGGGGCCGCGAACAGGGCCCGCAGGGAAGGGCGCCGGCCGCACCGCTCCTCGATGTTCCGGGCCAGGGTCACGGCGAGCAGCGAGTGGCCGCCCAGGGCGAAGAAGTCGTCCGTGACACCGACCTCGGGCACGCCGAGCGTCCGCGCGAACACCTCGCAGAGGTCCCGTTCGCGTGCGGTGCGCGGCCCGCGCCCCCCGGCCGGCGGGGTGTGGCCGGGGGCAGGCAGGGCGCGGCGGTCGGTCTTGCCGTTGGGGGTCAGCGGCAGGGCGCCGAGCCGTACGTGGGCGGCGGGGACCATGTGCCCGGGGAGGGTGGCGGCGAGGTGGGCGCGGATCTCCGCCTCGCCGGGGCCCGGTGCCCCGTCCGCGGCCACGGTGTACGCGACCAGGCGCCGGTCGCCGGGCCGGTCCTCCCGGACGGTGACGCAGGCCGCGGCGACCCCGGGCAGGGCGGTCAGCGCGGCTTCGATCTCACCGGGTTCGATACGGAACCCGCGGAGCTTGACCTGGTCGTCGGCGCGGGAGACGTAGACGAGCTCCCCGCCGGCCGTCCAGCGCACCAGGTCGCCGGTGCGGTACATCCGGCCCCCCGAGCGGTCGAACGGGTCGGCCACGAACCGGGACGCGGTCAGGCCGGCCCTGCCGTGGTACCCGCGGGCCACGCCCTGCCCGGCGACGTACAGTTCGCCGGTGACACCGGGCGGTACGGGGACCAGCCGGTCGTCCAGGACGTGGACGCGGGTGCCGTTGACGGGAACGCCGATGGGCACGGTCCGGCCGGGGGCGAGCGGTCCGTCCGCGTGCTGGAAGGCGCTCATGGTGGCGCAGACGGTGGTCTCGGTGGGGCCGTAGGCGTTGACGAGGTACCGGTCCCCCGCCCAGGCGCGCGCCAGGGCGGGCGGGCACGCCTCGCCGGCGAGGACCATCACCGTCCCGGCGGGCAGCGAGCCGGGCGGCATCACGGCGAGGGCCGCGGGCGGCAGGGTGAGGTGGGTGACGCCCCGCTCGCGGACCAGGGCGGCGAGGGCGGGGCCGGGCAGCAGGGCGTCGCGTTCGTCGATCTCCAGGCAGGCGCCGGAGAGCAGTGCCATGCACAGCTCCCAGAACGCCGCGTCGAAGCTGACCGACGCCATGTGCAGGACCCGGCTGTCCGGGGTGAGCGCCAGCCGCTCGCTCTGGGTCCTGGCCATGGCCCCGGCGCCCCGGTGGGTGACCACGACCCCCTTGGGCCGGCCGGTGGAGCCGGAGGTGTAGATGACGTACGCCGGGTGGTCCGGGTGCGGTGCGGCCCCGGTGCGGGGGGCCGCTGGTGCCGGGGTCCGGGTGGCGGGGTCCTCCGTGTACAGGTGCGGCACCGGGGAGGCGGGGAGCCGGCGGTGGACGGCGGCTGTGGTCAGGAGCAGCCGGGGCCGGGCGTCGTCGAGCATGTGGGTCAGCCGCGGGGCCGGGTAGTCCGGGTCGAGCGGCACATAGGCGGCCCCGGCCTTGAGGACGCCCAGGAGCGCCACGACCAGGTCGTGGGTGCGGGGCAGGGCCACCGCCACCCGGTCCTCGGGGCCGATGCCCCGGGCGGTGAGCAGGCGGGCGAGGGCCTCGGCCCGTGCGTCGAGTTCGCCGTAGGTGAGCGCGGTGCGGGCGTCGCGGACCGCGGGGGCGCCGGGGGTGCGCCGGACCCACCGCTCGAAGAGGGCGGGGACCGTGGAGGCGGGCAGGTCCTCGACGGGCCCGGTCCCCCAGGCGGTGAGGCGGGCCCGTTCGGCGGCGGTGAGGACGTCGTAGGTGCTCAGCGGGCGGCCGGGGTCGGCGGTGACGG
The DNA here is from genome assembly GCF_008704555.1 of Streptomyces nitrosporeus. Classification (NCBI taxonomy): domain Bacteria; kingdom Bacillati; phylum Actinomycetota; class Actinomycetes; order Kitasatosporales; family Streptomycetaceae; genus Streptomyces; species Streptomyces nitrosporeus. Next base: position 1,637,811 of record NZ_CP023702.1, read on the forward strand.
CTTCGAGCAGCAGGACGAACCGTTCGGTGAGGGCGCGGACGGTCTCCGCGTCGAAGAGTTCCGTCGCGTAGTCGACGGTGCCCCGCATGGCGCCGGGCGTCCCGTCGGCGTCGTACGTCTCGGTGAGGGCGAAGGAGAGGTCGAACTTGCTGACCCCGAGGCCGACGGGCAGGCCCTCGGCGGTGAGGCCGGGCAGGTCGAGGCCGGCGGCGGGGGCGTGGTTCTGGAGGACGAGCATGGTCTGGAAGAGCGGGTGGTGGTTCTGCGAGCGCGCGGGGTTGAGCAGTTCCACCAGGCGCTCGAAGGGGATGTCCTGGTTCGCATAGGCCGAGAGGTCGAACTCCCGGACTCTTTCCAGCAGTTCGAGGAAGGTGGGGTCGCCCGTCAGGTCGGTGCGCAGGACGAGTGTGTTCACGAAGAAGCCGACGAGCTCCGAGGCCGCCTCGTCGGTCCGTCCGGCGACGGCCGTGCCCAGCGGGATGTCGTCGCCCGCCCCGTGCCGGGAGAGCACGGTCGCCAGGGCCGCCTGGAGCACCATGAAGACGCTGCATCCGCCGGCGCGGGCGAGTTCGGCGATCCGCCGGGCGGTGGCGCGGCCGACGGTGAAGCCGTGGGCGGCCCCGGTGTGCCGGGGCAGGGCCGGGCGCGGCCTGTCCCAGGGCAGTTCGACCAGCTCCGGCAGGCCGCTCAGCGCCTGGCGCCAGTGGTCGAGCTGGCGCGCCGCGAGGCTCTCCGGGTCCTGGGCGTCGCCCAGCAGGCGGCGCTGCCAGAGGGTGTGGTCGGCGTAGTCGACCGGGAGCGCGGTCCAGGCGGGGGCGGCGCCGCGGGCGCGGGCCCGGTAGGCGGTGCCCAGGTCGCGGACGAGGGGGGCCAGGGACGAGCCGTCGGCGGCGATGTGGTGGACCACCAGGACCAGGACGTGGGCGTCGGCGGCGAGGCGCAGCAGGGTCGCCTGGAGCGGGAGGCGGTGCTCGATGTCGATGGGTTCGGCGGCGGCGGCCCTGATCCGGTCGGCCAGCTTGTCCGCGTCGACGGCTTCCAGGGCGAACGGGAGGCGGACGTCGTCCGGGGCGGTGATGTGCTGGCGCGGTCCGCCGCCGTGCTCGGGGAAGACGGTGCGCAGGGCGGCGTGCCGGGCGACGGTGTCGCCGAGGGCCCGGCGCAGGGCGTCCGTGTCGAGGGGGCCGCCGACGCGCACGGCGAAGGGGATGTTGTACGTGGCGGAGGGCCCTTCGAGCCGGTGCAGGAACCACAGCCGCTGCTGGGCGTAGGACAGCGGGAGCACGCCGGGGCGCTCCTGCGGTACGAGGGCGGGCCGGTCGGAGCGGTCCGCGCCCCGCAGGGCCGTGGCGAGCGCGGCGACGGTGGGGTTCTCGAAGAGGGTGCGGATCTCGGTCCCGGTGCCCAGGGCGGCGCGGACGCGGCCCACCAGGCGGGTGGCGAGCAGGGAGTGGCCGCCCAGGGCGAAGAAGTCGTCGTCGGCGCCGACGCGGGCCACGCCGAGGACGTCGGCGAACAGTCCGGCGAGGATCTCCTCCAGGCCGCCGCGCGGCGGCCTGCCCCCGGCGGCGGACGGGGCGGGGGGCGCCGGCAGCGCCGCCCGGTCCAGTTTGCCGTTGGGGGTCAGCGGCAGGGCGTCCAGCCCCTGGACGACGGCCGGCACCATGTAGGCGGGCAGGTGGCGGCCGACGTGTGCGGCGAGCCGGCCGGGGTCGGGGGTGTGCCCGGGCTCCGGGACGACGTAGGCGGTGAGGGTGCGGTCGCCGGGGAGGTCCTCGCGGACCAGGACGCAGGCGGCGCGTACCGACGGGTCGGTGCGCAGCACCGCCTCGATCTCCGCGGGTTCGATGCGGTGGCCGCGCAGTTTGATCTGCTGGTCGGCCCGCGCCACGTAGCTCAGGGAGCCGTCGGCGCACCGCCGTACGAGGTCGCCGGTGCGGTACATGCGTGCCCCGGCGCCGGCGAACGGGTCGGCGACGAACCGGGTGGCGGTGAGGCCGGGGCGCCCGAGGTAGCCGCGCGCGACCCCGGCGCCCGCGACGTACAGCTCGCCCTCGGCGCCGGGCGGGACGAGCCGCATCGCCGCGTCCAGGACGTAGGCGCGCATGCCGTCGAGCGGCCGTCCGATCGGGGCCGCGCCGCCGGTCTCCCCGTCGGGGCGGACGCGGTGGGCGGTGGCGAAGGTGGTGGCCTCGGTGGGTCCGTAGACGTGCAGGACCGCGGTGCCGGGGTGGGCGGCCGCGAGGCGCTGCAGGACGCCGGGGGCGGCCGCCTCGCCGCCCGAGGCGACCAGGCGCAGCAGGCCGAGGGCCCCGGGGTCGGTCTCGGCGACGACGTCGAGCAGGGCCGTCGTCAGGAACGCCGCCGTCACCCCCTCCCGGGCGGCGAGGTCCCGGAGCACACCGGGCTGGAGGGGGCCGTCGGGGGCCACGACGATCCGCCCGCCGTTGAGGAGGGGCGCCCAGATCTCGAAGGTGGAGGCGTCGAAAACGTACGCCGAGTGCATCAGGACCGCGTCGGCCGCGCCGCCGCCCCATCTCCGGTCGGCGGCGAGGGCGGTGATGTCGGCGTGGGTGACGCCGACGCCCTTGGGCAGCCCGGTGGACCCGGAGGTGAACATCACGTACGCGAGCCGGGAGTCCGGCCCGGAGTCCCGCAGCGGCCCGGGGGCGGCGGGGCCGCCGTGCAGGAGCCCGCCCGCGCCGTCAACAGTCACCAGGGCCACCCCGGGGCCGAGCCCGCGCACCCAGGGGTGGTCGCGGGTGGTCCCGTCGACGATCAGGGCGCGCGGGGCGGCGACCTCGGCGACCCGGTCGAGCCGCTCGGCGGGCCAGCGCGGGTCGAGGGGCACATAGGCGGCACCCGCGCGCAGGGCGGCCAGGGAGGCGGTGACCAGGGCGGCGCCCCGGCCCATGAGGATGCCGACGCCGTCCTCGGGACCGGTGCCCAGTCCGGTCAGGGCACGGGCCAGCTCCCCGGACAGCGCGGTGAGCTGACGGTACGTCAATGATGTGCCCGGGGCGGAGACGGCGACCGCGTCCGGGTGGCGGGCGGCCTGCCGGGCGACGGCGTCCGGAACGCTCGTCCCCGTCGCCCCCCGGGGCAGGCCGGCGCCGCGCCCCTGGGTGAGCAGCGTCTCGCGTTCCCCGTCCAGGAGGAGGGGGACGGCGTCGGCGCGGCGGTCGAGCCCGTCCGCCATGACCGTGAGCAGCCGCCGCATACGGGCGGCCGTACGGGCCACCTCCTCGCGGCCGAGGGCGGCCGTGCGGTAGCCGAAGGTGATCCGCAGGCTGTCGGCCGGGGCGATGGTGAGGGTGAGGGGGTAGTGGGCCGCGTCCGTGCCGCTGACCCCGGTGACGGCGATGCCGGGCAGCGACCGCTGCGCGGTGCGCAGGGCCTCGGCGTCCAGCGGGTAGTTCTCGAACACGGCGAGGGTGTCGAAGAGTTCGTCCAGCCCGGTGACGCCGCGTATCTCGGTGAGGCCCACGTACTGGCTGCCGAGGAGTTCGCCCTGCTCCTCCTGGAACCGGGTCAGGAGCGCGGCCAGGGTTTCGCCGGGGGCCGGGCGCAGCCGGACCGGCACGGTGTTGATGAACAGGCCGACCATCGTCTCGACGCCGGGGATCTCCGGCGGGCGGCCGGACACCGTGGTCCCGAACACGACGTCGGGGCGCCCGGTGAGATGGGTGAGCAGGAGCCCCCAGGCGCCCTGGACCAGGGTGTTGAGGGTGAGCCGGTGGGCGCGGGCCGTCTCGCGCAGCCGCCCCGTGGTGGGGCCGTCCAGTGCGAGGACGAGGGTGGCGGGCAGGTCGCCGGGGTCCGGCACGCCGGCGGCGGCCGGTCCGGCGAGCAGGGTCGGCGCCTCGATCCCGGCGAGGGCGGTGCGCCAGGTGTCCAGGGCCGCGGCGCGGTCCTGCCGGGCCAGCCAGGCGAGGTAGCCGCGGTACGGGGCGACGCGCGGCAGGGCGCGGTCGTCGCCCCGGGAGGCGTACAGCTCGAACAGTTCCCGTACGAGCAGGGGCATCGACCATCCGTCGAGCAGGATGTGATGGCTCGTCATGACCAGCCGGCAGCGCTCCGGCGCGGTGTGCACCAGGGTGAACCGCATCAGCGGCGGGGTGGAGAGGTCGAAGCGGCGGGTGCGGTCGGCGGCGAGGAACGCGGCGAGGCGCTCCTCCGCCGTGCCCCCGCCGTCCGCCCCGGTCAGGTCCCGTTCCTCCAGCGGTACGGGCACCTCCCGGGCGACGGCCTGCACGGGCTCGTCCAGGCCCTCGTGGAGGAAGCCGACCCGCAGGTTGGCGTGGCGTCGCAGCAGGCCGGCGACGGCGGCCCGCAGGGCGGGGACGTCGACGGGGCCTTCGAGGGCGAAGACGAACTGCGCGGTGTAGACGTCCACGGCGCGGGTGTCGTACAGCGCGTGGAAGAGCATGCCTGCCTGCAACGGCGTCAGTGGCAGTACGTCCTCCAGCTGGAAGTCGGTCACTTGCGTCCACCCCACTTGTTCTGCAGTCGGTCGATCTGGTTCTGGCTGAGCGAGACCAGAGGGAGGTCGGACGGCGTCCAGCCGCCCGCGTCGGGCTGTCCGGCGAGTTCCGCGACGGTCCGCAGGGCCCGGGTGAAGGTGTCGGCCAGGGCCCGCACGTCCGCCTCCTCCAGGAGGTCCCCGGGCCAGGTCCAGCGGGCCACCAGGCACGGACCGTCCGGGAGGTCCTCGGTGTGCGCGTTGATGTCGACGACGTGGTGGACGGGCATGTCCGGGTCCTGGGCGCGCGGGCCGCCGCCGTCGAGCAGCACCTCCCAGTCGGCGCCGCCGGCCTCCCCGGCCCCGGGCGAGGAGGCGTACCTGCCCAGGTAGTTGAAGCCGATCTGGGGCCGGCGGGCGAAGGCCGGCGAGGAGCGGGCCGCGGGGTTGAGGTGGCACAGCATTCCGTAGCCGACGCCGTGGTCGGGGACGGCCCGCAGGTCCTCCTTGACGCGTTTGAGGGCGCGTCCGGCCTGTGCGGCGTCCAGGCGTGACGGGTCGCGGGGGTCGGCGGGGCCGGGATCGAGGCGCACCGGGTAGAGGCTGGTGAACCAGCCGACGGTACGGGAGAGGTCGAGGTGGCCGGCGATCTGCTCGCGGCCGTGGCCCTCCAGGTCGATGAGGACCCCGCTGCCGGCGGGCCCGGCGGCGGCACCGGCGCGTTCCTCGCGCCAGGTGCGGACGGCGAGGGCGAGGGCGGTGAGCAGGACGTCGTCCACCCCTGCGTGGAAGGCGGCGGGGACGGTGGTGAGCAGGTCCTTCGTCCAGGCGGCAGGCAGCCGGGTGACCAGGTTGCGGGTGCGGCCGGCGGTGTCCTGTCCGGGGTCGAGCGGCCGGTGGCCCAGCCGCGGGTCGGGGGTGCTCAGGATGCTCTCCCAGAGCGGGAGTTCAGCCTCCCGGGCGGCCTCGCGCGCCTGGGAGGCGAGGAGGCGGGCCCACTGCCGGTAGGAGGTGGTGGCCGGGGGCAGCGTGTCCGCCGGGCCGTCACCGGTGACGGCCCGCCAGGCGGTCGCCAGGTCCTCGGCGAGGATGCGCCAGGAGACCGCGTCGACGGCCAGGTGGTGCACGACGAGCAGCAGGCGCCCCCGGGTGTGCGGTCCCGCGTCGCCCCAGACGGCTTCGACGACGTGCCCCCGGCCGGGCCGCAGCCGCCCGCGGGCCGCCTCGCCCGCCTCGGTGAGGGCGGCCCGGAGGGCTTCGGGGCCGAGTCCCGCCACATCGAGGCGGGTGAAGCGGGTACGGGCCGGCACGCTGCCGGGGGGCAGCACTTCGAGGACGGCGTCGCCCCCGGCCGGCCGGGTGGCGCGCAGCCGGAGGGTGTCGTGGTGGTCGAGGAGGAGCTGGAGGGCGGCGACGAGGGTCTCCTCCCCGGCGCCCGCGGGGGTGCGCAGCACCCCGGACTGGTTGTAGCCGTCGACGGGGCCGGGCCCGCCCAGCAGCCAGGCGGCGATGGGGGTCGCCGGCATCTCGCCGGTCCCTTCCCCGGTGCGCGGGGCCGTGTCCCGGCCGGGCGCGGTGGCGACGGCCGCGATGGCCTCGGGGGTGCGGTGGACGAAGACGTCGCGCGGGGTGACGGTGAGACCGGCCTTGCGGACGCGGCTGACGAGCTGGATGGAGAGGATGCTGTCCCCGCCGAGGGCGAAGAAGTCGTCGTCGGTACGGACCCCGGGGGTGCCGAGGACGGCGGCGAACACCTCGCACAGGACGCGTTCACGCGCGGTGCGCGGCTCGCCGCCCGGCCGGTCGGCGTCGGGGCGGGCCGGGGCGGGCAGGGCCCGCCGGTCGGTCTTGCCGTTGGGCAGCAGGGGCAGCGCGTCCAGGGTGACGAAGTCGGCCGGCACCATGTACGGCGGCAGCGCCGAGGCCAGCCGGGAGCGCAGTTCGGCGTCGGACGGCGCGGTGGCGGGCGGTCCGGCGGGGACGGTGTAGGCGACCAGGCGCCGCTCGCCCGGCCGGTCCTCGCGGACGAGGGCGCAGGCGGCGGCGACGGTGTCGAGCGCGGTGAGGGCGGCCTCGATCTCGCCGGGTTCGATGCGGAAGCCGTGCAGCTTGACCTGGTCGTCGGCGCGGGAGACGTAGGTGAGCAGCCCCTTGGCGTCCCGCCGGACGAGGTCGCCGGTGCGGTACATGCGGCTTCCCGCGGGCCCGTACGGGTCGGCGACGAACCGCGCGGCGGTCAGACCGGGGCGTCCCAGGTAGCCGCGGGCCAGGCCGTCGCCCGCGAGGTACAGCTCGCCGGTGACGCCCGGGGGCACCGGCCTCAGGGCCGTGTCCAGGACGAGGGCGCGGGTGTTGTCGACGGGCCGGCCGAGCGGCACCCCGCCCTCCGGTGCGTCCGTCCCCCCGGGCAGGTGGAGGTGGGCGGTGGCGTCGATGGCCGTCTCGGTGGGCCCGTACAGGTTGTGCACCCGGACCCGCCAGTCCCGGCCGGTCCGCTCGGCCAGGGACCGGGGCAGGGGTTCGCCGCCGCACAGGACGGCCCGCAGCGTGGCGGGCGCGTCGCCGGGGGAGGTCTCGGCGAGGACGGCCGTCAGGTGCGAGGGCACGAACTGGGCGATGGTCACGCCCGCCTCGCGCATCAGGGCCAGCAGTCCGGCGGGGTCGTGGTTGGCGGCGGACGGCACGGGGCAGGTGGCCCCGCCGTGCAGCAGCGGCAGCCAGGTCTCCCAGACCGAGGCGTCGAAGCTGGGCGAGGTGCGCGCGAGGACCCGGTCGTCGTCGGTGAGGCCGAGGTGGCCGGCCATCCACGCCATGTGGTTGGTCAGGGAGGCGTGGGTGACGACGACCCCCTTGGGGCGGCCGGTGGAGCCCGAGGTGTAGATCACGTACGCCGCGTCGCGCGGGTCCACCGCGGGGGGCGGGGCCGTACGCCCGGGGGGACCGTCCCCAGCGGCGGACGGGGCCAGGAGGGGCACGGCCGGGGCGTACCGCGCGGCGCGGGCGGTGTCGTGGGTCAGGAGCAGGGCCGGGCGGGCGTCGTCGAGCACGAAGGCGATCCGCGCCTCGGGGTACTCCAGGTCGAGGGGGAGGCAGGCGGCCCCGGCCTTGGCGACCGCCAGCATCGCGACGGCCCGGTCCGCGGTGCCCTCCAGGGCGAGGGCGACCAGGTCGCCGCGGCCGATGGACCTCTCGCGCAGGCGGTGCGCGAGGCCGTCCGACAGCGCGTCCAGTTCCCGGAAGGTGAGCCGGTGCCCGCCGGCGTGGACGGCGACCGCGCCGGGCGTCCGGGCGCACTGCGCGCGGAACGCCTCGGGTGCCGTGCGCGCGGCCACCGGCCGGGACGGGCCGTGCCCGGTGTCGAGGAGGCCGCGCCGCTCGGCGGGGTCCAGGACGTCGACGGAGTGGACGCGTGTCCCGGGACCGTCGGCGAGTACGGCGAGCAGCCGGGTCAGCCGGGCGGCCAGCGCGCGCGCCGTCGCGGGGAGGAAGAGCTCCGTGGAGAACTCCAGGACGCCGTCGAGGCCGGCGGGCCGGCCCGCGTCGTCGTGGGTCTCGGTGAAGGTGAACGTCAGGTCGAACTTGCTGATGCCGGTGCGTACGGGCTGCGGCGTCACCGTGAGGCCGGGCAGGCCGATCACGGCGTCCGCCTGGTTCTGGAGGACGAGCATGGTCTGGAACAGCGGGTGGTGGTTCTGGGCCCGGGACGGGCTCAGCCGGTCCACCAGCCGCTCGAACGGCACGTCCTGGTGGGCGTAGGCGGCGAGGTCGAACTCGCGTACCCGGTCGATCACCTCACCGAAGGTGGGGTCACCGGTCAGATCGGTGCGCAGGACGAGGGTGTTGACGAAGAAGCCCACCAGGTCGTCGAGTGCCTCGTCGGTCCGTCCGGCGACGGCGGTGCCGAGCGGGATGTCCTCACCGGCGCCGTGCCGGGACAGCAGCACCGCCAGGGCCGCCTGGAGCACCATGAAGAGACTGCTCCCACGGGACCGGGCCAGCCGCGCGAGGGCCTGGTGGGTGTCCGCGCCGACGGGGAAGGCGAAGGCGTCGCCCCGGTGCGCGGTGACGGTGGGGCGCGGCAGGTCGCAGGGCAGTTCGAGCAGCCCGGGTGCGCCGTCGAGGGCGGTGCGCCAGAACTCCAGCTGCCGTGCGGCCGGGCTGTCCGGGTCGTCCTCGTCGCCGAGCAGCGCGCGCTGCCACAGGGTGTAGTCGGCGTACTGGACGGCGAGTTCCGTCCACGCGGGCTCCGCCCCCTCGGTGCGGGCCCGGTAGGCCTCTCCCAGGTCGCGGGCGAGCGGGGCGAGGGACCAGCCGTCTCCGGCGATGTGATGGACCAGCAGCACCAGGACGTGCGCCTCGGCGCCCAGCCGCAGCAGCCTTACGCGCACCGGGGGTTCCGCACTCACGTCGAACGCGTGCGCCACCTCGGCGGCCACGTCCTCGTCCAGGCGGGCGGATTCGGTGTAGCGGGGGGTCAGGTCGAGGTCGGCCCCGTCGGCGGCCAGGACGTCCTGGCGCGCCACGCCGTCGGTGTCGGGGAAGACCGTGCGCAGGCTCTCATGGCGTTCGATGACGTCCGCGAGGGCCGTCTCCAGGGCGCCCGTGTCCAGCGGGCCGTCCAGGCGGAGCACGAGCGGCACGTTGTACGTGGCGCTGGGCCCCTCGAAGCGGTTGAGGAACCACAGGCGCTGCTGGGCGAAGGACAGCGGCAGCGGGTCGGGGCGGACCGGCGCCCTCCGCAGCGGGGCCCTCCCCTCGCCTGCGCCCTCCAGCACCGCGGCGAGGGCGGCCGGGGTGGGGTGCTCGAAGAGGGTCTTGACCTGCACCTCCACCCCCAGGGCGGTACGGACGCGGGCGGCGAGGCGGGTGGCGAGCAGCGAGTGTCCGCCCAGCGTGAAGAAGTCGTCGTCCGCTCCCGCCCCCTCCAGGCCGAGCACGTCGGCGAAGAGCCCGCACAGGAGTTCCTCGCGGACGGTGCGGGCACCGCGCCCGCGTGCCGGGGCGTGCTGTCCGGGCTCGGGCAGGGCCCTGCGGTCCACCTTGCCGTTGACGGTCAGCGGCAGCGCGTCCAGCACGACGAACGCGGAGGGCACCATGTAGGCGGGCAGGGACCCGCCGACGGCCCGGGCGAGTTCCCCGGGGTCGGGGCGGGCCCCGGCGGAGGGCACCACGTACGCGACGAGCCGGCGGTCGCCGGGGGTGTCCTCGCGTACGGCGACGAAGGTGTCGGCCACGCCCTCGCAGCAGGCCAGCACCCCCTCGATCTCGCCGGGTTCGATGCGGTGGCCGCGCAGCTTCACCTGGCTGTCGGCGCGGGAGACGTAGGCGATCCGTCCGTCCCGGGTCCACCGGACGAGATCGCCGGTGCGGTACATGCGGTCCCCCGCCGGGCCGAACGGGTCGGCCACGAAGCGGGTGGCGGTCGGGCCGGGGTGGCCGGTGTACCCGCGTGCCACACCGGGCCCGGCGAGGTACAGCTCTCCGGTGACGCCCGGCGGGACGGGGCCCAGGGAACCGTCCAGGACGTAGGCGCGCATGCCGTCCAGGGGGCGCCCGATGGGCGGCGGGCCCGCCGGCAGGCAGGCCGTGACGTCGTGGCGGGTGGCGAAGGTGGTGGTCTCGGTGGGCCCGTACACGTGCAGGACCCGTACTCCGGGCGCGGCCCCGGCGGCCCTCTGCATCGCGTCCGGGGAGGCGAGTTCACCCCCGGCGCAGACGAGCCTCAGACCGGCGAAGGCACCGGGGTCGGTCTCGGCGATCACGTTGAACAGGGCGGTCGTCAGGAAGACCGCGGTCACCCCGTGCTCGTGGACGGCGTCACCGAGCGCACGGGCCTCCAGGACGCCCTGGGGGGCGACGACGACCCGGCCGCCGTTCAGGAGCGGGGCCCAGATCTCGAAGGTGGAGGCGTCGAAGACGTACGCCGAGTGCATCAGGACCGCGTCGGCCGCTCCCCCGTGCCAGGCGGAGTCCGCCGCGAGCGCGGCCACGTCGGCGTGGGTGACGCCGACGCCCTTGGGCAGACCGGTCGAGCCGGAGGTGAACATCACGTAGGCCAGGGCGCGGGGGTGCGGCACGGCGGCCGGGCGGGCGGTCCGTGCGGGCGCGCCGCGCAGGACCCGGCCGAGCCGGTCCACGACCACGACCGGCCGGTGGCGGGCCGCCTCGGCCACCCAGGGGGAGGCGACGGCGTCCTCGTCGACCACCAGGACCCGTACGTCCGCCGCGTCCGCGGCCTGTCCGAGCCGCTCGCCGGGCCAGCGGGCGTCCAGCGGGACGTAGGCGCCGGCGGCCCGGACCGTGCCGAGGGTGACCGAGACCACCGCCGGGGACCGGGAGAGCAGTACCCCGACGCCCGTCTCGGGGCCGACGCCGAGGCCGGCGAGGCAGCGGGCGAGGTCGTCGGAGATCCGGTCGAGTCCGGCGTAGGTGAGGGCGGTGCCGTCCGCGGTGACGGCCACGGCGTCCGGGGTGCGGCGCGCACGGGCCGCGAAGAGCGCGGGCAGGGTGGCGTCCGCGGTCCCCGCGGGCAGGGGGGCGCCGGTGCCCTGGCGCGTGACGCGGGCGTGTTCCTCCGGCGTCATCAGGTCGTAGCCGGCCAGGGGCAGGGCGGGGTCGGCGGCCACCTGTTCCAGGAGGCGCACCAGGCGGCCGGCGAGGGTCTCGACGGTGGTCCTGTCGAAGAGGGCCGTGGCGTACTCGATCCCGGCGGTGAGCGCGCCGGCGCCGTCCCCGCCGGGCCCGCCGTCCGGTTCCTCGGTGAAGGCGAAGGTGAGGTCGAACTTGCTCAGGCCGTTGTGGACGAGCCGGTCCTCGACCACGAGCCCGGGCAGGTCGGGGCTGACGGCCTCCTGGTTCTGGAGGACCAGCATGACCTGGAACAGCGGGTGGTGGTCGCGTGCCCGGTCCGGGTTGAGGACCTCCACCAGCCGCTCGAAGGGCACGTCCTGGTGCGCGTAGGCGGCGAGGTCGAACTCCCTCACCCGTTCCAGCAGTTCGCGGAAGGTCGGGTTGCCGGAGAGGTCCGTGCGCAGGACCAGGGTGTTGACGAAGAACCCGACCAGTTCCTCCAGCGCCTCGTCCGTGCGGCCGGCCACGGGCGAGCCGATCGGGATGTCGTCCCCGGCGCCGTGCCGGTGCAGGACGGTGGCCACCGCCGCCTGGAGCACCATGAACAGGGTGCTGCCGGATTCCCTCGCCAGCTCCAGCAGCCGGGCGTGCAGCCCGGGCGGCAGGCCGAAGGTGTGGACGGCTCCCCTCGGGTCGGCGGTGGCGGGGCGGGGCCGGTCCAGCGGCAGGACCGTCGGTCCGGGCAGGCCCGCCAGGGCGGTGCGCCAGTGGCCGAGCTGCTGCCGCAGGACGCTGTCCGGCGCTTCGCCGTCGCCCAGGACCTCCTGCTGCCAGAGGGTGTAGTCGGCGTACTGGAGCGGGGTGCCGGAGACCGGTCCGGGCTCCCGGCCCGCCAGGCGCGCCCGGTAGGCGTCGCCGAGGTGGCGGGCGAGCGGGGCGAGGGACCAGCCGTCGCCCGCGATGTGGTGCAGGACGAGCACCAGGACGTGGTGGGCGGGCGCGGAGCGCAGCAGCAGGGCCCGCAGCGGCAGGTCCCGGGCCACGTCGAACGGCTCGCGCACGGCGTCCAGGACGGCCGCCTCCAGCCCGGCGGGGGCGGTGCCCACGACCGGCAGCCGGGGCGCGGCCTCACCGGCCGGCAGGACCGACTGGCGGGGCACGCCGTCCTGTTCGGGGAAGACCGTGCGCAGCGCCTCGTGCCGCTCCACGACGTCGTGCAGGGCGCCGCGCAGGGCGTGGGCGTCCAGGGTGCCGTGGAGTTCCAGGACGAGCGGGATGTTGTACGCGGAGCCGGGCCCTTCGAGCCGGTTCAGGAACCACAGGCGGCGCTGGGCGAAGGACAGCGGCATCGGGTCGGGCCGCCGCGCCGCGGGGAGCACCGGCGGGCGGGCGCGGCCCGGGGCGTCGAGGACACGGGCCAGGGCGGCGGGCGTGGGGTGCTCGAAGAGGGTGCGTACGGCGATCTCGGCGCCCAGCAGGGCGCGCACCCGGCTGACGACGCGCATCGCGAGGAGCGAGTGCCCGCCGAGGTCGAAGAAGCTGTCGTGCGGGCCCGTCAGGGGCCGTTGCAGGACGTCGGCGAAGACGCCGGTCAGCAGGTCCTCGTGGAAGGTGCGCGGCCCTCCCCGGCCGGGGGTCCCGGTGTACGGCCCGGGTTCGGGCAGGGCGCGCCGGTCCACCTTGCCGTTGGGCAGGAGCGGGAGGCGGTCCAGGACGACGACGGCGCCGGGGACCATGTAGTGCGGCAGGGTCTCGGCGAGGGCGTCGCGGAGGGCCGCGGGGTGCGGAGCCGGGTCGCCCGCGGCGTAGGCGACGAGGTCGCGCCGGCCGGGTGCGTCCTCCCGGATCACGGCGCAGGCGGCCGTGACGCCGGGCCGGGCCAGGAGGGCCGCCTCGATCTCACCCGGCTCGACGCGGAAGCCGCGGAGTTTGACCTGGTCGTCGGCGCGGGCCACATGGTCGAGCAGGCCGTCCCGGTTCCACCGCACGAGGTCCCCCGTCCGGTACATCCGGTGACCGGGGCCGCCGAACGGGTCGGCGACGAACCGGGTGGCGGTCAGGTCCGGCCGGTTCAGGTAGCCGCGGGCCAGGTTGGGGCCCGCCAGGTACAGCTCACCGGTGACGCCCGGGGGCACGGGCCGCAGCCGGCCGTCGAGGACGTAGGCGCGCATGGTGTCGACGGGACGGCCGATCGGCACGGTCCCGGACGGGGCGGCGGGGTGCGCGGACCCGTCCGCGGCTTCCTCCCGGGGGCTTCGGACGCGGTGGGCGGTCGCGTCGACGGTCGTCTCGGTCGGCCCGTAGAGGTTGTGCGCCTCGGCCCCCCACAGCCGGGTGATGTCCTCGGCGAGGGCGCGCGGCAGTGGCTCGCCGCCGCACAGGACGGCGCGCAGGGCGGGCAGCGGCGCGGCGTGCGCCGCCGAGGACAGGACGAGACCCAGGTGGGAGGGGGTGAACTGGGCGACGGTGACACCGAACCGGCTCATCCAGGAGACGAGGGCGGCCGGTTCCCGGTTGACACCGTGCGGCAGGACGCAGAGCTCGGCGCCGTTCATCAGGGGGAGCCACAGCTCCCACACGGAGGCGTCGAAGCTGGTGGAGGTACGGGCGAGGACCTTGTCGTCCGGGGTGACGGCGAGGTGCCGTGCTATCCAGGCCATGTGGCCGGCCAGGGCCGCGTGCGGCACGACCACGCCCTTGGGGCGGCCGGTGGAGCCGGACGTGTGGATGACGTACGCGGGGTCCGCCGGGTGGGGCGTGTCCGGGGCCCCGGAGGCAGCGGGCCCGGCGTACGTGTCGTCGAGGGCCCCGAGGGCGTCGAGGGCGAGCCACGGCACGTCGCAGGGAGGCAGGTCCGGGTGGACGTCCGTCGTGGTGAGCAGCAGCACGGGCCGGGCGTCGTCGAACATGTGCCGGATGCGGGCGGGCGGGTACTCCGGGTCGACGGGGAGGTAGGCGGCCCCGGCCCGCAGCACGGCCAGCATGGCCACGACGGTGTGCACGGACGGCGGCGCGGCGATGGCCACCCGGTCCTCCCGGCCGGCGCCCCGCGCGCGCAGGGCGTGGGCGAGGGCGTCGGCGCGGGCGTCGAGGGCGGCGTAGGTGAGGCTGGTGTGCGCGTCGCGCACGGCCGTCCGGTGGGGTGTACGGGCCGCCTGTTCCCGCACCGCCTCGGGGACGGTGCGGACGGGGCCGGGCGGTGCCGCGCCGCGCCCCTGGGCGAGGACGCGGTCCCGTTCCTCCGGGGTGAGGGGGTCCAGGTCGCCGACCGTCCGGCCGGGGTCGGTGACGGCGAGGGTGAGGACCCGGGCGAAGCGGGCGCACAGGGCGCGGGCGGTAGCGGCGTCGAAGAGGTCGGTGGCGTACTCCAGGTAGCCGCCGAGGGCTGCCGGGGCGGCGCTTCCCGGGGGTCCCGCCGCACCGGCGGCCCCGGGGCCCTCGATGCCCTCGGTGATCTCGGGGGCCTCGGTGACCTCGCTCAGCGAGAACGTCAGGTCGAACTTGCTGATCCCGGTGTGGCGGGACCGGTCGTGAACCGTGAGGCCCGGCAGGCCGAGCTGTGCGGAGCGCTGGTTCTGGAGCACCAGCATGGTCTGGAAGAGCGGGTGGTGGTCGCCGGACCGCTCGGGGTTGAGCGCTTCCACGATCCGTTCGAAGGGGAGGTCGCCGTGGCTGAACGCGGCGACTCCGAACTCCTTGACCCGGTCGAGGAGTTCGCGGAAGGTCGGGTTCCCGGACAGATCCGTGCGCAGGACGACGGTGTTGACGAAGAAACCGACCAGGTCGTCGAGTGCCTCGTCGGAGCGTCCGGCCACCGCCGTGCCCACCGGGATGTCGGTCCCGGCGCCGTGGGCGTGCAGCGTCACGGCCAGGGCCGCCTGGAGGACCATGAAGGGGGTGCAGCCGGCGGTGCGGGCGAGCCGCGTCAGCGCGGCGTACACGGGCGCGGGCAGCGTGAAGGGGACGGCGTCGCCCCGGTGTCCGCGCACGGCCGGCCGGGGCCGGTCGAGGGGCAGGTCGAGCAGGTCGGGGGCTCCGTCCAGCGCCTTCGTCCAGTGGGCGAGCTGGCGGGCGGCCAGGCTGTCCGGGTCGTTCTCGTCACCGAGCAGCCGGCGCTGCCACAGGGCGTAGTCGGCGTACTGCACGCGCAGCGCGGGCCACTCGGGCGTGTCCGCGCCCTCGCGCCGGGCGCGGTAGGCGGCGCCGAGGTCCCGGGTGAGCGGGGCGAGCGACCAGCCGTCGGCGACGACATGGTGCAGGACGAGGACCAGGAGGTGCCGGCCGGGTTCCGGGCGGAGCAGAGCGGCGCGGACGGCGGGCTCGCCGGTGAGGTCGAAGGGGGCCGCGGTCAGCCGGTCCACCCTCTCCTCGGCCCAGGCTCCGGCGGCCTCCCCCGCCGGGGGCTCCTCGATGTCCAGGGGTACGAGCGAGGGGGCCGCGGCCGCGTCGAGGACGTCCTGCCGGGGGACGCCGTCGTGTTCGGCGAGGACGGTGCGCAGGCTCTCGTGCCGGGCGACCACGTCGGCCAGGGCGCCCCGCAGGGCGTCCGTGTCCAGGGGGCCGCGGAGTTCCAGGACGAGCGGGACGTTGTAGGTGTCGCCGGCGCCCTCCGTCCGGTTGAGGAACCACAGGCGCTGCTGCGCGAAGGACAGCGGCAGCGTGCCGGGCCGTTCCTGCCGGACGAGGGCGGGCCGGGCCGCCCCGGTGCCGTCCAGGGCGGCGGCCAGCGAGGCGACGGTCGGGTTCTCGAAGAGCGTGCGCAGAGCGGGTCCGGCGCCCAGCGCCGCCCGGACCCGGCCGATGAGGCGGGTGGCGAGCAGGGAGTGGCCGCCCAGGGAGAAGAAGTTGTCGTCGGCGCCGACGGCGTCCAGGCCCAGGACGTCGGCGAACAGCCCGGCCAGGATCTCCTCGTCGGCGGTGCGCGGGGCACGGCCCGTGGGGGCCTCGGCGCGGGGTGCGGGCAGGGCGCGGTGGTCGACCTTGCCGTTCGCGTTCAGGGGCAGCGCGTCGAGGGGGACGAACACGGAGGGCACCATGTAGGCGGGCAGGACCCGGCCGACGCGGCGCGCCAGGGCGGAGCCGTCCGGCCGGGCGCCGGGTCCGGGCACGACGTAGGCGACGAGCCTGCGGTCGCCCGGGGTGTCCTCACGGACCAGGACGCGGGCGGCGCGTACGTCCGGGCCGGCGAGGAGGACGTTCTCGATCTCGGCGGGCTCGATGCGGTACCCGCGGAGTTTGACCTGCCCGTCCGCGCGCCCGACGTACTCGATGTCACCGCGGGCGTTCCAGCGCACGAGGTCGCCGGTGCGGTACATGCGGCTCCCCGCCGGCCCGAACGGGTCGGCCACGAACCGGGTGGCGGTCAGGGCGGCACGGCCTTGGTAGCCGCGGGCGACGCCGTGGCCGCCCGCGTACAGCTCGCCCACGACGCCGGGCGGCACCAGGCGCAGGGCCGGGTCCAGGACGTACAGGGACATCCCGTCGAGGGCCCGGCCGATGGGCGGCACGCCCGTCGTGCCGGCGCCGACCCGGTGGCGGGCGGCGAAGGTGGTGGTCTCCGTGGGGCCGTACACGTGCAGGACGTGCGTGCCGCCGGCGGCGGCGGCCACGCGCCGCATCAGGTCCGGGGCGGCCGCCTCGCCGCCCGCGGCGACCAGCCGCAGCCCGGCGAACGCGGCCGGGTCCGCCTCGGCCATCACCTCGAACAGGGCCGTCGTGAGGAACAGCGCGGTCACCCCGCACCGGTCCACCAGGTCCCGGAGCACCGGGGCCTCCAGGACGCCCCGGGGGGCGACGACCACGCGTCCGCCGTTCAGGAGCGGCGCCCAGATCTCGAACGTGGAGGCGTCGAAGACGTACGCCGAGTGCATCAGGACCGCCTCGCAGGCACCGTCCGACCAGGCGGTGTCGGCGGTCAGCGCGAGGACGTCGGCGTGGGTGACGCCGACCCCCTTGGGCAGGCCGGTGGAACCGGAGGTGAACATCACGTAGGCGAGCCGGCCGTCGTGGGTCACCCGCGGCAGCGGCCCCGGCGCCGGCGGGGCGCCCTGTACGACGCGGCCGAGGCCGTCCACGACGAGCAGCGGCAGCCCGCCGGCTCTCTCCCGTACCCAGGGCTGCGCCGCGGCCGCCTCGTCGGCCACCAGGGCGCGGACGCGGGCGGCCCCGGCGACCCGGTCGAGCCGTTCGGCGGGCCAGGAGGCGTCCATCGGTACGTACGCGGCCCCGGCGCCGACCACGCCGAGGGTGGCGGGCACCACGGCCGCCGACCGGCCCACGAGGACACCGACACCGTCCTCGGCGCCGACGCCCCGGCCCGTCAGGGCACCGGACAGGTCCCCGGCCAGCCGGGCCAGCTCCCGGTAGGAGAGCGTGGCGGAACCGTCCACCACCGCCGGGGCGCCCGGCGTCCGGCGTGCCCGGGCGCCGAACGCCTCCATCAGACCCGGCGCCCGGGTCCGCTCGGGCAGGGGGGCGCCGCGCCCCTGGGTGAGCAGGGCCCCGGCGGCGGGGCCGTCGAGGAACGGCAGGTCGCGCAGGAGGGTGCCGGCGTCGGCGCGGGCCAGGGCGGAGACGAAGGACACCACGGCCCGCTGGTGCAGCCGCAGGTCCTCGGGGCGGTACAGCTCCGGGTCGGCGTCGAAGCCGATCAGCGGGCCGGTGCCCTCGGAGCGTTCGGAGACGAAGAAGGACACGTCGTCGACCGGGCCGACGGACAGCACACGGGACGTGCCGGGGCTTCCGGCGAAGTCGAGGCCGTAGTCGTATCCCATGATGTTGACGACGACACCGGCCAGGCGTGCCGCGCCGTCGGCCATGTTCAGTTCGCGGGCGAGCTGTTCACGGGAGAAGCGGCGGTGGCGCAGGGCCCCGCGCATCTCGGTGGCGACCGCGCGTACGAGCGTGCCGACCGTCATCTCCCCGGTGAGGTCCAGGCGGAGCGGCAGGATGTTGGCGGTCATGCCGACGATGTGCCGGAGTCCGCCGTGGCGGCCGTTGGAGGCGAGTCCCAGGGTGACGGACCGTGTCCCGGTGACCTGGCCGGCGTACGCGGCGACCGCGCTGACCAGGACCGCGGTCCAGGTGGTGCGGTGGGAGGCGGCCAGCCGCCGCAGGCCGTCGAGGACGTCGAGGGGCAGGGTCTCGCCGGTGTGCAGACGCACGTCCGGGGCGGCTTCGGGCGCGTCCGGTCCGGGGGCGCCGGTGCGCCGGCGGATGAGTTCCCCGCCGTGGGCGCCCTCGCCCCGGGGTCCGCCGGCCGGTTCCTCCGGGGGGCCGCCGGCCAGGTCCTTCGGGGGGGCGCCGGCCAGGTCCGCGAACTTGGCGGTCCAGTAGGCCCGGTCGGCCTCGTAGCGGTCCGACGCGCGGTAGGCCGCCTCGTCGGCCAGGAGGTCCCGCAGGGGCGCGGCGGGCAGGGCGGCCGTGGCGGGGTCCTCGCCGCGCACGGCACGTGTGTAGAGGTCGGCCACGGCGCGGGCGAACACGGCGCCGCCGAGGCCGTCGATGGCTATGTGGTGGAAGCGGACGTACCAGTGGTGCAGCCGGTCGCCGAGACGCAGCAGCGCGAAGTGGTGCCGCGGGGCGTCCAGCCGGTCGACCCGGGCCATGTCGTCGGCCAGGTAGCGCTCGGCTGCGGCGGCGGGGTCGTCGGCGCCGGACAGGTCGACGACGCGGAGCCTGCCGGCCGCGGTCCGCGGGCGGCGGGGGACGTGCTGGAGGACCGTGTCGCCCCTGGTGACGAACTCGGCGTTGAGGCTGTCGCTCTCCGCGAGGGTCCGTTCGAGCGCCGCGGCGAACAGGTCCTCGTCGAGGCCGCCGCGGATCTCGAAGCATTCCGCGATGTTGTATTTCGGGCTGTCCGGATCGACCAGCTGCCCGTACCAGACGCCCTGCTGGGCCGGGGTCATCTCGAAGAACTCGCCGGAGAGCCCTTCGGAGGGCTCGCCGGAGAACTCTCCGGGAACCGTTCGCGAGGGGACGGAGCCGTTTTCGCGCATACCGATCTACACCTTTGGGGAGAGTTTTCGGGGACGAAGAGGAGGGCAGGCGAAAGCCGCCCGTGCCGGTGCGGTGGCGAAGGCCGGCACGGGCCCGGCGAGAACGACGGCGAGTGTCGCCGGTCCCGTGCCGTCAGTTACTACCGGGTCCCGCCGGCGCATCGCACGGCAGGCAGAACTCGCGGGAAGACCTCGTTCTTCTCCGTGCACCGAGGACGAGCAGTCCGAGTGCGCCGAGGACGAGTAGTCCGATAGCCCGGAAGAAGGATTCTGAATGCCTCATCAAGGCATAAGGAACATTCACAAACACGGCGCGATCGATTGACGCCCATACATGACCGATTCTGTTCGAATCAGAGTGGAATCGATCGAGTCTGGGCGTCAACACGTCGCCGACCTGGGATGCCGCACACAGCGGCCCGCTCCCCGGTCAGCCGGCGTCGGCCTCCATCGCCCGCACCAGGCCGGCGGGCCGCATATCGGTCCACACGGTCTCCACCGCCTCCAGACATTCCTGGCGCGTGCCTTCCCGGCCCTCGACACGCCAGCCGTCCGGGATGTCGATGTGCGCGGGCCACAGCGAGTACTGGGCCTCATCGTTCACCAGGACCACGAACCGCCCCGACTCGTCATCGAAAGGATTGGCCATGACCTTCCCCCACTTGTTCCGTTCCTGCTCTTTCCGGAGACGGTCACCGGTCGCCCGCGGGCGCCCGCACCGGACCGTTCCGGCGGTCGCGCCACGGGCAGATCCCCTCGTGGCGCACCCCCGACCGCGTGAATCGAAGATACGTTACGCCTTCGGATACGAGGGCACCCCCGATGACCGGGCCGGGTTTTCCCGGCTGCCCCGTTCACGCCAATCACACTAGAGGACCAACGACGGCTGCCGGTGCGAATTCCCTCGCTCATCCGGGAGGAATTAATCGAACACATAAAGAACGGATCCGCCGGGGACATATGCCCGCGCCTCGTGTACGAAAATATCAAGCCATGCGGTGTCCCTTTTATTCCGCTATCGCCCCATAGGGACAACCCCATTCCGGATAGCCTCCGGCGCGCGCCCGCAGACGCCACAGCACGCAAAGCGCACCCCGCGCTTCCGTGCGCCGGGCGTGTGCGCCCCGCGCAACCCGCCCCCGGCCGTAACCCCGAGGGGCATGGGTCCGCGCCACCGCGGTCACGGACGCGCGGCCGTCACCCCTCCCCCGCCAGGTCCCCCTCCAGCGCGTGTGCCGCGGTGTTCAGGACGGCCACCAGGGACCGGAGGTGCCGCGGGTCGTAGCGCGCGCCGGGCATGGACACCGACAGGCCGGCCACCGCCGTACCGTCCCGGTCGCGTACCGGTACGCCGACGGCGGTGAGTCCGCGCTCGGAGCGCCCCTGGTTGACGGCGAACCCGTTGCGGCGCAGACGCCGCAGCTCCGTGCGGAGGCGGGGGAGGTCGGGGAGCTCCCCGGGGCGGTCCCGGTAGCGCTTCGGGTCGTAGAGCTCGTCCAGTTCCCCGTCGGACAGGTCCGCGAGCAGCAGCAGGCCCGCGGTCGTGCGGTCGGCCGGGAAGACCATGCCCTCGCGGGAGCCGACCCGCAGGGCCTGGCCGCACTCGACACTGGCGATGAAGCGGGCCGTGTCCCCGGTGCGCACGGTCAGGTTCGTGGTCTCGTCCAGGAGGGCGGCGACCCGGTGCAGATGGGGCATCGCCACCGCGCGCAGCCGTGAGACGAGGGACCGGGAGTGCGCGGCGAGTTCCAGCACGGGTCCCGCCCGGTAGGCGCGGTTCTCGTCCTGCACGGCGAAGTCCCGGTAGACGAGCATGGCCAGGATCCGGTGGGCGGTGGACCTGGCGACGCCCAGCCGCTCGGCGATCCGCGCCACGGTGGTCTCGCCCTCCATCTGCAGGATGGTCGCCGCCCGCAGCGCGTGGTCCACGCTGGCGATGGGGTACGGCGGGGGCGTCCTGAGCTGCTTGTCCATGGCCCGTCCTCGTGTCGCCCGAGGTCCGTCCCCGGCTCGGATTCTGCTCTCCAGAATCTACATGTTCCTCTGGGCGGCACGGTGCACGCTGAGCCGGTGACTACCCCACCCGTCTCCCAGAACCCCGCCACGGTCTCCCCCGTCCGGCTCCAGGCCCTCCCCGGCGAGGGACGCCCCCAGGTCACCCCGGCTCTCGAAGAGCTGTACCGCGGCTTCGAGCAGGAACTGCTGGTGCCGCTGTGGACCGAGATCGGCGATCTGATGCCGGCTCATCCGCGCTCGCGCGCCGTACCGCACCTGTGGCGCTGGGAGCGGCTGCGGGAGCTGGCCGCACGGGCCGGCGACCTGGTGCCGGTCGGCCGGGGCGGCGAGCGCCGTGCGATCGCGCTGGCCAACCCCTCCCTCGGCGGCCGGCCGTACGCCACCCCGACCCTGTGGGCGGCCATCCAGTACCTGATGCCCGGTGAGGACGCCCCCGAGCACCGCCACACCCAGCACGCCTTCCGCTTCGTCGTCGAGGGCTCGGGCGTGTGGACGGTCGTCGGCGGCGACCCCGTGCCGATGAACCGCGGTGACTTCCTCCCGCAGGCGGGCTGGAACTGGCACGCCCACCACAACGCGTCGTCCGAGCCGATGGCCTGGATCGACGGCCTGGACATCCCCTTCCAGTACGCCACCGAGGCGCAGTTCTTCGAGTTCGGCCGCGACGGGATCAGCGACGCCGAGCGGATCACCCCGGAGCGGTCCCGCTCCGAGCGCCTGTGGGCCCACCCCGGCCTGCGCCCGCTGTCGGCCGCCCCCGCGGCGCCGGGCAGTCCGCTGCTGTCGTACAAGTGGGAGTACACGAACGCCGCCCTGGCCGACCAGCTCCTGCTGGAGAAGGAGGGGTTCGGCGGCACCGTCGGGCCCGGCCACGCCGCGGTGCGCTACTCCAGCCCGCACGACGGCTCCGACGTGCTGCCGACCGTCCGGGCGGAGTTCCACCGCATCGCCCGCGGTGCCGAGACCGTCCCGGTGCGCGAGACCGGTTCGTCCGTCTACCAGGTCTTCGACGGTTCCGGCGTGGTGACGGTCGGCGACAGGTCCTGGACGGTCGCCCGCGGCGACCTGTTCGCCGTCCCGTCCTGGGAGCCGTTCTCCGCCCGGTCCGAGGCCGGCCGGACCGACTCCGACGAGGGCGCCCTCGACCTCTTCCGCTTCTCCGACGCGCCCGTCTTCGAGGCGCTAGGGCTCAACCGCACCCAGAAGGACGCCTGACCATGAAGCTCGCCACCATCCGCACCGCCGCCGGGACCCGCGCGGTCCGCCTCGACGGCGAGGTCCTCGTCGACCTCGGGTACACCGACCTGGGCGCGCTGTTCGCCGAGCCCGGCTGGCAGGACGAGGCCGCGGCCGCCTCCGGCACCGCCTACCCGGCCGAGGGCGCGGACTTCGCGCCGGTCGTCCCCAGCCCTTCCAAGATCATCTGTGTCGGCCACAACTACACCGGCCACATCAAGGAGATGGGCCGGGAGCTGCCGAGCTACCCGACCCTCTTCCCGAAGTTCGCCGAGACCCTGCTGGGCGCGAACGACGACATCGTCAGGCCGGCCGAGACCGAGGCGTTCGACTGGGAGGTCGAACTGGCCGTCGTGATCGGGCGGAAGGTACGCCGTGCCGACGAGGAGCAGGCCGCCGGTGCCATCGCCGGTTTCACCGTCATGAACGACATCTCGGTGCGCGACTGGCAGTTCCGCACCATCGAGTGGACCCAGGGCAAGATCTGGGAGGCCACCACCCCGGTCGGCCCGTACGTCGTCACCCCCGACGAGGTCGGCGGCGTCCGCCCCGCCCTGGAGGTCAGGACGGTCGTCGACGGCCAGGTCATGCAGCGGGACGACACCGGCACGCTGCTGTTCGACCCGGTCTTCCTGGTGCGGTACATCTCCACCGTCATCACCCTGAACCCGGGCGACATCATCGCCACCGGCACCCCGGCCGGTGTGGGCAACGCCCGCGACCCCAAGGTCTTCCTCCTCCCCGGCCAGACCGTGACCACCGAGATCTCCGGTCTGGGCGCCTGCGTCAACAAGGTGGCCGGGGCGTGACCGGCGGCACACGGACCTTCGCCGACGCGCGGGAGTGGGCCCGCGCGGGCACCGCGCTGGTGCTGGACGCCGTCGCCGGCCTCGACGAAGCCGGCTTCGCGGCGGACAGCGCGCTGCCCGGGTGGACCCGTAAGCACCTCGCCGCGCACGTCGCCGCCAACGCCGACGCGCTGGGCAACCTGGTGCACTGGGCGGCCACCGGCGAGGAGCGGCCGATGTACGCCTCCGCCGACGAGCGCGCCGCCGGCATCGCCAGGGGGCCCGGACTCTCCGCCGACGAGCTCCGTTCCTGGCTGGCCGGCTCCGCGCACAGGCTGGCCGAAGGGCTGGACGCCCTCACCGAGGAGCAGTGGCGGCGCGAGGTGGTCACCGCTCAGGGCCGTACCGTCCCCGCCACCGAGCTGCCCTGGATGCGGGCCCGTGAGACCTGCGTCCACGCGGCCGACTTCGGCACCGGCGTGTCCTTCGCCGATCTCCCGGAGGGCTTCCTGGCCGCCCTGGCCGGCGAGATCAGCACCAAGCGCGGCCTCACCGGGCTGCCCGACGGCCCCCTCCCCGAGGTCGCCGCCTGGCTGGCCGGCCGGCCCCACACCCTTGCCGACGCCCCCGGGCTCGGCCCGTGGCTCTGAGGAGTGGAAGTCATGTCCGAACCTGATGTGATCATCGTCGGCGGCGGGATCGGCGGCCTCGGCGCGGCGTTCTCGCTGACCCGCCAGGGCCTGCGGGTCCGCCTGCTGGAGAGCGCCCCCTCCTTCGGCGAGGTCGGCGCGGGCATCCAGCTCGCTCCCAACTGCACCCGCATCCTCGACGACTACGGCCTTCTGGACGAGGCCAAGAGCCTCGGTGTCGTACCGGACGCGATGGTGATGCGCGACGCGGTCGACGGCGGCGAGCTGACCCGGCTGGACCTGCGCGACCTGGAGAAGCGTTACGGCTACCCCTATCTGGTCATCCACCGCAGCGACCTGCACGGGCTGCTGCTGCGCGCCTGCGAGCGCGCGGGCGTCGAGCTGGTCAACGACGCCCGGGTGGTGGCGTACGAGAACACCGCTGCCGGGGCCCGCGCCACCCTCGCCTCCGGCGGGACCCACGAGGCCGGCCTGGTCATCGCGGCCGACGGCCTGCACTCCGCCGCGCGCGGGCTGCTGGTCGACGACGAGCCCGTCTCCTCGGCGTACGTCGCCTACCGCGGGACGGTGCCCGCCGCGCAGCCGCGGGTCCAGGGCGCCGACCTCGGCGAGGTCGTGGTGTACGTCGGCCCGAAGTGCCACTTCGTCCACTACGGGCTGCGCGGCGGCGAGCTCCTCAACCAGGTCGCCGTCTTCGAGTCCCCCAGGGCTCTCGCCGGCCAGGAGGACTGGGGCACCCCGGACGAGCTCGACCAGGCCTTCGCCCGGACCTGCGACTTCGTCCAGGAGGGCCTGCCCTTCATGTGGCGCGACAAGTGGTGGCGGATGTTCGACCGCGAGCCGCTCATGAACTGGGTCCACGGCCGGATCGCCCTGCTCGGTGACTCGGCGCACCCGCCCCTGCAGTACATCGCGCAGGGCGCGATCATGGCGATCGAGGACGGCTGGGTGCTCGGTGAGCACGTCGCCCGCAGCCGGGCCGCCGACGGCACGGTCGACTGGGACGCCGCCCTCTGCGCCTACCAGGCGGTCCGCCCCGAACACTGCCGCCGGGTGCTCACCACCTCCCGCGCGTGGGGCGAGCTGTGGCACCTCGACGGCCTCGCCCGCGAGCAGCGCAACGCACTGCTGCGCGCCCGCGACACCTACGACTACGCGTTCGTGGACTGGCTGTACGGCCCGACCGCCCTGACGGCGGACCAGGAGCCCCCGATGTTCACCCCCGTCCCGCTGTCCTCGGTGGACCTCGGGGACGCGGCGGGCACCCCGGCGGCGGCCGGCACCGCCGTGTGAACCACCCGCCCCCGCGCCGGCCCGCACCCCTCCCCGGGTGCGGGCCGGCGCCGTCGTGTCCTCCCGGGGCCGTGGTGGGCACGGGCCCCGGCGCAACCTCTCCGAGGGCTGTAGGAAGATATGCCCATGGCAGGAAGCGATCTGCGGGTGGTCACGGAGACCGGGCCCGGCGGGGTTGTGGTGATCCGGGTGCACGGCGGTCTCGACGGGTGGTCGGGCTGCTCCGAGCTGTCCGACGCCCTGGTGGTTGCCGCCGGGAACAGTGCGGGACGTACGGTGGTAGACCTGTCCGGGGTCGGGTTCGCCGATTCCGCGGGGCTGCACGCGCTGCTCCGCGGCCTTCGGGCGCACGGGGAGACCGGAGCCCTGCTCATGCTGGCGGGTCCCCTCTCCGCGGGGGTGCACCGGCTGTTCGAGGTGACGGGGACGCTGGGCGCCTTCCGGTTCGTGAAGGACGTGGAGGCGGCCTTCACACCGTGACCGCGGTGCGCGGTCTCCTCGCGCCCTCGGTGACGGCACGTGTGATCCGGGGCACGTCGGGAACGCGAACGATGCGGTGAACGGGGAGTGGGGCATGACAGTGGACGGCGATCATCCGGTCGACGGCCCGGGCGGAGCCGTCGGCGGCGGCCCCCCGGGCCCTTCCGCGGTGCCGCACGTACCGCGGAACGCGGCCGCGGCCCGTGCCGTCGTCGCCGGTCTGCTGGACGCACGGTCGAAGGAACCGGGCGCGGCGCACCTCGCGGACACCACGCTGGCGGACGCCCTGCTGGTGACCTCGGAGCTGGTGACCAACGCGTTCCGGCACGGCGGCGGCCTCACCGGCTTCACGGCGGAGGTCAGCGCCGAGGGACTGCTGCTCACCGTGTCCGACGCCAGCCGCGAGGTGCCGTCCGTGACGGTCCACGGCCCCGGCTCCGACCTGGTGGGCGGTTACGGCTGGCCGCTGGTGCACCGGCTGTCGAGCCGGCTGACCGTCACCCCGTACCCCGGCGGCAAGCGCATCGCCGTCCTGATCGTCCTGTGATCCGCCGCCCCGACCGGGAAAAACGTCCTGACACCCGGTCACCTGCGGCGGAACCACGGCGCCTTGGCATACTCGTCGGATGATCGGCAACATCCCCCCACATCACGACGGGCCCGGTACGTCCTCGGTGCTCGCGGAATTCGAGCGGGCCGGCTGCTGGGTGGTCCAGGCACAGGGCGAGCTCGACTCCGACACCGTCGACCCCCTCTATCTGGCCATGTGGCAGGCCGCGGCCTCGTACGGCGTCGTCGTCCTGGACGCCACCTCGGTGACGTTCGGGGACTCCACCTTCCTCGGTCTGCTGCTCCAGATGCGCGAGGAGACGGAACTGCGCGTGGTCGCCACGAGTCCGCAACTGCTGCGTCTGTTCTCGCTGGCGGGGCTGGACCGGATGCTCGACTGCTACCCGGACCTCGGCGCGGCTCTGGCGGGACCGGGCTGAACATCCCGGCGCGGCCCGCGCCTCCGCCCCCCGGCCCTGCCCCCTGAGGGGTCAGGACCGGGGGGCGGGCCCGTCGTCGGCCCGCTCCTCGCCGTCCCGCGGGGCGCGCGCGCCGGAGGCGAAGACGACACCGATGCCGGTCACCTCGAACAGCCGCGTGAGGAAGGGCGGGGAGTTGTCCACGTGCAGCCGGATCCCCCGGGCGGCGGTGCGCCGGTGCACCAGGAGGAAGGTGGAGACCCCCATCGAGTCGCACAGGGTCAGGCGGGCGCAGTCCAGGTGCAGGTCCGTGAGGTCCGGGTCCCCGGCCAGGCAGGCGTCGGTGCGTCTCACGAGTTCGTCACAGCTGTCGTAGTCCAGATCGCCGGCCAGCCTGAGGTGTACGACGCCCGGCCGCGCATCCGTGAGGACGGTGAAGGGCGGAAGCGGCAGCGGGGTCATACGGGTTCTCCGGTTGTCGTGCCGGCCGGCGCGAGGAAGGCACCGAGGGCGCGGCGTGCGTTCGTCAGCAGCCGTCGGCTCCGGGGGAAGTCCGAGAGCTCGGCGGTGAGGATGTCCAGGGTCGGGTCCAGGGACACGGCGGGGACATGGCGTGCGGTGAGGATGCCGGCCGTCCAGGTCACGAAGGTGCTGAACAGCTCGTCGTCGTCCACGTAGAGCGCGACCGCCAGGTGGTCGAGGAGGTGGGCGACGTCCTCGGCCGTGCGCTCGCGCTGTTCCTCCGTGTAGGCGGCCATCGCCGGGAAGCGCTTCTCCAGCCGGGGCAGGACCTCGCGGACGAGCCGGGCCCGGTCGCGGGCGACATGGGTGTACTCCTGGTCCGACAGGTGCGGCAGGTCGTCCGTACGTACGTGCGCGCGGGCCCGGTCGGGCACCGGGACGCCGTCCTGGAGCAGCCGGGCCGCGGCGCGGGCGTCCGGCGCCCAGGCGTCGGCGCCCAGCAGGCGGGCGTAGCGCCCGTCGGGCCCGAAGGCCGCCCCGCCGACCAGGACGGGGACCCCCACCGCCTGGCAGGCGGTGACCGCCGCGTGGGCGACCGGCAGCCGGGTGGCGAGGGAGGAGGACAGGGCGACCGCGTCCGCGCCGCTGCTGTGCAGATGGGCCACGAGGTGCGGAGTGGGGACCTGGGCGCCCAGGAAGTCGACGCGCCAGCCGCGCAGTGTGAGTACCTCGGCGAGGAGCCTGGCCGGCAGCGCGTGCCATTCCTGGTCGACGCAGGCCACGGTGATCCGGCCGAGCCGGGGCGCGGTGCGGCGGGCCGGCCGGTGGGCGAGCGCGGCGATGACCCGCTCGGCTATCGCGCTGGCGGCGTGCTCGTTCGCCACGCTGAACCGGTTGGCCGCCCACTCCGCGCCGACCCTGGCCTGCACCGGGGCGATGACGTCCAGCAGGGCGGACTCGACGTCCAGCCCCTGGTCGATGGCCGTGAGGATGTGTCCGGTCGCGGTGTATTCGTCCCCGTCGGCCACCGCGGCCCACACCTGGTCCCGCAGAACCGGCAGAACCGGCGGGACCGGAAGATCCGTGCTGTTCTCGGTGTGCGTGTTCATCCGGTATACCTGCCCCGCGTGTGCCCGTTCACCGCACTTAGGTGGGTGGTGCGGGGGGCTGTGATCGCCACCACGGCCATGTCGTCGCGCCTGCCGTCGCCGAGCCACTGGGAAGCGAGCATCTGGACCCGTTCCACGACGGCCTCGCCCGGCATCCCCGCGCAGTCCGCCAGGGCTCTCGCCAGTCGCTCCTCGCCGAACATCTCGTCGCCGAGCGGGCCTCCCCGTGCCTCGGTGACGCCGTCGGTGTAGAGCAGGCACGTCTCGCCCGGCTGGAGAGAGGTCTCCACGGTCAGGGTCTCGATCCGGGGGAGGGCGCCGATCAGCGTGCCGCGGGTGGAGACCTCCTCGACCCGGCCGTCGTTGCGCACCACCAGCGGGGCGGGGTGGCCGGCGGAGGTGAGCAGGAGGCGTACCAGGCCCTCCTCGCGCTGGGCCGAGGCCAGCACCATGGTCGCGAAGCGGGTGTGGTGGGAGTTGAGGAGCGCGCCGTTCAGCAGTTGCAGCATCCGCTCGTGGTCGTGGGCCACGGGGGTCAGGGCCTCCACGGTGTTGCGGATCTTCCCGGTGAGCACCGCGGCCTCCAGGCCCTTCCCGCACACGTCACCGAGTACCACGAGGGTGGATTCCGAGTCCGAGCTCCCCGGGTGGACGTCGTAGAAGTCGCCGCCGACCCGTTCCCGGCTCCCGGCGGGCCGGTACCCGCCGGCGAACTCGACGCCGTGCGTACGGCGCAGCTGGGGCGGCAGCAGGTCGCGCATCAGCGTCTCGGTGATCGCGCTCTGCTCGGCGTACAGCCGTGCGGCGGAGAGGGCGGCACCGGCCCGCGCCGCGAACAGCCGGGCGAAGATCTCCTCGTTCTCGCTGAACTCCGCCCGGTCGCCGGTACGCAGCAGGATCAGAGCCCCGGCGGGCACTCCGTGGCCGGGCAGCGGGGTGACCGCGACCGAACCGACCTTCCCGGGGAACCCCTCGGGCAGCAGCCACGCGGGCAGCGCGGCCGGATCGATCCAGCGGGAGGGCACCGGCGGGAAGCCCTGGAGCGCCTCGCCGAGCCCGGGCACCAGGGAGAGGTCCGCCGTGACCGTGCTCCGGGTCACCCCCTGGCCCGCGACCGCGCTGGTGACGGGGAACTTCCGTCCGTCGCCGGGGGCCACGACGACGGCCGCGTCGGCCAGGTGCCGGGCGGCGAGCTGGGCCGTGACCTGCATGCACCTCTCGGTGTTGAGCGAGGAGAGCAGCACGTTGGACGCCTCGGCGAGGAAGCTGGTGCGCTCGCGTTCGGTGCTGAGCGCCTCCTCCGCCAGCCTGCGGCCGGTGTCGTCGACGAGCCACCACGCGGTGTCCCCGTCCGGCAGGTGTGAGGCGTGGGCCTCGTAGCTCCGGGCGCCTACCGTGCCCCGGAAACCCTGGAGGAGCGCCGGTGCGTCCGGACCGGCCGGGCCTCCGCGGCGCGCGCGGGTCTCGTCGTGGGCGCGCCTCAGCCAGGCGGGGACCGTGTCGGCGGGGGCGGCCCCGGGCGCCGCCTCTTCCAGCAGTGCGGTGGCGGCCTGGTTGGCCGTGCGGAGGGCTCCGGTGCGGTCGAGGACGAGTACGGGGTACGGGGCCGGGCCCCAGGCGTCGGCGGTGGGCCGGAGTTCGGAGATCGTGACGGAGGTGTCCTTCGGGTAGGCCATGAGGGGGACCCGTCGATGACGAGCCGCACCACCTTCCAACTGGACGGAAAAAGGATCTGTTCTGTGGCCACCATTGCCCAGAGGACTCACGGCTGGCAACCCGCCTCCCGCAGCCAGGGGTCCGGCTCATGGGTCAAAACACCGCAAAACGTCCATAATTATATGCCTCTATGTGATGTTTTTCCGGTTTCCTTCATGTGTCTTCGCACGCGGTGCGCCGGGGGCATCGCCGGTGGGCCGGGCACGCGGCGCGCAGGGCACGCGGTGCCGGCCGCGAGCCGCCGGTCCGCCCGGCTCACCGGGGCGCGGACGGCTGCCGGATCCGGCCGGGGCGGCGCAGGACGCCGTCCGCCAGCTCGACCACGTGGTCCGCGTAGCGTTCCCTCAGCGCCCTGTCATGGGTGACCAGCACCTTGGGTCCGGTGAACTCCTCGATGGCCTCCTGGAGTTGTTCCACCAGAGGAAGGCTGAGGTGGTTGGTCGGCTCGTCGAGGAGCAGCAGGCCGGGACGGGCGGCGAAGAGTTCCGCGATGCTCAGGCGGCGGCGCTGACCGGTGGAGAGCCGGTCCACCGGCACCGCGAGGTCCCTGCGGCGGAAGAGGCCGAACCGGCCGAGTTCGGCGTACGCCGTGTCCTGGTCGAGGGCCCGGCGCCGCGCGTAGACCTCCAGAAGGCTGCGGTGGCCGTCCTCGTACACGGTCTCCTGGGGCAGGTACCCCACGCGCACGCCTTCGCCCAGGGTCACGTCGCCGTGCTCGGCGGGCAGCACTCCGGCGAGGATCCGCAGCAGGGTCGACTTGCCCGCGCCGTTGGGCCCGGTGATCACGGTGAGGTCGCCGTCGCGGAGGGTGAGACCGATGTCGTGCAGGACGTCCCGGAACGCGATGTGGGCGGCCTCCAGCAGGGGCGGACCGGCCTCGGCCTGCTGCGGTGCGGGGCGCGGGGCGGTACCGGGCCCGCCGTCCCCGGTCCGGGCCCGGAAGCGCAGCGGCTCGGGGGGGCGCGGCACGGGCCGGTCGAGCAGGCGCTGGAGGTCGAGGCGGGCCGAGCGGGCCCGGTGCGCGAGGCCGGCCTGCACCCTGCCCCCGGTACGGCCGTAACTCATCTTCTCGTTGTCCCGTTTCAGGCCGCCGCCGTCGTCGGCGGAGGAGGCCCGCGCCAGCCGCTCGCGCACCCGGTCGGTCTCGTCCCGCCACTGGGCGTACCGGCGCTCCCAGCGGGCGCGGGCCGCACGCTGTTCCGCGAGGTAGTCGCGGTAACCGCCGCCGTGGCGTACGACGGTGCCGCGGGGGCCGTCCAGGTCCACGATGCCGGTGACGGCGTCCGTGAGCAGCGCGCGGTCGTGGGAGGCGATGACGCACGGACCGCGGTAGCGGCGGAGCCAGTCGGTCAGCCAGTCCGCCGCGCGGTCGTCCAGGTGGTTGGTGGGTTCGTCGAGGAGCAGGGCACAGGGGTCGGCGAGGACGAGTTCGGCGAGGGCGAGACGGGCCCGCTGCCCGCTGGAGAGCCGGGCCACCGGATGTGCCGGGGCCAGGCCGCCGAGCCCGAAGACGGCGAGGACCTCGCCGGTGCGGGCCTCCCGCTCCCAGCCGCCGCGGGCGCTGTGGAGGTCCTGGGTGCGGCTGTAGTCGGCGAGCAGGGCATCGAGGGCGGGCCCTTCGGCGTGCGTCATGTCCTCTTCGAGGACGCTGAGCCGGGCGGCGAGCGCGTCCAGTTCGGCGTGCGCGCGGTCCAGTACGTCGGTGACGCACCAGCCGGCCGGGAAGCCGGGCTCCTGCGGCAGGAATCCGACGCGGCCGGTGACCGCGCGCAGCACACTGCCGCGTTCGGGGGTGAGGTCGCGGGCGAGGACCCGCAGCAGGGTGGACTTGCCCAGCCCGTTCTCCCCGATCAGTCCGATGCGTTCGTCCGCCGCGACGGTCAGCGAGATGTCCCGCAGGACGGGCCGGTCGCCCAGGGCGTGGGACACACCCTCGGCCGCCAGGTGGGCCGCGCCGCGGCTGCCTGACAGGACGTCAGCGGGGTCGGGGAGCCGAGTGGTGTGTTCCATGGCTCCAGTATCGGGGGCGGTGGTTTCCCCGGACCGTTCCGTACTCACCCGTTGACAGGACGCGCTCACGCTGGCTTTATGAGCACGTCCATGGAAGCGCTCCCACGACGGCGCCGAAAACGCCGCCGCGGGCTGCCGCTCCCCTGGGCCAGGGCCGACCGCCACCCCCTCCGGTCACCGTCCCTGCCCGGTTCCCGGCTCCCCGGCCGGAATGCGGGAGCGCTCCCGCACCACCTGCGCCACCCCGCACCGCGCACGTGCACCACCGCACCGCACCGCACCGCACCACCGCCCCTCCGCACCGCGCACCACCGCACCGGCCCGCACCCCGCACGTGCACACCGCACCGCCTTGCATCGTCCCGCGCCACTGTCCAGCGCCCCGCCCCGCCCCGCACCCCCGCACCGCGCACGTGCACCACCGCACCGCCCCGTATCGCTCCGCGCCCCACCCCGCACCGCTGTCCAGCGCCCGCATCCCCGCCCCCACCCCGCTCCGCCTCCGCACGAGCCGCGCACCTCACGCCCCACCCGCCCCCTCCGCCGCATCGGCCCCGCCGGTACCGCCGTCCCCCGGCCCCGGCGGGGCGCCCACACCCGCCCGCCTGCCCACCTGCCCCACGGAAGGACGATCCGTTGCGCCTGTCCGCCCTCTCCCGCCCCTCACGCGCACCCTCCCCCCGCCCTTCCCCGCCCGGTGGTCCCCGCCGCTCCCGCTGGGGTGTCGCCCTCACCTCCGCGGCCGCGTTGCTCGCCGCCGCCCTCACGCCTCTCGCCGCCACCCCCGCCGAGGCGGCTCCGGCGTTCGCCTACGGTGAGGCGCTGCAGAAGTCCCTCTTCTTCTACGAGTCCCAGCGCTCCGGCCGTCTGCCCGAGGACAACCGTGTCTCCTGGCGCGGTGATTCGGCCCTGGACGACGGCAAGGACGCCGGCCTGGACCTGACCGGCGGCTGGTACGACGCCGGCGACCACGTGAAGTTCGGCCTGCCCATGGCGTACAGCGCCACCGTCCTGGCCTGGGGCGGCATCGAGCAGAAGGACGCGTACGCCGCCTCCGGCCAGCTGGATCACCTCAAGGACAACCTCCGTTTCGTCAACGACTACTTCGTCAAGGCGCACCCCTCCCCCACCGTGCTGTACGGGCAGGTGGGCAACGGCGCCGACGACCACAAGTGGTGGGGCCCGGCCGAGGTCATGCCGATGGCCCGTCCCGCGTACCGGATCGACGCCTCCTGCCCAGGGACGGACCTCGCCGGGCAGACCGCCGCCGCGATGGCCGCCTCCTCGATGCTGTTCACCGAGGACGACCCGGCGTACTCGGCGAAGCTGCTCACCCACGCGAAGCAGCTGTACACGTTCGCCGACACCTACCGCGGGAAGTACAGCGACTGCATCACCGACGCGAAGTCGTACTACAACTCCTGGAGCGGCTACCAGGACGAGCTGGTGTGGGGCGCGGTCTGGCTCTACCGGGCCACCGGTGACGCCGGCTACCTCGCCAAGGCCGAGACGTACTACGACGGCCTCTCCACCGAGCCGCAGACCACCACCCGCTCCTACCGGTGGACGCTCTCCTGGGACGACACCTCCTACGGCTCCTACGTCCTGCTCGCCCAGCTCACCGGCAAGCAGAGGTACATCGACGACACCAACCGGTGGCTGGACTGGTGGACGTCCGGGGTCAACGGTGCGAAGGTGCGCTACTCCCCCGGCGGCCAGGCCGTCCTGGACTCGTGGGGCTCCCTGCGGTACGCGGCCAACACCGCTTTCGCCGCGCTCTCCTACAGCGACTGGCTGACCGGCGACGAGACCCGCAAGGCCCGCTACCACGACTTCGCGGTACGCCAGATCAACTACGCGCTCGGTGACAACCCGCGCAAGGCGAGCTACGTCGTCGGCTTCGGCTCCAACCCGCCCACCAAGCCGCACCACCGCACCTCGCACGGCTCGTGGACCGACCAGATCAGCAGTCCCGCCGAGAGCCGCCACGTCCTCTACGGCGCCCTCGTCGGCGGACCGAGCGCACCTGACGACACCTACACCGACGACCGGCAGAACTACACGAACAACGAGGTCGCCACCGACTACAACGCGGCCTTCACCGGTGCGCTCGCCCGTCTGTACGCCGAGTACGGCGGCGATCCGCTCGCCGCGTTCCCGCCGGCCGAGACGCCGGACGGGCCCCAGGTGCTGGTGCAGGCCTCGGTGAACGCCTCCGGGGCGAACTTCACCGAGATCAAGGCGTACCTGGTCAACAAGTCCTCCTGGCCGGCACGCCCGCTGACGGACGCGTCGCTGCGGTACTACTTCACGCTGGAGCCGGGAGTCTCGCCCAAGGACATCACGGTCACCACCAACTACAACCAGTGCGGCACGACGAGTGGCCCGACGCGGCACGCGGACGACGTGTACTACGTGAGTGTGGACTGCTCGAACACGGTGATCGCGCCGGCCGGGCAGTCGGCCTACCGCAAGGAGGTCCAGTTCCGCATCGCCTCCTCGGGCGCCTGGGACCCCTCCGACGACTGGTCCTTCCAGGGGCTGCCCGCCACTGCGGGCGCCACCCCGGTGGACGCGCCGAACCTGGTGCTGCTGGACGGGGACGCGCGGCAGTGGGGAGCCCTGCCCGACGGATCCGGCCCCACGCCGACCCCGACACCCACGCCGACCCCTACACCCACGCCGACGCCCACGCCGACCCCCACTCCCACGCCGACGCCCACCCCCGCCCCGGGTGCCGCCTGTGCCGTCACCTACAAGGTCGGCTCCTCCTGGGGCAGCGGCTTCACCGCCGATGTCACCATCCGCAACACCGGCACCACCGCCGTGGACGGCTGGCGTCTCGGCTGGAACTTCACCGGCGCCGAGAAGGTGGCCAACGCCTGGAACGCGACCGCCACCCAGTCCGGCGCGGCCGTGACCGTCACCGACGGCGGCCACAACAAGGTGATCCCTCCGGGCTCTTCGGCGTCCTTCGGGTTCCAGGGGTCCGGCGCACCCGCCGCCTCCCCCACC
Organism: Streptomyces nitrosporeus; assembly: GCF_008704555.1. Taxonomy (NCBI): domain Bacteria; kingdom Bacillati; phylum Actinomycetota; class Actinomycetes; order Kitasatosporales; family Streptomycetaceae; genus Streptomyces; species Streptomyces nitrosporeus. The sequence goes on from NZ_CP023702.1 coordinate 1,672,582, forward strand.
GCCTTCACCCTCAACGGCGTTCCCTGCGCCTGAGCGGTGCCCCCGCGGGACTTCCGCAGGCTCTCGCGGGACTTCCGCGGGGCGGGGCAGGCCGTCGGGCCCACCACGAGGCTGTGGTGGGCCCGACGGCCGCGCCGCCCGGCTCCCCCTGCCCTGCCCCTGCCCCGGACACCGGCCCGCCCCTCGTATGCACCGTCCGCTGACCACCTCCCGCCTCCCGCCTCCCGCCTCCCGCCTCCCGCCTCCCGCCTCCCGCCTCCCGCCTGACGAAGCATCAGGCGACCCGAGAGGGGACCGCACGAGGCGGAGCCACGCCCCCCGGAAGCCTTCTCCGGCCTACGGAGCGGCGAGGGCGGGGCCCGGAGGCCCTACGGCACGAGGACGAGGCGCTCGTCGGTCCGGTGGTCGTTCCACGCCGCGCCGACCCGGGCCAGCGGCACGGCCCGTGCCTGGACGTCGATGCTGCCGTCGGTCACCGCGGCGGCCAGTTCGGGCAGTTCGGCGATGAAGTCGCGGGGGCTGACCGATCCGATGCCGCTGCCCACGATCCGCAGCCGGGCCGCGCGCAGCGCGGCCGAGGGGACCGGGGCCGAGTCGCCCGCGACGGAGCCGATCTGGACCCAGGTGAGCGGGGCGGAGCGGTCGGTCCGGGCGGTGAGGAGCGGGAGCATGGCGTCCGCGGCGGGCGCCCCCCACACGAAGTCGAGGACGACGTCGGCGTCGGCCGCTGCGGCGATCCCGTCGAAGGTGAGCACCTGGTCCGCACCGAGGCCCGGCAGGGTTCCGAGGCGGGCGGTGTCACGGCCGGCGGCGAAGACCTGAGCGGCGCCGAACCGCTTGGCGATCTGGACGGCCATGCGCCCGGCGCTGCCGGTGGCACCGAGGACAAGCACGCGCTGCCCCTCCCGGAAGGTGATGCGGCGGCGCAGCGCGACCCAGGAGGACATGCCCGGGTTCATCGCGGCGGCGATCCGGACGGGGTCCACGTCGTCGGGCAGGAGGACACTGCGGCGTACGTCGATCACGGTGCGCTCGGCGAACGTACCGGAATCCGTGTCGTCCAGGACCGCGTAGCGCAGCCGGCCCGAGGCGTCGCGGACCACGCCGTCGACGCCGGGCACCAGCGGAAAGCGGCCGGTGGCGGAGTAATGGGTGCCGTTCGCCTTGGCCCGGGTGAGGTGGTGCAGGCCCGCCGCGAGGACCTCGACGACCCTCTCGTGCTCGCCCCGGGCGACGGGTTCGGGGCGTTCGCCGTAGGCGGGCGGTGCGTCGTGCGCCGTGATGACCGCAGCATGCATGAGGGACTCCCTGGTTGGTTTGTATTCCCAATCAAAACCAGAGTTATTGGTAATACAAACAATGTCAAGTAGGGTGGCGGTCATGGCTCACGACGACCCCACGGGCGCCCCGACGGCTCACGACGACCCCACGGACGCCCTGATCGACGGCCTGGTCCGCAGCGCCTTCCAGATCATGGGCGTGCTCACCCGCATCGGGGCCGAGCACGATCTGTCCCTCACCCAGCTGCGTGTGCTCGGAATCCTGCGGGACCGCCGCCCCCGCATGAGCGACCTGGCGGCCTTCCTCGGCCTCGACAAGTCGACCCTGTCCGGCCTCATCGACCGCGCCGAACGGCGCGGGCTGCTCGCACGCGGCGCCAGCCCCGAGGACAGGCGTGCCGTCGTCGTCCTGATCACCGACGCGGGACGCGACCTCGCCGAACGTATGGACGAGGAAATCCGGGAGGCCCTCGCACCGGCCACCGGCCGCCTCGGACCGGAACAGCGCCGGCAGCTCGCGCAGCTCCTCGAACCCGTCCTCACCCCACCGCTGCCGGCCGCGCCGCGCCCCACCGGCCGGCGCTGAGGAGAGGCCGCGGGCCCACGGCCGGGCGCGTCCCCTGAAGGCTGTCCCCTGCGCGTCATCCCGACACTGTTGGCCAATTCCTTGGGCTGAACGTGGCGTCGGCCTTCACGGCCCGGTGTGGCCGTGAAGGCCGACGTCGTGTCCGGGAGGGCCGGTGTCGTTGCACGCCAGGAAGATCGACGGGGTTCTGGAGGAGACGGCCCGAATGGCACGGGCCGCGTTCCCGAGGGGCAGCCTGGCGATGCGGATCCGTGACGAGTCGGGCGAGCCGTTCCCGGACGCGGACTTCGCCGGGCTGTATCCGAACAGGGGGAGCCGGCGTGGTCGCACGCCAGGCCGGCCCTGGTGTGCGGGCGGTAAAAGAGCTACTGACTGGTGATCAACGGCCTTCCCTTCCGGCAACGGACCGGCATCCCGTGGCGGGACCTGCCCATGCGATTCGGCAAGTGGAAGGCGGTGCATGACAGGCACCGCAGGTGGTCGGCGGACGGCACCTGGGACAGGATCTCGCGGGCCGTCCAGGCCGACGCCGGTAGCGAGGGCCGTCCCGACCGGACGATGGCGACGGGTGGACTCGACGGTCTGCCGGGCGCACCAGCACGCGGCCGGAGCATCCTCAGCCGCGACAAGGCGTACAACTCCCGCCACAACCGCCGCTGTCTGCGACGCCGACAGATCCGGCACACCCTCCCCGAGCGCCGCGACCAGCAGCCCACCGGCAAAACCGCGGTAGCAAAGGCGGGCGGCCAACCGGCTTCGACCGGGCCCGGTATGCCCGCAGGAACGAGGTCGAGCGCACGATCAACGCCCCCAAGGGCTTCAGTGCCGCACCCACTCGATTCGGCAAACGGGCTTACGTCTTCCACGGCACGGTGACCGTCACCGCGATCCGGCTCCGGCTCCGCTCTTGAGCCTCTTCTCGCCTGCTTCCGGCCCGCCCCGGCCTACCGCAGGACGGGCCGGTTGGCGGATGTGTACTCGGCCGCGATGTCGAACACGCCGGCACAGCGGGGGCATTCAGCCTTGCCGAAGAGGGAGGCGATTCCGTCAGCGAGTACCTCGTGCCCGTCGAGGACAGCGGTCTCGTACATCCACCGGCCGGTACCGGAGAGCGCCTCGGAGGGCGCCGGCCGTAGGTCACGGCGGTCCACGTCGCCCAGGTTCCGGTCCCGGATCGCTGAATAGTGCCCGTGGTCCCCGACGGCGATCGTCACTTCCACGGCGCAGTGGGGGCACGCCAGGTGGGAGAAGTCATCCGTGAAGTCCCCCAGGACGGCACTCCAGTGGTACTCCTCCATGGCCGCGAGCGCATCGAGGAAGGCCGCGACGCCGAGCCCAGCGCCTGCATCCTCGACGCCCGGAGCATCAAGACCTCGGCCAACGTGCCCGCGACCGGCCAGGGCATCGACGCGGGCAAGAAGATCGCAGGCCGCAAACGGCACATCGGCGTCGACACCGTCGGCCTTCTCCTGGCCGTCTGGGTACTGCCGCCGGCGTCTCCGACAAGCCGGCGGAATCCGCCTGCTCTCGAACATCGCCGGAGGCCACCCTTGCGTCACCAAGGCGTGGGCCGACAGCGGCTACCGCACCAAGGCCATCGACCACGGCGCCCGCCTGGGCATCGACGTCGAAGTCATCCGCCGCGACCCCGCCCAGAAGGGCTTCAAGGTGATCCCGCGGCGCTGGGTCGTCGAGCGGGCCTTCGGCTGGCTCATGCACCACCGCCGCCTCGCCCGCGACTACGAAACCCACCCACACCGCTCCGAAGCCATGATCAACATAGCGATGATCGACCTCATGAGCCGCAGACTCACCCGCGAATCGACCCACAACTGGCGCGACAGCTGAACGGCGGCAGCGTCGGGCTCCTGCGAATCACAGCAGGTAGGGCCACAAGCTGACGGTGTTCCGCTCCACACTGATCTCGACCCACGTTCCATCAACAGCAGTCGATGGCGGCAGGTCGGCGAGGTCGAACAGGATGTGGGTTCCAGCTACTTCCAGCATGGCTCCGCCATCGCCCGCCAAGCCCAGCCGCCCCCGAAAGACGATCCGACCGCCTTCCTCCTCATCCACCCCGGGTGAAAATGAAGTGGCCGGTCGAGTGTTGCCGCCCCAGACCACGTCCTCTTCAACAGTCCACTCCACATGATGTTCGCGGCCCACTCCCGTCGGTTCGCCGCACCAGAACGCCGCAGCGGCACCCACCTCCGAGCGCACCCGAACCGTCGCCCGCCCGTCGGCGACCTGCCCCACCGCCTCCACCTGAACCAACACCCCGCAAGCATCCACGACAGTTTGGTGTTCCCAAACACTCTCGCCAGGACAAAACGCTCTTCAACAGCCCTCCGGCCCACTCCGCAGGACTCCTGCCCGTAGGCGTTCGCTCCAGCGATGAGGTTCAGGCATAGCGGCCGAAAAGGGCTCCAATGTATCCCTCCAGCCTTTGAGCCAGTACACCGGCTGTCAGATCGACGCGGCCCAGTTCACGCCAGGGGACGGCGACCTTCTCCGCGTCCGGAGCGAATCCCAGCGCGTCCAGCAGCCGCCAGTAGAGAGGAGCAGTGCCGTCTTCAGCCAAGGTTCCTCCCGCGGCGACGTAGCGGTCGGCAAAGCGCATACCGGCGGGAATCCCGTGCAGCAGAGCGAGGGCCGTCGAGCAATGAGCCACGTCCAAGTCGGCCGGCCCCCAGGAAGTCTCCACCCAGTCGACGACCCCACTGATCTGGAGATCATCACCGGTACCCGTGAAGAGGACGTTGCCGGGATGGAAGTCCCGATGCAGGAAGCAGCCCTGATAGGCCGGGGGCTCCTGGCGGATGACGTCGACAGCCCGCTGCCAGAGCTCAGGCCGCTCGGTCGCCACGGGCAGAGTCACTCGCTCGGGGGCGGCCCATGCCTGGTAGGTGCGAGGCCGTTGTCGCGTGGTCACCGCCAGCTGATGGATCCGCACCAGCTGCCGGGCCAGCAGTTCAGCGCGGTCATCAGCGTCCTGGTCGTCCAGGCGCACGGTCCCTGGCAGCAGGGACATCAGCAAGGAGGGGTGATCGCAGTACTGCGCCGTCGCATCCACCGTTACGAGCGTGGCCGCAGGCACGTCCGTGTCGCCGAGGAGGCGCAGGACAGCCGCCTCACGGGTCAGCAGACCCCCCGCGTGCCGAACGAAGAAGGGCTTGACGAAGGACCGGAGGACGAGTGAGCGCCGGCCGCCTGGACCACGGAGGTCAAGGCGGCGCATCTCCGACGTCCAGCCGCCACGCAGGTGCACAACATTTTCGATGTGCTCCGCCTCGGACAACCCCTTCTCCACCCAGGAGCGCGTGGCACCCCAGCCTTGACCGCCGGGATCCGCGCCGATGCCCTCGACCCCCTCATCCGAAACCATGCGGGCAGACTATCCGCCCCCCAGTCAGCGCATCCCGGGAACCGGGTTCGCCAACAGTGTCGTCATGCCTGCCGGGGAAAGAGGAGGAGGGCGCGTCGCGTCACCGGGGCGGCCGAGGGCCGCCGGGGGCGACCGGCGTGCGCTCGGGGCGCAGAAGGCGTCATGGAACTCCGCCCCCGTCTTGGCCCGGCCCGCGTGCACCCCCCTCCGCACACCGGTGGCCGTGTCCCGTCCCGGTCCCCGGGGATCGCATCGCGGCCCCCGGGAACCGGCAAGGTCAGCGCCGCAGGGTGAGGACCCCCGGCCGCCACGGCAGCCGGTTGTACTCGCCGCCCGCGTCGGGCGCCTTGCCCTGGTAGAGGAACCGCAGGTTGCAGGGGTCGACGGTCATGGTCTGGTCGGGGTTGTCGCGGACCAGGTCGCCGTGGCTGATGTCGTTGGTCCAGGTGGCACCGCTGTTGGCCTTGCCCGCGAAGGGGCTGCTCTCGGTGGCGGCCTGCGGGGTCCACGTCCCGTTCAGGCTGGAGGCCGTGAAGGAGCGGAAGTAGCGCCCGTTCGCACCCATCGCCTCGACGATCATGAGGTACTGGCTCCGGTCCTTGACCTTGTAGACCTGGACGCCCTCGAACAGGTTGGCCTTCGTGTCGCTCATGACCGTCGTGTACGACGAGCCGAAGCTGCCCGGGAAGTTCCCGATCGGCATGCTCGCCCGGTAGATCTTCCCGTTGTCACCGGCGAAGAACAGGTACATGTTCTGTCCGTCGGCGATCAGGGTCTGATCGATCGGGCCGGTGTCGGATCCGGAGATGCTCCCGGTGAACAGCGGCTGCGGGGAGGACCAGCCGTTGGGGTCGGCGGGGTTGCTCGACGTGCGGTAGATGAAGGGCCACGCGCCCCACTGGTACGCCAGTACCCAGATGTTCTTGGGCGCGAAGTAGAACAGCGTGGGCGCCACCGCGGCCTGGCTCATTCCCGTCTGGCCGGCCGACGCCATGTCCGGCCAGTCCGTGAAGGGACTGAACATCATCGAACCGTACGACGACCCCGACACGTTCGACGCGTAGACCAGGTGCTTGCCGTTGTGGGTCACGGTGGTGAAGTCCTTCACCGCGGCCCACCCGTTCGCCGGCTGCGCCAGCACGCCCGTAGACGTCCACCGGTACGCCGACGGAAGGGAACACGTGCCGTCCGTCGGCGGCGTCGCGGGCAGACCGGTCCACTTCTGGTTGCTGCCGCCGTTGCACGTCCAGAGCTGGACCGCTGTGCCGTTGGCCGTACCGGCGCCCGCGGCCTCCAGGCACAGCCCGGACTCCACGCCGACGACCGTGCCGTCGGAGTTCACCCGCCACTGCTGGTTCGCACCGCCGGAGCAGCCCCAGATCTGCACCCTGGTACCGGGTGTGGTGGCGTGGCCCGGAACGTCCAGGCACTTGTCGCCGTACACGGTCAGCTGGCCGCTGTCCGTCGACGTCCACTGCTGGTTGGTCCCGCCCCAGCAGTCGTAGAGCTGGAGGGTAGTGCCGTCGGTCCGTTCGCCGCCCGTCACGTCGACGCACCGGCCCGAACCGGCACCGCGCAGGGCGCCGCTGGCGGCCGCCTGGGCCGGGGTGGCGACAAGCATCGCCGCCAGCGCCGCCAGGACCGCGACCGCGGCGGCGAGCACCGCGGGCGTGCGCCCGCGGCTGAGACTTCCTCTGTACATGGGGACTTCCCCAACCTGTGGTGGGTGGTTCCGGCCGGTCCCGTCGGAGGCCGGCCGGACTGCCGGGGCGGTGCTGTGCTGTGCGGCCCGCGGGCACCACGGCGGACCGCTTGCGCCTTCTCCGTGCCTCGCCGACGTGCGACGACAGGAAAAGAAATGACGAGAGCATGACATATACGCACGACGACCCCCTTCGGGCCCGCCGTCCGGGACACGGCTCGAAGACGCCCTGCCGCACCGTGGAGCGACTTCGCCATGTTCGCAATATCGAACAAAGGTCGAAGTACCGAGCAACCTGAATGATAGGGAACCGGCTAGCGACGTCAATACTTCTCACATGTATCGCCATCGGAACCGAAACATTTCGTAGCGGCCGTCCGAAGAACTTCGCACGTCACACCGCCAGTTCGCCGATCTCCGCCCTCTCCTGCCACCGAGCGGAGCGTTCCCGCAGCCGGCGCGGGCGCCTTTCGACCGCATCTCCACCACCCCGGACGGGTCGGCTTTCCGAATGACCCCGGAAATTTCGGCGTTCCCCTTCCGGCCCCGGGAAAGGGCGCCGGACGGGCGTCACGCCCAAGAGACCCCGGCACCCCGACGCCCCGGGCACGGCACTCCGGACACGGCACTCCGGACACGGCGCCCTCAGCGCAGCTCGATGAAGCCCGCCTCATAGGCGAACACCACGGCCTGCGTACGGTCCCGGGCCCCCAGTTTGGCCAGGGTGCTGCTGACATGGGTCTTGACCGTCTGCACCCCGAGGAACAGCTCCGCGGCGATCTCCGCGTTCGACATCCCCCGGCCCATCAGGCGCAGCACCTCCGCCTCCCGCTCGGTGAACCGCACACGGGCCGGCCCGCCCCCGGCGTCCCGCCTGCGCCGTCCCGACACCAGGCCGCGGATGGCGGAGGGGAAGAGCACCGAGTCCCCCGTGGCCACGGTGCGCACGGCCTGGACGATCTCGGCCGGCCGGGACCGCTTGAGCAGGAACCCCGAAGCCCCCTCGCGCAGCGCCTCGTAGACGTAGTCGTCGCGCTCGAAGGTGGTGATCACGAGTACGCGGGGCGGCCGCGGTACCCGCGCCATGAGTTCGCGTGTGGCGGCGATGCCGTCGACCCGGGGCATCCGGACATCCATGATCACCACGTCCGGCCGCAGCTCCAGCACCTTGGTGACCACCTCGGAGCCGTCGGACGCCTCGCCGACGACGGTGATTCCCGGGCTGTTGCCGAGGATGGCGGACAGTCCGGTGCGGACGAGTTCCTCGTCGTCGACGAGGAGGACGGAGATGGTCATCTCAGGATCCCAACCGTAGGGGCAGAGAGGCGCTGACGGTCCAGCGCCCCGACTCGGCTCCGGCGGTGGCCCGGCCGCCGAGGAGTGCGGCCCTCTCCCGCAGGCCGCGCAGGCCCTTGCCCGTGCCCGGTACCCGGCCGGCCTCCTCCACCAGGGTATTCGCCACCGAGATCTCCAACCGGCCCCCCGTGATGTCCAGTCCGATGTCCACGGCAGAACCGGGAGCGTGCTTCATGGCGTTGGTCAGTGACTCCTGGATGATGCGGTACGCCTCACGGGCGACCACGCCGGGCACCTCCTCGAAGCTCGCGGCGGCCCGGCAGGTGACGGCCACTCCGGCCGCCCGGCTCGCCTCCAGCAACGGCCCGATGTCCTCCAGCGTGGGGCGCGCCGCCCGGACCGGCCCGTCCTCCTCCCCCTTCAGATAGCCGAGGGTGCGTTCCAGATCCTCCAGTGCGCGCCGGCCGGTCTCCTCGATCGCGGTGAGGGCACGGACCACGAAGTCCCGGTCCACGTCGATCAGTTCGCGGGCCGCCCCGGCCTGGAGGACGCTCGCCGTGAGGGCGTGTCCGAGGGAGTCGTGCAGTTCGCCCGCCAGCCGGTTGCGCGCCAGGAGGTCCTCCGCCCGCCGTTCCGCGTCCGCGAGCCGCTCCGCGGGCGACGGCCCCAGCAGCCTTGCCGCCAGCATGAGCTGCACCTCGCCCGCCCCGACGACCACGACGGCGACCAGGAGCAGCAGGGGCGGTACGAACACCAGGTACCAGATGTGCTCGCGGCCCCCCTGGATCTCCAGTCCCATGGCCCGGTGGACTCCCCCGGCCGCCGGCGCGGCCGCCACCGTGCCCGTCAGGGACAGCAGTTGGGCCAGCAGGCCGGCGAACAGCAGCCCCCACCACATCCGCACGACGAGCCAGACGCCGGTGCGCCGGCGTTCCGTGAAGCTGTCCGCCCTGGCCAGGCTGATTTCGTTCTCGTCCCGCGGCACCAGCAGCAGCCGGGCCTGGATCCCCTCGGCGCGCCGCACCCCCGGCAGCATGCCCAGCAGCAGCAGGAGGGGCACCGGGACGAGCGCCGAGAGGAGGAGGGTCCTCGCGAGGGACTCGGGGAACCCCGGGTAGACCAGCGTGCACACCGGTCCCACCGCCGCGCCGGTGAGCAGGTGCAGGGCACGGGTGTAGGTGCGCCCCCGGGCCAGGACGGCGAGCCCAGACGCGGGCGTGGCGGCCATCGTGTCTCTCCTCCCTCCCCGGAGGGAGGCGACTCCCGCCTCCGGGGGATCCGCTGTACGCGGCGAAACGGTTGGCTCAAGGACATGAAGAACGACAGGGAGATCACGAACGGTACGGGAGCCGCGCCCGCCATCGATGTGGCGGGCCTGGTCAAGTCCTACGGCGGCAGGACCGTGGTGGACGGCCTGACCTTCCAGGTGCGGGCCGGAGCGGTCACCGGCTTCCTCGGCCCCAACGGCGCCGGGAAGTCCACGACCATGCGGATGGTGCTCGGCCTGGACCGCCCCACCCGAGGCCGCGTGCTCGTCTCCGGCCGGCCCTACCGGGCCCTGCGCGAACCCCTGCGGCACGTCGGCGCCCTGCTGGACGCGGGAGCGGTCCACCCCGGCCGGACCGCTCGCGACCACCTCCTCTGCGTCTCCCGTGCCAACCGCATCCCCGGCACCCGGGTCGGAGAAGTACTGGAACAGGTCGGCCTGACCACCGCCGCCGGACGCCGCACCGGTGGATTCTCCCTCGGTATGCGCCAGCGCCTGGGCATCGCCACCGCCCTGCTCGGCGACCCGCGGGTCCTGATCCTGGACGAACCCGTCAACGGCCTGGACCCCGAGGGCATCCGGTGGCTGCGCCGCTTCCTGAAGGACAGGGCGGCCGAGGGCCGCGCGGTGCTCGTCTCCAGCCATCTGATGACCGAAACGGCCCTGCTCGCCGACCACCTGGTCATCATCGGAAAAGGCCGCCTGCTCGCCGACGTCTCCATGGCCGGATTCGCCGCGGAACACGGCCGCGTCCGCGTCCGGGTGGGAACCACCGAACCGGTACGGCTGCGCGCCGCCCTGGAACGCGGGAACCTCCGGGTGGAGACCGCCGCCGACGGCGCCCTCGAGGTGTACGGGACCGGCCCCGCCGAGGTCGGCCGGATCGCCGCCCGTGAGGGGACCCCCGTCCTGGAACTCTCCCGGACCGAGGACTCCCTGGAAGACGCCTTCATGCGCATGACCGCCGACTCGGTGGAATACGCGACACGGCCTCTCGGAAAGGCGGTCTGAACATGTCCTTCGTCGCGGTACTCCACTCGGAGTGGACGAAGATCCGCTCGGTCCGCTCGGCCGCCTGGGCCCTGCCGCTGTCCGCCGCCCTCCTCATCGGCATCGGCGCCGGTGTGTGCGGCTCGGTCGGTGCCGCCGAGTCCGACGCCGAGGACTTCGACCCGGTCCAGCTCGGCTACTACGGCCTCTTCTTCGCTCATGTCGTCGTGATCGCCTTCGCGGTCCTGGTGGTCGGCAACGAGTACAGCACGGGCACCATCCGCACCTCCCTGGCCGCCGTCCCCCGGCGCGGCCTCCTCTACGGCGCCAAACTGACCACCGGCGCCGCACTCGCCCTGGCAGCCGGGGCGACCGCCTCGGCCGGCACCTTCCTCGCCTCGCAGAGCCTGCTCGGTGAACACGGCCTCTCCCCCGGCGACGAGGGAGCCGTCCGCGCCGTCGTCGCCGGAGCCCTCTACTTCCCCCTGCTGGCCCTCATGTGCATGGGCGTCACCGCGATGCTCCGCAGCCGGACGCTCTCCATGGGCCTCCTCGTCCCCGTCCTCTTCCTCGTCTCCCCCGTCCTCGCCGAGATCCCCGGCCTGCGCGCCCTGTCCTGGTACCTCCCGGACCGCGCCGGCCAGTACGCCCTGCGGTCCGTCCCCGACCCGGCCGCCCCCTACACCCCGGCGGCCGGCCTCCTGGTCCTCGCGCTCTGGGCGTCCGCGGCGACGGCGGGCGGCTGGCTCGTCCTCCGCAGGCGCGACGCGTGACCGGGGCGGTACAGCCGAACGGCGGCCCGGAGGAGCCACCTGGTACGGCGTGAGGGGACGGCGGTGTCACCAGCCGCCCCTTCGTACCGTTCGCCCTCCCCGGACGCGCAGCCGCACCAGCGGCAGGACCACGCGACCACCGCCGGCCTTCACCGGAGGGGCCGCGCCCGAACAGCCCTGCCCCCCATACTCCGGGCCGTTACCGGAGCCGGGAATCCGGCCGGCTACGCGGGCTGCCCGCCGGCGCGCAGCAGTGGCGGACTCAACACCCATGCGCTCCCTCTGCGGTAGAGCGCGGCCGGGCGGCCCGTGGAAGGCATCCTCTGCCCGCCCGTGGCTTCCACGAACCCCGTGGTTCCCAGCACCTTGCGCCGGAAGTTACTCGGGTCCAGCGACTGCCCCCAGACGACCTCATAGACCGTACGCAACTCGCTGAGGGTGAACTCAGAGGCGCAGAAGGCCGTGGCGACAGGGGTGTACTCGAGTTTGCGCCGGACCTCTTCCAAAGCCTCGGCAAGGATCTCGGAATGATCGAATGCCAGTCTCGTCCCGTCCCGGCCGAGCTCTTCCACCGTTGCCCAGTAGGCGTTTTCCGCATCGGTGCCACCCACAGGCACGGGCAGGTCCGGCCCGAGGGCCAGGTATGCGACGGTGACCACCCGCCCTCTCGGGTCCCGGCCCGGATCACCGTAAGCACCCAGCTGTTCCAGGTGCAACGCCCCACCGTCGATACCGGCTTCCTCCCTCAACTCGCGCAGCGCTCCTTCACGCAAGGTCTCGCTCTTCTGGACATACCCGCCGGGGAGCGCGGGCCGGCCGAGGAAGGGCTCCACTCCTCGGTCGACCAGAAGAACCATCAGGTGATCGCCTCGCAGCGTGAAAATCGCCAGATCCACCGTTACCCACGAAGCCTCCACCTCATCGGAGTCTTTCAGCCAGTCATCCACGGGACCCCCTAAAGGTCACATTGACTCAAACACTCTCGCCACTTATGGTCACACAGACCTTAACCTCAGGAGGCGAGGGCAGGGCATGACCACCTCCCCCGTACAGTCGGCAAAGGTTTCAGGCGAGGAACTCACGGACGCGACACGGCACTTATGCGCGGGGCCCTACGTGGACGAACATTTCCGCGACCTCGTGATCGACAAGATCTGCACATCACCGCACCGCAGGGTCGCCCCTTCCTACGGGTTCGACATCGTCCCCGTCATGCGCCACGCATGGCGGGCCGCCGCCCTCGCGGCCGTTCCGCGCGTCACACTGCTGGGATCCGTGATCGCACCCGCGTGCGTGGGCGCCCTGCCCGCGAGCGTCCTCGTGGCATGCGGCCTCGCCCTCCTGTGCCTGCTCCGTCTGGCCCTGCTCATACATCGGGGCGACCGCGAGCCCCGGAGCAGCCGGAAGCCGGGGCGCCGCAACAAGGAGATGCGGTACCGCCATCGACGCCGTCTCCAGCGTTTCCTCCCGCGGAGGAAGTCGGAGAAGTCACAGGCGCTGCGACGTGTCGGAGGGATCGCGTTCGGCCTGGTGGCGACCGGCCTCGCGATCGGTCTCGTCCACCCCCGTCACGCCGCCACGGCCCTCCACGTGGGGGCGGGCATCGTACTCATGTGCCTCGCCGTCGGGGCTCTGCGTCAGCTGCAGCTCAACCGGATCCTCCGGACGCCGTCCCTGCGTCCCGTCCGGCTGTCCCCCCGGCAACAGGTCGCCGACGTCCAGCAGAGGGACGTCCACACCGTGTACCGCCGTCTCCGCCACAGCCAGGACGAGGAAGCGGCCGACGACGACCTGACCGTGTTCACCCTCTTCGGCGAGGAGTCGCCCTTCATCGGTGCCGGAGAGATCGTCTACCAGTGGAACCCGCCCATGAGCGTCCAGCTCCTGCGACCCGTCGAGGACGACGACACCCCCCTGCACGAACGGGAACACCCCGTACCCCCGTTCCAGGCCCATGAGCTCGTCGAGCACCTGCGCAAGGCGGTCCACCTGCTGAACACCGACAGCCACGATGTCCGCCTGCCCGCCCAGGTCAGAGACCGCGTCTACGTGTCCGAGACCGACGTGGCAACCGACCGCTCCCTGCTCCCCCGGAAGCTCACCGACGTGGATCTGCGGGAGATCATCAACACGCCGGGGTCGAGAGGACATCACTTCCTCGAGGTCACGACACCGCTGGAGGGCGCGGAGTACGTCGCGACCGTCCTGCTCCACGTGAGCGTACGGGGACGGACCCTGATCATCTCCACGGCGGCATGCGTGCTCGCACATACGCCGAGGTCCTTCCAGCGGACAGCCGAATTCGGCCAGCACGGCCTCATCGCGGTCGTATGGGCCGCTTTCCGCGAACTGGCCACGCTCCCCCAGCAGGTCCAGCGTTCATGGCGGATCCTCCACTACCTCCTCGCCCTGGCCAAAGCCGCCGCCCTGCCCCCGGATCTCACCTCCACGCCGATCCGCAACGTCCTCATCGGCAGTCGCGTGAGCATCCGGGAACAGCCGGCTCAGACGTGGTCCAAGGTGCAACTGGAGAAGACCGACATCCTCGGCCGGATGAAGACGATCGAACAGCGTCTTCTCCGGGCGGCAGGCGACTTCCTGCTGACCAAGGGCGTGGACGCGTCAGAGTTCAACAACCGGGCACTCAAGATCATCAACAGCGGAATCTTCAACTTCGGTGACAACAACACCATCAGCAACAACGCCGTAGGCGATGCGGCCCAAGTCAGCGCACCGGCGCACCCTGCCACAGGAACCGACAGCCCCAGCGACGGAGGAACCACGTGAACACCGACCGAGGCATCAGCGCCCATGGAAACGGCAACACCATCAGCAACAACGCCGTGGGCGAACACGCCCAGGTCATCGCGACACCGTCCGCAGAACGGATCGGCACACCGGCGACCGGCTCCACGGCCCCAGCGGACCGGGATACGTGGGACATCGGGATCGTCACCATCCTCAGCGAGGAACTGCGCGCACTGTGCGACGAGTTGAAACTCGAACGGCACAAGGAGCCGGGCGGCCTCTACTTCTATCGCGGAGAACACACCACTCCGGACTCGACCGTCCGCGTCGTCGCCACCCAGACCCAGAGCCAAGGGCAGCGGTCGGCCATGGCCGCCCTGGAGAATCTGCGCCGCCATTACGCGCCCCGGCTGTGGGCTCTCGTCGGTGTGGGGGGAGGCATCCACGACGAGCACGCCCGCATCGGGAACGTCATCGTCTCGACCGAGGTCGTCTACTACGAGAACCGCAAGATCAATCCACTCGGGGACATCCGCAGGCGTGGCGAACACCGGCAGGCCCCGGCCCAGGTGGTGCACGCCGTGAACGCGTTCTTCACCGAACACGGCACCCCCGCCCGTATCCACGGCCAGCCGGCCTCGCAGCCCTCACAGGAGTACTACGAGGTGTATCCGGGGCTGATCGGCTCCGGTGAAGCGGTCATCGCCGACCGCGACAGCGACATCCGCCGATACCTCGCGCACTACAACGAGAAAGTGCTGGCGGTGGACATGGAAGCGGGCGGCTTGAGCCAGTACTGGCAGGAGAACTCGGTCCAGGACGAGACGAACCCCGGCTGGGTCGTCATCCGAGGGGTCTCCGACAACGCCGACGAGGAGAAGGGGCACGCGCACCACGGACTCGCGGCCCGGAACGCAGCCCATGTGCTGCGGCTTCTGCTGCCCTTCCTCTGCTGACGGATCGAGGCCCCGCCGCACGCGACCCGACACCGGAAGAGGGCTTTACATGAACGACCTTCTGACAGGGATCCTCGGCTCTCTGGCGGCCAGCGCGATCCTCATCGTTCTCGGCCTGCTACGCGGCGCCCGTCCCATGTGGTGGCTGGTCGCCGTCTGCTCCCGGTACACGAGGACCGGGCTCGGGCGCGTATACCTCCACCAGACCTCCGCCGAACAGGACCTCGCTCGCGATCTGCGACGAGCCCGCTGGGTCAAAGTCCTGGCAGGCCGGGGGAACGTGCTCACCCGTGAGGTCTTCTCACCCCTGTGGTCGGCGGACCCGGCCACGCAGACCGTCCAGATCCTCCTGCCCGACCCCGACTCCGGGCAGGACTCGTGGCTCGACCGGCGCTCCCAGGAGATAGCCCGGTTCGATCCGGGCTACACCCGGGATCTGCTCAGAAGCCAGGTCCGGACGAACATCGACTACCTGGCCCGGGTGGCACAGACGAGGGACGGCATCGAACTGCGCACCTTCAACCTGCCGAACAACTGCCGCGTGATCGCGACGGATCATGCCGCCTACCTCACTTTCTACGGTGCGTCGGCACACGGCAGGAACTCCCCCTGCCTGTACGCCCGGGCTCCCGGCATCCTGTACAGCGCCGCCCTGCGCCAGTTCGACGCGGCCTGGGCACACGCCACACCGACTCTTCCGGCGTCTCTTCCCTGACGAACCGGGAAACCCGTCTGAGGCGACAGGCCCTCACGACGAGCGTCGACAGCCCGGTGCCCGGGTGGGCACGCGGTGCGCCGCCGCCGGCGCGCCCGCCTGAAGCCTCGGGTCAGGCAGCCTTCCTCACCGGCGCAGGGATCGCGAGCAGGCGCCTTGGCCGGGCCGGGGGCGAGCGGCCGTACCACATGAGCTGCGCGCCTCCTGGGGACCGGTTCAAGGTGACCTCGGTGGACAGCGAACGGAAGCACCGTGGGTCCGGGACGTTCTCGAAAGTTTCGATAATTCCTGGATACCCTGACGCCACAAGCTAGGGATGCGGGGCACTCCGGTCAAGGCTTGCCACCGTCCTGTCCACAAACAACGCCTGCCCTTCGGCCCCTACAAGGAATCGCTCCGGCCGGGCCTCTCCTGAGCGTACGCACACATTTCACCAGCTCAGGGCCCACACACAGGGGGGAGGACGGACAAGCGGCGTCCGCGCACCCGCCCGACCGCAGAGCTGCGACGTCCGCCTGCGGCAACGCCGGGCCGCATTCCAACTCACCAGGGTGTCGAAATGTTTCGAATAATCAATCGAAACTTATTCTGTCAAAACTATTGACGGCCCATCACCGGCGCCTCAATCATCCCTGTCTGAGGAACTGGCCATGGTTCGGCACACCGAACGCCGGCCTCGGCATTCCGTGCTGCACGACAGATCCGCGCACTGTTTCAGTCCTTCCGTGATTCCCCCCTTGGAGGCACAGTCATGGGCTCCTACGCCCTTCCCGGACCCACTGTCCGCCGGAAAGCTCGCAGCCTGCTGTTGGGGCTGGTCGTCGGCGCCCTCGGCGCGTCCGCCGCTCTGATCGCGCCACCGGAAGCACACGCCGCCGAGAGCACACTCGGCGCCGCGGCGGCGCAGAGCGGCCGCTATTTCGGCACCGCCATCGCCTCGGGCAGGCTCAACGACTCGACATACACGTCGATCGCGAACCGCGAGTTCAACATGGTGACGGCGGAGAACGAGATGAAGATCGACGCCACCGAACCGCAGCGGGGCCAGTTCAACTTCAGCTCCGCCGACCGCGTCTACAACTGGGCGGTGCAGAACGGCAAGCAGGTGCGCGGCCACACCCTGGCCTGGCACTCCCAGCAGCCCGGCTGGATGCAGAGCCTCAGCGGCAACGATCTGCGCCAAGCGATGGTCGGCCACATCAACGGCGTGATGGCCCACTACAAGGGCAAGATCGTCCAATGGGACGTCGTGAACGAGGCGTTCGCCGACGGAAGTTCGGGAGCCCGACGCGACTCCAACCTGCAGCGCAGCGGCAACGACTGGATCGAGCTCGCCTTCCGCACCGCACGCGCCGCCGACCCGTCCGCCAAGCTCTGCTACAACGACTACAACGTCGAGGACTGGACCTGGGCCAAGACCCAGGCCATGTACTCCATGGTCCGGGACTTCAAGCAGCGCGGTGTGCCGATCGACTGCGTCGGCTTCCAGGCGCACTTCAACAGCGGCAGCCCCTACAACAGCAACTTCCGCACCACCCTGCAGAACTTCGCCGCCCTCGGCGTCGACGTGGCCGTCACCGAGCTGGACATCCAGGGCGCCTCGCCCACGACCTACGCCAACGTGACCAACGACTGCCTGGCCGTCGCGCGCTGCCTCGGCGTCACCGTCTGGGGTGTGCGCGACAGCGACTCCTGGCGGGCGGAGCACACGCCGCTGCTGTTCAACAACGACGGAAGCAAGAAGGCCGCCTACTCCGCCGTCCTCAACGCGCTCAACGCAGGCGACACAACTGAGCCCCCGGCGGATTCCGGACAGATCAAGGGCGTCGGTTCGAACCGCTGCCTGGATGTGCCCAACGCCAGTACCAGCGACGGCACCCAGCTCCAGCTGTGGGACTGCGGCAGCGGCACCAACCAGCAGTGGGTGGCCACCGCCTCGGGTGAGTTCCGGGTCTACGGCGACAAGTGTCTGGACGCCGCCGGCACGAGCAACGGCAGCAAGGTCCAGATCTACAGCTGCTGGGGCGGCGACAACCAGAAATGGCGCGTCAACTCCGACGGATCCATCGTCGGCGTCCAGTCCGGCCTCTGCCTGGACGCCGTCGGGACCGGCACCGCCAACGGCACCCGGATCCAGCTCTACTCCTGCTCGAACGGCAGCAACCAGCGCTGGACCCTCACCTGACGGGACCCGCCCTCGACTGACGGGCCCCGCCCTCGACGAGGACGCGGACCGATGACGGCCTGCGGGACGGCTTCGCCCACTCCTTCAGGAAGACATCCCCGATGGGAGGGCCGCCGCCATGGTGACGGCGGCCCTCCCGTCGGCACGCTCACCGCAGCGGGTCCGGTGCCCGTCGAGGGGGTGACGAGGGCACGGGTTCCTGGTGGGTCCCGGCCGGTCACACCAGCGGCAGGACGCAGGACGCAGGACGCCCCGGCGTCCACCACCGAGGGCGCGCCGGTGCACGTGCGACGACGGAGCCGGCCTGCAGCCGGCCGTTAGACCCGGGTCCGCACAGCAAGCGGTTCAACTCGCGGGCCGGTTGCCGCCACCGCCCCGGTGAGGCCACCGGGCCTTGATCCCTGATGTTGGACACACGAGACACTGGATCCTGCGGATCTGAGAACGGGCATCTCGTGGTCATGAAGAACTACCCGCCTCAGTTCAAGGCGGACGCGGTCGCGCTGTACGAGTCGCGGCCGGAAGCGACGGTCAGGTCGGTCGCCGCCGATCCGGGGATCAACCCGGAGACCTTGCGGAACCGGGTGAGGGCAGCCGGGGTGAGCCGTCCCCGGGGACGGGGGACGCAGGAAACCTCTCAGCCGGCGGTGCCGTGGGAGGCGGAGAACGCCGCCTTGCGGAAGAAGGTCCGTGAGCTGGGGAGGAACGCGAGATCCTGCGCAAAGCCGCCAAGTATTTCGCCGGGGAGACGCGCTGGTGAACCGCTTCCAGTGTGTCGCCGGCCTTCCAGCGCCGTCACGGCGTGGAGCGGCTGTGCAGCATCCTCGGCGTCAGCCGCTCGGGCTTCTGCTACTGGCGCCGGACAGCCGCGGACCGATCCGCCCGGCAGGCGGCCGAGGCCCGCCTGGCCGCCCGGATACGGGCGGTGCATCTCGAGTCGGACGGCACTTACGGAGCCCCGAGGATCACCGCCGAGCTGCGCGAGGAGAACGGTGAGGCGGTCAACCACAAGCGGGTCGCCAGGATCATGCGGGCGTCGGGGATCGAGGGGGTCCGGTTGCGTCGCCGGCACCGCACCACGGTCCCCGACCCGGCCGCGACCAAGGCGCCGGACCTGATCGGCCGCGGCTTCACCGCGGACAGACCGAACACGAAGTACGTCGGTGACATCACCTACCTGCCCGTCGACGGCGGGAAATCCTGCTACCTGGCGACCGTCATCGACCCGGAGCGCGGGGCCCGCCGCACCCGGAGGGGACGCCGGTCACGGCCCCGGCGGTTCAATCACGCCCGGGCGACGAGGTCCAGTTCCACCAGCGCGGCAGCGGCGTGCGCGGCGTGGCCCGAGGACTGGCTCTTGGCCAGGGCCCGGTTCAGATGGGATGTGGCGGCGTCCCGGTCACCGCGGAGCCGTGCGGCATGCCCGAGGCCGATCTCGGCACGGATCTCGCCCCGGTGATAGGCGCGTTCGGCCGACACGGACAGGGCGCGCTCGTACAACTCCGTCGCCCGCTCGGTGAGGCCGCTCGACAGCGCTGCCCTGCCGAGGAAGGTCAGCGTCTCGACGACCTCGGTCCACAGGCCGAGCTCCTCGGCCATCAGGAGCCCCTCGCGGTGCAGCCGTTCGGTCCGCGCGCGGTCGCCCTCGCGTTCGGCCGCGAGCGCCAGGGCCCGGGTGGCCCGGAGCCGGCCCCAGCGGTCGTCGACCTCGCGGAACAGCGCGGCGCCCAGCTCCGCCGACCCGTCCCGGTCCGGGGCGTGGCTCGCCAGCTCCACCAGGGCCGCGGCCTGGCCCCAGCGGTCCCGGGCGGCGCGGGCCCCGGCCAGGCTGGCCTCCACCAGCCGCCGCCCCTCGCGGTGGTGGCCGCGGCCGGTCAGCCCGGTGCCGACGAACCACTGGAGCCGGGCCTTCAGCACCGGGTCCTCGACCCCTGCGGCGGGGTCCTCGCCCGCCGGGCCGGGCACGGCGTCGGCCTGCGAGGTGCGCAGCTCGACACCGGCCAGCCAGACCCGTGCCGTCAGGCGCGCGGCCGGCGCGGCCCCGGCGTCGGCCGCCAGCGCCGTCCGCAGCGACCTGCGGGCCTCGGGGAACCGTCCGCGCAGGAACCAGTACCAGGCCAGCGCGTTCACCAGCCGCACCGCGTACCCGGCGGGGCCCCGGGCGACCGCGAGGTCCAGGGCACGGCGCAGATTGACGGTCTCCGCGTTGAGGCGTTCCAGGGAACACCGCTGGTCCGGGCCGCGCAGCCGCTCGCTCTCCCGCTCGGCCGACTCGGTGCAGTACCGCACGAAGCGCGCGCGTACGGCGTTCTCCTCGTCCGCCTCCGCCAGCCGCTCGGCGCAGTAGGCGGCCACCGATTCGAGCAGCCGGAACCGGTCGCCCTCACGGACCACCAGCGAGCGGTCCACCAGCCGGGAGAGCAGGTCGGGGATCCGCTCGGCGGGCAACTCCCCGTCGGCGCAGACCGCTTGGGCGGAGGGCATGACGCAGCCGTCGGCATGCACGACCAGGCGGCGCAGCACGGTGCGCTCGTCCGGCGGCAGCAGCTGCCAGCTCCAGTCGAGCATGCCCCGCAGCGTCTGCTGGCGGTCCGGGAGTCCGCGCACCCGTACGTCAGGCCGGGCGAACCGGTCGTCCAGCCGGGCGGCGAGCTCCTGCGGGCTCAGCGTCCGCAGCCGGGACGCGACGAGTTCCAGGGCGAGCGGAATCCCGTCGAGGCGGCGGCAGATGGTGGCGACGGCCTCCGCGTTGTCCGCGTCGAGGGCGAAACCGGGCGCCGCGGCGGCGGCTCGCTGCACGAACAGCTCGACGGCGCTGGACCGGGCGACCGCCTGCGGACCGGTGTGTTCCGGCAACGACAGCGGCGGCACCGGGTGCACCACCTCGCCGGGGATGTCCAGGGCTTCCTGGCTGGTGAGCAGGAGGTGGGCCGCCGGCACGGCCGACAGCAAGGTCCTGGCGAGCACGGCGACCGGTTCGACGAGGTGCTCGCAGTTGTCCAGCAGGATCAGCAGCCGCTTGTCGGCCACCGCCTGGCACAGCCAGCCCACCAGGTCGTCCAGGTCCGGTTCGGTCGCGGCGGTGTCGCACAGGCCCAGCGTCGTGATGACGCGTTCGGCGATGTCGTCCGGGCCGGACGCGGCGCCCAGGCCGGCCAGCTCGACCAGCCACACCCCGTCGGCGTACCGCCCGGCCGCGTCGCCCGCCGCGGTGATCGCCAGCCGCGTCTTGCCCACCCCGCCGAGGCCGGTGAGGGTGACGAGACGGGGGTTCGCGCCGGGGTCCAGCCGGGCCAGCACCTGCGCGGCCGCCTCGCGCCGGCCGATCAGCGGGGTCAGCGGAGCGGGCAGGTTCGTCCGGCACGACCGCGACCCGATCGCCGGCGTGGCCAGCTGCGGCTCCTGGCGCAGGATCGCCTCGTGCAGCGCGGCGGCCTCCGGACCGGGCGAGGCGCCCAGCTCCTCGGCCAGCTCCCGGCGCAGCTCCTGGAAGCTCTGCAGCGCGTCGCCCTGCCGCCCGGAGCGGTACAGGGCGCGCATGTGGGCCATGCGCAGCCGCTCGCGCAGCGGGTGCCGCGCCACCACCGCCCCCAGTTCCGCCGCCAGCGCCGCGTGCTCGCCCAGGGTCAGCCGGACCTCGGCGTGGTCCTCGACGACGGCCAGGCGCAGCTCCTCCAGCCGGGCGATCTCACTGCGGGCGAACAGGGATTCGGCCACGTCCGCGTAGGCCGGGCCCCGCCACAGGGCGAGCGCGTCGGCGAACAGGTCCGCCTTCACCGCCGGCTCCCGGTGGGCGCGGGCGCGGTCGGCGAGCTCCTGGAACCTCAGGGCGTCGACCACGGCGTCCGCGAGCAGCAGCCGGTAGCCGGCGGGCTCGCGGACCACCTGCTCCCGGCCCAGCACCCGGCGCAGCTGGGAGATCTTGGTCTGCAGGGTGTTGGCGGACCCGCCCGGCGGGTTGCTCGCCCACAGGTCCTCGATGAGGCGGTCCGCCGGCACCGGCCCGCCACCGTGGACAAGCAGGTTCGCCAGCAGGGCGCGCACCTTCGCTTCGGGGACCCTGACCAGCCGCCCCTCGGAGTCCCAGACAGCCAGCGGGCCGAGCACCCCGTAACGCATGGCCGCAGTCTATCGCCGAACGACCCTCAGGAAACCGTGCGTGGGGGGCGGCACAGTGGCGGTCGCATACCGACGATCCGAGAAGAAGGCAGGAAGTGCCATGAGCACAACGACCGCAGGCAAGGCGGGAGCCCGGGAGTGGGGAGGGCTGGCCGTCCTCTCGTTGCCCACCGTGCTGCTGGGCCTCGACGTCACCGTGCTGTACCTGACCCTCCCCTCACTGTCCGAGGATCTGCGCCCGTCCGGTACCCAAGAGCTGTGGATCATGGACGCCTACGGGTTCCTGATCGCCGGCTTCCTGCTCACCATGGGCACGTTGGGCGACCGGATCGGCCGCCGCCGGCTGCTGATGATCGGGGCGGCGGCCTTCGGTGCCGTCTCGGTGCTGGCGGCCTACGCCACCAGCGCCGACATGCTCATCGCCGCGCGGGCGGCCCTCGGGGTCGCCGGTGCCACCCTGATGCCGTCCACGCTGGCCCTGATCAGCAACATGTTCGCCAACCAGCGGCAGCGCTCCCTGGCGATCGGTGTCTGGGCCACGAGCTTCGCGCTCGGCATGGCGCTCGGCCCGGTGGTCGGCGGGGTGATGCTGGACCACTTCTGGTGGGGTTCGGTGTTCCTCCTGGCGGTGCCGGTCGCGATCGTGCTGCTGGTGGCCGCGCCGCTCCTGATCCCCGAGTACTCGGCGCCGCGGAGCGGCAGGTTCGACCTGGTCAGCGTGACGCTGTCCCTGCTCGCGATCCTGCCGGCGGTCTACGCGGTGAAGCGCTTCGCCAAGGACGGCCTCGATCTGCCGATGGTCGCCGCCGCGCTGATCGGCGCGGTCTTCGCGGTGCTGTTCGTCCGCAGGCAGGGCAGGCTGGAGAGCCCGCTGCTGGATGTGCGCCTGTTCGCCGACCGGACGTTCAGCGCCGCGCTGAGCGTGCTGCTCGCCGGTCTCGTCGGCGTCGGCGGCTCGATGCTGCTGATCACCCAGCAGCTCCAGTTCGTGGAGGGGCTGCCGCCGGTCGAGGCGGGGCTGTGGATGGGCCCGCCCGCCCTGCTGATGTTCCTGGCCGCGATCGGCTCGCCCCTGGTCGCGCGGCGGGTGCCGCCGGGTCTCGTGGTGGCGGCCACCCTGGCGCTGTCCACGGTCGGATACGTCCTGCTCGCCCTGGTGGGCCCCTCGGGCGGCATCGCCCTGATGGTCGTCGGATTCGGCCTCGTCTACCTCGGGCTCGGGGCGATCGCGGCCCTGGGCACGGACCTGGTGGTCGGGGCGGCCCCGCCGGAGAAGGCGGGCTCGGCCTCGGCGATGTCGGAGACCGTGCAGGAACTGGGCCTCGCGCTCGGTGTGGCGGTCCTGGGCAGCCTGGCGACCGCGGTCTACCGCGGCCGGATCGACGGCAGCATCCCCGCCGGCACCCCGTCGGACGTGGCCGACGCCGCGGGCGACAGCCTCGCCGGCGCCGTCGCCTCGGCCCAGCAGATGCCCGCCGACTGGCTCGGCCTCGCCAAGGAGGCCGCCACCTCCGGCATGAACACGGCGATGGTCGTGGCCGCGGCGTGCACCGTGGTCCTGTCGGTCCTGTCCGCCGTCGTGCTGCGGCACGTCGGAGCCATCAGCGACGAACCGGAAGCCGCGGCGGAGGCGAAGCCGGTGGAGTCGCGGGTCTGAGCGGCCGCGCCCCGCGCCCGCCACTCCCGCTCGCGGGGGCGGCGGGGCAGCGGGCGGCGGGCGCGGGTGGCGGGCGCGGGTGGCGGGGCGGTGGGCGGCGGGGCGGCGCGCGAGCACCGGAATACGCCTCGGGCCGCGTGGCGCCCGGAAACAGCAGCTCCAAGGGCGGTGGCGTGCTTTATGCGCAGGACGGGCGCTGATGTACCGCGGTCCGGAGAACAGCGTGACCCGGACCGCACCCGCCTGTTCTCCCTGAGTGGCCGGAGAGCACCAGGCGGTCGGCACCTGAGCAGCTCGTCCCGGAGTTCGGTGACGCCGTGACGGAGCTGCATCTCGCCAGGAAGCGCACAGCCGCCCTCGAAGAGGGTTCGTCGTAGGCCGGGGCCGCCTGGCGAAGGCGATCGGCCCACCCGGACCGGAGGCCGGGTGGGCCGATCGCCGTGTTACCGGCCGCATGCCGGTCCAGCACCGAATCGGTGCCGTACCGAAGCACTTGCCGCGGGTTCGTTCCGGAGCGGCGCCCCTTACGACAGGGCCGTCATCGGCTGCCAGCCGCCGGTGCCGACGACCACCGGAGTACCGACGAGGCCGGTCGCGCGGCCCGGAACGAACTCCAGACCCGCCGTGGTGTTCGAGGTGGTGGTCCACAGGTCGGGGACCCCGTCGCCGTTGGAGTCACCGCTGGCCGTGATCAGGGGCCGGGCCGTGGTGGTCCAGCCGGTGGCGTACGGGGTCCGGCTGCTGCCCGCGCCCAGGGAGGCCGGGTCGGTGCCGCCGTCGGGGATGCCGTCGCCGTCCGTGTCGCCGTTGCCGTGACCGTGGTAGAGCCACACCGCACCGTTGGTGGTGTCGCGTGCTACGAGGTCGACATGGCCGTCGCCGTCGACGTCACCCGGTGAAGCCAGTTGCATCCGGGCCCAGCCGGAGGACCCGATCGGGTAGCCGGGCTGGATGGCGCCGCCCGAGTATCCGGGCAGGAACCACAGCCGGTCACCGATCACCGCGACGAAGTCGGGGGTGGACGACTCCTCCCCCGTGGACACATCGCCGAGCGAAACGATCTGGGTGATGGTGCTGGGGTCGATGGCCAGGTCGGTCTCCGGATCCGCGAAGAAGTAGACCTCCTGCCTGGTGTCGTCGGTGAACTCGCCCAGTCCGTTGTTGGGGTAGAGCCAGAGCTTGCCGTCCGACCTGCGGGCGACCAGGTCCTCGTAGAAGTCCTCGGTCCAGTCGCCGCGGTGGGTCAGCAGCGCGTTGCCCCATCCGGTGGCCGTTCCCTGCGGGACCACCGTCGCCACGGCGCCGCCGCCGGTGCCGCCATAGAGCCGCAGTCTGCCGTCCCCGTCGGCGGTGAACATGTCGGGCAGACCGTCGCCGTTCACGTCTCCCGGCTTGTCCATGATGCCCGGGCTCTTCGCGTAGAACTTGTACGGATAGATCGGACCGGCGTTCTTGCCGGCGTCGAATGCCTGGACGTAGAGCGTGTGCGGGCCGGGAGTGAGCGGAGTCACCTTGGCCGACGCGTCACCACCTGCCGCAGCGGGCTTGACGGTGTTGTTCGGCGGAGTGCGGTCGAGCCCCCACCGGTACTCGACGATGTCGCTCACACCACCGGCCCCGAAGACGAACTCGCCCTCGGTACGCGCCGGCGCGCCCTCGATGCCCTCAGGGAAGACGCCTCCGGTGGACGTCACGGTCGGCATCACCGACGGAGCCGTCGGGTCGAAGCCGAAGCGGCAGCCGCTCGCGCCCTTCGTCGGTGTCCAGTCGGAGGCGAAGGCGGCGTCGCCCACGTCCTCGACCTGCGCCTTCCAGGAGAACTGGCCGTTGCTCGCGCTCTTGTACTGGTCCAGCAGGGCCTTGCTGACGACGATCCTGGCCTGTACGCCCTTGGGATCGTTCGCCAGCACGGTCTTGCGGACCTTCTTGTCGAAGATGATGCCGGGGGCCACGTCGTGCTTGCCCGTCGCCCACAGGTGGAACTGGACGTTGACGTCACCGCCGTCCGGGTCCCACACCTGCGCGGTCAGGGTGACATCGGTGTTGCCGACGGTCACGTACGTGGTGCCGTTGCCGCACTCGTTCGTACCGACCTTGGTGCTCGGCGAGGTGTCCAGCGCCCAGGGCGCCTTCGGCGGGCGGTTGAACTCGACGATCAGCTTGGCGTCGGGCTTGAACTTCTTCCAGCTGTAGACGTCCTTGGCGTCCTCCGCGCTCTGCGGGGCGCGCAGACCGAAGGTGATGTTGCTCCACTTGCCCGCCGCGGCCTTGATGGCCGCGTCGTTGGCGATGAAGTCCACGGGCTTGTCCGCACAGCCGACGTTCTCGTTGCCGTGGGCGTAGTTGCGGATGTCCTGGCGGGTGGACTGGCTGGGCTGGTTGCTCCACGTGGTCGCTGAACTGATGCCACCCGTCAGGTAGAGCTCGACGGGCTTGGGCGTGCAGGACCACGCGTGCGTTTCGGTGATCTGGAACTGCGCGTCCACGACCTTCACGCCGGCGAGGAACTTGGAGTCGACCCGGAAGTACGAGCGTGCGGTGCCCCCGGTGGACGACTCGTAACCGACGCGGGCCTCGCTGGTGGTACCGCCGTTCCAGCCGGTGCCGTTCCAGTAGCTGTCGTTCGGGTGCGGCTTGTACGCGATGGTCCACGCCTGGCGCGTGCCGGTCACCCGGGGGTCGATGTAGACCGGGTACGTCGTCTTCGGCGAGTTGAGCAGTTCCTGGTCGGGCCGCAGGGTCAGCCGGTCGGGGGAGACCTCGACGTCGACGGTGCTGCTGCGCGTGCCCGGCGTGAGGTCGGTAGGGGTCTCGGCGACGGGAGGAGCGGATGCCGCGAGGCGGCTCACGGTACCGCTCGCCGCGGGAGGATCTTCGGCCTCGGCGCCGGAGGAGTCCCACATCCGGGCGGTGGAGGTGGCGAACACCGTCTGGCCTGCGGGGTTGGAAGCCGTGAGCGAACCCGAGTCGGCGTCCTGCTTCAGGGTGAGGCCGTCGGCCTTCAGCCCGTAACCGACCTCGGCGAGTTCGGGGTTGGCCGCCGCCTCGGCGGTCTTGACGATCAGGGCCTGGCTGAATCCGTCCACGCTCGCGGCGACAGCCAGGTCGACGCCCGGCAGGACCTCCCGGTACGTGGCGGTCGAGCCCTCCAGCACGGGGACCGGCAGCGGTTCCGGCCAGCTCATCGAGAGAGTGCGGCCCTGATCGGAGAGGGTGACCAGCGGAGTGCTGCCGCCCGCGGAGAACGTCATGGTCCCGGCGGCCGCCTTGGGTGCGATCCGGCCCGCGACCTCGGCGAGGGTGGTGTCGATCGGGGTCCAGGACCCTTCGCGCCTGACCCGGACCGGGAGGGTGTGCTGCGTGTGGCGCAGGTTCCCGTTGGGCAGCGCGTGGGTCTCGCTGGTCTCCGAGCGCTTCGACAACAACTCGACCGGCTCGCCCGTGCGTTCGGCGGTCAAGAACGCGGCGTCATCCGCGCTGAGGCTGGTCTTTGCAGGCCGGATCTCCTCGGCTGCGGCAGGACCGGCGGGGACGAGTCCCAGCGAGCCGCCGACCATCGCGGCGGCGAGCGCCGTGCGCGTCAGTCTTCGCGCCGGTCTCTCTCTCCCTGTGGATATGTGTGGCATACGCAGAGCCCCCCAGGACGTCTGTTCGTGGGTGTTTTTCGGCGAACAGTACACGCCTGAGGGGCAAGCGTTTTGCGTGGTCTTGACTGCCCAAATGGCCTTTCATGGCATTCCCTTGACTTGCCGTAGAGTTTAGGCCCGCCTAATGTCGCCGCGTTCATATGTTCGGTTGCTTAGGGTGGGGAAAAAAGTTGCGTCAACTACTGAGACATCTAAGGTATTTGGGACACTGGCACAGATCTGCGTCCTTCGTCGTCTTCATGGCGCTGATGATCACGTTCGTGCCGGACGACCCTGCGGCGGCCGGCGTCGGGAAGACGCGGCTCGCCGAGCTGGAGCGGGAACGTTCCGTGACCGGACGCGACTTCGAGGCCGAGCGGCCCGCCGTCAGGAACGACGCCGCGAAGGACTGGGCACCGTCCAGGGGCAAGCTCCCCGTCGGTGACTTCACCGTCCAGGTGTCCGAAGGCGAAACGGGGAAGCCGGCGGCCTCGGCCGGAGCCTCTGCTCGCGGCACCCTCGGTTCGCAGGCTCCCGCCTTCGCGGACATGCCGGTCAGGCTGAAGAAGGTCTCCGCCAAGGAGGCCGGAACCGCCCGTACCACCGCCCGGACCGCGGAGGACCCCGCGCCCGTGGGCGCGGCTGCCGAGGTCGTGGTCAAGGAACAGGCGATCGCCCGCGCCGCGGGTGTGGACGGCGTGCTGTTCACCGCCGCTCCGGTGGAGACCGGGACCGCCCCTCCCGCGTCGGGAGCGGTCGAGATCGAACTGGACTACTCGGCGGTCAAGGACACCTACGGCGGTGACTGGGGATCGCGCCTGCGGATGGTCCGGCTGCCCGCGTGCGCGCTGACCACCCCGAAGAAGGCCGAGTGCCGTACCCGGACGGAACTGGGCGGCTCCAACGACGCGGCCGGTCACACGGTCAGCGCGACCGTCGACCTCCAGCAGCCCGCTCCGGCCACGCGCGCCGCGGCCGGAGCGCCGATGGTGCTGGCCGCCGTCGCTGCCGCGGCCGGTCCCGGCGGCAGCCACGAGGCGACCTCGCTGTCGCCCACCGGCTCCTGGATGGCAGGCAGTTCGTCCGGCGGCTTCGCCTGGTCCTACCCGGTGGAGGCACCGGAGGTCCCCGGGGGCCCGCAGCCCGAGATCGAGCTGTCGTACTCCTCGCAGAACGTGGACGGCCGTACCGCCTCCACCAACAGCCAGTCCTCCTGGATAGCCGAGGGCTGGGACTACGAACCCGGGTTCATCGAGCGCCGCTTCAAGTCCTGTGCCGACGACAAGGGCAAGGTCAACGACAAGGCCCCCAACAACAGCGGCGAGAGCGCCGATCTGTGCTGGGGCTCGGACCACGTGGTGATGTCGCTCGGAGGCAGCTCCACGGAGCTGGTCAAGAAGGACGGCACCGACGAATGGCGTCCGGCCGACGACGACGGCAGCCGTCTGGAGCGCAAGACCGGCGCGGACAACGGTGCTCACGAAGGTGAGTACTGGATCCTGACCGGCACCGACGGGGTGAAGTACCACTTCGGCCTGAACAAGCTGCCCGGCGCGGCCGCCCAGCGCACCAACTCCGCGCTCACGGTACCCGTGTTCGGGAACCACCCCGATGATCCGTGCTACGCCACCACCTTCGCGGCCTCCGACTGCGCACAGGCGTACCGGTGGAATCTGGACTACGTCACCGACCCCCTCGGGGACGCGATGACGCTGTGGTGGAACAAGGAGACCAACCACTACGGCCAGCACATGAAGGCCGACCAGCGGATCGCGTACACCCGTGCGGCACATCTGTCGCGTATCGACTACGGGCAGCGTACGAACGCCCTCTTCTCGGAGCTGCCGGCCGGGCGGGTCAACTTCACCACGGCCGAGCGCTGCGTCCCCGACTCCGTTTTCGACTGCGCCGAATCCAGGCGGACGGCCGCCAACGCCAAGTACTGGCCCGACACTCCGCTCGACCAGGAGTGCGCGTCGGGAGCGCAGTGCACCGACAAGTACTCGCCGACGTTCTGGTCCACCAAGCGCCTCACCAGGATCAGCACCCAGGTGCTGGCCGGTTCCGCGCTGAAGGACGTCGACGCGTGGGCTCTGGACCAGAAGTTCCCGGCCACCGGTGACGGCTCGTCGCCCGCGCTGTGGCTGGAGTCCATCACCCGCACCGGCTACGGCGCCGGTGGCAGCGCGTCCATGCCGAAGGTGTCCTTCGCCGGAACCCAGATGGACAACCGCGTCGACGGGATAGAGGGCCTTCCCCCGTACTCCCGCCTGCGCGTCCACGCCATCGACACGGAGACCGGCGGACGCATCGGCGTCACCTACTCGCCGCGTGAGTGCCAGGCGCTGGAGCCGCGCAGGATGCCGGTTTCGCCCGAGACCAACACGATGCGCTGCTACCCGCAGTACTGGACCCCGAAGGGCGCGCTCAAGCCCGTCCAGGACTGGTTCCACAAGTACGTCGCCACTCAGGTCCGCGAGGACGACCTGGTCACCGACGCGCCCGACAAGGTCACTTCCTACGAATACCTCGGCTCCCCCGCATGGGCCTACGACGACGGGGAGTTCACCGAGAACAAGGAACGCACGTGGTCGCAGTACCGAGGGTACGAGCGCGTCCGCACGCGCGTCGGCTCCGGTACGGACGTCAAACAGCTGACCGAGGACCGTTACTTCCGCGGTATGCACGGCGACAAGCTGCCCACGGGGACCCGGACCGCGTCCGTGGTCGACTCCCAGGGCGGCAGTACGCCCGACCTGGGCCACTACCAGGGCCAGCAGCGTGAGCAGATCCTCTACGAGTCCGACGGCGGCGCCGTGGACTCGTCGACCCTGACCACGGCCTGGGCCGTGAAGACGGCGAGCCGTACGCGGCCGGGCACCACCCCGCTCGAAGCGTGGATGGCCCGCCCGCAGACCGTCACCACCCGTGAACGGGTGAAGGGCGAGACCTGGCGGACCTCCAGCGAGACGACCAAGTACGACACCTACGGCCTGCCGTACCAGGTGGACGAGACGACGCCCGGCGGCAAGCGGATCTGCTCGCAGATCTCGTACGCCCGCAACACCGCGTCGCACCTGCTGGAGTCGCAGTCACGCGAGCTGACCACACTGGGCGCCTGCGGCACCACAGGCGGCAAGGTCGTCGAGGACTCCCGCACGCTCTACGACGGTCTCGCCTTCGGTGCCGCTCCCCTCAAGGGGCTGGCCACCGAGATACAGGAGCTGAACGCCGAGGGCGACGGTTACCTGACGGTGGAGAGGACCGAGTACGACATCCACGGCCGGGAGACGGCGACCTGGGACGGTGAGAACCGCAAGACGTCCGTCGTCAACACCCCCCTCACCAGGGCCCGTCCGGTCATGACGGTCACCACGGACCCGCTGCTGCACACCGAGACCACGGAGTTCGACGACGTACGCGGCCTGCCGGTCAAGGAGACCGACGCGAACGGCAAGTCGGCCACCATGGAGTACGACCCGCTCGGCCGGCTGCTGAAGGTCTGGGAGACCGACCGCGATCCGCTCCTCCAGACGCCCACCGCCACCTACGAGTACAGCATCACCCGTGACAAGCCCACGGTCGTCACCCACCGGTCGCTGAAGGACAACGGCGAGTACGCCGTCTCCTACGAGATCATGGACGGGCTCCTGCGCGAGCGGCAGACGCAGGACGAGGCGGTGGCCGGAGCCGGCCGCATCGTCAACGACACGTTCTACGACTCGGCCGGCCGCGAGTGGAAGACCAACGACGGCTACTTCAACGAGGCCGAGCCCGAGCCGGCGCTGCTGGCGGTGGGCGACAACGAGGTCCCCTCGCAGAACCGCACCACGTTCAACGGCATGGGCGAGGCTGTGGCGGAGGTCGCCTACCACCGGGGTGCCGAGAAGTTCCGGACCACCACCGAGCGCGACGGCGACGTCTCCACGACGGTGCCGCCCGAGGGCGACACCGTCACCGCCACCTTCTACGACGCCGAGGGCCGTACCTCGCGCGTCAGGGAGTACACCGACGAGGCCCGCAGCACATGGCGGGAGACCCTCTACGAGTACGACGACCTCGACAACGTCGTGAAGATCACGGCGCCCGGCGGCGGGGTCACCTCCTTCGAGTACGACGGAAGGGGCCGGCAGACCGCGTCCACCGATCCGGACGGCGGCCGGACCACCGTCACCTACGACAACTCCGACGCCGTCAGTTCGACCACCGGCCCGCGCGGCAACACGCTGGTGACGACCCTCGACGCCGGAGGCCGTCCCACGGCACTGCGCGAGGGCACCCCGGACGGGCCCAAGCGGGTCGAGTGGACCTACGACACCCTCGCCAAGGGACTGCCGACCGCGGCGATCCGCTACGAGAACGGCCGCGAGTACCGCGAGGAGGTCACGGCCTACGACAACGCCTACCGGGTGAAGTCCACGAAGACGGTCATCCCCGCCGAGGAGACGGGTCTGGGAGGCACCTACGAGTACAAGTACGGCTACACACCCACCGGCAACCTCGCCACCGCCCAGGTGCCGGGCGTCGGCGGACTCGTCAACGAGACGGTGGTGTTCCGGTACAACTCGGACGACATGCCGATCTCCATCGGCGGCGCGGCCCCGTACGTCAACGACGTCAAGTATTCGGCGTTCGGTGAGATCCTGCGCACCGACGCGGGCTCAGCGGCCAGGAAGGTCTACGGGACCTACCTGTACGACGAGTTCACCCGGCGTCTGAGCCAGTCGACCTTCGACCGGTCCGTCGCCCCGGGCCGGATCAGCGACACCGCGTACACGTACGACGCCGCCGGCAATGTCACCGGGATCAAGGACACCCCCGGCGAGGCCGCACCGGACAGCGGCAGGACCGACACGCAGTGCTTCGTGTACAACCAGCTGCGGCAGATGACGTCCGCCTGGACGGCGAAGGACACCTGCCAGGCCGCGCCCTCCAAGGACACGGTCGGCGGACCGGAGGCGTACTGGCAGACCTATGCCTTCGACGCCGCCGGAAACCGTACCCAGCTCGTCGAGAAGGACCCCGCCGGCGACACCGCCAAGGACGTCACCAGGACCTACGCCTACGGCAGGTCCGGCATCGGCGGACCGAACGCCCTCGCCGAGGTCACGGCCACCGGCCCCGGAGGCGAGAAGCGGAGCGCCTTCACGTACGACGACGCCGGCAACACCCTCACCCGGCAGCACAACGGCGTCACCCAGACGCTGGAGTGGGACACCGAGAACCAGTTGCGCTCGGTGTCGGAGCCGGCGCCGGGCGGCGGGACGAAGACCACGTCCTACCTGTACGGAGCCGACGGTTCACGGCTGATCCGCACCGACTCCGACGGCAGCAGGACGCTGTACCTCGGCGAGGCCGAGCTCAAGATCAGCGCGGACAACACCACCAAGACGGCTGAGCGGTTCTACGCCCATCCCGACGGTGCCGCCACCGTCCGTGCCACGGGCGGTACACGGCAGCTGATGCTGGCCGACCACCACGGTTCGTCGAACACCATCGTCGACCTGGTCGCCACCGGCATGAGCGTCACCCGGCGCAAGCTCATGCCCTTCGGTGAGGCGCGGGGAACGCAGCCCACGACCTGGCCCGGTTCCCGCGGCTTCGTCGGCGGCACCGTGGACGAGGACACCGGACTGACCCGGCTCGGTGTCCGCGACTACGACCCCGCCACCGGACGGTTCCTCTCCATCGACCCCATGGTCGACTACAGCCAGCCCGCCACCATCAACCCGTACGCGTACAGCAACAACGCCCCGGCCACCTTCTCCGACCCCAGTGGGCTCTTCTGGCCCATCGTGGTCGTCATCGGCCTCCGGGCCGCCCAGATCGCCCTCCGCAAGGCCGCCCAGCGCCGGCTGGCGCAGGAGGTACTGCGCAAGAAGCTGCGGGAGAAGGCCAAGCGCGAGGCGGCGGCTCTCAAGCGCCGCCAGGAGGCCGAGCGCAAGCGCGCCAAGGCGAAGGCCGAGCGCGAAGCGGCGAAGAAGCGCGCGGCGGCCAAGCGCGCCGCCGCGAAGAAGGCGGCTGCCAAGCGCGCCGCGGCGAAGAAGGCGGCTCAGCGCCGGGCGGCTGCTCAGGCCCGCATCAAGTCGCAGCGAGCGGCGGCCAAGCGGGCCGCCGCACAGCGTGCCGCGGCCCGCAAGGCGGCGGCACGGCCGAAGCCGAAGTCCCGTCCCAGGAGCCAGCCCAGGCCGAGGCCGAAGCCCTCACAGGCGAAGCGGCCGGCGCAGAAGGTCGTGAAGAAGGCCGCTTCCGAGGCCAAGTCGGAGGGCAGGGAGCAAGCGAAGGAAACTGCCCAGGAACAGGTCGCCGAGTGGAGCGAGGGCCAGGAGGACCCGGCGTCGGCGGCCCGGTACGCGCGTGATCTCACAGGCCACGAGGACAAGGGAAAACACCCCGCTTATACTGGCGGCTTCGATCCGAGCGATCCCAGCAGGGTGTTCGTGGGCTGTTCCTCCAACCCCACCAATTGTGCGGAAGAGGACGTGGAGCGCCAGGTGGGCCGAGGGCCCGCCAACGTGGTGTTCACCAAGGCGTTCGGATGGCGTGCCAAGAAGTGGGTCGAGATCCCCATCTGCAAGCGGTGCCAGGCCCGGTACAAGCGGAGTCAGTTCCCGCCGGACGCCGTCTACGACGAGGGTGGGGCGTGGTCCGAGTGACGCACGAGAACAGGAGGAGTGTCCGGTGAGCAGACAGCTGGCCGAGGTGGAGATCGCCCGCACGCGGTGGGAGGACTTCCGGACTCTCGGTGCCCGGGCCGACGGTGTGCCCGACGCCCTGCGCCGGCTTCTCGCCGCCGGCGGCGAGGACGAGGCCATGGGGGCCTACTGGGACCTCGAGAACGTCGTGGTCGTCCAGGGGCAGTTGCACAGTGCCGCCCTGCCGACGGTCTCCGTTCTCCTGGCGGGTCTGCTCGACGAGCTGTCGGCGGACGCCCGGGACCTGGTCCTGGAGCTCCTTCAGCAGATCGTCATGGGCGAATCCGACCGGGACGAGGCCGCCCTGGGCAACACCGACCTGGGTGACCGCTGCCGGGAGGCCGCGCGAGCAGGCCTGTGGCTCGTCTACCGCGAACTGGGTACCCGGCGCCGTGAGACGGCGGAGGCCATCCTGGAACGCATCGAGGACGACAAGCCGAGGCTCGCCGCCTATCTGGCCGGTGTCCGGGGCAAGTAGCGTGCGGACACTTCGGCCGTCCGGCTGAAGTGGCGGGGCCCCTGGAGACCGGTTCGTCCCTCCAGGGGCCCTTTCCGTACCCTCGACGGGGGCACCTCCCCCGTACGACCCGGCGGGTCACCGCCCCGACAGGTTAAGGAGTGGTCATGTTCGGTACCTTCGACCAGCTTTTCGCACCCGGTAGGCGGCACACCGAGGAAGAGCGGCGCAGGCAGGAACTGGTCCTGGAGGAGGCCGGGGACGCCGATCCCGGCAGGGGGCCGATAGACCTCAGCAGCGGTGTGGTCCTTGTACGCCAGGTGCGCGCCTCGGAGCCGAGCGGGGCCTCGGAACCGCGCAGTGCCCCCGAACCGAGCAGTGCCCCGGAGCCGCGCAGTGCCCCGGAACCGCAGGCCGCCGGGAACGGCTGACGGCGGCCCGGCGCGTCACCACGCGTCCTCGTCCTCGGGTGACTGCCAGAGGAAACGGCCCTCGTTCCCGTCCGGTGAGAGGAACGCGTACCCCACTCCGCCGTCACCGAAGTTGATCCAGAAGGGCAGCCGGTCCACGGCGAGCTGCACGAGGAGCTGCCAGTCCTCGCCGAGGTCCTCCTCCTCGCCCTGCAGCCAGTGGGGCCGGATGTCCGGACCGCCGAAGAACTGCAGACGGGCGTCGGCGTGCCGGCGTCTCAGCGAGGCCACCGCGTCCGCCGACACGCCGGTGTCCGGGAGCGGGCCCCGCCCAGGCTCCCAGGCGGACACCAGCCGCACCTGTCCCCCACCGCCCGGAACCCGTCCGGCGAACGCCGGCAGTGCGGCGGGCCCCTCCAGCGGTTCCGCGGGCATCACGGCCCCCGGCCAGGCCGCGTCGTACGGCTCTGGCACATGGTCCGCTCCCGCGGTGGGCCCCTCGGCCTGCCCGAGTACGGTCACGAAGGGGGGTACGCGCCCGCCGGGCTGGATCAGCAGGGCGTTCTCCCCGGCTTCCGGCTCCCAGGTCCCGTCGACGAACCCCTCCTCGCTGTCCGCCATGAACAGGTACGCCAGGCGGCCGCCCGGAAGCGCGAACTGCCCGATGAACTGCATGGGCTCACCGCTCGACCGCGACACCGGCCAGGCCGGCCGCTCCAGCCAGACGGGCTGCCCACCGATCTTGGTCACGGCCTGGCTCACGCGGCGCCCCGCGGGAGCGAAGGCGAGGGGAACGGGCATGGGCATGGAGCCTCCAGGGGGGGCGGGTCCGGTCTGACCGCCGTACGGCCCACCAGGGGCGGCCTCGGCGGCAGGGGTGTCGAACGGGTGAACGTCCCGAACGCTAGCTTCCTCACCGCTACGGAACGGCCCCGGGCCCCTGGGCCGCCCCACCCCCCGACTGCCAGAAAGCGATCGCCATGTCGAAGACGGGGACGGGGCCGCCGTCCTCGCCGTACTCGGAACGGTGTACGTACTGGCCGACGACATCGGGGCCACGGCCCGGCAGCAGCTCTACCGCGACCCGATCGTCCACGCCGTACCAGGACATCCTCGTCACCCGGTCCACCGCCTTCACGAAGAAGCCCGACACGCGGCTGTTCCTCAACGGCGACCTGCGACTCTCCTCCGTGGACGAGTACCGCCGCCACGAGGCCCTCGTCCATCCCGCCCTGCCGGGAAAGCCCTCATCCGTGCTGGTCCTGGGCGGCGGTGACGCGTCGGCCCTCCGGGAGGTCCTGCGCTACGCCGATGTCGAGGAGGTGACGCTCGTCGACCTCGATCCGGCGATCACGCGGCTCGCCCGCACCTACGGGCCCCTGCTCGAACTCAACGACCACGCGCTCGGTGCACCCGCCAGAAGCCGGTACCAGCACTCGTATGCGCACACCACCCGAACCCGCAGGTCAGGAGCCCTTTGCGGCCGGTTCGAGGATGGCGACACACTCCACGTGGTGCGTCATCGGGAACATGTAGAGCCAGAACAGGTGAAAGAAAACCGCAGGTCAACAGCATGCCGACCGTAAAACGGGCTCAAGATCAATGTGCATTGCGTGCACTATGGGCGTTACGTGCGACCCCTGACGCACGCCCGAAGCGCACCTGGAGTTCTGCGTCGCCGAGAATCTCGTCGTATGGCATTCGAAATGGCATACTTGTGTCATGGCTGACGACGACACCGATTTCCCTCCTGGCGACGGTCCTACCAGTGGAATCTCCGTCTCACTGACCGCCGGTACTCTGCAAGCGATCCGTGAGCGGGTCGGCAAGCGGGGCGTGTCCGCCTACCTGGAGAGGGCCGCACAGCAGCAGATCGAGCGCGACTACCTGGACGAGCTGATCGCCGACTTCGACAAAACCCATGGCCCCGCCGACCCCGAGGCCGTCGCCGCCAAGCGAGCCAAGCTCACCGGCGGCACCACCTCCGATGCCGGGGCAGCTGCGTGAGCGGCGCCCTCATCCTGGACAGCGAGGGCCTAGCCAAGGCCGTACAACGCGACCGCGAGGTCCACGAATGGCTCGCCGCCGCCCGCGACGCCGACCTTCCCGTGATCACCTCGGCAGCCGTACTCGTCGAAGTGATCCACCCCCGGATCAACGACGCCGCGCTGAAGTGGACGCTATCCCGACTCCGCGTCGAGCCTGTCACCCAGACCCTCGCCCAATCCGCCGCCGGCCTGCTGCGCGCGGCCGGCCTGCACGGCCACAAGTACGCCATCGACGCCATGCTCTGCGCCACCGCCCTCGCCCAGCCGGGCCGCCGCGTCACCATCCTGACCTCCGACGTCGAGGACGTCACCATGCTCACCGCGGACTACCCTCGCGTGAATGCCGAGAAGGTCTGATCCGCAACCGTGTGCTTTCGTCGACTTCACCATTTCCTGGCCAGCCCGACCTCGTCGACGGCCAGGGGCCTTCGTGCAGTACGCCTCTCGGTTTGCTACCGGGCGGCGCCCTTTGCCTATCTGACCGTCCAGGCGGCATAGAACAGCAGGGGGTTGGGGGCGAACGCCACGGTCAGCATCCCGACGGCCGCAAGGGCCGAGCCGCCTACCCTGACCAGGTGCGGGGGCCTTGACCCCTGATGTTGGACACACGAGACACTGGATCCTGCGGATCTGAGAACGGACATCTCGTGGTCATGAAGAACTACCCGCCTCAGTTCAGGGCGGACGCGGTCGCTCTGTACGAGTCGCGGCCCGAAGCGACGGTCAGGTCGGTCGCAGCCGATCCGGGGATCAACCCGGAGACCCTGCGGAACCGGGTGAGGGCAGCCGGAGTGAGCCGTCCCCGGGGACGGGGGACGCAGGAACCCTCTCAGCAGGCGGTGCCGTTGGAGGCGGAGAACGCCGCCTTGCGGAAGAAGGTCCGTGAGCTGGAGGAGGAACGCGAGATCCTGCGCAAAGCGGCGAAGTATTTCGCCGGGGAGACGCGCTGGTGAACCGCTTCCAGTGTGTCGCCGACCTCCAGCGCCGTCACGGCGTGAAGCGGCTGTGCAGCATCCTCGGCGTCAGCCGCTCGAGCTTCTGCTACTGGCGCCGCACAGCCGCGGACCGGTCCGCCCGGCAGGCGGCCGAGGCCCGCCTGGCCGCCCGGATACGGGCCGTGCACCAGGAATCGGACGGCACCTACGGAGCCCCAGGAATCACCGCCGAACTCCGCGAGACGAGCGTCGAGGTGGTCAACCACAAGCGGGTCGCCAGGATCATGCGGGCGTCGGGGATCGAGGGGGTCCGGTTGCGTCGCCGGCACCGCACCACAGTCCCCGACCCGGCCGCGGCCAAGGCGCCGGACCTGATCGGCCGCGACTTCACCGCGGACAGACCGAACACGAAGCACGTCGGTGGCATCACCTGCCTGCCCGTCGACGGCGGGAAATCCTGCTACCTGGCGACCGTCATCGACCTCGCATCACGCCGTCCGGCCGGCTGGGCAATCGCCGACCACATGCGCGCGGACCTCGTCACCGACGCCCTGGCCGCAGCGGTCCGCACCCGTGGCAGCCTCGCCGGATCGATCATGCACACCGACCACGGAGCCCAGTACACGAGCAGGATTTTCGCCGAAGCCTGCAGGTCAGCAGGGGTTCGACGAAGCATGAGCGCGGTCGGGTCCAGCGCGGACAACGCACTCGCCGAGTCCTTCAACGCCACCTTCAAACGCGAGACCCTGCAAGGACGAAAGAGTCGGCCAACCGAGCGCGAGGCCCGCCTCGACGCCTTCCGACGACTCCACCGCTACAACACCCGACGCCGGCACTCCCGCCTCGGACAACGATCACCGAACGCCTTCGAGGAGGCTCTCAAACTCACACCAACTACGCTGGCCAAAGCCGCATAACCCGGGTTCAGGATTCGGGGTCAAGGCCCGAGCCCGAGTCAACGCGATTCGGCCTTCCCTACTACACGCCCGAGACCCCGTCCTCGCGGCAGCGCATCAACCCAGAGGGTGGCAGGAGGAACTGCGGGCTGTGCGCTACAGCGGGTGACGATCTCATGGCCGGCCGCAACCCGAACTCCGTCCCCGGGGCCGACCGGCCCATGACCAGGGCTGAGGTGTCGGCAGCCACAGGTCTCCCGTTCCGCAGCGTCGGGGACTTGAATGTCATCGTCAGCGACATGCTGCGCTGGGGGCCGGGAGCACGTGCAATCGTGGGGGCCTGGCCGCAGAAGGGGATCGGCCATTACTTCAACGTCGCCAATATCGACGGCAAGGTGGTATTCCTCGACTTCCAGTCAGGCAAGGCCAACCCAGCCGCGAGCAGGTACCGCGACTGCTACATCATGAGGACCAACTGACATGCTCGACAGGGAACAGGCCGAGCGCAGAGCCGCGGAGTTCCTCGCAGGCGAAAGCCGGTCCTGGGGACCGTCCTCATCTGTCCGAATCATCTCCGAGTACTGCTTCACTGACGGGGGGCAGTTCATCGCTCCCTACGACCACATCGACTACCTCGACCACGGGCGCGAGGACATGCAGCTAGGAGGAAACCTACCGGTCGCGGTCGACCTGACCACCGGATCCTGCCGCTTCATCGGCTGGGAGGAGGCGGACGTCTTCATGGAACGCAACCTACTCTGAACAGGAGCCGCCCCGAGCACGCACAGCGGGCCTCGCCGAAAGCACCCTGGCGAGACCCGCTCTCGTGTGTCCGACATCAGGGATCAAGGCCCACCAATGAACGTAGGCCGGGATGGCAGCTCACACCGCCGCTGGGGAGTGCAGCGGGACCCCCCTACCGGAGTCCCCTGCCTTGTGCCGATGGTCCGGTCCGCACGGGCCCAGCCGGAGAGGTCCGTGAGGTTGAGACTTCCGAATTCGAGCGTCACACGGGCGTCAAGAATCTCCGAACGAGACCTTGAAGGCGTCGCCACTACAAGCCCCTCCCTCATGAATTCGCAGGTCAGGTGGCCTACAAGGGTCGATCAGTCCGCTCGACCCGCTGTACCTCGGAAAACATGTCGAACAACCCCGGCCATGCCTGAGCAACCTTAGAAAACCGCAGGTCAGACACCCTTGTCGGCAGGCTCCAGAATCGCTACGCACTCAACGTGCGAGGTCATCGGGAACAGGTCGAACGCCCGCAGCGTCCGCACCCGGTAGCCGCCCTCCCGGAAGTACGCGATGTCCCGCGCCAGTGCCGCCGGGTCGCAGGCGACGTACGCGATGCGGCGTGCGCCCAGTGAGGAGAGGTGCTTGACCGTGGCCTTGCCGGCGCCCGCGCGCGGCGGGTCGAGGACGATCAGGTCGCATTCGGTGATGCCGGTGCGGGGCAGGACCTGGTCGACCTTGCCGTGTTCGATGCGGACCCGGTCGAGGTCCTTCAGGTTGTGCCGGGCGTCCTCGACCGCGCGCTTGCCGGACTCGATGCCCAGCACCGCGCCCTTCTCGCCGATGCGCTGGCCGATGGCGCCGGCGAAGAGGCCGACACCGCAGTAGAGGTCGAGGGCGGTGTCGTTCTTGCGGGGCAGCAGGCCCTGCATGACCGCGCGGACCAGGGTGTCGGCGGCCTGCGGGTGGACCTGCCAGAAGCCGCCGGAGCCGACGCGGTAGGTGCGGTCGTCGGCGCGTTCGCGGACGAAGGCGCGGCCGTGGACGCGGTGGACGCCGCCGTCCTTCTCGTCGACGCGGAGCACGGAGACGGGCTTGTCCAGTTCGACGAGGGGGAGGCGGCCGCCCTCGCGCGGGGTCAGGATGACCTGGCGGTCGTGGGAGCCGGTGGCGGAGATGGCCTCCACCGCGGCCATCTGCGGCCAGTCGCGCTTCTCGACGCCCAGTTCGGTGACGCCCGGAGCGGCGATCATGCAGTGGTCGATCGGCTGGACGTCGTGCGAACGGTGCTTGCGCAGTCCGGCGCGGCCGTCGGCGTCGACGGCGTACTGGACGCGGGTGCGCCAGGAGGGGACCTGGCCCGCCGGGAGCTTGTCGCCCTCGGCCGGCATGACCGTACCGTCCCAGCCGGCTTCCTCGGGGGTGAGGCCCGCGAGGCGCTGGAGCTGCTCGGCGATCACCTCGCCCTTGAGGCGGCGCTGGGCTCCGGGCTTGGCGTGCTGCCAGTCGCAGCCGCCGCACTTGCCGGGTCCGGCGTACGGGCACGGGGCCTCGACCCGGTCCTTGGACGCCTCGACGACGGTGACGGCGTCGGCGCGCAGGAAGCGGGAGTCGCTCGACCCCTCGGTGACCCGGGCGACGACCTTCTCGCCGGGCAGGGTGTGCCGTACGAAGAGGACCTGGCCCTCGGCCGTACGCGCGATGCAGTGGCCGCCGTGGGCGACGGGGCCGACCTCGACCTCGTACTCCCGGCCGACCAGCGACTCCCCGGCCGGCGACGGGGTGGATTCGTTCTGCATGAGGGGGTTGCTCCAGAGATCGGGGAGGGGTACGGCGAGGTGGGACGGCCGGACGACAGCCCACCAGTCTACGTGGGCCGAGGCTCGCCGCCGACCACCCGCCGGATCGCCCCGGCCGGGAGGACCGGCCGCCGGCCGCCCGCCGGGAGAACCCGCCCCGGCACCCCCGCCGGAAGAGCTCCCTCCGGTACACCCCGCCGGAAGAGCCCGCTCCGGCGCCCCCGGCCGGGGGGCCGGTGGCGTCCGGCCGGGCCGGTCAGCTCTTGTGGTGGTGCGGCTCCTTGTGCCGCCGTTCCACCGGTCCGCGGCGGACCGAGCCCGGGGCCGTCCACTCCGCGCGCCTGCGGGCGCGCAGTTTCGCCGCCTCGGAGG
Source organism: Streptomyces nitrosporeus (assembly GCF_008704555.1). NCBI lineage: Bacteria > Bacillati > Actinomycetota > Actinomycetes > Kitasatosporales > Streptomycetaceae > Streptomyces > Streptomyces nitrosporeus. The sequence continues at coordinate 1,714,211 of NZ_CP023702.1, forward strand.
ACTCCAGCTGGTACGGCACCGAGGTGACCATCACGCCCGGGGTGAACAGCAGCCGGCCCTTCAGCCGCAGGGCGCTCTGGTTGTGCAGCAGGTGCTCGTACCAGTGGCCGACGACGTACTCGGGGATGTAGACGCTGATGACGTCGCGGGGCCGGTCCTTGCGGAGTGCCTTGACGTAGTCGATGACCGGGCGGGTCACCTCGCGGTAGGGCGAGTCGAGGATCTTCAGCGGGATGTCGATGCCGCGCCGCTCCCAGTCCTCCCTCAGTGCCTTGGTCTCGGCCGCGTCGACGCTGATGGAGAGCGCCTCCAGCTGGTCGGAGCGGACCAGCTTGGCGTAGGCCAGGGCGCGCAGCGTCGGCCGGTGCAGCTTGGAGACCAGGACGATGGAGTGCACGCGCGAGGGCCGGATGGTGTCGTCGCCGGACGGCTCGTCGGGGGCGGCGATCTCCTCGGCGACCCGGTCGTAGTGGCGGCGGATGGCGGTCATGGTGCCGAAGAAGATCACCATGCCGAGGAGGGCGACCCAGGCGCCGTGGGTGAACTTGGTGGCCAGGACGACGACGAGGACGAGGCCGGTGAAGAAGGCGCCGAAGGTGTTGATCGCCCGGGAGCGGATCATGTGGCGGCGCCGCGCCGGGTCCTGCTCGGTGCGCAGGTGGCGGTTCCAGTGCCGGACCATACCGGTCTGGCTGAGGGTGAAGGAGACGAAGACGCCGACGATGTACAGCTGGATGAGGCGGGTGGAGTCCGCACCGTAGATCCAGACGAGCAGGATCGCGGCGCCGGCGAGCAGCACGATGCCGTTGGAGAAGGCGAGCCGGTCGCCGCGGGTGTGCAGCTGCCGCGGCAGGTAGCGGTCCTGGGCGAGGATGGAGCCGAGCAGCGGGAAGCCGTTGTACGCGGTGTTGGCCGCGAGGAAGAGCACCAGGGCGGTGGCCGCGGCCAGCAGGACGAAGAAGAACGTGCCGTCGCCGAAGACCGCCGCGGCGACCTGGGAGATCACCGGGTCCTGTACGAAGCCCTCGCCGACCGGGGACCCGTTGTGGATGAGGTCCTTCGCCGGGTTCTCCGCCATCTTCACGTCGGTGACCATGGCGAGGCCGATGATGCCGCAGAACATGGTGACGGCCAGCAGGCCCATCGCGGCCAGGGTGGTCGCCGCGTTCTTGCTCTTCGGCTTGCGGAAGGCGGGGACGCCGTTGCTGATCGCCTCGACACCGGTGAGCGCCGCGCAGCCGGAGGAGAAGGCGCGCAGCAGCAGGAAGACGAGGGCGAAGCCGGCCAGCCCCTGGTGTTCGGGCTTGATCTCGTAGTCCGAGGTCGGCGCGTGCATGGTGTCGCCGAGGACCACGGAGCGGAAGACGCCCCAGACCAGCATGGCGAAGACGCCGGCCACGAAGAGGTACGTGGGGATGGCGAAGAGCTTCCCGGACTCCTTGACGCCGCGCAGGTTCATCAGGGTCAGCAGGACGATCGCGCCGACGGCGCAGAGCGTCTTGTGCTCCACGACGAAGGGGATGGCGGAGCCGAGGTTCTCCACGCCGGAGGAGATCGACACGGCGACCGTGAGGACGTAGTCGACGAGGAGGGCGCTGGCGACCGTCAGACCGGCCTTGGGGCCGAGGTTGGTGTTCGCGACCTCGTAGTCGCCGCCGCCGCTCGGGTAGGCGCGGACGTTCTGCCGGTAGGAGGCGACGACCGTGAACATGAGCACCACGACGGCCACGGCGATCCACGGGCTGAAGTGGTACGCCGACACGCCCGCGATGGACAGCACGAGGAGGACTTCTCCCGGTGCGTAGGCCACGGAGGACAGCGGGTCGGACGCGAAGACGGGGAGCGCGATGCGCTTCGGGAGGAGCGTCTCCCCCAGCTTGTCGCTGCGCAGCGCCCGGCCGATCAGGATCCGTTTGGGCACGTCGGTCAGTTTGGACACGCTGAGGATCGTAAGCGCTGCGGGGAGGGTGCTCGGGGCCACCACCCGGCCGGAACCCGGAAAACCTTCATAATTACCCGCCTCCACCGCGAAAGTCCATGGAATCCTTAACGGAATATTTGCGGTTCGGCCGGTCCGGGGCGTCTTCCGGCCACCCTCCGGACGCTCCCGTGGCGGGTTGCCGTCAACTCCGGGACACGGCGTACGCACACGCGGGTGAGGTGTGCGATCCCGGTCCGCATAAGCTCGTCCCCGGGCAACGGCGAGGGCGGTTGCCTCCGTTGTTCTGCCCCGCAAGCTGAGAGAGAAGTGTGAGCAGGGTGTTTTCGCAGGTCATCGGGTCGATCAGGACTGCGAGGTAGGCGCAAGGTGCACATCGTCATCATGGGTTGCGGGCGCGTCGGAGCCGCTCTCGCACAGACCCTGGAGCAGCAGGGGCACACGGTCGCCGTGATCGACCAGGACCCCACGGCCTTCCGGCGCCTCGGCTCCGGGTTCGGCGGCCGACGGGTGAGCGGGGTCGGTTTCGACCAGGACACCCTGCGTGAGGCGGGGATCGAGGAGGCCGGGGCGTTCGCCGCGGTCAGCAGCGGCGACAACTCCAACATCATCGCGGCCCGGGTGGCCCGCGAGATGTTCGGTATCGAGAACGTCGCGGCGCGCATCTACGACCCTCGGCGCGCCGAGGTCTACCAGCGTCTGGGCATCCCCACCGTGGCGACGGTCCGCTGGACCGCCGACCAGATGCTGCGGCGGCTCCTGCCGTCGGGCGCCGAGCCGCTGTGGCGGGATCCGAGCGGTGGTGTGCAGCTCGCCGAGGTCCACACCACCCCCTCGTGGATCGGCCACAAGATCAGCACCCTGCAGGAGGAGACCGGCGTCCGTGTCGCCTTCCTCACCCGTCTGGGCGAGGCCATACTGCCGACGTCGCAGACGGTGCTGCAGGAGGGCGACCTGGTCCACGTGATGATGCGTACGGACGAGATCGCGAAGGTCGAGGAAGCCTTCGCCGAGGGTCCTGAGGAGGGCGGTCACTGATGCGCGTGTCGATTGCCGGGGCGGGTGCGGTGGGCCGTTCCATCGCGGCCGAGCTCCTGGAGAACGGGCACGAGGTGCTGCTGATCGACAAGGCTCCGACCGCCATCTCGGTGGAGCGGGTCCCGATGGCCGAGTGGCTGCTGGCGGACGCCTGTGAGATCACCTCGCTCGACGAGGCGGCGCTCCAGCGGTGCAACGTCGTGATCGCCGCGACGGGCGACGACAAGGTCAACCTGGTCGTGTCCCTGCTGGCCAAGACGGAGTACGGCGTCCCGCGGGTGGTGGCCCGCGTCAACAACCCGAAGAACGAGTGGCTGTTCAACGAGTCCTGGGGCGTGGACGTCGCGGTGTCCACACCGCGTCTGATGTCGGCCCTGGTCGAGGAGGCGGTGAGCGTCGGCGACCTGGTCCGGCTGCTGCGCTTCAGCCACGGCGACGCCAACCTGGTGGAGCTCACGCTGCCCCCGGAGTCGGCGCTGGCCGGCACCCTGGTCGGCGACGTGGCCTGGCCGGAGGACACCTCGCTGGTCACCATCATCCGCGGTACGCGCGTCCTGACGCCGAGCCCGGAGGAGACCCTGGAGTCCGGTGACGAGCTGCTGTTCGTGGCCGCGCAGGCGCGCGAGGAGCAGCTGGAGGACCTGCTGTCGGTCCGCCGCGACCCGTCCGGGGACTGAACGCGGGCCAAAAGGCGCCCGTCCGGGTGTGACGAAGGGCCCCCGCCGCGCTCGCGTGGCGGGGGCCCTTCGCCGTGTCGTACGCGTACGGGCGGGGGTCAGCCCTCGTGCCCCGCACCGCCGGGCGGGCGTACGGCGGCCTCGCCGGACACGGCCTCGTCGGCGGCGGCCTTGCGGGCCTTCTCGGCCTCCTCCCGCGCCTCCATCTCCGCGAAGACGTCGATGGGCGGCGGTGCCTTGGCGAGGAAGATCCAGGTCAGGTACACCGCGAGCAGGAACGGTGGGATCTTGAGGGCGACCAGGACCCAGCCGAGCTGGGTGGTGTCGGCCCACCAGTAGAGCGGGAAGAGGATCGCGCACTTGGCGAGGAGGATGAACCCCCAGGCGTAACTCGCCTTGGCGTAGGCCTTCTTGCGGCCGGGGTTCCTGGTGCGCCAGGAGAGGTTCTCCTTGAACACCGGGCCGAGGACGACCCCGATCAGCGGTGCTCCGGCGAGGGTCGTGACGATGTAGGCGAGCGCCAGGCCGAGGGTGTAGAGCATGCCCGGCAGGTAGAAGTCCTTGGCATCGCCGGTCATCCTCGCGAAGAGGACACCGAAGGCGACGCCGAAGACCCCGCTGAAGGCGTGCTTGACGGTGTCCCGCCGGATCAGGCGTACGACGACGAGGAGCAGGGAGACCGCCAGTGCGGCGATCGCCGAGGCCTTGAGGTCCTTGTTGATGGTGAAGACCGTGACGAAGAGCAGTCCGGGCAGGACCGTCTCCACCATGCCGCGCACGCCGCCGAACGCCTCGAAGAGGACGGCTTCGGTGACCGCCTTCGTCGCGGCGCTCTGCTCGCCCTCGCCGTGCGGCCGGGCCGCGTGGCGTCCCCTGTCGGGGCGGGACGGGTCATCGGGACGGTGAGGCTGGTCCGTGTCGGACGTCGGCTTGTCGAGAGACGTCACCGGCTACTCCTTGCCGAGCGGTCGGAGTTCGTATTTGGGGTTGAACAGCACCCGGCGCCCGTGACTCATGGCGATGCGGCCCGAGGCTATGAGCTTGCGGCCCGGTTCGATGCCGACGATGGAACGCCGGCCCAGCCAGACCACGTCGAGCGGCGCGGTGCCGTCGAAGAGCTCCGCCTCCAGAGCGGGCACTCCGGCCCGCGGGCGCAAGGTGACCGTCCGCAAGGTACCAGTGACCTTGACGATCTGGCGGTCCGTGCACTCGGAGATGCGCGTGCAGCCCGAAGCGTGCGAGTCCTCCCGCAGCTCCTCCGACTCCAGGTCCTCCTGGGAGCTGGAGAGCCGGTCGAGCATGCGGCGGAAGCGGCCGGACGGCCTCGAAGCCCGGTCTGGCTTCCCGGATCGGGGAACAGCGCTCATACCCGAAGGGTACCGGTCGTCCACGACGGGAGCGGGCGCCAGGTGTGTCACCCGTACGGAGGACCCGGCAAGCCCTCACCGGGCCCGGCGGAGGCCCGGACGGAACCTGACGGAGGGCCCGGCAGGGACCCGGCGAAGGGCCCGGCCGGAACCTTGACGAAGAACCCGGCAGGAACCCGGCGAAGGGCCCGGCCGGAACCTTGACGAAGAACCCGGCGGAGGACCCGCGGAAGGGCCCCGGCGCCCCGGTCCGTTCCCCCCGAGGGCGGTCAGCCGCGTTCGAAGCGGTATCCCATGCCCGGTTCGGTCACGAAGTGCCGGGGGTGGGAGGGGTCGGCCTCCAGCTTCCGCCGGAGCTGGGCCATGTAGACCCGCAGGTAGTTGGTCTCGGTGCCGTACGACGGTCCCCAGACCTCCTGGAGCAGCTGCTTCTGGCTGACGAGTCGCCCGCCGTTGCGGACCAGGACCTCCAGCAGGTGCCACTCCGTGGGCGTGAGCCGTACGTCACGGCCCTGCCGGTTCACCTTCTTCGCCGCGAGGTCCACGGTGAAGCCCTCGGTCTCCACGACCGCCAGGCCGTCGGTGCCGTCCTGGCCGACGGGTTCGGCCCGGCGTACCGCGGCCCGCAGCCGGGCCAGGAGCTCGTCCATGCCGAAGGGCTTGGTGACGTAGTCGTCGGCCCCGGCGTCCAGGGCCTCGACCTTCTCGTCCGAGGTGTGCCGGGCGGACAGGACGAGGATCGGTACCCGGGTCCAGCCGCGCAGCCCTCTGATCACCTCGACCCCGTCCATGTCGGGCAGTCCGAGGTCGAGGACGACGACGTCGGGGTGGCGGGCGGCGGCGAGCCGGAGCGCGGTGGCGCCGTCGGGCGCCGAGTCCACCTCGTAGCGGCGCGCCTTCAGATTGATCACGAGGGCGCGCACGAGCTGCGGCTCGTCGTCGACCACCAGCACCCTGGTCATCGCGGTCCTGCCTTTCCGGAAGGTGTGTACGGGCCCGGGCGGGTGCCCGGGCGTGAGGGGGAGGGCTGCCTTCCGGCCGGGGGACGGCTGTCCCCCGCGAAGGGCGCGGACGGCCGTCCCTCTCAGGGGACGGCCCGCTCCGGGCGTGCGGGCCCGTCCCGTACCTGTCCGGGGGCGGCCCTGAGGGTGAGGACCATGGTGAGGCCGCCGCCGGGGGTGTCCTCGGCGTCCAGGGTGCCGCCCATGGCCTCGACGAAACCGCGGGCGACGGGGAGCCCGAGGCCCACCCCGGCGCCGCGCGGGGCGTCGCCGTAGCGCTGGAACGGCTCGAAGATGCGTTCCTTGCCCTCGTCGGGCACCCCTCTGCCCCGGTCGGCCACGCGCAGTTCGACGCGTTCGCCCAGGGCGCTGGCGGCGACGGTGACGAGCTGCCCGTCCGGGCTGTACTTGACCGCGTTCTCCACGATGTTGGCGACGGCCCGCTCCAGCAGCCCGGGGTCGACGGCCACCATCGGCAGGGTCTCCGGGATGTCGAGGTCGACGCTGCCCTCCGGCACCCCGCCGAGGGCCACCGGCACGACCTCGTCGAGGTCGATCTCCCGGATCAGCGGGGTGACGGTGCCCGTCTGGAGGCGGGACATGTCGAGCAGGTTGCCGACCAGGTGGTCCAGCCGGTCGGCCCCGGCCTCGATACCGGCCAGGAACTCCGCCTCGTCCTCGGCGGACCAGGAGACGTCGGCGGAACGCAGGGAGCTGACGGCGGCCTTGATGGCGGCGAGCGGGGTGCGCAGGTCATGGCTGACGGCGGCGAGGAGCGCGGTCCGGATCCGGTTGCCCTCGGCGAGCCGCCGGGCCGCCTCCGCCTCGTCCACCAGGCGCTGCCGGTCGAGCATGACGGCGGCCTGCGCGGCGAAGGCGCCGAGCACGCGGCGGTCCTCGGCGGGCAGGACCCGGCCGGAGAGGGCCAGCGCCATGTGGTCGCCGACGGGCATGTCCACGTCCGCGTCCTCGGGGCGGACGGCGGGCGTGGGGCCGACGGCCCCGGCACGGGTCCAGGGCTCCAGGTCGTTCTGCCGTTCGAGCAGGGCGACGGACTCCATGCCGAAGGTCTCGCGCACCCGGTCCAGCAGGGCGTGCAGGGCCGTCTCGCCGCGCAGCACGCTTCCGGCCAGGGCCGACAGGATCTCCGACTCGGCGCGCAGCCGGGCGGCCTGATGGGTGCGGCGGGCAGCCAGGTCCACCACGGAGGCGACCGCGACCGCCACCGCGAAGAAGATCACGATCGCGACGAAGTTCTCGGGGTCCTGCACCGTCAGGGTGTGGGTGGGCGGGGTGAACCAGTAGTTCAGGAGCATCGAGCCGACGGCTGCGGAGGCGAGCGCCGGTCTCAGTCCGCCGATCAGGGCGGCGACGACGGTCAGGAAGAGGAAGAGCAGGACGTCGTTGGCGAGGCCCGGGCCGTTCTCCATGCCGTACAGGAGCAGGGAGAGCAGGGCCGGTCCGCCGACACCGACCGCCCAGCCCCACAGGATGCGGGTGCGGCCGAGCCGGGTGCCGCGGGCGATGGGCAGTCCGCGCCCCTTGGCCACCTCTTCGTGCGTGACGATGTGGACGTCGAGGTCGGGGCCGGACTCCCGGGCCACGGTGGCGCCGACCCCGGGGCCGTAGACGTACTGCCAGGCCTTGCGGCGGCTGGAGCCGAGGACGACCTGGGTGGCGTTGACGCCCCGGGCGAAGTCGAGCAGGGCGATGGGTATGTCGTCGCCGATGACGTGGTGGAAGGTGCCGCCGAGGTCCTCGACCAGGGTGCGCTGGACCGCGAGTTCCTTGGGTGAGGCGGAGGTGAGCCCGTCGCTGCGGGCGATGTAGACGGCGAGGATCTCGCTGCCCGAGCCCTTGGCGGCCATCCGGGACGCCCGGCGGATGAGCGTACGGCCCTCGGGGCCTCCGGTCAGGCCGACGACGATGCGCTCGCGGGCCTGCCAGGGGGTGGAGATGTCGTGTTCGCCGCGGTACTGCTGGAGGTATTCGTCGACCCGGTCGGCGACCCAGAGCAGGGCCAGCTCGCGCAGGGCGGTGAGGTTGCCGGGCCGGAAGTAGTTGGACAGGGCCGCGTCGACCTTGTCGGACCGGTAGATGTTGCCGTGGGCCATGCGCCGGCGCAGCGCCTGGGGGGACATGTCGACCAGTTCGATCTGGTCGGCCCGGCGGGCGACCTCGTCGGGGACCGTCTCCTGCTGCCGTACGCCGGTGATGGACTCGACGACGTCGCCGAGGGACTCCAGGTGCTGGATGTTGACGGTCGATATCACGTCGATGCCGGCCCGGAGCAGTTCCTCCACGTCCTGCCAGCGCTTGGCGTTGCGGGACCCGGGCACGTTGGTGTGGGCCAGTTCGTCGACGAGGGCGACGGCGGGGGCGCGTTCCAGGACGGCGTCGACGTCCATCTCGGAGAAGACGGCGGAGCGGTACTCGATGTCACGGCGGCGGATCTGCTCCAGGCCGTGCAGCAGCACCTCGGTACGGGGCCGGCCGTGGTGCTCCACGAACGCGACGACGCAGTCGGTGCCCCGTTCCACCCTCCGGTGGGCCTCGGAGAGCATCGCGTACGTCTTTCCCACACCGGGCGCCGCACCCAGGTAGATCCGCAGTTTGCCGCGTGCCATGGCACCGTCGTCTTTCCTCGAACAGGGCCGCCACCTGTGCGGAGGCCCAGACCGAAGCTACCCCGACACGGTGCGGTCCCGGGTTCGGGGAGGTGCCTCCGGGGTCCGTATTGACGGGATTCTGACGCGCCCGGGCGGCTCAGACGTGTTCGACGATGTGCCCGTCGCCGAGTTCGAGGACCCGGTCGGCGAAACCGAGCAGCTGGGGGTCGTGGGTGGCGACGAGCGCGGTGACGCCCTCGCTGCGCACCACGGCGCGCAGCAGTTCCATGACCGCGAGGCCGGTCTCCGCGTCGAGCTGCCCGGTGGGCTCGTCGGCGATGAGGAGCGCGGGCCGGTTGGCGAGCGCGCGGGCGATGGCGACACGCTGCTGCTGGCCGCCGGAGAGCTCGCCGGGGCGCTGCTGGGCGTGGTCGGCGAGGCCGACCAGGGAGAGCAGCAGGCCCACGCGTTCCTCCCGTTCGCGGGGGTCCGCCTTGCGCAGCCGCAGGGGCACGCCGACGTTCTCCGCCGCGGTCAGGATCGGGATCAGGCCGAACGACTGGAAGATGAAGCCGATGCGGTCGCGGCGGAGCTCCAGCAGTCCGTCCTCGCCGAGCCCGGAGATCTCGGTGCCGCCGACGGTGATCCGGCCGCTGTCGGGGGTGTCGAGCCCGCCGACGAGGTTGAGCAGGGTGGTCTTGCCGGAACCGGAGCGGCCCTTGAGGGCGACCAGCTCGCCGCGCGGGATCTCGAAGGACACCCCGCGCAGGGCGTGCACGGCCCCGGCGCCGGTCCCGTAGGAGCGGTGCAGGTCCTCGACGCGGATCATGGCGTCGGCGCCGGGTCCCTCCGCCAGTGCCGTGCCGTGCTGTCCCCCGGTGTGCTGTGTCATCGCTCTCCCCCGTGCGTACGCTGCCGTGCGTACCGCTCCTCGGCCGCCGCCAGTATGTGCGCGATGCGTCCGGTGGGGCAATGCCCTCCTGGTCACGGCCGGGCCGGGCGCGCTCCGGGGGCGTGCCCGGCCCGTACGGGGGTCATCGGCGGGGTGCGCTCCCGCCGTCCGCCAGCTCCCTCAGCGCCGTGTTGAGCGCGAGGACGTTGACCCGGGGCTCCCCCATGAAGCCGAGGACGCGCCCCTCGGTGTGCTCACGGACCAGCCGGGCCACCCGCTCGTACGGCAGGCCGTTGCGCTCTGCGACACGGCGGGCCTGGAGCCGGGCGTACTCCGGCGAGATGTGCGGGTCGAGGCCGGATGCGGAGGAGGTGACGGCGTCGGCCGGTACGTCGGCGGGGTCGACGGGGTGGCCGGGGACGGAGTTGTCCCTCACGACGGCGGCCTTGGTGCCGGCGACCCGGCTGGTCAGCACCCGGCTGTCGCCGGAGAGGTTGGTCGCGCCGGAGAGAAGCAGGGTGTAGCGGGTGTTGACGCTGTTGGTGCCGAGGCCCTCGGACGGGCGCGGCTGGAAGAGGCGGAGGTCCGGTCCGGGGGACTCCTCGCCGTCCTTGGGCGGCAGGTCGTAGCGCTGGCCGATGAGGGCCGAGCCGACGACCCGGCCGTCGTGGGTGACCTCGGAGCCGTTGGCCTTGTCCGGGAAGAGTGCCTGGGCTACGCCGGTGACGGCGAGCGGGTAGAGGACCCCGCACAGGACGGTGAGGGCGAGCAGGGCGCGGAGTCCCGCGCCGAGCAGCCGTGCGGTGGTTTTCGCGGGATTGTTCATGAGGGTGCGACGCTCCGGTTTCAGCGCAGTCCCGGTATCAGGGACAGGACCAGGTCGATGAGCTTGATGCCGATGAAGGGGGCGACGAGTCCGCCGAGCCCGTAGACGGCGAGGTTGCGGCGCAGCATCCGGTCGGCCCCGGCCGGCCGGTAGCGGACGCCCTTCAGGGCGAGCGGCACCAGGGCGACGATGATCAGGGCGTTGAAGATCACGGCCGAGAGGATCGCCGTCCGGGGGGAGGACAGGTCCATGATGTTGAGCTTGTCCAGGCCCGGGTACACGGCGGCGAACATCGCGGGGATGATCGCGAAGTACTTGGCGACGTCGTTGGCTATCGAGAACGTGGTCAGGGCGCCCCGGGTGATCAGCAGCTGCTTGCCGATGGCGACGATCTCGATGAGCTTGGTGGGGTCGGAGTCCAGATCGACCATGTTCCCGGCCTCCTTGGCGGCCGAGGTGCCGGTGTTCATGGCGACACCGACGTCCGCCTGGGCGAGTGCGGGGGCGTCGTTGGTCCCGTCACCGGTCATCGCGACGAGCCTGCCGCCGGCCTGCTCCCGTTTGATCAGGGCCATCTTGTCCTCGGGGGTGGCCTCCGCCAGGTAGTCGTCGACGCCGGCCTCCTCCGCGACGGCCTTCGCGGTCAGCGGGTTGTCCCCGGTGATCATGACCGTACGGATGCCCATGCGCCGCAGTTCGGCGAAACGTTCCCGCATCCCCGGCTTGACGACGTCCTTGAGGTGGATCACCCCGAGGACCCGTGCTCCCCGGGAATCCTCGACGGCCACCAGCAGCGGGGTGCCGCCGGCCTTCGCGATCAGTTCGGTGAGCACCTCGGCGTCCGGGGGGACGCTGCCGCCGCGCCCGGTGACCCAGGCCGTCACCGACCCCGCCGCCCCTTTGCGGACCAGGCGGCCGCCGGTGTCCACCCCGGACATCCGGGTCTGCGCGGTGAACGGGACCCACTCGGCTCCGGTCTGTTCGTCCCGGTGGCGCGCGCGCAGGCCGTGGTCCCGCTCGGCGAGGGACACGACGGAGCGGCCCTCGGGCGTCTCGTCGGCCAGGGAGGAGAGCTGGGCGGCCTCGGCGAGCTCGGTCCCGGTGACGCCCTTGACGGGCAGGAACTCGGCGGCCTGCCGGCTGCCCATGGTGATGGTGCCCGTCTTGTCGAGCAGCAGGGTGGAGACGTCCCCGGCCGCCTCGACGGCCCGGCCGGACATGGCGAGCACGTTGCGCTGCACCAGCCGGTCCATCCCGGCGATCCCGATCGCGGAGAGCAGGGCGCCGATGGTCGTGGGGATGAGGCAGACCAGCAGCGCCGCCAGCACGGTCATCGACTGTTCCCGGCCCGCGTACACGGCGAAGGGCTGCAGGGTGACGACGGCCAGCAGGAAGACGACGGTGAGGGACGCCAGCAGGATGTCGAGGGCGGTCTCGTTGGGTGTCTTCTGCCGGGCGGCCCCTTCCACCAGGCCGATCATCCGGTCGATGAACGTCTCGCCCGGCTCGGCGGTGATCCTGACGACGATCCGGTCGGAGAGCACCCTCGTCCCTCCGGTGACGGCGCTGCGGTCGCCGCCCGACTCGCGGATCACCGGGGCGGACTCCCCGGTGATCGCCGACTCGTCGACGCTCGCCACGCCCTCGACGACGTCGCCGTCGCCCGGGACGAGGTCGCCGGCCTCGCAGACCACCAGGTCACCGACGCGCAGGTCGGTACCGGGGACGCGTTCCTCGTTCCTGCCGATGACCCGGCGGGCGACGGCGCCGGTCCGTGCCGCGCGCAGGGTGTCGGCCTGCGCCTTGCCGCGCCCCTCGGCGACGGCTTCGGCCAGGTTGGCGAAGAGGGTAGTCAGCCAGAGCCAGGCGGTGATCGCCCAGCCGAACCAGTCCCCCGGGTCCAGCGCGGCCAGGACCGTGGTGAGCACGGACCCGGTCAGCACGACGAACATCACCGGGGACTTGGCCATGACCCGGGGGTCCAGCTTGCGTACGGCGTCGGGCAGGGACCTCAGCAGCTGTCCGGGGTCGAACAGTCCCTTGGGGCTCCCGCCGCCCTGCTGCCGGCCTGCGGGCCTGTCCTGCTGCGGGGTGGGTGCGTGGACGGTGACGGACATCGGTTCCTCTTGCTCCGAGGGGTTCGAAGACGGTGAGAGCTGCGCCGGCCGGGACGGCTGTGTCTGCAGGGCCTGTTGTGTCTGTTGTGTCTGCCGGGTCTGCTGTGGTGCCTGGGGCCGCTGCGGCGGCTTCGGGAGACCGGTCATGACGCCAGCCCCTCGGCCAGCGGCCCGAGCGCGAGCGCCGGGAAGTAGGTCAGACCGGTGACGATCACGACGGTCCCGGCCAGCAGTCCGCTGAAGAGAGGTTTCTGCGTGCGCAGGGTGCCCGCCGTCGGCGGTACGGGGCTCTGCCGGGCCAGGGAGCCGGCCAGCGCCAGGACGAACACCATCGGCAGGAAGCGTCCCAGGAGCATCGCGAGCCCGATGGTGGTGTTGAACCACTGGGTGTCGGCGTTCAGCCCCGCGAAGGCGGAGCCGTTGTTGTTCGCACCGGAGGTGTAGGCGTAGAGGATCTCGGAGAAACCGTGCGCGCCGGTGTTCGTCATGGAGCCGGCCGGGGTGGGCAGGGCCAGGGCCGCGGCGGTGAGGCCGAGCACCAGGGCGGGTGTGATCAGGATGTAGCAGGCCGCGAGCTTGATCTCGCGGATGCCGATCTTCTTGCCCAGGTACTCGGGTGTGCGCCCGACCATGAGGCCCGCGAGGAACACCGCGACGACCGCCATGACCAGCATCCCGTAGAGGCCGGAGCCCACGCCGCCGGGCGCGATCTCGCCGAGCTGCATGCCCAGCATGGTGATGCCGCCGCCGAGGCCCGTGAAGGAGGAGTGGAAGGAGTTCACCGCGCCCGTGGACGTCAGGGTGGTGGCCACCGCGAAGATCGACGAGCCGGCGATCCCGAACCTGGTCTCCTTGCCTTCCATCGCCCCGCCCGCGATCTCGAACGCGGGCCCGTGGTGGGCGGATTCGGTCCACATCATGAGCGCGGTGAAGCCCAGCCAGAAGGCGGCCATCGTCGCGAGGATCGCGTACCCCTGCCTGAGGGAGCCCACCATCCGGCCGAAGGTACGGGTCATCGCGAAGGGGATGAGCAGGATCAGGAAGACCTCGAAGAGGTTGGAGAACCCGTTGGGGTTCTCGAAGGGGTGGGACGAGTTGGCGTTGAAGTAGCCGCCGCCGTTCGTGCCCAGCTCCTTGATGACTTCCTGGGAGGCGACCGCGCCGCCGTTGAACTGCTGGACGGAGCCGTCGAACTGCCCGACCCCGTGGATGCCGGAGAAGTTCTGGATGACGCCGGTGGCGGCCAGCACGAGCGCGCCGACGACGGAGAGCGGCAGCAGGATCCGGACGGTGCCGCGCACCAGATCGGCCCAGAAGTTGCCGAGTTCCCCGGTACGGGACCGGGCGAAGCCCCGGACGAGGGCCACGGCGACGGCCATGCCGACCGCGGCCGAGACGAAGTTCTGGACCGCGAGGCCGCCGGTCTGCACGACGTGGCCCATGGCCTGCTCGCCGTAGTAGGACTGCCAGTTGGTGTTGGCGACGAAGGACGCCGCCGTGTTGAACGCCTGGTCGGGGTCGATCGGGACGAAACCGAGGGACCCGGGCAGCACGCCCTGGAGCCGTTGCAGGAGGTAGAGGAAGAGGACGCCCACCACCGAGAAGGCGAGGACCCCGCGCAGGTAGGCGGGCCAGCGCATCTCGGTGCGGGGGTCGGCGCCGACGGCCCGGTAGATCCACTTCTCGACCCGCAGGTCCTTCGTCGAGGAGTAGACCCGCGCCATGTGGTCGCCGAGCGGGCGGTAGGCCAGGGCCAGGGCCGCGACGAGCGCGAGCACCTGGAGGGCACCGGAGAGGACGGGGCTCATGTCGCGCTCAGAACCTCTCGGGGAAGAGAAGGGCGAGGACGAGGTAGCCCAGCAGGGCCACGGCCACGACGAGGCCGGTGATGTTCTCGGCGGTCACAGCTTGGTCACCCCCCGGGCGACGAGGGCCACCAGCGCGAAGACCGCGATCGTGGTGACGACGAAGGCCACGTCGGCCATCGTGTGCTCCTGAGTGAGGTCGGTTCTTGGGGACCCCCTGAGCAAACCCCCGCCGAAGACCGCCGCGGCCTGCGTTGATGCCTTCCATACGGCCGCCGTCCCACCCTTGACGCGGCCCCTACGGACCCGATACGCGCCCCTGACGGACCGGGCCCGGCCTCCCCGCGGCACCGGGGCGCCACCCCCGCGCGGGCACACGAAAGCCGGTGGGCCGCACCCCGTGGAGGGGGCGGCCCACCGGCTTTCGTGAGCGGGTCAGCGCACCTCGGTGATCTCCGGGCCGCGCTGGAGCTGGCCCATGCCGCCGGAGAACTTCGAGTTCGTCTGCTCCTCCTGCTGCACGCCCTCGGGCACCATCTGGGCGTCGTTGGGCAGCTTGAGGACGATCGGGTCACGGGGGGCCATCGGGCCGTCCCCGCGGACCACCACGGTGTCCCGGAAGACCGTCTCCAGCAGACCCGCGGCCTGCGGCTGCACCGCGCCCTGGCCGGAGATCACCCCGCGCAGGAACCACCGCGGGCCGTCGACGCCGACGAAGCGCACCAGCTGGACGCCGTTCGTCCCGTCCGGGAGCTGTACGGGCACCTGCGCGCGCAGTTCCCAGCCCAGCGGGCCCTCGACCTCGTCGATGACCCCGCCCTGCTGGGTGATGCCCGAGGCGATCTCCTCGCGCACCTCGCCCCAGATGCCCTCCTTCTTGGGGGCGGCGAAGGCCTGGAGCTGGATCGCGCTGTCGCGCAGCACGACGGTGGCCGCGACGATCGCGTCGCCGGCGACCTCCACGCGCAGTTCCATGCCCTCGACCCCGGGGACGAAGATGCCGCCCAGGTCCACCCGGCCCTCGCCGGGCCTGGTCACCTCGGAGAGGTCCCACGGCCCGTCCGGCCGGGGGGCCGGCGGAAGGTTCGTCCGGCGCGCGCCCGCGGCGTCGTCGGTGTCATCGAGCTCGTCGACGACCTGCTCGGCCTCGCGTGCCTCGTCCGCCGAGTCCTTGGCGGAACCACTGTTCTTGCGACGTCCGAACACGTCACTGTCCTTCCCGGTCGGATACGACCGAAGCGTAGCTGTTCCCACCCTGGGTGTTACCGCCCCTGACGTCCCCCACGGCGGCGTGACCGCCGGTGGACCCGAAGCCTGCCCCGGCCCGAGCCGAGCCGGGGAGCTCCGCCACCTCGTGGAAGCGGATCTTCTCGACCTGCTGGACGACCAGTTGGGCAATCCGGTCGAACCGTTCGAACCGCACGGTCTCGCGTGGATCGAGGTTGACCAGGATCACCTTGATCTCCCCACGGTACCCGGCATCAACCGTCCCCGGGGCATTCACCAGGGCGACTCCGCAGCGGGCGGCGAGTCCGGAACGGGGGTGCACGAAGGCCGCGTAACCGTCGGGCAGCGCGATCGAGACCCCGGTGGGCAGCACGGCCCGCTCCCCCGGGGCGAGCTCGGCGGCCTCGGTGGTGACCAGGTCGGCTCCGGCGTCGCCCGGGTGCCCGTAAGCGGGAAGCGGGACCTCCGGGTCGAGACGGCGGATGAGCACGTCCACGGGAGGGCGCATCAGGGGTTCACCTCGAAGGCACGGGCGCGCCGGACGGTGTCCGGGTCGGACATGGCCGCCTCGATCTCCTCCGAGCGGCCGTTGTCGATGAAGTGGTCCACCTTGACCTCGATGAAGAGGGCCTCGGCGCGCACCGCGACCGGGCCGTCGGGGCCCCCGGTCCGGCCGGTCGCCCGGCAGTAGATCTTCCGCTTGTGCACCGCCGTGACCTCGGCGTCCAGGAAGAGAGTGGTACCGACCGGCACCGGCCGGACGTAGTCGGTCTCCAGCCGTCCGGTCACCGCGATGACGCGCAGCAGCCAGCTCAGCGCGCCGAGGGTCTCGTCCAGCGCCGTGGCCAGCACGCCGCCGTGTGCGAGACCCGGAGCTCCCTGGTGGGCGGGCTGGACGGTGAATTCGGCGGTGACGCCCACGCCTTCCCCGGCCCGGGCGGCCAGGTGCAGCCCGTGCGGCTGCCCGTCCCCGCACCCGAAGCAGTGGTCGTAGTGCGACCCGAGGAGTTCGCCGGGGGCGGGGGCGTCGGGGTGCCGGACCGGCGCCACCGCGTCCGCGGGGGGTGTCAGGCCTTCAGATGTTCCACTCACAGGCGCAGACCTTACCCGCGCCACCGGACACCGGTGGCTCCGTGCCAGTCTTGGACGCATGCAGCCTTCCACATCGCCTTTCGACGAACGTCTCACCGCGCCCCGTTCGTGGTGGTTCATCGCCTTCCTGATCGGTATCGCCTGTGCGCTGATGCTCCTGCCGCTGGGGACCCTGCCGATGCTCGGCGGCCTGGCGGGCGGGACCGCCCTCTCGGCGATGGCGGTCAGCGGCTACGGCTCCGCGCGGATCCGGGTCGTGGCGGGGGCCCTGGTCGCGGGCGACGCCCGGATCCCGCTGACGGCGCTCGGCACGGCCGAGGTGCTGGACGGGGAGGAGGCGCGCGCCTGGCGTACGTACAAGGCGGACACCCGGGCGTTCATGCTGCTGCGCAGCTACATCCCGACGGCGGTCCGGGTGGAGGTCACCGATCCGGCGGACCCGACCCCGTACCTCTATCTGTCGACCCGGGAGCCCGAGGCCCTGGCCGCGGCGCTCTCCCCCGCCGTACGCGCCTGAGGGCCCCGGACGGGAGAAGGGGCTCCCGCGGGCCGGGGCGGGCGGTGTACGGGCGGGCCCGGGGGCCTGCGGGCGGGCTCAGCGGCCGGGGTCGTCGTCGTACCCCTCGGGCAGCTCCTTCGCGGGCCGCTCGGGCTGCTCCAGCGGCGGCAGCTCCACAAGGCGGTCCCAGGGGACCTGATGGCGCCGGAGGTCCTTCCTGACCCGGTCGGCGAGCTTCCGGGTGTCCCGGCGGTTCATCAGCGCGCCGACGGCGGCACCGACCATGAAGGGGATGAGGTTGGGCAGGTCACGCGCCATGCGCTTCATGATCTGCTGGCGCAGCTCGCGCTTCATCTGCCCGCCCAGCGCCGCGTTGAGCGTGGTGGGGCGGGACACGTCGATGCCGCGTTCCTCGGTCCAGGACGTCAGGTACGCGGTGCTGCGCTGGGTGAGGTTGCCCGGAGGGCGCAGCCCGTAGACCTCGTGGAGTTCGGCGACGAGCTTCATCTCCACGGCGGCCACCCCGGTGATCTCGGCGGCCAGCTCGGCCAGCATCGCCGGCGGTACGGGCATCATCGCCGCGGCGCCGATGCCGGCGCCCACGGTGGCGGTCGCGTTGCAGGCGCCGGCCACGAGTTTGTCGGCGAGCTCTTCGGGACCGAGCCCGGGGAACTGCCTGCGCAGGGTCGCCAGGTCGCGGACGGGGACCCTGGGCGCGGTGTCGATGATCCGGTCGGCCAGCCGGCCGGCCATCGCGCGGGCCCCTGCTCCGCCCTTCAGCACGCCCCGCCGCAGGCCGCGCAGCCGCTCGGCACGGGAGGCGGGGTCCGCCCCGTCCCGCTCTCCGGGCTCCTGCGGTGCCGCCCCCGCCGGGACCGCTTCGAGCGAGGCCGGGCGGCCCCGCTCGTCGGATGTGCCGGGATAGGCCGGCAGGGCGGCCCGGGGCTCGGCAGGGGCGCTCGCGCCTTCCGCCGGACCTGTACCGCCCTGATGTGCCTCCGACGGCTTCGTGCGCCGCAGGCGCCGCTTCCGGAACGGTGTGTCGCCTGCCACGGCCGGCCGGCCTCAGTCGCAGTCGCGGCAGATGGGCTGGCCGTTCTTCTCGCGGGCCAGCTGGCTGCGGTGGTGGACCAGGAAGCAGCTCATGCAGGTGAACTCGTCAGCCTGCTTGGGCAGCACCCGCACGGCGAGCTCTTCGTTGGACAGGTCCGCGCCGGGCAGTTCGAGTCCCTCTGCCGCGTCGAACTCGTCGACGTCGACGGCCGAGGCCGTCTTGTCGCTCCGGCGGGCCTTGAGCTCCTCGAGGCTGTCCTGATCGACGTCGTCGTCGGTCTTGCGTGGAGTGTCGTAATCCGTTGCCATGTCGCTCTCCCCCTCTTGGGTGTTGGGTGTCTCAGCGCACGTAACGCGTGAGAGGCCGGACTTGTGCCCGACCTGAGGCGGAGATTTTGCCTCACATCAAGGTCTGTTACTCAATCGACACCCAACCGGATCCCTCCGTAGCGATCGGCTTGGGTGGCGAAGGGGACCGTACACGGTCCCCGGACTGCGGTTTACGGGCGCCACCCCGTGTACTTCCCGTGATACCACCCCCCGAAAACCCGGACTTTTCCAGGCATCGCGGGAAGAAGGCGATCACGGAGCGTAGAGAGACCGGAAATCGCTTCTGTGATCGATCACACAGGAGCGCACCGCCGGAACGGGCCAGAATTTCCGCCCAAAGCGAACAGGTCCATCCAATGCCGCTTCACGCGGCGAAGTGTCTCAGACCGGAAGGGTGACGCGCATCACGAGGCCTCCCCCTTCGCGGGGCTCCGCGATGATACGGCCGCCGTGGGCCCGCGCGACGGACCGCGCGATCGACAGGCCGAGCCCGACCCCCTTGTCGCTGCCCGTACGCTCCGTACGCAGCCGTCTGAACGGCTCGAAGAGGTTGTCGATCTCGTAGGCGGGCACCACCGGCCCGGTGTTCGAGACGGTCAGCAGGGCCTGTCCGTGCTGCAGCTCGGTGCCGACCTCCACCCAGCCGTTCTCGGCGGTGTTGTAGCGGACGGCGTTCTGGACGAGGTTCAGCGCGATCCTCTCCAGCAGGACGCCGTTGCCCTGGACGACCGCGGGTGCCCGCTCGCCGCGGATCTCGACGCCCCTGGTGGCGGCCTCGGCCCTGGTCTGGTCGATGGCCCGGCCGGCCACCTCGGCCAGGTCGACCGGCTTGCGTTCCACGATCTGGTTGTCGCTGCGGGCCAGCAGCAGCAGCCCCTCGACCAGCTGTTCGCTGCGCTCGTTGGTGGCCAGGAGCGTCCTGCCCAGCTGGTGCAGCTCGGGCGGGGCCTCCGGGTCGGAGAGGTGGACCTCCAGCAGGGTGCGGTTGATCGCCAGAGGTGTGCGCAGTTCGTGCGAGGCGTTGCCCACGAACCGCTGCTGGGCCGTGAACGCCCTCTCCAGGCGGTCCAGCATCTCGTCGAAGGTGTCCGCCAGTTCCTTCAGCTCGTCGTCCGGCCCGTCCAGCTCGATCCGCCGGGTCAGGTCGGTGCCGACGACGCGCCGGGCGGTCCGGGTGATCCGGCCGAGCGGGGACAGGACACGGCCCGCCATCGCGTAGCCGAAGGCGAAGGCGATGACGCTGAGGCCCACCAGGGCCAGCAGTGAGCGGTTCAGCAGGGTGTCGAGCGCGTGGTCGCGCTGCTGGTTGGCGCAGGCGTTCAGCGCGTCGTTGAACGCCTCGGGGGTGGCCTTGGTCGGCAGGTCGCAGACCTCGCTGCTGACCTGGCCGTTCACCACCTCGAACGGCAGGTCGCTGCCCACGTCCAGGGCCTGGGCCGCCAGCATGTAGATGATCGAGAGCAGCAGGATGCCGGCGATCAGGAACATCCCGCCGTACAGCAGGGTGAGCCGTATCCGGATGGTCGGGCGCAGCCAGGGGTACGGCGAGTCCTGCGGCTTGGGCTCCCAGGTCGGTTTCGGGGGCGCCTTCACGGGCGCCGGGGAAGGGGGCACGGGGCGCTCAGATCCGGTATCCGGAACCGGGCACGGTGACGATGACGGGAGGCTCGCCCAGCTTGCGGCGCAGGGTCATGACGGTGACCCGCACCACGTTGGTGAAGGGGTCGGTGTTCTCGTCCCAGGCCTTCTCCAGCAGCTGCTCGGCCGAGACGACGGCGCCCTCGCTGCGCATCAGCACCTCCAGCACGGCGAACTCCTTCGGGGCGAGCTGGATCTCCTGCTCGTCCCGGAAGACCTCGCGGCGGTTGGGGTCCAGCTTGATGCCGGCCCGCTCCAGCACCGGCGGCAGCGCGACGGTGGTCCGCCGCCCCAGGGCCCGGACGCGGGCGGTCAGCTCGCTGAACGCGAACGGTTTGGGGAGGTAGTCGTCCGCTCCGAGTTCCAGTCCCTCCACCCGGTCGCTGACGTCCCCGGACGCGGTGAGCATCAGCACCCGGGTGGGCATGCCCATCTCGACGATCCGGCGGCAGACGTCGTCGCCGTGCACCAGCGGGAGGTCCCGGTCCAGCACGACGACGTCGTAGTCGTTGACCCCGACCCTCTCCAGGGCGGCCGCCCCGT
This sequence comes from Streptomyces nitrosporeus, assembly GCF_008704555.1. Classification (NCBI taxonomy): domain Bacteria; kingdom Bacillati; phylum Actinomycetota; class Actinomycetes; order Kitasatosporales; family Streptomycetaceae; genus Streptomyces; species Streptomyces nitrosporeus. The sequence goes on from NZ_CP023702.1 coordinate 1,734,864, forward strand.
CGTAGACGACGTCGACGGCCATGGCCTCCCGGCGCAGTCCGGTGGCCACCGCATCGGCGAGCAGCTGCTCGTCCTCGACGACGAGTACGCGCACGGCGCAGTCCTTCCCTCGGTCCTTCGGAACACAGGCCGAGCGGCCGGTCCCCGGCCGCTCGCCGCACGTCAGCGGCACCGACTGTGCGCGTCCATCCTGCCTGCAACGCGCATAAACCGGCGGTAAGACCTCACGGCCCCGCCGGCCGCCCGCCGTGCCGGGCACCCGGCGGGCACGGTGGGAGGTCCCGGGGCGCCCGCAGGGAATTCGTCGGATTCCCGGGCCAGTTGAGGTTTCCCCCGTTCCCGGCAGGGGGAGGACGAATGCACACCCGCGATCACGCCCTGCATGTGGCGCACCACGGCCCGCTCCGCTCCCGGAGGGATCGCGTGATCACCCGCACTCCGGTTCCCGCCGGAGGATTCCCGGGCACACCCCCGTGCCACCGACCCACGACGAGGGGGCGCATCATGGACGCTTTCACCGCAGGTCTGCTGCAACGGATCAGGACCACCGAATCCGACCTCACCAAGGCTCGGGAGACGGGCGACGACTTCCTCGCGGATGTCGAGCAGAGCGAGCTGGACGACCTGCGTCGTCTCGCCGCCGAGCACGGCGTGGAGGTCGGCGCACCGAGCGTCTGAGCCGGCGCGGGAAGGCCCCGGGCACTGTCCAGGTGCCGGGGCCTTCCGTCGCTCCGCCACGGCCCCAGGAGGCCCTTTCCCGGTCTCCTGGGGCCGTGGTGCGTCCTGGGGCCGTGGGGCGCTCTGAGACCGTGGCGCGCCCTGGGGCGCCTTCCGCCCGGTGCCCCTCAGTCGTGCCAGGCCCCCAGGTCCTCCAGCAGGGCCTGGAGCGGTTCGAAGACCCCGGGGGTCGCGGCGACGGTCAGCTCCCGGTCCGGGCGCCGGCCGGGGCGGCCCCCGGTGAGCGCGCCCGCCTCCCGGGCGATCAGGTCGCCGGCCGCCAGATCCCAGGGGTGCAGCCCCCGCTCGTAGTAGCCGTCGAGCCGGCCGGCCGCCACGTCGCACAGGTCGACCGCGGCGGAACCGCCGCGCCGGATGTCGCGCAGCCGCGGGATCAGGCGCTCGGCCACCGCCGCCTGGTGGGTGCGTACCTCGGTGACGTAGTTGAAGCCGGTCGAGACCAGTGCCTGGCCGAGCGGTGCGGCGGGGCGGCAGCGCAGGGGTTCGCCGTTGAGGCGGGCGCCGCCGCCGAGGACGGCGTGGAAGGTCTCCCGCCGCATCGGGGCCTCGACCACGCCCACCACCCGCTCGCCGTCGCGCTCGGCGGCGATGGACACGGCCCAGGTCGGCAGGCCGTAGAGGTAGTTCACCGTGCCGTCGAGCGGGTCGATGACCCAGCGGATGCCGCTGCTGCCCTCGGAACTGGCGCCCTCCTCCCCGAGGAAGCCGTCGGCGGGCCGGCGGTCGGAGAGGAAGCCGGTGATCAGCTTCTCGGCGCCGATGTCCATCTCCGTGACGACGTCGACGGGGCTGGACTTCGTCGCCGCGACGCCGAGGTCGTCGGGACGGCCGTCCCGCAGCAGGGCACCGGCGCGGCGGGCGGCCTCCAGGGCCAGGTCGAGCAGTTCGGACAGCAGGGGGTCGGTCACAACGCTCCAGGGGTCGGGGCCGGCCGGGCCGCGTCCGCCGAAGGGGTGGGCGGACGGCCGGAGGCCGGACGGTTCGGCGGGCGTACGGTCCGCGGGAGGGTCAGGCGTACGGGCTGTCCGCGCCGGCCGCGGCGGGCTTGGGGGCCCTGGCCGGGCAGCAGCCGACCGGGCAGAGGTCGTGCGAGGGGCCCAGCGCGCCCAGCGCGCACCGCTCCACCGGCAGCCCCCGCTCGGCGGCGGCCCGCTCCAGCACGAGCTCGCGCACGGCCGCGGCGAACCGGGGGTCGGCTCCGACCGTCGCCGACCGGCGGACCGGCAGGCCGAGCTCGGCGGCCTTGGCGGTGGCCTCGGTGTCGAGGTCGTAGAGCACCTCCATGTGGTCGGAGACGAACCCGATGGGGATCATCACGGCCGCGGGGACGCCCTCGCCGTGGAGCGTCTCCAGGTGGTCGCAGATGTCGGGCTCCAGCCACGGGATGTGCGGGGCGCCGCTGCGCGACTGGTAGACCAGGTCCCAGGGGTGGTCGACGCCCGTCTCCTCACGCACCGCCCCGGCGATGACCCGGGCCACGTCCAGGTGCTCGGCGACGTACGAGCCGCCGTCGCCGTGGGTCTCCACCGGGCCCGAGGTGTCGGCCGCCGCGGTGGGGACGGAGTGCGTGGTGAAGACGAGGCGCGCGCCCGCCCGGACGTCCTCGGGGAGGTCCGCGAGCGAGGCCAGCACCCCGTCGGTCATGGGCCGCACGAACCCGGGGTGGTTGAAGTAGTGCCGCAGCTTGTCCACGCGCGGTACCGGCAGCCCCTCCGCCTCCAGGGCGGCCAGCGAGTCGGCGAGGTTCTCGCGGTACTGCCGGCACCCGGAGTACGAGGCGTAGGCGCTGGTCGCGAGGACGGCGATCCGGCGGTGCCCGTCGGCGACCATCTCGCGCAGGGTGTCGGTGAGGTACGGCGCCCAGTTGCGGTTGCCCCAGTACACCGGGAGGCCGAGGCCGTGCTCGGCGAAGTCCTCGCGCAGGGCGTCCAGCAGGTCGCGGTTCTGTCCGTTGATGGGACTGACGCCGCCGAAGAGGAAGTAGTGCTTGCCGACCTCCTTGAGCCGTTCCTCGGGGATGCCCCGGCCGCGGGTCACGTTCGCCAGGAACGGGACCACGTCGTCAGGGCCCTCGGGACCGCCGAAGGAGAGCAGGAGCAGGGCGTCGTAGGGTGCGGGACCACGCAGATCGGGCATGCCCCCGATCCTGCCACCCGCCGGTGACAACCGGACAGGCGCCGTCCGGTGGTGTCCGGGATCCGGATCCGCCCGTGCGGCACGGGCCAGGCCGTAAGCTGTGTCGGCTATCGACACACCTGACAGGCCCCACCGGAGTACGCCGTGCCCAGCCCTTATCGCGCCGTCTTCGACGCACCGGGAACCCTCGCCTTCTCCGCCGCCGGATTCCTCGGCCGCATGCCGCTGTCCATGATGGGGATCGGCGTGGTGACGATGGTGTCGCAGATCACCGGCCGTTACGGACTGGCAGGCGCCCTCTCCGCCACGCTCGCCATGGCGGCGGCGGTCATGGGCCCGCAGGTGTCGCGGCTGGTCGACCGCTACGGCCAGCGGCGGGTGCTGCGCCCGGTCACGCTGGTGGCCGCCGCCGCGGTCGCGGGACTGCTGGTCTGCGCACAGCAGGGGTTCCCCGAGTGGACCCTGTTCGTCTTCGCGGTGGGTGCCGGGTGCGTCCCGAGCATGGGCTCGATGGTCCGCGCCCGGTGGGCCGCGATCTACCGCGGGTCGTCCCGGGACCTGCACACCGCGTACTCGTGGGAGTCGATCGTCGACGAGGTGTGCTTCATCTTCGGCCCGATCGTCTCCATCGGGCTGTCCACCGCGTGGTTCCCGGAGGCCGGTCCGCTGCTCGCCGGGGTGTTCCTGGTCATCGGCGTGTTCTGGCTGACCGCCCAGCGGGCCACCGAGCCGCGGCCCGCTTCGCCCAAGGACCGCACGGGCGGTTCCGCCCTGCGCTCGCGGGGACTCCAGGTCCTGGTGTCCGCCTTCGTGGCCACCGGCGCGATCTTCGGCGCGGTGGACGTGGTGACGGTGGCCTTCGCCGAGGAGCGCGGCCACAAGGCCTCGGCCAGCCTCGTGCTGGCCGTCTACGCCCTGGGCTCCTGCCTGGCCGGAGCCGTCTTCGGACTGCTGCACCTGAAGGGCAGCCCCTCCACCAGGTGGCTGCTGGGGGTCTGCGCGATGGCCGTGAGTATGATCCCCCTCCAACTGGCCGGGAGCCTGCCGTTCCTGGCCGTGGCGCTCTTCGTCGCGGGTCTGGCCATCGCACCGACCATGGTCACCACCATGGCCCTCGTCGAGCAGCACGTGCCGCGCACCCAGCTGACCGAGGGCATGACCTGGACCAGCACCGGGCTTGCGGTCGGGGTGGCCCTCGGCTCCTCCGCCGCGGGCTGGGTGGTCGACGCCTCCGGTGCCCGGGCGGGGTACGTGGTGCCGGCGGTGGCGGGGGCGCTCGCGGCCGCGGTGGCGCTCCGGGGTTATCGCCGGCTCGCGGAGCCGGCAGCGACGGGAGGGCGCGGGGAAGATGACCGAGACCTACGCAACGACGGCGAGCACGTGGCGTAACTGGGCGGGCAACGTCACCGCCCGGCCGGCCCGGGCGGTGACCCCCGCCTCGGTGGAGGAACTGGCCGAGGTGCTCCGCAGGGCCTCCGAGGACGGACTGCGGGTCAAACCGGCCGGCACCGGGCACTCCTTCACCGCGACCGCCGCGACCGACGGCGTCCACATACGCCCGGACCTGCTCACCGGCATCCGGGAGGTGGACCGTACGGCGATGACGGTGACGGTCGAGGCCGGGACCCCGCTGAAGCGGCTCAACACCGCGCTCGCCCGGGAGGGGCTCTCCCTCACCAACATGGGCGACATCATGGAGCAGACGGTCGCCGGGGCCACCTCCACCGGCACCCACGGCACCGGCCGGGACTCGGCGTCCCTCGCGGCGCAGATCCGGGCGCTCGAACTGGTCACCGCCGACGGCACACTGCTGCGCTGCTCGCCCGAGGAGCACCCCGACGTGTTCGCCGCCGCCCGTGTCGGGCTCGGCGCGCTCGGCGTGATCACCGCGATCACCTTCGCCGTCGAACCGGTCTTCCTGCTGACGGCCCGTGAGGAGCCGATGACCTTCGACCGGGTCACGGCCGACTTCGGCCGGCTGGTCGCCGAGAACGAGCACTTCGAGTTCTACTGGTTCCCGCACACCGGCAACTGCAACACCAAGCGCAACAACCGCAGCGCCGGTCTCGCCGCGCCGCCCGGCAGGGTCAGCGGCTGGATCGAGGACGAGCTGCTCTCCAACGGGATCTTCCAGGCCGCCTGTTCGGTCGGCCGCGCGTTCCCCGGCGCCATCCCCTCGATCGCCCGGGTCTCCAGCCGCGCGCTCTCGGCGCGCACGTACACGGACATCCCGTACAAGGTCTTCACCAGCCCCCGGCGGGTGCGGTTCGTCGAGATGGAGTACGCCCTGCCGCGGGAGGCGGCCGTCCCGGCGCTGCGCGAGCTGAGGGCCATGATCGACCGTTCACCGCTGCGCGTCAGCTTCCCCGTGGAGGTCCGCACGGCGCCCGCGGACGACATCGCCCTCTCCACGGCCTCGGGCCGGGACAGCGCCTACATCGCGGTCCACATGTACCGGGGCACCCCGTACCGGGCGTACTTCACCGCGGTCGAGCGGATCATGACGGGGCACGGCGGCCGCCCGCACTGGGGGAAGATCCACACCCGGGACGCCGCGTACCTCGCCGAGGCATACCCGCGGTTCGGCGAGTTCACCGCCGTACGCGACCGGCTCGACCCGGACCGCCTCTTCGGCAACGACTACCTGCGGCGGGTCCTCGGCGACTGAGCGGCCGCCGTCCGGGGCGTGTTCCCGGGGCGGCGCGGCTCACGGAACGTGTCCCCCCGCCCCGTGGGGGCCGGACGGCGCCTTCCGGGCCGGGGCGCCGGTCACCGGCCGGTGTCCGGCGGGGCCCCGCCCGCCGGGGCGTCCTCGGCCGGGGCGTCGCCGGAGGCGGTCGGCTCCGGCGCGGCGGGGGCGCTGCTCTCCGGAGCGGCGGACCCGGTGGGTGCGGGCGGGGTGGTCCCGCCGGTGGCGGAGGGAGCGGGTTCCGGGCCGGTGGTGGACGGGGCGCCGGTGCCCGGGTCCGTGCCGGGTTCCGTGTTCCGGTCCCCGTCCGAGCCGGTACCGGACGGTGCCGGGGTGCCCCGGTCCGGAGCACCGTCGTCCGGGCCGCCGTCGTCCTGCCGCTCCGTACCGTCGTCCGCGGGGGCGGGGTCGGTCGTCCCGTGGCCCCCGCCGCCGCGCACCACGGAACCGACGGTGGTGCCGCCGCCTCCGCTGAGGTCGTTGCCGGTGGCCAGTTCGTAGACGGTGATACCGCCCATCGCCACGGCGAAGACCGCGGCGGCGGCGAGGAGCGGGCGTTTCCAGCCGCGGACCCGGGTGCCGTGGGTACGGGCCTCGGAGTACTCGTCGCCGGTCTCCCCGAACGCCCCGGGCACCGCTTTGGCCGTGCTGCCGGGCGGCCGGGTCCCGTCCGGGCGCACCGCGCCGAGGAGCTGGGTGCGCTCCGGGTCCACCGTGCCGAGGAGCCGGGTCCGGTCCGGGTCCACCGCGCCGAGGAGCCGGGTGCGCTCCGGGTCGGCGGCCTTCAGCGGCCGGGTGCGCTCCGGGTCGTCCGCGGTGGTGCCCGTGCGGTCCCGCTCCGGCCGGACCGTGCGCAGCGCCGTCGTGGCCGTGTCGTCGTCCCGCGGCGGGGAGGCGGAGGCCGGTTCCCGGGTGCGGACGGTCACCTGCCGGCCGCCGGGGTGCTTCACATGGACCGTCACCTCACGGATCTGTTCACCCGTACGACGGAAGAAGTGCTGGAAGACCGATCCCCCGCAGGTGGCGACCACGCTCATCACCCCGGCGCCGGCGATCGTGCCGTACACGCCCAGCTGCGAGGCCATCACCGCTGCCGCGACCGCCGCCAGCGCGCTGCCCGCGACCTGCGGCAGGCTCAGGTCTATGCGCCTTTCCTTACCTTCCGCATCACTCTGCGGCTTCTGAACCATTACCAGCCCCTGCTCGACAACTACCCCAGCTTGCACCAGGAAGGGACATATGAGCGAAGCGAATAGTTCCGCTTCCGTGGATTGTGTGAAGCAGCACACCCGCCGGGCGCGTTCCGCCGGCCGCCGGGCGGCCCCCTCCCGCACCCACCAGGACTTCGGCGGCGCGCCGGTCCACCCAGGTGGCCCCGAATGGAGTACTGTGACGAGCCCTGGGGCCGGACTCCCGATACGGGGGGCCGGACCTGCGGGAGGGGGCCGAAGGGCGGCACTCGAACCGGCGGCGCCGCGGCATCGCACGGGCGCCTGCGAAATGGAGTGACCACCGGGTCGCTACGCGTCGCGCACAGGTACCGTGCTTCCTGGTGATCCAGGGCCGAGGTCCGGCACGCCGGGTAACTTGGCAAGGTTGTGGCAGGCTGAACCCGGGCAGGTCACACTCGACTAGCGGAAGCAGCGACGCACGTGACGTCGGCAGGCACCACCCGGGAGGTTCCCATGCCCGAACTGCGTGTCGTGGCCGTCTCGAACGACGGCACACGACTGGTGCTCAAGGCTGCCGACAGCACGGAGTACACGCTCCCGATCGACGAGCGGTTGCGTGCCGCCGTGCGCAACGACCGCGCCCGGCTCGGCCAGATCGAGATCGAGGTGGAGAGCCACCTCCGCCCCCGTGACATCCAGGCGCGGATACGAGCAGGCGCCTCCGCCGAGGAGGTCGCCCAGTTCGCCGGTATCCCGGTGGACCGGGTGCGCCGCTTCGAGGGCCCCGTCCTCGCGGAACGCGCCTTCATGGCCGAGCGGGCCCGTAAGACGCAGGTGCGGCGTCCCGGTGAGAACACCGGTCCGCAGCTGGGCGAGGCGGTCCAGGAGCGGCTGCTGCTGCGCGGCGCCGACCGGGACACCGTCCAGTGGGACTCGTGGCGCCGGGACGACGGCACCTGGGAAGTCCTGCTGGTCTACCGTGTCGCCGGCGAGCCCCACTCCGCGAGCTGGACCTACGACCCGCCGCGCAGGCTGGTGCAGGCCGTCGACGACGAGGCCCGTTCGCTGATCGGGGAGACCGACGAGGTCGCCGCGCCCGAGCCCAGTTTCCCCTTCGTGCCACGGATCGCGCGGCTGCCGCGCGACCGCCCGCTGGACCGGGCCCTGGACCGGCAGATCGAGCGGCCGGCCCCGCCCGCCCCGGAGCCGGAGGAACGCGTCGGCGGGATCTCGGCGGGCGAACGCGATTCGCTGACCAGCCTGCTGGAGGCGGTGCCCAGCTTCCGGGGCGACATGGTGGTGCCGGAGCGGCCGACGCAGCCGGAACCCCCGGCGATCGAACCGGCGGTCCAGGAGCCGGAGGCCGACGAGTCCCCGGCGGCGGCGTCCGCCGGCGCGGGTTCGGCGTACGCGGACGTGCTGATGCCGCGCGCGGTGGCCGGCCACCGGGACCGGCTGACCGGTACGACGGACCGGCAGGCCGAGGCGGACGGTGTCCGTCCGGGGCGCCGGGCCGCGGTGCCCAGCTGGGACGAGATCGTCTTCGGCACCCGCCGCAAGAAGCAGGACTGAGCTCCGGCCCGTTCCCCTGACGGCGAAGGCCCGCACGCGACGGCGTGCGGGCCTTCTTCGTGGTGTGTGCCGTCACCGGGGGCCGGTGGCGACGGGGCGGGTGCCGTCGAAGGTCCATTCGGACCAGGAGCCCACGTAGAGGGCGGCCCGGTGCCCCGCGATCTCCAGGGCCAGGATCTCCTGGGCGGCCGAGACACCGGAGCCGCAGTAGACGCCGATCTCGGTACCGGGGGCGGCGCCCAGGGCCGCGAAGCGGGCGGCGAGCTGCCCGGCGGGCAGGAAGCGTCCGTCCTCGGCGACGTTCCCGGCGGTCGGGGCGGAGACCGCGCCGGGGATGTGCCCGGCGACCGGGTCGATGGGTTCGACCTCGCCCCGGTAGCGCTCCGCCGCCCTGGCGTCGAGCAGCAGCCCGGAGGCGGCGAGCGCGGCGGCGGCGTCCGCGTCCAGCAGGGGCAGCGCGCCCGGCTCGGGCCGGAAGTCGCCTTCGCCGGGCTCCGGGTCCTTCGTGGAGAGCTCACCGGTCCACGCGGGGAGTCCGCCGTCCAGCACCCGGACGTCGGGGTGGCCGGTCCAGCGCAGCAGCCACCAGGCCCGGGCCGCCGCCCAGCCCTGCCCGCCGTCGTAGACCACCACCGGGGTGTCCCGGCGGACCCCGGCGCGCCGCATGGCGGCGCCGAAGGTCGTCAGGTCCGGCAGGGGGTGGCGTCCGCCGCTTCCGGCCGGCCCGGCCAGTTCGGCCTCGAGATCGACGAACACCGCACCCGGGATGTGGCCGGTGTCGTAGCCGATGCGGCCGTGGGGGCCGCCCATTTCGTAACGCACGTCCAGGAACACCGGCGGACGCGGTCCCGTGAATTCGCTCATGCATTCGGATGCGGTGATGATGGGCTTCATGGGTGCCATCTTCGCCCAGGAATCATCCCTGACACAGGGAATGAAAAGGAAATACCACTACAAAGCATTCTTCTCGTGCGACTCGGAGTCCGAAACGCCGCGCGGCCAGGGTGCCTGGGGACCTCGGTGATGCAAGCATCTGCACGGAGCCGAAGGCGCCCGTACCGGTGGACAGCACTCGGCTCCGTTTCCCCCGTACGGCCACCCCGATGGTACGAGGAGAGAAGAACATGACCGAGGCTGCCGCACTCCACACACCAGGAGCCCCGTGCTGGGTGAGTCTGATCGTGCACCGGCTCAGCGCGACCGAGGATTTCTACGGCCGCTTGTTCGGCTGGGAGTTCAGACCCGGTCCCGAGGAACTGGGGCCCTATGTGCGGGCCTTGCTGCACGGCAAGGAGGTCGCGGGTATCGGGCAGCTGCCCCCGAACCGGCATCTCCCGATCGCCTGGACGACCTATCTCGCGTCGAAGGACGCGGACGTGACAGCCGAGGCCATCCGTTCCTGCGGGGGGACGGTGGCCGTCGGCCCGCTCGACGCCGGGCAGGCCGGCCGCCTGGTGATCGCGTCCGACCCGTGCGGGGCGGTCTTCGGTGTCTGGCAGGCCCGTGAGCACCTGGGTACGACCCTGGCCGGCGAGCCGGGCACCCCGGTCTGGAACGAGCTGCTGACCCGGGAGACCTCGTCGGTCGCCAAGTTCTACCAGGCGGTGTTCGGCTTCGGGACGGACGCGGTCGTCTCGGCCGACTTCGACTACCAGACCCTGCGGCTGGAGGGCCGGGCGGTGGCGGCCCTGCACGGGGTGGGCCACGCGCTGCCCCGTGACCGCGGACCGCACTGGATGACCTACTTCGAGGTGGCCGACACCGACGAGGCGGCCGCGCGCGTGGCGGAACTCGGAGGGCAGGTGCTCCGCCCTCCGCGGGAGGCGTCCGGCAAGCGGGTGGCCACCGTCGCCGACCCGGAGGGCGCGGTGTTCACCGTCCAGCAGTCGTCGCGCTGAGAAGGGCCGTCCCGGGGCGGCCGGAGACGGCGGCCCCGGCCCGGGTCAGGGGGCGGTGACCGGCAGGACGTCCGGGGAGAGCGCTCCGGCGCGGGCGGAGGCCGCGGTCGTCCGGCGGAGGTGGTGGCGGCGGCACAGGACCTCGTAACCGGTCTCCGCCGCCGGGCGGTTCACGTCCCCCACGACGATCTGGGCGCCCGCCACGACCATCTCCCCGTCCACCGTACGGGCGTTGTGGGTGGCGCGGGCGCCGCACCAGCACAGCGCCTCGACCTGGAGCTGCTCTATCCGGTCCGCCAGTTCGATCAGCCGCTGGGAGCCCGGGAAGAGCCTGGTGCGGAAGTCGGTGGTGATGCCGAAGGCGAAGACGTCCAGTCCGAGGTCGTCCACGACCCTGGCGAGCTGGTCGATCTGCTCGGGGGCGAGGAACTGGGCCTCGTCCACGATGACGTAGTCCGCCTTGCCGCCCTTGGAGAACTGGTCGACCAGGTAGGCGTACAGATCCATGCCTTCGCTCGCCTCCACCGCCTCCGTCACCAGTCCCAGCCGCGAGGAGAGCTTCCCCTCCCCCGCCCGGTCGTCACGGGTGAAGATCACACCACGGAGCCCCCGGGCCGAGCGGTTGTGCCCGATCTGGAGTGCCAGGGTGCTCTTTCCGCAGTCCATCGTCCCGGAGAAGAACACGAGCTCGGGCATGGGAAGTCGAAGGCCTTTCGGGAGCGGTACGGAATACGGGGTGCGGGGCGCGGGCGCGAGGGGTCAGGTACGGACTTCGAGGAGCGGGACGAGGAGTTCCGCCGGGGTCAGCGAGCCGTGCATGCCGGCCATCGCCGACTCGTGGGGCTCGTTGACCGACGCGGTGATCACCACGTCGTCGTGGGCGGCCGCCACCACGTCGCCGATCCTGCCGTAAACCCGCTCGTCGACCCGCGGCCCGAACCAGCCCGCGGCCACGGCCTCCTCGCGGCTCGCCACCCAGAACTGCTCGCCGAGCACCTCCCGCCAGACGGCCAGCACATCGGCCCCGGCCCCGGGGACGGCGTACACATGGCGGGCCCGGCCCTCGCCGCCGAGCAGGGCGACACCGGCACCGAGCTCCCAGTCCTCGTCGAAGTCGATCCGGGACCGCTCGTCGAAGGGGATGTCGACCATCCCGTGGTCGGCGGTGATGTACAGCGCGGTGCGGGGCGGGAGCTGCTCAGCCAGGCGGCGGGCGAGCCCGTCCGCGTACATCAGCCGGCCCCGCCAGGCGTCGGAGTCGGTACCGAAGCGGTGGCCGGCACCGTCGACCTCGCTGTAGTACGTGTAGACGAGGGACCGGTCGCCCGCGGCGAGCCGCTCGGCGGCGAGGTCCATCCGCTCCTCGCCGGAGAGCCTGCCGAGGAAGGACCCTCCGCTGAGGGCGATCCTGGTGAGCGGGGTGTGCTCGAACGCGGGTGCGGATACCTGGGCCGTGCGCACGCCCGCGGCGTGGGCCTGCTCGAAGACCGTCGGGTACGGCTGCCAGACCCTGGGCTCGGTCCACGGCTTCCAGCGCAGCTGGTTCATCAGCGCGCCGGCGTCCGGGTCGCGGACCGTGTAACCGGGCAGGCCGTGCGCGCCGGGGGGCAGCCCCGTGCCCACCGAGGCGAGCGAGGTCGCCGTGGTGGAGGGGAACCCCGCCGTCAGGGGGCGGCCGGTGCCGCCGCGCGAGGTGGGCAGCAGCGAGTGCAGGAAGGGCGCCTCGTCCGGGTGCGACCGGATCTGCTCCCAGCCGAGGCCGTCGATGAGGAAGACGCAGTTCCGGTCGGCGGGGGTGAGCTCGGGGATCACCGCCTCGAAACCCGGTACGCCCTGGCCGGCGACGAGCGTCGGCAGCAGGTCGGCGAGCGCGCCGCCGCCGTATTCGGGCACGGGGGCGGTGTCGGGTGCGAGCAGGACGGGGTCCTGCCAGGCCGGCTGGGCCATCAGCGGCCGGTCACGGCGGTGGCCGCGGTGGCTTCGGAGAGCGCCTGGGCGAAGGCGAGCGTCTGCCGCACGGCGTCCGGGCCGTCACCGGTCTCACTGACGCGCAGGCTCAGGTCGTCGGCGGTGGTGTTGCCGGTGTAGCCGTGGTCGGCGTCGCAGTTGGGGTCGCCGCAGGCGGCGGGTTCCAGGTCGATCCGGGAGACGGCACCCCAGCCGATCGTCAGGACCACCTCGCGGGGCAGGGTCCCCGGCACGTACTTCTCGGGGTTGGCCACCACCCGGCTGAGGACGACGGAGGAGATCCGCCCCAGCTTGACCGACTCCGTGGACGTCGTGGCGAAGGGCGTGGGGGAGCTGGTGTCCGCGGCCTGCTCGTCGGTGTGGCTCACGATGAAGCGCGTGCCCGTCAGGACGAGGACCGTGACATGGCGCCGCACCTCGTTGGAGTCGAAGGTGGTCTCCTGGTGCACCAGGTACGACGAGACCGGCTCCCCTCCGACGGCGGCCTCCACCGCCTCGGCCACGAGGGCCGGGTAGTAGCCGCTGCGCTCGATCGCCGCGCGCAGCCCCTGGGTCGTCGTACCGGTCTTTGCCATGCGGACCATCCTACGGGGGGCCGCCGACTGCCGGGGACGCCCCGCGCGGCCCGCCCCGCGCCCGCACGGGGCGCCGGGCGGGTCCGCGGCTCAGTAGCTGGGGAGCCGGCGGGGGCCGAGGTCGGTCCGGGCGGGTGCGGGGGCGAGCCGGACGCCCGCGCCCAGGACGGTCAGCCCGCGGGTGGCCACCACGACGGGCTCCAGGCCCACCGAGACCACCTCGGGGTGGTCGTCCACCAGCCGGGACACCCGCAGGAGCAGTTCCTCGAGCGCGGGGGTGTCCACCGGCGCCGATCCGCGCCACCCGAAGAGCAGTGGTGCGGCCCGGATGGAGCGGATCAGCTCGGAGGCGTCCCGGTCGGTGGCCGGCACCAGCCGGTGGGCGGTGTCACCGAGCAGCTCCGAGGGTGTGCCCGCCAGGCCGAAGGAGAGGACGGCACCGGCGGTGGCGTCGATCGAGGCCCGTACGACGGTGTCGACGCCCCGGGGCGCCATGGCCTGGACGACCGGCCGGAGCTCCGCGGGTGTGCCGAGCAGGCCGGTCAGCTCGCCGTAGGCCCGGCGCAGGGCCTCCTCCCCCGGCAGGTCGAGCCGGACGCCGCCGAGGTCGGAGCGGTGCCGCAGGTGGGGGGCGGTGGTCTTGAGCGCCACCGGGTAGCCGAGCCGTGCGGCGGCGGCGACCGCGCTCTCCACGTCCGGGGCCGGCAGCGCGGGGCGCACGGTGATGCCGTACAGGCCGAGGAGTCCGGCGGCCTCCTCATGGGTGAGGGGGCGGCCCCGGGGGTCCGGGTCCGGGCCGAGCAGGGAGTCGATCAGGTCGGCCGCGGCCTGCTCGTCGATCGTCTCGTCCAGGAACTCGGGGACCTTGCCGGGGGTGGCGGCCTGGCGGCGCCACCGGGCGTACCGCACGGCCTCGGCGAGTGCGCGGACGGCCCGCTCGGCGGCGGGGTAGGCGGGGATCCGGCGCACGCGGCGGGCGCTGTCCGGCTCCCCCGGCCCCTCCTGCCCGCCGGTGTCCCCCTGCCTGCCGGTGTCCTCCGGTCCGCCCGGCGGGAGGGCGGCCCGTCCGCCGGGCGGCGCCTGGGCGGCCGGGCCCGCGGGCGCGTCGGGGGGTGCGGTGCTCGCGGCCTCGGCGAGGGCTCCGGCCAGGCCGCCCATCTCCACGTGCACCACGGCCACCGGCTTCGCGGGCCGGGAGGCGGCCGCCTCCCGCAGGGCCGCGGCCAGCACCTCGCCGTCACCGGTGTGCGCCTCGCCGTTCTCGCCCACCCACGGGATGGCCGTGACGATCACGGCGTCGCACCCCGGATCGTCCAGTGCTTCCGCCAGCGCGTCCCGGAAGTCCTGCGGCAGGGCCTCCGTCGTGAGGTCGCGGGGCGGCCGCGGGCGCAGGCCCTCGGCCAGGCAGGCGTCGTAGGTGAGGAGTCCGAGCGACTCGGAGTTGCCGAGGATCGCCACCCGGGGCCCCGCCGGCAGGGGCTGGTCGGCGAGGAGCCGGCCGACGTCGACCATCTCCGTCACCGTGTCGACCCGGATCACGCCCGCCTGGCGCATCAGCGCGGAGACGGTCGCGTCGGGGACCCTGCTCACCGGCACCGTGTGGCCGGGCGGGGTGGAGCCGCTGTGCCGGGCGCCCTTCACGACGACCACGGGCTTCACCGCGGCGGTCCGCCGGGCGAGCCGGTGGAACTTGCGCGGGTTGCCGAAGGACTCCAGGTAGAGCAGGGCCACCTCGGTGTCCTGGTCCTCGTACCAGTACTGCAGGACGTCGTTGCCGGAGAGGTCGGCCCGGTTGCCGGCGGAGATGAAGGTCGACAGGCCCGCCCCACGGCCGTGCAGGCCTGACAGGACGGCGATCCCGATCGCGCCGGACTGGGTGAACAGCCCGATGTGCCCGGTGGCGGGCGACTCGGGGGCGAGCGAGGCGTTCAGCCGGACGGCGGGGGCCGTGTTGATGATCCCGAAGGCGTTCGGGCCGATGATCCGCATCCCGTAGGAGCGGGCCCGGCGGACGAGTTCACGCTGGCGCTCCCGGCCCGCCGCACCGCGCTCCGCGTAACCGGCGGAGACGACGACCAGGCCGCGGACGCCGTGCTCACCGCAGTCCGTGACGGCCTGGGGCACCCGGTCGGCCGGTACGGCGACGACCGCGAGATCCACCTTCTCGCCGATCCCGCGCAGCGAGCGGTGCGCGGGCACCGAGTCGATGGTCTCCAGCTCCGCCGGGAAGGAGCTGTTCACGGCGTACACGCGTCCCGTGAAACCCGAGGCGAGGAGGTTGCGCAGGACCGTGCGGCCCACCCCGCCCGGAGTCCTGCCCGTACCGATGACGGCGACCGAACCGGGCGCCAGCAGACGCTGCACCGAGCGGGCCTCGGCCCGCTGCTCACGGCCGCGCTGGACGGCGAGCGATTCGGCCGTGGGCTCGATGTCGAGGGTGAGGTGGACGGCACCGTCCTCGAAGCTGCGCTGCTGGGTGTAGCCGGCGTCCCGGAACACCTTGATCATCTTGGTGTTGGCGGGCAGCACCTCCGCGGCGAACCGGCGGATACCGCGCTCGCGGGCGACCGCGGCGATGTGTTCGAGCATGGTGGACGCCACACCGCGCCCCTGGTGCGCGTCCTGGACGAGGAAGGCGACCTCCGCCTCGTCCGCGGGCGCGGAGGCCGGCCGGCCCTGGGCGTCGATCCGGTCGTAGCGCACGGTGGCGATGATCTCGCCGCCGACCGTGACGGCCAGCCCCACCCGGTCCACGTAGTCGTGATGGGTGAAGCGGCGCACGTCCTTGGCGGAGAGGCGTGGATACGGGGCGAAGAAGCGGTAGTACTTCGACTCGTCGGACACCTGCTCGTAGAAGCTGACCAGCCGCTCGGCGTCGTCGGTGGCGATCGGCCTCACGCGGGCGGTGCCACCGTCGCGGAGGACCACATCCGCTTCCCAGTGGTCGGGGTACGCGTGATGCGGACTCTGGTCCGACATGGGCTCCATGCGGGAAGCCTACGGCTCACCCGTATCCGGCCGCGGGAGGGCTACGGTGGGAGCGGGCCGCGCCACCGGGCGCGTACCGCGTGGGAGTCCGGTCCGGACGACTGTTCCGGTCCCACCGGCGCCGCGCGGACGGCAGGTCCGCCCCGCAAGGGGCACGAGTGATTCGCGAAGGGCAGAACCATGGCTGAGCGCCGCGTCAACGTCGGCTGGACCGAGGGCCTGCACGCCCGCCCCGCTTCCATCTTCGTCCGTGCCGCCACGGCTTCCGGCATCCCGGTCGGCATCGCCAAGGCCGACGGTCCGCCGGTGAACGCCGCCTCCATGCTGGCCGTGCTCGGCCTGGGCGTCCAGGGAGGCGAGGAGATCGTCCTCTCCTCGGAGGCCGAGGACGCCGAGGCCGCCCTGGACCGGCTGGCGAAGCTGGTCGCCGAGGGGCTCGGGGAGCTCCCCGAGACGGTCTGAGACCGGCCGGTACGGACCGGCTCCCCCTTCCCGTGGTGGGACCGCGGACCCTGCCCGGGGTCCGCGGTCCCGTTGTTCCCGGGGCCGGGAGAACGAGTCCGCGAGCCGGACGAATTCACGTTCCCGATATGCGCGGGGCGCCGGGCAGAAACGCCGAGGACAAATGAATCCGGGCAGCCGGAAGAAAGCCTCGCGACTCGCGGCCTTATTTGTATACGGCGCATGTGTTAATACCTGAGGCCCGCAGTGTTTACGACATGTTGCGAAGTTCTCACGCGCGGCACCCCGGCCTTCTGAGCGGGCCGTCGCAGCCGGTGGGCGGCCGTGGCCCGCTCGGTGTGCTGCGCGGTCAGCGCCCTGGCGCGTTCCGCGTCGCCGCGCGCCACGGCGTCCACGATCGCCCCGTGCTCGGCCCAGGAATCGGCCGGCCGGGCGGGCCGCTCGACCGTGTACATCCAGGCGATCTTGTGCCGTAGCTGGGTGAGCAGAGCGATCAGCGCGGGGCTCCCCGACGCCTGGGCCAGCGTCTCGTGGAACCAGCCGCCCAGCGACCTCAGGTCTTCGCCCTCCCCCCGGCGCACCCGCTCCTGACCCAGTCTGACCAGGCCACGGAGCACCTTGAGGTGGGCCTCGGTGCGGCGCTGGGCGGCACGGGCGGCCCCGAGCGGCTCCAGCAGCATCCGGATCTCCAGCAGGTCTGCGGCCTCCTGTTCGGTGGGCTCGGCGACACAGGCGCCGGCGTGCCGGCGGGTGACGACGAACCCTTCCGACTCCAGGGTGCGCAGAGCCTCGCGCACCGGGACGCGGGAGACCCCGTAGCGACGCGCGAGCACCTCCTCGGTGAGGCGGCTGCCGCGCGCGAAGACACCGGAGACGATGTCGTCACGGATTGCCGTGCATACCGAATGCGCGGGAATGCGCATGTCCGAACCTCCGCCTTAATCCCCGCGAAACGCGGCCGATCGACGCCTGTTCCGTGACTCTATTGCAATCCGCGCGCGTTTCCGACGGCAGGGCGGAATCCATGGATATCTTCCGGCCGGAAAACGGCTCGGCACGGCTTCGGCCGGCCCGCGCGGGAAGAGGTGCCGGGCCCCGGTCCGAGGGGTCTTCGGGCCGGATCGCGATCCGCTGCCGCGGACCGGTCCGGTGCCGCGGAGAAAGGCGCCGGGGCCGGGCGGGCGCGCCCGCAGGCCAAAGGGACCGGCGCCCCGTGGGGCGGAGGGACCGGCGACGGCGGGGCAGAGGGGCGGCCGGTGGCGGAGCGGCCGACGGCGGGCGGGAAGGGGCCTGCGGACGGAGGTGACGGCGGGCGGGGGAAAGCCTGCGGACGGAGGGGTGGCGGTGCCCGCGTGAGCGGGGTCCCGCACGCGCCGCCCTCGTGGGCGCCGGGCCCGGACGGGCCGCTCAGTCCGAACTGTCGTCCGCCTTCGCCGCCGCCCGGCGGTATTCGGCGTTGATGCGCTGGGCCTCCTCGAGCTGGTCCTCGAGGATGATGATCCGGCAGGCGGCCTCGATCGGGGTGCCCTGGTCGACGAGTTCCCGGGCCCGGGCCGCGATCCGCAGCTGATAGCGGGAGTAGCGCCGGTGGCCGCCCTCGGACCGCAGCGGGGTGATGAGCCGGGCCTCGCCCAGAGCGCGGAGGAAGCCGGCGTTGGTGCCGAGCATCTCCACCGCCCGCCCCATCGTGTAGGCGGGGTAGTCGTCGTCGTCGAGCCGGCCGCCGAGCGGATTGTCCGCTGTCATCTGCACCTCTTCCTGGGAACGCGTCGAGGGGCCTTGGTGCCGTACGGCACCAAGGCCCCGAAGGAAATTCAACACCATCCGCCGGCTTCGATGCTGCGCCGGCCTTCTGTTTCCGCAGGTCCGCCCCGAGAGGGGAGGCCGTGCGGGGATCGCGGCTGCCTGACCGGGGACCACCTTCCGTTCCGGGGGTCTTGCGGTGCCCGGGCCGCACCCCTCGCGCCCGGGCGATCCTGATGGCGTCTTCCTCCTCTGCCGGAATACCGTCTCCGCCGCGCGGGCGGTCGCCGCCGATGCCCCCGGTGTGGCGGGCACCTTCCCGGCAGCCGCCCTCCCGCCCCTTACGTCCGGGGCGGGAGGGGCCACTGCCGATCCCAGCACGCGCGCCCGCAGTCCGGCGCCTTTGCTGGGTTCACCTCATGGAACGACTGCGGTTCTTCCCACTGGGTCATACCGCGGCGGCCCCTGGAACCGCGGGCCGCCCGGTGCGGCGCCAGTCCCGTCACCGTCCTGCTACCACCTGGCTCCGGAACTCCGCCACCGCACCGTACTGCGACTGCTGCTGCCCGGCAGTCCATCCCTGCCGGGCTCTCGAACCTTGGCTACGGAAGAAATATTAGGCACGGAAGAGCGCGTTGTCTACCTTCGCCAAGACAGATTCTGGCGTGTCGGCCGATGAGGTATCCAGGTGCGTACGGATCAGAGGTCGAGCAGGTCCTCTCCGGGCCTCCCCCGCTCCCCCACACGGCCGACGCTGCTCCGTGACTCCCGCCACACGCCCGCCGGAGCGGGGGCCGGCCCGTCCGGTCGGGGCGGGCGACGGGGCCCCTCCCACGCGGACGCCACCGCCGGGGCGGGGCCACCGGCCGCCGTCCCCCGGGCCTCCGGTTCCACCCGCCCGGCCCGTGAATAGAATCGGCTCTCATGTCGAAGCCTGACGAACTGCTCGTCGACGTCGCCGCCATGGTGGAGTCCGGGCACAGCAATCAGATGTCCTTGACCGTCGTGACCGGTGGGAGCGTCATCACCGGGCGACTGGCCCCCGAAGCCGTGTGGAGGCAGCGGGTGTCGGAGGTCCTGACGGACTCCGCCCGCCTGGGCGAGTTCGCCGACATCTTCACCGCCACCGACGGCCCCGAGGACGGCCCTCCCACGCATCTCCACTTCCATGTCGCCCGCATCCTCCAGGGGACGGTGGGCATTCCGGAGACCGGCGGGATGTACCGGGTCTCCATCGAGGACGTCACCGCCTGGACCGTGGGCGACTTCAGCTACCACTGATACCGGCGCACCGGCGGGCGCGGTGCGCCGGCCGGTGCGCCGCGCCGCCTCGCGTCACGGAAACGAACCCGAGCGAAAACCGAGAAAAAGAGAACACGATACGGCTGGGCCGTACCCGTGCCCGGCCGCAGGAAAAGCGACCGGGCACGGGTACGTATCTCCGGAACGGGGCACAAAAAAATCCCGCGCCAGGGCGCGGGGACCGGAGACAGGGCCGGAAACCCGGGATGCGGCAGGGCCGGTACCCGATATCACGAAGAACCGGATCAGCGGACCGGAACAGGAAAGGACGGGGCCAAAAAAGCCGGGTCCGGGATTTCACCGAAGGGCCGACCTCGGCCCGGACGGCGCCGGGGCCCGCACCTTCAGGAGGTGCGGGCCCCGGCGCGTGGGCGCGAGATCAGGCGGGAACGATGTTCTCGGCCGTCGGGCCCTTCTGGCCCTGCGCGATGTCGAAGTTCACCTTCTGGCCTTCCTGCAGCTCACGGAAGCCCTGGGCGGCGATGTTCGAGTAGTGGGCGAACACGTCGGCGCCGCCACCGTCCTGCTCGATGAAGCCGAAGCCCTTTTCCGCGTTGAACCACTTCACGGTGCCAGATGCCATGTCTGTCTCCTTCGGGGTGATACCCGGAGCCCACACCGTGTGGCCTCCGGTTGTCGCACGCCGTTCACCCCGACCGGCCGATGACCGGAAATACTTGAATGCGGTCCGAGGTGGTTGCCACCTCGGAGACACCTACGTTTTGGGATCCACAACTGCAACTGACTTCGACAGTAGCACGGTGGCGACCGCACGGAATGATCCGGAATTCCGAACGACCCACCGGCGGAGATTCCCTCGCCGCACCCCTTCGTTATTTCTCACTCCGCGGGAACACATATCGACGCGCCGGAGAAGAAGCATTTCGGGGTGGCGCCCACCGGACCGGGACACCCCCACGGCTCCACCGGCCGGCCACGAGCCGGCGGAGGGCGGGCGTCCGGGGCGTTTCGGATACCCGCCCCGCCTTCACGGGCACCGGCACCGCACCCCTTGCTCGACCTATCGCTTATCGATAGCTTTCTATCGTTGGACGATCGAGGGAGAGATGATGGGACGCATGACCGTGCTCGCCCTGCGGGCGGTACTCGCGGCACTGCTCATGGGCTCGGTATTCGTACAGGCCGTGATGGTGCCGCTGCTGGCCATGGATCTGGGTGACCTCGCCGCGGATCACGCGTATCTGCGGACCCCGCTGCTCACGATCGTCGTCCTGGGCTTCGTGACGGTCGAGATCGTCCTGGTCTGCGTATGGCGGCTGGTGACGATGGTCCGGCGCGGGACGGTCTTCTCGCACGCCGCCTTCCGCCATGTGCACGTGGTGATCGGCGCTGTCGTGGCGGCCGCCCTGCTGGTCCTCGCCCTCGCGGTCCTCCTGGCCCCCGGCGAAGCCGTGGCCCCGGGCGTGGTGCTCCTGGTCTGCGGGGCGGCCGTCGCCGTCCTCGGTGTGGCGCTCGTCGTGCTCGTGCTGCGGATGCTGCTCGCCCAGGCCGTCGCACGTGACGTCGAGGCGGCGCGGATGCGGGCCGAACTGGACGTGGTGATCTGATGCCGATCGTCGTCGGCATCGATGTGATGCTCGCGAAGCGGAAGATGTCCGTGGGCGAGCTCGCGGAACGGGTCGGGATCACCCCCGCCAACCTCGCGGTGCTCAAGAACGGACGGGCGAAGGCGGTCCGCTTCGCGACACTCGCGGCGCTGTGCGAGGCGCTCGACTGCCAGCCGGGAGACCTGCTGCGGTGGGAGGCGGCCGAGGAGGAGGGGTGACCGGCCGGCCGCCGTGGACGCCGGGCCGCCCCGGAGCCCCGCGCCCGGCCCGTGCCGGGGGGCCGGGCGCGGGACGGGGAGCCGGTGCGGGACGGGGGCCGGGCGTGGGACGGGGCCCGGTGCGGACCGCGTCGCTCAGAGCTGGACGCCGTGCGAACGGAGGTAGGCGACCGGGTCCATGTCGGAGCCGTAGTCCGGGGTCGTACGGGCCTCGAAGTGCAGGTGCGGGCCCGTGGAGTTGCCGGTGGAGCCGGAGAGGCCGATCTGCCGGCCCGCGGCGACGCTCTGGCCGACGGACACGTCGATCGAGGAGAGGTGTCCGTACTGGGTGTAGGTGCCGTCCGTCATCCGGAGCACGACGTTGTTGCCGTACGCGCCTCCCCATCCGGCTTCGACGACCGTGCCGGCGCCCACCGCGACGACGGAGCTGCCGGACGCGGCGCGGAAGTCCACGCCCGAGTGGCTGCCGGAGGACCAGAGGGAGCCCCCGGACCTGTAGCCGGTGGTGACGTACGAGCCGGCGACCGGGAGGCGGAAGGCGTTGAGCCGGGCGCGTTCGGCGGCACGGGCGGCGCGGGCCTCGGCCTCGCGGGCCTCCTCGGCGCGCGCCTCGGCCCTGCGCTCGGCCTCCGCCTGGGCCTCCGCCTTCGCGGCGAGCTCGGCCTGGCGCAGCTGGGCCTCGGCCTGGGCGTCGATCCGGTCGGCGAGGGTGCTGCCCATCGAGACGGCCTGGGTCAGTCCGGTGCCCCCCGCCGGGGCCGCTTCCGCGGCGAGGGCCGGGGAGGCTGCGGCGCCGACGACGCCGGCGGCGGCCAGGACCGCGACACCGGCGGCCCGGGTGCTCCTGCGGGCCGGACGGCTCGGGGCACGGTGCTTCCCGGTGGCACGGGTGAACGCCATGGAGGGGCGGTTCCTTTCCTTCCTTCTCGCCTACCGGGTTAGCTGACGGGTTCGGAGCAGGAAGGTCTCCTACGGGCACCTGGGCCCTCGCGGGGCCCGGACGTCCGATTCACCCCAGGGACACGGTGGGTCCCCGGCTCCCCTGGCTCGCGCCTGACGGGGACTCGGCGATGGCTGCCCGGCGCCGCGGATGCGGCATACGTCCGGCGGACAGCCGAGCCGACGCTAGGCGGGAGGGCTTTCGATCACCAAGCGGACAGGCCCTTTTGTCGGACATCCCACAGGGCATACCCCCTCTTTCGGACCATTCCGGGCGTGGGGTGGCGTGGGTACGCCAGGGGCCCCGGCGAGCGCTTCCGCTCGCCGGGGCCCCTGGGAGGAGGACGGTGACCGTCCGTCAGCCGTTGACGACCGTCACCTCTCCGATGCCCAGTTCCCGCACCGGGCCGGCGATCCGGGCGGCGTCCCCGACCAGCACGGTGACGAGCCGGTCCACCGGGAAGGCGTTCACCACGGCGGCGGTCGCCTCGACCGTGCCGGTCTCGGCCAGGCGCGCGTACAGGTGGGCCTGGTAGTCGTCCGGGAGGTGCTGCTCCACCTGGTCGGCCAGGGTCGCCGCGACGGAGGCGGCGGTCTCGAACTTCAGCGGGGCGACGCCCACGAGGTTCTGCACCGCGGTCTCCCGCTCGGCGTCGGTGAGCCCTTCCGCCGCCAGCGTCCGCAGGACCTTCCACAGGTCCTCCAGCGCGGGGCCGGTGGACTCGGTGTCCACCGAGCCGCTGATGGCCAGCATCGCTGCTCCGGTCGCCCCGGCGGCGGAGCCGGGCGCGGTGGAGCGCAGCACCTGGGCGAAGGCCCGGACGCCGTAGGTGTAGCCCTTCTCCTCACGCAGGACCCGGTCCAGCCGTGAGGTGAGGGTTCCGCCCAGGCAGTAGGTGCCGAGGACCTGGGCCGGCCAGACGCTGTCGTGGCGGTCGGCGCCGATCCGGCCGATCAGCAGCTGGGTCTGCACGGCTCCGGGGCGGTCGACGACGATCACCCGGCCGGTGTCGTCCGCGGTGATCGGGGGGACCGGACGGGCCTGGGCGGTGTTCCCGGACCAGTCGCCGAGAGTACCGGCGAGCAGGGCGTCCAGATCGACGCCGGTGAGGTCGCCGACGATCACCGCGGTGGCGGTGGACGGCCGCACATGGGCGTCGTAGAAGGCCCGTACGGCGGCCGCGTCGATGCTCCGCACGGTCTCCTCGGTGCCCTGGCGGGGCCGGGACATCCGCGCGGTGGCCGGGAAGAGCTCCCTGGAGAGCTGCTTGGCGGCACGCCGGGCCGGATTGGCCTGCTCGTGCGGGATCTCGTCCAGGCGGTTGCCGACCAGGCGCTCCACCTCGTCCTCCGCGAAGGCGGGGGCCCGCAGCGCCTCGGCGACCAGGCCCAGCGCCTTGGCCAGCCGGGAGACCGGGACCTCCAGCGAGACCCGTACACCCGGGTGGTCGGCGTGGGCGTCGAGGGTGGCGCCGCACCGTTCCAGTTCGGCGGCGAACTCCTCGGCGGAGCGCTTGTCGGTGCCCTCCGACAGTGCGCGCGCCATGATCGTGGCCACACCGTCCAGGCCCTCGGGCTCGGCGTCCAGCGGTGCCTGGAGGAAGATCTCCACGGCGACGACCTGCTGGCCGGGCCGGTGGCAGCGCAGCACGGTCAGGCCGTTGGGCAGGGCGCCCCGGTCGGGCGCCGGGAAGGCCCAGGGCCGGGCCTCGCCCGCGGTCGGCTGCGGGTGGTACTCCATCGCTACTCCCGTCACGGCGGCGTCGGTCACTTGTCCGCCCCCTCGTGCGCGTCGGTGCCGGCGTCCTGTGCCGCCGCGTCGCTGTCGTCGGCCGGTTCGACCGGTTCGTAGACCAGCACCGCCCTGTTGTCCGGGCGCAGCCGCTCCTGGGCGACCGCCCTGACCTCCTCGGCCGTCACGTCCAGCACCCGCCCCACGGCGGTGAGGGCGAGCTGGGGGTCGCCGAAGAGGACGGCGTAGCGGCACAGTTCGTCGGCGCGGCCCGCGACCGTGCCGAGCCGGTCCAGCCACTCGCGTTCCAGCTGGGCCTGGGCGCGTTCCATCTCCTCGGGGGTGGGGCCTTCGGCGGCGAAGCGCGTCAGCTCGTCGTCGACGGCCGCCTCGATCCGCTCCACCTCGACCCCGCCGGACGTCTTGACGTCCAGCCAGCCCAGCGAGGGCGCGCCGGCGAGCCTGAGCAGTCCGAAGCCCGCGGCGACCGCCGTACGGTCGCGGCGGACCAGGCGGTTGTGCAGGCGGGAGGACTCCCCGCCGCCGAGCACGGTCAGCGCGAGGTCGGCTGCGTCGCACGCGCGGGTGCCGTCGTGCGGGAGGCGGTAGGCGGCCATCAGGGCGCGGGCCGGCACCTCCTCGTGGACGACCTCGCGCAGCTGCCCGCCGATGACGTCGGGGAGCGTGCCGTCACGCGGCGGCTGCTTGCCGTCGTGGGAGGGGATGGAGCCGAAGTACTTCTCGATCCAGGCGAGCGTCTGCTCCGGGTCGATGTCGCCGACGACGGAGAGCACCGCGTTGTTGGGGGCGTAGTACGTACGGAAGAAGGTGCGCGCGTCCTCGAGGGTCGCGGCGTCCAGATCGGCCATCGAGCCGATCGGGGTGTGGTGGTAGGGGTGGCCCTCCGGGTACGCCAGCGCCGTGAGCCTCTCGAAGGCGGTGCCGTAGGGGACGTTGTCGTAGCGCTGGCGGCGTTCGTTCTTCACGACGTCACGCTGGTTCTCCATCGACTCCTCGTCGAGCGCGGCGAGCAGTGAGCCCATCCGGTCGGCTTCGAGCCACAGGGCCAGCTCCAGCTGGTGCGCGGGCATCGTCTCGAAGTAGTTGGTGCGCTCGAAGCTGGTGGTGCCGTTGAGCGAGCCGCCGGCGCCCTGCACCAGCTCGAAGTGCCCGTTCCCCTTGACCTGGCCGGAGCCCTGGAACATCAGGTGCTCGAAGAGGTGAGCCAGACCGGTGCGGCCCTTGACCTCGTGGCGGGAACCGACGTCGTACCAGAGGCAGACGGCGGCGACGGGGGTCAGATGGTCCTCCGAGAGCACCACGCGCAGGCCGTTGGCCAGGCGGTGCTCGGTCGCCGTCAAACCGCCGGAACCGGCCTGGGCTGTGGCCGTGTGACCCATGGGCATGTACGTCCCTTCGATCGGTACAGGATTTCCTGCCGGACCTGCCACTGTAAGCAAGCGCACGGGTACCTGGCGAAGTTCCCGTCAGGTGAATGTTGTCGTGGATACGGCCGTGGGGGGCCGCGCGCGGGGGCGGGGGTCTGCGCGGCGAAGGGCCCGGGGGTGATCGCGGAGGGGCTCTCCGGGCGGGCCGCGGCACGCGTCCTCGCCCGCTTCGGACGGGTCGAGGTCGGGGTTGTCAGTCGGGCGGTCCACAATGGTCGGCGTCAGAACCTGAGGTTGCCCGACAGAATCTGTGAAGGAGTCGCAGCCGCGATGGCCCGCCGCAGCACGAAGACCCCGCCGCCGGACGACTTCGAGGAGAAGATCCTCGACATCGACGTCGTCGACGAAATGCAGGGCTCCTTCCTCGAGTACGCGTACTCGGTGATCTACTCCAGGGCGCTGCCCGACGCCCGTGACGGCATGAAGCCCGTGCACCGTCGCATCGTGTCCCAGATGAACGAGATGGGACTGCGCCCCGACCGCGGTTACGTCAAGTGCGCCCGGGTCGTGGGCGACGTGATGGGCAAGCTGCACCCGCACGGTGACGCGTCGATCTACGACGCCCTGGTGCGCATGGCACAGCCGTTCTCCATGCGGCTGCCCCTGGTCGACGGCCACGGCAACTTCGGTTCGCTGGGCAACGACGACCCGCCGGCCGCCATGCGGTACACCGAGTGCCGGATGGCCGACGCCACGTCGCTGATGACGGAGTCGATCGACGAGGACACCGTCGACTTCCAGTCGAACTACGACGGCCAGGAGCGAGAACCGGTCGTTCTCCCCGCCGCCTACCCGAACCTCCTGGTCAACGGGGCTTCGGGCATCGCCGTCGGGATGGCGACCAACATGCCGCCGCACAACCTGGGCGAGGTGATCTCGGCCGCCCGGCATCTCATCAGGCATCCGAACGCCGACCTCGACACGCTGATGCGGTTCGTCCCCGGTCCGGATCTGCCGACCGGCGGGCGGATCGTGGGTCTCGGCGGCGTCAAGGACGCCTACGCGTCGGGCCGCGGCACGTTCAGGATCCGCGCCACGGTCGCCATAGAGAACGTCACCGCCCGCCGCAAGGGCCTGGTCGTCACCGAACTCCCCTTCTCCGTCGGGCCGGAGAAGGTGGTCTCCAAGATCAAGGACCTCGTCGGTTCCAAGAAGCTCCAGGGCATCGCGGACGTCAAGGACCTCACGGACCGTGAGCACGGTCTGCGCCTGGTGATCGAGGTGAAGAACGGCTTCGTACCGGAGGCCGTTCTGGAGCAGCTCTACAAGCTGACGCCGATGGAGGAGTCCTTCGGCATCAACAACGTGGCGCTGGTGGACGGGCAGCCGCTCACCCTGGGTCTCAAGGAACTGCTGGAGGTCTACCTCGACCACCGCTTCGAGGTGGTGCGCCGACGCAGCGAGTTCCGCCGGACCAAGCGGCGCGACCGGCTGCACCTGGTCGAGGGCCTGCTCGTCGCCCTGCTCGACATCGACGAGGTCATCCGGATCATCCGGGACAGCGACAACTCCGCCCAGGCCAAGGAGCGCCTGATGGAGCACTTCTCGCTGAGCGAGATCCAGACGCAGTACATCCTGGAGACCCCGCTGCGCCGGCTCACCCGCTTCGACCGGGTCGAGCTGGAGAGCGAGCGCGACCGGCTGCACGGGGAGATCACCTCACTGACCGCGATCCTGGAGTCGGACGCGGAGCTGCGCAAGCTGGTCTCCTCCGAACTGGCCGCGGTGGCGAAGAAGTTCGGCACCGACCGGCGTACGGTGCTGCTGGAGTCGGCGGGCACGCAGGTGGCCTCGGTGCCGCTGGAGGTGGCCGACGACCCGTGCCAGGTGCTGCTCTCCTCGACCGGTCTGCTGGCCCGTACGGCGGGTCCCGGCCCGATCGTGGTGCCCGAGGGCTCCAAGCGCGCCAAGCACGACGCGATCGTCTCGGCCGTCCCGGCGACGGCGCGCGGCGACGTGGGGGCGGTGACGTCCTCCGGGCGGCTGCTGCGGCTGTCGGTGATCGACCTGCCGCAGCTGCCCGACACGCACGCGGCCCCCACTCTCGCGGGCGGGGCCCAGATCTCCGAGTTCCTGACGCTGGAGGCGGACGAGGAGCTGGTCTGCCTCACCACGCTGGACGAGGAGTCACCGGGCCTGGCCATCGGCACCCTCCAGGGGGTGGTGAAGCGGGTGGTGCCCGACTATCCGCCGAACAAGGACGAGCTGGGGGTCATCGCGCTGAAGGACGGCGACCGGATCGTCGGCGCGACCCAGTTGCGGACGGGTGAGGAGGACCTGGTCTTCATCACCTCGGACGCCCAGCTGCTGCGTTACCCGGCCGCGCAGGTGCGTCCGCAGGGGCGTCCGGCGGGCGGTATGGCGGGCGTGAAGCTGGCGGCGGGCGCGAGCGTCCTGTCGTTCACCGCGGTCGATCCGGCGGCGGACGCCGTGGTGTTCACGGTCGCCGGTTCGCACGGCACACTGGACGACTCCGAGCACACGGCGAAGCTCACGCCGTTCGACCAGTATCCGCGCAAGGGCCGTGCCACCGGCGGGGTGCGCTGTCAGCGCTTCCTCAAGGGCGAGGACGTCCTGGTGTTCGCCTGGGCGGGGGCCGTTCCGGCCCGCGCCGCGCAGAAGAACGGAGCGCCGGCCGAGCTGCCCGCCCCGGACCCGCGCCGTGACGGTTCCGGGACGCCCTTGGCGAGCCCGGTCGCGGTGATCGCCGGGGCGCTGCCGCAGTAGGCGGAGCGGTCCCGGCCGCCGCGGTGAGCGGCGGCCGGGACCCCAGGCCCCCGCTCCCGGGGGTTCCGGTCCCCCGGTGCGGGGCGCGGGTGCCGGGCGCCGTACCGCCGGTGCGGCCGGGTGTCCGCCCGGTCAGGGGCCGTCGGGCGGTCCGGGCTCCCCGTCCGGCTGCCGCACGTAGCGCAGTACGCCCCACATGCCGCGTTCCAGTGCCTCGGTGGGCTCCTGACGTTCGTCCCGGCACGCGGCCAGCTCCTTGTGCAGCGCCTCGGCGTCGATGCCGGACCCGATCAGCACCAGCTGGGTGCGGCGCGTCTCGTCCCGGGTCCACGGCCTCGGCGTGAATCCCAGGAAACCGCCGACCGCGTGCAGGGCGTAGGTGTGGTCCGGGTCGCCCGCGCCGAAGTCGACGTACCCCTTGATCCGGTACAGCCCCTGGGGACGCGAGTCGAGGAAGGCCATGAACCGGCGGGGGTCCAGCGGCACGCCGGAGCTGAAGGAGACGCTTTCGTACGCGGTGTGCAGGTGCTCCTCATGGTCGCCGGCCGTCTCCCTCAGCAGGTCCTCGAAGGTCAGCTGGCGGACGCCCTCGTCCCGGTCCGGCCCGAGCACCGGATCGAAGAGCAGACCGGGGTCGATCCTCCCGTAGGCGGAACGGACGACGGCCGCCCTGCTCCCGGTCGCGGCGACGGCCTCGTGCACGGCGGCCAGCTCCGGGCCGCTCACCCGGTCCGTCTTGTTCAGGACGACGAGGTCGGCGGCCCTGATGTGCCGGCCGAGCTCCGGGTGGCGCTCGTGCGTGGCCGGGAACTCGGCCGCGTCCACCACCTCGACCAGCCCTCCGTACCGGATGCGGTCGTTGTCGCTGGCCAGCAGCATCCGCACGAGTTCCTGGGGTTCGGCGAGGCCGCTCGCCTCGATCACGATCACGTCGAGCCGGACGGCCGGCCCGGTCAGGGTGTCCAGGTAGCCGTCGAGTTCGCTCGCGTCGACGGCACAGCACAGGCATCCGTTGCCGAGGGACACGGTCGATCCGACCTGTCCCGCGACCGTCATGGCGTCGATCTCGATGGAGCCGAAATCGTTGACGACCACCCCGATCCTGTTGCCGGAGCGGTTGCGGAGCAGATGGTTCAGCAGGGTCGTCTTGCCGGATCCCAGGAACCCCGCGAGGACGACGACCGGAATCTGCTGGGCACGGGACGGGGTCAACGGGGCCTTCCTCGGGGTCGCTCAGGGGGCGGGCACGGGCTGCGGCGGCGGGGCGCCGACATAGCGTGCCGCCGGGCGGATGATCTTGGAGTCCTCCGCCTGCTCCAGGATATTGGCGCTCCAGCCGACCACCCGTGCCGCGCAGAAGGTGGGCGTGAACATCTCACGCGGCAGCCCGCACAGCTCCATGACCACCCCGGCGTAGAACTCGACGTTGGTGTGCAGCTCCCGGCCCGGCTTGAGTTCGGCCAGTACGGCCTCCACCCGCCGCTCCACCTCGACGGCGAAGTCGACGAGCGGGCCGCCGAACTCCTGGGCGATCGAGCGGAGCATCCGTGAGCGGGGGTCCTCGGTGCGGTACACGGGATGCCCGAAGCCCATGATCCGGGCGCCGCCGAGGATCTGTTCGCGGATCCAGCCGTCGATGCGCTCGGGGGTGCCGATGGCGTCCAGGGTGTCCAGGGCCCGGCTGGGCGCCCCGCCGTGCAGCGGTCCGGAGAGCGCGCCCACGGCGGCGACCAGGCAGGCGGCCATGTCGGCCCCGGTGGAGGCGACGACACGGGCGGTGAACGTCGAGGCGTTGAAGCCGTGGTCGACGGCCGAGATGAGGTACCGCTCGATCGCCGAGGCGCGTGCGGCGTCCGGCTCGGTGCCGGTGAGCATGTACAGGTAGTTCGCCGCGAAGGGCAGGTCCTCGCGCGGTTCGACCGGCTCCAGCCCCTGGCCGAGCCGGTACAGGGCGGTCAGCAGCGTGGGTACGGCGGCACAGAGTGCGAGCGCGTCGGCGAGCCGCCGGCCGGCCGGGAGGTCGTAGACCGGGCGCAGGCCCGATCCCGCCCCGAGCAGGGAGAGCGCCGTCCGCAGTCCGGCCGAAGGGCCGGAGACCGCGCTGGTCCGGGCGATGCCGGGGAGGGCCTCACGCACCTCTGCGGGCAGCCGTCGCAGCCCGGCGGTGCGGGCGGCGAAGCGGGCGCTCTCGGCCCGGCCGGGCAGTTCCCCGTGGAACATCAGGTACCAGACGTCCTCGAAGCCGCGCCGCTGCGCGAGCTCGATCGCCGAGTAGTGGCGGTAGTGGTAGAACCCCTCGCGCCCTCGGACGTCGCCGAGCGCGGTGCCGGTGACGATCACACCGGCGAGACCGCGGGGCGCGTCGAGCGGTGCGGGATCCGTACGCGGAACAGTCATGGTCGGGCCTCTCTTCCGTCCGCCGGGACAGCAGGACATTGATTTCACTGTTCATCATTGACTCAACTTCCGTCAATATTGATTGAATCAATATAAAGTCTGCGATGCATGTGGACGGAGTATGGATACGGTGATCTCATGACGCTCGACGCAGCACAGGGCCCCGGCCCGGAACGGAGCGCCGGAACGGCCCCGGGGCCGGTGCCCGGCACGGCCCAGGGCCCGGTGTCCGGCACGGCCCCGGGGCCCGGCACAACCGCCTCCGCTCCCCCGGCCGCGCACCGGCTCACCACCCGTGAGACGGCCGAACTCCTGGGCGTCAAGCCCGAGACGGTCTACGCCTATGTGAGCCGGGGGCAGCTGAGCAGCAGACGCGCGCCCGGCACCCGGGGCAGCACGTTCGACGCGGCCGAGGTGCGCGCGCTGGCCCGCCGGACCGGGCGCAGGGAGCAGCAGGCCGCGTCCGCCGCGGGCGAGCCCGCCATCCGTACCGGCCTCACGCTCATCGAGCACGACCGCTACCACTTCCGGGGCGTCGACGCGACGGAACTGGCCCGCCGCTACGGGTACGAGGAGGTCGCCGAGTGGCTCTGGACGGGCGAACTCCGCGCGGGCACCCGGTTCACCGCGCCCGAGGAGTCGCTGGCGGCCGCACGGCGCACCGTGGCCACACTGCCGGAGCACAGCGATTCGGCGGACCGGCTGCGGGTCGCGGTGGTCGCGGCGGCGGCGATGGACCCGCTGCGCTTCGACCTCTCCCCGGACGGGGTTCTGAACAGCGCCCGCGGCCTGATCCCCACCATGGTGGGCGCGCTGCCGCCGGCCGGCGGCGCGCCACGGGGACAGGCGGAAGGCGGCGGCCAGGACGGCTCCCTGGCCACCCGGTTGTGGCCGAGGCTGTCGGCGCTTCCCGCCGACGCCCCGTCACTGGCCGTGCTGGACACGGCGCTCGCCCTGCTGGCCGACCACGACCTGGCGACATCGACACTGGCCGCCCGGGTCGCCGCCTCCGCCCACGCCCATCCGTACGCCGTGGTCCTGGCCGGGCTCGGGGTCCTGGAAGGGCCGCTGCACGGCGCGGCGAGCGGCCTGGCCCACCGGATGCTGACCGAGGCCGTCGCGCGGGGCAGCGCGGCACCGGTCGTCGCGGACCATCTGCGCGCGGGGCGCCGGGTGCCGGGGCTGGGGCACCGCCTCTACACCGGTGAGGACCCGCGCGCCACGGCGCTCCTCGGCCTGCTCGCCCGGGTCCCGAGGGCCGCGGCCGCTCTGGAGGCGGCCCGCGACGTGGTCGCCACCACCGCCCGCCACGCCCCCCTGCACGCCAATGTGGATCTGGCCCTGGCCGTGCTCTCCGTCTCCTGCGGGATGCCGGCGGACGCGGGTGAGACGGTGTTCGCGGTGTCCCGTACCGCGGGCTGGATCGCCCACGCGCTGGAGGAGTACGCCGAGCGGCCCCTGCGGATGAGGCCCAGCGGGCAGTACGACGGCCCCGTGCCCCCGCGGCCGGTCCCCGGCCCGGGGGACCGCGCCGGGGACGGCGCGGCCGGGTGACGGCGGCACCGCCGGACGGGGCGCGGCCGGGGCGCGGGGGAGGGGCGGGGCCCGCCACGCCGCCTCCCAGCGGACGGCCCCCTCGTCCGCGGGCCTTTCCGGCCGCGCGGCCGGAAGGGACACCCGGGAGGATTACAGGCGCTTCGTCCGGCGGGCTTCACCCTTCCAGGTGAAGGAAGCGGCGGGAGCGGCCCGTGGGCGGGAACGCCCTCCCCGCGCCCGGGGCGGGGAGGGCGTGGCGGGCCGCGGGTCAGACGTCGATACGCGAACGGTCCAGGGTGGCCGCCGAGCTGGTGATGAACTCCTTGCGGGGCGCGACCTCGTTGCCCATGAGCAGGTCGAAGATCCGCTCGGAGGATTCCAGGTCACCGATGTTGATCCGGCGCAGCGTGCGGTGCCGCGGGTCCATCGTCGTCTCCGCGAGCTGGTCCGCGTCCATCTCCCCGAGACCCTTGTAGCGCTGGATCGAGTCCTTGAACCGGACGTTCTTGCGCTGGAGCTCCAGCAGGGTCTGCCGCAGCTCGTTGTCCGAGTAGGTGTAGATGTACTTGTCCTGGCCCTTCTTCGGCTGGACCAGCTCGATCCGGTGCAGCGGGGGCACGGCGGCGAAGACCCGGCCCGCCTCGACCATCGGCCGCATGTACCGCTGGAAGAGCGTGAGCAGCAGGGTGCGGATGTGGGAGCCGTCGACATCGGCGTCCGTCATCATGATGACCTTGCCGTAGCGGGCCGCGTCGATGTCGAAGGTGCGCCCGGAGCCGGCTCCTATGACCTGGATGATGGCACCGCACTCGGCGTTCTTGAGCATGTCCGAGACCGACGACTTCTGGACGTTGAGGATCTTCCCCCGGATCGGCAGCAGCGCCTGGAACTCGCTGTTGCGGGCCAGCTTGGCCGTACCGAGAGCCGAGTCCCCCTCCACGATGAACAGCTCGCTGCGCTCCACGTCGTCGCTGCGGCAGTCGGCGAGCTTCGCCGGCAGGGACGAGGACTCCAGCGCGGTCTTGCGGCGCTGCGCGTCCTTGTGCTGGCGTGCGGCGATACGGGTCCGGGCGGCGGCCACCGCCTTGTCCAGCACCGCCCGCGCCTGGGCCTTGGCGTCCCGCTTGGTGGAGGTGAGGAACGCCTTGAGCTCCTTGGCCACCACGTTGGCGACGATCCGGTTGGCGGCCGAGGTGCCCAGGACCTCCTTGGTCTGCCCCTCGAACTGCGGCTCGGCCAGCCGTACGGTGACCACGGCCGTGAGGCCTTCGAGGGCGTCGTCCTTGACGATGTCGTCCTCGGCGACGCGCAGCAGCTTCGCGGAGCGCAGCACCTCGTTCACCGTCCGGGTCAGGGACCGCTCGAAACCGGTGACGTGGGTGCCGCCCTTGGGGGTGGCGATGATGTTGACGAAGGACCGGACCGTGGTGTCGTACCCGGTGCCCCAGCGCAGCGCGATGTCCACGCCCAGCTCGCGGGTGACCTCGGTCGGCGTCATGTGGCCGCGCTCGTCCAGGACCGGCACGGTCTCCTTGAACGTCCCGGTGCCCGTCAGGCGCTGGACGTCGCAGACGGCCCTGTCCCGGGCCAGGTACTCGCAGAACTCGCTGATCCCGCCGTCGAAGCGGAACGTCTCCTCGGTCTTGCCCCCGCCGTCGATGCCGCGCTCGTCGCGCACGACGATGGTGAGGCCCGGGACGAGGAACGCGGTCTGCCGGGCACGCTGGTAGAGCGTCTCCAGGTCCAGCTTGGCGTCCTTCAGGAAGATCTGCCGGTCCGCCCAGTACCTCACCCGGGTACCCGTGCGCGTCTTGGGGATCCTCTTGCCCTTGCGCAGGCCGTTCGCCGGGTCGAAGGGGCTTTCGGCCCCCTGCTCGGTGAACATGCCGGGGACGCCCCGGCGGAAGCTGATCGAGTGGGTCGCGCTGTTGCGGTCGACCTCGACGTCGAGCCGCGCGGAGAGGGCGTTCACCACCGAGGCGCCCACGCCGTGCAGGCCGCCGGAGGCCGCGTACGAGCCACCGCCGAACTTCCCGCCGGCGTGCAGTTTGGTCATGACGACCTCGACGCCGGAGAGCCCGGTCTTGGGCTCGACGTCGACGGGGATGCCGCGGCCGTTGTCCCGGACCTCGACGGAGGTGTCGTCGTGGAGGATGACCTCGATCATGTCGCAGTAGCCCCCGAGGGCTTCGTCGACCGAGTTGTCGATGATCTCCCAGAGGCAGTGCATGAGACCGCGGCTGTCCGTGGAGCCGATGTACATACCCGGACGCTTGCGCACGGCTTCGAGACCCTCGAGGACGAGGAGGTGCCGAGCGGTGTAGTTGGAGCTCTCCCTGTCTGCGCCGCCTGCTCCGGTCAGCAGCGCAGTGGACGGCACGGAATCGGCGGTCACGCGGTTCGCTCCTCGCTGAATTTCATCTGGGTCCCCGTGGGTGTCGGGCTCGGCCTCGGTAGCCGCTGAGAGCCTACAGAGCCCTGGTAGAGCGGTTGTAACGCCACCCAGGGGGAATCCTTATGCTAGTCCAGCTTCGCATACACGTTCGATCATCCTTCGGGGTGACGTGCACATCACGTTCCCTTCGAGGCATGAACCATTTAGGCTCCGGGCACGTCCTCATGAACAACCGGCAAGCCAGCCGGAGGACCGGCCCACCCAGCAACGCGAAACCGTAGCGCTACGCAATACGGCACATTCGCCGCCAACCGGCAACAGACAGCCATCCTGAGAAGAAGTTTCGAAGAAATGCCACGAGCGGGAACGTTTTCGGCCTGGTTGGATGTTGACCCTGGTACGACAGCTCGTCGAGCTAGAGAAGAGGCGACGTGACTACTGTTCTGACCCCCGCGAGCCCGCTGACCGCAGCAGACCGCTGTGACCGTTGCGGCGCACAGGCCTATCTGCGCGTCGTCCTCATCAGCGGCGGTGAACTGCTCTTCTGTGCCCACCACGGGCGCAAGTTCGAGCCGGAACTCAAGAAGATCGCCGCGGAAATACAGGATGAGACGGATCGGCTCACCGCCGCGCAGGCGAGTGCTGCCGACGAGGAACACTGACACCTCGCATCCACGACGAGCCAGGGGCCCGGTCCTCGACCGGCCGACGGGCGGCCTTCCCTAAGGGGAGAGCCGCCCGTTCTCGTATGCGCGCGTGCCGGGAGGGTCAGGGCTCTCCGGGCATCCAGCCGATCGCCGCCGAGACACGGGTGTAGACGCCGGGACTGCCCGGGCTCCCGCAGCCGCTGCCCCAGGAGACGAGGCCGATAAGCCTCCCGTCGGCCACCAGGGGCCCTCCGCTGTCGCCCTGGCAGGCGTCACGGCCTCCCGCGGTGTCCCCGGCGCAGAGCATGGACGAGGCGTCGTACGCGCCGCGGGGGCCGCCCGGGTAGGCGCGGACGCACGAGCTGTCCGGCAGCACCTGTACGTCGGACGCGTGGAGCGTGGCCGCGTAGGCGCCGTAGCCCGTCGTGTCCCCCCATCCGTACACCGTGGCCTCGTTACCGGCCGTGTACGCCGCGTCCCCCTCGGCGGCCATCGGTATCACCCCGTCCCCCGGGAGCGGCTGCTCCAGGGTGAGTACGGCGAGGTCCCCGGCGTTCGTCCCGGGGTCGTAGTCCGGGTTGACCCAGGCGGACCGTACGGGGACCTCCTGACCGCCCGGTCCGCTCAGATCGTCCCGGCCGGCTATGACGCGCAGATCGCGGATCCCGGACGCCTCACCGCCGAGGACCGTCCGGCCCATGCAGTGCGCGGCCGTCAGCACCGTGGTGGGCCCGATCGCCACCGCTCCGCAGAACTGGCCCGCACGCTCTGCCCCGAACCGGTCACGGCTGGAGAGCGCCACCGCCCAGGGGCTGTCCGCGACGGACACCGGACGGCCGCCCACGACGATGCTGTCCGCCGCTGCGGGGGCGGGCCCACCGAGGGGTATGAGGGCCGTCAGAGCGGCCAGTGCGAAGGCCGGGGGCAGGACACGGGCGGGAACGCGGGGCATGAGGACTCCTGACGCCGAGTGTGACAGTGCCTGCTCAGCGTCATCCGGCGGTGCGCCGTCCGCACCCGCAGCGGGCACGGCGCGCCGGGCCAAAGGACAGCACACCACCGAGGCCCGGACCCTTCTCGGGTCCGGGCCCTCGGTGGTGTGTCCGCCCTGAGGGCTGCCCCTAGTCCAGGTAGTCGCGCAGCACCTGGGAACGCGAGGGGTGGCGCAGCTTCGACATCGTCTTCGACTCGATCTGGCGGATCCGCTCACGCGTCACGCCGTAGACCTTGCCGATCTCGTCCAGCGTCTTCGGCTGGCCGTCGGTGAGACCGAAACGCATCGAGACCACACCCGCC
This sequence comes from Streptomyces nitrosporeus, assembly GCF_008704555.1. Classification (NCBI taxonomy): domain Bacteria; kingdom Bacillati; phylum Actinomycetota; class Actinomycetes; order Kitasatosporales; family Streptomycetaceae; genus Streptomyces; species Streptomyces nitrosporeus. The sequence goes on from NZ_CP023702.1 coordinate 1,771,010, forward strand.
TCACGCTCGGAGAGCGTGTCGAGCACGGAGTGCAGCTGCTCCTGGAGCAGCGTGAAGCTGACCGCGTCGGCCGGGACGACGGCCTCGGAGTCCTCGATCAGGTCTCCGAACTCGCTGTCGCCGTCCTCACCCAGGGGGGTGTGCAGCGAGATCGGCTCGCGGCCGTACTTCTGGACCTCGATGACCTTCTCGGGGGTCATGTCGAGTTCCTTGGCCAGCTCCTCCGGGGTGGGCTCACGGCCCAGGTCCTGGAGCATCTGGCGCTGTACCCGGGCCAGCTTGTTGATGACCTCGACCATGTGCACCGGGATACGGATGGTGCGGGCCTGGTCCGCCATGGCGCGGGTGATCGCCTGACGGATCCACCAGGTGGCGTACGTGGAGAACTTGTAGCCCTTGGTGTAGTCGAACTTCTCGACGGCGCGGATCAGGCCGAGGTTGCCCTCCTGGATCAGGTCCAGGAAGAGCATGCCGCGCCCGGTGTAGCGCTTGGCCAGCGAGACCACCAGACGGAGGTTGGCCTCCAGCAGGTGGTTCTTGGCCCGGCGCCCGTCCTCGGCGATGATCTCCAGCTCGCGCTTGAGCTTCGGCGCGAGCTTGTCGGAGTTGGCCAGCTTGTCCTCGGCGAAGAGCCCCGCCTCGATGCGCTTGGCGAGCTCGACCTCCTGCTCGGCGTTGAGGAGGGGGACCTTGCCGATCTGCTTCAGGTAGTCCTTGACCGGGTCGGCCGTGGCGCCGGCGACGGCGACCTGCTGCGCGGGCGCGTCGTCCTCGTCGTCGTCGGAGAGGACGAAGCCCTTGTTCTCGCCCTCGCCCTCCTCTTCCTCGCCCTTGCCGGCCTTGACGTCCTCGATCGCCTCGTCACCGTCGAGGAGCTCGTCGTCCTGCTTGCCGGACTTCTTCGACGCGGTCTTCTTGGCGGTGGCCTTCTTCGCCGCGGTCTTCTTGGCGACCGTCTTCTTGGCCGCGGCCTTCTTCGCGGGGGCGGCCACGGCTTCGTCGGCCCCCGCCTCCGCGCCGCCAGCGGCCGGGGCCGCGGAGGCCGCGACGGTACGCGTCACGGTCGTCTTGGCCGCGACGGTCTTGGTGGCGGTGCGCTTGACCGGGCTCTTCGCTGCGACGCTCTTGCGGGCGCGCTTCGGCGACTCCGCGGCACTGACCATCAGCGTCACACCCTCTTCCTCGAGGATCTGGTTGAGGCTGCGCAGAACGTTCTTCCACTGGGTTGGCGGAATCTGGTCAGCCTCGAAGGCCCGACGCACGTCGTCGCCGGCGATCTGCCCATCAGCCTTTCCCCGCTCGATGAGCGCCATCACAGACTCGGACTCGACGATCTCCGGCGGGAGCGTACGGGATGTGCTGGCCGACACGAACAACCTCTCGGAACGATGGAAACGGCTTCCGGCCCGGCCCCGGAGGGCTCGGACCGACGACCGGCGGCTGGGGATGTCGCCGACGGCGCGGGTTTGGCCTCAGAACTGCACAGCGCACTGCTCGGCTGCTGTATTCCTTCCGCGGCGGTCACCTCTTAAGTCATCGCACTGTTTCGAGGAGTGTTACGGCCAATTCGCGTGGCCCGAGTCACACCCCATACGCGACAAACTCAACCATGTGTCAGGTATCCGCACAATTGTGCCGCCGGGCAGGCAGCCCGGCGGCACATGATCCGCGCTCCCCGGCCGTACTGCGTCTCAGTGCTCGCGCGGCGCCGGAACGACGTGCTCCACTTCCAGGTGCCCGACGAGCAGCTGGCGCATGGCGGACTCCGCGCCGGTGGCGTCACCCACGGCGAGGGCGTCGACGATGCGGGCGTGGTGCCCGAGCGCCGCTTCCCCCGTCCGGTCGCAGCCCGTCACGGGGCCGCCGGAGACGTGCAGGGCCGCGGACACGATCCCGGAGAGGTGGTCGAGCATGCGGTTGCCCGCGGCCTGGATGAGCAGGGAGTGGAATTCACCGTCGGCGCGGGAGAACGTGATCGCGTCGCCCTGGGCCAGCGCGTGGCTCATGATCTCGATCATGTCGGCGAGACGCTGCTGGATGTCCTCACGCCCGTGGCCGGCGGCCAGCCTGGCCGCCAGGGGCTCGATGGTCCACCGCAGTTCGGTCAGCTCACGGCGCTGGTCATCGCGCTGAGGTCCGAAGGCGCGCCATTCGATGATGTCGGGGTCCAGCAGGTTCCAGTCACTGACCGGGCGCACCCGGGTGCCGACGTTGGGGCGGGCGCTGACGAGGCCCTTGGCCTCGAGGACCCGCAGGGACTCCCTGACAACGGTGCGGGAGACCTCGAACCGCTGGCCGATCTCCTCCGGAACGAGCGGACGGTCCGCCCCGAGGTCCCCGGAAACGATCATCTGGCCCAGCTGCTGGACCAGCTGGCCGTGGAGTCCGCGGCCACGGCCGGCCGCACCGCGCCGGCCCGTCCGTCCCAGTTCGGAATCGGCCCCGCCCCATGGGCGCAGGGCGGCGTGCTCACCGGCCGGCGGCTCCGTGAAGGGGTAGCGGTCGATATCGCCCGGTCCGGTCAGGCCGGAATCGGCGGAGCGGGCGGCGGTCGTCATGGTGTGCGCAAGGGTACTCACGCATCCTTTGTCGGCGCGGCTCGGCCAGCCCTTGAGGTCTTTGGTGAAAAGCACACGAAAGGGTGATCGTCACCCACCTCACAATTGACGCGTTTTCGGCACAAACTGCTTGTTTTCCAGGGAGTTGCGAACAGATGATCCTCTCGTCGCATCGCGGTGTTCACCAACGCGCCCGCCCGCGAAGGCCGGTGTACACGTACGCGCAGACCAGAACCGACAGGGACAGGGAGAGGGCCGCTCCGACGGGGCGAGTGACGATGTGCACGGCGGCCATGACCCACCGGTCCGCCTCATACGGCCATTGCATCCAGGCCAGTTCGCGCATTCTGGACGGCAGTCCGGCGATGGAACGGGCGGACGGCCCGGCAAGCAGCTTCTGCACCAGCGGCACCATGAGCACCGGAACGGCGAGTACCGCCGCCACCCCCGCGCCCGTCACCCGGAACACTCCGGCGGCGAGCAGTCCCGCCCATGCGCAGCCCACCGACAGGCCGGCCCAACTCGCCCCGAGTGTCAGGGCGTCCGGCGGGACACCTCCCAGGCCACCGCCGTACACGAGGCGCAGGACTCCGGCGTCCAGGAGGACGGCGAGCAGGGCGAGCAGCAGGGCGACGGCGCCGGACACCAGGAGTTTGGCCAGCAGGAGGCCGAGGCGGCGCGGCACCGTGCCCCGCCCCGCGGCGAGCGCCGGATAGCGGAACTCCTGGCCGAAGGAGAGCGCGCCGACGAGTCCGGCGCCGAAGGCGGCGGGCGGCAGCGGCAGGATGCCGGGCCAGGCGGCCAGCAGTTCGTGCGCCGGCGCCCGGCCGGAGCGGGCGAGCAGGACGGAGACCACGGCCGACACCAGCAGGACGGCCGCGATGATCAGAGTGGTCGACCTGACCCCGAAGAGGCGGCGCAGTTCGTACCGCAGGGGGCGCAGCGGTCCACGGGCGGGCCGTACGGAGATCGGGGGCGCGAGCTTCGAGACCGCCACCGCCGAGGCGGACCTCGGCAGCGCGCCGCCCGCAGGCGCGGGGTGCGGGCCGGGGTCGGCCGCCGGGCCGAGGTCGCCGGTCTCGTCGGCGAGTTGGTGGACGGGGACGCCGTGCCGGTACGCGGTGTCCCCGATCTCCGCGCAGCTGCTGCCGTAGACCGAGAGCCGGCTGCCGCTCTCGGTGACCACCTCGACGGAGCGCCGGGCGGCGCGGGCCTCCCGGTTGACGACGACGGCCAGGCGGGCGGCGTGCGGGGTCCGCACCACGACCCGGGGCCTCAGCCTCGTGCGGGAGAAGTCGGCGACGGCCTGGTCCGCGATCAGCCGCCCGCCGTCGAGGGTGACCACGCGGTCGGCCGTGGCGGCGGCCTCCTTGGGGTCGCTGGTGGTGTGCAGGACCGTACCGCCCTGTGCGGCATGCGCCCGCAGCAGACCGTGCATCCAGCTCCGCTCGCGCGGGGAGAGCCCGTGCGCCGGCTCGTCGAGCACGAGCGTGTGCGGGTCCCCCAGGAGTGCCGAGGCCAGGCCGAGCCGGCGGTCCATCCCCGCCGAGAGGGTTCTGATGCGCTGGTCCCCCAGCCCGGACAGGCCGACGACTTCGAGCAGTTCGTCCGCCCGCGTGGCGGGAACACCGGCGGCGGCACAGAGCATGCGGAGCTGGCCGCGCACCGTGCGGGCCGGATGGCCCGGTACATCGCCGAGGAGTACGCCGACTTCACGGGCGGGGTGGCCGATACGGTGCAGCGGCCGGCCACGGAAGTAGGTGACGCCCCGGCCGGATTCGAGCTCCAGCATCAGCCGCAGAGCGGTCGACTTGCCTGAGCCGGGGGCGCCCAGGAGTGCGGTGACACGGCCCGGCCGGGCCTCGAAGGTCAAGTCGTCCACGACCGGGGGCCGGTCGCGGCCGGGAGCGCTGGTGAGTCCGATGGCCTGGAGCATCGCTTCTCTCGCGGAGGGTGAGTCCGTTCGGCGGCTGGGCGGGTACCCCAGCAAGATAACTCGACATTTCAGACTTTTCGTGCAGCCGTGACACAGGGGTGTTCCTCTGTCCGGCCCCGGCGGCGGACCTCCCCCGGCCCGACCTGTACCGGCCCGGACAGGGACCCGCCCGTAGGCGGGCACACGGGCAGCCACGTCACCCGCGCGCCCGCAGGCGCGTTCCGCGGGCCGCTGAACGCGGATCACAGGCCGGGGATCGCGGTTCACGGGTCGCGGAACGCGGTTCGCGTACGGAGCCGCCGGGGAGGCGGGGCTTCCGGGACGCGCCCTCAGACCTCGGGCCGCAGCATCGGGGGGTTGAGCACCGTGGCGGAGCCCGCCCGGAACAGCTGGGCGGGCCGGCCGCCCTGCCGTGTGGTGGTGCCTCCCGACGGCACCAGGAAGCCCGGCGTGCCGGTGACCTTGCGGTGGAAGTTCCGGGGGTCCAGGACCACACCCCATACCGCTTCGTACACTCGCCGCAGCTCACCGACGGTGAATTCCGGAGGGCAGAACGCCGTGGCCAGCGAGGAGTATTCGATCTTCGAGCGGGCGCGCTCCACGCCGTCGCCGAGGATGCGGGCATGGTCGAACGCCAGTGAGGCCGACGGCTCGCCCTCGCCCCCGAAGCCGCCCTCCTCCGGACGCAGCAGGTCCTCGACCGGGGCCCAGCGGGCGCTGTTGGCGTCGCCACCGGCCCGGGGGGCGGGCAGATCGGGCGCCAGCGCCAGGTGCGCGACGCTGACCACCCTCATCCTGGGGTCCCGTCCGGGATCGCCGTAGGTCGCCAACTGCTCGAGATGCGCGCCGTTTCCCGCTGCCGGAGTGGTCGGGTCGTGCGCGCAGAGCCCTGTCTCCTCAGCCAGCTCCCGTGCGGCCGCCGCGCCGAGATCCTCGTCGGTACGGACGAATCCGCCCGGCAGCGCCCAACGGCCCTGGAACGGTGTCTCGCCACGGCGCACCACCAGTGCGCACAGGGCGTGGCGGCGCACGGTGAGCACAACCAGATCGACGGTGACGGCAAAGGGCGGGAAGGTCGACGGGTCGTAGGGGGCCATGCCGGAATCATAGTCGTCTTCCTGACGATAAACACTCCCTTCGTGATCTCGGACCCCGGAATCACCCCGGCTGCCCCGGCCACCCCGGCTGCCAGGGTGGCCGGCGGCCCGTCGCAGGACGGACCGCCGCGGCACGGGTCCGCCCTCTGGGGACGGGGCGTCGCGGGCGGGCCGGGCCCGGGGCGGGGCGCTGCGGGGCGGCTCGGCGCGGGGTGCCCAGGGCCCCGGGGTCTGTGGCGCGGTGCCTCGCGCCCTTGTCCGTCAGCGGTCGCTCCGGGTGCCGGGCCGCCGCGCCCGCCGCACCCGCATCCGGTGCCGGTCGCCGGTCGCGGCGGGGCCGGGCGTGCCGTACTCCTGTCGCCGGGCCGTCCCCCTCCGTGTGCCGCCCCGCGCCGGTACCGGGTGCCCGTCCGCCCGGTGGGGCGCGCGCCGCCGGGGCCCTGCGGCCCTCATGGGCCGGCCGGCCTCCGCCTGTCCGCCGCGTGGCTCCTCCCGCCCGTCACCGGGTTCCCCCGGCCGATCCCGCAGATCGCGTTCCTCACGGAGGCAGCGGCGCAGCGTCTCCGGGTCGAGTCCCCGGTTGCACGCCTGGTGCAGCAACTGCGCGAACGTGTATCCGGGATCGGCCCGGAGGGCGAGCCCCAGGGCGACCCTGGCACCGGCTTCGTCGCCGGTGGACCAGGACACCCAGCCCGCGAGGGTGAGCGGCGCGGCGGAGTGCTCCGCGTACGGGCCGGCGCAGCGGCGGGCCAGCGCCCGCCAGAGACGCAGTGCGGCGCCCGCGTCGCGGCCCTCCATCCACTCGGCCGCCCGGTCCCTGGTCTCCCTGTCCTGCAGGCCGAGAATCAGCGCCGCGGCCTCGTCGTGGCCGATCAGCCGGTCGTCCTCGGCGTCCGCCTCCCCCGGCCGGGAGGCCGGTGTCCGGCCGAGGCGTTCGATGAGCGATCCGGCGAGGGCGAGGGTCTCCGCGGACACCTGCCGCCGTCCTTCCGGATCGAGGATCCGGGACACCAGTGACGCCCCCGCGGCATCCAGGGCACGCTCCTGCCCGGCGGTGACGGACGGGTCCCCGGGCAGGTACCGCGTCTCCATGTCCCGCAGCGTTCCGCGCACCTGGATGCCCGCGTAGGCGGCCGCCGCGGCCATGACCGTCGTGCCCGGCAGGGCCAGCTGGTTGCCCTCGGCCGGGCAGCAGCGCGGGTCGGGACAGCAGTAGGACCAGTAGCGGCCGCCGGAGATGCAGAGCGCCTCCAGCACGGGGACGTCGTGCGCTCCACAGGCCGTGCGCAGATGCTGCGCGAAGGGCCTCAGCCGCTCCATCACCTGGTTGGCGCTCTCCCCTTCGGCGGGGTCCTGGCAGAGGAAGACGACGATCGCGTCGGGGCGCGAGTCCCGGAGTTCGCTGCCCTCGATCAGGCTCCGCGCGAGACGGCGGGCCACCGGGGCCCACTCCCCGGGTACCGGTGGGATCCCCATCCTCAGCCGCCCCCCGAAGCGGCCCCGGCCACCGTGGAGGGCCACCATCACGACGCTGTCGTCCGGATGAAAACCCATCAGGTAGGGCAGTGCGTCGGCCAGTTCGGCGGGTCCGCGCAGGGTGATCTGCTGCTCGTCGGAAGGCCCGGTGGATTCGGTCGATTCGGGGTGCTTGTTCATGGGACGACCGTCCCGCAGTCCGCTGTTTTCCGCGACCCCTGTGGATAACCGCCTTTATCCACAGGGGGACGCTGTCCACGGCACGGCCTCCGGGCCCGCCCGGCACGCCCGTTCCCGGGGCTTTCCGGGCTCTACGGCCCTGGCCGGGGCGGCCGTCCGGCCAGGACGGCCGCCCCCGCTCAGCCGGCCACCGCGAGCACCAGCGGGAGGACAGGCCCGGCTCCGGCCCGGCGGAGCAGCCGGGCCGCGACCGCGAGGGTCCAGCCGGAGTCCGTGAAGTCGTCCACCAGGAGCACGGGGCCGGCCGTGGCCGCCAGGGCGTCGGCCAGGTCCTCGGGGACCGTGAAGCTGCCCGACAGGGCCGCGAGGCGCTGGGCCGAGTTGCTGCGGCGAACGGCGTGCGTCCCGTCCGGCCCGGTGCAGGAGAGGGACCCCAGGAAGGGGAGCCGCCCGATGTCCGCGATGCCCCGGGCCAGGGAGCCCACCAGCTGCGGACGGACCGTGGACGGTACGGCGACGACTCCCACCGGCCGGCCCGTGGCGTCCGGGGCTCCTGTGCCGCCCGGGGTCTTTGCGCTCTCCGGGGCTCCTGGCGCCCAGCCCCCCGGAGAGCGCGACCAGTCGGCGAGGACCGCCACCGCCGCCCGCAGGACGTCGTCCGGGACCGGGCCGTCGGGCGCGTTCCCGGTGAGAAGCGGGCGCAGCCGGTTGCCCCAGCCGATGTCCGAGAGCCGCCCCAGGGCCCGCCCGGCGGAGCACTGCTCCTTGACCGGGATCCGCCCCTTGAGGTCGATGCCCAGCGCGGGCATCCCCGTCGGCCACATCCGGCGCGGCTCGACCTCCGCTCCGGGGCGGTCCAGTTCCTTCACCGCTCCCGTCAGCGTCTCCCGCGAGACCGAGGAGTCCGCCCACGCCCCCGCGCAGTTGTCGCACCGGCCGCACGGGGCGGCCCCCTCGTCGTCCAGCTGCCGGCGCAGGAACTCCATACGGCAGCCGGCCGTGCTCACGTAGTCCCGCATGGCCTGCTGCTCGGCGGCCCGCTGCCGGGCGACCCAGGCGTAGCGTTCGGCGTCGTACAGCCACTCGGCCCCGGTCGCCGTCCAGCCGCCCTTCACGCGCTTGACCGCCCCGTCCACGTCGAGCACCTTGAGCATGGTCTCCAGACGGGTGCGCCTCAGGTCCACCACGGCCTCCAGGGCGGGCACGGAGAGCGGCCGCCCCGCGCCGGCGAGCGCGGAGAGGGTCTGCCGGACCTGCTCCTCGGGCGGGAAGGCGGTGTCGGCGAAGTAGCGCCAGATCGCCTCGTCCTCCTTGCCCGGCAGCAGCAGTACATCGGCGTGCTCGACGCCGCGGCCGGCCCGGCCCACCTGCTGGTAGTAGGCGATCGGGGAGGACGGGGAACCGAGGTGGACCACGAAGCCCAGGTCCGGCTTGTCGAAGCCCATGCCCAGCGCCGAGGTCGCGACCAGCGCCTTGACCCGGTTCTCCTGGAGGTCGGTCTCGGCCTGGAGCCGGTCGGCGTTCTCCGTGCGTCCTGTGTAGGAGGCCACCGGGAAGCCGCGCTGCCGCAGGAACGCGGTGGCCTCCTCGGCGGCGGCGACGGTGAGCGTGTAGATGATGCCGGAGCCCGTCAGTCCGTCGAGGTGCTCGGCGAGCCAGGCCAGCCGGTGCGCCGCGTCCGGGAGCCGGACGACTCCCAGCCGCAGGCTCTCCCGCTCCAGCGGGCCGCGCAGCACCAGGGCCTCGCCCGCACCGGTGCCCAGCTGCTCGGCCACGTCGGCCGTCACCCGGGCGTTGGCGGTCGCCGTCGTGGCCAGCACCGGCACCCCGGGGGCGAGATCGGTGAGCATCGACCGCAGCCGGCGGTAGTCGGGGCGGAAGTCATGGCCCCAGTCGGAGATGCAGTGGGCCTCGTCGACCACCAGGAGTCCGGTCGTGGCGGCCAGCCGGGGCAGCACCTGGTCACGGAAATCGACGGAGTTGAGCCGCTCCGGGCTCACCAGGAGGACATCGGTCGCGCCCCGCTCGATCTCCTCGTAGACGGTGCCCCATTCCTCCGGGTTGGCCGAGTTGACGGTGCGCGCCTGGATACCGGCGCGCGCCGCGGCCTCGACCTGGTTGCGCATCAGGGCCAGGAGCGGTGAGACGATCACCGTCGGTCCGCAACCGCGCCTGCGGAGCAGGGCGGTGGCGACGAAGTAGACCGCCGACTTGCCCCAGCCGGTGCGCTGCACCACCAGCGCGCGCCGGCGCTCCTTCACCAGGGCCGCCACCGCCTGCCACTGGTCCTCCCGCAGCCGTGCCTCGCCCCGGGGCGCGCCCACGAGCTCGGCGAGAATCGTGTCGGCCTCACTGCGCAGCTCCACATCGTCCATGCCCCCATGCAACCCGATGACGAGGACGATCAGCCACTTTCCCCGCGTGACGACGGACTCATCCTCGTGCGCCGGGCCGGATCCGAGCCTGCTCCGGCCCGGTCCCGGGGTGCGTCCGCGGGCCGGCGCGGAGCGGAGCGGACGGACGGACTCCCCCGCCGGGAAACGGATGGACCCTCCCGCCGGGAATACGCGTCCGTCCCACCGGGAGTACGCGTCCGCCGCGCCGGGAGTACGTGTCCGCCGCGCCGGGAGGTAGGCGTCCGCCCCCGCCCCGCCCTCCGGCCGGGCCCGTCGGCGGCGGCCACACGAACGGGCAGGACTATTCATGCCATTCGGTCCGATACCAGTCAGCGGCCTCAATTGCTCGTTGCCGCCCGCCGGTACGCCAGGAAGAATTGGAGACGCTCCCCGCACGGTCTTTTCGCGGGCCCGAAAAGGGCTGTGCCGCGGCGCGCCCTCACTCGACCCTGCCCGCACCGTGGGCGCGTAGCGAAGGGAGGACCATGACCTTCGGATTCGCTCCGTCCGCGGCCACGTCACTGTCCGCGTCCCCGGTTCCCGCGGGCTCCGTCGGCAATCTCGCCCGGACGCTCGAACCGGCCGAGTGGGCAGCCGCCGGGATACCCCTGCTCCGCAGCCCGCGCGAGGTGGTCAGCGGCCTGCACGCCAGGCACCGGCCGGCTCCCGCCACGGCCGTCGTGGCCGTCCTCGACCACGAGGAGCGGCTCATCGCCAGTGCCTCGTTCGCCCGGCGCGCCACCGTGGCCGCCGACGGCTGGGAGTTCCGCAATGCCCTGCTGGCCCACCTGCGGCGGGTCGTCCCGCACGATCTGCGCCGCCGCACCCCGGTGCGTACCGCCGTCCTCGTCTACTGCCGGGAGGGCGACGAGCGGTGGACGGAGGAGGACGGGGCGTGGATGTGGGGGCTGCGGGACGCCTGCACCCTGCACGGTCTGCGCTGCGGCGCCTACATCACCCTGACGCGCGGTGGCTGGAACGTGCTCGGTGAGGGCCGGGGCGGCCGCAGGCCCAGCTCGATGTCCCAGCCGCTGGAGCTCGCCGACACGGCGGCGGACAGCGATCCCGTCCCGCTGCGGACCGGCGGCGGGGCGGCGGAGGCCCTGCGCCGGACCGCCGCCCGGTGAGAGCGGCGGACCGGCGGGCACGGCCGGTGGGGGCACCGGTCCGAAGGCCCGTCCGGGTCCCGGCCGCCCTGGACGGCCGGGACCCGGACGGATGCCTCAGACGCCCGCGCCGAGCGCGGAGTTGACGGTCTGAGGGTCCCCGCACACGATCAGCAGAGCGTCGGCGCGCTCCCGCGCGGCCGTCAGCGCGCGCGAGGTGGCGTCGCTCTCGCCTCCGTCGACGGCGACGACGATCACCGGGCGCCGCGCGCAGCGCCCGGCGTCGGACGCGTGCGCGAAGAAGACGTCGTCACCGGCGTCGTGCTGGGCCCAGTACGCGCTCTCGCCGAACGAGAGCTCGTGGGCGGCCCAGGGGTGCCGGCCGCCCGTGGTCACCACCAGGATGTCGCCGGGGGCGCGGCCGGAGTCGAGCAGCAGGTCCACCGCCTCGTCGGCGGCGTCGAGGGCGCCGTCGGCAGAGGCCGGGATCAGCTGGAGCTGCGCCGCGGAACGGTTTTCCGGGCGGCCCGGCCGGGCGGCCGGACGGGCCGCGGCGGCAGGGGCGGGTACGGGACGCGGGCGCGGCGCGGCGGGCACGGGACGCGCGGGGCCGGAACCGGGGTTTCCGGGTCGCGGGGTGGCCGCGGAACGCGGTCCGGGTACGGGGCGGGGGGTCGGCGCGGTACGGCCGGCGGCCGGAGTGACGCGGGGACCCTGGGCGCTCTCGGGAATCGGAGGCTCCTCGGGGATAAGAGGCAGGAATGGTTGTCGGTCGGACACCGGCGCTTCGGGCCGGGTGGGATACGCCTTGCGATCAGAAGTCGAAGCCGAGCTGGCCCCCGCTTTCCAGTGCAGCCGCCTCGGCGGAGAAACGGACCTTCTTCAGGTGCTGCCACCGGGGCAGCGCGTCGAGGTAGGACCAGCTGAGGCGGTGGTGGGGCGTCGGCCCCCACCGCTCCAGCGCGGCCCGGTGGACCGGCGAGGGGTAGCCGGCGTTGGCGTCGAAGGCGAAGTCCGCGTACCGGTCCGCTTCCGCGCCGAGTCCGGCCATCATCGTGTCCCTGCGGACCTTGGCGATCACCGAGGCGGCGGCGACGGCGATACAGGACTGGTCGCCCTTGATCACCGTGCGCACGGTCCAGGGGTCCCCGAGGTAGTCGTGCTTGCCGTCGAGGATCACGGCGTCCGGCCTCACGGGCAGCTCTTCGAGCGCCCGGACCGCCGCCAGGCGCAGCGCGGCCGTCATACCGAGCTCGTCGATCTCGCCCGGCGAGGCGTGGCCCAGCCCGAAGGCGGTGACCCATGCCTCCAGCAGCGGCGCGAGTGCGGCGCGGCGCCTGGGGCTGATCAGCTTGGAGTCGGTGAGGCCCTCGGGGGGCCGGCGGAGGCCGGTGACGGCCGCGCACACGGTCACGGGGCCCGCCCACGCTCCGCGTCCGACCTCGTCGACACCGGCGACGATCCTGGCGCCGGAAGTGGCGCGCAGCGAGCGCTCGACGGTATGCGTGGGTGGTTCGTACGGCATGGCGCCAGCCAGAGTACGCCGACGGCCACGGCAAGAACACCCCGGGGCACCCCTCGGCCACACGTTCCACGCCGCGTCGCGCCGGGAGCCGGTACCGGCAGCCGTCCACGCCGGTCCCACGCCGCCCGCACGGCGGCGTTCCGGCCGCGTCCGGGCCCCGCCGGCACGGGCGGCCGGCGGGGCCCGGAAGGGGCTGCGGGGGCGCTGCCGTACGGCGGCCGGGCGGGGCGGCCGCCGTACGGACCGCTCCGCCCGCCCGGCCCGGTGACGGTGTTTCAGCTGTGCGCGTCCGGCCGGCGCACCGCGATCGGGGCTCAGTACGGGTCGTAGGCGTCCGGGTCCTCGCGGGAGTCCCCGTCGGCGTCCCGCTCGCCGAACCCCGGGACCGCGCCGTAGCACCAGGAGCCGTGCTCCTTCGCCGGCCTCTTCTCCAGGATGTCCCGGGCCCGCGCCTCGCCCAGGCTCGTCGCGTACCAGGGTTCGCCGGACGCGGCGAGGATGCGCTCGATCCGCTCCAGCGAACAGGAGCGCAGCGGTTCCGGCAGCTTGTCCAGGGCGGGTACCGCGTCGGCCGAGAGGTCGCGGAGGTAGCCGATGTCGATCGGCTTCCCGTCCTCGTACCGCTGGACGTTCTGGCCGGCGATGACCCCGTCGGGCGAGGCCAGCCCGAAGGCGAGCACCCCCGCGGCGGCGCTCACCGCGACGGCCCTCGGCAGCAGCCTGGCTCCGAGGACGCCCGCCAGGAGGATCAGCAGGACCACCACGCCGAGCCAGAGCTCCACCGCCGCCACGGAGATCCGCAGCCGCGTCAGGCCGAAGGCGTCCACGTACAGATCCATGCGGCGCAGCGCGGACGCCACCACGACGAGGGTGAGGACGCCGAGGACGCCGAGGACGCTTCGGACCAGGACGCGGTCGCCGGGACGGCCGCGGGGCGCCCAGCGCAGGGCGAGCACGATGACCGCCAGGGTGAGCAGCGTGACCCACAGCAGCTGCCAGAACCCCTGCCTGGCGTACTCGGCGCGCAGGAGGCCGGTCTCCTTCAGCACCTTGTCGTACCCGCCGAGCAGGACGACGAGCTGGAGCGCGACGAAGACCGCGAAGAGCAGGTCGAGCACGATCAGCGGAATGGCCCACTCCGCCCTCTTGCGGGCCCGCCCCGGAGCGACGGTGACGCGGTCCCAGCGCACCGGCGCCGCGGCGGTGTACGCGGCGGCGAGCGCGCCGAGGATCCCGAGGAGGAACAGCAGGACGCGCCAGGGGCTGTCGCCGAGGGTCACGTCCGGCGTCAGCCGGCCCAGGAGGTCCGCGAAGGCCGCGTCGGCGGCGGCGAACAGGGCTCCGAAGACGATGAGGAGCACGAGGGCGACGGCCGTGCTGCGCACCACCGCGCGGACGCGTCCACGGGAGTCGCCGGCCCTCTCGCGTACGCCGCGCAGGCCCCAGCGGGCCCCGGGGACCACCGAGGTGAGCAGGCCCCAGGAGCCGTGGAGCACGCCGGGCCACCGGCGTCCGCCGTGCAGGGCGAGCGATCCGAGCGCGAGGGCCGACACGACGGCGAGGAAGGTCGGCCAGCCGGCGTCCCTCAGCGCCGGGACCGCGAGCAGGCCGAGTCCTCCGGCAGCCCAGACGGCGGTCCACGGCCTGAGCCGGCGGCCGGCGGCCCTGGCCGCGAAGTACGCGGCCAGGGCCGCGGGCACCGCCACGATCAGCAGGTTGACGCCCAGGCCGTCGCCGAGCAGCAGTGCGCAGGCCAGACCGGTGGCGAGCACCGACAGGAGCGTCGCGCCCCCGACGGGCGACGGCGCCGGGGGCCGCAGCCGGGTCAGGAGGCCCGGCTCCGGCTGCCGCGGCGCCGGGCGCCGCCAGGGGTCGGCGGAGGGCCGGGAGCCCTGGAGGCGGGCCGGTGCCGCGGGTGCGTCCGGGCCGGTGCCCTGGGCGGGGACGGCCGGTCCCGCCTTCTCCGCGCCGGTGCCGTCCGCCCCGCCCCGGCCCGCGCGGTCCGCCCCGGCGTCCTCCGCCCCGGCCCGGTCGGCTCCGTCCGCCGCCGCCGGGTCCGCACCCTCCGCCCGGACCTCCCCACCGGGGCTTCCCGGACCGGCGGCCTCCTGCCGTGACGGCGCGCCGGGGGCGTCCGGTGCGGCAGGCTCGCCGGGCGTGCCGGGTGCTCCGGCGGTTCCGGACACGTGATCGGACATGGGCCCTCCCCCCACCGGGTCCCGTCCGTACGGCCATGTCGCGGCACGGCGGCCCCGGCGTCTCATGAACACGCGCCTTCAAGATCGATGAGGGCGGTGTGGCCGAAAGAGTAGCCGCGCCACGGGGGTACGGGCGGTCCGTGGAGCCGCTGTGGCGGGACCGTGACACAGAAGCCCCGCAATCAGGGCGTCCGCCGTACGGCCCGTCCCCGTCCCGCCGGGCCTCCCGGCACCGGAGACGGCACAGGACCGCGGCCGGACGGCCGGATGTCAGCCGGCCGCCGCGGGGAGCCAGGCCGGCAGCGCCTCGGTCCTGTCGGCCCAGCCGGCGGGCGGGGCGCCCGCCGCGGCGGAAGCGACCACACCGCCGACGATCGCGCAGGTGGTGTCCACGTCCCCGCCGGCCTGGGCCGTCACCCAGAACGCCTCTTCGAAGTCACCGAGCGCCCGCGCCGCCGACCAGAGGGAGAACGGCACGGTGTCGTGGGCACTCGTACGGCGCCCGTTGCCCAGGACCGCGGCGACCGTCCCGGCGTCCTGGTAGTCCAGCATGTCCCGCGCCCTGCGCAGCCCCTGTCCGACCGCGCTGCGCGGCACGAGCGCCACGACGCCGTCGAGCAGTTCCCCGGGCGCCGGCGGCCCGCCGGGCGCGGCGACCAGCGCGGCGGCCGCCGCCACGGCCATGGCCCCCACGACGGCTTCGCGGTGCTGGTGGGTGGTGTAGGAGGAGATCTCGGCCTGGTGCGTGGCCTGCTCCGGGTCGTCGGCGTACCAGGCCCCCAGCGGGGCGATACGCATGGCGGAACCGTTTCCCCAGGAGCCCTGGCCCTGGAAGAGGCCGGAAGCCAGCTTCCGCCAGTCGTCGCCCTCCCTGACCAGTCGCAGCAGGCGGTTCACCGCGGGGCCGTAGCCCCGGTCGAAGTCGTGGTGCCGGGCGAACGACTCGGCGAGCGCGTCCTGGTCGATGCGGTGGTGGGCGGCGAGCACGGCGAGTACGGAGCACGCCATCTCGGTGTCGTCGGTCCACTGCCAGTCGCCGGGCGGCAGGGAGCGGTCCTGGAGGAGGGGGTAGTTGGCCGGGACGAAGAACTGGGAGCCGAGGGCGTCACCCACGGACAGTCCGCGCAGGCTGGCCAGAGCGCGTTCGAAGCGTTTGTCGGAAGCGGAGTCAGCGGTCATCGCCACGCCACTCTATCCGGTGCGGCCGTACGGCTCGGGTGTACGCCACCGTTCGAATGGCCTGTCGAGCACATACCGTCCGTCCGGGCCGAGCAGCAGCATCCTCGTCTCGCCGTTCCCGGGGTTGGACAGCGACTCGAATTCGGCCACCGACCAGTGGAACCAGCGCATGCAGAACAGCCTCATGGTCAGCCCGTGGGTGACCAGCAGGACGTTCTGCGGGTGGTCCGGGGCCTCGAAGCTCCGGTGCAGGCTCTCCAGGAACGCGTCGACCCTGTCGTACACGTCGGCGCCGGACTCGCCCTGGGCGAAGCGGTAGAAGAAGTGCCCGTAGGCGTCCCGGTATGCCTTCTGCAGCCGGACGTCGTCCCGGTCCTGCCAGTTACCCCAGTCCTGTTCCCGCAGCCGGGGCTCCTCGCGGATCCGGACGCGCTCCGGATCGAGGGCGAAGGCGTCCAGCGTCTCGTGGGTGCGCCGGTAGGGGGACACGTAGACGCTGACCTGCTCGTCCCCGAACACCGCGCGCAGTCCGTCGCCGGTCCTCCGGGCCTGTTCACGCCCCCGCCCTGTCAGGCTCAGGGCATGGTCGGGCACCCGTTCGTACACCGTGTCGTCGGCGTTTCCCTCGGACTCGCCGTGCCGGACGAGGACGATGCGCTGCGGTCGTGCCATGTACCGACCCTAAAGGCTGCCCCGCCGTCCCCGCCGGGGCGGCCCCGGCCACCGGGTGCGTACGGGGTCAGCGGCGGCCGCCGCCGTCCGGCCGGACCGTCCAGGCGTCCTCGATCCGCACCGCGTCGCCGTCCAGCCTCTCGACGTCGCGTTCGGTCTCCGCGCGTTCGGCGAGCCGGGCCGCGCTGCGGGGCCGGTACTTCCCCCGCTCGGCCTCGGACCGCCACATGGAGAGCACCAGGAACTCCGGCCCCGGGGCCTGCCCGAAGAGCCCGCGCAGCATCCCGGGGGAACCCGCCATGGCCGGATTCCAGACCTTCTGCTGCATGAGGGCGAAGTGGTCGGCCCGGTCCTCGCGCACCCGGCTGTGGGCCACTCTGACCACGTCGGCGTCGGTGAAGTCCGGCTCGAAGCCGGTCTTCACGTCGAAGCGGTGCTCGAACAGCTTGACCTGGACCTCCGCACAGGTGCCGGACTGCGCACCGGCCAGCCGGTCGTGGCCGTCGGCCATGAACGAGTCGTAGAAGACCCGGTTCTCCCAGAACGCGAAGACATGGGCGACATCGGGGAGCACCCGGCTCCACCCGCCTCCCTGTCCCTGGAAGCCGGGCCGGCCGAGCAGCTCGGTCCACCTGCGCTGCCCCCGTTCGAATCCAGGACGGTCGACCACGGTGCAGCGAATCCACTTGACCAGCACCGCGCCATCGTACGGCGCGGCGGCGTGGTGGCGGTCACGCTTGCCGAGGTCCGCCCCACGGCGGGCGGCCCGCCGTCCGGGGGGCGGCCGCCGATGGCCCGAATCAGCCGCTGGTCCCCAACGTGGTTGGATCCCCGCAAAGTTACCGACATCATCGAGGTGGGCCGGGGTCTTCCGGCCGGTCCGGCCCCGGCTCCGGTCCGGCCGGAACGCCCCGGCCGGCAGCCCGGCGGCGCCGTACCACGGCACCGACAAGCAGCGAGGAGGGACGTCCCGATGAGCACGCCCAACAAGGACATCGACAAGGCCGAGGTACGGGTCAAGTGGGATCCCAGCCCGGCCGGTGAGCCCGCCAACGACCTCGACGTCATCGCGGCCACCTACGCCGCCGACGCACCGCACGGGGCCCCCGTCTACCTGGTCCACTTCGACAGCCGCTCCCCCGACGGCACGATCACGCTGAACCGGGACAGCAGGACCGGCCAGGGTTTCGGTTTCGACGAGGTGATGACGCTGGAGCTGAACCGGCTGTCGGCGGCGTACGCCAGGGTCGTCGTCGGTGTCGCCATCCAGCAGCGTGACGGGCACAAGACCTTCGGCCGGATAGAGCACACGGCCGTACAGATCCGTGAGGGGTACACCGTCCTGGCCGAGGACGATTTCGCGGGCGTCCCGGCCGCGACGGCCGCCGTCGTCGGCGAGTTCGCCCGGGACGCCTCGGGGGCCTGGGGGTTCAGGGGCATGGTCCGCGGGTTCGACGGCGATCCCGACGCGTTCACCGCGGCGATGGGAGACCTCGCCGGCCCCTGACCGCCCGGGGCGGCGGAACGGGAGAAGGGGAGGGGCACCGGCCTGGACGGCCGGTGCCCCTCCCCTCACCTCATCCGGGGATCAGCTGCAACCGCTGGTGGAGCCGCAGCCCTCGCAGATGTAGCAGGATCCGGCGCGCTGCATCTTCGTGCCGCAGGAGAAGCAGAGCGGCGCGTCGGCGCTGATACCGAGCTGCATCTCGACCAGTTCGGCCGAGGTGTGCGCCGTCCGGGGGGCGGCCTTCTCCGCGACGGGCCCGGCGGGGTCGGCGACGGCCTTCAGCGGCTCGGTCTGCACGGGGGCGGACTGGGCCAGGCTCTCGACGTCCATCTCGTCGTCCGCGTAGGACGGCTCGTAGGAACCGGTGTCGAGGTGGCGCTGGCGCTCCTCGGCGGAGTGGATGCCGAGGGCGGAACGCGTCTCGAAGGGCAGGAAGTCGAGCGCCAGGCGGCGGAAGATGTAGTCGACGATCGACTGCGCCATCCGCACGTCCGGGTCGTCCGTCATGCCGGCCGGCTCGAAGCGCATGTTGGTGAACTTGGAGACGTACGTCTCCAGGGGCACGCCGTACTGCAGACCGACCGAGACGGCGATCGAGAAGGCGTCCATCATTCCGGCGAGGGTCGATCCCTGCTTGGACATCTTCAGGAAGACCTCGCCGAGACCGTCGTCCGGGTAGGAGTTGGCGGTCATGTACCCCTCGGCGCCGCCCACCGTGAAGCTGGTGGTGATGCCGGGACGCCCCTTGGGCAGGCGCTTGCGGACCGGACGGTACTCGACGACCTTCTCGACCGCGGCGCGGATGGTGCCCTCGGCCTTGGCGGTCACCTCGGCCTTCTCCTGCTCCTTCTTCTTGGCGGAGAGGGGCTGGCCGACCTTGCAGTTGTCGCGGTAGATGGCGAGCGCCTTGACGCCCATCTTCCACGCCTCGAAGTAGACCTCCTCGACGTCCTCGACGGTGGCCGTCTCCGGCAGGTTCACCGTCTTGGACAGCGCGCCGGAGATCCACGGCTGGATCGCCGCCATCATCCGGACGTGGCCCATGGCCGAGATGGAGCGCTCGCCCATGGCGCAGTCGAAGACCTCGTAGTGGTCGGTCTTCAGGCCGGGGGCGTCGACGACGTTGCCGTTCTCGGCGATGTGGGCGACGATCGCCTCGATCTGCTCGGGCTGGTAGCCGAGGCGGCGCAGGGCCTGCGGGACGGTGCCGTTGACGATCTGCATCGAGCCGCCGCCGACCAGCTTCTTGAACTTGACCAGGGCGAGGTCGGGCTCCAGGCCGGTGGTGTCGCAGGACATCGCGAGACCGATGGTGCCGGTGGGGGCGATGACCGAGGCCTGGGCGTTGCGGAAGCCGTTCCTTGCGCCGAGCCGGATCACGTCCTGCCAGGCCTCCGTCGCGGCGGCCCAGACCGGCGAGTCCAGGTCGTCCATGCGGACGGCCTTGGTGTTGGCGTCGGCGTGCTGCCTCATGACGCGCTGGTGCGGCTCGGCGTTGCGGGCGTAGCCGTCGTACGGGCCGACGACCGCGGCGAGTTCGGCGGAGCGCCGGTAGGAGGTGCCGGTCATCAGCGAGGTGATGGCGCCGGCGAGCGCGCGGCCGCCGTCGCTGTCGTACGCGTGGCCGGTCGCCATCAGCAGGGCGCCGAGGTTGGCGTAGCCGATGCCCAGCTGGCGGTAGGCGCGGGTGTTCTCACCGATCTTCCGGGTCGGGAAGTCCGCGAAGCAGATCGAGATGTCCATCGCGGTGATGACCAGCTCGACGACCTTGGCGAAGCGCTCCGACTCGAAGGACTGGTGGCCCTCGCCGTCGTCCTTGAGGAACTTCATCAGGTTCAGCGAGGCCAGGTTGCACGAGGTGTTGTCCAGGTGCATGTACTCGCTGCAGGGGTTCGAGCCGTTGATCCGGCCGGACTCCGGGCAGGTGTGCCAGGCGTTGATGGTGTCGTCGTACTGGATGCCCGGGTCGGCGCAGGCCCAGGCGGCCTCGGCCATCTTACGGAAGAGGGACTTGGCCTCGACCTCTTCGATGACCTCGCCGGTCATGCGGGCGCGCAGGCCGAACTTGCCGCCGGACTCCACGGCCTTCATGAACTCGTCGTTCACGCGGACCGAGTTGTTGGCGTTCTGGTACTGGACGGACGTGATGTCGTCGCCGCCCAGGTCCATGTCGAAGCCCGCGTCGCGCAGGGCGCGGATCTTCTCCTCCTCCTTCACCTTGGTCTCGATGAAGTTCTCGATGTCCGGGTGGTCGACGTCGAGGATGACCATCTTGGCGGCGCGGCGGGTGGCGCCACCGGACTTGATCGTTCCCGCGGACGCGTCGGCACCGCGCATGAAGGAGACCGGACCCGAGGCGTTGCCGCCGGAGGAGAGGAGTTCCTTGGAGGAGCGGATGCGGGAGAGGTTCAGGCCGGCGCCGGAGCCGCCCTTGAAGATCATCCCCTCTTCCTTGTACCAGTCGAGGATCGACTCCATGGAGTCGTCGACGGACAGGATGAAGCACGCCGAGACCTGCTGCGGCTGCGGCGTGCCGACGTTGAACCAGACCGGCGAGTTGAAGCTGAAGATCTGGTGCAGGAGGGCGTAGGCCAGCTCGTGCTCGAAGATCTCGGCGTCGGCGGGAGAGGCGAAGTAGCCGTGCTCCTCGCCGGCCTTCCGGTACGTCTTCACGATCCGGTCGATCAGCTGACGCAGACCGGTCTCGCGCTGGGGGGTGCCGACGGCCCCCCGGAAGTACTTGCTGGTGACGATGTTGACCGCGTTCACCGACCAGAAGCCGGGGAACTCGACGCCACGCTGCTCGAAGTTGATCGAGCCGTCGCGCCAGTTGGTCATGACGACGTCACGGCGCTCCCACTCCACCTCGTCGTACGGGTGCACGCCGGGAGTGGTGTGGATGCGCTCGATGCGCAGGCCCTGCTTGGTCGCAGTCGACTTGGCTCCCTTGGTACGGGAACCTCGTGCCGGGCCGCTCGCCGTCTCTGTCATGCCGCCTCCCATATGTGGGCAAAAACGCCCTGAAGTGCCCAGTTCTTCCCAGGGCACAGTGTGTGTCTGATACTCCGGGCGCCACGCACAGCGCCGCGGAGCAGGTCTTCTGCCGTCTGCCGCCGGCCTCGCCGCCCCGTAGGCGGCCCGTGCTCAATCGGCGGCGACAGTGACGGGGGCGGGGACCTCGGGGGGCTCCTCGCTCCCCCGCTCCCCGGTGAGAGGCCGCTGCCGGCGGAGTTCCGCGATGGCGGCCTCGAAGTCGTCGAGCGAATTGAACGCCCGGTACACCGACGCGAAACGCAGGTAGGCCACGAGGTCGAGTTCCTGCAGGGGGCCGAGTATGGCGAGCCCCACGTCGTGCGTGGTCAGTTCGGCGCTCCCGGTCGCCCGCACCGCCTCCTCGACCCGCTGCCCCAGCTTCGCCAGCGCGTCCTCGGTGACGGGACGCCCCTGGCACGCCTTGCGGACGCCCGAGATGACCTTGGTCCGGCTGAAGGGCTCGGTCACGCCGCTGCGCTTGACCACCATCAGCGAGCAGGTCTCCACCGTGGTGAAGCGCCGCGCGCAGTCGGGGCACTGGCGCCGCCGCCGGATCGACGTGCCGTCGTCCGTGGTCCGACTGTCCACGACCCGGCTGTCGGGGTGCCTGCAGAAGGGGCAGTGCATATCTCCGAACCCTCCTTCACAGCACGACTGAATAGCCTTGTCAGGCCCGGTCACGGACCTTCGAGGCAGCAGTAAGCATAGGCGATGGAGCCGGCCCGGAAGACCCGGGACCACTACTTCTGGGTGCCGACAGCGGCCCAACCACTAGATCTAGGGTTTTACTCCACCGGCACACCAGGGCGTGTCGCGCCCTTCGGGGTGCCGGGGAGGCGGCGTACGGCCCCGCACGAGGGTACGGGAAAGGGCCGGGCGGCCGGATCGCGGGGGCGGGGAATGGCAGACTGTCGCGGGTCGCGGAAGGCCGCGCACGGGACGGCGGGACGACTTCCGCCCCTCTCCCCCACCGGTTTTCGCATACACCTGAGGGCGTTCCCGCGACAGGCCTTTATTCGTTTTTCACTCGAACGTGTGTTTGGCGCAACCTTTCGAAAGCTACTACCGTTGCCTAACCAGGGAGAACACTCGAGAGGGGCCGACGTGACCACCACCGCCGACAGCGCCACCATCACCGCCCAGGACCACCGCTCCCAGAGCCGACTTGAGCCGGTGCACACGATGAACGAATCAGTCATGAACCCACAGGGGCCAGAGCCCGCGCGCCCCGCGCGGTCCTTGCCCGGAAGGCCCCCGGGCATCCGTGCGGACAGCTCGGGGCTCACGGACCGCCAGCGACGCGTCATCGAGGTCATCCGGGATTCGGTGCAGCGGAGGGGCTACCCCCCGTCGATGCGGGAGATCGGCCAGGCGGTGGGGCTCTCCAGCACCTCGTCCGTCGCCCACCAGCTGATGGCCCTGGAGCGCAAGGGGTTCCTGCGCCGCGATCCGCACCGCCCGCGCGCGTACGAGGTGCGCGGTTCGGATCAGCCCAGCACCCAGCCGACGGACACCACCGGCAAGCCCGCCGCTTCGTACGTCCCCCTGGTCGGCCGGATCGCAGCCGGCGGCCCGATCCTCGCCGAGGAGTCCGTCGAGGACGTGTTCCCGCTGCCCCGGCAACTCGTGGGCGACGGTGAGCTGTTCGTGCTGAAGGTGGTCGGCGACTCGATGATCGAGGCCGCGATCATGGACGGTGACTGGGTCACCGTGCGCCGCCAGCCCGTCGCGGAGAACGGCGACATCGTGGCCGCCATGCTGGACGGCGAGGCCACCGTGAAGCGCTTCAAGCGGGAGGACGGCCATGTGTGGCTGCTCCCGCACAACTCCGCGTACCAGCCCATTCCCGGGGACGAGGCGACCATCCTCGGCAAGGTGGTGGCGGTGCTCCGGCGCGTGTGACGGCAGCCGGTCCGCAATCGGGCCCCGGGACCCCTGCGCCGGTCCCGGGGCTCTCTGTGTGCCGTCGGCGGCTTCTCCGGCCCCCGCGAGGGCCGGGCCCGCGCCGTATCGTGCCGGTTCCGTGCCGCCCGTGACGGCCCGTGCCGCCCCGCGTCGCCCCGTACCGGCCCGTCTCCGCGGGCCCCGCCTATGGGGCCGCCTTCGCCGCGGCGTCGATGGCCGCGAGCGAGCGGCGCACCTGGTTACGGTCCGTGGTGTACCAGAAGTCGGGCAACGAGGCCCGCAGATAGCTGCCGTACCGGGCGTTCGCCAGCCTGGGGTCGAGGACCGCGACCACTCCCTTGTCCCCGGTGGCGCGCACGAGCCGCCCCGCCCCCTGCGCCATCAGCAGCGCGGCATGGGTGGCCGCGACCGCCATGAAGCCGTTGCCCCCCGCCTCCTCGACCGCCTTCTGCCGGGCGCTCATCAGCGGGTCGTCGGGCCGGGGGAAGGGGATCCGGTCCATGACCACGAGCTGGCAGCTCGGCCCGGGTACGTCGACGCCCTGCCAGAGTGACAGCGTGCCGAAGAGGCAGGTCTCCGGGTCCGCAGCGAAGTTCTTGATCAGCTCGCCGAGCGTCTCCTCCCCCTGGAGGAGGATCGTCCGGTCCTGACGGCCCCGGAGCTCCTCCGCGGCGGCCTGCGCCGCCCGCATCGAGGAGAACAGGCCCAGGGTGCGCCCGCCCGCCGCGTCGACCAGCTCGGCGAGCTCGTCCAGCATGTCGGTGCGGGAGCCCTCGCGGCCGGGGGTGGCCAGGTGCCGGGCGACGTACAGGATGCCCTGCTTCGGGTAGTCGAACGGCGACCCGACGTCCAGCCCCTTCCACTGCGGGACGTCCTCGCCGGCGGTGCCCTCGGGGGCGAGCCCCAGGGACGCCCCCACCCCGTTGAAGTCCCCGCCCAGCTTGAGCGTGGCCGAGGTCAGCACCACCGACCGCTCGGAGAACAGCTTCTCCCGCAGCAGCCCGGACACGGACAGCGGCGCGACCCGCAGCGACGCGCCGAAGCGGTCGTGGCGTTCGTACCACACGACGTCGTACTCGGAGCCCTGGGTGATGCGCTCGGCGACGCTGTGGACCGACTCGACCGAGGCCATCGCCTGCTTGCGGACCACGTCCTCGTCCTGCACGGACTTGTCCCGGGTGGCCCCGAGAGCGGAGATGACCGTGCGAGCGGCGTCACGCAGCGCCGTCAGGGCGTAGCCGAGGTCCTCGGGGATCTCCTCCAGGCGGCCCGGGAGTGCCAGCTCCATGACGCGCTCGAACCCCTCCGAGGCGGTCTGCAGGGCGTCCGCGGCCTTCTCGTTGACCAGCTTGGCCGCGCGGCGCACCGCCCGGTTCACCTGGCCGGGGGTGAGCTCCCCGGTGGCCACACCGGTGACCCGCGAGACCAGCTCATGGGCCTCGTCAACGATCAGCACCTCGTGCTGCGGGAGCACCGGCGCGCCCTCGATGGCGTCGATGGCGAGCAGCGCGTGGTTGGTGACGACGACATCGGCCAGCTTGGCCCGCTCACGGGCCGTCTCGGCGAAGCACTCGGCTCCGTACGCGCACTTCGTCGCGCCCAGGCACTCACGCGAGGAGACCGAGACCTGTGCCCAGGCCCGGTCCGAGACGCCCGGGGTGAGGTCGTCCCGGTCCCCGGTCTCGGTCTCGTCCGACCAGTCACGCAGACGCAGCAGGTCCTGTCCCAGCTTGCTCGACGGCGCGGCGGCCTCGAACTGGTCGAACAGGCCGTCCTCCTCGTCCTGCGGGACCCCTTCGTGGAGGCGGTGCAGGCAGAGGTAGTTGGACCGGCCCTTGAGCATCGCGAACCGGGGGGTCCGGCGCAGCAGCGGCCGCAACGACTCGACCGTCCGGGGCAGGTCCCGCTCCACCAGCTGGCGCTGGAGGGCGAGCGTGGCGGTGGCCACCACGACCCGCTCCCCGTGGGCCAGCGCGGGCACCAGGTAGCCGAGGGACTTGCCGGTGCCGGTGCCCGCCTGGACCAGCAGGTGGGCGTTGTCGTCGACGGCTGCGGCGACGGCCTCGGCCATGGCGGCCTGGCCGGGCCGTTCCGTACCGCCGACGGCGGTCACGGCGGCGTGGAGGAGCTCGGGGAGCGATGGCTTCGTCATAGCGTCTCCACCCTACGGCTCACCACCGACACCGATCTCCCTCCCGGCCTCACGCGTAGGGGTGCAGCGGGTTCACGACCTCGCCGTGGACGGCCGCGTGCGGCCTCTCCGGCCGGTCCCGGTAACCGTCCACGTGCAGACGGTTGCGGTTGAGGCAGAGGCGCTCGATGGTCGGCGTCAGCATGTCGAAGATCTCGAAACGCTCCTTGAGTTCGGGGAAGCGCGCGTGGTGGCGGAGGATCTCGGCCCGTACGAGTGACCAGAAATCGCTCTCGGGCACATCCAGTTGCTCCTCGCAGATCGGTGACAGGTAGCGGAAGACCCCCACGAAGAGCCCGGAGTGGATGAACTGGGTGAGGAAGGAGGGGTCCTCCGTCAGCAGGGTGCGGCGCACCTCGTCGGGCATCGAGTCGTGCTCGGGCAGCCGGCGGGCGCTGACGTTCACGTCGTCGACGAAGTCCTTGATCGCCAGCCGGACCGGTACGTCGTGCTCGTCGAACACCACGATGGCGTTCTCGCCGTGCGGGGAGAACACCGTGCCGTACCGGTACAGGAAGTGCAGCAGGGGTGGCAGCAGCGCGGCGAAGAGGCGGGACAGCCAGGCCCGGGGGGTGAGCCCCGAACGGCCGACGAGTTCGGCGGTGAAGGCCCGGCCCTCCGGGTCCGTGTGCAGCAGCGAGGCGAGGGTGCGGGCCCGCTCTCCGGGTGCGAGCCGGGGTTGCAGGGGCTCCCGCCAGATCGTGCCGAGGATCTCCTTGAACTGGTACGGGGTCTCGGGCAGGTGGTCGTACAGAGGGTGCTCGACCGACACCGAGGCGACCTCGCCGAGCAGGATGACCCCGCAGGTGTCCCGCAGGAAGGGGTCGCCGTCGCGCAGGCCGTGGACCCAGGCGGTGACAGCGGGGGCGGCGAGGGTGCGCTCGGTCGGGAGGCCCCGGTAGACGAGGGTGTTCAGGATCGACAGCGGCAGCTTGACCGTGTGCCGGTCCGGGCGGGTGGTGTTGCTGAAGGTGCGGATCGACTGCTGCGGCAGCCGCAGGTCCGTGTCGTGGCCCAGCGGCACGATGTCGCCGGCCGCGATGGCCGGGGCGAAGAGGGGGACGATCCACTCGTCCCACTGCCAGGGGTGCACCGGCAGGAAGAGGTAGGCGCCGGGGTCGGCCCCGCGGGCCAGCAGGGTGCCGGTGAAGGACTCCCGCAGGCCGGGGTCGAGTTCCTGTGCGTAGAGGTCTTCGGGGGCCGCGAGACCGCGTACTCCCCGGTAGCTGGCTATCCGGGTGCTGACGGCGATCCACGGCAGCCTGAGGGCGGTACGCGCCTCGGGGGCGAACCGGGCGGCGTCCGAGTCGGAGAAGCCGAGCCGGCCCTTGCTGGCGACGAGCCAGGGGTGGCCCGTCTGGTGCCCTTCGAGTTCGGCGTAGGGAAGGTCGGCAAGCCGGGCCGCGGGGAGCGCCGTGTGCGCCAGGCGGGCGTCCGCGGCGAGGGTGGCGGTGAGCTCCCGCACGAGGTGGCCGAGGGTGGCGCCGTCCACGCCGAGGAGACCGCGTGCCCGTGCGAGGAACTCCAGCGGGTCCCGGAACGGCACGGTGGCCCCGGGACGGGAAGGGGCGGGCCCCCCGGCCTCGGCCGGGTCCGCCTGCCCGGTGCCCACCCGGATCGAGTCGGGGGCGACCCGCCAGCTGCCGTACACCCCGCGCCGGGCCCGGAAGCGGACGAGGGACCCGTCGTCGAGCGGCAGGGCGTACCGCCCGGTCCCGTCCGGCGCACCGTCCCCGCCGTCCGCCCCGCCCTCCTCCGGTACCGGCTCGACCAGTTCCTCGTAGGCGAACTCGCCGATCATCTTGGCGAGCAGACGTGACGACACCCGGTCCCAGACGGCCCCGTTCAGTTCCGGGGCGTCCCGTGCGGGAAACGTATCGGCCGGGTCGTGGCTCGCAGGGTTTGTCGGCACAAGGACACCTCCGGGTGGGACCGATGGGGATTGGCGGTACGGGCGAGGGGGGTGCGTACGTCACAGCTGGGTACGGTGCGCTCGTTCTCTGATCATCAGCGCGGCCCGCTTGTCGGGCAGCTCCACCTCGGCGGAGAAGCGGAAGCCCGCGCTCAGGAAGGCCGCCACGGAAGGGGTGTTCCGCAGGTCCGGCTCGGCCACGACGCGCGCGCACCGCGGACGGTTGTCGAGCACGAGGTCGCTGACCGCCCGGAGCAGGACACCGCCGAGGCCCCGGCCCCGGTTGGCGACCTGGCCGACGAGGAGGTGTACGCCCATGTCGTGGGGCCGGGCCGGGTAGTGGCGGGCCAGCGGGTCCAGATCGGCGCGGTAGATCTCCCAGTAGCTCATGGGCCGGCCGGCCAGCACGCCCAGGCAGGGGACGCTGCGGCCGTCCCCGTCCAGTTGCGGGCGCAGATGGCCGGCCGTGACGGATTCCGGTCCGGCGAGTTCCCAGAACGCGGCGACGGCCGGATCGTTCATCCAGCGGGTGATCACTCCCAGGTCGCGTTCGAGCCGTACGGGCACCAGCTCGAACTCGCCCGCGGGGGTCGTGACCGGCTGCCAGGCGGCGGGGTCGCCGGCCGGGCCGAAGGCGTCACCGTGCGCGGCGGCTCCCGCCGCCCCGTCGCCGCGCGGGGCGAGGAGTTCCTCGGTGAGCCGCATCTCCAGGGTGTCCTCGGTGCCCGTGGCGCCGGGCGGGCCCGCGTCGGCCCGCCCCTCGATGTGCGTAGCGGCCTGGTGCACCGTGGTGTTCTCCTCTCGTGGTGCGGCCGGTCGGCCGGATCAGGGGACCGGGGACCGGATCAGGGGACCAGGGGGTTGGTGATGGTGACGTACACGGACTGGGTGTCGACGGGGCCGACGAGTTCGTCGAGACCGTGCAGCCGGGTCAGCAGGTTGGCCTTGCAGCGGAGTGCGCGGGTGCCGAGCAGATACCCGGGCAGGGACGACCCCTGGTCCGCGGTCTCCTCCAGGAACCCGCGGAACGCGGTGAGCAGCTCCTGTTCGTCGGCCAGACCCTGCGCGCCGAACGCGCCGATGAGCCCGAACACGTTGTTGATGCCCAGGTAGTAGGCGAGCCGCTCGTCGGTGACGGCGTCGGTGACGAAGGTGTCGCTGACCGCGCCGATGCCCGGCAGACGGCGCTCCAGGCCGGCCCGGTGGGACTCGCGGAAGTAGTACCCCTGGTTGTCCCGGTACCTGCCCCCGGCCGGCCAGCCGTCGGGGTCGAGGAGGACGAGGGTGTTCTGCTGGTGCGCTTCGAGGGCGACGCCTGCCGTGCCATCCAGCCAGAGTACGGGGCGCACCACCGCGTCGAGGTAGCGCTGGAACCACTGGGCGCAGACCTCCCGGGTGGTGCGGCCGGTGCGGGCGCTCAGCCGGGAGACGAGGTCCGCGAGCCGTGAGTGCGTGGTCGTGCGGCCCTGCCAGGGGCGGGGGGCCGTGAGACCGGCGATGCACACCGCGTCGTCGGTGACGCCGAAGGGGTTGTGACGGAGCATCACGTCCAGGCCCTGGACGGGATCGCCCTCCGGGGTGTCGACGGCGAGCCACGCGGGGTCGCGGACGATGTCGAAACCGGGGTGCTCCCGCTGCCATTGGCGGGCCAGGCCGGTTTCCAGCAGCCGGTGCACCTCGGCCCCCCGGTGCAGTTCCTTGCGGAGGTTCTCCCGGCGGGAGTTGGTGATGCGTACGCCGAGGGACAGCTTGAGCATCACGCCCGCGCCTGGCCGGTGCACGGTGCGCACCGAGGAGGTGGGGTGCCAGTGGTCGCCGTGCGGTCCGAGGTCGTGGAGGAGGCCCTTCTCCAGGAGTGCCACCACGTCGGGGCGGCGGGTGAGTTCGGCCGCCTGCCAGGGGTGGAGGGGCAGGGCGGTGGTGTCCTCGGGGAGCCGCAGCCCGGCGGCGTGGGGGGCGAGGAGTTCCTCGGCGGGGACCGTCCGGCCTTCCGGGCTCCAGGTCGATCCGGTGGCCAGGACCGACCGGTCCACCGCCATCCAGTGCAGCGGGAAGGAGCCGTGCAGTTCGGGTGAGTAGAGGAAGGTCTCCGATTCGGAGAGCCCCTCGCGGCTCTTCGGTGTGGGGTGCAGGGGGTGTCCGAGCACGAGTGCCTGCTCACCGGAGAGGAACAGGTCCGCCCCGGCGCCGGCGGCGGGCCCGCGGCGTCGTTCCCTGAGGAAGACCGTGGTCTGCCGGACCGAGTCGGCCACCCGGGCGACGAGATCCACGCAGGCCCCGCGGCCGCTCTCGCGCCCGAGCAGGGCGGCCACGGTGACGGCGTCGGCCCCGGGGGCGGCGGGCGCGTCCTCCAGGACGGGGGTGCCGAAGCGGTGCCATCCGGTCGCCGACCAGTGGCGTACCGGGACGAGCAGCGCGGTGGCGCTGGCGGGCAGCGGGACGCGCAGGACGCCGTCCCCGGGCCGGGGCAGGTCGTTCTCCCGGACCCAGCAGCGCAGCAGGTTCTCGGTGCCCGCGGCGTCCGCGGCGCGGGCGGGGTCCGGGTCGTCGAGCGGGTCCGGTCCCCCGGCGCCGGACGGTGCCGGGTGCGCCGGGGCGCGGAGCGCGGAAGCGGTGCGGGTCTCGGTCACCGGGGTGCGCGGCGTCGCGCCCTGCCCGGACTTCTGCCGCGGCACGGTCGCCGGCTCGACGACGAGGTCACCGTCCGGCAGCTCCGATACGCGCGGGTGGCCGGTGAGAGGGCCGTCGGCCTCGGAGGGGGGGTTGGGGTTCACGGCGGTCTTCCTTGTCAGGGGTCCGGCATCAGCGGGCCGGCCCGGCAGTGGTTCGACGGTACGTGGAATGCTCCGCCGCTCGCAGGGCATCCGCGAGACGGTCCACGACCGCTGTCGCCTGTTCGTCGGTGAGCGTGAGGGGGGGCAGCAGCCGCACCACGGCACTGTGGCGGCCGCCGAGTTCGACGATGAGGCCGCGGCGCAGGCACTCCTGCCGGACCGCGGCGGCGAGCGCGGGGTCGGGCGGCGGGACCGCGCTCTCCGGTGCCCCGCAGGCCGGCGGGGCCTGAGGGTCGACGAGTTCGATCCCCAGCATCAGGCCGCGGCCCCGGACATGCCCGATGCTCGGGTGCTCCGCGCTCAGGGCCTGGAGCCGGGCGAGCATCCGCGCACCGAGCGTCCCGGCCCGTTCGGCGAGCCCGTTCTCCCGTACGTAGGCGAGGGTGGCGGCACCGGCCGCCATGGCGAGCTGGTTGCCCCGGAAGGTCCCGGCGTGGGCGCCGGGTTCCCACAGGTCGAGCCCGGAACGGTAGACGATCACCGCGAGCGGCAGGGAACCGCCGATGGCCTTGGACAGCACCATCACGTCGGGTACCACGCCGCTGTGTTCGACCGCCCAGAACGTTCCGGTCCGTCCCACCCCGGTCTGCACCTCGTCCGCGATCAGC
The DNA here is from genome assembly GCF_008704555.1 of Streptomyces nitrosporeus. Taxonomy (NCBI): domain Bacteria; kingdom Bacillati; phylum Actinomycetota; class Actinomycetes; order Kitasatosporales; family Streptomycetaceae; genus Streptomyces; species Streptomyces nitrosporeus. The sequence goes on from NZ_CP023702.1 coordinate 1,801,323, forward strand.
GCGACGGACCGGTCCCGGGTGATCTCCCGCATCCGCCTGAGCCAGCCGTCCGGCGCGGGGTTGACCCCGCCCTCCCCCTGCACCGGCTCCACGATCATGGCGGCGGGAGCGGGCACGCCGCTCTTGGGGTCGTCCAGGAGGTACTCGGTCCAGCGGGCTGCGATGTCCGCGCCGCGTTCCCCGCCGACCCCGAAGGGGCACCGGTAGTCGTGCGGGAAGGGCAGCCGGGTGACGGTCGTGTCCGGGGCGCCCCCGGAGGCCGCCAGCGCCCCGGTGGTCATCCCGTGGTAGGCACCGGTGAACGCCAGCAGGCCGCTGCGCCCGGTCGCCGCGCGCACGAGGGTGAAGGCGGCCTCGACGGCGTCCGTCCCCGCGGGGCCGCAGAACTGGATGCGGGCGTCGTCGGCGAGTTCGCGCGGCAGTGTGGCGAACAGCTCCGTGACGAAAGCGTCCTTGACGGGGGTGGCGAGGTCCAGCACGTGCAGCGGGGCGCCGGAGTCGATGACCTTCTTGACGGCTTCCAGCACCACCGGGTGGTTGTGGCCGAGGGCCAGGGTCCCCGCCCCCGACAGGCAGTCCAGATAGCGCCGCCCGTCCGCCCCCTCGATGGTCATGCCCCTGGCCCGCACCGGCACGATGGGCAGGGAGCGGGCGTACGTACGGGCCGCCGACTCACGCAGGGCCTGGCGCCGCAGGATCCCCTCGTGGGCGGGGGGAGGTACCACCGGAGCTGGTTCGGTCACGGCCACGGCTGTTCGCTCTCCCTGCTGTCACGGTTGCGCTGCGTTTCCGCACGGTCTGCCGGAAGGACGGTGTCCGGAAGGACGGAGGGGACGGACCGGTCCGGTGGGCACTGTGCGGGTGTCCTTCGCACGTACCAACGACGCCGGGCACGAAGGATCACGGGTAAATCGGAAGATCCCTGCGGAGGCGGACACCCGCGGGGACGGAACCGCGGCCCTGCCGCGTACCGTCCCCCACGGCAACGGCATAGTGGGGGCCGGCACACGGGTACCGGACGGGTGCGCGCGCAGCCGTGTCAGGCGCTGCCGCCGCCCCGCACAGGCAACTCCGCAGTGCGGTAAGGAAGTCAGTGACGAAGTCCCAGGGGGATCACCAGATGCGACCCATCCGTCCGACCGGCACGGCACGGCGTGGGAGGGGTGCGCGGCGGCCCGCCCTCGCCGCGGCGGCCCTCGCCGCCGTCCTGACGTTCACCGCCACCGCCTGCGGTCCCGAGGAGGACGTGCCGAGCGACAAGGCGAGCGACTCCGCGGCCGGCGCGTCCGACGGGAAGATCACGATTCCGGAGGACCTGAAGGACCGTCTGAAGGAACACGGGATCGACGTCGAGAAGTGGCGCGACGGCGCGTGGAAGAACTGGGACCAGGACAAGTGGCTGCGTGAGGCCAAGGACTACATCAACCCGATCATCGAGGACCTCTGGAACCCGGACCGGATGCGGGAGGCCGAGAAGCCGCCGGAGAACCCCGTCGACAACGACATCCCGGGGGACGAGGGCGTGACGGACCCGACGCCCGCCCCGGTCGAGGCCGCCGCTCTGGGAACGCCGTACCACGACGACGCGCCCGCCTCGGGGAAGCTGCTCTTCGACGGCCCCAAGGGCCCGATGGTCTGCTCGGCGACCGTGGTCCAGGACCCGGCCAACCCCGGCAGGTCCAACATGGTGTGGACCGCGGGGCACTGCGTGCACGCGGGCAAGGACGGCGGCTGGTACCGCAACATCGTCTTCGTCCCGTCGTACAACGACGCGGGCCTGTCGGCGGCGGAGCTGGAGACGGCGTCGAAGGAGCAGATCGCGCCGTACGGCCTGTGGTGGGGGCAGTGGGCCCAGACGTCCGACCAGTGGATCGCCCAGGGGGCGGCGACCGGCGGGCAGGGAGCGCCGTACGACTTCGCGGTGCTCCAGGTCACCCCGGAGAAGGGCGCGTCGGGCGCATCGCTGGAGGAGACGGTCGGTGCGGCCCTCCCCGTCGAGTTCGACGCCCCCGCGGTCCCGGAGATCGAGAGCATGACGGCCACCGGCTACCCGGCGGCTCCGCCGTTCGACGGCCAGAGGGCTCTGCGGTGCACGGACCGGCCGGGCCGGCTCTCGCTGTCCGAGAACGAGCCGACGATGTACCGCATCGGGTGCACGATGACCGGCGGTTCCTCCGGCGGCGGCTGGGTGGCGAAGGGCCGGGACGGCGAGCCGGCCCTGGTCTCCAACACCTCCATCGGCCCGGTGACGGCCGGCTGGCTGGCCGGCCCGCGTCTCGGCCCCGAGGCCGAGGGCGTCTACGAGGCGGTCAGCGAGAAGTACGCCGGACGGTAGCCCGGCGCACCGGAGGCCCGGCCCCCGCCTTCACGGGCGGTGGCCGGGCCTCCGGTGTGTCCGCGGGTGCCGGGGCGCGCCGGGCGGGCGCCGCCGTGCGGTGCGGTCAGTGCGCCGCCGGTACGAAGACCGAGAGCTCCGCGCCGAGTTCCTCGTGCACCCGGGCCTTGAGCAGGGTGCCCTCCGGGGTGTGCTCCTCGGAGACCACCTCGCCCTCGGCGTGCACCCGGGAAACGAGGGCGCCCTGCGTGTACGGCACCAGGGCCTCGATCTCGACGGACGGGCGGGGCAGCTCGTCGTCGATCAGCGCGAGCAGTTCGTCGATCCCCGCGCCGGTACGCGCCGACACCGCAATCGCGTGCTTCTCGTTGCGCAGGAGCCGCTGGAGCACCAGCGGGTCCGCCGCGTCCGCCTTGTTGACGACGACGATCTCGGGGACGTCGACGGCGCCGACGTCCCGGATCACCTCGCGCACGGCGGCGAGCTGCTCCTCCGGCACCGGGTGGGCACCGTCCACCACGTGCAGGATCAGGTCGGCCTCGCCGACCTCCTCCATGGTGGAGCGGAACGCCTCCACGAGGTGGTGCGGGAGATGGCGCACGAAGCCGACGGTGTCGGCCAGGGTGTAGACGCGGCCGCTCGGCGTCTCGGCCCGGCGCACGGTCGGGTCGAGGGTGGCGAACAGGGCGTTCTCCACCAGCACGCCCGCGCCGGTGAGCCGGTTGAGGAGCGAGGACTTGCCGGCGTTGGTGTATCCGGCGATGGCCACCGAGGGCACCTTGTTGCGCTTGCGCTCCTGGCGCTTGATCTCGCGCCCGGTCTTCATCTCCGCGATCTCCCGGCGCATCTTCGCCATCTTCTCGCGGATCCTGCGCCGGTCCGTCTCGATCTTGGTCTCACCGGGACCACGCGTGGCCATGCCACCGCCGCCGCTGGAACCGCCGCCGCCCATCTGACGCGAGAGCGACTGGCCCCAGCCCCGCAGCCTCGGCAGCATGTACTGCATCTGCGCGAGCGAGACCTGCGCCTTGCCCTCCCGGGACTTGGCGTGCTGGGCGAAGATGTCGAGGATCAGCGCGGTCCGGTCGACCACCTTGACCTTGACGACGTCTTCGAGGTGGATCAGCTGGCCGGGGCTCAGCTCACCGTCGCAGACGACGGTGTCGGCCCCCGACTCCAGCACGATGTCCCGGAGCTCCAGGGCCTTGCCGGAGCCGATGTAGGTGGCGGGGTCGGGCTTGTCGCGCCGCTGGAAGACGGCGTCGAGCACGAGTGCGCCGGCCGTCTCCGCCAGGGCCGCCAGCTCGGCGAGGGAGTTCCGCGCGTCCTCGGCCGTCCCGGAGGTCCAGACGCCCACCAGCACCACGCGCTCCAGGCGCAGCTGGCGGTACTCGACCTCGGTGACGTCCTCGAGCTCGGTGGAGAGCCCGGCCACGCGGCGCAGCGCCGCGCGTTCGGAGCGGTCGAACTGGTCGCCGTCCCGCTCCGTGTCGATTTCGTGGCTCCAGGCGACGTCCTCTTCCATCAGGGCGTCGGCCCGGAGGCCCTCGGTGAGGCTTTCGGACGCGGGGTCCGTGGCGCTCTGCACGTGCTGCGCGTCCTGGGGAAGGGAAGAAGAGGAGGTCATTGGATCCTTACGTCGATGGAAGTCGTTACACCGGTCACAACGTGTGACGCGGCCCGAAGATTCCCCCCGGGGGCATCCGGTCCGCCGGCGGTCCGGGAGATCTCCCCCGGTGCCTCCGGCTGTCCTCGGTCCGTCGATAGTGACATGCCCCCGCCGGGCCCGTCACGCAGGTTTCGGGGCGTGCGGGCCCGCCTGCGGCTCCGCGGCCGCCCGGGGGGTCTCGCTCCGCCAGTCGGGGTGGCCCGGCATGGGCGGGGTCTTCTCCCCGTACAGCCAGCCGTCGAAGAAGGCCGTCAGGTCCCGCCCGGCGTACCGGGAGGCGAGCCGGGTGAAGTCGGAGGTCGTCGCGGACCCGTTCCGGTGGATCCGGGGCCATGCCTTCTCCAGGCGGCCGAAGGCCCGCTCGCCGATCTCCCCGCGCAGTGCGTAGAGGACGAGGGCGCTGCCGTCGTACACCACGGGCCGGAAGAGGCTGATCTTGTGGTCCGGGGAGGGGACGTCCGGGCGGGCCGGCGGGCCGCCCGCCGCACGCCAGGCGTCGGACCGGGCGTACGCCTGGCGCATGCGCTGTTCGAGCGGCTTGTCCGCGTGCTCCTCGGCGTACCGGGCCTCGTACCAGGTGGCGTGCCCTTCGCTCAGCCAGAGGTCGGACCAGGTCCGGGGGGAGACGCTGTTGCCGAACCACTGGTGGGCGAGCTCGTGCACCATGATCGACTCGATGTACCAGGCGGGGAGCCCCGGTTCGGTGAACAGGGAGCGTTCGAAGAGCGAGAGGGTCTGGGTCTCCAGCTCGAAGCCGGTCTCGGTGTCCGCGACCAGCAGGCCGTACGTCTCGAACGGGTAGGGGCCGGCCTGCTCCTGCATCCACTCCATCTGCCGCGGTGTCCTGGCCAGCCAGTGCTCCAGTTCCTTCCGGTCTGCCGCCGGCACCACGTCGCGCAGCGGCAGCCCGCCCGGTCCGGCGCGGTGCACGACGGTGGAGCGGCCGATGGAGACCTGGGCCAGTTCGGTGGCCATGGGATGCGTGGTGCGGTAGGTCCAGGTGGTGGTCCTCCCGTGCCGTTCCCGTCCGGCGGGCAGTCCGCCCGCGACGACCGTGAGGTCCTCGGGCGCGGTGACCCGGAAGGTGAAGCGGGCCTTGTCGGCGGGGTGGTCGTTGCCGGGGAAGACCCGGTGCGCGGCGTCCGCCTGGTTGGCCATGGCGAGGCCGTCCGAGGTGCGGACCCAGCCGCCGCGGGCCGGGTCCCCCGTGGGGTCGCTGGTGTGCCGGACGGTGATGCGTACCGACGCTCCGGCCGGCAGCCGGTCCGGGGCCCTGATGACGAGGTCCTCCCCGGCGGTGGCGAACTCGCTGTCCCGGCCGTCGACTTCGACGCCCTGGACGGTGCCCTGCGAGAAGTCGAGGTTGATGCGGTCCAGGGGGGCGGTGGTGCGCGCGTCGATCCGCGTGACGGCGTCGAGGGGGCGGGTGCTGCTGCCGTGGTAGGTGAGCGAGATGTCGTACGCGAGGACGTCGTACCCCGGGTTCCCGAGGTGGGGGAAGAGCCGGTCGCCGATACCGAGCGGTTCGGGGGCGGGCAGGGTCGCGGCGACGAGGGCGGCCGACGCGGTGGCCAGCAGGGCGGCACGCAGTCGGCGGGAGGTGTGCGGCATGGACTACCGCTACCAGCGCGGGCGCCCTCCACGGGGGCGGCGCGCGCCGTGCCACCCGAACGGGGACCTCAGGACTCCGTCCGGAGCCGTGGGCCGCCGCCGGGCGGGCCCGGCCGGCTCAGCCCGTCGGGGCGGGTCGCTGGGCGCGGCTGACGTCGTACACGCCCGGCACGTCGCGCATCGCTCTCATCAGGCCGGGCAGCCGTGCGGCGTCGGGGAGTTGGACGGTGTAGGTGTGCCGGACCCGCTGCTCGCTCGGCGGTTCCACGGTGGCCGAGACGATGGCCGCGTCGGCGGTGGCGATGGCCTCGGTGAGGTCGGCGAGCAGCCGGGGGCGTCCGAACGACTCGGCGACCAGGGTGACCCGGAAGTCGGCGGCTCCGTCCCGGTCCGCGGCGTCGTCCCAGCGTGCCCCGACGGCCGCCCTGCTGACCTCCCGCATCCGCGAGACGGCCGCGCATTCCCGGCGGTGCACGGTGACGGCCCCGCCGCGCACGGCGAAGCCGGTGATCGCGTCGGGCGGCACGGGCGTGCAGCAGCCGGCGAGCCTGACCGGCGCGCCCGGGATGTCGACACGGACTCCCACCGCGCGCCCCGGGCCGCGCGGGTGGCCGGCCGCCGGGCCCTCCGGGGGCCTCCCCCGTCTGCCGGGCCCCGCGGGGCCGCTGCCCGGGGAGCCGGGGGCGCCGTCCGGGTGGGTTTCGAGCCATCCGGCGATCGCGATCCTGGCGGCGGGGGTACGGGCGTGGTCGAGCCACTGCGGCGAGGGCCCGGAGGACGCGTCCTGCGCGAGCAGCGGGCGTACGGTGTCGCCGTCGTTCAGGACGGTGCTGAGGGTGACCAGACGGCCGTTGACGTGTGCGCCGATACAGCCGTGGGCCGCTTCGCCGTACCGGGCGTACGCCGCGTCGACACAGCTGGCGCCGGCGGGCAGCGGGAGCGTCGTCCCGTCGGGGCCGAAGACGGTGATCTCCCGGTTCTGGGCGAGGTCGTCGCGCAGGGTGGTCCAGAACGTGTCGGGGTCGGTGGCGGACTCCTGCCAGGTGAGGAGGCGTGAGAGCCAGCCCGGCCGGGTCGGGTCGGCCCGCTCGCCGTCGGCGGGTTCGGCCTGGGCGGGCGCGCCGCCGTCGTGGGCGTAGGGGTTTCCGAGCGCGACGACTCCGGCTTCGGCGACCTTGTGCATCCGGTGCGTGCGGATGAGGACTTCGGCGACGGCGCCCTCGGGTCCGACGACCGCGGTGTGCAGGGACTGGTAGAGGTTGAACTTCGGGGCGGCGATGAAATCCTTGAACTCGGAGACGACCGGGGTGAAGCAGGTGTGCAGTTCACCCAGCACCGCGTAGCAGTCGGCGTCCTCCCCGACCAGGACCAGCAGCCGCCCGAAGTCGGTCCCGCGCAGGTCGCCGCGTTTGCCGCGCACCCGGTGGACGGAGACGAAGTGGCGCGGCCTGATGAGGACTTCGGCACCGATCCCGGCCTCGCGCAGGGTGGTCCCGACGGCCTCCGCGATCTCGGCGAGCGGGTCCCGCCCGCCGCCCGCCGCGGCGATCAGCGCACGGGTGCCCTCGTACTCCGCCGGATGGAGGATGGCGAAGACCAGGTCCTCCAGCTCGGTCTTGAGCGCCTGCACGCCCAGGCGTTCGGCGAGCGGGATGAGGACGTCCCGGGTGACCTTGGCGATCCTGGCCTGCTTCTCGGGCCTCATGACACCGAGGGTGCGCATGTTGTGCAGCCGGTCGGCCAGCTTGATGGACATGACGCGTACGTCGTTGCCGGTGGCGACGAGCATCTTGCGGAAGGTCTCGGGTTCGGCGGCGGCGCCGTAGTCGACCTTCTCCAGTTTGGTGACCCCGTCGACCAGATAGGCGACCTCGTCGCCGAACCGCTCCCGGACCTGATCCAGCGTCACCTCGGTGTCCTCCACGGTGTCGTGGAGGAGGGAGGCCGTCAGAGTCGTGGTCTCGGCGCCGAGTTCGGCCAGGATCAGGGTCACGGCGAGCGGGTGGGTGATGTAGGGCTCGCCGCTCTTGCGTGTCTGGCCGCGGTGGGAGGACTCGGCGAGGACGTAGGCCTTGTGCAGGACCGACAGGTCCGCGTCCGGATGGTGCGCCCGGTGGGCCTCCGCCACGTGTCCGATGGCGTCGGGCAGGCGGTCGCGGGCCACCGGGCCGAGCACGGCGACCCTGCCGAGCCTGCGCAGATCGATCCGCGGGCGGCTGCGCTTGCGGGGGGGAGCACCTGGGTCGGTGGCCTCTGCGCTCATGGGGCACCTCCGGCGACGTCGACCGGCGGTGAGGGGGAGGCGGCTGTGCCTCCGGGCCGGTGCTTGATGCTACCGAGCCCACCACGCGGAGCAGTCCACCTCTCGCCCAGCGTGAAACGGATCACCCATTCGAGCGAAGCTCTATCCGGCCATCGTTTCGATCCGGTCCATGTCGGCCACGCCCTCGGCGACGATCACCGCGGGGCCCGTCATCTCGACGGCGCCGTCCGGGTGTTCGGTGATCACCAGCGTGCCCCCGGGGAGGTCCACGGTGTATGTGACCGGCTCCCCGGTCAGCGCGGGGTCCGCGCCGTCACGGCGGGCGGCGGCGACGGCCACGGCGCAGGCGCCGGTACCGCAGGAGCGGGTCTCGCCGGAGCCGCGCTCGTGGACGCGCATCGCGACGTGACGGGGTCCCCGGTCCACCACGAACTCGATGTTGACCCCGTCCGGGTAGACGGACTCCGGGCTGAACCGCGGTACGGACCGCAGGTCCCCGGCGTGCGCCAGGTCGTCCACGAACGCGACGGCGTGCGGGTTGCCCATGCTGACGTTGCGGGCGTCCCAGGCGCGGCCGTCCACGGTCACGCGCACCCCTTCGTCCAGGAGCGCGGCGCGCCCCATGGAAACGGTGACGTCGCCGTCCCCGGAGAGGCGCACCCGCTTGACGCCGCCCCGGGTCGCGACGGCCAGGCCGCCGTCCCCGGCGAGGCCGGCGCGCTGGAGGTAACGGGCGAAGACGCGCACGCCGTTGCCGCACATCTCGGCGACCGAGCCGTCGGCGTTGCGGTAGTCCATGAACCACTCGGCCGTGTCCGCCATGTGCCGGGCGTCCGGGTGGGCGGCGGACCGCACGACGTGCAGCAGGCCGTCGCCGCCGATGCCCGCCCGCCGGTCGCAGAGCCGGGCGACGGCGGAGGCCGGCAGGTCCACGGTGTTGTCGGGGTCGGGAACGATCACGAAGTCGTTCTCGGTGCCGTGGCCCTTGAGGAAGGCGATCTGTGCGGTGCTCACGGTCCCACTGTACGAGGTGGCGGTGACGGCCCGTGGTCCCGGGCGCCCCGGGGCCGGACGGCCGGAGGTCCGTGCCGCGGGCAGGCCGCGCTCGGTGCTTCCGTGCCGTGGTCAGGCCGCGCGCCGCCGTGCTCGGTGCTTCCGTGCCGCGGGCAGACCGCGCGCCGCCGTGCTCAGTGCTGGAGCCGGGCCACGCGCCAGACCGCGAGGGCGACCAGCACGGCGCCCAGCGCCACGTACAGGGCGACCATGCGCCAGTCGGGGCGCTCGGCCGATCCCCTGGCCGGCAGGCCGGGCCAGGTGTGCCCCACCCGCCGCGCCGCCATCATGCCCCAGCCGGCCGCGCAGCCGCTGATCAGCAGGCCCAGCATCGCCACGATGGCACCGCCGTCGCCGACCTCGAAGGCGAGGGGGAAGGCGAACATCAGGGAGCCGAGCGCGGACAGCACCACGATGGGCGCGAGCTGCCAGATCCGGAGCCGGCGGGCGGGCCGGAGCTCGACCTCGACCTCGGGGGCCACGTCATGGGCCTCGGGGGTCGCCTCGTGCTCCTCGGTCCCGGGCCCGTCAGGGCTCAGGTGCCCTGTCCGGTGCTCCGTACCCGGTGCGTCCCGGTCTGTGTCGCGAGGGCCGGCCTCCATCGCCACACGCCCTCCCCACTCGGACTCCACTGGTCGATCGATGCTCGATGATGGCACGCTCGCGGGCGCCGATATGACAGGCGGGGCTTCCCGATGCCATCACGTGATCAGGCTGTAACCGCTCGTTCGACCAACGTCATGGCCAGCTCCGGGAGTTCCCGGCGCCGGTCCTCACCGCCGTCCAGCCACCGCACGCGCGGGTCGCGGCGGAACCAGGAATCCTGACGGCGCGCGAAGCGTTTGGTGGCGCGCACGGTTTCGGCGCGCGCCTCCTGTTCGGTGCACTCCCCCGCCAGCGCGGCGAGGACCTGCTGGTAGCCGAGCGCCCGGGACGCGGTCCGCCCCTCCCGCAGGCCCAGGGCCTCCAGCCTGCGCACCTCGTCCACCAGCCCGGCCTCCCACATCCGGTCCACCCGGGCGCTGATCCGGGCGTCCAGTTCGGGACGCCCGACGTCCACCCCGATCTGCACGGCGTCGTACACCGGCTTCTCGCCCGGCAGGTTGGCGGTGAAGGGCTTGCCGGTGATCTCGATGACCTCCAGCGCGCGGACGATCCGCCGCCCGTTGCCGGCCAGGATGGCGCGGGCCGCGGGCGGGTCCACCTCCGCCAGCCGCGCGTGCAGGGCGCCGGGGCCGCCGAGGGCCAGTTCCTGTTCGAGCCGGGCGCGCACCTCCGGGTCGGTACCGGGGAAATCGAGGGCGTCGACGGCGCCCTTCACGTAGAGCCCGGAACCGCCCACGAGGATCGGCGTGCGGCCCTCGGCGAGCAGCCGGTCGATCTCGGCGCGTGCCCGTCTCTGGTACTCGGCGACGCTGGCGGCCTCGGTGACGTCCCAGATGTCCAGCAGATGGTGCGGGACGTCCCCGCGCTCGGCCGGTGTCAGTTTGGCCGTGCCGATGTCCATGCCGCGGTAGAGCTGCATGGAGTCCGCGTTGACCACTTCCCCGCCGAGCCGCTGGGCGAGGAACACCCCGAGGTCGGACTTCCCGGCTGCGGTGGGGCCGACGACGGTGATGACGCGCGGGGCGGGGGCTGGTGTGCTCACCGGGACAGTGTCCCAAACTCCGGGAGGCCGCCGGACGCGCGGGAGGCGGACCGCGGCTGCGGGGCGGGGGACGCGCGTTTCGCCCGCTCACGGGTAAAATGTGATCACATCCCACCAGCACGGAAGGTGACCCATGGGTTTCCTGGACAGCCTGAAGGCCAAGCTGGACCCGGCCAGGGACAAGGTCGGTGACCTCGCGCAGCAGCACGGGTCCAAGATCGACCAGGGTCTCGACAAGGCCGCGCGCACGGTCGATCAGCGGACCAAGGGCAAATACAGCGACAGGATCGTGTCCGGCACCCAGAAGGCCAAGGACGCGATCGACCGCCTGGGGCAGAAGAAGGACGGCGGGTCTCCCCCGGCCGCCTGATCCGGGCGGCGGTACGGCCGAGGGCCGTGGAGCGGAGGGCTCCACGGCCCTCCGCCGTGTCACGGCCACCCGGGCCGCTCCGTCAGGACCAGGCCGCGACGAGGTATCCCACGCCGTAGGGGGCGTCCTCGTGGAGCAGCCGTCCGCCGAGCCCGGCCCCCTCGGCCGCGCCCGCCAGCACCTGCCAGGGCGCACGGCCCGCGGCCTTGACCTCCCGGGCCGAGGCCGCGTCCAGCGCGGCCAGCGCCGGGAGGTCTGCGGCGCCCAGGGCGCGGGCCGCCTCCGCGTCGAAATCCAGCGCCCGCGGGTGGAGGTAGCCGGGCGACTTGACCGTGCGGCAGGCGCTTCCGTCCCCCATCACCAGCATGGCCACCCGGTCCGCCCGCGCCCCCAGCTCCCGCCCGGCCCGGGCGCAGTCGCCGGGGGCCAGCGACTCCTCGATCCCGAGGCCCTCCACCGGGGCGCCGTTCCACCCGGTGTGCTCCAGCAGCCAGGCGCCGACGGCCAGGGACGCCGGGAGCGGCCGGGGCCGGGCGGCCGCTGTGCCGGGAGCGCCTTCGCCCAGCCGTACGGTCAGCCCGACACCGAACCCGGCGAACGAGCCGGGCGACCCGGCCGGGAACGGGCCGCGCCCGTCCGGGCCCGCGGGCCCGGCCACGATCAGCAGGTCGGGCCGCGCCGCGGCCAGCACCCCCACCGCGTCGGTGCACGCGTCACGCGCGGCGTCGAGTTCGGGGGCGGCTCCGGCGGCCACCTGGGGCACCAGGAGCGGCGGGCAGGGGCAGACGGCGGCGGCGACAAGCATGCCGGTCAGCGTACTGCCGGCGGGCCGGGGGAAGGCTGCCCGGGACCCGGTCCCCGCGCCCGCCGGCCGTACGGGGCGGGCGGCGGGTCAGTCGCAGCCGCACCCCGGGGCGGCCGCGGCGGGCAGCGGCGCCGGGGCCCCGATGCCGGGGAGGCCCAGCATCACTCCGGCGGGCTTGGCCCCGGCGGCCCCGGCGCGCTTCTCCCAGGCGTCGCCCGACCGGGTGCGGCGCACTCCCGCCGGCTCGCCCTCGGCGAGCAGGTGGTGCGGGGCGGCGTAGGTGACCTCGACGGTCACCACGTCGCCGGGGCGCGCGTCCTGGGCGGGCTTGGTGAAGTGGACCAGGCGGTTGTCCGGGGCGCGCCCGGAGAGGCGGTGGGTGGCGCCGTCCTTGCGTCCCTCGCCCTCGGCGACCATGACGTCCAGGGTGCGGCCGACCTGCTTCTTGTTCTCCTCCCAGGAGATCGCCTCCTGGAGGGCGGACAGGCGCATGTAGCGCTCCTGGACGACCTCCTTGGGGATCTGCCCCTCCATGCCGGCCGCCGGTGTCCCGGGGCGCTTGGAGTACTGGAAGGTGAAGGCGTTGGCGAACCGCGCCTCACGCACCGTGTGCATCGTCTGCTCGAAGTCCTCCTCGGTCTCCCCGGGGAAGCCGACGATGATGTCGGTGGAGATGGCGGCGTCGGGCATGGCCGCCCGCACCTTCTCGATGATCCCGAGGAAGCGTTCCTGTCGGTAGGAGCGGCGCATGGCCCTGAGGATCCGGTCCGAGCCGGACTGGAGCGGCATGTGGAGCTGGGGCATGACGTTGGGCGTCTCGGCCATCGCCGCGATCACGTCGTCGGTGAAGTCGCGCGGGTGGGGCGAGGTGAAGCGGACCCGCTCCAGGCCCTCGACGGCGCCGCAGGCGCGCAGCAGCTTCGAGAATGCCTCGCGGTCGCCGATGTCCGACCCGTAGGCGTTCACGTTCTGGCCGAGGAGTGTGATCTCGCTGACACCCTCGGCGACGAGGGCCTCGACCTCGGCGAGGATGTCGCCGGTGCGCCGGTCCTTCTCCTTGCCGCGCAGCGCCGGGACGATGCAGAAGGTGCAGGTGTTGTTGCAGCCCACCGAGATCGAGACCCACGCCGCGTACGCGGACTCGCGGCGGGTCGGCAGCGTGGAGGGGAATGCCTCCAGGGACTCGGCGATCTCGACCTGCGCCTCCTCCTGGACCCGGGCGCGCTCCAGGAGCACCGGCAGCTTGCCGATGTTGTGGGTGCCGAAGACGACGTCGACCCAGGGGGCGCGCTGGACGATGGTGTCGCGGTCCTTCTGCGCCAGGCAGCCGCCGACGGCGATCTGCATCCCGGGGCGCTTCGTCTTCATCGGGGCGAGCCGTCCGAGGTTGCCGTACAGCTTGTTGTCGGCGTTCTCGCGTACGGCGCAGGTGTTGAAGACGACGACGTCGGCGTCGCCGTCGGAGCCCTCGGGGGCGCGGACGTATCCGGCGTCCTCCAGCAGCCCCGACAAGCGTTCGGAGTCGTGGACGTTCATCTGGCACCCGTAGGTGCGCACTTCGTAGCTCTTCTGGACGTCCACTGCTTCGCTCCGGTTGCCGCTGGTCATGGGACAAGGGTAGGCGGTGGCGGGGGCCTTCCCGTCTCCGGAGCCCCGGGCGGCCTCCGGCCTGGTCAGGACGGGTCCCGGGCTGGCAGGATCGCCCCATGCTGCCCGCGCTGTCCCGTCCGGCCCGCCGGCGCGCCGCCCAGGGGGGCGCCGCGGCGGCTCTCGTGCTCGGGCTGCTGCTGTGGTGGGTGCTCCCGCTCGGGGAGCCCGAGCCGAGCGGCTCCCTCACCTTCTCCACCGGGGTGCCGAGCGGGGTGTACCAGCGGTACGGGCAGCGGCTCGAAGGAGCGCTGGCCAAGGACATGCCGAAGGTGTCCATACAGCTGCGGACCAGCGAGGGCTCGCAGGAGAACCTCGAACGGGTGGCGACCGGTGAGGCCGACTTCACCATCGCCACCGCCGACGCCGTGGCGACCTATCTGCAGAGCGGCCGGCCCGGCGGCGCGCGCCTGCGCGGCTGCGTGCGCCTGTACGACGACTACATACAGCTGGTCGTGCCGAAGGACTCCGGCGTCCGGGAGGTCGCCGACCTGCGGGGGAAGCGGGTCGGGGTCGGCCAGAAGGGTTCGGGGGTCCTGCTCGTCGCGGACCGGCTGATGAAGGCGGCGGGCATCGATCCGGTGGCGGACATCCGCCCGGTCGAGGCGGGCATCGACACGATGCCCCAGCGGCTGGCGGACGGGGAGCTGGACGCCTTCTTCTGGTCCGGGGGGCTGCCGACCGGTGCGGTGGAGGACCTCTCGCAGCGGTTCGCCGTGCGTCTGGTGCCGCTGGCCGACGAGCTGGTCGGCAAGCTCCAGGCGGCCGGCGGATCGACGCGCCACTACCGTTCGGCCGTGATGCCGGCGGACGCCTACCACCACGCCCAGCAGGGGCAGGCGGTGCGTACGGTGGCCGTCGCCAACCTGCTGATCACCACCGACCGCACCGATCCGCTGATGACCGAGGCGTTCACCCGGACCGTGATCGACAGCCGTGACCGCATCGGGCGCGAGGTGCACGCGGCACAGCTGGTGGACCTGCGTACGGCCATCTACACCGATCCGCTGCCGCTGCACGAAGGGGCCAGGCGCTACTACCGCTCGGCCAAGCCCTGACCCGCCCGCCCGAAGCCCCGGACGGCAGGGGCCCGGCTGGCGGTGCCCGGGTCTTCGGAGCACGCCCTCTCAGTGGTGCGGGGCGTCGCGCGGGACGGTGACGGTCACGCGCAGGCCGTGGGGTTCGTGCGGGGCGTAGCCGATCGATCCGCCGCCCGCGGTGAGGAGCGCGCGTGAGATGGACAGGCCCAGGCCCGATCCCTTGACGTTCTGGTGCCGGCCGCTGCGCCAGAACCGGTCGCCGACGCGTTCCATCTCCTGCTCCGTCAGCCCGGGGCCGCGGTCGGCGACGACCACCGTCGCCCCGGTGCCGTCACTGCCCGCGGCGACCTCGACCTCCTCACCGGGGGGCGTGAACTTCAGGGCGTTGTCGATGACCGCGTCCAGTGCGCTGGAGAGGGCGACCGGGTCGGCCCAGCCGGTCACGGCGGGCACGCCGCCCTGGGTGAGCCGTACGCCCTTCTCCTCGGCCAGCGGGCGCCAGGAGGCGACGCGTTCCGCGGCGAGTGCCGCGATGTCGACGAGCTGGAGGTCGGCCGCGGTGTGTTCGGCCAGCGCCAGGTCCAGCAGGTCGTCCAGGACCTGGGCGAGCCGCTTGCCCTCCGTGCGCACGGAGGCGATCTCCTCGTTCCCCTCGGGCAGTTCCAGGGCGAGCAGTTCGATCCGCAGCAGCAGTGCGGCCAGCGGGTTGCGCAGCTGGTGGGAGGCGTCGGCGACGAAGGCCCGCTGCTGTTCCAGCACGTCCTCGACGTTGTCGGCCATCTCGTTGAAGGAGCGGGCCAGCCGCCGGAGTTCCGGGGGGCCGCCGGAGGCCACGACGCGTGAGCGCATCCGCCCGCTGGCGATGTCGTGGGCGGCCGCGTCCAGGGTCCGCACGGGCAGCAGGACCCATCCGGTGAGGCGGAACGCGGCGCCCAGGGCGACCAGCATCGCGGCGCTCTCGCCGAGGGCGATGAGCAGCCATCCGCGCAGGGTCCGCGCACGCATCCCGCCGGTGGGCGAGTCGGTCACCACGACCGCCACCACGTCGCCGTCCCGTACCACCGGGGAGGCGACGACGATCCGCCCGTCCTGCCAGGGCCAGACCTGGGGCGGGTCGTGCGAACGGCGCCCGAGCAGTGCTTCCTTGAACGCCTCGCGCCCCTCCCCCTCGGCCGGTACGGACCAGGAGGCGGGTGCCTTGGCGAGGGCCTCGTCGTCCCGGTAGAAGACGCCGGCCCTGATCCCGTACACCGACGCGTAGGCCTCTAGTTCGGTCTGGAGGATGCGCTGCCGTTCGTCGGTGCCCTCCAGCGGTTCGCTGACGAACTGGGCGAGCGCGGCGAAGCGCGCGGTGTCGTCGATCCGGTCGATGACCACGCGCTGCTGTTCCGCCGCGGCGACCCGCACGGCGAGCGGGAAACCGAGCGCGAGCAGGACGGCGGCCATCAGGACGATGAGCAGGGGCAGCAGACGGGTACGCACCGGTGCCGGGGGCCTCAGAGGGAGGACGGGACGAGCCGGTAGCCGACGCCCCGTACGGTCTCGATCAGGGCGGGCAGGCGCAGCTTCGACCGCAGGGACGCCACGTGCACCTCCAGGGTGCGCCCGGTCCCCTCCCAGCTGGTGCGCCACACCTCGCTGATGATCTGCTCGCGCCGGAAGACCACGCCGGGGCGCTGGGCGAGCAGGGCGAGCAGGTCGAACTCCTTGCGCGTGAGCTGGACCTCCTGACCGTCGACGCTCACCTTCCGGGTGGGCAGCTCGATACGGACCGGGCCGAAGGCGAGGGCCGCGAGGGGGTTCGGCCCGGTCTCCTCGCCGGCCGTCCTGCGCCGGGCCACGGCGTGGATCCGGGCGAGGAGTTCACCGGTGTCGTAGGGCTTGACGACGTAGTCGTCGGCGCCGAGGTTCAGGCCGTGGATGCGCGAACGGACGTCGGCCCGCGCGGTCACCATGATCACGGGGGTGCTGGAGCGCTTGCGGATCTTCCCGCACACCTCGTAGCCGTCCTGGTCGGGCAGCCCGAGGTCCAGGAGCACCACACCGAAGGGGTCCTGTCCGGCGGGCAGCAGCGCCTGCAGCGCCTCCTCGCCGTTGCGGGCGTGCACGACCTGGAAACCGTGCCGTGCCAGTACGGCGGAGAGGGCCGCCGCGACGTGGTCGTCGTCCTCGACGAGCAGCAGTCTCATGTCCCCTCCTCTCCACCTCGCGTACGCACGGACGTCGAGATTACGCGGGACGATGCGTACAGGGCATCCACGCCGATGACGGCGCCCGAGTCAAGCCCCTCCCGGTTACCACCGGGTTTCCGTTATCCACCCGGTACGCCGGATCGCGGGCCGTGGCGTCCCGTTCACGCGGTGTGTCCGGCTGAGGCCGGATCGTTATGCTCAATTTCCGCTCAGATGTAATGACGCTGGTAGCACTGCGTCACTAGGGTCCTTGCCTAACCGAGGAGGACGGAGCAAGAAGCCGATGAGCGGAGTTTCAGTGACCAAGGCCGCCCACGACGCCGCGCCCGCGGGAGACGACCTTGTCGTACTGAGCAACGTCAACAAGCACTTCGGCGCGCTGCATGTGCTCCAGGACATCGATCTGACCATCGCCCGTGGCGAGGTCGTCGTCGTCATCGGGCCCTCCGGGTCCGGGAAGTCCACGCTGTGCCGCACGATCAACCGCTTGGAGACGATCGACTCGGGCGCGATCACGATCGACGGCAGGCCGCTGCCCCAGGAGGGCAGGGAGCTGGCCAGGCTGCGTGCCGATGTCGGCATGGTCTTCCAGTCGTTCAATCTCTTCGCGCACAAGACGGTGCTCGAGAACGTGATGCTGGGCCAGGTCAAGGTCCGCAGGACGGACAAGGCGACCGCCGAGTCGAAGTCCCGGGCGCTGCTCGACCGGGTGGGCGTCGGGGCCCAGGCCGACAAGTACCCGGCGCAGCTCTCCGGCGGCCAGCAGCAGCGTGTCGCGATCGCGCGCGCGCTGGCGATGGACCCCAAGGTGATGCTCTTCGACGAGCCCACGTCGGCGCTCGACCCGGAGATGATCAACGAGGTGCTCGAGGTCATGCAGCAGCTGGCCCGGGAGGGGATGACGATGGTCGTCGTCACCCACGAGATGGGCTTCGCCCGCTCGGCCGCCAACCGCGTCGTCTTCATGGCGGACGGAAAGATCGTCGAAGAGGCCGTGCCGGACCAGTTCTTCAGCGCCCCGCGCAGCGACCGGGCCAAGGACTTCCTGTCGAAGATCCTTCACCACTGACGGCCCGTGCCCTGATGGTGCGTCAGTTCTGACCACAACGACCCACGACACGAGGATTGTTCACATGAAGCTCCGTAAGTCGGCCGCGCTCGCGGCCATCGCCGTCCTCGCCCTGACCGCGACCGCGTGCGGCGGCAAGGAGGGCTCGGCCGGCGACAAGCCGTCCGGCGTGAAGCCCGGCTCCTCCCAGGCTCCCGAACTCCCCACCTACACCGTCGCCACCGGTGTCGACCTGGACTCGCCGGTCTTCAAGGAGGCGAAGGAGCGCGGCAAGCTGATCATCGGCGCCAAGGCCGACCAGCCGTACCTGGGCTTCGAGGACCAGTCGACCAAGGAGCGGTCGGGCTTCGACGTCGAGATCGCCAAGATGATCGCGGCGGACCTCGGCTTCTCCGAGAAGCAGATCGAGTGGAAGACCGTCGACTCCGGCATCCGCGAGACGGCGATCTCCAAGGGCCAGGTCGACTACTTCGTCGGCACGTACACGATCAACGACGAGCGCAAGAAGCAGGTCGGCTTCGCGGGCCCGTACTACAAGGCGGGTGCCGACCTGCTGGTCCGCAAGGACGAGACGGCCATCACCGGCAAGGACGCGGTGAAGGGCAAGAAGGTCTGCTCGATCGTCGGCTCCACGCCGCTCCAGGAGATCAAGAAGCCCGAGTACGGTGCCGAGGTCGTCGAGCTGGCGAAGTACTCGGACTGCGTGCAGCAGCTCCTGACCAAGCAGGTCGACGCCGTCACCACGGACGACTCGATCCTCAAGGGCTACGCCGCCGCCAACTCCGGCAAGCTCAAGGTCGTCGGCAAGCCGTTCACCGAGGAGCCCTACGGTGTCGGCCTGAGCAAGGACGACAAGGAGCTCCGCGAGGCGATCAACACCTCGCTGGAGAACCACGTCAAGGACGGCACGTACAAGAAGATCTACGAGGCGACGCTGGGCCTGTCCGGTTCGGAGTACACCGAGCCGCCGGCCATCGAGCGCTACTGATCCGCACGGCCGACGCCGATCCCCGCCACCGCCGCCCCGCGCGCCGGTGAGGCGTCCCGTACGCCGCCGTCCCTGAGGGCGGCGGGGTACGGGGCGCCCCTTCCCCTGCCCTGATGCCGCTGACCGCCGACGCGGAGACCTCATGAACGTATTGCTCGACAACTTCCCAGAGTTCCGCGACGGCTTCATAGGAACCGTGTCGATCACCGCCGTCAGCTCGGTTATCGCTCTGGTCCTGGGCGTCGTCATCGCCGGCTTCCGGGTTTCGCCCGTACCGCCGCTGCGAGTGTTCGGCACCGCCTGGGTGACCCTGCTGCGCAACACCCCGCTGACCCTGCTCTTCCTGATCTTCTTCTTCGTCGTACCGGAGATCCTCTTCCCGGGCATGAGCCCCTTCCTGCTCGGCTCGCTCGCGCTCGGCTTCTACACCTCCTCCTTCGTGTGCGAGGCGGTCCGTTCGGGCATCAACACGGTCCCGCTGGGGCAGGCCGAGGCCGCGCGTTCCATCGGTATGACCTTCGCCCAGACGCTGCGGATGGTGGTGCTCCCCCAGGCGACCCGCACCGTGATCCCGCCGCTGAGCAGCATCTTCATCGCGCTGACCAAGAACTCGGCGATCGCCGGGGCCTTCAGCGTCACCGAACTCTTCGGCTGGCAGAAGCTGATGAGTGACAGGGGTTACGAGATCACCCCCGTCTTCATCTGGGTGGCCCTCGGCTACCTGGTCGTCACCTTTGTCATCAGCGGTCTGTTCCGGCTGCTCGAACGCCGTATGGAGGTCGCCCGATGAGTGCCAGCGTTCTCTACGACGCCCCCGGCCCCAAGGCCGTCGTCCGCAACCGCGTCTACGCGGTCGTCGGGAGCCTCGCGATCCTCGCCCTGATCGGCGTCAGCGTCATGCGGCTGGCCGACAAGGGGCACCTCGCCCCCGAGATGTGGGACATCTTCAACTACGCGGGCATCCGGCAGAACATCGCCGACGCCGTCCTCGCCACGCTCAAGGTGTTCGCCCTGGCGGCGGTCGGTTCCCTGGTGCTCGGTGTGGTGCTCGCGATCGCCCGGCTCTCCGAGCACCGGCCGGTCCGCTGGCTGGCCACCGCGTTCATCGAGGTGTTCCGGTCCATCCCGCTGCTGATCACGATCTACGCCGTCTGGGTCGGCTTCCTGACCGACTACTCGATGTGGGCGCTGGCCGCGGGCCTGTCGGTCTACAACGGCTGTGTCCAGGCCGAGGTGCTGCGTGCCGGCATCAACTCGGTGCCCAAGGGGCAGGGTGAGGCCGCTTACGCCCTGGGGATGAGCAAGACCCAGGTGATGGCGGGGGTGCTGATCCCGCAGGCCGTCCGCGCGATGCTGCCGACGATCATCAGCCAGCTCGTGGTGACCCTCAAGGACACCTCGCTCGGCTTCATCATCCTGTACCCGGAGCTGCTGCAGACCGCGCGTCTGATCGCCTCCAACACCCAGGTCAACGGCCAGTACCCGTACGTCTCGACGATCGCGGTCATCGGCACCATCTACGTCGCGATGTGTCTGCTGCTGTCGGCGCTCGCCACCTGGATCGAGAAGCGCGGCAGGCGTGCCAAAACGGGCATCGTGACGGCCTCGACCGCCGGCCCCACGGAGGCGCCGGGCGCCCTCGGTACCCCGGGCGGGCCGGCCGGCGCACCGGGTCCGGCCTCCAAGGACTAGGAACCGCGCTCTGCGCACCGTCTGACGGCCCGTCGGCTCACCGGCGGGCCGTCCAGCTGCCCGGCTGTCCGGCTGTCCGGCTGTCCGGCTGTCCGGAGCCACGCTCCGCCGCCCGGGTCCCCGCCGCGCGCCCTTTCCGCCCGGGCGGAGGGGGCGCGCACCCGGCGCACGGGATGCTCCCGGGCCGGTCCGGCCGGTCCTTGCCGGGCCGCTCCTCCCGCCCGGGAACCGCGGGCCGGAGCACGACGCCCCGGCCCGGGGCCGACTGTCACTTGACGCAAGCACCGGCAGTGAGTTGCATACGTTCTGTGACCGCGCCCCGAGCATCCGACCCAGCACCTGTGACGGCCTTCCCGTCCCCGCCGGCCGCACCGCACCGGGGGGTCGCGCCGTGGACCCGGTGATCGTCGTCGGGGCCGGTCCGGTCGGGCTGGCGCTGGCGCTCTCCCTCGCGGATCAGGGGGTTCCCACCGTGCTCCTCGACGAGGGGCCGGGGAAGGACGAACCGCGTCCGGCCCGCACCGTCGTACTGCGTGAGGACACCGCGGACATGGTGCGGCGGCTCGGCTGCCCGTCGCTGGGCGAGGAGGGGCTGCGCTGGGCCGGCTGGAGGTCGGTCCGGCGCAAGCAGGTGGTACGCGCCGTCCCGCTGGGCGGGGAGGAGGGCGCCGTACAGCTGCCGGCTCCCCTCCATGTGCCCCAGCACGCCCTGGCGCAGGGCCTGCGCGCAGCGGCCGGGACGCACGAGCTGGTGCGGATAGTGCCCTTCAGCCGCGTCGACACGCTGGAGCAGGACCGGCACGGCGTCACCGTGCACACCAGGGAGCCCGGATCGACCTGGTGGCGCGGAAGCTATCTGGTGGGCTGCGACGGCGCGCGTTCCACGGTCCGCAAGCTGCTGGACATCAGGTTCCCCGGCCGTACGGCGGTGGAACGGCACGCCGTCGCCGCGCTCCGGGCCGAACTCCCCTGGCCGGGCGAGGCCGTGCTGCACCGGTCACCGCCCTGGCGTTCGGGCGGTGCCGAGATCACGGCGCGCCCGCTGCCCGACGGTGTCTGGCGTCTGGACTGGCTGCTGCCGCCGCGGGGCGAACTCGTCACCCCGGACGCCCTGATCACCCGGATCCGCGACACGCTGGAAGGCTGGTGCGGCGACACCCCCGCCTACGAACTGCTCGACACCGGCGTCTACACCCTGCACCACCGGCTGGCCCGGCGGTGGCGCTCCGAACGGGCCTTCCTGGCCGGGGACGCCGCCCACCTGCTGGGCGCGCTCGGCACCCAGGGGCTGGACGAAGGGCTCCGGGACGCCGGGAACCTGGCCTGGAAGCTGGCGCACGCCTGGCACCAGGGCGCCTCGGAACTGCTCCTCGACAGTTATCAGGCCGAACGGCGGGCCGCGGTCGCCTCCCGGCTGCGCGCCGCCGACCAGTCGCTGCCGATACTGCGCGGCGGGGCGGGACTGCGGGCCCTGCTGCCGGGCAGCGCGCGCGGGCAGGACACCCTGCTGGCCGACGGTCACCTGGGGTGCGGGCCGCTGGGTGCGCCCCCCTCGTACGCGCACTCCCCTCTTTCGCCCCCGCCCGCCGGGGCGCACACTTCGGTGTCCACGCCCCCCGGTGCGCCGGTCACCGATGTGAGGGTGACGGCGCCCGACGGGAAGGCCGTACAGCTGCGTGACCGGCTGGACCGCGGACGGCTGCTGGTGGTCCTGATCGCGCCGGGGACCGGTGTGTGGGACCGCCGTCACTGGCTGACCGCGGGTGTCATGCCGCGGCTCGTCGAGGCCGTGGACGCCTTGCCCGTGCGGGCGGAACTCCTGGTCGCCGAGAGCTACCCCGGGGCGACCGCCCACACCGTGCTGCTGGTCCGGCCCGACGGACACCTGGTGGCCGCTCTCAACGGGGTGCGCCCCGCGGAACTGCTCGCCGCCGCCGACGCGGTGCGCGGTGGCGCCCCCGGGGCGGGCGGGGCACCCGGCACACCGGGGGAGAAGGCCGCCCAGGAAAGCGACGAGCCGGGCGGCGCGGCCCCGGACGGCACGGGCCAGGAGGGCAGGCGCCCGGAGGGCACGGGTCCGGAAGGCTCAGGTCCGGAGGGCACGGGCCCTGGTACAGAGGCCGGTTGACGGTACAGAGGCCGATTGACCGCCGCAGGCGCACATGGTGTACTCCAGACCATGACCGACACCGATGTGCGCCTGTGGCGGCGGGTCCATATGGACCTCGTCCGCTATGCGGGCTGCGTGTGTCGTCCGTCCCGCTGAATCGCCTTCCCCGCGCACCGTGCCGCCTCGGTACCGGCCGCGCCTCCACGCGAACTCACCGGACGGTTCCTGTGTCTGCACCCACCCCTGCCACGCCCCCGCCTGCCGCGTCCGCTCCCGTCACGCCGGCTCCCCTCACATCCGCGTCCGCCTCCGCCCCGGTGTCCGCACCCGGCCGCGTCGGCTCCTTCGGCCCGACCGCCGCGGAACTCCTGGACTTCGTCCGCCGGACGGCCGGTGATCCCGCTCTCGTGGCATCCCTGCCCCTCGACCCCGAAGGCCGTACCTGGCTGCGTCTGGACGGTCCCGGTGGCAGTGAGGCCTGGCTGATCGGCTGGCCGCCCGGCACCGGAACCGGCTGGCACGACCACGCCGAGTCGTCGGGCGCCTTCACCGTCGCCGCGGGCGCCCTGCGTGAACACTCCCTGGCGGCCCGGCTGCCCACCGACGGCTGGAAGACCCTGGAGCTCACCGAAGGCATCGACCGCACACGTCAGCTGGCGACCGGTCAGGGCAGAGCCTTCGGGAGGCACCACGTCCACGAGGTGCTGAACGAGTCCGCACGGGAGCACGCCGTGTCCGTGCACGCCTACTACCCGCCCCTGCCGCAGATCCGCCGCTACTCCCGCGCAGGTGCGGTCCTCCGTCTGGAACAGACCGAGCGGCCGGAGGACTGGCAGTGAGCGGCGGCCACGAGGACCCCGCCCCACCGGTGGGCATCGACGAACTGCTGGACCGCGTCCGCTCGGGTTACGAGCGGATCGGACCGTCCGCCGCCGCTGCCGCCGCGGAGCAGGGCGCCGTACTGGTGGACATCCGCTACGCGGCGCTGCGGGAGAGGGACGGGCTGGTGCCGGGGGCCCTGGTCGTCGAACGCAACGAGCTGGAGTGGCGCCTCGACCCGCGGGGAAGTCATCGCCTGCCCCAGGCGGTCGGCCACGGTCTGCGGATCGTGGTGATCTGCGACGAGGGTTACGCGTCGAGCCTGGCGGTCGCCTCCCTGCACCAGCTGGGCCTGCACCGGGCCACCGACCTCGTCGGCGGCTTCCAGGCCTGGCGCGCGGCGGGCCTCCCCGTCCTCCCTCCCCCGCCCTCTTCCCGGCGTCCCCCCGGCCCGGCGACCCCCTGAGACCACAGCCGCCCGCCCCGGTGGCCCTCCGGCACCTCAGCCGCCCGATCGATCCGGCAGCCGCCCGGCCGGCTCGGCCCCCGCGCCCCTGTGGCCCCGCGCTCCGGGGAGGCGGGGGCGGGGCGGGCCAGGGGCGGAGGCTGGGCGGGACAGGGGCACGCGGGCCTTCGCCGGTCATCGCGCCCGGCCCGCAACCGGCCCGATCTCCCCGCCCCGACACACCCGAACGCCGCTCCCCGGTGGAGCGATCGCCGCGCGCGACGGACATTCGCCTCAGCAATGAGCCGATATGTACGGAGATGGCGCGCCGATGGACACTGTTCACCTCACCCCCGACCAGCTCGACGCCCAGGTCGCCCGGCTGCACGACACGGACGCGTGGCAACAGATCGTCACCGGCTGGGACCGCACCGGCGCGAAACCGGTCCTCCCGGACCCGGCTCCGCAGCCCGTCCTCCCCGAGCCGGTTCGCCCGGAGCCGGTCCTGCCGGAGAGGACGCCGCCGGAACGAGTGCCGCCCGGCTCCCCCGGACCGGCCGGACAGCCGGCCGACTGGCGGAGGCTGCTGTCCGTGCCGGTGAGCAGCCTTGTCGAGGAGTCCCTGCGGGCGCTTCCCCCCGCGCCCGCACACGAGCGCCCGCTGCCGGGCCGGCTCGGCGCGCTGCTGCCCGATCGCCTCCACATGTGGCGCCGGATCGGCCGGCCCGATGTGCGTCCCTCCGTCCACCTCGGCCATGCGCGCCGGATCCTCACGGAGTGGGGCTGGCAGAACAGGCCGTACCGGCTCCGTGACGCCCGCGGCGCACGCTGTCTGTGCGGAGCGATGCTGACGGCGCACCGGCTGGGCTACGGCTCGCTGGAAACGGTGGACCGCGCGGGCGCCTGGCTGATCACCGAGCTCCGCTCCCAGGGCTGGACCGGCCTGATCGGACCGTGGAACCGCGCACCCGGGCGCACGGCCGCCGATGCCCTGTCCCTGCTCGACGCCACCATCCGCCGGGCATCGGCTGCCGGTCACTGAGACCGCCCGCCCCAGCGTCAGAACGGGCGGCAGCGGCCCCGCCCGGCTTCCGAAGTCCGCGCGTCCGGGGCCCGCTCGCCCGGGTCCCGAAGTCCGCTCGTCCGGCTTCCGAAGTCCGCGCGTTCGGATTCTGGGGTCCGCGCGTCCGGGTTCGCGGAGCCCGCCCGGGGCGCCCCGTCCTGCCGGCCCCCACCACCCCGGGCCCCCACAATCTCGGGCCGGCCGTGCCCCGAGCGCCCGGACCCTGGCTCCGCGCCCCTCCCCTTCTGCGCTCCTCCGCAGCCGGCCCGTGCGCACCGTGCCGCGTGGCACAGCCCGGCCGGGCACCCGAACCGTTCCGGTTCCGCTCCCCGCTACGCCCCCGCCCCTCCGCTCCGGTCCCGCTCCGCCCTGCCCGTCGTTCGCGCATGCGCGGCTCGTTCAGAAGGGCTCGTCCAGGCCCTCGGTCTCCTCGCCCTCCTCCTCGAGTGCCTGCCGCACCACGCGCAGGGCCATCCCTTCGCCGTATCCCTTGCGGGCGAGCATGCCCGCCAGCCGGCGCAGCCGCTTGTCGCGTTCCAGACCCCGGGTGGAGCGGAGTTTGCGCGCCACGAGCTCTCTGGCCGTCTCCTCCTCGCGTTCCGGGTCGAGCTGCCCGACCGCTTCGTCGACCACCGCCGGGTCGACGCCTTTGGTACGCAGCTCCCGCGCGAGGGCCCGCCTGGCCAGGCCCCTGCCGTGGTGCCGCGATTCCACCCAGGCGTCGGCGAAGGCCGCGTCGTCGATCAGCCCGACGGCCTCGAACCGCGACAGCACCTCCTCGGCCGCCTCGTCGGGGATCTCCCGCTTGCGCAGGGCGTCGGCAAGCTGTTTACGGGTCCGCGGAGTCCCGGTCAGCAGCCTGAGGCAGATGGCGCGCGCCTGGTCGGCCGGGTTCAGCGGCTCCCCCTTCCCGGCCCTCGACGGGAGGGGGGAACCGCCGTCCTCCGAGCGGGAACGGGATCGTCGGCCCGCCCCCTCGCCGAACCCGGTCCCCTCACCGGGCCCGGAGGCATCGTCGGCCGCTTCCCCGGCGGCCTCGGGACCAGGGCCCCCGTAGGCACCCGGCCACTCCGTACGACGTGTCACGGCCTAGCTCTTGGCCGCCGCGGCCTTCGCGGGCTTGGTCTTGGCCGCGGAAGCGGGCACCGGCTTCGCCGCCGGGTCGGCCGCACCGGCAGCCGTGTCCGCCGCACCGGCCGCGGGGTCCGCCGCCGGGTCCTCCGGCCGGACACCGACACCGAGCTTCTCGAGGATCTTCTTCTCGATCTCGTCGGCGAGGTCCGGGTTGTCCTTGAGGAAGTTGCGGGCGTTCTCCTTGCCCTGGCCGAGCTGGTCGCCCTCGTACGTGTACCAGGCGCCGGCCTTGCGGACGAAGCCGTGCTCCACGCCCATGTCGATCAGGCCGCCCTCGCGGCTGATCCCCTGGCCGTAGAGGATGTCGAACTCGGCCTGCTTGAACGGCGGCGCGACCTTGTTCTTGACGACCTTGACCCGGGTGCGGTTGCCCACCGCGTCGGTGCCGTCCTTGAGGGTCTCGATCCGCCGGATGTCCAGACGCACCGAGGCGTAGAACTTCAGGGCCCGGCCACCGGTCGTGGTCTCCGGCGAACCGAACATCACACCGATCTTCTCGCGGAGCTGGTTGATGAAGATCGCGGTGGTCTTGGACTGGTTGAGCGCACTGGTGATCTTACGGAGCGCCTGGCTCATCAGACGGGCCTGCAGACCCACGTGCGAGTCACCCATCTCGCCCTCGATCTCCGCACGGGGCACCAGGGCCGCGACGGAGTCGATGACGATGAGGTCCAGCGCGCCGGAGCGGACCAGCATGTCCACGATCTCCAGCGCCTGCTCACCGTTGTCCGGCTGGGACAGGATGAGGTTGTCGATGTCGACGCCGAGCTTCTTCGCGTACTCCGGGTCGAGGGCGTGCTCCGCGTCGATGAACGCCACCGAGCCGCCGAGCTTCTGCGCGTTCGCCACCGCGTGCAGCGTCAGCGTCGTCTTACCGGAGGACTCCGGTCCGTACACCTCGACCACACGGCCGCGCGGCAGACCGCCGACGCCGAGTGCGACGTCGAGCGCGGTGGATCCGGTCGGGATCACCTCGACCGGCTCGTTCGGCCGCTCGCCGAGGCGCATCACCGCGCCCTTGCCGAATTGGCGCTCAATCTGTGCGAGTGCGGCGTCCAGCGCCTTCTCGCGGTCGGTTCCTGCCATGGGTTCCACCCGATTTGCTTGTGTCGATCGCTTCACGTCAAAGACGCTAACCCCTGCCACTGACAATGGGCCTCGACGTCTCTCCGGCCTGTGGAAAACTCCGTGGCCGAGGGCCCGGGAAACAGCGGCCGGAACCTCCATATGAATGGATGTTCGATTTTAGTGTCAAGTGCGTCACACCCCCGCGGACCTCGGTGACCGTCCGGCGGACGACGACGGGCCGGGCGGGCGCAGCGGTGCAGACGGGCGGCGGGGCGGCACGGGTCCAGCGGGGGGCCGGGGGCGCGGGCGGAGGCGGAGGCGGAGGCGGAGGCGGAGGCGGAGAGGGTGGTACGCGACGGGCGGCGGCCGGCGGCCCGGGTCACCCGTCCCGGCGGCCGCCGGCCTCCCCGCCACCGGTGCCGCCGTTCCGGCCGCTCCTCCCCCGCAGCAGGGCCCGATGGACCCGCGACAGCACCGGTTCGCCACGGGGCCCCCGGCCTCCCCCGCCCACCCTCGGATCGTCCGTGACGGCGTAGCGCTTCACATAGGCGCCGAGGAACGCCTGGAGCGTCGCCACGGCCGGGATGGCGATCAGCGCGCCGACCGCCCCCATCAGCGCCGTCCCGGCGATGACCGAGCCGAAGGCGACCGCGGGGTGGATGTCGACCGTCCTGGAGGTGAGTTTCGGCTGGAGGACGTAGTTCTCGAACTGCTGGTAGACCACGACGAACGCCAGTACCCACAGCGCGTACCACGGGTCGACCGTGAAGGCGATCAGCATCGGCAGCGCACCGGCCAGATAGGTGCCGATGGTGGGGATGAACTGGGACACCAGCCCGACCCAGACCGCGAGGGCCGGCGCGTACGGCACGTCCAGGACCACCAGCAGGATGTAGTGGGCGACACCCGAGACCAGGGCCATCAGACCGCGTGAGTAGAGGTAGCCGCCGGTCTTGTCGACCGCGATCTCCCAGGCCCGCAGCACCTCCGCCTGCCGGGCCGGCGGCAGCACGGAGCACAGCCCGCGCCGCAGCCGTGGCCCGTCGGCCGCGAAGTAGAACGAGAAGAGGAAGACCGTCAGCAGCCGGAACAGCCCGCCGAGCACCGTGGTGGAGATGTCGAGCACGCCGGTGGCACTGTTCTGGACGTACTTCTGGAGCCAGTCGGAGTGCAGCAGGCTGTCCTGGACGCCGACCCGGGAGAGCTCGGTGTGGAAGGTCTGGTTGACCCACTTGATCACCGAGTCGAGGTACTCGGGGAAGTCCTCGATCATGGTGGCGATCTGCCCGGCGAGCATCGAGCCGAGCAGCACGACGAAGCCGGCGCCGGCGACCAGCACGGCCAGGAAGACCAGGAAGGTGGCGAGCCCACGCCGTATGCCCCGGGCGGCCATCCTGCTGACCGCGGGTTCGATCGCGAGCGCCAGGAAGAAGGCGATGACGACGTTCGTCAGCAGCCCGATGAGCTGGTGGAAGGCCCAGTCCCCGAGCCGGAAGCACCCGTAGAGCGCCAGCGCCAGCACGAGCGCACGCGGCAGCCAGCCCGGCATGCGCGCGGGACCGGGCCCGGACGGGTCCGGTGGCGCGGCCGGCGGGACGGGCGGTGCGGCGGGCGGCTGGCTCTGGGCGGTCTCGTCTGTCGGTGCCACGGAACAAGTCTCGCCTACCGCCGCCCGGTCCGGCCGCCCGGTCCGCGGGGGACCCGCCCGGACGTCAGCGCATGTCCGCGGGGATGCCGACCGCCGAGCAGACGCCGCGCCAGACGTCCTTCGTCTCCCAGCCGGCGGCCAGTGCCTCGTGCACCGTGCGGCCGCCGAGTTCCGCCATCACATGGTCCCGTGCGAAGGAGTCGGCGTACGCCTCGCCGAAGTGGTCCGCCATCCGCTCCCAGAAAATCGTCAACCGCATGCCTCCAGTATCCCGCTCCTGAGAGTGCAGCCGTGCCGGTAGTCCGTACCGCCCGTGTCTTCCCCCTCTACGGTCGGTCCATGGCTGGAACCGGAGCATCCCCCCTCGCCCGCGCCGAACAGTTCATCTGGCTCACCGCACGCGTCCTGGAACAACGGCGGTTCGCCCACCTCTTCCTGGACGGGAGCGCGGACGCCGTCGAAACGGCCCTCGCCGCCTACCTGAACGAGGACGGAGGCTACGGGCACGCGCTCGAACCCGATCTCCGCGGCCCCGTGAGCCAGCCGCTGCACACCGCGCACGCGCTCAGCGTCCTCGACTCGATCGGCCGGTGCTCGGGACCGCGGGTGGAGCGGATCTGCCGGTATCTGACGGAGACGTCCACCAAGGAGGGCGCCCTGCCGGCCCTCCACCCCTCGCAGCGCGGCTACCCCGCCGCCCCCTTCATCCCCGTCGTGGACGACCCCCCGGCCGAACTGCTGGCCACCGGGCCGGTGGTCGGGCTGCTCCACCGCAACCAGGTGTGGCACGCCTGGCTGTTCCGTGCCACCGACTTCTGCTGGGCGGCCGTGGACGCGCTGAAGCAGTCCCATCCGTACGAGATCGAGGCGGCCGTGGCCTTCCTGGACGGCGTCCCGGACCGGTCCCGCGCCGAGGAGGCCGCCGAACGGCTCGGGCAACTGGTGCGTGATCAGCGCCTGGTGGTGCTCGACACGCGCCGGCGCGCGGACTACCCGGTGGCGCCCGGTTACGCGCCGGGGGAGCACCACTTCCCGTACGACTACGCCCGTACCCCCGGTTCCCTCGCGCGGCGCTGGTTCAGCGAGTCCGAGCTGGAGGCGTCCCTGGACCGGCTCGCGGCCGGGCAGCAGCAGGACGGCGGCTGGCCGGTCACCTGGCGGCAGTGGGCGCCGGGTACGGAGCTCGAGGGCAGGCCCCTCGTGACGCTCAGGGCCCTGCAGACGCTGCGGGCCCACGGCCGCGCCCTGCGCTGAGGGCCCGCGGCCCTACACCAGGGCGCGGACACCCGCGGTGACGGCCACGGCGGCGCCCACGACGACGAGGAACGGCGCCCGCAGCACCAGCGCGACGGCGGCTGCGGCGAGCCCCGCGGCCCTGGCGTCCACCATCAGCCGCTGTCCGTCGGCGAAGGTCTGCTGCGCGGTGAGGGCGGCGAGCAGCGCGACCGGCAGAAGGGCGGCCAGCCGCTGCACCAGCGGGCGTTCGAGCGCCCCGGCGGGGACCAGCAGTCCGGCGAGTTTGGCCAGGTAGCAGCCGGCCGCGGTGAGTCCGATGGCGATCCAGACGTTCATCGGTCCTCCCGGGTGTGCGGGGCGGGCGTCGTGTGCGGGGCGGGCTTCGTGTCCGTGGTCCCGCCGGTCCGGTCCGCGTCCCTCCTGGTGCCGCGTCCCCCGAGGAACAGTACGGCGGGTGCGGCCAGCGCGGACAGCAGGACGGGCGCGCCCGCCGGCAGAACCGGCAGCAGGCCCAGCACGAGGAGGACCGCGAGCCCCGCCGCCACACGTTCCGTGGTGCTTCTCAGCATCGGTGCCAGCAGCGCCAGGAAGACGGCCGGGCTCGCCGCGTCCAGCCCCCAGGCGCCCGTGTCGCCCAGCGCTTTCGCTCCGAGCGCGCCCGCCAGGGTGGTGAGGTTCCACAGGACGTACAGCGTGAGCCCGGTGACGGTGAAGCCGATGCGCGCCGACCTGCGGGTGGGCCGGGACAGCGTGACCGCCGTCGTCTCGTCGATGACCCAGTGGGCGGCCAGGGGCCGGAGCGGACGCGGCAGGGCGAGCAGCTGGGAGAGCCTCAGTCCGTAGAAGGCGTTGCGTACGCCGAGGAAGAAGGCGCCGGCCGCGGCGGTGAAGGGGTTGCCGCCCGCGGCGAGCGCGCCCACCAGGGCGAACTGCGAGGCGCCGGTGAAGACGAGGAGGCTCAGCGCACAGGTCTGGAGCAGGGTGAGCCCGGCTCCGGCCGAGGTGACGCCGAAGGCGAACCCGGAGAGGCCCACGGCCGTGCCCACGCCGAGCGCGTCCCGGACGGCCGCGGCGTCCGGTCCACCGTCCGGCGGGGTGCCGGGGGCTCCGGTGTCCTGAAGGTCCTGAAGCGGTGTTCTCTGTTCTGCCACGCCCGGAACGCTACGGCGCGTGGCCCCGGCCGGTCTTGTACGTTCCTGCGCGTTCGCGCCGGTAGGCGCCCGGGGGGACCCCCACGATCCGGGTGAAGTGGCGGTTGAGATGGGGCTGGTCGGTGAAGCCGACGGCGGTGGCGGCTTCGGCGGGTGCCGTCCCTTTGTCGAGGAGCCGCCGTGCGCGGCGGACCCGGGCGTCGGTGAGCCAGGTGTGCGGGGGCATCCCGTACTGCTTCTTGAAGGCCCGCAGCAGCGCGAAGGGGCTGGTGCCCAGTTCGGCGGCGAGCGCCTCCAGGGTGGGTGGCCGGTCCATCCGGTCCTCCAGCACCGCGCGGGCGCGGGCGGCGTCCCGGGATCCCGCCGCGAGCGGGGCCCTGGCGGGCAGGACGGTGCCGTGGGCCCGCAGCAGCCGGCCGAGCAGGACGCGCAGCACGCTGTCGGCGGCCAGCGCGTTGCCCTCCTCCGCGGCCCGGTGGACCTCGGTGATCAGCCGGGCGCCCCGGGGGTCCACGGCGCTGGTACGGGCGAAGCCGGGCGTTCCGCGCAGCCTCGTCAGATCGGCCGCCACGGTGCCGACCAGCCGGGCGGAGGGGTAGAGGGTGTCGTACACCCAGCCGTCGGGTATCCCCGCGCGGGCGGTGTGCGGGACCTCCGGGTTGATCATGATGACGCTGCCGGGCCCCGCGCACACGGTGCCCTCCGGCAGTCCGACGGCCTCGACCCCGCGGGTGACGGAGGCCAGGACGTACCCCTCGTGACTGTGCCGGGGGAAGGTGTGGCGGACGTAGCGGGCGCGCAGCAGGTCGAGGCCGGGCAGTCCGGCGTACTTCCAGTGCCGCGCCCACTCCTGCGCCTGTCCCGCTCCCGCCATGGCCGCATCCTCGCAGGTCCGGGCGGGTGGAGCCGGGGCTGTCCGCCATCCGGCACGGCCGTTGTCGGTGCCCGGGTGCACGATGGTGGGCATGGCAGGTTCCGCACTCGATTCGTTCTCGCCCGCGACACGCGGCTGGTTCACGGGCGCCTTCGACGCGCCGACCGCGGCACAGGAGGGAGCCTGGCGTGCGATCGGTGAGGGTTCGGACGTGCTCGTCGTCGCGCCGACCGGATCGGGCAAGACGCTGGCCGCCTTCCTCGCCTCACTGGACCGGCTGGCGGCCGCCCCGCCGCCCGCCGAGGCCGGGAAACGCTGCCGGGTGCTCTACATCTCGCCGCTGAAGGCGCTCGCGGTCGACGTGGAGCGCAACCTGCGGTCACCGCTGACCGGGATCCGTCAGGAGTCGGTCCGTCTGGGCCTGCCCGAACCCGAGGTGCGGGTGGGTATCCGTTCCGGCGACACACCGCCGGCCGAGCGGCGCTCGATGACGACGAAGCCGCCGGACATCCTGATCACCACCCCGGAGTCGCTGTTCCTGATGCTCACCTCGTCGGCCCGGGAGGCGCTCGCGGGTGTCGAGACGGTGATCCTGGACGAGGTGCACGCCGTCGCGGGCACGAAGCGCGGCGCCCACCTGGCGCTGTCGCTGGAGCGCCTGGACGAGCTGTTGCCCCGGCCGGCCCGCCGTATCGGGCTGTCGGCGACGGTACGGCCGGTCGGCGAAGTGGCCCGGTTCCTGTCCCCGCAGCGCAAGGTGGAGATCGTCCAGCCCCCGTCGGCCAAGGAGTTCGACCTCTCGGTCGTGGTGCCGGTGGAAGACCTCGGGGAGCTGGGCGGCTCGCCCGCGGCGGACACCGGGCAGGGGCAGGCGGAGAAGCCGTCGATCTGGCCGCACGTCGAGGAACGGATCGTCGATCTCGTCCAGGCGCACCGCTCCACCATCGTCTTCGCCAACTCCCGGCGGCTGGCGGAGCGGCTGTGCAACCGGCTCAACGAGATCGCCTACGAGCGGGCGACCGGCACGGCGTTCGACCCCGGCTCGCCTTCGGCGGCTCTGCCGGAGGTCCACTCCCCCGCCGAGGTCATGGCGCAGTCCGGGGCGGCCAGGGGCGCGCCCGCGCTGCTGGCCCGCGCTCACCACGGTTCGGTGTCCAAGGAGCAGCGTGCCCAGGTGGAGGAGGACCTCAAGGCGGGCCGGCTGCCCGCGGTGGTGGCCACGTCGAGCCTGGAGCTCGGTATCGACATGGGCGCGGTCGATCTGGTGATCCAGGTCGAGTCACCGCCTTCCGTGGCCTCCGGGCTCCAGCGGGTGGGGCGAGCGGGCCACCAGGTCGGTGCGGTCTCCACCGGGGTGGTGTTCCCGAAGTACCGCGGTGATCTGGTGCAGGCGGCCGTGGTCACCGAGCGGATGCGCGAGGGCGCCATCGAGTCCCTGCGTGTCCCGTCCAACCCGCTGGACGTGCTGGCCCAGCAGCTCGTGGCGATGACGGCCCTCGACAGCCGGCAGGCCGACGACCTGCTGGCCCTGGTGCGTCGGGCGGCGCCGTTCGCCTCGCTGCCCGAGTCGGCGTTCACGGCCGTGCTCGACATGCTCGCCGGGCGCTACCCCTCCGACGCCTTCGCCGAACTGCGCCCGCGGGTGGTCTGGGACCGTGTCGCCGGCACGGTCACCGGCCGGCCGGGCGCGCAGCGGCTCGCCGTCACCTCCGGCGGCACCATCCCCGACCGGGGGCTCTTCGGGGTGTTCCTGGCGGGCGCCGACCCGAAGAAGGGCGGCGGCCGGGTCGGGGAGCTGGACGAGGAGATGGTGTACGAGTCCCGGGTCGGTGACGTCTTCACGCTGGGCACCACGTCCTGGCGGATCGAGGACATCACCCGGGACCGGGTCCTGGTGTCACCGGCCCCGGGGGTCCCCGGCCGGCTGCCGTTCTGGAAGGGCGACCAGCTGGGCCGTCCGCTGGAGCTGGGCCGTGCGCTGGGCGCGTTCCTGCGGGAGATCGGCGGTCTGCCGCCCGAGGACGCCAGGCTCCGCCTGCTCTCCGCGGGGCTGGACGCCTGGGCCGCCGGCAACGTCCTGTCGTACCTGGACGAGCAGCGGCAGGCCTGCGGTCACATCCCCGACGACCGGACGGTGCTGGTCGAGCGTTTCCGGGACGAGCTGGGCGACTGGCGGGTGGTGGTGCATTCGCCGTTCGGCGCCCAGGTGCACGCCCCGTGGGCGCTCGCCCTGTCGGCGCGGCTCGGCGAGCGCTACGGCATGGACGCGCAGGTCATGCACGCGGACGACGGCATCGTGCTGCGGCTGCCGGACGCCGATCTGATGGGGCTCGACCTGCTGGACTTCGACGAGCCGTCCGCCGGCGGGCCGGCCGGCCCGGATCTCCCGGCGCCGGCACCCGTGTCCCCGGGAGCGGGACAGGGCGGGGAGCAGCCGCCCGTCGGCGCCGCTGACGTGCTCTTCGACAGGGGCGAGATCGGCCAGGTGGTCACCGAACAGGTAGGCGGTTCCGCCCTGTTCGCCTCCCGGTTCCGGGAGTGCGCGGCGCGTGCCCTGCTCCTGCCACGCCGGAGCCCGGGGAAGCGCACCCCGCTCTGGCAGCAGCGTCAGCGCGCGTCCCAGCTGCTCCAGGTGGCCTCCGAGTTCGGTTCGTTCCCGATCGTCCTGGAGGCGGTCCGGGAGTGCCTCCAGGACGTGTTCGACGTGCCGGGCCTCACGGAGCTGATGGGCGATCTGGAGGCGCGCCGCGTCCGGCTGGTCGAGGTGACCACTCCGGAGCCCTCGCCTTTCGCCCGTTCACTCCTCTTCGGCTATGTCGCGCAGTTCCTCTACGAGGGCGACTCGCCGCTCGCCGAACGGCGGGCCGCCGCGCTCTCGCTGGACTCCCGTCTCCTGGCCGAGCTGCTCGGCCAGGCGGAGCTGCGCGAACTGCTGGACGCCGATGTACTCGGCGAGCTGGAGCGGGAGCTCCAGTGGCTGACCGACGACAGGAAGGTCAAGGACGTCGAAGGCGTCGCCGATCTGCTGCGTGTTCTCGGGCCGCTCACCGACGCGGAGCTGGCCGGGCGCGGCGCGGATCCGCGGTGGGCACCGGAACTGGCGTCGGCCCGCCGTGCCATCGGGGTCCGTATCGGCGGA
This sequence comes from Streptomyces nitrosporeus, assembly GCF_008704555.1. NCBI lineage: Bacteria > Bacillati > Actinomycetota > Actinomycetes > Kitasatosporales > Streptomycetaceae > Streptomyces > Streptomyces nitrosporeus. The sequence goes on from NZ_CP023702.1 coordinate 1,836,392, forward strand.
ACGGCCCACTGGGCGGCGGTCGAGGACGCGGGCAGGCTGCGCGACGCCCTGGGCACCGCGTTGCCCGTCGGGGTGCCGGAGGCGTTCACGGAGCCGGTGAAGGACCCGCTCGGTGACCTCCTCGCCCGGTACGCCCGCACGCACGGCCCTTTCACGACCGGTCGCGCCGCGGCCCGTTTCGGGCTCGGTACCGCGGTCACGGAGGGGGCGCTCCAGCGGCTCACCGCCTCGGGCCGCGTGGTGCAGGGCGAGTTCCATCCGGCGGGCGCCGGGCAGGAGTGGTGCGACGCCACGGTGCTGCGGCGGTTGCGGCGGCGTTCGCTGGCCGCTCTGCGTCAGGAGCTCGAACCGGTCCCGCCCGCGGCACTGGCGGGCTTCCTCCCGCAGTGGCAGCACGTCGGCGACAGCGCACTGCGCGGGATCGACGGACTGGCCAGGGCCGTCGAGCAGTTGCAGGGCGCTCCCGTGCCCGCCTCCGCTCTGGAGAAACTGATCCTGCCGAGCCGTGTCAGGGACTACACCCCCGCACTGCTCGACGAACTCACGACGACCGGCGAAGTCGTGTGGGCGGGGGCGGGCGCCCTCCCGGGCAAGGACGGCTGGCTCTCCCTCCATCTCGCGGACAGCGCTCCCCTGCTGCTCCCGCCGCCCCGCCCGCTGGAGGAGACCGCGCTCCACGCGTCCGTCCTCGGGGTACTGTCCGGCGGGTACGGCCTGTTCTTCCGGCAGATCGCGGACCAGGTGCGTGCCACCACCCATCCGGACTGCACCGATCCGCAGCTCGCCGACGCGCTCTGGGACCTGGTCTGGTCGGGCCGCCTCACCAACGACACCCTGGCCCCGCTGCGTTCGCTGCTCGGCTCGGGCCGTACCGCCGGTTCCACCGCGCACCGGGCGAAGCGCGGTGTGCCGCGCGGCCGTTACGGATCGCTGACGGGAGCCGCCCGCCCGGCGTCCCGCACGGGACCGCCGACCGTATCGGGCCGGTGGTCCCTGCTGCCTGCCGCCGAACCCGAACCGACCCACCGTGCGCACGCCCTGGCACAGACGCTCCTGGACCGTCACGGGGTGGTGACCCGGGGCGCCGTGCAGGCCGAGGGTGTGGAGGGCGGGTTCTCCGCGGCGTACCGGGTCCTCTCCGCGTTCGAGGACAGCGGCCGGGCCCGCCGGGGTTATGTCGTCGAGGGGCTGGGGGCCGCCCAGTTCGCCATGGACGGTGCCGTGGACCGGCTCAGGGCGGTCTCCACGGCTCGTGAGCGGCAGGACCCCGGCGCGGAGCCCCGCGCCGTGGTCCTCGCGGCGGCGGACCCCGCCAACGCGTACGGCGCGGCCCTGCCCTGGCCGGAGTCCCCGGACGGGGCAGGCCACAAACCGGGGCGCAAGGCCGGTGCGCTGGTGGTGCTCGTCGAGGGCGAACTGACGCTGTACATGGAGCGCGGCGGCAAGTCTCTGCTGGCCTGGCCGTCCGATCCCGGCGATCCACGGCTCGTCGCGGCGGCGGAAGCCCTGGCCCGAGCGGCCCGCGCCGGGGCTCTGGGCACCGTCACCGTGGAGCGGACCAACGGCGTCCCGTCGCTCACCTCGCCGCTGGGCCGCGCCCTGGAAGCCGCCGGCTTCCTCGCCACCCCGAGAGGACTGCGCCTGCGCGCCTGAGCCCCAGGACGGCCGCCACCCGTGCCGCCCGGGCCCGCGCCACCACCCGCGCGGTGTCCGCCGACCGCGCGGTGTCCGCCGACCATGCGGTGCCCGCCGGCCGTCCGGTGTCCTCCGCCTGCCGCACCGCCCGGCCGTGCGTACCCGCCCCCCGGCGCACCGCTCTCCGGGGCGCCCGCGCACGGCCGGGTACGCGCATCATGGAGGCATGCCCGAAGGCGACACCGTCCTACGGACCGCGAAACGTCTCGACACCGCGCTGGCCGGACAGGTCCTGACCCGTTTCGACCTGCGTGTCCCCCGGTTCGCCACGGTGGACCTGACCGGCCGTACCGTCCTCGGCGTCGCCTCGCGCGGCAAACACCTCCTGACCCGTGTCGAGGGCGGCCTCACCCTGCACAGCCACCTGCGGATGGACGGTGCCTGGCACCTGTACGCCCCGGGCGAGCGCTGGCGCGGGGGCCCCTCCCACCAGATCCGTGCCGTCCTCGGGACGGCGGAGCGCACCGCCGTCGGCTACCGCCTTCCGGTACTGGAGGTGCTCCGCACCGAGGACGAAGAGCGGGTGACAGGCCGTCTGGGGCCCGATCTGCTGGGACCGGACTGGGATCCCGAAGTCGCCGAGCGCCACCTGCTGGCCGCCCCCGGGCGCCCGCTCGGCGCGGCGTTGCTGGACCAGCGCAATCTGGCGGGTATCGGCAACGTCTTCATGTGTGAGCTCTGCTTCCTGGCCCGTGTGACGCCCTGGCTTCCCGTGGGAGAACTGCCCCGCCCCGCACTGACCCGCCTTGTCGGCGCCGCCGCACAGCTCCTGGAAGCCAACCGCGACCGTCCGACGCGGATCACCACGGGGCCCACCGCCGCCTTCCCCCGAGGCCGGACCCGGGAGAAGCTGTACGTCTACGGCCGGGGCGGCCGCCCCTGCCTCCGGTGCGGCACGCCGGTCCGCAGGACCGAGCAGAACAACCGTCCCGTCTACTGGTGCCCCGGCTGCCAGACCGGTCCGGCCCCCTGAAGGGACTTCCCCACCGCCCTCGCCCGCTCTCTGCTGCCTCGTCCCGCCCCACCACGGCCCGTCCTGCCCCGCCCCGCCCCTGCCTCCGCCCCACTCCACCGCCGTGGCACGGCGCCCCCGCTCTCGCCGCGCCCTTGCGGCACGGTGCTCCCGCGGCACACTCACGGCCCTCCCGAGCTCTCCGCCGACGGGCCCCGGTCCCCGGGCGCCTTCCCCGCCCCGGGGCGCTCCCCGGCGGCACACTCCGCGCCCCCGGCCGGCCCCTCGGGGGGCGCGACATGGACCGGCAGCAGACTCAGTCCCCAGCCGCCCGCCGCCACCGCGCCCTCGACCAGGCCCGCATGCTCCGGTTCCAGGAGGAGCCGCAGTACCGCCCAGCACCACACACCGCCGAGGACGGACGCCGGCACCCATCGCCGCACCAAGGCTGCCTCCTCCGGCCGACGCGTGGACGGCCCGGTCTCGTGGCGGGGCGCATCGGCGCACAACCGGCGTGCACCCCGGCGTGCGAACGCACCGTCCCGGACGCCTCGAACCGGCTGGCCGATTCCGCACCCGTTCCGGTGCCCATCAAAACCGCGCCCGTACCGGGCGGTGGCGCCCCTGCGCAGAGTCTCCCCCGGCCCCGCCCCGCACGCACCCGTGCCGCTGCGGCAGCGTACGGCGCCCGAGCGCGGGAGCACTCCTCTTGGCACGCGTGTGCCCCCTGCCGAGCGGCAGGGGGCACAACAGCGTCGCGGGGGCCGACAGGCCCGGAACCACACCGGGCGGCGGAGTCCGCCGGAGCCGGAGCCGTCCGGGGTCAGTTGCCCTCGTCGCTCAGGGAGTCCTTCACGCCCTTGGCGCGGTCGCCGGTCTTGCCCAGCGCACCCTCCGCCTTGGCCTTGGCCTGGTCGGCCTTCCCTTCGCCTTCCTTGCGGCGGTCACCGGTCATCTTGCCGGTCATCTCCTTGGCCTTGCCCTTGAGCTTGTCCTTGGCCTTGTCGTCCGTCATGACTGCTCCCTTCTCCGAGGTCGGACACTTTGTGGACGTTCAGGCGCTCTCCGCCTGGAACATCCACGCGTGCTTCTCCAGGTCCGCCGTCAGCGTGATCAGGATGTCCTGGCTGACGGGGTCGGGCCGGTCGGTCTCCTCGATGCGCTGCCGCATCCGGTCGATCACGACCTTCAGAGCGTCGACCAGCACACGTACCGCGTCCACGTCCTTGATCCAGCCGTCCGGCACGAGATCGATGGCCGTGGTCTTCGCGAGGGTCTTGGACCGTCCGTCCGGGTTGACACCGACCGCGGAAGCCCGCTCCGCGACCGTGTCGGAGTGCTGCCGCGCCGTGTCCACCACGTCATCGAGCTGAAGGTGCACGGAGCGGAAACGCGGACCGACCACGTTCCAGTGAACCTGCTTGGCCACGAGGGAGAGGTCGATCAGGTCGACGAGCGCGCCCTGCAGCGCGTCACCCACGACCTTGCGGTCACTCTCGGACAGAGGGCTCTTCACGACAGACATCCACTTCTCCGTTCAGATAGCTGTGCGGCGTACCACCCGTCCACGATGGCATAAATGACTTAAAAGGGTCATTCGGGAGGTCTCTCCCGGGAGGTCACCCGGGGAACGCCAACCGGCCTCGATCCGCACCTGCCCCGCGAAACCCGTCGCACACACGGAAAACCGAAAGCCCCGGCCAACCCTCCAGAGGGTTGGCCGGGGCTTCTGGTTTCCGGAAACCGCGCAGGTCAGGCGGCGACGACCGCTTCCGCGGGTGCCTTGATGGTGACCCGTCCCGTCGGTACGCCTGCGACCGAGGAGACCGATACGGAATTGAGCATCGGACGTACCGGCACAGGCACCGGATCACTGGCGGCTGCCGACTCGGCCAGCTCAGCCAGGGAGAGTTCATCGCTCACTTCTCGCATGAGCTCGGACATCCGTACGTCAAGCGCGTCGCAAATGGCGGAGAGCAGCTCGGAGGATGCCTCCTTCTGCCCCCGCTCCACCTCGGAGAGATAGCCGAGCGAGACTCGGGCGGACGAGGAGACTTCGCGCAGAGTACGGCCTTGGCGCTGGCGCTGCCGACGCAGCACGTCACCCAGCAGGCGACGGAGCAGAATCATCGGTGGCTCCCTCCTCGGACCGCGTAGCCGCATCCTTCACGCCCCACCGTACCGCCTTGCGCCGCGGCCGTGCGGGGAGCGATGTCGTGTTCACTCAGGGCTGCAAACATCAATTCCCCCCGTTCTGTTCCGTATCCTGTGCCCTCGCATTTTCGGCGAGTTCGCCGGAGAGCAGCTCGAGCAGGCTCCGTACACTCTCTCTACGAATGTCCGCCCGGTCGCCGTTCAACCTCAGTTCGGCGACTTTCTGTCCGCCGTCGGGTCCGGCGACCGCCACGAAGACCGTTCCGACCGGCTTGCCGTCCTGGGAGGCCGGTCCGGCGACCCCGGTGGTGGACGCTCCCCAGTCCGCCCCCAGCACCCGCCGTACACCGGCCGCCATCCCCGCGGCGACATCGGCGTCCACGGCGCCGCGCTCGTCCAGCAACGCCCCGTCGACACCCAGCACGTCCCGCTTGAGGTCCGTGGCGTACGCCGTGACGGATCCCCGGAAGGAGTCCGAGGCGCCGGGCACCGCGGTGAGGCCGACTGCCACCAGGCCGCCGGTCAGGGACTCCGCGACCGCCAGCGTCTCACCGCGCTCCCGCAGCCGATCCAGCACCCGGGCCGCCGCCCCGGTGGTCACCGCTCGGCCTCGGTGGCACCGCGCGCCCCGGCGACGGGCTCGGCGACGTCCGCGAGCGGAGCGGAGTCCGCGGGGGCGCCGGCCGCCCTCCCGCCGGTGGCCCCCGCGGCCGCGGCCACCACGTCCGTGGCCTCCATGTCCGTGACCCCCGTGTCTGCGGTGCCCGGACCGGTGTCGGCCGCTGCGGCGACGGCCTCCAGTGCCGCCGCCCGCTCGGCCGCCAGTCCTCTGCGCCGCAGCACGACGGCCTGCCGGACGTAGTCCGCTCCCGTGACGACCGTCAGGACGACGGCGGCCATCATCACCCAGAAGCGGAAAGTCGCCAGCGGGCCCGTCAGTGCCAGGACGTACATGCCCGCGGCGGTGCCCTGGGCGAGGGTCTTCAGCTTCCCGCCGCGGCTGGCCGGGATCACCGCGTGCCGGATGACCCAGAACCGCATCAGCGTGATGCCGAGTTCCCGGGCGAGGATGACGCCGGTGATCCACCAGGGCAGGTCCCCGAGCGCCGAGAGGCAGATCAGCGCGGCACCCATGATCGCCTTGTCCGCGATGGGGTCGGCGATCTTCCCGAAGTCGGTGACCAGGTTGTACGTGCGCGCGAGGTGGCCGTCGAACACGTCGGTGATCATGGCGACGGCGAAGGCCGCCCAGGCGAAGGAGCGCCAGGCCGGATCCGCGCCGCCGTCGTGCAGGAGCAGCAGCACGAAGACCGGGACCAGCAGCAGCCGCACCATGGTGAGGATGTTGGCGATGTTCCACAGGCCGGCCTGGTTGACGGCCGCCGCGCCCAGCCTGCCGCCACGGGGTACCGGCGTCGCGCCGGAACCGCCTGCCGCGGACGCCGGGGCTCCCGTCATCTGGCTGCCTCCACGAGCTGGTGGTGTTCGGCCACGAGGTCCACTCCCTCGGAGCCCACTGCCTTCGCTTCGACCATACGGCCGGGCACCAGACCCTCGCGTGCGGTGAAGACGACCTGGCCGTCCGTTTCCGGCGCCTGGTGGGCGGCGCGGCCCACCGCGACCGGGCCGTCGTCCTCGGACTCCACGGACTCGACGAGGACCTGGAGGGTCTCCCCGACGCGCTCCTCCGCGCGCTGCGAGGTGAGTTCCTCGGCCAGCCGCGAGATGTGCGCGAGCCGCTCGGCGATCACGTCGGCGTCCAGCTTGTTCTCGTAGCCGACGGCTTCGGTGCCTTCCTCGTCGGAGTAGCCGAACACCCCGATGGCGTCCAGCCGGGCACCTGTGAGGAAGCGCTCCAGTTCGGCGAGGTCCTCCTCGGTCTCGCCCGGGAAGCCCACGATGAAGTTCGAGCGGGCGCCCGCCTGCGGGGCCTTGCCCCGGATGGTGTCCAGCAGCTCCAGGAAGCGGTCCGTGTCACCGAACCGCCGCATCGCCCGCAGCACGCCGGGGGCGGAGTGCTGGAAGGAGAGGTCGAAGTACGGCGCGACCTTCGGCGTGGAGGTGAGCACGTCGATGAGCCCGGGGCGCATCTCGGCGGGCTGGAGGTAGCTGACGCGGATCCGCTCGATCCCGTCGACCTCGGCGAGCTCGGGGAGCAGGGTCTCCAGCAGCCTGATGTCGCCGAGGTCCTTGCCGTAGGACGTGTTGTTCTCGGAGACCAGCATGACCTCCTTGACGCCCTGCTCGGCGAGCCAGCGCGTCTCCCCCAGGACGTCCGAGGGGCGCCGGGAGATGAAGGAGCCGCGGAAGGAGGGGATCGCGCAGAACGAGCAGCGGCGGTCGCAGCCGGAGGCGAGCTTCACCGAGGCGACCGGGCTGGTGCCCAGCCGGCGGCGCAGCGGTGCCCGCGGACCGGAGACCGGGGCGATGCCCTCGGGGAGGTCGGCCGGGGCGGGCGTGATCTCCTGCGCGTGTCCGGGCAGCGCGACGGCGGCGTCCTGCCGCTCGGCCGGGCTGATCGGCAGCAGCTTGCGGCGGTCCCGCGGGGTGTGGGAGGCGTGGATACCGCCGCCGAGGATCGTCTGCAGGCGGTCGGAGATGTCGGCGTAGTCGTCGAAGCCGAGGACCCCGTCCGCTTCGGGCAGCGCCTCGGCGAGGTCCTTGCCGTAGCGTTCGGCCATGCAGCCGACGGCGACCACGGCCTGGGTTCTGCCGTGCTCCTTGAGATCGTTGGCTTCGAGCAGGGCGTCGACCGAGTCCTTCTTGGCGGCTTCGACGAACCCACAGGTGTTGACGACGGCGACATCCGCGTCCGAGGCGTCCTCGACGAGATCCCAGCCGTCCGCTGCCAAGCGGCCTGCGAGCTCCTCCGAGTCCACCTCGTTACGGGCGCAGCCAAGAGTGACAAGGGCGACGGTACGGCGTTCGGGCATGGGCTCAAGACTACTTTGTCCCCGACCCCCTCCTGCCGTGCAGGGTTGGCTGCTACGCACAGTGACCGGCGAGGCGCGGTGGAAGCGGTGGAAACGCGTGAGCGCCCGGCACGGATGCCGGGCGCTCACGGGCGGGAGGGAAGGGTCAGCCGACCTCCGGGTCGCCCTTCGTGTACGAGAGCCGTTCGACCTGTCCCGGCTCGAACCGGTCCTCGATCTCCTTGCCGTTCACGAAGAGGTCGATCGACCCGGCGTCACCGAGGACGAGGTCGATCCGCTCCTTGTCCTGGAAGGTCTTGGAATCGCCCTGGGACAGCAGGCCGTCGAAGAGCAGCCGCCCGCTGTGGTCCTTGGCGGAGATCCAGCTCTTGCCGGTGGCGCTGATCTTCACCGTCACCTTGTCGCGGGGGGCCGCGGCGATGGCGCTCTCCGAGGGGGCCGGCTTGGGGTCGGCGGGCTTGCTGGGGGCCGGTTCGGCGGTGGGTTCGTCGGGGGTGGACCCCTCGGCGACCTGGGCCTTTCCGGTGCCGTCGTCGTCGCCGGAGAACGCGGTGAATCCGACGAAACCGGTCACGGCGACGATGGCGGCGACCATGGCCGCCGTCCAGTTGGGCCGTCGGGGTTCCGAGCGGATCCGCTCGGCCTCGAACAGCGGTGCCGCCGGGGTGGGGGCGGGACGGCCGCCGTGCTCGTCGTCGTACCGGTCGATCAGGGGGCCGGGGTCGAGCCGGACGGCGTGGGCGAGCATGCGGATGTGGCCGCGTGCGTACACGTCACCGCCGCAGCGCGAGAAGTCGTCGGCCTCGATCGCGTGCACGATGGGGATGCGCACCCGGGTGGAGCTGCTGACTTCCTCGACCGTCAGACCTGCGGCGATACGAGCCTGCTGGAGCACGCGACCGATCGAAGGCCGGTCGTCTTCGGGGGAGTTGCCGATGGACACGGGGGCGCCTTTCGAGCGTGAGCCACCTGCTGGAGGTTCAGTCTAGGGGGGGTACGAAAGGGTGGGGCAACCGGGAGGGACGACTTTGTACGCCATCGGACTCGCCGGCCGGCCCCTCGGACAGGGCACGGAGCACCACGGCGGGCACACGGTCCCGCCGGCTCTCCTTCCCTCCTTCTCCAACGTGACGTACGACCGGACGAAACGGTTGCCCGCGAGTTTTCCGCGGGGGGTCCCCCGCCGGGACGAGGGGCGGCGCTCAGGAAGGGGCCTCCCCCCGGATCACGGCCAGCACCCCGTCGAGCTCGTCGGCCTTGACCAGGACGTCACGCGCCTTGGAACCCTCGCTCGGGCCCACGATGTTGCGTGACTCCATCAGGTCCATCAGCCGCCCGGCCTTCGCGAAGCCCACCCGCAGTTTGCGCTGGAGCATCGAGGTGGACCCGAACTGGGTGGAGACGACGAGTTCGGCGGCCTGGCAGAGCAGGTCCAGGTCGTCCCCGATGTCCTCGTCGATCTCCTTCTTCTGCTTGGTCCCGACGACCACGTCGTCACGGAAGACCGGCGCCATCTGGTCCTTGCAGTGCTGGACGACGGCGGCGACCTCCTCCTCGGTGACGAAGGCTCCCTGCATACGGGTCGGCTTGTTCGCGCCCATCGGCAGGAAGAGCCCGTCGCCCTTCCCGATCAGCTTCTCGGCGCCGGGCTGGTCGAGGATGACACGGCTGTCGGCGAGCGAGGAGGTGGCGAAGGCCAGCCGTGAGGGCACATTGGCCTTGATCAGGCCGGTGACCACGTCCACGGAGGGGCGCTGGGTGGCGAGCACCAGGTGGATGCCGGCGGCACGGGCGAGCTGGGTGATGCGGACGATGGAGTCCTCGACGTCGCGCGGCGCGACCATCATCAGGTCCGCCAGCTCGTCGACGATGACCAGCAGATAGGGGTAGGGCGAGAGTTCCCGTTCGCTGCCCTCGGGCGCCTTGGCCTTGCCGCTGCGCACCGCGTGGTTGAAGTCGTCGATGTGCCGGTAGCCGTAGGCCGCGAGGTCGTCGTAGCGCAGGTCCATCTCCCGCACGACCCACTGGAGCGCCTCGGCGGCCTTCTTCGGGTTGGTGATGATCGGGGTGATCAGGTGCGGGATGCCCTCGTAGGCGGTGAGCTCGACCCGCTTGGGGTCGACGAGCACCATCCGCACGTCCTCGGGGGTGGCCCGCACCATGATGGAGGTGATCAGGCAGTTGATGCAGGAGGACTTGCCGGACCCGGTCGCGCCGGCGACCAGTACGTGCGGCATCTTCGCGAGGTTGGCCATCTCGTAGCCCCCCTCGACGTTCTTGCCGAGCGCGACCAGCATCGGGTGGTCGTCCTCGGCCGCGTCCGCCAGGCGCAGGACGTCACCGAGGTTGACCATCTCCCGGTCGGAGTTGGGGATCTCGATCCCCACCGCGGACTTCCCCGGGATCGGGGAGATGATCCGCACGTCCGGACTGGCGACGGCGTACGCGATGTTCTTGGTGAGGGCGGTGATCCGCTCGACCTTGACGGCGGGGCCGAGTTCCACCTCGTAACGGGTGACCGTCGGGCCGCGGGTGAAGCCGGTGACGGCCGCGTCGACCTTGAACTCCGTGAAGACGGTGGTGAGCGAGGCCACGACGGCGTCGTTGGCGGCGCTGCGCGACTTGCCGGGGCCGCCCCGCTCCAGGAGGTCGAGCGAGGGCAGCGCGTAGGTGATGTCTCCGGAGAGCTGGAGCTGTTCGGCGCGCGGCGGGAGCGAGCCGGACGGTTCGGGGGCCGGCTTGGTCAGGTCCGGTACGCCCCCGGTGCCGGACGGGCCGCCGTCGTGCCCAGCCCCCCGGCTCGCCGGGACGGGTCCCCCGGCCGCCCGCGCCCCGGGCACCGGGGTGCCGGTACGTTCGCGGTCCGGCGAAACCCCCTGGGTGAGGTCGGCGACGACCGGCGAGGGCGGCATCCCGTTGAGCACGGCACCGTCGAGGGCGGCCGCGGCCGCGGCCGCGACGTCCACCGCGTCCATGCCCCGCTGCGACGCGGGCTGCGCGGACGCGCCACGGGGGCGGCGGCGCTTGCCCGGCGCCTCGTCCTCGGCCCGGTCCGCGTCGAGGACCTCGGCCCGGGAACGCCGCGCCGGGGCACGCCGGGTGCTCTCCGGGAGCGCGTCGCGCCACTGTTCCTCGTACCGTTCGTCGTCGGTGTCCTGCCCGGGGCCCTCCGGCGTGGAGACGATCCCCAGCCGGACCCCGAGTTGCCGCAGGCGCTGCGGGATCGCGTTGACCGGGGTGGCGGTGACCACCAGCAGGCCGAAGACGGTCAGCAGCAGCAGGAGCGGGACGGCGAGGACCTCGCCCATCACGTGGATCAGGGGCTTGGAGGCGGCCCAGCCGATCAGGCCGCCCGCGTCCTGCATGGCGTCGGTGCCCTCGCCACGGCCCGGGGAGCCACAGGCGATGTGGACCTGTCCGAGCACGCCGACGACGAGCGCCGAAAGGCCGATGACGATACGGCCGTTGGCCTCCGGCTTCTCCGGATAGAGGATCAGCCGCACCGCGACGGCGCCCAGCAGTATCGGGACGAGGAGATCCAGCCGCCCGAACGCCCCGGTGACGAGCATCTCCACGAGGTCGCCGACGGGGCCCTGCAGGTGCGACCAGGTTCCCGCGGCCACGATCAGCGCGAGCCCCAGGAGCAGCAGGGCGATCCCGTCCTTGCGGTGTGCGGGGTCGAGCCCTTTCGCGCCGCGCCCTATGGAGCGGAACACCGCGCCCACACCGTGCGCGGTACCGAGCCAGACGGCACGGACGAGCCGGTAGACGCCCCCGGTCGGAGACGGGGCGGGTTTGGGCGCGGGCCTTTTGGCCGCCGCCTTCCTGGCAGGGGCCTTCCTGACGGGCGCGGTCCTGGGCGGCGCGCCCTTCTTCGCTGCGGACTTCTTCGCGGGCGCGGCTTTCTTCGCCGGACCCTGGCTACGGCCGGCTGCTTTCGCGGTGCCCGCCGCGCCCTGGGAACCCTTGCCGGACGTACGTGAGGCCATGTGACCGAGGTTACCGGTGTCGACCACTGTGGACGCGCGTGACTACGGCTTCACCCGTTCGTGTCGCCTTGTAAAGGCACGAAATTGACGCCCGTTCAGTGTGGCGTCCCCGGAACCACGGCCCGTGTCCGGCTTCCCGCCGGACCGGCGCCTTCCGCGCCGGCCCCGGCGGGTTCAGCCCTGCGGGGACAGTGCGTTCGCGGAGCCGCCGGTACCCGGTTCGAGCGCGTCAAGAGCGCGGCGCAGCCCGGTGAGTTTGCGTTCGAGGTGGGCGGCCGTCGCCACGGCCGCGGCGTCCGCCGCATCGTCGTCGAGCTGCTTGGAGAGCGCCTCCGCCTGCTCCTCGACCGCGGCGAGCCGCGCGGAGAGTTCGGCCAGCAGGCCGGTGGGCTCCTTGTCGTTCGCGCCCGCGCCCGCACCGCCTTCGAGCTGGAGCCGCAGCAGGGCCGCCTGTTCGCGCAGTTTGCAGTTCTTCATGTACAGCTCGACGAAGACCGAGACCTTGGCGCGCAGCACCCACGGGTCGAAGGGCTTCGAGATGTAGTCCACGGCCCCCGCGGCGTAACCGCGGAAGGTGTGGTGCGGACCGTGGTTGATCGCGGTCAGGAAGATGATCGGGATGTCCCGGGTCCGCTCCCGCCGCTTGATGTGCGCAGCCGTCTCGAACCCGTCCATACCAGGCATCTGGACGTCCAGCAGAATGACCGCGAAATCGTCCGTGAGCAGCGCTTTGAGCGCCTCCTCCCCTGACGATGCCCGCACCAGTGTCTGATCGAGCGCAGAGAGGATGGCCTCCAGCGCCAGCAGATTCTCCGGCCGGTCATCGACCAGGAGGATCTTGGCCTTCTGCATCATGGCCCGCCCTCCTCGCCCCGGAATCGCACCGGGTGCCGCCCCAGGGGACGACTCCCTTTCGCCGTCCGTCCTTGTGCCGGTCATGGTAGCCGCACGCCGCCCGTCACCACACCCTGTCACCACGATGTCACTGCGCACGTAACGAAAACGCGGGGCGAGACCTGAAGGTTCCCCGGATCCTCCGCACTCACACCCGTTCGCGCATATCCGTACGGCGGTTCCCGGTGGAAAACCGTCCGTTCGGTCACTCTCCGCGCATCCACCTCTGCATCACCGACAGCAGATGGTCGGAGTCGACGGGCTTGGAGACGTAGTCGGAGGCTCCGCAGTCGATCGCCTTCTCCCGGTCCCCCTTCATCGCCTTGGCCGTCAGGGCGACGATCGGCAGACCGGCGAACTGGGGCATCCTGCGGATGGCCGTGGTCGTGGCGTAACCGTCCATCTCCGGCATCATGATGTCCATCAGAACGATGGTCACATCGTCATGCTGTTCCAGGACTTCGATGCCCTCACGGCCGTTCTCCGCGTACAGCACCATCAGTCCGTGCTGTTCCAGGACGCTGGTCAGCGCGAAGACGTTGCGGATGTCGTCGTCGACGATCAGCACCTTCTCGCCGTGGAAGCGGAAGTCCGGGCGGGTCTCCTGATCGTCCCGCACCCACTCGTCCACAGCGGCGGAGTCCGCCGTCGCCGAGGCGCCGTTCGGCAGGGCGGGCCGCCGGGCCGCGGTGCCCAGCGCCTTGCGGCGGCGCCGGAACACCCCGGGGGATCCCGGCTGTTCGGCGGCCGCCGGCACGTCGGCGCCGGCCGGGGGCGCCGTCGGCCGGTGCGGTTCCTCGTGGGCCGCGCCCGGGACCGCCTCGACGGCCCCGGGCTCCAGCTGCCCGAAGCCCTGCGCCGCCGGCCCGCTCGCGTGCAGCGGCAGGTAGAGCGTGAAGGTCGATCCGCGGCCGGGCTCGCTCGCGGCATGGATCTCGCCGCCCAGCAGCCGGGCGATCTCCCGGCTGATGGAGAGGCCGAGTCCGGTGCCCCCGTACTTGCGGCTGGTCGTGCCGTCCGCCTGCTTGAACGCCTCGAAGATCACCAGCATCTTGCTCGACGCGATGCCGATCCCGGTGTCGGTGACGGAGAAGGCGACCAGGCCGGCGTCGGCGTCACGCAGCGATCCCGCCTCCAGCAGGTGCTCCCGGATGGCGTTCGGCACGTCCGCCCCGGCGGGCCGGATCACCAGCTCCACCGCACCGCTGTCGGTGAACTTCACCGCGTTCGACAGCAGGTTGCGCAGCACCTGGAGCAGCCGCTGCTCGTCCGTGTGCAGTGTGGCCGGCAGCTCCGGGGAGACGCGTACGGAGAAGTCGAGCCCCTTCTCCGCGGTGAGCGGCCGGAAGGTCGCCTCCACGTAGTCGACGAGCTGGACCAGGGCGATCCGCGTCGGGCTGACGTCCATCTTGCCCGCCTCGACCTTGGACAGGTCCAGGATGTCGTTGATCAGCTGGAGCAGGTCGGAACCGGCTCCGTGGATCGTCTCGGCGAACTCCACCTGCTTCGGCGAGAGGTTCCCCTCGGCGTTGTCGGCGAGCAGTTTGGCCAGGATGAGCAGCGAGTTGAGCGGTGTGCGCAGCTCGTGCGACATGTTGGCCAGGAACTCCGACTTGTAGCGCATCGAGACCGCCAGCTGCTCGGCGCGCTCCTCCAGGACCTGCCGGGCCTCCTCGATCTCGGTGTTCTTCACCTCGATGTCGCGGTTCTGCTGCGCCAGGAGCTCGGCCTTCTCCTCCAGTTCGGCGTTGGATGCCTGGAGCGCCTTCTGCCGGTTCTCCAGCTCCTGGGAGCGGTCCCGGAGCTGCTCGGTGAGCTCCTGGGACTGTTCGAGCAGTTTCTCGGTCTTCTGGTTGACGCTGATGGTGTTGACGCTGGTCGCGATCATCTCGGCGAGCTGGTTGAGGAAGTCCCGCTGGATGTGGGTGAACGGCTGGAAGGAGGCCAGCTCGATCACACCGAGGACCTTGCCCTCGAAGAGCACCGGCAGCACGATCACATGGGCGGGCGGCGCCTCCCCGAGCCCCGAGGAGATCTTCAGGTAACCGGGCGGCACATGGTCCACCTGGATGGTCCGCTTCTCCTCGGCGGCGGTCCCGATGAGCGTCTCTCCGGGCCGGAACGACGTCGGCATGGAGCCCGCCGAGTAGCCGTAACTGCCGCGCATCCGCAGCTCGTACGCGCTGTCGCCGTCGGCCGCGCCCACCTCGTCGCTGTCCCCGGTGGGCATGGCGAGGAAGAACGCCCCGTGCTGCGCGGAGACCACCGGGGTCAGCTCGCTCATGATCAGCGAGGCGACGTCGTCCAGGTCCCGGCGGCCCTGCATCAGGCCCGAGATCCTGGCGAGGTTGCCCTTGAGCCAGTCCTGTTCCTTGTTGGCCAGGGTGGTGTCCCGCAGGTTGGCGATCATCGTGTTGATGTTGTCCTGGAGGACCTGGATCTCACCGGCCGCGTCCACGTCGATCTTCAGGTTGAGATCGCCGCGGGTCACCGCGGTGGCGACGGCCGCGATGGCGCGTACCTGACGGGTGAGGTTCCCGGCCATCTCGTTCACCGACTCGGTGAGGTCGCGCCAGGTGCCGTCGACGTCCCGGACCCGGGCCTGCCCGCCCAGCTGGCCCTCGGTTCCCACCTCACGGGCGACCCGGGTGACCTGCTCGGCGAAGGCGGAGAGCTGGTCCACCATCGTGTTGATGGTGTTCTTCAGCTCCTGGATCTCCCCGCGCGCATCGATGTCGATCTTCCTGGTGAGGTCGCCCTTGGCGATGGCGGTGGTGACCGTGGCGATCTGGCGCACCTGACCGGTCAGGTTGGAGGCCATCGAGTTCACCGACTCGGTGAGGTCCTTCCACGTACCGGAGACCCCCGGCACCTGCGCCTGCCCGCCGAGCCGTCCGTCGGTGCCCACCTCACGGGCCACCCGGGTCACCTCGTCGGCGAACGAGGACAGCGTCGTCACCATCGTGTTGACGGTGTCGGCGAGTTCGGCGACCTCGCCGCGCGCCTCGACGGTGACCTTCTTCGTCAGGTCGCCGTTGGCGACCGCGGCGGAGACCCGCGAGATGTTCCGCACCTGGCTGGTCAGGTTGTTGGCCATCAGGTTGACGTTGTCGCTCAGGTCCTTCCAGATGCCGGTGACCCCGCGCACCCTGGCCTGTCCGCCGAGGATGCCCTCGGTACCCACCTCGCGGGCGACCCGGGTCACCTCGTCGGCGAAGTTGAGCAGCTGGTCCACCATCGTGTTGACGGTCGTCACCAGTTCGAGGATCTCGCCCTTGGCGTCGACGGTGATCTTCTTGGAGAGATCGCCCTTGGCGACCGCCGTGGTCACCTCCGCGATGTTCCGCACCTGGAGGGTGAGGTTGTTCGCCATGCCGTTGACGGACTGGGTGAGGTCCTTCCACGTACCGGAGACGCCCTGGACCTCGGCCTGCCCGCCGAGGCGGCCCTCCGTGCCCACCTCGCGGGCGACCCTGGTGACCTGGTCCGCGAAGGCGGAGAGCTGGTCGACCATGGTGTTGAGGGTGTTCTTCAGTTCGAGGATCTCACCGCGGGCGTCCACGTCGATCTTCTGCGACAGGTCTCCCCGGGCCACCGCCGTGGCGACCTGGGCGATGTTGCGGACCTGGTCGGTCAGGTTGCCCGCCATGCCGTTGACCGAGTCCGTCAGGTCACGCCACACACCGGCCACGCCGGGCACCTGGGCCTGGCCGCCGAGACGCCCGTAGGTCCCCACCTCGCGGGCCACCCGGGTCACCTGGTCCGCGAACGCGGACAGCTGGTCCACCATCGTGTTGATGGTGTTCTTCAGTTCGAGGATCTCGCCGCGGGCGTCCACGTCGATCTTCTGCGACAGGTCACCGCGGGCCACCGCCGTCGTCACCTGGGCGATCTGGCGCACCTGGGAGGTGAGGTTGGACGCCATCGAGTTGACGGAGTCGGTGAGTTCCTTCCACGTACCGGACACCCCGTCGACGCGCGCCTGGCCGCCGAGACGGCCCTCCGTGCCCACGTCACGCGCCATCCGCGTCACCTGGTCGGCGAAGTTG
Source organism: Streptomyces nitrosporeus (assembly GCF_008704555.1). NCBI lineage: Bacteria > Bacillati > Actinomycetota > Actinomycetes > Kitasatosporales > Streptomycetaceae > Streptomyces > Streptomyces nitrosporeus. Next base: position 1,853,058 of record NZ_CP023702.1, read on the forward strand.
GACAGCTGCGCCACCATGGTGTTGACGGTGTTCTTCAGCTCCAGCATCTCGCCGGCCACATCGACCGTGACCTTCTGCGAGAGGTCGCCGTTGGCGACCGCGGTGGTCACCTGGGCGATGTCGCGGACCTGGCCGGTCAGGTTGCGGAAAGCGGTGTTCACCGAGTCGGTGAGGTCCTTCCAGGTGCCCGCGGCCCCCGGCACCTCGGCCTGGCCCCCGAGGCGGCCCTCGACACCGACCTCGCGGGCGACGCGCGTCACCTCGGACCCGAAGGACTGAAGCTGGTCCACCATCGTGTTGACGGTGTTCTTCAGCTCCAGCATCTCGCCGGCCACATCGACCGTGACCTTCTGCGTCATGTCACCGCTGGCCACGGCGGTGGTGACCTGGGCGATGTCCCGCACCTGTGTCGTGAGATTGCGGAAGACCGTGTTCACCGAGTCGGTGAGGTCCTTCCACGTGCCCGCGGCCCCCGGCACCTGGGCCTGGCCGCCCAGCAGCCCCTCGCCGCCGACCTCGCTGGCCACACGCGTCACCTCGTCGGCGAAGGTGCGGAGCGTCTCGGTCATCTGGTTGATCGTCTCGGCGAGCTGGGCGACCTCGCCCCGGGCGCTCACCGTGACCTTCTGCGTCAGGTCCCCGTTGGCGACGGCGGTCGTCACCTCGGCGATACCGCGCACCTGCGAGGTCAGGTTCCCCGCCATCGTGTTGACGGAGTCGGTGAGGTCCTTCCAGACCCCGGCCACCCCCGGCACGGTCGCCTGGCCGCCCAGTTCGCCCTCGGTGCCGACCTCGCGGGCCACCCGGGTCACCTCGGAGGAGAACGACGACAGCTGGTCGACCATCGTGTTGACGGTGTTCTTCAGCTGGAGCATCTCACCGGCCACATGGACGGTGACCTTCCGCGACAGGTCCCCCTTGGCGACGGCGGTCGTCACCAGCGCGATGTCACGCACCTGCGCGGTCAGCCGGTACGCCATGGTGTTCACGGAGTCCGTGAGGTCCTTCCAGGACCCGGACATGCCGCGTACCTGGGCCTGCCCGCCCAGCTTGCCCTCGGTGCCCACCTCGACGGCGACGCGCGTCACCTGCTCGGTGAACGCGGACAGCTGGTCGACCAGGTTGTTGACCGTACGGGCGACCTTGAGGAACTCCCCGCGCAGCGGCCGTACGGTCTCGTCGGCCGTGTGGGTCCGCAGTTCCATCCGCTGTTCGAGATCGCCGTCGGCGACCGCCGAGAGCACCCGCCCCACCTCGGACACCGGCCGGGCGAGGTCGTCGACGAGCTCGTTGGCCGCGTCGACCGCGGCGGCCCATGAGCCCTCGCAGGCACCGGTCTCCAGCCGCTCGGTGAGCTTGCCCTCACGGCCGACCACACGGCGCACCCGGGCCAGTTCACCCGTGAGGTGGAGATTGCGGTCGGCGACCTCGTTGAAGACCGCCGCGATCTCCGGCAGTACGCCGTCGCCGGAGACGGTCAGCCGCCTGCGGAAGTTGCCGTCGCGCATCGCGACGAGACCCGCCAGCAGTCTGTTCAGAGCCGCCGCGTCCACCTCGACGGTTCCATGGCGCTGTTTCTTCACGGGCTGTCCGCCTCTGGTACGCGTTCCTGAACCCCGCGCCGCCACGCCAGAATCCACCGTGTCCCTCCCGCAGGGTCGACCGTTCGCTCAAACCGTTGTCCTGGTCGGGCCGATGCCTCGGGCCCGAGTCGAGGGCCTCCGCGGGAATGCTGCCCACTTCCGCTTCGGCTCACCGTCACAGCACACCGTCGACGGGTGACTATGCGGACGTCAAATCGTTGAAACGTACCAGGCCGGAAGCAGACGGGGGGCGGCATCCCGCGGTTGCCCCTGTTCCCTCACCGGGAGTGCACGGTCGTACGCCCGGCGCACCGGGCCGGTACGCCCTCGCGTACCGGCCCGGCGGGCGAGCGTCTAGCCTGGCAGGCGTATCGAAGCGGCGAGAAACGGGCACAGGACTCGGGGAAGCGACGAGACACCAAATGGGGAGTGCTGTGATCACCGCGCGTGCGGCTGCCACCTTCGATCCGGTCGGACGCTCGGTGGCGACCGCCCGCGCCTTCGTCCGCGACACCTTGCAGGGCTGGGGGTACGACGAGGTCGTCGACGATGCCGTCGTGCTGACCAGTGAACTGGTCACCAACGCCGTCGTGCACGCCGGCACGGCGGCCGACGTGCTGTGCCTGCGCACCGAGGACGGGGTGCGCGTCGAGGTGTCCGACCACTATCCGGAGCGGGAGATCCCGCTCCAGTCCTCCGGCCTGGACTTCGGCAGCCCCGACCGGGAGGGCGGCAGGGGGCTCCTGCTCTGCGCCGCCCTCGCCTCCCGCTGGGGCGTCGAGTACACCCCGGAGCACAAGCACGTCTGGTTCCAGCTGGACCTCCCCGAACGCCCGGTGGGGATCCGCTCGGCCGGGCCGGTGCTGCCCACGGCGCTTCTCCCCGTGGCCGACGAGCGCGTACGCGTGGCGGTCGTCCAGACCGACAGCGCGGGGGCCGTCGCCGCCTGGAACGACGACGCCGTGTTCCTCTTCGGCCACACCGCGGAGCAGGTCACCGGTAAGCAGCTCACCGACCTCGTCGCCTGGCCGCACACCCCCGGCACCGACACCGGTATCGCCGACGCCCTGCGGCTCTCCCGCTGGGAGGGGAGTTACGGCATCCGCGGGGCCGACGGCCGGGTCATCCCGGTGTACGCCTCACACCTCAGGGTCCGGGACACCCAGGGCGAACCGTCGACCGTGTGCCTGCTGGTCCGCGACTACGAACGCGCGGTGCTGCAGAGCCCGGTGCGGGCCCCGGTCTCCGACGCGTCGGCCGACCGCCGGGCCGTGGACCCCTTCGAGGTCTTCATCGGTTCCCCCGCTCCCGACGATCTCGACGGCCTGCTCCAGCGCACGGTCGAGCGGGCGCGGGACATGCTGGACGGTGACGCGGCGTTCCTGCTGCTGGCCACCGACGACGAGACGGAGCTGGAGGTCCGGGCGACGACCGGTCTTCCCTCGGCCCGGCAGCGCTTCGCCCGGGTCCCGGTGGAGGCGGGCGCCGGCCGTTACCAGTCGGCGCGGATGCCCGCGGTCCACGAGGACCTGACGGTCGTCCCCGGGTCGGTACCGCTGCTCGTGGACACCGGTATGCGTTCGGTCGTGACGGTGCCGCTCAAGGTCGAGGGCCGGCTGACCGGTTCGCTGGGGGTCGCCGCGGAGTCCGCGGGCCGCTACACCAACGAGGAGGCGCTGCGCCTCCAGTTCGCCGCCGACCGCATCGCGCTGGCCGTGGAGTCGGCGAGGCTGGGTGAGCTGGAGCGGCTGCGCCGGGGGTCGCTGTCCTTCCTCGTGGAGGCGTCCGATCTGCTGGCCGGCACGCTGGACCGGGACCAGACGCTGGCGCTGATGGCCCAGATGACGGTGCCGACGCTGGCCACCTGGTGCGCCGTGTACACGATCGCGGATCCGTACGCGGAGCCGTTTCTCTCCTTTGTGCTGCACGAGGACGAGGAGCGCATCGACGGCTTGAAGGACCTGCTGTCCTCCATCGCTCCTCCGGACCCTGTCCCGACCCCGGGGGCCCGGGTGTGGCCCGCGCCGGCCAGGGCGGCCCAGGAGGCCGCTCTGCGGGTCTCCACCCGCACGCTGGCCCGGGACGCGCCGCTGAGCATGGGGGCGGCGGCACGGACGACGCTGGCGACGGCGTCGGCGGTGGGCGGCGAGACGGTGGTCCTGCCGCTGGTGGCGAGGAACCGGGTGATCGGCATGCTCACCCTGGGCAAGCCGGCCGACGACCATTTCCGCCAGGAGATCCTGGAACTGGCCGAGGACCTGTCGCGCCGTGCGGCGCTGGCACTGGACAACGCCCGGCTGTATTCGGAGCGCATGGCCATCAGCCAGTCCCTGCAGCGCAGTCTGCTGCCGCCCGGCACTCCTGATGTGCCCAACGTCGAGATCGACGTGATCTACCGTGCGGCCGGCGAGGGCAACGAGGTGGGCGGCGACTTCTACGACGTCTTCCCCATCAGCGACGGTTCCTACGGTTTCGCCATCGGCGACGTCTGCGGTACGGGCCCGGAGGCCGCCGCCGTCACGGGCCTGGCCCGGCATGCCCTGCGTCTGCTGGCCCGCGAGGGTCTCGGCGGTCCCGCGGTCCTGGAGCGGCTGAACGCGGCCATCCTCGACGAGGGGGCCCGGAGCCGCTTCCTCACCTTGCTGTACGGCGAGTTGTGGCCGCAGGAGGACGGCAGCGCACTGCTGAAGGTGGTGTGCGCGGGCCATCCTCTGCCGCTGCGGCTGCGTCAGGACGGCTCCGTGGAGGCGGCGGCCGAACCGCAGCCGCTGCTGGGGGTGATGGACGACCTGGAGCTGTACGAGCAGGAGGTCGTCCTGGAGCCCGGCGACGTGCTCCTGTGTGTGACCGACGGGGTGACCGAACGCCGGGAGGGCACCCGCATGCTGGGTGACGACGGTCTGGCGGAGGTGCTTTCCACGTGCACGGGCCTGACGGCCGGTGCGGTGGCGGGCCGCATCCTTCGGGCGGTGGAGCGCTTCGCCGCGGAGCCCGCCTCCGACGACATGGCGATCCTCGCGATGCGGGTGCCGGAGCCGCAGGACTTCTGAGTGTTCCCCGGATGTCTCCGCTACGGACGGAGGCACCCGGGTGGTGCGGGTGAGGGGCCGTACCGCCTGTTCCGGGCGGTGCGGCCCCTCCGGTCACCCCCGGTCCCCCGGGTCCGCCCGGTCGTCAGCCGCCCCGCCGTCCCGTGCGGCGAGGAGCAGGAGCACGGCCGCGGCCGCCACTGCGGCCGTCGCGTGGAGGAAGGCGGTACGGAACCCCCCGGCGTCTCCCGGGCCCATGGAGAGCCCTACCAGCACGGCGAGGCCGAGGGAGCCGCCCAGCTGGTCGACGGAGCGCTGGATGCCCGCAGCGGTCCCCGCGTCGTGGTCGGTGACCCCGGACAGTGCCGCGTTCTGGAGGGCGACCAGTCCGATGCCCATGCCTGCGGCGATTCCGGTCATGCCCGGCAGGACGTCGAGGGCGTAGGCGCCCTGGCCGGGCAGCCGGGCCAGCCAGGCGAGGCCTGCGGCGGTGCACGCCAGTCCGGTCAGTGCCGTGTACTTCGTACCGAACGCTTCGACGAGGCGGGCGACCCGGGAGACGGCGAGGAGGAGCACCGCGCAGAACGGCAGGAAGGCGAGCCCCGTCCGAAGCGGCCCCAGGCCCATCACGTCCTGCATGTACAGCGTGAGGAGGAAGAAGGCGGTGGACAGTGCCGCGCTCAGCAGGGCGGTCACGCCGTTGGCGACGGCCCTGACGCGGTGGGTGAGGAGGGAGAGCGGCATGAGGGGGTGCCGGGTGCGTGCTTCCACGACGACGAAGGCGGCGAGCAGCAGCACTCCTGCCGTGATCGTGTGGGGCGCCGCTTCCATCACTCCGTGGACGAGGCAGAGCGGGCCTGCGGTCAGCAGGGCCGCGCCGGGCAGGTCGAGACGCCCCGCGTGAGCGCGCGGGCCGTCGGCCGGCAGCAGCTTCGGTGCGAGCAGCAGCACCCCGGCGGCGAGCGGCACGTTGATGCCGAAGATCCAGCGCCAGTGCAGCAGTTCGGTGATGAATCCGGAGAGCAGCACACCGGCGACGAGCCCACCGGAGGAGATGACACCCCAGACGCCGAGCGCCTTGGCACGTTCGGCGGGCGCGGGGAAGAGCAACGCGATCAGTGACATGGCGGCGGGGGACGCGAGGGCCTCACCGGCCCCTTGGGCGAACCGGGCGAGGACCAGGACGGGGAGGGTGGGCGCCGCTCCTGCGGTGAGGGAGGCGAGTGCGAAGAGGCCGGCACCGAGCAGGAACATCCTGCGCCTGCCCAGGAGATCGGTGATCCTGCCGCCGAGCAGCAGAAGTCCGCCTCCGACCAGTGTGTAGCCGGTGACGACCCAGGAGAGGGAGGCGGCGGAGGCATGGAACCGCTCGCCGATGGACGGCAGCGCCACGTTCACGACGGTGACGTCGAGGGCGATGAGGAACTGGAGGAGGGAGAGCAGTGCGAGAGCCGGCGTACGGCGGTCGGCACGGGAAAAGGCTCGCGCCCCGGGAAGGGTGTTCACGAAGTGGGTACTCCAGAGAGCGGGACATCACGACCAGGAGGTCGTAAAGACGCTTCTGTGCCGACGGGCACGGCTAACAAGCCCCCGCGGGGTCTGGCCGGGCGGGGCGGGCCGTGGGACGGCACTCCGGAGCTACTTGGTGACTGCGACTGCCATGTGCTGATCGTAGCGGTGGCAGTCGGCCACCAGACGGGCTTTTCCTCATACGAAGAAAGGCCCACGCCATAGGCGTGGGCCTTTCTTTTGTACGAGCCCCAATGCGGAATCGAACCGCAGACCTTCTCCTTACCATGGAGACGCTCTACCGACTGAGCTATTGGGGCCTTGCTGCCTCTTGCGGCAACGAGGTAAAGCATACCCTGTCCGGAGGGCTGTGCATAACCATCTGCCGGAAGTCTTCCGCGGGAGTCCCTCCTGGGGAGCGACCCGGTGCCGACTGCTTCCTGGAGGCGTCTTCACGAGCTCCGCCCGCCGGTTGCGGCATGTTGTTTTGCCTGCTCCGGTCCGGCCGGCTCCGGGCGGGCCGCCATGGGGCAGGGCGGAGCGCGCTCGGCCGCGGTTTCCGGTGGTGAACGCAGAAAAGCCCCGCACCAAAAGGTGCGGGGCTTCCCCGGAATAATTGTTCGGCGGCGTCCTACTCTCCCACAGGGTCCCCCCTGCAGTACCATCGGCGCTGAAAGGCTTAGCTTCCGGGTTCGGAATGTAACCGGGCGTTTCCCTAACGCAATGACCACCGAAACACTATGAAATTAACCAACACCGGACAACAACACGGCCGTTCGTTATTTCAGAACCAACACAGTGGACGCGAGCAACTGAGGACAAGCCCTCGGCCTATTAGTACCAGTCAGCTCCACCCGTTACCGGGCTTCCACATCTGGCCTATCAACCCAGTCGTCTACTGGGAGCCTTAACCACTCAAGGTGGTGGGAACACTCATCTCGAAGCAGGCTTCCCGCTTAGATGCTTTCAGCGGTTATCCTTTCCGAACGTAGCCAACCAGCCATGCCCTTGGCAGGACAACTGGCACACCAGAGGTTCGTCCGTCCCGGTCCTCTCGTACTAGGGACAGCCCTTCTCAATATTCCTACGCGCACAGCGGATAGGGACCGAACTGTCTCACGACGTTCTAAACCCAGCTCGCGTACCGCTTTAATGGGCGAACAGCCCAACCCTTGGGACCGACTCCAGCCCCAGGATGCGACGAGCCGACATCGAGGTGCCAAACCATCCCGTCGATATGGACTCTTGGGGAAGATCAGCCTGTTATCCCCGGGGTACCTTTTATCCGTTGAGCGACAGCGCTTCCACAAGCCACTGCCGGATCACTAGTCCCGACTTTCGTCCCTGCTCGACCCGTCGGTCTCACAGTCAAGCTCCCTTGTGCACTTACACTCAACACCTGATTGCCAACCAGGCTGAGGGAACCTTTGGGCGCCTCCGTTACTCTTTAGGAGGCAACCGCCCCAGTTAAACTACCCATCAGACACTGTCCCTGATCCGGATCACGGACCCAGGTTAGACATCCAGCACGACCAGAGTGGTATTTCAACGACGACTCCACAACCACTGGCGTGGCCGCTTCAAAGTCTCCCACCTATCCTACACAAGCCGAACCGAACACCAATATCAAACTATAGTAAAGGTCCCGGGGTCTTTCCGTCCTGCTGCGCGAAACGAGCATCTTTACTCGTAGTGCAATTTCACCGGGCCTATGGTTGAGACAGTCGAGAAGTCGTTACGCCATTCGTGCAGGTCGGAACTTACCCGACAAGGAATTTCGCTACCTTAGGATGGTTATAGTTACCACCGCCGTTTACTGGCGCTTAAGTTCTCAGCTTCGCACACCCGAAAGTGCACTAACCGGTCCCCTTAACGTTCCAGCACCGGGCAGGCGTCAGTCCGTATACATCGCCTTACGGCTTCGCACGGACCTGTGTTTTTAGTAAACAGTCGCTTCTCGCTGGTCTCTGCGGCCACCCCCAGCTCAGGAAGCAAGTTCCCTCACCAGTGATGGCCCCCCTTCTCCCGAAGTTACGGGGGCATTTTGCCGAGTTCCTTAACCATAGTTCACCCGAACGCCTCGGTATTCTCTACCTGACTACCTGAGTCGGTTTAGGGTACGGGCCGCCATGAAACTCGCTAGAGGCTTTTCTCGACAGCATAGGATCATCCACTTCACCACAATCGGCTCGGCATCAGGTCTCAGCCTTAACGTGTGACGGATTTGCCTACCACACGGCCTACACCCTTACCCCGGGACAACCACCGCCCGGGCTGGACTACCTTCCTGCGTCACCCCATCGCTTACCTACTACAAGTCTGGTTCATCGGCTCCACCACTACCCTCAACTCCGAAGAGATCGGGCCGGCTTCACGGACTTAGCATCGCCTGATTCAGTACTGGGCGTTTCAAAGCGGGTACCGGAATATCAACCGGTTGTCCATCGACTACGCCTGTCGGCCTCGCCTTAGGTCCCGACTTACCCTGGGCAGATCAGCTTGACCCAGGAACCCTTAGTCAATCGGCGCACACGTTTCTCACGTGTGTATCGCTACTCATGCCTGCATTCTCACTCGTGAACCGTCCACAACTCGCTTCCGCGGCTGCTTCACCCGGCACACGACGCTCCCCTACCCATCCATACAGGCGTTGGCCCTATGTGTATGAATGACACGACTTCGGCGGTACGCTTGAGCCCCGCTACATTGTCGGCGCGGAATCACTTGACCAGTGAGCTATTACGCACTCTTTCAAGGGTGGCTGCTTCTAAGCCAACCTCCTGGTTGTCTCTGCGACTCCACATCCTTTCCCACTTAGCGTACGCTTAGGGGCCTTAGTCGATGCTCTGGGCTGTTTCCCTCTCGACCATGGAGCTTATCCCCCACAGTCTCACTGCCGCGCTCTCACTTACCGGCATTCGGAGTTTGGCTAAGGTCAGTAACCCGGTAGGGCCCATCGCCTATCCAGTGCTCTACCTCCGGCAAGAAACACACGACGCTGCACCTAAATGCATTTCGGGGAGAACCAGCTATCACGGAGTTTGATTGGCCTTTCACCCCTAACCACAGGTCATCCCCCAGGTTTTCAACCCTGGTGGGTTCGGTCCTCCACGAAGTCTTACCTCCGCTTCAACCTGCCCATGGCTAGATCACTCCGCTTCGGGTCTAGAGCGTGCAACTCAAACGCCCTGTTCGGACTCGCTTTCGCTACGGCTTCCCCACACGGGTTAACCTCGCTACACACCGCTAACTCGCAGGCTCATTCTTCAAAAGGCACGCAGTCACGACGCACCGAGCAAGCTCGATGCGCGACGCTCCCACGGCTTGTAGGCACACGGTTTCAGGTACTATTTCACTCCGCTCCCGCGGTACTTTTCACCATTCCCTCACGGTACTATCCGCTATCGGTCACCAGGGAATATTTAGGCTTAGCGGGTGGTCCCGCCAGATTCACACGGGATTTCTCGGGCCCCGTGCTACTTGGGTGGTTCTCAAACGAGCCGTCAATGTTTCAGCTACGGGGGTCTTACCCTCTACGCCGGACCTTTCGCATGTCCTTCGCCTACATCAACGGTTTCTGACTCGTCTCACAGCCGGCAGACTGTGAAAGAGAACTCCCACAACCCCGCATGCGCAACCCCTGCCGGGTATCACACGCATACGGTTTGGCCTCATCCGGTTTCGCTCGCCACTACTCCCGGAATCACGGTTGTTTTCTCTTCCTGAGGGTACTGAGATGTTTCACTTCCCCTCGTTCCCTCCACACTGCCTATGTGTTCAGCAGCGGGTGACAGCCCATGACGACTGCCGGGTTTCCCCATTCGGAAACCCCCGGATCAAAGCTCGGTTGACAGCTCCCCGGGGACTATCGTGGCCTCCCACGTCCTTCATCGGTTCCTGGTGCCAAGGCATCCACCGTGCGCCCTTAAAAACTTGGCCACAGATGCTCGCGTCCACTGTGCAGTTCTCAAACAACGACCAGCCACCCATCACCCCGTCCTCACGGACGAGTGCACTGGGGCCGGCAACCGAAGGCGACCATCACGGCCGTACCTTCAGACACCCAACAGCGCGCCCGACCCGACCAGCCCATTCCCCGTGTTCCACGCCGAAGCAGTACTAACAGAAACCAGACCAGCCGTGCCGAATAGTCAACGTTCCACCCATGAGCAACCACCGTCGAACATCTGCCGACGAAATGGCCCCTGACCAAACCGGAAAACCGGCCTGGTAAGAAGTGCTCCTTAGAAAGGAGGTGATCCAGCCGCACCTTCCGGTACGGCTACCTTGTTACGACTTCGTCCCAATCGCCAGTCCCACCTTCGACAGCTCCCTCCCACAAGGGGTTGGGCCACCGGCTTCGGGTGTTACCGACTTTCGTGACGTGACGGGCGGTGTGTACAAGGCCCGGGAACGTATTCACCGCAGCAATGCTGATCTGCGATTACTAGCAACTCCGACTTCATGGGGTCGAGTTGCAGACCCCAATCCGAACTGAGACCGGCTTTTTGAGATTCGCTCCGCCTCACGACTTCGCAGCTCATTGTACCGGCCATTGTAGCACGTGTGCAGCCCAAGACATAAGGGGCATGATGACTTGACGTCGTCCCCACCTTCCTCCGAGTTGACCCCGGCAGTCTCCTGTGAGTCCCCATCACCCCGAAGGGCATGCTGGCAACACAGAACAAGGGTTGCGCTCGTTGCGGGACTTAACCCAACATCTCACGACACGAGCTGACGACAGCCATGCACCACCTGTATACCGACCACAAGGGGGGCACCATCTCTGGCGCTTTCCGGTATATGTCAAGCCTTGGTAAGGTTCTTCGCGTTGCGTCGAATTAAGCCACATGCTCCGCTGCTTGTGCGGGCCCCCGTCAATTCCTTTGAGTTTTAGCCTTGCGGCCGTACTCCCCAGGCGGGGAACTTAATGCGTTAGCTGCGGCACCGACGACGTGGAATGTCGCCAACACCTAGTTCCCAACGTTTACGGCGTGGACTACCAGGGTATCTAATCCTGTTCGCTCCCCACGCTTTCGCTCCTCAGCGTCAGTAATGGCCCAGAGATCCGCCTTCGCCACCGGTGTTCCTCCTGATATCTGCGCATTTCACCGCTACACCAGGAATTCCGATCTCCCCTACCACACTCTAGCTAGCCCGTATCGAATGCAGACCCGGGGTTAAGCCCCGGGCTTTCACATCCGACGTGACAAGCCGCCTACGAGCTCTTTACGCCCAATAATTCCGGACAACGCTTGCGCCCTACGTATTACCGCGGCTGCTGGCACGTAGTTAGCCGGCGCTTCTTCTGCAGGTACCGTCACTTTCGCTTCTTCCCTGCTGAAAGAGGTTTACAACCCGAAGGCCGTCATCCCTCACGCGGCGTCGCTGCATCAGGCTTTCGCCCATTGTGCAATATTCCCCACTGCTGCCTCCCGTAGGAGTCTGGGCCGTGTCTCAGTCCCAGTGTGGCCGGTCGCCCTCTCAGGCCGGCTACCCGTCGTCGCCTTGGTAGGCCATCACCCCACCAACAAGCTGATAGGCCGCGGGCTCATCCTTCACCGCCGGAGCTTTCAACCCCGTCCCATGCGGGACAGAGTATTATCCGGTATTAGACCCCGTTTCCAGGGCTTGTCCCAGAGTGAAGGGCAGATTGCCCACGTGTTACTCACCCGTTCGCCACTAATCCACCCCGAAGGGCTTCATCGTTCGACTTGCATGTGTTAAGCACGCCGCCAGCGTTCGTCCTGAGCCAGGATCAAACTCTCCGTGAATGTTTTCCCGTGATCGGGATGAACACCACGAGAGCGGAACGACCAGGTCGGAATATGACCGGTCGTTCACAGCGTCCTCGCTGTGTGTGCCTGACCGCATCCGGAAAAGTTCCGGACCGGGCAGGTCTTTTCAAAGGAACCACCAACCTGCCGAAGCAGGCCGGGGTATCAACATATCTGGCGTTGACTTTTGGCACGCTGTTGAGTTCTCAAGGAACGGACGCTTCCTTCGGTCCCGTCTCACCGGGCCCTCCGGGCGCTTCCCTTCGTTCTTGCGTTTCCGACTCTATCAGACTCTTCCGTGTCCGATTCCCGGCCGAAGCGGGATTCCTGCACTCGCCTTCCCGGTCCCACGCTTTCGCGCTTTCCCTTTCCGGCGATTCCAACCTTACCAGATCCGTTTTCCGTTCCGTTTCCGGTCCGGAATTTGAATCCGATGGCCTGTGGATCGGCCTTTGCCTTTCGGCTGACCCGACTTTATCAGAGTTTCTGAGTCGGAATTCCCGTCCCGCTCGGGGTGTGTGCGCGCACGACAGCGTGCGGCGCTTCCCGTTCAGGCGGAGCCGCAAACGTACTGGAGCGGGGCGCCCCGATGCAAATCGAGGTGCCCCGCTCCAGGTCACGGGCTGACGGGTCAGACCTCGACGACCACCGGAAGGATCATCGGGCGCCGGCGGTAGGTGTCGGAGACCCACTTGCCCACCGTGCGGCGGACCAGCTGCTGGAGCTGGTGCGGCTCCATCACCCCGTCCTGCGCCGACTTGTTGAGAGCCTCCTCGACCTTGGGCACGACAGCGGTGAACGCGCCGTCGTCGATGCCCGAGCCGCGGGCCTGGATGTGCGGGCCGCCCACGATCTTGCCGGAGGAGCTGTCGACCACGATGAAGACCGAGATGATCCCCTCGTCGCCGAGGATGCGGCGGTCCTTGAGGGAGGTCTCCGTGACGTCGCCGACCGAGAGGCCGTCGACGTACACATAACCGGCCTGGACCTTGCCGACGATCTTCGCCTTGCCGTCGACGAGGTCGACGACCACGCCGTCCTCCGCGATGACGATGTGGTCCTTCGGCACTCCGGTCAGCGCGCCGAGCTCGGCGTTGGCCCGCAGGTGGCGCCATTCGCCGTGTACCGGCATCAGGTTCTTCGGCTTGCAGATGTTGTAGAAGTACAGCAGCTCGCCGGCCGAGGCGTGGCCCGAGACGTGGACCTTCGCGTTGCCCTTGTGGACGACGTTGGCGCCCCAGCGCGTCAGGCCGTTGATCACGCGGTAGACCGCGTTCTCGTTGCCCGGGATCAGGGACGACGCCAGGATCACCGTGTCACCCGGCACGATCCGGATCTGGTGGTCCCGGTTGGCCATCCGGGAGAGGGCCGCCATCGGCTCGCCCTGGGAACCCGTGCAGACCAGCACCACTTCGTCGTCCGGCAGGTCGTCCAGCGTCCTGACGTCCACGACGAGACCGGCGGGGACCTTCAGATAGCCCAGGTCACGGGCGATGCCCATGTTCCGGACCATGGAGCGCCCCACGAAGGCGACCCTGCGCCCGTACTCGTGGGCGGCGTCCAGGATCTGCTGGATGCGGTGGACGTGGCTGGCGAAGCTGGCCACGATGATGCGCTTCTGGGCGGTCGCGAAGACCGTGCGCAGCACGTTGGAGATGTCCCGCTCCGGCGGGACGAAGCCCGGGACCTCGGCGTTGGTCGAATCGGAGAGCAGCAGGTCGATGCCCTCCTCGCTCAGCCGCGCGAAGGCGTGCAGGTCGGTGAGGCGGCCGTCCAGCGGGAGCTGGTCCATCTTGAAGTCGCCGGTGGCCACCGCCAGGCCGGCCGGGGTGCGGATGGCGACCGCCAGCGCGTCCGGGATGGAGTGGTTGACCGCGATGAACTCGCAGTCGAAGAGGCCGATGCGCTCCCGCTGCCCCTCCACCACCTCCAGGGTGTAGGGACGGATCCGGTGCTCCTGGAGCTTCGCCTCGATGAGCGCGAGGGTGAGCTTGGAGCCGATGAGCGGGATGTCCGGCTTCAGCCGGAGCAGATAGGGGACACCACCGATGTGGTCCTCGTGGCCGTGCGTGAGGACGATGCCCTCGACGTCGTCCAGGCGGTCCCGGATGGTGGTGAAGTCGGGCAGGATCAGGTCGATACCGGGCTGCTCCTCCTCGGGGAAGAGCACGCCGCAGTCGACGATGAGCAGGCGGCCGCCGTACTCGAAGACCGTCATGTTGCGGCCGATCTCCCCCAGGCCGCCGAGCGGGGTGACCCGCAGACCGCCCTTCGGGAGCTTCGGCGGGGTACCGAGTTCAGGGTGCGGATGACTCAAAAGACTCTCCTTACCACACACGCCACGTACCGCGGAGGGCACGTGGCGCGCATGTCATTCGTGCACTTGCTGTTGTCTGATCAGGTTTTTCCGTCGCGATCTCTCGCGTATTCAGTTGTGAAGTCCGTGGTTACAGCTGTACCCCGCCGGCAGCCAGATCGATCTTGAGCTGGGCCGTCTCCTGCGCGGTGAGTTCGACCAGGGGCAGCCTGAGCGGGCCGGCGGGCAGACCCTGGAGGGTGAGCGCGGCCTTGGCTGTGATCACACCCTGGGTACGGAACATCCCGGTGAAGACGGGAAGCAGCTTCTGGTGGATCTCGGTGGCCTTCTGCACGTCGCCGCCGAGGTGCGCCTCGATGAGCGCGCGCAGGTCGGGGGTGACGACATGGCCGACGACCGAGACGAAGCCGATGGCGCCGACCGACAGGAGGGGGAGGTTGAGCATGTCGTCGCCGGAGTACCAGGCGAGACCGGACTGGGCGATGGCCCAGCTGGCGCGCCCCAGGTCTCCCTTGGCGTCCTTGTTGGCGACGATCCGGGGGTGCTCGGCGAGCCGTACGAGCGTCTCCGTGTCGATCGGCACACCGCTGCGCCCGGGGATGTCGTACAGCATCACCGGGAGTCCGGTGGAGTCCGCGATGGCGCTGAAGTGGCGCAGGAGCCCTTCCTGCGGCGGCTTGTTGTAGTAGGGGGTGACCGCCAGAAGGCCGTGGGCGCCGGAGCGCTCCGCGGTACGGGCCAGTTCGATGCTGTGCCGGGTGTCGTTGGTGCCGATGCCGGCGACGACGTGGGCCCGGTCTCCGACGGCTTCGAGTACCGCTCGTACGAGCCGGTCTTTCTCCGCGTCGCTGGTGGTCGGGGACTCGCCGGTGGTGCCGTTGACGACCAGGCCGTCGTTGCCTGCGTCCACCAGATGGGTGGCGAGCCGCTGGGCGCCGTCGAGGTCGAGTGCACCGTCCGCCGTGAAGGGCGTGACCATAGCGGTGAGGACCCGCCCGAAGGGGGTCTGCGGAGTGGAGATCGGAGCCATGGGTAACACGCTACTCGTTGCTCGGAGCGCCGCGCCCCCTCGGGGGACCGGAGAAGAGGAGCCCGGCACTGCCTGCTCGGGGGTTCAAGCAGTGCCGGGTCCGTTTGATCAGCCTAGATGAACTTCTCGAAACGTCGCAATACGGACACCACTTACGGGGCCACCCGTCCATTTTTGTTGAAGGCCGCATAAGTCAGCGGCATGAGCCGCGCCCAGTGCTGCTCCATCTGTTCGCCGACCATCTCGATCTCGCGCTGCGGGAAGGAGGGGACCCTGGCCAGTTCGTGCTGGGTCCGCAGGCCGAGGAAATGCATGAGCGAGCGGGCGTTGCAGGTGGCGTACATCGTGGAGAACAGCCCGACGGGCAGGACCGAGCGGGCGACCTCGCGGGCGACGCCCGCGGCCAGCATCTCCTGGTACGCCTCGTACGCCTGGCGGTAGGAGTCCTCCATCACACGGGTGGTGAGCGCGTGCTGTTCCGGGGTGCCCTCGACGAACTCGTACTTTCCGGGACGGCCCCGCTGGATGAGCTTGCGGGACTCGCCGGGCGTGTAGAAGACCGGTTCGAGCTCCCGGTAACGGCCTGATTCCTCGTTGTAGGACCAGCCGACCCGGTGCCGCATGAACTCGCGGAAGACGAAGATCGGGGCGCTGATGAAGAAGGTCATCGAGTTGTGCTCGAACGGGCTGCCGTGCCGGTCCCGCATCAGGTAGTTGATGAGCCCCTTGGACCGCTCGGGGTCCTTGGTGATCTCTTCCAGGGACTGTTCGCCCGCCGTGGAGACGCGCGCGGCGAAAAGCACGTCGGAGTCGGCGGCAGCCGATTTCACCAGGTCAACGGTGACATCGTCGCGGAAGTGGGCCTTCGTGGGCTCGGGGGTGTCGGTCACCGGCGGGGTCCTTCCAATGGCATCGCACGGGCGCGTCCACTCTACGGGCGCGGCGCGGGCGCCCGTGACCGCCCCGGTACCCGGACGGCCCCTGTCCGTTCGCGGGATTTCTTCGCCCGCCCGGCGATTCGGGGCACCGATCGGGGCTTTCGTACGTCTGACTCATCAGCAGCACTTTTTACGAAGCCAAGGAGAGTCGCCTCATGTTCCGCCGGCGTGAAGCCGTCCCGTTCTCGTTCGTCGCCGAGTCCGAGCGGTTCCGCAGCAATGTCACCCCGCCGCCCCGCGAGCGCGCCAGCGTCTCCCAGCTGGCCGGCCGGTCCCTCGTGGGTCTCACCCTCGTCGCCGGTCTCGCCGCGTCCCTGCTCTTCGGTCTGCCGGCTCTCGACGCCGATCGGACGCCTTCGCACAGCCAGACCTCCGAGGCGTCGCAACACCGCTGACCCGTACGGGCCCCCTGGAGTGGTCGGCCGGGGGGCTCATCGGTAGCCTCACCGGGCACAGCAATCGAGCGTGCTTGTGAGTGAGGATCAGTCGTGCCCCTGCCCTTCCTGACGGCCGACCGCGCATTCGACGCGAGCGCGGAGGATGTCGCGCTGCCGTTCGACGACCATGACAGCTGGCGGCGTCCCTACCGCCTCGGCCCCTGGCGGGTCGCCGCCGCGGCCACCCTGCTGCTGCTGGCGTCGTTCGTCCTGCTGGCCGCGATGATCATCTCGTTCGCCGGTTCCCTGTCCGGCGCCACCCTGTGCTTCGTCGTGGCCGCCGTGGCGATCGCCGCCGCGCTGCGACTGCTGCGGGCCGGCGCCTGGGTGAGCCGGCACGGGGTGCGCCGGGTCGGTTTCTTCCGTACGACCACGGTGCGCTGGAACAGCGTGGCCTCGCTGAGCACGGTCCAGCAGCCGGTGAAGTGGCTGGGTCTGCCCCGTACGGTCCAGGGCCAGGCCCTGATCGTCCGGCGCACGGGCGGCGGCCAGCCCACGCCCCTGCTCACCGATCACAACGCGGACTTCCTGGCCCGCACCGAGGCCTTCGACCGTGCCGCCGACACGCTCGAGGCCTGGGGCGCCGAGTACCGCGCCGGCTGACGCGGTCCGCTCGGCGGGCCCGCCTGCACACGGCAAGCCGGTACGGCGCCGCTCAGGCGCGTACCGGCTTGTCCGCGTGCAGGGCGATGGCTCGCTGCATCGCCTTGCGGGCGCGCGGGGTGTCCCGGGCGTCCTGGTAGGCGACGGCCAGCCGGAACCAGCAGCGCCAGTCGTCCGGGTGGTCCTCGGTCTCCTCGCGCCGCCGCTCGAACACGGCGTCGGCGGATGCCCGGTCGATGCGCCCGGAGGGGGTGCGTTCCAGTTCGTCGACGGGCAGACCGCCCTCCGCGTCCAGTGCGGCGGCGAGGGCGTTGGCCCTGCGGACGAACTGGGTGTTCTTCCAGAGGAACCAGACCCCGATCAGCGGCAGGATCAGCACCGCCACGCCGAAAGTGACGGTGAGCAGGGTGCCGTGCCGGATGAGCAGGACGCCGCGGCTGCCGGCCAGGACGAAGTAGAAGACCAGGACGGCGGCGGTGACGGCGTAGGTGATCTTTGCGCGCATGGGTGGACCAGTCAGTTCAGGTCGAGGAAGTGTTCCAGGCCGAAGGTGAGGCCGGGAGTGGTGACCACACGGCGGGTGCCGAGCAGGATGCCCGGCATGAAGCTGCTGTGGTGCAGGGAGTCGTGGCGGATGGTGAGGGTCTCGCCCTCGCCTCCGAGCAGGACCTCCTGGTGGGCGAGGAGCCCGCGCAGCCGGACCGAGTGGACCGGGACCCCGTCGACGTCGGCGCCGCGGGCGCCGTCCAGGGCCGTGGCGGTGGCGTCCGGCTGCGGGGGGCGTCCGGCCTCGTCGCGGGCCTCGGCGATGAGCTGGGCGGTCCGGTGCGCGGTGCCGGAGGGGGCGTCCGCCTTGTTCGGGTGGTGGAGCTCGATGACCTCCACGGACTCGAAGTAGCGGGCGGCCTGCTCCGCGAACTTCATGGTGAGGACCGCGCCGATGGAGAAGTTCGGCGCGATGAGCACCCCGGTCCCGGGCGAGCCGGCGAGCCAGGTGTTCAGCCGCGCGAGCCGTTCGTCGTTCCAGCCGGTGGTTCCGACGACCGCGTGGATGCCGTGCCGGACACAGAAGTCGAGGTTCTCCATCACCGATGCGGGAGTGGTCAGCTCGACGACCGCCTGGGCACCGGTGTCCACCAGGGTGTCCAGTGTGTCGCCACGGCCGAGTGCGGCCACCAGCTCCATGTCACCGGCTGCCTCGACGGCCCGTACGGCCTCGGAACCGATGCGCCCCTTGGCGCCGAGAACGGCCACGCGCAGCTTGCTCATGTGCTCTTTCCTTTGGGAGGTGGGGGGACCGTCCGGGGATTCAGGAGACCGCGAGGTGGAGGCGGTCGGCCTGCTTGTCCTTGAGCGGTCCGATGACCGAGAGGGAGGGCCGCTGCCCGAGCAGGTCCGCGGCCACGGCACGGACCTCGTCCGGGGTGACTGCGGCGATACTGGCCAGCATGTCGTCGACCGACATCTGCTCGCCCCAGCACAGTTCGCTCTTGCCGATGCGGTTCATCAGCGCGCCGGTGTCCTCGAGCCCGAGCACGGTGGAACCGGAGAGCTGGCCGACGGCTCGGCTGATCTCCTCGTCGTCCAGGCCGTCGCTCGCCACCCGGTCGAGTTCGTCGCGGCAGATCTTCAGGACGTCGTGCACCTGGCTGGGCCTGCAGCCCGCGTAGACACCGAAGAGGCCGCAGTCCGCGAAGCCCGAGGTGTACGAGTAGACGCTGTAGGCGAGGCCGCGCTTCTCCCGGACCTCCTGGAAGAGGCGGGAGCTCATGCCGCCGCCGAGGGCGGTGTTCAGGACGCCCAGCGCCCAGCGGCGCTCGTCGGTCCTGGCGAGGCCCGGCATGCCGAGGACTACGTGGGCCTGCTCGGTCCTGCGGTTGAGCAGGTCGACCTTGCCGGCCGTGCGCAGGGTGCGGGACCCCGCGCGCGGGGCGGTGGGGACGGCGTCGGTGCGGGACAGGGCGCCCGCGCGCTCGAACGCCCTGCGGACCTGGCGTACGACCGTGGCGTGGTCGACGTTGCCGGCGGCGGCGACGACGAGGTGCGTGGGGTCGTAGTGCTTCTTGTAGAAGCGGGCGATCTGGCCGCGGTTCAGCGCGTTGACCGTGTCGACGGTGCCGAGGACGGGGCGGCCGAGCGGGGTGTCGCCGAGCATCGTGTGCGCGAACAGGTCGTGCACGCAGTCGCCCGGGTCGTCCTCCGTCATGGCGATCTCCTCGAGGATCACACCGCGTTCGGCGTCGACGTCCTCGGAGGCGATCAGCGAGCCGGTCAGCATGTCGCAGACGACGTCGACGGCCAGCGGCAGGTCGGTGTCCAGGACCCGCGCGTAGTAGCAGGTGTACTCCTTCGCCGTGAAAGCGTTCATCTCGCCGCCGACCGCGTCGATCGCGGAGGAGATGTCGAGGGCGCTGCGCTTGCCGGTGCCCTTGAAGAGGAGGTGTTCGAGGTAGTGCGTCGCGCCGTTCAGGGAGGGCGTCTCGTCGCGCGAGCCGACGTTGGCCCAGATCCCGAAGGTGGCGGACCGGACGGAGGGCAGGGTCTCGGTGACGACCCGGAGCCCGCCGGGCAGGACCGTGCGGCGGACGGTGCCGACGCCGTTCGTGCCCGGGAGGAGTGTTTGGGTACGGGCGACGGCCCGCCCCTTCGAGGAGGGGCGGGCCGTCGTCACGGAACTACGGGACGTCACTTGGCGGCGTCGTCCTTCTTCTCGTCTTCTTCGCCCTCGATGACGGGGACGAGGGAGAGCTTGCCGCGGGAGTCGATCTCCGCGATCTCGACCTGGACCTTGGCGCCGACGCCGAGGACGTCCTCGACGTTCTCGACGCGCTTGCCGCCGGCCAGCTTGCGGATCTGCGAGATGTGCAGCAGGCCGTCCTTGCCCGGCATCAGGGAGACGAAGGCACCGAAGGTGGTGGTCTTGACGACCGTACCCAGGTAGCGCTCGCCGACCTCCGGCATGGTCGGGTTGGCGATGGCGTTGATCGTGGCGCGGGCGGCCTCGGCCTGCGAACCCTGCTGGGCACCGATGTAGATGGTGCCGTCGTCCTCGATCGTGATGTCGGCGCCGGTGTCCTCCTGGATCTGGTTGATCATCTTGCCCTTGGGGCCGATGACCTCACCGATCTTGTCCACCGGGATCTTGACGGTGATGATCCGCGGGGCGTTCGGGGACATCTCGTCCGGGACGTCGATGGCCTCGTTCATGACGTCCAGGATGTGCAGACGCGCGTCACGGGCCTGCTTCAGCGCGGCGGCCAGGACGGAGGCGGGGATGCCGTCCAGCTTGGTGTCGAGCTGGAGCGCGGTCACGAACTGCTTGGTGCCGGCGACCTTGAAGTCCATGTCGCCGAAGGCGTCCTCCGCACCGAGGATGTCGGTGAGGGCGACGTAGTGGGTCTTGCCGTCGATCTCCTGCGAGATCAGGCCCATGGCGATACCGGCGACGGCGGCCTTGAGCGGCACACCGGCGTTCAGCAGCGACATGGTGGAGGCGCAGACCGAGCCCATGGACGTCGAGCCGTTGGAGCCCAGCGCCTCGGAGACCTGGCGGATCGCGTAGGGGAACTCCTCGCGCGAGGGCAGCACCGGCACGATGGCGCGCTCGGCGAGCGCGCCGTGGCCGATCTCGCGGCGCTTGGGCGAGCCCACGCGGCCGGTCTCACCGACGGAGTACGGCGGGAAGTTGTAGTTGTGCATGTAGCGCTTGCGGGTCACCGGGGAGAGGGTGTCCAGCTGCTGCTCCATGCGGAGCATGTTGAGGGTGGTGACGCCCAGGATCTGGGTCTCGCCACGCTCGAACAGCGCCGAGCCGTGCACGCGCGGGATCGCCTCGACCTCGGCGGCGAGCGTACGGATGTCCGTGACGCCGCGGCCGTCGATGCGGACCTTGTCCTTGATGACGCGCTCGCGGACCAGCTTCTTGGTCAGCGCGCGGTAGGCACCGGAGATCTCCTTCTCGCGGCCCTCGAAGGCCGGGAGCAGCTTCTCGGCCGCGATCTCCTTGATGCGGTCCAGCTCCGTCTCGCGCTCCTGCTTGCCGGCGATGGTGAGCGCCTTGGCGAGCTCGGTGCTGACGGCCTTGGTGAGCGCCTCCAGGACGTCGTCCTGGTAGTCGAGGAAGACCGGGAACTCGCCGGTGGGCTTGGCGGCCTTGGCGGCGAGGTCGGACTGGGCCTTGCAGAGGACCTTGATGAAGGGCTTCGCGGCCTCGAGACCGGCGGCGACGACCTCCTCGGTCGGGGCCTCGGCGCCTTCCTTGACGAGCTGGATGGTCTTCTCGGTGGCCTCGGCCTCGACCATCATGATCGCGACGTCGCCGTCCTCCAGGACGCGGCCCGCGACGACCATGTCGAAGACGGCGTCCTCGAGCTCGGTGTGCGTCGGGAAGGCGACCCACTGGCCCTTGATCAGCGCGACACGGGTGCCGCCGATCGGGCCGGAGAAGGGCAGGCCGGCCAGCTGCGTGGAGCAGGAGGCGGCGTTGATCGCGATCACGTCGTAGAGGTGGTCGGGGTTGAGCGCCATGACCGTCTCGACGATCTGGATCTCGTTGCGCAGGCCCTTCGCGAAGGAGGGGCGCAGCGGGCGGTCGATCAGGCGGCAGGTGAGGATCGCGTCCTCGGAGGGCCGGCCCTCACGACGGAAGAAGGAGCCGGGGATCTTGCCGGCGGCGTACTGGCGCTCCTCGACGTCCACCGTGAGGGGGAAGAAGTCGAGCTGGTCCTTGGGCCGCTTGGAAGCGGTGGTGGCCGACAGCACCATGGTGTCGTCGTCCAGGTACGCCACGGCGGAGCCGGCGGCCTGCTTGGCGAGGCGGCCCGTCTCGAAGCGGATGGTGCGGGTGCCGAAGGTGCCGTTGTCGATGACGGCCTCGGCGTAGTGGGTCTCGTTCTCCACTAGTGATTTCTCCATACTCGTCGTCTTTCGTCCTGCCGCCCGTGTGGCGGAGGACGGTACGGAGAAGCGCGCCGTGTGTGCGGGCCGGTCTTCGATCGAAGCTCCCGGGCGTTGTCCCGGGGGCCACTACCGAGGACCGGCGGCTGCCGTGGGGCGCCTCTCCTCATTCAGTTGTCGTACGTCCAGGTTACTGAGCCCAGCACCGATGGCGCACGTACGGCAAAGGGAGCGGCCCCCTGGAACCGGGGAACCGCTCCCTTCCACAGCGTCCTTACTTGGCGCCGCCGGCCGCACCACGGCGGATGCCGAGGCGGTCGACGAGCGCACGGAAGCGCTGGATGTCCTTCTTGGCGAGGTACTGCAGAAGGCGGCGGCGCTGGCCGACCAGGATCAGCAGACCGCGACGGGAGTGGTGGTCGTGCTTGTGCGTCTTGAGGTGCTCCGTCAGGTCCGAGATCCGGCGGGAGAGCATCGCCACCTGGACCTCGGGGGAGCCGGTGTCGCCCTCCTTCTGGGCGAACTCGGCCATGATCTGCTTCTTCGTAGCGGCGTCGAGCGGCACGCGTACTCCTTTGGGTCTTCGATGCGCCCACGAGTGCCCCTGGTATTGATCGCAGGGGAGCTTCCGTGACTCGGGGGCGGAGGTCCGATGAGCGCAGCCCCCAGATGAACCGGGAACGCGTACACAAACGGCCACCACACAGAGTACCAGCCGTGCGGGGCCGTCCGGCCGCGCGGGCGGACCGGTCAGCTGGTGAGGGCCCGGATCGAGTGGTAGACGTCGAAAACGGCCAGGCAGAGCGGCAGCAGGGTGAGCAGGACGCACGCCTCGGCGATCTCCAGGAAGCGGCCCCAGAAAGGGGTGACCCCCTTGCGCGGCACGATCAGGCCGATGGCGGTGATCAGCGCGGCGACGCCGGCGACGGCCGCGGCGAGCCAGATCGTACGGATGTCGAGCCCGGTGGTGTCCCCCTTGAAAGCATCGCTCAGAAGTTCGAGGGGTGGATTGAGGGACAGCCCGAGACCCAGCAGCACCAGGGCGCCGAGGCCCGCGGCGAGGGCGCAGCCGACCTGGGCCGTGTAGCGGAACAGGTGGGCGCGCATCAGCATCGCGACGCCGGTGGCGAGGGCCAGCAGCTGGCCCCAGACGCTGTCCGAGAAACCGAGCACGGCGGCGGCCCCGACGGCGACGAGCGCACATCCGCCGACCAGGCCGAGGAGCAGTTCGTGGCCGCGGCGCGCCTGGGCGGCGATGCGGTCGGCGTCGACCGGGCCCTGGGGCGCCGGGTCGGACGTGCCGTAGTCGCCGACGGTGGTGCGGGGCGGCTCGAAGCCGATGGGGAGGCGGGCGAAGCGGGTGGAGAGGCCGGGCAGGAAGGCGAGGAGTCCCACGGACAGGGGGGCGCAGACGGCGGCGGTCTCGGCGGGCTCCATGCCGGTCATGATCGCGGCGAAGGTGACCAGTACGCCGATGGCGGCGGCGAACACGAAGGCGACGAAGGTCCCGTCGCCCTTCGGGGCGGCGATCATCAGGATCACCGCGGCGACCAGCACGGCCGCGCAGGCGAGCAGGAACTGGAGCCTGCCGATGCCCTGGCCCGCACTGAGCGGCAGCAGCCCGGCGCCGCCGACCGCCGCGTGGACGAGCGCGCCGGCACCCAGCGCGACGGAGGAGCCGCGGTCGGCGTACACCCGTGCGCGTACACAGGCGAGCGCGAGGAGGAGCAGGGCGGTGACGCCGGCCAGGACGCCCGGCAGGCCGTGCATGTCGTGCCGGATGTCGGAGGTCCACAGGACGAAGCCGAGCAGGACCAGCAGCACCGACCCCCCGAAGAGGCCGGCCGAGCGCATGAGGGCGTCGCCCCACAGGGTCCGGTCCCGGGAGACGGCGGTGGCGACGGCGTCCGAGACGTCGTCGAAGACCGCGGGGGGCAGGGATTCGGAGAAGGGCCGCAGGGACAGCAGTTCGCCGTCGAGGACGCGGAGGCCCGCCAGGGTGCGCCCGCCGTCGAGGACGGTGCCGTCGCGGCGCACCAGGTGGTAGCCGACCGGGGCGCCCTGGACGGGGCTCTGGCCGGACAGCCGGAGGATTTCCGGGTACAGGTCGGCGACGGGGATGTCCTCGGGCAGTGCCACGTCGACGCGGCTGTCGGGCGCGACGACCGTGACGCGGCAGAAACCCGTTCCGTTGCCGGCCGGAACTCCGGGACCCGGTCGGCCTGTTCCGGATGGCGCCGTCTGGGCCGTCGTAGTCACGTACTGCTCCCCCTCATGGATGTTCTGTTTCTCCTGGAACGCACCCCGAGACCCGTGGGCTCCACCATCGTCCCGAATCACCCGCTTTTTTGCGGCAGTTAGCGGATGCGTACACGCGTCGCGACACCCTACCGCCCCGGGTATCCCTCTACGCCAGTAGGATCCTCCCGCGGACGGGACCCGTCGCCACGGGGGCGCCGATAGGAACAGTTCCGTCCGGCAAGGGAATTGGTGAGCTGTGAGCCAGATCGTCGTCAAGCGCCCACCGAGGGCCCTCCCCTCCGAAGTCCCGAACGAGCAGGTGCAGTTGCAACCTCCCCCCGAGCTGCCCCGCGGGCAGCAGGAGGGGGTGATGATGCAGCTGCTGCCGATGCTCGGTATGGGCGGTTCCGTCGTCTTCTTCTTCATGACGCCGAACCCGATCATGCGGATCATGGGCATGATCATGATCGCGTCGACGATCGCGATGGCCATCGCGATGATCATCCGCTTCCGGCGCGGCACCCAGGGGCAGCTCGCGGACATGCGGCGGGACTACCTGAAGTACCTGACGCAGACCCGGCGTGCCGTACTGAGGACGGCGGGCAAGCAGCGTGACGCGCAGTTCTACCTCCACCCGTCCCCGGAGCAGCTGTGGGCGCTCGTCGCCGAGGGCAGCCGGGTCTGGGAGCGCCGGGTCGGCGACGCGGACTTCGCGCATGTGCGCATCGGTCTGGGCAGCCAGGAACTCGCCACCCCGCTGATCGCGCCCGACACCGCGCCGGTCGACGAGCTGGAGCCGCTGACCGCGGGGGCGATGCAGCAGTTCCTGACGACGCACAGCACGCTCGACGGGCTGCCGATGGCGGTCTCGCTACGGGCCTTCTACCACCTGACCGTCAGCGGTGAGGCCGAGTCGGTGCGCTCGACCGCCCGCGCGATGGTCGGTTCCCTCGCCTCGCTGCACTCCCCCGAGGACCTGGTCATCGCGGTGGCGACCGGCACGGACACCGCCCCGCACTGGGAGTGGACGAAGTGGCTCCCGCACGTCCAGGTGCCCGGGTCCGTGGACGGCGCGGGCAGCCGGCGCCTGATCACGACGAGCGTGGCGGAGCTGGAGGAACTGCTCGCGGGCCGTCTCGACGGCCGGCCCCGTTTCCAGCCCGGTGGCCAGCCGCTCCTGGACCAGCCGCATGTGGTCGTCGTGCTCGACGGCCGGTCCGTGCCGCCGACGTCCGCGCTGGCCGCGGCCGAGGGGCTCCAGGGCGTGAGCGTCATCGAGATCGTGCCCGGCCAGGTCACCGGGGCCCGCGGTGGCCTGTCCATCGTGGTGGACCCCCACTCGCTCCAGCTGGAGTCCGGGCACGGGCTGGTCTACGACGGCACACCCGATCTGCTGAGCCCCCAGGCCGCCGAGGCGCTGGCCCGGCAGCTGGCCCCGCTCCATGTCGCCACCGGCGGGGACGACGACGAACCGCTGCTGGCCAACCTGGAGTTCACCGATCTGCTGAACCTCGGTGACGCGGCCACCATCGACGTCAGCCGGACCTGGCGCCCCCGCTCGCAGGCCGAGCGGCTGCGGGTGCCGATCGGTGTCGGCGAGGACGGCGGTCCGGTGATGCTGGACCTGAAGGAGGCGGCGCAGGAGGGCATGGGGCCGCACGGCCTGTGTGTCGGCGCCACCGGTTCCGGCAAGTCCGAGCTGCTGCGCACGCTCGTGCTGGGTCTGGCCGTCACCCATACCTCGGAGACGCTGAACTTCGTCCTCGCGGACTTCAAGGGCGGTGCCACCTTCGCCGGGATGGCGCAGATGCCGCACGTCGCGGCGGTGATCACCAACCTGGCGGACGACCTGACGCTGGTGGACCGCATGGGCGACTCCATCAGCGGTGAGCTCAACCGCCGTCAGGAGATGCTGCGGGACGCGGGCAACTACGCCAACATCCACGACTACGAGAAGGCGCGTGCCGCCGGTGCGCCGCTCCAGCCCATCCCGTCGCTCGTCCTGGTCATCGACGAGTTCAGCGAGCTGCTGACGGCCAAACCCGACTTCATCGAGATGTTCGTGCAGATCGGCCGTATCGGCCGGTCGCTGGGCGTCCATCTGCTGCTGGCCTCGCAGCGCCTGGAGGAGGGCCGGCTGCGCGGTCTGGAGACCTATCTGTCGTACCGGATCGGTCTGCGTACCTTCTCCGCGGGCGAGTCCCGGGCCGCGATCGGTGTGCCCGACGCCTACCACCTGCCCAATGTGCCCGGTTCCGGCTATCTGAAGTACGGCACGGACGAGATGGTGCGGTTCAAGGCCGCGTACGTCTCCGGGGTGTACCGCTCGGGTGCCCAGCCGGCCGCCTCCTCCGGTCCGCTGCCGGTGGACCGCAGGCCGGTGGTGTTCACCGCGGCACCGGTTCCGGTGCGCTACGTGCAGCCGAGCCCGCAGGCCGGGGCCGCGGTGCCCGAGCCGCGTACGGCGGAGGACGACGCGCTGGCGGACACGGTACTCGACGTGATCGTGCGCCGGCTGGAGGGCCGCGGGGCCTCCGCCCACCAGGTGTGGCTGCCGCCGCTGGACAACCCGCCGTCGTTCGACGAACTGCTGCCGGGCCTCTCGGCGGTCGAGGGCCGGGGGCTGACCCAGCCGGGGTTCGAGGGCGCGGGCCGTCTGGTCGTACCGCTGGGTGTGGTCGACAAGCCGTACGAGCAGCGGCGCGACACGCTGTACCGGGACTTCTCCGGTGCGGCGGGCCACATGCAGATCACGGGTGGCCCGCAGTCGGGCAAGTCGACCCTGCTGCGTACCCTTGTCGCGGGTTTCGCGCTCACCCACACCCCGCAGGAGGTCCAGTTCTACGGGCTGGACTTCGGTGGCGGCGGTATGGCCTCGGTCTCCGGTCTGCCGCATGTCGGCGGCATCGCCTCCCGGCTCGACCCGGAGAAGGTGCGGCGTACGGTGTCCGAGGTGTACGGGATCATGGCGCGCCGTGAGGAGTACTTCCGCAGCGCGGGCATCGACTCCATCGCCACGTTCCGCAGACTCCGGGCACGTGGCGACATCTCGGTGGCGGACCAGCCGTGGGGCGATGTGTTCCTGCTGGTCGACGGCTGGGGCAACTTCCGGACGGACTACGACGCCCTGGAGCCGGCGGTCGTGGACATCGCGGCCCGCGGTCTCGGATACGGCATCCACCTGGTCGTCACGGCCTCGCGTTCCATGGAGGTCAGGGCGAACCTCAAGGACCACCTGATGAACCGGCTGGAGCTGCGGCTCGGCGACGTCATGGACTCCGAACTGGACCGCAAGGCCGCGGTCAACGTGCCGACCGGTGTGCCCGGCCGTGGCCTGACCCCGGAGAAGCTGCACTTCATGGCGGCGGTACCGAGGATCGACGGCATCAACTCCGACAGCGACCTCTCCGAGGCGACGGCCGCCATGAACCAGGAGGTCGCCCGGCACTGGACCGCCGCGCCCGCCCCGGCGGTCCGGCTGCTGCCCCGTGAACTCCCGGCGCGGGAGCTGCCCTCGGGCTACGCGCGGCCCGAGCGGGGCATCGCGTTCGGCATCGACGAGAACAACCTGGAGCCGGTCTTCCTCGACTTCGAGCGGGACCCGTTCTTCCTGGTGTTCGGTGAGAGCGAGTCCGGCAAGTCCAACCTGCTGCGACTGCTGATCAAGCAGCTGACGGAGCGTTATGACGGCAGTGCCGCCAAGTTCTTCGTCATCGACAACCGGCGCGGACTGCTGGACGTCACTCCGGCGTCGCATCTGGCGGAGTACGTGCCCATGTCCAACAACATGGAGCACCACACGGACGCGCTGTACGACCTGATGAAGCGCCGTACACCGTCGCCGGACGTCACGGCGCAGGAGCTGCGCGACCGCAGCTGGTGGAGCGGGCCGTCCGTGTTCGTGGTCGTCGACGACTACGACCTGGTCTCGACGTCCAGCGGGAACCCGCTGGCCAAGCTCACGGAGATGCTGCCGTTCGCCCGGGACGTCGGCGTCCGCTTCATCATCGCCCGCAGCTCGGCCGGGGCCGGCCGCGCCCTGTACGAGCCGTTCATGCAGCGGGTCATGGAGCTGGGCGCGCAGGGCCTCGTGCTCTCGGGCGACCCGATCGAGGGCGACCTCCTCGGCAACGTACGGCCGCGGCCGATGCCGCCGGGGCGCGGGGTCTTCGTCACACGGCGCCGGGGCAACCCGCTGGTGCAGTCGGGGCTCATGGAGGGGTGAGGCCGCCGGCGGCGGCCGGGGTACGGAGGCCGCCGGGGCACGGAGAGGGGCGCAGGACCGCGTGTGCGGGTCCTGCGCCCCTCTCCGTGCGGCGGTACGGGACCTCCGGGCGGACAGGGCATCTGGGCGGTCAGGGCTCCCCGGTACTGGCAGGGTCCACTACCCGTACGGCTCCGTACGGACCTTGGCATCGGCTCCGTACGGGCTTCGGCGGCCTCGGCCGGTGGACCCGGTACCCGGTACTCCTCTTCCGTACCATCCGGCTCCGCAGCCGGCTGCCCCCGGGGAACACGTCAGGGTGGGCACCTCCCGTGCGTGCCCACCCTGATGCGTGTCTGCGTACCTGTGTGCCTGTGTGACTCGCGCGCCCGCCTGCTGTGCCGGGATGTCCCTACTCGAAGTTGGCCCGCGCCCGCTTGTCGCCCGCCTGGTACGAGGTACCGGCTTCGCGCACCTTGCGGGAGATGTCGCTCAGGGCCGTGTGGATGGCCGTGGCGTCACGGTCCCAGCCTGCCTGGGAGGCGTCGTAGGCCGACTTGGCCTCGCCCACCCACAGCTCGGACACGCTGGCGACCATCCGCTTGATCGACGCGAGGTCCTCTTGGAGCTGCTTGCTCTGCCGGTCGATGGAACTCGCGGCCATTTCCAGGCTCGAGTAAGTGACAACCATCGTGCCGTCGTTCTGCGGCATACGGTCCTCCAGTTCAGTCTAGTTCGGTATGACAGTCCGTACCTGGTACAGGTGGTGCGGGCTCAGAGGTTGTTGATGGCCGACGTCCTGGCCTCGGAACCACCCGAGTGACCGGCGACGACGTCCACGCCCCGCAGGGCTGCCGCGACCTCGTCCTCGGTGTTGCCCTTGATGGTGCGGGCCGCCTTGATCGCTTCCATGAAGTTCACCAGCCGCGTGCCGATGTCACTCATCTTCAGGTTGATCTCGGCCTGCTTCACGTTGAAGGCGTTGGCACCGATACCCTGCCAGGCGCCCTCCACGCTGTCGATCGTCGCCTGCAGCGTCTTCAGCTGACCCCGCACGGACTCGAAACGCTGGCCGAGTTCGTTCTCCAGCTTGAGGAGTGCTTCATCTGAAAGCTTCTGGTCTGCCATGCTTCCGGCTTCCTTCCTGCTGCTTTGTTCCGTCCGGCCTTGAGCGCCGGCAGGTTGGTGTGGGGGGAACTACGGTCGGTCGGTGCTCAAGCCGTACGGCGCTTACGCGCGATCACGAACGCCGCCCCTGCGAGCACGACCACGACCGCCACTCCCCCGAGGATCAGGCCCAGTTGGCTGTCGTCCTCGGCCTTCTCGGTGCTGGAGCCTGCCATAGCCGCGTCGTCGGCCTGCTTCTTCTCGTCAGGCTGTGACGAAGCTGGTGCAGAAGCGGCGGGCGAGGCGGTGGAACCGGCCGTCTTCTCCTGGGTGAGCGGGCTGACGTCCGGGTCCCCGGGGTCGCCCTTGCCCTTGAGGATGTTGACGGCAGGGCGGATGATGCCGTGGCCCAGGTAGTTGCTGAGGGTGCCCTTCTCCCAGTCACCTCGGCCGGCCGTGTCGAAGAGGACGTTGAGGACCTGGTTGGCGGTCCATTCTGGGTGGGCGGACCAGATCAGGGCGGCTGCTGCTGACGTAATGGCGGTGGCAGCGCTCGTTCCACCGTTGCCTTGGCAGTACCGTTCGAACTTCTGATCACACCAGAACGGCACATCGTCACCGGGGGCAGCGATGTCCACGAAATTGCCATGCTGGGAAGTGTCGGACACCGTGCCTTGGCTATCGGTGGCCCCCACGCCAACGACCTCAGGATAAGCGGCAGGATAGATCGGCTTGTTGCCCTTTTGTGCTTCATTACCTACAGCAGCAAAGAACAGCTTCCCCTTGCTCTGGGCATACTTAACCGCTTCGATCTCTTGCTCCAGCTTGAATTCGTTTCCGAATGACATGCTGATGATCTGTGCGTCACTGTCGGCAGCAGCCCGGATCGCATCCACCGTGTCGTAAGCGTTCACACGATCTTCGGGCTTCCAATCACCGTCAGCGACTCGCATCGGAATGATCTTGGCTCCTGGTGCAAGACCTTTCAGTCCCCCACCCTGACCGGTGCCGGCAATCAACTCAGCCATGGTGGTGCCATGGCCGTTGTAGTCGTCGGTCTCATCCCCCTCAGCGCCCGTAGCATCGAGCCCCTCAAGGACCTGCCCTTTCAGCGACGGTGTCGAAGGATTGACACCGGTATCAATGACAGCAACCTTGATGCCTTCACCCGTAGCTTTCTTCCACATCTCCTCGGCGTGCATTGGCTCCAGGTACCACTGCTGCGACTGCACATCCGCAGCAGCCGCAGAGGGAGCGACGCCGACGAAGCCCACCCCCCAAGCCATGGTCACCGCCACAGCACCAATCAGCCGCCGAGAGATGCGACGCCGTTGGGTCTGGCTCATTCCTGCTGTCATCCTGACTTCCGTACCTTCTCTGTACGTCTACTCGACAACCGGAGGGGCGGTTCCACGCCGCCCGGCATCCCAGGTCTCTCTGTCTTCCACCAGATAGTCAGGACGCTGCGAACCTTCCTCTTGGTCCTCCCGGTCCGAATCACGTCGGCCTGCCGGTCCACGGACCAAGCCCGCGCCCCCAGCAGTGAAGCCTCTCGCCCCCGCTGCACCGCCACGAGGCGTACCCACCACTCCATTTGTGCTGGGCGTGCCTCGTCCTGTCGGGCGAGGCGCGCCGCTCACTCCGGTGGAGCCGATCACACCCCGTCCGGCGCCACCAGCCGGACGACCTGCCTGCGGCGCGCTCCCGGCACCGATGACCGTGCCACGCGGAACACCACGAGTTCCCCCGGGCCCACCCGAAGCCGAACGCTGCGGCGTCCCACCCACGATGCCGGTCGCCCGGCCAGTCGAGAAGCCGGAGGCGCCGGGCCTGCCGACGGGGCTGCCTGCCGTCTGGCCACCGCCCACCATGGGAGGCCGACCTACGGGCGGCTGGGACCCACCACCTTGTCCAGAGGCACCCGAAGCCGGACCCCCTGTCATGAGAGGCGGACGGCCGACCGGATTTCCGGTACGGCCGTTCGCCGGAGGGTTGGTCGTATTGGTGGGCCCACCCGTTCTCGGGCCACTGGTCGTGGGCTGCACAGTCTTGGGGGCGCTGGCGATCGGTCCCTGTGACCAACGGGAAGTCGTGGTCACTGGATTCACGAAGGTATTCGGCATGGGCGGGCCCGATGGTCCGGGAGGTGCGACAGGATTCGTGACCTGCTGTGGAGGAGGCGCGCTGGCAGGAACGACAGGGGCCGGCGGTGTGCCCACAGTATTGATCTCGGTCGAGACACCCTTGTCCAGAGAAGGTACCGGGCCGATTGTCCCGATCGAAGCAGGATCTTCCACGCCGACGGGGGTTGTGATGGCCGAGATGCCGTTGGTTGCCTGCTTGAGAGCGCCGCTCGGGCTACTGACGTCACCGGAGCCACCCCAGGAGCTGTCACCACCCGGTTCCGCAGCCCTACGGCCATGCCCTTGAGGCCGCGGCACCGCCACATCGAGCTTCTTGTCGAAGCGCGGCGGTTCCTGGCCCGCCAGTGCCTCCTCCGAGACCGCGTAGTACGACGCCAGACGGTTCGCCTGGTTGATGGCTTCCTGCCGGTCCTTCTCGACCTTCAGCGCAGCCTGGTACTCCGGGTTGCCCTCGACCCTCTTCGGAGCCTCGACCTCCTCGGGCTTCCTGCGGTTGAGGCGGGTGTCGCGGGGCGGGAGGGAATTGCGCACCGAAGCGAGCCCCGTGCCGGCGACGGTGATCTGGGTACCTGCCGCCTGGGCGAACTTGCCCAGGTTCTCGGTGTGGGTCACCAGGCTGTTGCCCCAGTCCCGGAAAGCGGTTCCGGACTCGCCCTCCCAGTCCACTGCCTTGATGGAGTCGCTGAGCTCCTTCGCCGCGTCATTGAGAGCGTCCCTGGCGTCCAGGAGCGCCTTGCCGGCGTTCTCCAGATCCGCGGGGTTGGAGTTCTCGATCAAGTCGATCATCGCGTTGAGCTCGTGGCCTTCGAAGGACGTACGGCCGGAGGAGCCGCCTCCGAACCCGAATGCCCCGAAGACGGTCTCGAAGGTCCGCTTGACGTCCGTGACGAGCAACTGACCGTTCACACGCTGCTCGTCCTGCTGCTCCTGCTCCTGCGGAGTCAGTTCCGTCTGCTTCTCGTCGCTCATCAGCTGTCCCCCAGGTCGTCGTAGGCGGAACCGGTCTTGCCGTCGGACCGCGGCTGCTCGGGCTTGCCCTCGACCTGGGTCTTCTCGCGCTCCGCGTCCATGCGCGCCTCGATCTCGTGGAACCGGCGCCTGGTGTCGTCGTCCACATTGTCGAAACCGACCGCGGCCGCGTGCACCCCGAGGCTCAGGTACTCGATCTGGTCGCTCAGCGACCTCGAGAGTGTGACGAGGGACTGGTGGACGCGGTTGTACTGGGCGAAGAGCCCGTCCGCCTCTGCGAAGCCGGCGTTCTGGCCGCTCAGGGAGGTACGCGACACCCTCTGCGCCTCGACCTTGTCTTCGCCCCCCGGCGACGACACGAAGTCCGCCAGGATCGCGTTCACACGCTTCTGGAACACCTCCAGTGCGTCCACACCGCGCCGGAGGTTCTTCGCACCCGCTCCGCCGCTTCCTGCATCGGCCACGATGCCACCTTCCCCGTTTTCCCCGTTTGCCCAGGCCGTTCGCCATCGCTAACCCAGTGGCGTGAACAGGCCTGACTCCAGCGTAATAACTCTAGCCAATACCACTGACAGGACCAACTGCCTTGTCAGTCAAGTGACTTCCCGGGACGCCATCGTGACGCGATCCGGACAGCCCGACGGACACCGCTTGTTCACCTGTGTGCCCCGTGGGTCCGTGCCGGCCTGTTCCGTCGTCGCTGCGCGTCACGGTACGCGACCGACGTGCCCGCGATGGCGGCGACCAGGACGCCCCCGCCCACCAGGACGTAGGTGGCCAGCCGGGCGTTTCGTTCGTCCGCGGTCTCGCCGAGGTGGAGGGCGGCCGGGACGGGCGCTTCGCCCTTGCTCACTCCCTCGTGGGCCACCGGCTGTTCGATCGGCTTCTCGTCCTCCGTCAGGGCCCGCACCGGGTCGACGACACCCCAGCCGACCAGGTGGTCGTGGCCCGCGATCGAGCGTTCCGCCGTCTGCTGGATCTGGGCGACGATCTGCTTCCGCGTCCAGCCCGGGTGTTTCGCCTTGATGAGGGCGGCGACGCCCGCGACATAAGGAGCCGAGAAGCTGGTGCCGTTGTCGGCGCAGTGCCCGCCGCCGGGGACCGTGGAGATCATGTCCACCCCGGGGGCGGCGACGCCCACGAAATCCCCGGACTGGGAGAAGGCCGCGCGCTCGTTGTTGCGGTCCGAGGAGGCCACCGCCAGGACCCCGTCGAACGAGGCCGGATAGGTCTCCTTGACGTTGCCGCCGAGCCCGTCGTTGCCGGCCGAGGCGACGACCACTATCTCCTTGGCCAGTGCGGCGTCCACGGCGGCCTTGAGGGCGGGGGCGGGCTTCACCGCGTCGGCGGTGTCCTGGGAGATGTTGATGATGTCGGCATCCGCCTGGTCGGCTGCGTAGCGGATGGCGTCGGCCAGGGTCTCCGCCGTTCCGTTGCCGTCGGCGTCGTTCTGCTGGATCGGGATGATCGTGGCGTCCGGGGCGAGACCGGTGAACCCGGTGCCCTCCCCCTCGCGTGCGGCGATGATCCCGGCGACCTTGGTGCCGTGGCCGACCACGTCGGTGGTGCCGTTCTCCTTGCCCCGCTCGACCTTGGTGCCGTTCTCGTCCTTGAGGTCCTTCGGCAGGAAGTTGCGACCGCTCCGGGCGTCCACGGCTTTGGTGAGCTGCGGGTTCTTGATGTCGACACCGGTGTCGATGACCGCCACCCGTACGCCCTTGCCGGTGGACTGCGCCCACAGTTCGTCCATCAGGACGCGTTGCAGCGACCACGGACGTCCGGCGTACTTCTTGGAGGGGAAGGTGCACTGGGTCGAGTCCTCGGCGGCGGCCGGCAGGACCGGCAGCGAGACGAAGAGGACGGCGGTGGCGGCCACGGCCGTCAGCACGCGCCGTCCGGTGGAAGACACGCGCCGCCCGGTGGAAGACATGTACCGCCCGGTGGAAGACGTGTGCCGCCCGGTGGGATGGCGGCGGCAGGGGAGAGGGGACCGCGTCGTCGTCATGTCGCCCCTCCTCACGAGCCCTGCGGCTGCCGTGCGGCACCGGTCGACAGGCGCGGCCCCGTCGGCAGGAAGGTGGACCAGGCCGCCGGGACGGGTGCGGGGGCGACGTCCTTGTACCCCAGCCTGTTCTGGGCCTGCTGGGCCTCCTGCCGGCGCTCTTCCCGCTCCTTCTTCGTTCCCGACTCCCCGATGCCCGCGTCGTCCGTCACGCTGTCGCCGTTGGACTGCATGGCATAGCGCAGACCGGTGTCGGTCACCAGGAACAGCGGACCGGAATCGGCGCTGGATCCCTTGAACTGGCGGAAGAGCTGGCCGGATCCGGGGGTGACGTAGGTGCTGCTGGAGCCGGTGGCGAGGGTCGCGGGGAAGCCGGTGCCCGCCCAGGTGCTCAGCGTGGTGGCGCCGTCCTTGTCGGATACGCCCCGCAGGACGTTGCAGACGGTGTTGCGGCTGCCCGGCGCGGTGCTCGCGGAGTTCACGGCCGTCGGTTCGGCCGTGGGCCAGTCCTTCTCCTGCCCGAAGGGCTTGCCGGGCTGGAACGCCGCGGCGCTGACGGGCTTCGCCCTGCCGTCCTGGCGGAGGTCGACCAGGGCCCGGCTGTTGAGCAGCAGCTTGGCGGTGAAGTCGGTCACCGGGGCGACCCTGCCCGGGAGGACGACGTACTGCTGGGTCGTGGTGCCGGAGGTCGCGGAGAGGATCATGCCCACCTTGTCGGCTTCGGGCTCCAGGTCGCCGGGGACTCCCGCGGGGGCGCCGGGCGTCCCTTCTATGGAGGGGAAGGCGACGGGGTCCCCCTTGTGCAGTGTGGTGAGCCAGTCGTCGGTGACGCGCTGGGGGGCGCGGTCCTGCTCGACCAGGGTGCGCAGCAGCACCTCGTCCTTCTGCAGGGGGTACGCCGTGCCCGTGGCGTCCACCAGGTAGCGGGTCCGGTCGGGGCCCGGCCCTTCGACGTACAGCAGTTCGCCGCCTTCGAGCTTGTTCCCGCCCTCGGTCTTGCCCTGCTCGCGCTTCGCGAAGACGAACGCCGCCTTCTGGATGGCCCGGCCGCCCTCCCCGGGCCGCTCGCAGACCGCCCACCGCTTGGCGGAACCGGCTTCCTTCGTGTCGGGGAGCCGGTCGGGGGCGTACGGGATACCGAGGGTGGCGCCGTGCGGGATCTTGCCGTTGTCGAGGACCGATTCGTCGACGTTGATGACCTTGCCCTTGTCGGGGGCGAGGAGGAGTTTGGCGCTGGCCATGTTCAGCACCGGGTGGAGCTGCGTCTTGCCGTCGGTCTTCAGCACCACGTAGCGGGTGGTGGATTTGCTGGCGATGATGACGTTCTCGTAGGGGGTGTCCCACTTCTGGGGCGCGACGGGCTTGAACATGCCCCAGGCTCCGAAGATCCCGAGGACGACCGCGCCGACGATCGCTCCGGGCACCACCGCGCGCAGCGGGCGGGGCGCGCCTTCCTCCGAACCGGACGGGTGGGGCTGCAGGAACTGTGCGATCAACCTCCGCTTCGCGAAGGTGTAGGCATTGAGTTCGTCCCGCCGTGATGCCATGTGCGCGCTGCCCCTTCTCCCCAGTGGGCGACCAGGTTCCCACACCCGCGATCGGCCGCTCCCGCCGACCGGGCCCCCCTACTATGCCTGTTGGCGTTCTGCTGTCACCGCTCCGGTAGGGTGATCGCCCGGTCAACGGCCGTGAAGAAAACGGAAAATACGCATACGAGGGGGCAACGCGGCGATGGGTGCAGCGACGCGGGAGCGTACGAGGCGGTCCGGCCACCGGCCGTCCGGCCCTTCCCGACGGCAACGCAGCAACGAGCCGGCCGGCTCGGCATCTCCTTCCGCGCCGGACGCCCCTGCCGCGACGACCCTGCGTTCGATCTCGCGGACCGGCCGGGTCGGGCCCGTGCTGCGGCAGATGGTGCTGGTCGAGGCGGCCCTGGCGGTCGCCGCGGTCGGTGCGGCGATCGGCGGCGTGTGGATGATCCCGGCCGTCGTGGTGGCCTGCCTGCTGGTCCTCCTCGCCGCGGTACGCCGCCGGGGCCGGGCCGTACAGGACTGGCTGTCGACGCTGCTGGCCCTGCGCCGGCGCAGGCGGACCGCGGCGGCGGCCCCTGCGGACACGGAGCCCCAACTGGCCCCGGTCGCCGAGGGCGTGCCGGGCTTCGCCCCCTGTATATACGTGGACCGGAACCGTCGCACGGTGGGCATGCTGGGGGACGGCACGTTCCTGACGGCGGTGGTGCGGGTCGAGGCGAGCGGTGAGTCGCTGCGCCA
This sequence comes from Streptomyces nitrosporeus, assembly GCF_008704555.1. Taxonomy (NCBI): domain Bacteria; kingdom Bacillati; phylum Actinomycetota; class Actinomycetes; order Kitasatosporales; family Streptomycetaceae; genus Streptomyces; species Streptomyces nitrosporeus. The sequence continues at coordinate 1,890,114 of NZ_CP023702.1, forward strand.
GGCGATGGGCGCGCGGCCCCTTCCGCTGTCCCTGCTGGGTGACGCCCTCACGGTGGACGACATCGTGCTGGAGTCGGCGCAGCTGGTGCAGCAGGTACGGCCCGCGCCGGCGCCGCACCTGCCGCAGCGTTCGGTGGCCCGGCTCTCCTACGCCCCGCTCCAGGAGCGGACGGGCGCTCCCGCGCTGCGGATGACGTGGGTGGCGGTGAAGCTGGATCCGGAGCTGTGCCGGGAGGCCGTCGAGGCGCGCGGCGGTGGGATCGGCGGTGCCCAGCGCTGTCTGGTGCGGGTCGCGGACCATGTGGCGAGCCGGATCACCGGGGCCGGTTTCCGGGCCACGGTGCTGGACCAGGAGGAGCTGAACTCCGCCGTGGCGACGTCGGCGTGTGCCAACCCCATGCTGTCGGCGCGCGCCGGACGGCCGGACGCCGCGCCGCAGCGGCGGACGGCGGAGACCCCGCGGGTGTGGCGCTGCGACGACCGCTGGCACACCACCTACGCGGTGGACCGGTGGCCCGAACTGGGCCGGGGGGCGACACCGCTCCCCCGGCTGGTCGCGCTGCTGACCTCGGTCCCGGCGTACGCGACGACGTTCAGTCTGACGGTGCGCCGCGGTACGCACCAGGGACGCATGTCCGTGTGCGGGCACGTACGCATCACCGGCGGATCCGACACCGAGCTCGTAGGCGTACGGAGGACTCTGGAGCAGGCCGCACGGCATGCCGGGGTGGGCCTCGCGCGGCTGGACCGCGAGCAGTTGCCCGGTGCCCTGGCGACGCTCCCGCTGGGAGGCGCGCAGTGACGAGGCGAACCGCTCCGCGGCGGGGGCTGCCCGGCCCCCGTCACGCCGGCCACACCCTGGCGGCGGATCATCTGGGCGCGCTGTCCCTGCCGGTGGGTGACGACGGGGTGATCATCGGCACCGATGCCGAGGGGCACCCGCAGATGATCGGGTTCCACCGTCCGGCGCCGTACGACGTCCTGTTGATCGGCGGGCTGTGGACCGCGCAGGTGCTGGCGTTGCGCGCGGCCGCCACGGGGGCCCGGGTCGCGGTCGAGACGGGGCGCACCCAGGCGTGGACCACGCTGGCGCAGGCGGCCGGCGCCGGTCTGGAGTGCGTCTCCCTCCACGACGTGGGCCGGGTCCCGCCGACGGGTGCGACCGTGAACAGCCCGGTGGTGGTCGTGCGGGACTGCGGGATGCGTCCGCCGCGCGGCCGGGTGGTGTCCTCGCCGTGGCAGTCGGTGCTGACGCTGCTGCCGTATCTGAGCCCGGTGGCACCCCGGTTGCTGCGGGCGGCCACGCTCGTGGGCGTTCAGCGGGTGTCGCCGGCCGAGGCGGAGCAGATCGGCCGGATCCTCAAACTCTCGCGGGCCGAGAGCGAGGCCCTGCCGACCCTGGCGGACGGTGTCACACTCTGGGTGGCGGGTCGCGAGCGCCACTGGGTGATGACCGGCGCGACGGACGTCGAGACCGGTCTGCTGGGCACTGCTCGCAGAATGGACTGAATCCTGTCAAGTCCGCGCCCGGGGCCCGCCGTTTTTGTAGATCATGGCGGGAACGACACAGTTCGACGGAAGGGGCGCCGGGATGGGCACCCAGCAGGAGAAGGACGAGCTCTACGCTCTCGACATCTCGGATGTGGAGTGGCTGAGCGCACCCGGGACCGAGGACGCGGAGGAGCGGGTGGAGATCGCGCACCTGCCGGGCGGCGCGGTCGCGATGCGTTCCTCTCTGGATCCCGAAACGGTACTGCGCTACACGGAGGCCGAGTGGCGTGCCTTCGTACTGGGCGCGCGGGACGGTGAGTTCGACCTCACGTAACCGGCGTACCGGTGAAGAGGGCGGTCGTCCGGACGGACGGCCGCCCTCTCGCCGTGCCGGGCCCGCCCCGGTGTGCCGCGCCCTGTCCGCTTCGTCTCGGCGTACCGCGTGAGTGCCCGTGCCCGGGTTTCCTGTGCGGGGTACGGCCGTCCGGTGCGATGCGGTACGGCCTGCCGCAGGGGGCCCGAAGGCGATTAGGCTGGGCTCGGGCACGGCAGGAGAACCTGCGGGCAGGCCAAGCGCGTCCCACGGGGAAGAGCCGGGCGGATCGGACAACGGGAACGGTCGCCGCTACCCACCACGGCACAAGGGTGCTCGACCACACCAGGAGGCAAAGTGAACGGCGATCGGGACGAGATCCGTGAAGGATGGACCACGCCCATCGACGAGTCGTCCGACGCGGATCCCGCCGAGATGACGGGCGAGTTCACCATCGACTACACCCCGCCCGCCTGGTACACGCAGAGCGTCTCGGGGGATTCGTCGGGCGGGACGGGCTCGCACCTCGCGCCGCCCCCTCCGCCGCACGGGGCTCCGCTGCCCATGCCCGGACCGCCGGCCGGCGGGTTCGAGCCCGGCTGGCAGACCGCCGCACCCGTGGCGTCCGAACCGGCCCAGGCCACCACCGGGCCCGCCTCGTCCGGGGATTCGTCGGCACCGCCTCCGCCCGTGTGCCCCGCCGTGCCGGCGGGCGCGCAGCAGCCGGCCGGCACCGGGGGCCCGGACTCCGGTGCGGGCGCGGACGGTCCGTTCGGTGGCGGGGACGTGGAGAGCGGCGCGACGATGCGCTTCTCGCCCGCCGCGCTGAAGCGTGAGATCGCGGAACGCGAAGCGGAGGCGGAAGCCGCGGCAGCCGCCGCTCCGGCCGCCGGCTCCGGTGACGTCGCCGGCCCCGGCGGTCCCGCCGGCTCCGGTCCCGGCGGCTCCGGTCCCGCGGACACCCCGGGCGGCCCGGCGGATGCGGCCGCCGCATCCGGCACGCCCGATGCGGCGGATGCGCACGACGCTGCCGGCACATCCGGTACGCCCGACGCGGCTGGTGCTTTCGAGGGGGACGCCACGGCGGACGAGGGCGCCGACGGCTCCGGGGGCCGCGACGGCTTTGCCGACGGCGGCACGGGAGAGACCTCCTCCGGCCGGGGCGCCGCCCCGGCCCCCACGGCGGATCCCGCGCACGCACCGGGCCCGGCGGTCCCCACGGCGGTCGCGGACCCCGCGCCCGCCGGCCCCGCCCCGGCCCCCCAGGACACCTCGCCGCCGGACTCGCCGGCCCCCTGGTCCCCGGCACCGCCCGCGCAGGGCGGCCTCCCTCCCCTTCCGCCCGCTTTCCAGCCGGCCGCGTCCCAGCCCGGCGCGCCGCAGGCCGCACCCCAGTGGCCCGCCTCCGGCGCGGCACCGGCGCCCGGGGAAGGGGGCTTCGGCGGTTACGGATTCCCGCAGGCCGCTGCGGCCGACCCCGACCAGCCGGTCCGGCCCGGCCAGCCGGCGCACCCCGACTCCCCTGCTCCGCAAGGCGGTTACGGCTTCCCGCAGCCCCCGGCACAGGGTGGTTACGGCTTTCCCCAGCCCCAGCCCCAGCCCCCGGCACAGGGCGGTTACGGTTACGGCTTCCCGCCCGGACCTCCGCAGCAGCCTCTGCCGCCCCAGGGCCACCAGAGCCCTCCGGCTCCCCAGATGCCTCAGGGCACCCAGCCCCAGCAGGCCCCGCAGCAGCCCCACTTCCCCTCCCAGGGCGCCCCGCTCCCCGCCCAGGTCCCGCACCAGCAGCCGGCGGCCCCGAACCTGCCCGCCCCGGTCGCCCACCAGCCGCACCAGCCGCACCAGCCGGACGCGTACCGGCCTCCGCAGCCCGGTCCCGGCCCCGGCCCGCAGGCCCCGCCGGTAGACCCGCGCACCGGTGCGGCCTGGCCCACGCCGGTGACGCACGATCAGCGTGAGCGTTCGGTACCGGGCGCCCCGCTCGGGTACACCGCCGCGGTCGAGCTGTCCTCGGACCGGCTGGTCCGCGGCAAGCAGAAGGCGAAGAGCAGCCGCAACCCCTCCGGTGCGTCCCGCTTCAAGCTGGGCGGCAAGAAGGAGGAGCTGGAGCGGCAGCGCAAGCTGGACCTGATCCGCACGCCGGTGCTCTCCTGCTACCGCATCGCGGTCATCAGCCTGAAGGGCGGCGTCGGCAAGACGACCACCACCACGGCGCTCGGCTCGACCCTGGCCACGGAGCGGCAGGACAAGATTCTGGCCATCGACGCCAACCCGGACGCCGGTACGCTCGGCCGCCGGGTGCGCCGGGAGACCGGGGCGACCATCCGCGACCTGGTCCAGGCGATCCCGTACCTCAACTCCTACATGGACATCCGCCGGTTCACCTCGCAGGCGCCGTCGGGACTGGAGATCATCGCCAACGACGTGGACCCGGCCGTCTCCACGACGTTCAACGACGAGGACTACCGCCGGGCGATCGAGGTGCTCGGCAAGCAGTACCCGGTCATCCTGACCGACTCGGGTACCGGTCTGCTGTACAGCGCGATGCGCGGGGTGCTGGATCTGGCCGATCAGCTGATCATCATCTCGACGCCGTCCGTCGACGGTGCCTCCAGCGCGTCCACCACACTGGACTGGCTGTCGGCGCACGGGTACGCGGAGCTGGTGCAGCGCTCCCTCACGGTCATCTCCGGGGTCCGCGAGACCGGAAAGATGATCAAGGTCGAGGACATCGTGCAGCACTTCGAGACCCGCTGCCGCGGCGTGGTGGTCGTGCCGTTCGACGAGCACCTGGCGGCGGGGGCCGAGGTCGATCTCGACATGATGCGGCCGAAGACCCGGGAGGCGTACTTCAACCTCTCGGCGCTGGTCGCCGAGGACTTCCAGCGGGCCCAGCAGCAGCAGGGGCTGTGGACCTCGGACGGCAGCACCCCGCCGCCGCAGTACGCCCCGCCGATGCCCGGACAGCAGATGCCGGGCCAGCCGGCGCCCGGACAGCCGATGCCCGGTCAGCAGCCCTACGCCCCCCAGCAGCCCGGGCAGTCCCAGCCCTACCCGGGACAGCCCCAGCCCTACCCGGGGCAGCAGCCCTACCCGCCCCAGCAGCCGTACGGCGGCCAGCAGCCTCCGCAGCCGTATCCGCCGTACGCCGGGCCGGGTGCGCAGCAGAACGGCTGGCACCAGGCGCCGCCCGCTCCGCCCGTCCCGCCCCAGCCGGGTGGCGCGGCGGGGCAGCAGCCGGGCGCCGGGCAGGCCGAGGGGCAGGCGCAGCAGCCCCAGGGCCCCGGGCTCCAGGGGCCGGTGCCCCCGGCCGGCTGGCAGCAGTATCCGCCTCAGCAGCCACCCGCACCTCAGCAGTAGAGGTGTAGACCAATGAGGGCCCGCGTCGTGGGAACGACGCGGGCCCTTTGGGTGTTTTCGCAGCCCACACGCCGTTTCCGTGGACCGTTGACGTGGCTCGACCCCCGCTGGTAGACCTTCGCTTCACCAGCTGGCGAACCAGAGATCTGCCCGCCTTCACCGTGCGAGTCATGACGCGAGGTCTACGTCCTATGGTCACAAGATTCCCACCGCGCTCTCCCCGCCCCCGCGGCCGCCTGCGCCTCCTGCTGGCCTCCGGCGCCGCCGCACTCGCCCTGGCAGCCGGATCGGTCGTCCCCGGAAACCCCGTCGGCCACGCCACGCAGGAGGCACGGGCGGACGGCGGCACGACGCTGACGGTCGCGGTCGCGCAGAGCGTCGACTCCCTGAGCCCGTTCCTCGCGCAGCGGCTGCTCTCCACGAGTATCCACCGGCTGATGTACGACTACCTGACCAACTACGACGCCAAGGACAGCCACACCATCCCCGGGCTCGCCACCGCGTGGGAGTCCTCGGCGGACAAGCTGACGTGGACGTACACCATCCGGTCCGATTCGAAGTGGTCGGACGGGCAGCGGGCCACCGCCGAGGACGCGGCCTGGACGTTCAACAAGATGATGACCGACGAGGCCGCCGCCACCTCGAACGGCTCCTTCGTCGGCAACTTCAAGAAGGTCACGGCGCCCAGCCCGGACAAGCTGGTGATAGAGCTGAAGCAGCCGCAGGCCACCATGACGGCGCTGGACGTGCCCATCGTCCCCAAGCACGTCTGGGAGAAGGTCTCCGACTTCTCGAAGTTCAACAACGACACCGCGTTCCCGATCGTCGGGAACGGACCGTTCATCCTGACGGACTACAAGGTCGACAGCTATGTGAAGCTGAAGGCCAACAAGGACTTCTGGCGGGGTGCGCCCAAGTTCGACGAGCTCGTCTTCCGGTACTACAAGGACCAGGACGCCGCCGTCGCCGCGCTCCGCAAGGGCGAGGTCTCCTTCGTCGCGGGCAGCCCGAGCCTGACGCCCGCCCAGGCCACGGCGCTGGAGAGCGCCGAGAACATCAAGGTGAACAACGCGCCCGGCCGCCGTTTCTACGCCCTGGCCACCAACCCCGGCGCGCGGACCAAGGACGGCGAGAAGTTCGGCGACGGGCACCCGGCCCTGCTGGACCAGAAGGTCCGCCAGGCGCTGTTCATGGCGGTCGACCGCACGGCCGTCATCGACAAGGTCTTCCGGGGGTACGCCGTGGAGGGCGAGGGCTACATCCCGCCCCGCTACGGTTCGTACTTCTGGAAACCGTCGGAGGGCCAGAAGCTCGCCCACGACCCGGCGAAGGCCGCCGCTCTCCTCGACGAGGCCGGGTACAGGAAGAACAGCGCGGGCAAGCGGACCGGCGAGGACGGCAAGCCGCTGGACTTCCGCATCCTGTGCCACGCCACCGACCCGAACGACAAGGCGATCGGCAAGTACCTCCAGGAGTGGTGGGGCGACCTCGGGATCGGCCTGGAGGTCGAGTGCCTCGACAACGTCTCCGACCCCTGGTACTCGGGTGAGTACGACCTCGCCTTCGACGGATGGTCCGTCAACCCGGACCCCGACTTCGTGCTGTCGATCCACACCTGCGCCGCGCTGCCGTCCAAGGCGAAGGAGTCGGCGGCGACCGACAACTTCATCTGCGACAAGCGGTACGACGAGCTGTACGCGAAGCAGCTCGCGGAGTACGACCCCGCCAAACGGGCTGACCTGGTCAAGCAGATGGAGTCACGGCTGTACGACCTGGGATACATGAATGTCATGGCGTACCCGAACGCGGTCGAGGCCTACCGCACCGACCAGATCCAGTCCATCACCACGATGCCGTCCGACGCCGGGAACATCTACGGCCAGGACGGTTACTGGAGCTGGTGGTCCGCGGTTCCGGCCGCCGGCGCGCCGGGCGGTCCGTCCGGCGACGGCACGGGCGGTTCGGCCGGGGTGCTGATCGGGGCCGGGATCGCCGTAGTCGTCCTCGCCGGTGGCGGACTGCTGTTCGCCATGCGTCGTCGTTCCACCGCGGAAGACCGTGAATAGTCCATGAGCTCAGACAGCACTCCCGCGCTCCTGACAGGCGCGCCGGGTGTGGACACCGCGCAGACCGGCGGTCCGGCTCCGGCCGGGCCGTCGGCCCGCGGTTCCCGCGCCCGCGGCACGACCGCCTACCTCCGTTACGCGGCGGGCAAGCTGGCCGGTGCGGCCGTCTCGCTGTTCGCCGTGCTCGTCACCAGCTTCTTCCTCTTCCGGCTGATCCCCGGCGACCCGGTCAAGCAGATGACCGGCGGCCGGCAGGTGTCGTCCGGGCAGATCGCCGCGATGCGCCGCGAGTTCGGCCTGGACCTGCCGCTGTGGCAGCAGTTCACGCAGTACTGCGGCAAGGCCCTGACCGGGGATTTCGGCACGTCGTACCAGTTCCGCGCCCCGGTCATGGACAAGATCACCGAGGCGCTCCCGGCCACTCTGCTGCTCACCGGCACCGCCTTCGTGATCTATACCGTGATCGGTGTCTGGCTGGGCTCCCGGTCCGCGTGGCGTAACGGTTCTGCCGGTGACCGCTTCCACACCGCCTTCGCCCTGACGCTGTATTCGGTGCCGTCGTTCTGGCTCGGCCTCCTCCTGATCATCACCCTGTCGGTGGGCGTGGGCCCGATCCCCGGCCTCTTCCCGACCGGCGGCATGGAGTCCGGTGGCCAGACCGGATTCGCCCACGTCGTGGACGTGGCCCACCACCTGGTGCTGCCCGTGGTCACCCTCGTCGCCGTCGAGTACGCCCGCACCCTGCTGGTGATGCGTTCCTCGCTGCTCGACGAGATGGGCAGCGACTACCTGACGACGGCGCGTGCCAAGGGGCTCCGCGACGACCTGGTCCGCCGCCGCCACGCCGTCCCGAACGCGATGCTGCCGACCGTCACCCTGCTCTTCGTGAACCTGGGCAACACGGTGGCGGGCGCGATCCTGGTGGAGACGGTGTTCTCCTGGCCGGGCCTCGGCGGCCTGTTCTACCAGGCGCTGAGCGTGCCCGACCTGCCGCTGGTGCAGGCGCTGTTCTTCGTCTTCGCCGCCTCGGTGATCCTGATGAACACGCTCGCCGATGTGATCTATCCGCTCCTCGATCCCCGGGTGGGCCGATGACGACCTCGACCGACGCGGTTCCCGCCGCGAGCCCCCGCGCCCTCGCCCGGGCGCGCAGACGGCAGGCGGCGGCACGTTTCTGGCGGCAGTACCGCAGCCACCGGGCCGGGGTCGCCGGCCTGGTCGTCCTCGCCCTGATCGCCCTGGCGGCGCTCTTCGCGCCGTGGCTGGTGGGGGCCGACTCGCAGAGCGTCACCTCGGCGCCGGGCGGCCCGCTGGAGGCACCGAGCGCGGACTTCCCGCTCGGCACCGACCAGTTCGGCCGCAGTCTGCTGGCCCTGCTGGTGTGGGGCACCCGGGTCTCCCTGACCGTCGGGCTGCTCGCGGCGTTCCTCTCGGTGGCCATCGGCACCCTGGTGGGCGTCACCGCCGGCCACTTCAAGGGCTGGTACGGCAACGTCGTCATGCGGATCACCGACTGGTTCCTGGTGATGCCGACCCTGGTCCTGGCGATCGCGCTGGCCACCGTGCTGTCCCGGTCCCTCTGGACGACGGTCCTGGCGATCGGCGTCACGACCTGGCCGACGACCGCGCGCCTGGTGCGGGCGCAGACCCTGTCCGTGGAGGCACGGCCCTACATCGAGCGCTCCCGGGCGCTCGGCGGCGGGCACGGCCACATCATGTCCCGTCATGTACTGCCCAATGTGATGCCGCTGGTGCTCGCCCAGACGACCCTGGTGATCTCCACCGCCATCCTCACCGAGGCGACCCTCGCCTTCCTCGGGCTCGGCGATCCGACGATCGTCTCCTGGGGCGGGCTGCTCCAGGACGCCCGTGAGGCCGGGGCCGTCAGCTCCGGCAACTGGTGGTACCTCGCTCCGCCCGGTCTCGCCATCGCGGTCGTCGCCCTCGCGTTCACGCTGTGCGGCCGTACTGTCGAGACCGTGCTCAACCCCAAGCTGGGGGTGTCCCGTTGACCGCTGTGAAACAGGAGAGCGCGCCGAGGCCGGAGACCGGCAGGCCGCTGCTGGAGGTACGCGACCTCAGGGTCACCTACGGCTCGGGGGCCTTCGCGGTGCCCGCCGTACGCGGGGTGGACCTGCGGGTCGACGCGGGCCGCAAGCTGGGGATCGCCGGGGAGTCCGGCTGCGGGAAGTCGACGCTGGCGCTGGCGCTGCTGCGGCTGCTGCCCTCGTCCGCGACCCTGACCGGCGAGATCCTGCTGGACGGTGAGGACGTCCTCACCATGAGGTGGGGGCGGCTGCGCGCGGTGCGCTGGGCGGGGGCGTCGATCGTCTTCCAGGGCGCGATGCACTCGCTGAACGCGGTGCACCGGATCGGTGACCAGATCGCCGAACCGATCCTGCTGCACGGCGGGTCCACCCCGGGAGCGGCCGGAAGACGCGCCGGCGAACTGCTGGAGCAGGTGGGGCTGCCCGCGGCGCGCGCCGGCTCCTATCCGCACGAGCTGTCGGGCGGGCAGCGCCAGCGCGTGATGATCGCCATGGCGCTGGCCTGCGACCCGCGTCTGATCATCGCGGACGAACCGACGACCGCCCTGGACGTGATGATCCAGGCCCAGATCCTGCGCCTGATCGAGCAGCTCGTCGCCGACCAGGACCTCGGCCTGATCATGATCAGCCATGACCTGGCGGTGCTCTCCGACACCTGTGACCGCCTCGCGGTGATGTACGCGGGCCGGGTCGTCGAGGAGGGCCCCGCGAAGCAGGTGTACGAGAACGCCCGCCACCCCTACGGCCAGGCGCTGTCGGCCGCCTTCCCCAGGATCGGCGACCTCTCCTCCCGGCACGCTCCGCGCGGCCTCCCGGGCGACCCGCCGGACCCGGCGGCGCTCCCGTCCGGCTGCACGTTCCATCCGCGCTGCCCAGTGGCGCTGGACTCCTGCGCCGGCCAGGAGCAGGAGCTGCGGGACGCCGGACCGGACCGCAGGGCCGCCTGCGTACGGGTGGAGCCCGGGCCCTCCGCGGCCCCGGGCCTTCTCCGGGCCCCGGATCTCAGGGGCGGCGCCGACACAGCGAGGAGTACGTCATGACCATCGCTCCCCCGTCCCCGTCCGCTCCCGGGGCCCGGGACGCCCCGGCGGCCCCGCTGCTCAGCGCGCAGGGGCTGGAGGTCGCGTTCCCCGGCCGCCGCGGCGCGGCCACCGCGCGGGCCGTCGACGGGGTGGACCTGGACATCATGCCGGGTGAGATCGTCGCCCTGGTCGGCGAGTCCGGCTGCGGCAAGACCACGCTGGCCCGTTCACTGCTGGGGCTGGTGGCGCCCACCGGCGGCCGGGTGGCCTTCGGCGGGGAGCCGCTGGACTACTCGGGCCGGGCGCTGAAGGCGTACCGCAAGCGGGTCCAGCTGGTGCTCCAGGACCCCAGCGGCTCGCTCAACCCGCGCCACACCGTGTACGACGCGGTCGCCGAGGGGCTGCGCATCCACGGGTACACCGGTGACGAGGGGGAGGCGGTGTCGGGTGCGCTGGCACGGGCCGGGCTGCGCCCGCCGGAACGATTCCTCCTGCGGTACCCGCACGAGCTGTCCGGCGGGCAGCGCCAGCGGGTCGTGATCGCCGGTGCCCTGGTCCTGGAGCCGGAACTGATCGTCGCCGACGAGCCGGTGGCCTCGCTGGACGCGTCGGTGCGGGGCGAGATCCTGGCCCTGCTGCTGCGGCTGCGCGAGGAGCTGGGGCTGTCGGCCCTGGTCGTCACGCACGACCTGGGGCTGGCGTGGAACATCGCGGACCGGGTGGCGGTGATGTATCTGGGGCGGATCGTGGAGACGGGCGACGTGGAGCAGATCCTGACGGCGCCCCGGCACCCCTACACCCGGGCGCTGCTGTCGGTGCTGCCGGAGGCGGAGGGCGAACCCGTGGTCCTGACGGGCGAGCCGCCGGACCCGTCGAAGGTGCCGTCCGGCTGCCGCTTCCACGTCCGCTGCCAGATCCTGGCCTCGGGTGAGGCCGGGCGGGCGGGGGTCGCGGACGACTGCCGGACGAAGGAGCTGCCGGTCCTGGAGGGCGGGAACCGGACCCAGGTCGCCTGCCACTGGGCGGCGGCCCTACCCCAGGCCGAGGTGCCGGCCGCTCCGTGACGGGAGCGGCCCGGGCCGGTGCTCCCGGTTCCGGGCCGTTCTCAGGCCCGGTCGTTCCCGTGTGCCCCGGTCAGCTCACGGCACCGCTCCACATCGGCCGCCATCGCCACGAGCAGGTCGTCGACGGAGTCGAACTTCAGCATGCCGCGGACGTAGGCGAGGAAGTCCACCGCCACGTACATCCCGTAGAGGTCGAGGCCGACGCGGTCGATGGCGTAGGCCTCGACCGTCCGCTCGGTGCCGTCGAACTGCGGGTTGGTACCGACCGAGATCGCGGCGGGCATGACCTCGCCGCCGGCCGTCAGCCAGCCCGCGTAGACGCCGTCGGCAGGGATCGCGGTGTGCGGGAGGGTCGCCACGTTCGCCGTCGGGAAGCCGAGTTCACGTCCGCGCTGCGCCCCCCGCACCACGGTGCCCTCGACGCGGTGCGGGCGGCCGAGGATCTCGGCGGCGCCCTCCACGTCGCCCTCGGCGACCAGCCGGCGGGTGAGGGTGGAGGAGAACGGTTCGCCGTCCCCGGCCCTGCCGCTGACCTGGAGGTCGATGACCTCGACCTCGTAGTCGTAGGTGGTGCCGGTCTCCGCGAGCAGCGTGACGTTCCCGGCCGCGCGGTGCCCGAACCGGAAGTTGGGGCCCTCGATGACGAGCCGGGCGTGCAGCTTGTCGACGAGCACCTTGACGATGAAGTCGTCGGGGGCCAGCCGGGAGAACCCGGTGGTGAAGGGCAGGATGAGCACCGCGTCGACGCCGAGCTCCGCCATCAGTTCGACACGGCGCTGGTGCGGGGCGAGCAGCGGCGGGTGGGTGCCCGGGCGGACGACCTCGCTGGGGTGCGGGTCGAAGGTGACGACGACGGCCGGGATGCCGAGCTCGCGTGCCCGCTCCACCGCCCGGCCGATGATCAGCTGATGACCGCGGTGGACACCGTCGTAGGAGCCGATGGTGACGACGCTGCGTCCCCAGTCATCGGGGATGTCCTCCAAGCCGCGCCAGCACTGCACTGTAGACCGCTCCTCGCCCGAACCCGTGTACGTGTGTATGACCGTTACGCAGGTCTAAGACTGCCATGCTCACGTCCCGCGGCCTGCATCGGCACCGTCATCACGGCCGGTGAGCCCTGCGCCGCCTCCATCGTCCGCCGGGCCCCGGGGCCCACCACGGCCGCCCATTCCTGAGGGGCGTCGGCGAGCCAGCCGGTCACCAGCCGGTGGAAGCCGGGGACCTCCCGGGCGAGTTCGACGAGCACCCGGTCGAAGCGGGCGGCGCCCTCCGTCGTCCGTACGAGCAGCATCCCGGTGCGGTGCACCAGGGCCCGGGTCCGGGCCTCGGGGCGGCGTCCGGAGCCGGCCGCCGCCGCCCTCAGCAACGCCTCCAACGCCTCCGGGTCGCCGCCGGTGTCCTGCTCGAAGTCCAGCAGGACCTCCAGCAGCTCGGCCCGCACCGGTCTCGACGCGGCGCTGCCCGGGGCCGCGAGCACACCCGCCAGCGCGGCCCGCACGGCCGGCGGGACGGGCCGCCCCCGCAGCAGGCCGTTCACCAGCGGCAGCAGCAGGGCCCGGGCGGCGGGGCTGTGCTCCAGCCGGAGCTCCACGTACACGGCGGCCCGCGCGGCCTCCCCGGGATGGCTGTCGATGTACTGCCGCACGAGCGCGGGGGCATGCAGGGCCAGGGCCGGGGCGTCCAGCCGGGCCAGGTCCCGCAGCACACCGGCGGCCGGGTCGCCGGGCAGGGAGAGCCGGGCGCCCAGGGCCGCGAGCACCGCTCCGGGGTACTCGGGGAACACCTCGGCCAGCAGGGACACCGGCAGCCCCGGGTCCCCCGCGGCGAAGGCCCGCAGCGCCTGCGGCAGACAGCTGCGCCGGGTCTGCGGATCCCGTACGAGGACGGTGAGCGCGGAGGCGTGCAGCTCGGGCCGCCCGGGGCGGGCCAGCAGGACGGACGCGGCCTCACGCAGCAGGGCGCGGTCCCCGTCCGGACCGACGGGCGACAGGAGCGGGGCGTGGACGGCCGCGGCGGCCCACCGCCCGGGGTTCTTCTCGTCGTGTGCCCAGCGGGACACGGCCCGGCAGAGCGCGGACGGCTCGTCCTCGGCGAGGGCGGCCAGCAGTTCGGCGGCGCGCGGGTGGTCGGTGTCCACGAGCGCCTCGGTCAGGTCGTCGACGGCCAGGTCGCGGCGGGCGTACAGCAGTGCCTGGGCGGCGGCGGCCACGGTGGGCCGCAGGGGTGTGTCCTCCCCGGTGTCCGGCGGGGCCCCGCCGGCCGCCAGCGGGGTCTCGTCGGTGAACCAGCGGCAGAGCAGGATCTGCACCGTGCGCGGGTGGGCCGCGAGGCGGCGGTCCACGGCGTCCAGGTAGCGCTCGCCCCCGGCCTCCCGTGCCGTGGCCCCCCGGCCGTGTCCGGCGGCCCGTGGGCCGTACGCCGTCCCCGGCACGGCCGTGCCGCCGGGCGGGGGCGCCTCTCCGGGCGGGGGCGCCTCTCCGGGCGGGGCGCCGTCCGCGGGGACGAGCCGCCGCAGCAGGTCGATCCGGGTGCTCTCCGGCAGCCTCAGCCGCCGCCAGAACCACGGCCCGAAGTCCTCGTAGGGGGAGGAGGGGCCCGGCCCTCCGGCGCAAAGCCCGCTCCCGCCCGGCCCTCCGGCGCAAAGCCCGCTCCCGGTCCGGCGGACGATCCGCCCGGTGAGCACCCGCAGCACCCCGGAGTAGGGCCGTGCGTCCGCCACCCTCAGCAGGCTCTCGCGGAGCAGCCGGGCCGCCCACCACGCCGCGTCGGCCCGCCGGGCGGCCACGGGGTCCTCGCCGTCCCCGTCGGCCCGGCCGCCGTCGCCGCGCGGGAGGCGGTCCATCGCCTCGATCAGGTCGGCCATGCGGTGGGCCAGCGCCCCGCTCCCCCGGCGGCGCTCCAGCACGAGCATGGCCTGGACCACCGGGCCGATACGGTGACGGGGCACGGGCAGGCTGCGCGGCCGCGGCTCCCCGGCCGGGCCGTCCCCGTCACCGTCCGGCGGCTCCTGCTCCCCGGGGAGCGGGTCCGGTGTGTGCCAGCGGTGGACCAGGGAGTGCAGCGCGGCGTCCAGGTCGAGGTGGGCGCCCTGCACCCAGTCCCCCAGCTCCTCGTGGGCGAAGCGGTACCCCGCGCCGGCGGGTGCCAGCAGCCCCTCCGTGAGGACCGCCGGCGCCCATCCGGTGCGCCAGGGGAACAGCTCCTCGAAGGCGGCCCGGTCCAGCTCGCCCTGTCCGGGGCCCAGACAGCGCCGGGCCGCCTCGTGGACCCGGCCCGCGACCCGCGCGGCGAGCCTGCGCACGGCGGTGCCCCGCGGCCCGGGGTCGGACTCGGCCCCGATGCGTACGGCGATCCGGACGCAGGCGAGGTCCAGGCGGGCCGCGAAGACCTCCTCCCTCCCGGGCCGCCCCGGCGCGTCGGGGGGCAGCGCCTCCCGCACCTCGGCGAGCAGGCGCAGGGTGAGCGGGTGCCGGCCGTGGCCGGGGGCGATCGCGTCCGGCGGGACGGCGTACCGCTCCATGGCCTGCCGGGCCTGGTCCGCGGTGAAGTCGCCCAGCCGGACCGCCGCGGGCAGACCGCGGGCGGGGTTCCCCGGGCGGTGCAGCACGCTCCCGGGGTACAGCGCGCCGGCCGTCTCCCAGTGCTCCGGACGGCAGGCCACCACCATCCGCGCCCCGTGCCCGCGCAGCCACTCCACGGTCTCCCGGGTCCATCCGGGGAGCCGGTGGGCGAGCAGTGGCGGCATCTCCCCGGGGCCGTCCACGACGACGAGCAGCGCCTCACCGGCCGCGGCGGCCAGGCGCGCCACTCGCTCGGGGGTGGCCTCCGCCATGTCCCCCCGGCCCCCGGCGGCGGTGACGATCCGTCCGGACCGGCCGAGGGCGCGGGCCAGGGCGTCGGCGACCGAGGTGTCGTCGGCCAGCAGGTCGGCACCGCGCAGCCAGAGCGTCAGGGCGGGTACCGGGCCGCGGGCCCTTCGGGCGGCCCATGCGGCCAGCTCGGTGGTCCGGCCGGTACCGGGCGCGCCCACGAGTCCGAGCACGATCCCCTCGCCACGCTCGAAGGCGGCGAACTCCGCTGCGACGTCCGGGCGTTCGACGGCTTCCGGAGCCTGCGGCGGACTGCTGTGGCCGGTGTGGCCGAGGGTCGTCGCGGTCAGCTGGAGGGCTCCCGCGAGATTCAGGTCGCCGCCGTAGGCGGGGACGGTGCTCGCGTTGCGCCGCAGCAGTGCGGCCAGCGGCCCGTCCTCCCGGGGCCCGGTGTGCCCCGCACCCAGCAGCACGGCCAGCCCGGCCGCCTCGTGCCCGGCCGTCAGCCGGGTGCTCAGGACGCCGAGGACGGCTCCCGTGCGGGGGTCGGTCACGGGGCCGCCGACGGCCGCCCCGCCCGATCGCAGCGCGTCCCGCCCGTCGGTGCCGAGTGCCAGCTCCAGGGCCTCCCCGAGCGGATGGCGGCGCCCGCCCTCCTCGTAGACGGCCGGGGTGGTGCCCAGCACCCGCGCCTGGCGCCGGCCGTGGGCGGCGATGCTCACGTAGGCGCCCGCCTCGATCCGCTCGCGTACGGCGACGGGGAGAGGTTCCACGCCCAGCACCCCGGGCCCGCCGGTGCGCAGCAGGGCGAGGCCCAGGCCGGGCAGCGCGGTGACGTCGTCCGGGTCCAGGGCGTGGGTCCTGCCGTCCGGGCCGTGCAGCACCAGCGGCACGGCCGGATCGACGGCCTGATGGCTGGTGACGACCGTGCCGCGGTCGTCCGCGACGAATCCGGTCCCCCGCGGCCGGCCCGCCTGATCGCAGATTCTCACCAGTTCCGCCCGGTCCCCGCTGCCCATGGTCCCGACGGTAGATCCCGGTCGGCGGGCACGGGAAACGCCGGAGGCGAAAGCGCCCCCCACGCCCCCCTCCGTCACTCCGAGCGCCCACCCATTGGGGTGAATCCCATGGCCCGGCTGGACAGAGATGAGCGAGGGAGGGGAATCGTGGAGCGGGCACCGGGGGAACCGCCCGCTCCACGACAGGCCCGATGGGCCGGTCCCGGTCAGGCGAAGACGGCGAGGCTCCTGGCCTTGCCCTTCTGCTCCTCGACGAGCACCAGGAACGCCCCGTCCGGCCCGAAGACCCCCACCGGCCCCGGCGGGTAGGCCGGCATGTCCAGCCGTACGCCGTTGAGCAGCAGCCTGGCCCGCTTCTCGTCCACGTCCCAGCGGGGGAACGCGGACGCGGCCGCCTCGGCGACCGGCATGACGGTCAGCTCCTCCTGGTGCTGGTCCAGGGTCCGGGCCGCGTCGATCCCGTACGGCCCCACCCGGGTGCGCCGCAGCGCGGTCAGGTGGCCGCCGACGCCGAGCCCGGCACCGAGGTCGCGGGCCAGGGCGCGGATGTACGTGCCCGAGGAGCAGACGACCGAGACGACCAGGTCGAGGACGGGGGTGCCGTCCTCCGCGACCGCCTCGCGCACGTCGTAGACGCGGAAGGAGGAGACGGTCACCGGACGGGCCGGGATCTCGAACTCCTCACCGCCGCGCACCCGCGCGTACGACCGTTTGCCGTCGATCTTGATGGCGCTGACCTTGGAGGGCACCTGCATGATCGCCCCGGTCAGCGCCGCGACCCCGGCGTCGATGCCCTCACGGGTCACCGCCGAGGCGTCGGCGGACGAGGTGATCTCGCCCTCCGCGTCGTCGGTGACGGTGTTCTGGCCGAGCCGGATCGTACCGAGGTACTCCTTCTCGGTCAGGGCGAGATGGCCGAGCAGCTTGGTGGCCCGCTCGACACCGAGCACCAGCACACCGGTCGCCATGGGGTCCAGCGTGCCTGCGTGGCCGACCCGGCGGGTGCGGGCGATCCCCCGCATCTTGGCCACCACGTCGTGCGAGGTGAAGCCGGACGGCTTGTCGACGATGACCAAGCCGTCCGGCGTCCTGTTCTGCTGTGTCATGCGGAAGGTGAGCCCTCGTCGTTCTCGTCGGACTCGTCCTCGGGCTTGCGGTACGGGTCGGCGCCGCCGGCGTACGTGGCGCCCGAGGACGCCTCGCGGACCTTGGCGTCGGAGGCCCTGGCCCGGTCGAGCAGGTCCTCGATCGCACGCGCGTTGTCCGGCAGGGCGTCCGCCACGAAGGCCAGGGTCGGGGTGAACTTCGTCCCCGCCGCCGCGCCGACCGCCGAGCGCAGGATGCCCTTGGCGCTCTCCAGGCCGGCTGCCGCGCTCGCCCGGTCCTCGTCGTCGCCGTAGACCGTGTAGAAGACCGTGGCCTCCCGGAGGTCTCCGGTGACCCGGGTGTCCGTGATGGTCACATGCGTGCCCAGACGCGGGTCCTTGATACCGCGCTGCAGTTTCTCGGCGACCACCACCTGGATGAGGTCCGCCAGCTTTTTTGCCCGCGCGTTGTCGGCCACTGGTCCTTCTCCTATCTGAACGTGCTCAATCGTCTTCGTCACTGTGCAGCCGCCGCCGTACGGACAGCAGCTCCACCTCCGGCCGGCCCGCGATCATGCGTTCGCACCGGTCGAGTACGTCTGTGAGGTGTCCGGTGTCCCCGGAGACCACGGCAAGGCCGATCTCGGCTCTGCGGTAGAGGTCCTGGCCACCCGTCTCCGCGACGCTCACCGCGAACGTGCGGCGGATATCGGCCACGATCGGGCGGACGACGGAGCGCTTCTCCTTCAGCGACCGTACGTCGCCGAGCAGGAGGTCGAAGGACAGAGTCCCCACATACATGTGTGTCCGGATGTCCCGCCGGTTCGGGTTCGGGAGGCCCGGGAGGAGGCCCCCGGACCGGTACTGCCGTGCCCCGCCGCCCACGCGGCGGGATCAGCAGAACCGTACACGCAACGGCCGGGGCCGATCGACGGAAATACCACCCGTCGACCGGCCCCGGCCGCGCAGGAGTGTCCGGGGGTCTCCCCCCGGACATCCTCGCGGATCAGCCTCGCGGCTTCTCGCGCATCTCGTACGTCGCGATGACGTCGTCGATCTTGATGTCGTTGAAGTTCCCGAGGTTGATACCGCCCTCGAAGCCTTCGCGGATCTCGGTGACGTCGTCCTTGAAGCGGCGCAGACCGGAGATGGTGAGGTTCTCCGCGATGACCTTGCCATCGCGCAGCAGGCGCGCCTTGGTGTTGCGCTTGACCTCTCCGGAGCGGACCAGCACACCGGCGATGTTGCCCAGCTTGGAGGAGCGGAAGATCTCGCGGATCTCCGCCGTACCGAGCTCGACCTCTTCGTACTCCGGCTTGAGCATGCCCTTGAGGGCCGCCTCGATCTCCTCGATCGCCTGGTAGATGACCGAGTAGTACCGGACGTCCACACCCTCGCGCTCGGCCATCTGCTGCGCGCGCCCCGCGGCACGCACGTTGAAGCCGATCACGATGGCGTCGGAGCCGGTCGCCAGGTCGATGTCCGACTCGGTGACCGCACCCACACCGCGGTGCAGGACCCGGATGTCGACCTCTTCACCGACGTCGAGCTGGAGCAGCGAGGACTCGAGGGCCTCCACCGAACCGGACGCGTCGCCCTTGATGATGAGGTTGAGTTCCTGGACCAGACCGGCCTTGAGCGCCTCGTCCAGGTTCTCCAGGGAGAACCGGACACCCTTGCGGGCGAAGTTGGCGTTGCGCTCGCGGGCGGCCCGCTTCTCGGCGATCTGACGGGCCGTACGGTCCTCGTCGACGACCAGGAAGTTGTCGCCGGCACCCGGGACGTTGGTGAGACCCAGGACCAGGACGGGGGTCGAGGGACCCGCTTCCTCGACGTTGTTGCCGTTGTCGTCGAGCATCGCGCGGACACGTCCGTACGCGTCGCCGACCACCATCGTGTCACCGATGCGCAGCGTGCCCCGCTGGACGAGGACGGTCGAGACCGCACCGCGGCCGCGGTCGAGGTGGGACTCGATCGCGATGCCCTGCGCGTCCTGGTCCGGGTTGGCCCGCAGGTCGAGCGAGGCGTCGGCGGTGAGGACGACGGCCTCCAGCAGCTGGTCGATGTTGAGACCCTGCTTGGCGGAGATGTCGACGAACATCGTGTCGCCGCCGTACTCCTCGGCCACCAGACCGAACTCGGTGAGCTGGCCGCGCACCTTGGTCGGGTCCGCGCCCTCGACGTCGATCTTGTTGACCGCGACCACGATCGGCACCTCGGCCGCCTTGGCGTGGTTCAGCGCCTCGATCGTCTGGGGCATCACACCGTCGTTCGCCGCCACCACGAGGATCGCGATGTCGGTGGACTTCGCACCACGGGCACGCATGGCGGTGAACGCCTCGTGACCCGGGGTGTCGATGAAGGTGATCTTCCGGTCCTCGCCGTTGACCTCGGAGGAGACCTGGTAGGCACCGATGTGCTGGGTGATGCCGCCGGCCTCGCCCGCCACCACGTTCGTCTTGCGGATGGCGTCCAGCAGACGGGTCTTGCCGTGGTCGACGTGACCCATGACGGTCACGACCGGCGGGCGCGGGATGAGGGCCTCGTCGCCGCCCTCGTCCTCGCCGAACTCGATGTCGAAGGACTCGAGGAGCTCGCGGTCCTCCTCCTCCGGGCTGACGATCTCGAGGACGTAGTTCATCTCGTCCGCGAGCAGCTTCAGCGTGTCGTCGGAGACGGACTGCGTCGCCGTGACCATCTCGCCGAGGTTCATCATCACCGCGACGAGCGACGCCGGGTTGGCGTTGATCTTCTCGGCGAAGTCGGTCAGCGAGGCACCGCGGGACAGGCGGACGGCCTGTCCGTTGCCGCGGGGCAGCATGACGCCGCCCACCGACGGGGCCTGCATGGCCTCGTACTCCTGGCGCCTCTGCCGCTTCGACTTGCGTCCACGGCGCGCGGGGCCGCCGGGACGGCCGAACGCGCCCTGTGTGCCGCCACGGGCACCGGGGCCGCCGGGACGTCCGCCGAAGCCGGGACGGCCGCCGAAGCCGCCGCCACCGCCGGGACGGCCCGCGCCGCCACCGCCGCCGGGACCACCGGGACGGCCGGCGAAGCCGCCGCCACCGCCGCCACCGAGGCGGCCGCCGAAGCCGCCGCCGCCGGGACGACCGCCGCCGGCACCGCCGGGACGACCGCCGCCCGCACCGGGGCCACGGCCGCCGGGGCCCGGACGCGGACCCGCGGCGGGACGCTGCGGCATCATGCCCGGGTTCGGACGGTTACCCGCGGGGCCGCCGCCGGGGCGGGGAGCCTGCGGACGGGGCATGCCGCCCGGGGTCGGACGGGCGCCGCCCTGGCCCTGAGGCCGCGGGGCTCCGCCCGGACCGCCCTGCGGACGCGGGGCGCCGGGGCGCTCCTGACCGCCGCCGGGGCGCGGGGCACCGCCGGGACGGGGCGCCTGGGGGCGCGCCATGCCGGTGGAACCGCCGGAGGTGAAGGGGTTGTTGCCCGGACGGGGACCCGCCGGACGCGCGCCGGGGCGCGGAGCGCCCTGGCCCTGGGGACGTGCCGGACGGTCGCCGCCACGCTGGCCGCCGTCACGCTGGCCGCCGGCCGGCGCGGGACGGGCCGGGCGGGGGCCCGGGGTCGCGCCGGTGGGACGCGGGGCGGAGCCGGCGGGACGCGGGGCGGCGGGCCGCTCCTGCGCGGGGGCCGGAGCCGGAGCCGGAGCCGAGAACTCGGCGGCGGGCACCGGGTTGACCGGGCGGGGTGCGGGCCGGGGGCCCGGACGGGGACCCGCGGGCGGTGCCGCGGGGGTGCTGCTCGCCGGGGCCTGCGGGGCCGGCTTGGGAGCCGGCGCGCCGGGCTTCGGGGCAGCGGGACGTGCCGCCGCGGCCGGGGAGGGCGCGGCGGGCTTCGCGGGGGCGGCCTTGCGGGGCGCCCCGGGCTTCGCAGCGGACTTGCCGGCGTTGCCGCCGGGCCCCTGCAGTGCGTCAGTCAACTTGCGTACAACCGGCGCCTCGATCGTCGAGGACGCCGAACGGACGAATTCACCGAGTTCTTGGAGCTTGGCCATGACGACCTTGCTCTCGACGCCGAACTCCTTGGCGAGTTCGTATACCCGGACCTTAGCCACTTCGCTCCTTTTAGGTCCGGGTTACCGCCGGACCGTCGCTACTTCATGGGCGTACTCATCGCGTACTCATCGAGTGCTCATCGCAATCTCGACCTACTTCCAACTCGCGAGGTACCTGACCGCACGGGGACCCGTGCCGTTCACTTTTCTTGCGGTGTCACCCGCTCGACGAACCGCCGCAGTGCCGCGGGGTCGAACGGCCCCTTGGCCTTGAAGGCCCGGGGGAACGCCCGGCGGCGGACCGCCAGGTCGAGACAGACAGAGGCGGGGTGCACATATGCACCCCGGCCGG
Source organism: Streptomyces nitrosporeus (assembly GCF_008704555.1). Classification (NCBI taxonomy): domain Bacteria; kingdom Bacillati; phylum Actinomycetota; class Actinomycetes; order Kitasatosporales; family Streptomycetaceae; genus Streptomyces; species Streptomyces nitrosporeus. The sequence goes on from NZ_CP023702.1 coordinate 1,911,761, forward strand.
GCAGCGTACCGCGTGGATCGGGAACAACCTCTCCCCCGTCCACCACGGTGCGCAGCAGCTCGCTCTTGGCCGCTCGCTCCCGGCATCCCACACAGGTTCGCTCGGGGCAAGCGCGGGCGTGCGTCCGGCCAGACACGTTTAAGTCTACCTCCCCGTACCGACCTCACCCCTTTGGGGCAAGAATCGAACGGATGTTGTCGTGATCTCAGCGACAGAGCGCCTCGTTCTATTCCTTCGTACCCTCCCCGGCCCGCCGTGCCAACCCGGTTTTCCGGGCCGGCGCCGGGCCGGGCAAGGCCCTAGGACCGGTCGCGGGCGCGCTCGGCGCGCTCGCGGTCGGCGGTCTCCCGCTCCGCGTCGGTCTCGGTGTCCGGCCGGATGTCGATGCGCCAGCCGGTGAGGCGGGCCGCGAGGCGGGCGTTCTGCCCCTCCTTGCCGATCGCCAGGGACAGCTGGTAGTCCGGCACGGTCACCCGTGCGGAACGCGCGCCGAGGTCCACGACCTCCACCTTGCTCACCCGCGCGGGTGACAGCGCGTTGGCGACCATCTCCGCCGGGTCGTCGGACCAGTCCACGATGTCGATCTTCTCGCCGTGCAGCTCGGCCATGACGTTGCGCACCCGGCTGCCCATGGGGCCGATGCAGGCGCCCTTGGGGTTCAGCCCGGTCCGGGTGGAGCGGACCGCGATCTTGGTGCGGTGGCCGGCCTCGCGGGCGATGGCCTCGATGACGACCGAGCCGTCGGCGATCTCCGGGACCTCCAGGGCGAAGAGCTTCTTCACCAGGTTCGGGTGGGTGCGCGAGAGGGTCACGGACGGACCCCGCACGCCCTTGGCCACGCGGACGACGTACGTCCGCAGGCGCAGGCCGTGGGTGTACTCCTCGCCCGGCACCTGCTCCTGCACCGGCAGGATCGCTTCCAGCTTCCCGATGTCGACCAGGACGTTCTTGGGGTCCTTGCCCTGCTGGACGACACCGGTGACGACATCGCCCTCGTGGCCGGCGTACTCGCCGAACGTCCGGTCGTCCTCGGCGTCGCGCAGCCGCTGCAGGATGACCTGCTTGGCGGTGGTCGCGGCGATGCGGCCGAAGCCGGACGGGGTGTCGTCGAACTCCTTGGGCTCCTGGCCCTCCTCGAGGTCGGCCGGGTCCTCCTTCGCCCACACCGTGACGTGCCCGTTGGCGTCCAGCTCGACGCGTGCGCGGCGGTGGCTGCCCTCGGTGCGGTGGTACGCGATGAGGAGGGCCGACTCGATCGCCCCGACGAGCACCTCGAAGGGGATCTCCTTGTCCTGCGCCAAGCCCTTCAGAAGCTTCACATCGATGTCCACGGCTACGCCTCCTCTTCCTTCTTGTCCTTGCGGTTGAATTCGATCTCCACGCGCGCCTTCGCGATCTCGCCGAAGGCGATCCGGCGGGCGGTGGGCTTGCGGCCCTTGACCCCCGGCACCTCCAGGTCGAGGCCCTCGTCGTCCACGCCGAGGATGCGGGCCACCAGCTCGCCGCCGTCGGCCAGGCCCAGCCTGGCCAGCCGGCCGGTGGCGCGTACGTAGTGGCGGTGCTCGGTCAACGGGCGGTCGGCGCCCGGAGAGCTGACCTCCAGGACGTACTCGTCCTCGCCCATCGCGTCGGTGTCGTCGAGGGTCTGGGAGATCACGCGGCTCAGCTCGGCACAGGTGTCGAGTTCCACGCCGTCCTCGGAGTCGACGACGATCCGCAGCACCCGGCGGCGGCCCGCCCGGGACACCTCGATCTCCTCGAGATCCAGCTCCTTGGCGCTGACGAGCGGTTCGAGCAGCCCGCGCAGCCTCTCGCTCTGGGTGGTGCTCATCCGGGTGACTCCTCGGCCGCGTGTGCTGTTGTGGGGATCCTCGCGTGTCAGGTCAAAGGGTATCCGGTCCGCAGGGGTGTTGCCGTCCGCCTCCCGCCCTCGCGCGGGTACGCTCGCCTGCGGTGATCACTTCAGGACAGAAGTTGTCGCAAAGCGGGCCGAAGGAGACAAGTGCGGCGCACGGGGACGACGCGCAGGAGTGCGCTCACAGCATCGGGGGCACTGGCCCTGGGCGCGGTACTGACCGGCTGCGGCGGCGGGGACCCCGACGGCGGCCGGACGGCCCCCGCCGGGGCGCGGGCCGCTTCCGCGCGCGCCGCGCTGCGCGCGTCGGCCGCGCGGAGCAGCCGGGCCCTCGCCGCGCGCTACGCACAGGTCGCGGCGGACCACCCCGCGACCGCGGCCGGTCTCGCCCCGCTCCAGGAGGCCGTACGCGCGCACGCGGCGGCGTTCTCCGCGGACGCGCCGCCTCGGCCGGAGCCCACCGCCCCCTCCCCCGTCCCGTCCGCCGCCCCGGCCGGCGACGCCGGAGCGGCGCTGCGTGAACTGGCGGCCGAGGAACGGCGGGTGGCCGGCGAACGCGCCGAGGCCCTGCTGACGGCCGAGCCCGAACTGGCCAGGCTGCTGGCCTCGGTGGCGGCCGCCGGAGCGGTCCACGCCTATCTGCTGACCGGACTGGCCGAGGAGGCCACGGCATGAACGGGACGACCGGGACGAGAGGGGGCTCCTCGCGGAAGGAGGACTCCGCCGCGCTGGAGGCCGCGCAGGCCGCCCTCGCCGCCGAGCACGCCTCGGTGTACGGGTACGGGGCGCTGGGCGGCCGGCTGGAGGGCCGCCGCCGTGCCGACGCGACCGCGGCCCACGACGCGCACCGGGCCCGGCGGGACGCGCTGGTGCGCACCGTCCGCGACCTGGGCGGTACCCCGGTGGCGGCGCACGCCGCGTACGCTCTGCCGCTCACGGTGGCCGATCCGTCGTCCGCGACGCGGCTCGCCGCCGTGATCGAGGACCGGGTGGCGGGCGCGTACTCCGACCTCGTACGCGCTGCCGAGGGGCCGCTGCGGCGGGAGGCCGCGGCCGCGCTGCGGGAGGCGGCGGTGCGCGCGGCGCGCTGGCGCGGCGCGGGCGTAGCCTTTCCGGGGCTCGCCGAGAAGGCGGCCGCCGGCCCGGCGGACACGACGGCCGAAGCCGGTGCCACGGGCGCTCCGCACTGATACACGCTCTGAAAGGGAACAAGGCACGTATGGGTTTCGAACCGCCCGAGCGGCTGGTGCGGGCGCTCGGCGAGACATACGGGGAGGCGGCGGGCGGCTGGCTGGGCCGGCTCCCCGCCCTGGCCGACGAGGCGCTCTCCGTCCCGGGACACGAGGTGCTTCCCGAGCGGGTGGTCGCTCCCGGCGGGCGCAGCAGTCTGGTGCTCCTGGTGCACCGGCCCGACGGCACGCCCGCGGCGCTGAAGATCGCTCCGCCCGCCGCCGGTCCGGCCCTGGAGCGGGCCGCGCTCGCCCACTGGAACGGCTGGGGCGCGGTGGAGCTGCTGCTCCCCGGCGACCGGGCGGCCCTTCCCGGGGACGCCCTGCTGCTGGAGCGGCTGGGGCACGAGGTCTCCCTGCGCTCGCTGCCGGAGGCCAAGGCGCTGCTGGAGGCCGCGGGCACGGTGCGCCGGCTGTGGGTCGGGCCGCCGCCGGGGCACCCCTTCGAGACCGTGGTGGAACGCACCGGGCGGCAGGCGGAGCCGATGCGGGCGGCCGCCGCGCGGGACGAAGCCCTGGCACCGCTCGTCACCGCGGCGCTGGCGGCACGCGAGGAACTCGTCGCGCAGGAGACCGAGAGCTTTCTGCTGCACGGCAACTTCCGGCAGAGCAAGGTGCTTTCGGGCGGGCGGGCGCCCTGGCTCGCGGTCGGCCCGGAGCCGCTGACCGGTGAGCGCGCCTACGACCTGGCGCGGCTGGTGCGCGACCGGGTCGAGGACCTGATCGCCTCGCCGGGCGGTGCGGTGACCGCGCGTCGGCGCATCCGCAAGCTGGCGGACTCGCTGGAGGTGGACCAGGCCCGGCTGCACGGCTGGACGCTGTTCCGGGCCGTGGAGTCGGGGACCCGTGCGCTCACCGCGGGGCGCCGCAGGGAAGGCGAACTGACGCTGGAGTTCGCCGGCTGGCTGTGAGGGCCACGGCGGCGCGGCGGGGGCGCGTCGCCGGGCACCGCGGGCCGGACGCCACGGACGGAGAGGGGCGCCGCGGGCCGGGCGCCACGGACGGAGAGGGGCGCCGCGGGCCGGGCGCCCCTCTCCGTCCGTGGCGCTGAGCCGGGAGGGCACGGGAAGGAGGCCCCGCGTGGGCCCCCTTCCCGTGTCCGGTGCCGGTGGTCAGGCCAGGTCCGCCGTGAGGCGGGCGACCGCCTCGTCGACGGTGATCTCCTCGCGCTCGCCGGTGCGGCGGTCCTTCAGCTCCACGACGCCCTCGGCGGAGCGGCGGCCGGCGACGAGGATCTTCGGGACGCCGATGAGCTCCGCGTCGGTGAACTTCACGCCGGGCGAGACGCCCGCGCGGTCGTCGACCATGACCCGGACGCCCGCGTCGCCCAGCTTCGCGGCGACGTCCAGGGCGAGTTCGGTCTGGAGCGCCTTGCCCGCGGCGACGACGTGCACGTCGGCCGGGGCGATCTCGCGGGGCCAGCACAGGCCCTTGTCGTCGGCGGTCTGCTCGGCGAGCGCGGCGACGGCGCGGGAGACGCCGATGCCGTAGGAGCCCATGGTGACGCGGACGGGCTTGCCCTGCTGGCCGAGGACGTCGAGGGAGAAGATGTCGGCGTACTTGCGGCCGAGCTGGAAGATGTGGCCGATCTCGATGGCGCGGTCCACCCGGAGGCCGGTGCCGCACTTCGGGCAGGGGTCGTCCGCCTCGACGACGACCACGTCGAGGTACTGGTCGACCTCGAAGTCGCGGCCGGCCACGACGTTCCTGGCGTGGACGCCCTCCTTGTTGGCACCGGTGATCCAGGAGGTGCCGGCGGCGACGCGGGGGTCGGCGATGTAGCGGACCTTCTCCAGGCCCTGCGGGCCGACGTAGCCGCGCACCAGGTCGGGGCGGCCCACGAAGTCCTCGGCGGTGACGAGTTCGACCTCGGCGGGCGCCAGGTGCTCGCCCAGCTTCCCGAGGTCGACCTCGCGGTCGCCGGGCACGCCCACCGCGACGATCTCGCCGTCGACCTTGACCAGGAGGTTCTTCAGGGTCGCGGAGGCCGGGACGCCGAGGAAGTCCGCGAGGGTCTCGATGGTCGGGGTGTCGGGGGTGTCCAGTTCCTCGACGGCGGGGACCGCGGAGGCGTCGGCGGCGGTGGCCACGAAGGTCACCGCTTCGGTGTTGGCCGCGTAGTCGCAGTTCGGGCAGTCCACGAAGGTGTCCTCGCCGGCCGGCGCGGGGGCCAGGAACTCCTCGGACGCCGAGCCGCCCATGGCTCCGGAGACCGCCGAGACGACGCGGTGGTCGAGGCCGAGGCGCTCGAAGATCCTGATGTAGGCGGCGCGGTGCAGCTGGTATGCCTCGGCCAGGCCCTCGTCGGTGGTGTCGAAGGAGTAGGAGTCCTTCATCTGGAACTCGCGGCCGCGCAGCACACCGGCGCGGGGGCGGGCCTCGTCGCGGTACTTGGTCTGGATCTGGTAGAGGATCACGGGCAGGTCCTTGTAGGACGAGCACATGTCCTTGACGACCTGGGTGAAGATCTCCTCGTGGGTCGGGCCGAGGAGGTAGTCGGCGCCCTTGCGGTCCTGGAGGCGGAACAGCAGGTCGCCGTACTCGTCGTACCGGCCGCTCGCCTCGTACGGCTCCTTGGGGAGCAGTGCGGGCAGCAGGACCTCCTGGCCGCCGATGGCGTCCATCTCCTCGCGGACGACGCGGGTGACGTTCTCCAGGACCTTCTTGCCGAGCGGGAGCCAGGTCCAGATGCCGGCGGCGGTGCGGCGTACGTATCCGGCCCGGACGAGGAGCTTGTGGTTGAGCGTCTCGGCGTCGGCCGGGTCGTCACGCAGTGTCTTGATCATCAATCGGGACATGCGCTGGACCTGGGCCATGATGAACTCCTGCTAGGAAGGGTGGTGGCCCCGAGGTTAGCCCTGCGGGCGGCGCGGGCGGAAATCGATTCGTCAGCCCCGGCGCAGCGGGAGCGGCGCGCCCATCACCGCGTACGGCTTCGGGGCGCCCGGGAAGTGCACCGGCCGTGCCAGGTCCTGGTAGCCCAGGGCGCGGTAGAGGCCGCGGGCGGGGCTGTCCGTGTCGATCGCGGAGAGGATCGAACGGGGCAGGGCGACGGTGTCCGTGAGGGCGGTGATCAGCGCGCGGCCGATGCCCCGCTGCTGGAACGCCGGGTGGACGTGGAGCTCCGTGATCACGAAGGACCCGTCGAGCCAGGACTCGGAGCCGGTGGCGCGCAGGTACGGTTCGACGACGGTGGACCACCAGTGGGTACGGCTGTTGGGCAGCCCGTAGACGAAGCCGACGAGCCGTCCGTCGGGGGTGGTGGCGCCGAGCGCCCGTGCTCCGGGGTCCTCCAGGTGCCGCAGGACGATGTGGCGGCGTACGTCGATCTCTTCCCGGGTGAGGCCGAAGGCGAGGGCCTGCACGGCCAGCGCCTCGTCGACGCGGTCGGCGAGGTCGACCGGTCCGACGGCGGCGGAAGGGGCGCCGGGGCCCCACGGGGAGGAGTCGGGGGTAGCTGCTGCCATGCGGGAACCCTACTGTCCGGGCCGTCCGGTCAGAACAGCACGCTCATGAACGCGCCGGTCTCCCGGAAACCGACACGGCTGTAGGACCGGCGCGCCGCGGTGTTGAAGTCGTTCACGTAGAGGCTGACGACGGGCGCCACGTCGGCCAGGGCGTGGCGCAGCACGGCGGCCATGCCGGTCTCGGAGAGTCCGCGCCCCCGGTGTTCGGGTGCGACCCAGACGCCCTGGATCTGGCAGGCCAGCGGGGTCGCGGCGCCGATCTCGGCCTTGAAGACGACCTTGCCGTCCTCTATGCGGGCGAAGGAGCGGCCGGTGGTGATCAGTTCGGCGACCCGGGCCTGGTAGAGGAGGCCGCCGTCACCGGCCAGCGGGGAGATGCCGACCTCCTCGGTGAACATGGAGACGCAGGCCGGCAGGAGGATCTCCATCTCCTCCTTGCGGACCCGGCGTACGAGGGGGTCGGCCTCGACGCCGGCGGAGGGGGAGTCGGCGACCATGAGCGGCTGGTGGGGGCGGACCTCGCGGGCGGGGCCCCAGCTGGGCTCCAGCAGCCGCCACAGCTGGCCGGTGGGGCCGGCCGGTCCGACGATCGACGAGCACCGGCGGCCGGCCCGGCGGGCCCGGTCGGCGAAGGCCCGCACGGCCTCGGGGGTGGCGCAGATGGGGACGAGGTTGGCGCCGGAGTAGCACAGCGAGCGGAGTCTGCCGTCGGTGTACCAGCCCCACATCTCGCCGCCCAGGCGCCAGGGGTCGAGTCCGGCGACCTGGACCCGTGAGGTGACGAAGGCGTTCTCGACGGGCGCGCTCTCCAGGATGGCGAGCGCCGCGGGGAGCTCGCCGGGGTCGAGGACCCGGGTAGTGGTCTGCGTCAACACTGGGGGCCTCACCGTACGGTCTGCTGGTTTCCGCACTGTAACCGACGCGTCTGTGGGGCGCTCCCGCGCGGGGGGCCTCGGATCGCCGCTCCCGCACGGGACGGCCGGGAGCACGGTGGCCGGCCGCGGGGGCGCGGGGCGCGTCACGGCGCCCGGACACGGCTGTGCCCCGCGGGCGGGGGATGGATCCCAGGAGCCTGCGGGGCACAGCCGTGTCCGGATGCCGTCGGACGGAGCCCGGGTCGGATGCCGTCGGGCGGGGGCCCGGAGCCGGGCGGGGCCGGTGCCGGGCCGTCCCGCGGGGCCCGGGAGAGCCCGGCGGGCAAAGCCGGGTCAGCCGGCGACGGCGATCTCGGGTTCGCCGGAGGGGACGCCGTCCTTCTCCATCTGCTCGGCGATCTTCATGGCTTCCTCGATGAGGGTCTCCACGATCTTCGACTCGGGGACGGTCTTGATGACCTCGCCCTTCACGAAGATCTGGCCCTTGCCGTTGCCGGAGGCCACCCCGAGGTCCGCCTCGCGGGCCTCGCCGGGGCCGTTCACGACGCAGCCCATCACGGCGACCCGGAGCGGGACCTCCATGCCCTCCAGACCGGCGCTCACCTGGTCGGCCAGCTTGTAGACGTCGACCTGGGCGCGGCCGCAGGACGGGCAGGAGACGATCTCCAGGCGGCGCTGCTTGAGGTTCAGCGACTCCAGGATCTGGAGGCCGACCTTGACCTCCTCGGCCGGCGGGGCCGACAGCGAGACCCGGATGGTGTCCCCGATGCCCTCGGAGAGCAGGGCGCCGAAGGCCACGGCCGACTTGATCGTGCCCTGGAAGGCGGGGCCCGCCTCCGTGACGCCGAGGTGCAGCGGGTAGTCGCACTGCGCCGCGAGCTGCCGGTAGGCGTTGACCATGACGACCGGGTCGTTGTGCTTCACCGAGATCTTGATGTCCCGGAAGCCGTGCTCCTCGAAGAGGGACGCCTCCCAGAGCGCCGACTCCACGAGCGCCTCGGGCGTCGCCTTGCCGTATTTCCGGAGCAGGCGGGCGTCCAGCGATCCGGCGTTCACCCCGATGCGGATCGGGGTGCCGGCGTCCCCGGCCGCCTTGGCGATCTCCTTGACCTTGTCGTCGAACTGCTTGATGTTGCCCGGGTTCACCCGGACCGCGGCGCACCCGGCGTCGATCGCCGCGAAGACGTACTTCGGCTGGAAGTGGATGTCCGCGATCACCGGGATCTGCGACTTCCTGGCGATGGTCGCGAGCGCGTCGGCGTCGTCCTGCGTCGGGCAGGCCACCCGCACGATCTGGCAGCCCGAGGCGGTGAGCTCGGCGATCTGCTGCAGGGTCGCGCCGACGTCCGACGTACGGGTCGTGGTCATCGACTGCACCGACACCGGTGCGTCCCCGCCGACCGCCACGGAACCGACCTGGATCTGACGGCTGACCCGTCGGTCGGCGAGCTTGGTCGGAACGGCCGGCATTCCGAGAGAAATCGCAGTCATGCGCTGAGCATCCCCAAGGTGTGGATCAGTTGGATCGAGGTCCCGAGACGGACGGACTCCGGGCTTCGAGGTTACGTCACCCTACGAAAACCGGGCGCACCCCATGGGCCGCTCCGCCGGATGGCGGCGGCCCGGCCACCACGCGTGTGACCGGGCGCCACCTGTGTGGCGTACGGGGCTCAGGTGATCTTCACGGGGTTCACGATGTCGGCGACCAGCACCAGCAGGGTGAAGCAGATGAAGATACCGGCGACGACGTAGGCGACCGGCATCAGCTTGGCCACGTCGAAGGGGCCGGGGTCGGGCCGTCTGAAGACCCGGGCCACGTTGCGCCGCAGTGCCTCCCAGAGCGCTCCGGCGATGTGCCCGCCGTCCAGCGGGAGCAGCGGGAGCATGTTGAACAGGAAGAGCGAGAGGTTGAAGCCGGCCAGCAGGAACAGCATCATCGCGATCTGGTTCTGTGCCGGGACGTCGAGGTTCATCACCTCGCCGCCGATCCTGGCCGCGCCGACCACGCCGACCGGTGAGTCGTCGGCTCGCTCGCCGTCCCCGAAGGCGGCGCTCCACAGGTCGGGGATCTTGGACGGCAGGGCGATGATCGAGTCGACACCGTCCTCGATCATGTCTCCCATGCGGACGACCGAGTCGCCGAAGGAGAGTGGGATGATCTCGGTCTTCGCGGCGAAGCCGAGGTAGCCGGCGACGACGTACTCGTCGGGGATCACCTCGCCGTCGGCGTCCTTCTTGGCCACGGCGTTCTTCTTGAGCACCGCGTCCAGGGTGACTTCCCGGCCGTCGCGCAGGACGGTGAGCGTCGCGGGGCCGGTGGTCTGCCGGATCCGGTCGGAGAGCGTGGCCCAGTCGTCGATCCTCCGGCCGTCGAAGGCGACGATCTCGTCCCCCTCCCGGAGGCCGGCGGCCTTGGCGGGCGAGACGGGGTCGGAGGACTCGCAGCTGTCGCGGTTCTCGCTCTGGGCGATCACGCACTGCTGGACGCCGGCGACCTCGGTGGTCTGGGTCTGGAAGCCGAAGCTCATGGCCACACCGAGGAAGATCGCCACGGCGAGGACCAGGTTCATGAACGGCCCGGCGAACATCACGATGACGCGCTTCCAGGGCTTGCGCGTGTAGAACAGGCGGGTCTCGTCGCCCGGCCGGAGCTCTTCGAACGCGGCGGATCTGGCGTCCTCGATCATGCCCCGCCAGGGGGAGGTGGAGCGTGCCTCCAGGCGGCCGTCGGGTCCGGGCGGGAACATGCCGATCATCCGGATGTAGCCGCCGGCCGGGATGGCCTTGATGCCGTACTCCGTGTCGCCCTTACGGCGTGACCAGATCGTCGGCCCGAAGCCGACCATGTACTGCGGCACCCGGATGCCGAACAGCTTGGCGGTCGACAGGTGCCCCAGCTCGTGCCAGGCGATCGAGAACAGCAGCCCGAAGGCGAAGATGACGATCCCCAGGACCGTCATCAGGATGGACGTCGTACTCATGCATGCGCCTCCGCTGTCGCTGCCGCCGAGAGCTCCCGGGCCCGGGTGCGTGCCCAGGTCTCCGCTTCCAGGACGTCCGCGACCGTCAGCGGAGTTCCCGTGGCGGGGGTGCCGTGTTCGGCCACCACCGCGGTGACCGTGTCCATGATGCCGTTGAAGGGCAGCCGTCCCGCGAGGAAGGCGTCCACGCACTCCTCGTTGGCGGCGTTGAAGACCGCCGGGGCGGTGCCGCCCAGGGCGCCGACGTGCCGTGCCAGGCCGACGGACGGGAACGCCTCGGTGTCCAGGGGGAAGAACTCCCAGGTGGAGGCGGTCCTCCAGTCGAAGGCGGGGGCGGCGTCCGGGACCCGTTCGGGCCAGCCCAGGCCGATGGCGATCGGGCCCCGCATGTCGGGCGGGGTCGCCTGGGCCAGGGTGGAGCCGTCGGTGAACTCCACCATCGAGTGAACGTAGGACTGGGGGTGGACGACGACCTCGATCCGGTCGAACGGGATGTCGTAGAGGAGGTGCGCCTCGATGACCTCCAGGCCCTTGTTGACCAGGGTCGCCGAGTTGACCGTGATGACGGGGCCCATGGCCCAGGTCGGGTGGGCGAGTGCCTGCTCCCGGGTGACGCCGGCCAGTTCGCTCCGGGTGCGCCCGCGGAAGGGGCCGCCGGACGCCGTGACGACCAGCTTGCGTACGTCGGCCCGCTCGCCGGCGGCCAGTGCCTGGAAGAGCGCGGCGTGCTCGGAGTCGACCGGGATGATCTGGCCGGGCGCGGCGAGGGCCTTGACCAGCGGCCCTCCCACGATCAGCGACTCCTTGTTGGCGAGGGCGAGCGTGCGGCCCGCCTTCAGCGCCGCGAGGGTGGGGGCGAGCCCGATCGAGCCGGTGATGCCGTTCAGCACGGTGTGGCAGTCGCTCGCGGCCAGCTCGGTGGCCGCGTCGGGGCCGGCCAGGATCTCGGGCAGCGGCTCGCCCGCGCCGTAGTTCTCGCGCAGCGCCTCGCGCAGGGCCGGCGCCTTGTCCCGGTCGGCGACCGCTACGGCACGCACCCGCAGCCGCCGCGCCTGCTCGGCGAGGAGCGCGACCCGGCCGCCCGCGGCGGACAGCGCGGTGACGCGGAAGCGGTCGGGGTTGCGCAGCACCAGGTCGACGGCCTGGGTGCCGATGGAGCCGGTGGAACCGAGGATCACCAGATCCCGGCGGCCTTGTGCCGCGTCGAAGACGATGTGGGGATCGGCGAGGGGTGCGGGACTGTCGCTCATGGGCCCCATTGTCGCCGCTCGTGCTGTGTGTCCTGACAGGGCGTCCCGCCCGGCGCGCGGCTCAGCCGGCGGCGGCGCGGAATTTCTTCCACTGGGCGTCCATGACCTCCTGCGGGACGCCGCCGAAGTCCTCGGTGCCCAGGCTCTCGGCGCGGAAGGCGAGCGTGGTGGAGCCGGAGCGCAGGACCGTGAGGTATTCGTACAGCTTCAGCTCGTCCTTCACGTCCCTGATGGTGAAGCGGTACGCCTCCGCCTCGTCCGCCTCGTCCGCGAAGGGGGGCAGGGCGGCCGGTTCGGTCTTCTCGTATCCGGCCCGGACGAGGGCCCGTTCCTCGGTGAAGCCTCCGGCGCACTCCGTGCCCGCCTTGCCGAGGGCCCGCATGACCTCGGCGGCCCCGTCACCGGGGTAGGAGCGCAGGGTCACGTCGACGGTGACGCCGCGCATGTCATCGAGGATGTCCGTCTTGCGCTGGACCTGGGCGGTGGGCTCGTGCCCGCTGACGTCACCGGCAAGGCTGACGAGGGGCTGGCAGACGGCCGGATCCGCGGTGTACATGTCGCTGTGCGGGCCGTCCAGGACGTACTCGGACACCGTGTGGACACCGGCCCTCTCCCCCTCGGTGAGGGCCGCCTCGGTGAGCTGCGCCTCGGTGAGGCCGCCGGAGGGCGCGGCGCCCGCGGAAGGCGCGGTGGCCGCGGGTGCGGGGCTCTTCGCGGCCCTGCCGTCACCGCCGCCGCTCCCGTCCTCCCCGCATCCGCCGGCTCCGGCGAGTACCGCCACCGCGCAGGCGGCGGCGAGGGCGCCGCGCCTCCCGGTACCGCCGTCACCTCGTGCGAACAGCTCGAACATCCCTGCCCCTGTCTCCCGTTCGTCGGCCGCGTCCGTTCCCGTGCGCGTACCGGAGCACGATTGTGCGGCATGCGGCGCCCGGCCGGTGGCCCGGCGGGGGCCGGACTCAGCCGGCGCCCTGTGCCGCGAACCGGGCGAACTCCTCGTGGAAGGCGGGGAACGTCTTGCGGACGCACCCGGGGTCGTCGTAGCTCATGCCGGGGGCGCGGAGTCCCGCGACGGCGAACGACATCACGATGCGGTGGTCGCCGTACGTGGTGATCCCGGTGGCCTTCGGGGTGCCGGGGTGGATCTCGATCCAGTCCGGGCCGGTGTGCACGGTGACGCCCATCCGCCGCAGGTTGAGGGCGCATGCCTCCAGCCGGTCGCACTCCTTGACCCGGGTGTTGCCGACGTCCTCGATGCGTACGGGTGAGGAGGCGTAGGGGGCGATCGCAGCGAGGGTCGGCATGGTGTCGGAGATGTCCCGCATGTTGACGGTGAGTCCCCGCAGGGTTCCGCCGGAGCGCACCGTGGTGCCCTCGGCCGTGGTCGTCACCTCGGCGCCCATGCGGCGCAGCACCTCGGTGAAGCGCAGGTCGCCCTGGAGTGCGCCGGTGCCGAGCCCGGGGACGGTGACCTCCCGGCCGGTGAGGGCCGCGGCGGCGAAGAAGTAGCTCGCGGTGGACGCGTCGGGCTCCACGGCGTAGGTGGTGGCGCGGTAACCGCCGGGGGCCACGGTGAAGGTGTCGCCCTCCCGGACCGCCTCGGCCCCGAAGCCGCGCATCATGGCGAGGGTGATCTCGACGTACGGCGCGGAGACCAGCTCCGTGACGTGGATGGTGAGCCCTTCGGCGGTGAGCGGGGCTAGCATCAGCAGCGCGGTGAGGTACTGCGAGGACTGGCCCGCGTCCAGGGTGAGTTCGCCGCCCTTGACCCCGGACGCCCGGACGGTGAGCGGGTGGTGGCCCTCCGCGCCCTCGTGCCGCAGGTCCACACCGAGGGTGCGCAGCGCTTCGGTGAGCGGGGCGAGGGGGCGCCGGCGCATCTGGGCGGAGGCGTCGAAGCGGTAGGTGCCGGTGGCCGCGGCGGCGGCGAGGGTGGGCAGGAAGCGTGCGGTGGTGGCGCCGTCCCGGCAGTAGACGTCGGCCTCGGCGACGGAGGGGCCGAGGGGGCGTCCTTCGATGTGCCAGCGGTCCGGTTCGCGCCTCACCCCGTATCCGAGGCGGGTGAGTCCCTCGGTGAACCCTTCCGTGTCGTCGGAACACAGGGGGCGCAGGAGGGTGGTGGTGCCGTCCGCGGCGGCGGCCAGGAAGAGGGCGCGGGCGGTGACGGACTTGGAGCCTGGGACATGGATGACGGTCACGGGGCGCCATCTTGCCGCGTGCCGGGCACGGCTGCGGGGCGCGTCCAGGCAGTGGACGGGCCCCGGCGGGGTGTCGGCGGACAGGCGGGGGGATGGCGGCGGACAGGCCGCGGGCGTCGGCGGACAGGGGGATGCCGGCGGACAGGCGGGGGCGCGCCCGGGTCGGGCGGGGCCGCCGGCCGGGCACCCCGTCCCGGGGGCCGGATGCCCGGCCGGGGGTGGGCCGGGTGCCCGGCCGGGAGCGCTGTCAGCCGAAGGGCCGGCGGACGTTCTCCCCGGTGGCCGGGCCCGGGGTGGCGTCCGCGATCCAGGGTCCTTCGCCGCTGGGGTCCACGACCCCTTCCTCCAGCCAGGTGTACGCGCCGCCGAGGACGCCGTCGACCACCCGCCGGTCGATGTCGTCGGTGTTGGTCCACAGCCGGCCGAAGATCTCCTCCACCCGGATGCGGGACTGCCGGCAGAAGACGTCGGCGAGCTGGTAGGCCTCGCGCCCGTGGTCGCCGTCGGCGCGCAGGTGCTCGGCCCGCACGCACGCGGCGCTCATCGCGAAGAGTTCCGCCCCGATGTCGACGATGCGCCCCAGGAAGCCCTGCTTGGTCTCCATCCGGCCCTGCCAGCGGGACATGCCGTAGAAGACCGACCGGGCCAGGCGGCGCGCGGCGCGTTCGACGTACCGCAGGTGGGCGGAGAGGTCGGGGTACCCGGGGATGCGGAACTCTCGGTACGAGCTGGGGAGTTGCCCCGGGCCGCTGACCAGTCCGGGGAGCCAGCGGGCGTAGAAGCCGGCGGCGTTCGCCCCCGCCCTCGCCTTGTCGGCCAGCGGTTTGCCGGGGTCGATGATGTCCCCGGCGACCTTGAGGTGGGCGTCCACGGCCTCCCGGGCGATCAGCAGGTGCATGATCTCCGTGGAGCCCTCGAAGATCCGGTTGATGCGCATGTCGCGGAGCATCTGCTCGGCGGGCACGGGCCGTTCGCCGCGGGCGGCGAGCGAGTCGGCGGTCTCGAAGCCGCGTCCGCCGCGGATCTGGACGAGTTCGTCGGAGATCAGCCAGCCCATCTCGGAGCCGTACAGCTTGGCGAGGGCCGCCTCGATGCGGATGTCGTTGCGGCTCTCGTCGGCCATCTGGGAGGAGAGGTCCACGATCGCCTCCAGGGCGAAGGTGGTGGCGGCGATGAAGGAGATCTTCGCGCCGACGGCCTCGTGCCGGGCGACGGGCCTGCCCCACTGCTCGCGGACCGCCGACCACTCGCGGGCGATCTTCAGCGACCACTTGCCGACGCCGACGCACATGGCGGGCAGCGAGAGACGGCCGGTGTTGAGGGTGGTGAGGGCGATCCTGAGCCCGGCGCCCTCGGGGCCGATCCGGTTGGCCGCGGGGACCCGCACCCGGTGGAAGCGGGTGACGCCGTTCTCGATGCCGCGCAGCCCCATGAAGGCGTTGCGGTGTTCCACGGTGATGCCCGGGGAGTCCGCCTCGACGACGAACGCGGTGATCCCGCCCCGGTGCCCCTCCGACTCGGGGACCCGGGCCATGACGACGAGCAGGTCGGCGACGACACCGTTGGTGGTCCAGAGCTTCACCCCGTCCAGGACGTAGTCGTCCCCCTCGGGAACGGCCGTGGCCGCGAGCCGGGCGGGGTCGGAGCCGACGTCGGGCTCGGTGAGGAGGAACGCCGAGATGTCCGTGGTGGCCAGGCGCGGGAGGAAGGTGTCCTTCTGCTCCTGGGTGCCGAACATCTTCAGCGGCTGGGGCACCCCGATCGACTGGTGCGCGGAGAGCAGCGCGCCGATCGCGGGGCTGGCCGAACCGGCGAGCGCCAGGGCCCTGTTGTAGTAGACCTGGGTGAGCCCGAGGCCGCCGTACCTCGTCCCGATCTTCATGCCGAGGGCGCCGAGCTCCTTGAGCCCGGCCACCACCTCGTCGGGGATCCTGGCCTCGCGTTCGATGAGGGCTCCGTCGACCCGGGTCTCGCAGAACGTGCGCAGCCGGCCGAGGAACGCCTCGCCGCGGCGCACGTCGTCGGCGCCGGGCACCGGGTGGGGGTGGATCAGATCGAGCCGGAAGCGGCCGAGGAAGAGTTCCTTGGCGAAGGACGGCTTGTGCCAGTCCTGTTCACGGGCGGCCTCGGCCACCTGCCGCGCTTCGCGCTCGGTGACCCGGGGGGCCTGGGGGGTGTCGGATGGGGCGGACATGAGGAGCTCACCTCGCCGCGAGTCGGGACGGTGGTCGGGCCGTACGCGTACCGATCGGCAGCCGTACCTGTACCGATCGGCACCACTCGTCCGTATCTACCCGATGTGCGCCACCGCCACCACCCGTGTGGCGGTCCCCCGCCGGGGCCGCCCGCGGCCGGGGCCCGCTGTGCGGCGGGCTCCGGCCGTCCGGGCGCCGGCGCTCCTCAGAGGGCCAGGCCGGTGAGGACGAGGACCCGTTCGTAGGTGTAGTCGTCCATGGCGTACCGCACGCCTTCACGGCCCACCCCGGACCGTTTGGTGCCGCCGTAGGGCATCTGGTCGGCGCGGTAGGACGGGACGTCGCCGATGACCACACCGCCGACCTCCAGGGCGCGGTGGGCGCGGAAGGCGGTCTGCAGGTCGTGGGTGAAGACACCTGCCTGGAGGCCGTACTCGGAGGCGTTGACGGCGGCGAACGCCTCGGCCTCGCCGTCGGTCCGCTGGACGGAGAGCACCGGGCCGAAGACCTCTTCGCAGGCGAGCTTCGTGGTGGCGGGCAGGCCGGTGAGGACCGTGGGGGCGTAGGTGGCCCCGTCGCGCGTGCCTCCGGTGAGCAGCGTGGCGCCCGCCGCGACGGCCTCCTCGACCCAGGATCCGACCCGGCGGGCGGCGTCCTCGCTGACTAGCGGGCCGACGTCGGTGGCCGGGTCGGAGGGGTCACCGGTGACCAGGGCCTCGACGGCGGCGACGATCTTCGGGACGAGCCGGTCGTACACCGCGGTGTCCGCGATGACCCGCTGCACCGAGATGCAGGACTGGCCGCCCTGGTAGTTGGAGAAGGTCGCGATGCGGGTGGCGGCCCAGTCCAGGTCCTGTTCGGAGGCGTAGTCGCCGAGGACGACGGCGGCGGCGTTGCCGCCGAGTTCCAGGGTGCAGTGCTTGCGCGGCACCGAATCCATGATCGAGTAGCCGACCGGGCCGGAGCCGGTGAAGGAGATGACGGGCAGCCGCTCGTCCTGGACCAGGGCGGGCATGCGGTCGTTGGGCACGGTCAGGACCGACCAGGAACCGGCCGGGAGGCCGGTCTCGGCCAGCAGCTCGCCCAGGACCAGCGACGAGAGGGGTGTGGCCGGGGCCGGCTTGAGGATGATCGGCGTGCCGACGGCGATGGCCGGGGCGACCTTGTGGGCGCTGAGGTTGAGCGGGAAGTTGAAGGGCGCGATGCCGAGGACAGGGCCGCGCGGGAAGCGCCGGGTCAGCGCGAGGCGGCCGGTGCCGCCGGCGTCGGTGTCCAGCCGCTGGGCGTCCCCGCCGTTGAAGCGGCGGGCCTCCTCGGCGGCGAACCGGAAGACGGACACGGCCCGCCCGACCTCGCCCCGGGCCCACTTGACGGGCTTGCCGTTCTCGGCGGAGATCAGCTGGGCGATCTCCTCGGTGCGCTCGGTGAGACGGCGTACGACGTGGTCCAGCGCGGCGGCGCGGACGTGGGCCGGAGTGGCGGCGAACTCCTCGCGCACGGCGTGCGCGGCGGCGACCGCCTCCTCCACCTGGGCGTCGGACGGTACGGAGGCCGTGCCGACGAGGCGGCCGTCGTAGGGGTTGGTGACGTCGAAGGCGTCCTCGCCGGTGGCCCGGCGGCCGGCCAGCCAGAAGGCGTGGGTGGAGGTCATGACGGATTCCGGCCCTTCGGGGTGGTGAACTGCACGATGGTGGACTTCGGAGGACTGTCCGTGGACGGACCTCGGCGGGGCTTCGGTGACGGACAGGGTTCGCGGGCACCGCGGAGCGCCCTCCGGCCCCCACGGTAGGGGGAGGGGGCGCCGTTGAGGTTTGTCCGGGAAGGAGTGGAGGGCGCGGCCGGTACGCCGGTTTGTCAGGGGGCGGCCGCGATCCCGGGCGGGTGCGTGGTGGCCGCCGTGGCCTTCAGGGCGGGTGCGCGGCGGCCTCCCCGGCCTCAAGCCGGGTGCGTGGTGGCCGCCGTGGCCTTCAGGGCGAGCCAGAGTTCCATCCGCACGTCCGGGTCGTCCAGGGAGCGGCCCAGGATCTCCTCCACCCGGCGCATCCGGTAGCGCAGGGTGTGCCGGTGGACCCCCAGGTCCGCTGCGGCGGCGTCCCACTGGCCGTGCCGGGAGAGCCAGGCGCGCAGGGACGCCACCAGGTCCCCGCGGCCCTTCGCGTCGTGCTCCAGCAGCGGGCGGAGCATCCCGTCCGCGAACGCGCGCACGGCGTCGTCGGCGAGGAGCGGCAGCACGGAGCCGCTGGCCAGTTCCTCGTGTTCGACCAGGGCGCTGCCCCGGCGGCGGGCCACCGACAGCGCCTGGCCGGCCTGCTTGTACGCGGCGGAGGCCGCTATCGGACCGGCCGGGGCGGACAGGCCCGCCGCCATGGCCACGTCGTCGTCGCCCCGCTCGCCCGTCGGCCGCCCCTCACACGCGCGGGCGTACGCCGCGCAGGCGGCCACCGCGGCGCCGCCGTCCGCCGCCAGCACCACCACCCGGTCGCCGTCGCCCTCCGGCACCGTCAGCAGTGTCTCGCCGGAGCGGGCCGCGGCGGCCTCCATGGCGTCGGTGAGCGGCTCGGGGTCGGGCGACTCCACGATGATCAGCCGGAAGGGGGCGTCCAGCAGGGCCCCGTAGAGATCGCCCGCGACAGCCCGCGCGTGGTCGGACTGCCCCGCGAGCAGCAGTTGCAGCACCGCGGCCCCCAGCCTCTGCTCGGCCTCCTGGAGCGCGCGGGAGCGGGCGGTGGTGAGCGTCAGCAGGGCGACGGCGGAGTGCACGGCGTACCGCTCGGCCGTGCCGAGGGCGAAGGCCGTACCGACGGCGAGCGCTCCCCGGGTGAGCCTGCCGGTGCCCAGGGACTGGAGTTCCACCCGCTCCTCCGGGCCGCCGACCACCGCGCTGGCCGGGGCGGCGCGGTCCCCGAGGCGGCGTACGTCGGCGGTGAGCCCGGCCGCCCGCCGGGCCGCCCACTCGGGGGCCGCGGCGACGACGGCGCCCGCCGTGTCGTACAGGGCGGCCCAGCCGTCGACGTGCGCGGCGAGGCGGGTGACGACTCCGGCCGGCCCCTCCCCGACGAGGGCGGCCCGGGTGAGCTCGCGCTGCGCCTCGAAACCCGCGGTGACGGCCCGGTACTGATCGGCCGCGATCGCCGCGGACACCGCCTTGCTGATGGCGATGAAGGGGGTGCGCCGGGGCACCTCCAGGAGCGGGAGGCCGGCTTCCTCGGCGGCCTCGACCAAGGCGTGGGGGACCTCGTCGTAGGTGACGCCGACGGCGAAGCCCAGTCCGGCGACCTGGGCCCCGGTCAGCCTGCGGACGTAGCGCCGCATCGTCCCGGGGTCCTCGGCGTCCAGGCTGGTCGCGGTGATCAGCAGGAGTTCGCCGCCCTCCATGTACGGGACGGGGTCGGCCAGCTCGCTGGCGTGTGCCCAGCGCACCGGGGTGGCCAGCCGGTCCGCCCCCGCGCGGACCTTGAGCCTGAGCGCCGGGTGCTGGACGAGTGAGGCGAGAGTGGGGGGCATGGGAGGACGTGACCTCTGGGAGTCGATTACGCCGTCCTGTACAGACGGCCGGTCCCGATTCTGCCAGGGCGGCGTACATCCCGTCAGGGTGCCCGCGTCGGCGCGGGCCTGTGGGGCGGGGGCTGGCCGGGGGCGGCGCGGTCCTGCGGAGCGGACGGAGGGCCGCGTCGGCGCGGTCCTGCGGGACGGGCGGCAGGCCGGCGGCGGCGGGCACGCCGCCGGCCGTGCCCCGGCCGGCGCCTCGGAACCGGCCTCCGCGCGGGCCGCCCGGCAGCCGCTCAGCCGCCGAGGTCCACCAGGAGCGGCGGCGCGTGCTCCCCGTCCACGCGCGTGAGCGACAGGACCGCGTGCCCGGCCGGCAGATGGTAGGCCAGCTCCGAGGCCGACCAGCGTTCCCGCTCGACGCGCCGCACGGTCACCGCGTCCCGGGTCACGGCCTTGCCGGTGACCAGCTTGCGCAGCGCGTGCAGGGCGCGGGTGAACGGCTGGTCGGCGAAGACCGCGTGCTGGGCGACCTCCCGGGTCTCCACCCACTCCTTGCCCCAGACGTCGGCGAAGCGCTTGCCGTCCCAGGTGCTGATCCCGCAGAAGGCCATGCAGCAGCCGACCCCGCCGAGCAGCGCGGTGTGCAGGTGCTCGGGGACGTCGTCGACGGTGCGCAGGGTGAGGACGGCGCCCGCGTTGAGGGACCGCAGCCTCCTGACGCCCCGGACGGTCCCGGCGGTGACGGCCGAGGTGGCGTCGTCCAGGACGAGGCAGACGAAGAGCGAACGGTCGGTGCGGGCGGCGGCGATCGCGGTGAACTGGGCGAGGACGAGCCGGGTGAGCAGCCGGGACGCCTCCGCGTGGGCCCGCTCCGGCAGGTCGATCCTGACCCGCAGGGGGAGGTGTTCCAGAGAGCGCAGGGAGAAGGGCCGGGCCTCGGGTCCGGTGGCGAAGAACGAGGCGAAGGCGGGCCGGTCCAGGAGCGCGATCCGGTCGGCGAGCACCGGCCCGGGGTCGCCCGGACCGCCGCCCTGCCGGGTACGGGCGTCGAGTTCGCGCAGCATCGCGGTCCGGCCGCCGGCGCTCAGCGCCTCCCGCAGGGCGCCGACGGCGGCCCGGTCGCCGTCGAGGAGTTCACGGAGCGCCGGTACGCCCGGGAAGTGCCCGTGGACGGCGCGGTAGGGGCCGAGGAGCTGGGCGAGCACGGTGGCCGCGCGCCGGCTGTCCAGGCCCTCCACATCGCCCACCAGCCCCTCCGCGAGCACGCCCGCCGCCTCGTCGGGGTCCGTCGTACCGCCGTAGAGGTCGAAGTCGTGGTCGGAGGCGGGGTCGCCGACGCGGACGACGACGTCGTAGGCCCCGTCGGGGCCGAGCGGCTCGCCCGCGTTGCCGACCGCCAGGACGGCGGCCTGGCCGGCGAGTGCCTGGAGGGCGAGGGACTCGACGACGGGCCGGACCAGCCGGTCGGTCTTCCCCGACCCCGGCGGCCCGACGGCCAGCAGGCAGGTGCCGAGCAGCGCGGGTTCCAGGGCGGCGCCGGAGCCGCGGCGGGCGTAGGGGTTGCGCGGGTCGTCGGCCCAGGCGCCGATGCGGACCTGCCCGGTGAGCAGGTCGTGGCGGGCGGCGCGCGCGGGCAGGTCGCGGGCGCCGGACGGATGCAGCGCGGCGGCGCCGCCCGCGCGCAGCACGGCCTCCTCCAGTGCGGCGAGCCGCTCGGGGTGGGCCCGGCCGGCGCTGAAGGCGCGGCGCAGGCGGGCCACGTCGACGTCGTTCATCCGGCCGGCGCGCACCGCGGCGGCCAGTGCCTCGGCGGCGTCCGTCCGCCCGGCTTCGCGCAGTTCGGGCCATGCGTCGGGCCCCGGAACCCCGGGGGCCCCGGTCTCACCGGGGGCGGGGGCCGCCGCCGCGCGGCGGGCCGCGAGCAGGGCGCGCCAGCGGCCGAGCCGGGCGAACGGCCAGAGCACCCCGAGGGTGATCAGGGCGTAGATCAGGTTGACGACGTTCTGGCTCTGGTAGATCTCGCCGCCGAAGACCGCGGCGATGACGACCAGCACCGGCCGGACCACCGGTACGGCGTCCTTCCAGACCAGGAGCTGGGCGAGCCCGGCCGCCGCGGCGGCGGCCAGGGCGAGGAAGGGCTGACCGCGGCCGGCGACGTGCCGCCGGAAGAGTTCGGCCCAGTTGCCCAGGCGCAGGCACCCGTAGACGAGGAGGCCGAAGAGCAGGGCCTCGTAGACCGTGAGCGCGTCCACCCCCTCGATCGTGCGGGGGCCGCCGGACGTGCCGATGTGCCACCACTCGCCCGGGGTGAACAGTTTCAGGGGCACCAGCCGGTAGGGCAGATAGCCGTTGCGCCACAGCGACCACAGGAGGAGCGCGCTGAGGACGGAGATCAGGGCGCCGACGACCAGGGCCCGGTCCGGCACCCCCTCGGGCTTCTCGGGCGGGCGCGGTGTGTGGCCGTAGCGCCAGACACCCGGCTCCCGGGCCGGCCGGGGGGTGCGCAGCCACTCCGTCAGCGGCGGCCGGCCGGCGGCGGGGGTGTGGGAGGGGGGCGGTGGCACGGCGGGGGGTGGGCCCGCCGGGCGGGGCACCCGGCCCGCGTCCGTGCCCAGCGCGTCGTACATGCCTTCGGTGTCCATGAACCGCTGCCCCCTGACCAGCCAGGTCCCGCCTTCTGCACGGCCAATCTAGTGCCTCGGCGGGCGGGGACGGGGAGTTCGGCCGGAGAGGTGCGGCCGCCGGCCCGGTGAGGCGGAGGGCCAGCATCTGTCCGCCGCGGACAAGGACACCCGTCCACCACTCCGGAGCGGAGCATGCCTTGTGGCCGCCCCCGCACCTAGCCTGCTGGGACAGAAGCGTCCGGAACACCCCCAGGAGTCCCGCATGTCCGACATTCCGCAGGAGCGTCGCCTCGTCACCGCCGTCCCCGGCCCCAGGTCGGTGGAGCTGCAGGCCCGCCGCACGGCCGCGGTCGCCGCGGGTGTGGGCTCCACGCTGCCCGTGTTCACCGCCCGGGCGGGCGGCGGGATCATCGAGGACGTGGACGGCAACCGGCTGATCGACTTCGGTTCCGGTATCGCGGTCACCTCGGTGGGCGCCTCCGCCGAAGCCGTCGTCCGCCGGGCGTCGGCGCAGCTCGCCGACTTCACGCACTCCTGCTTCATGGTCACGCCCTACGAGGGGTACGTGGAGGTCTGCGAGCGGCTCGCCGAGCTGACGCCGGGCGACCACGCCAAGAAGTCGGCGCTGTTCAACTCGGGTGCCGAGGCCGTCGAGAACGCGGTGAAGATCGCCCGCGCGTACACCGGGCGCACCGCGGTCGTCGTCTTCGACCACGGCTACCACGGCCGCACCAACCTCACGATGGCGCTGACCGCGAAGAACATGCCGTACAAGCAGGGCTTCGGCCCCTTCGCGCCCGAGGTGTACCGCGTCCCCGTGGCCTACGGCTACCGCTGGCCGACCGGTGCGGAGAACGCCGGGGCGGAGGCGTCCGCCCAGGCCATCGACCAGATCACCAAGCAGATCGGCGCCGGGAACGTCGCCGCGGTCATCATCGAGCCGGTGCTGGGCGAGGGCGGCTTCATCGAGCCGGCCAAGGGCTTCCTCCCGGCGATCGCCCGGTTCGCCCGGGAGAACGGCATCGTCTTCGTCGCGGACGAGATCCAGTCCGGCTTCTGCCGTACCGGCCAGTGGTTCGCCTGCGAGGACGAGGGCATCGTCCCCGACCTGATCACCACCGCGAAGGGCATCGCGGGCGGCCTGCCACTCTCCGCGGTGACCGGCCGCGCCGAGATCATGGACGCGGCGCACTCCGGCGGTCTCGGTGGTACGTACGGCGGCAATCCGGTGGCGTGCGCCGGCGCGCTCGGCGCGATCGAGACGATGCGCGAGCTGGACCTGAACGCGAGGGCCCGGCGTATCGAGGAGGTCATGAAGGGCCGCCTGGGCGAGATGCGGGCGAAGCTCCCGAACGGCGGTGTCATCGGTGACATCCGGGGCCGCGGCGCGATGATCGCGATCGAGCTGGTGAAGGCGGGCACCAAGGACCCGGACGCGGAGGCCGCGGCCTCCCTGGCCAAGGCCTGCCACGCCGAGGGTCTGCTGGTGCTGACCTGCGGCACCTACGGCAACGTCCTGCGCTTCCTGCCGCCGCTGGTCATCGGCGAGGACCTGCTGAACGAGGGCCTCGACATTCTCGAACAGGCTTTCGGCACTCTCTGACGTGTGCGGGCGCGCCGGACGCCGCGAGGCGTTCGGGGCGGCGCCGGCCCGTGCGCGGGTGAGGGCCTGTGAAGAAGGTGTGGGGGGCCGATGGCGGGATACCGTTGCCCCTGTCGGCCCGCCCTCCCCCTGACGTACGGTTTCCAGCGATGAGAGAAACACCCCGCCCGCGGGAGACCGCGGACGGCGCCGGGCCGGGGCTCCCCCCGCACCGTCCCGGCGGCGCCTCGGCGCACACCGCTGGAGCATCGCGCTCCGGAACTCCTCACCGACCGGACGGCCGCTCGCCCCACACCCCCCGGGGCGCGCGGCATACCGGTCCGACCGGCCGTCCCGGAACATCCCCCCCAGTTCCCGGACGGCCGGTCCTTCTCTGCGCGCGCGTCACCGCGGTCCTCACGCTCTTCGCGCTGATCACCTGGCAGGTCGTGTCCGGTGGTCCGCTGACCGGTCCGGACGAGCGGATCAGCGGCGCGCTGGCCGGCCGCGGGCCCGCGGGCCCGGCCGAGTTCTGCGCCGACCTCGGCAACATGCAGGTGGCGCTGCCCGTGCTGGCCTGCGCGGTGGCGTTCGCCTGGTGGCGCGGGTCCCGCCGGGCCGCGGCCGGCGCGGTGGCGGCCATGGCGGCCGTACCGGCCCTGGTCGTCCCCCTCAAGCTGCTGACGGACCGCCCGGGTCCGCTGACCGAGGAGACCGGCTACTACCCCTCGGGGCACGCGGTCACCGCCGCGGTGGCCTACGGGGCGGCGGCCCTGCTGCTCGCGCCGTACGTCCGCCGTGCGTGGATGACGCCCGCCGCGGCCGTCCTGGTGACGGTCGCGACGGGCATCGGTCTGGTGCTGCGGGGCTACCACTGGCCGCTGGACGTGCTGGCCGGCTGGTGCCTCGCGGGGGTGCTGCTGCTGGTCCTCGGGGAGGTCAGTTCCCGAAGTAGGAGTCGAAGTTCTTCGAGAACTCCCAGTTGTTGAAGCGGTCCCAGTTGATCGACCAGGTCATCAGCCCGCGCAGGGCCGGCCAGGTGCCGTGCGTCTGGTAGGAGCCGCAGTCGGTCTTCTTCGTCAGGCAGTTGAGGGCCTTGGTGACCTCGGCCGGAGAGGTGTGGCCGTTGCCCGCCTGGGTGGAGGCCGGGAGGCCGATGGCGACCTGCTCGGGCCGCAGCGCCGGGAAGACCTTGGTCCGGTCGCCCGCCACCGGGAAGCCGGTGAGCAGCATGTCGGTCATGGCGATGTGGAAGTCGGCGCCGCCCATCGAGTGGTACTGGTTGTCCAGGCCCATGATGGAGCCCGAGTTGTAGTCCTGGACGTGCAGCAGGGTGAGGTCGTCGCGCAGGGCGTGGATGACCGGCAGATAGGCGCCGGCGCGCGGGTCCTGTCCGCCCCAGGGGCCGGAGCCGTAGTACTGGTAGCCGAGCTGCACGAAGAAGGTCTCGGGGGCCATGGTGAGGACGAAGTCGTCACCGTACTTGGCCTTGAGGGTCTTCACCGCGGAGATCAGGTTGACGATCACCGGGGTCGTCGGGGAGCGGAAGTCGGTGTCACCGGTGTTCAGCGAGAGCGAGTGGCCCTCGAAGTCGATGTCCAGGCCGTCCAGGCCGTAGGTGTCGATGATCCGGGACACGGAGGAGACGAAGGTGTCGCGGGCGGCGGTCGAGTTGAGCTGGACCTGGCCGTTCTGGCCGCCGATGGAGATCAGGACCTTCTTGCCCGCGGCCTGCTTGACCTTGATCGCGGCCTTGAACTCCGCCTCGGTCTCCACGCCCGGGCACTCGGCCACCGGGCACAGCGAGAAGCGGATGTCACCGGAGGTGACGGAGGTGGGCTCGCCGAAGGCGAGGTTGATGACGTCCCACGAGTCGGGGACGTCGGCCATCCGCGTGTAGCCGGAGCCGTTGGCGAAGCTGGAGTGCAGATAGCCGACCAGGGCGTGGGCCGGGAGGTCCCCGCCGCCGCCGCCCCCGCCGCCCTGGGTGGTGGTGGCGCTCACGGCGGCCGACTTCGGGGACTCGCCGGCCTCGTTGACCGCGCTGACCTGGAAGCTGTACGCGGTCGAGGCGGCCAGCCCGGTGACGGTCGCCGAGGTGCCGGACACGGAGAGGACCTTCGCGCCGTCGCGGTAGACGTGGTAGCCGGTGGCCCCCGCGGAGGCGGTCCAGTTCAGCGGTACGGAGGACGAGGTGGGGGAGCCCGCGCGCAGACCGCCGGGGGCGGCGGGCACGGTGGCGGGGGCGCCGCCGGGGCCGACCAGGCTCAGGTCGTCGACGTGGTAGGCGGGCGTGCCGTACCAGCCGTGGGTGTAGACGGTCACCGAGGTGGTGGACGGGCCGGTCCGGAAGGAGGTGCCCAGCTTGGTGTACGAACCGGCGGACTGGGTCCAGGTGGAGACGTCGGTGGTGCCCGTGCCGGACGCGCCGAGGTAGACGTATCCGCCCTGCACGAAGGCTTCCAGGGTGTACGCGGAGTCGGGCTTGACCGTCACGGTCTGCGAGCACCGGGCGTTGTCGCTGCCGGCCGGGGTGGCCTTCAGCGCCTTGGCCCCGCCGTGCACGGGGCTGCTGACGACGGCCCCGCTGCCGCCCGAGCAGGTCCAGCCGTCCAGCCCGGCCTCGAAGCCCCCGTTGCGGGCCAGGTCGGTGTCGGCGGCCTGGGCCGCCGGCGCGGTGGCGACCAGTCCGGCGGCGGCCATCAGGGCCGCCGAACAGACGGCCAGAATTCCGGTGAATCGGGCGGGTGGTCCGGTGCGTTCCACAACAGCCTCCGTGCTGGGGGGAATTGAGTGCGGCCGCCGCACAACATGGTCCAGACCAATCAGGTTGTCAAGACCTCTGGCGGCGCCTCGGCCCTCCGGCCCGGGGCCGGGTGCGTCAGCTGTCGAACCCGAATCCCATCCGGTCCATGGTCCGCAGCCACAGGTCCCGGTGGCCCCCGTGGCGGTCCGCGCGGGCCAGCGACCGCTTGGTGAGGCCGATCCCGGCCCAGGCGAACGGCTCGGGCGGGAACGGCAGCGGCTTGGAACGGACCATGGTGAGGGCGGTCCGCCCGGTCGGCTCACCGGCCAGCAGGTCGAGCATCACCTCGGCCCCGAACCGGGTGGCCCCGACGCCCAGGCCGGTGTAGCCGGCCGCGTAGGAGACCCGCCCCCGCAGGGCCGTGCCGAAGAAGGCGGAGAAACGTGAACAGGTGTCGATCGCCCCGCCCCAGGCATGGCTGAAACGCAGTCCGGAAAGCTGCGGGAAATAGGTGAAGAACTGCCCGGCGAGCGTGAGGAAGGTCTCCGGACGCTGGTCGAGCGCGGAATTCAGCCGTCCTCCGAACGGATAGACCGCGTCATATCCGCCCCACAGGATCCGGTTGTCCGCGGAGAGCCGGAAATAGTGGAACCGATGGGCGCTCTCACCGATTCCCTGGCGGTTCCTCCAGCCGATCGAGGCGAGTTGTCCCGCGTTCAGCGGTTCGGTCATCAGCGCGTAGTCGTAGACCGGGACGGTGTAGGGCCGCAGCCGCCGCACGAGGGACGGGAAGACGTTCGTCCCCAGCGCCACCCGGCGGGCCAGCACCCGGCCGTAGGGGGTGCGGACGGCGACACCCGGACCCGACCGGGCGAGGCCGAGGGCGCGGGTGTTCTCGAAGACGCGGACCCCCAGTCCGAGGCAGGCCCGCTTCAGGCCCCAGGCCAGCTTCGCGGGGTGCAGCATGGCGACCCCGCGCCGGTCCCAGAGCCCGCCGAGGAAGGCCGGCGAGTCGATCTCGGCCCGCACCTGGTCGCGGTCGAGGAAGTCCGTCCGGCCGAGTCCCATCTCCTCGGTCCTGCGGTGCCAGGCGCGCAGACCGGCGAGTTCGTGGGGCCGGGTGGCCACGTCGATCTCCCCGGTGCGCTCGAAGTCGCAGCGGATGCCGTAGCGGACGAGCGTCTCCTCGATGGCGTCGAGGTTCCGCTCCCCCAGCTCCTCCAGCTCCGCGATCTCGTCCGGCCAGCGGTCCGCGCCGTTGGCCAGGCCATGGGTCAGGGAGGCCGCGCAGAAGCCCCCGTTGCGGCCGGAGGCCGCCCAGCCCACCTCGTGCCCCTCGACGAGGACGACTTCCCGGCCGGGGTCCCGTTCCTTGGCGAGCAGCGCGGTCCACAGTCCGCTGTAGCCGCCGCCGACGACCAGGAGGTCGCACCGCTCGTCGCCGGTGAGGGCGGGGAGGGGCTCCGGCCTCTCCGGATCGTCGAGCCAGTAGGACCGGGGACGCGCGTCGGAAAGGGATGACGCCGCTTGACGCATGGCTTCGCCAGCCATGGCTTCCAACTCCTTCGGGATTTCTTCCGCGGGGGCGCTCGCCCCCATTATTTCTCCGCGCGGGCCTTTCTCCGGCCGGACACGGTCCGGCCCAGGACGACGACGGCCACGGCGAGGACGAACATGGCTGTACCGATGACGTTGATCTGTACGGGAGTTCCGCGCTGGGCGGAGCCCCAGACGAACATCGGGAACGTCACCGTGGAGCCCGCGTTGAAATTGGTGATGATGAAGTCGTCGAAGGAGAGCGCGAAGGCGAGCAGCGCGCCCGCCGCGATCCCCGGTGCCGCGATCGGCAGCGTCACCCGCAGGAAGGTCTGCACGGGGCCCGCGTACAGATCGCGGGCGGCCTCCTCCAGGCGCGGGTCCATCGACATCACCCGCGCCTTGACCGCCGTCACCACGAAGCCGATGCAGAACATGATGTGCGCGATCAGTACGGTCCGGAAGCCGAGTTCGGCCCCCATGTTGAGGAAGAGCGTGAGCAGCGAGGCCGCCATGACGACCTCGGGCATGGCCATCGGCAGGAAGACCAGCGAGTTGACGGCGCCCCGGGCCCGGAACCGGTAGCGCACCAGCGCGAAGGCGATCATGGTGCCGAGCACGGTCGCCCCGACGGTGGCGAGGCCGGCGGTCCACAGCGAGACGGAGAGCGACGCGCAGAGGCCGGGGACGCCGCAGGGGTCCTTCCAGGCGTCCAGGGAGAAGGTCTGCCAGGCGTAGTTGAACCGCCCCTTCGGGTCGTTGAAGGAGAACACCATGACGACGAGGTTCGGCAGGATCATGTAGGCCAGGGTCAGCAGGCCGGCGATCACGACCAGATGGCGCCGAAGGCTTCGGAGCAGACGCATCAGACCAGGTCCTCCGTCCCGGAGCGGCGGATGTAGAGGGTGACCACGAGCAGGACGACCGCCATGAGGATGAAGGAGAGGGCGGCCGCCGTCGGGTAGTCCAGGACCCGCAGGAACTGCGACTGGATGACGCTGCCGACCATCTTGGTGTCCGTGGAGCCGAGGAGCTCGGCGTTGACGTAGTCGCCGCTGGCGGGGATGAACGTCAGCAGGGTGCCGGAGACGACCCCGGGCATGGACAGCGGGAAGGTGACCTTGCGGAAGGTGGTGGCGGGGGTGGCGTAGAGGTCGCCGGCCGCCTCGTGGAGCCGGTGGTCGATCCGGTCCAGCGAGGTGTAGAGCGGCAGGATCATGAACGGCAGGAAGTTGTACGTGAGTCCGCAGACCACGGCCATGGGGGTGGCGAGGACCCGGTCGCCCTCCGTCCAGCCGAGCCAGGCGGTGACGTCCAGGACGTGCAGGGAGTCCAGGAGGCCCACGGCCGTGCCGCCGTCGGCGAGGATCGTCTTCCAGGCGAGCGTACGGATCAGGAAGCTGGTGAAGAAGGGGGCGATGACCAGGACGAGCAGCAGGCTGCGCCACCGGCCGGCCTTGAAGGCGATCAGATAGGCGAGCGGGTAGCCGAGCAGCAGGCACAGGAGCGTGGCGGTGCCGGCGTACAGCAGGGACCGGACGAACTGCGGGTGGTAGCCGGCGAGGGCGTCGAGGTAGGTGCCGAAGTGCCAGGTGACCTCGAACCCCTCTTCCAGGGACCCGGTCTGTACCGAGGTCGATGCCTGGTAGACCATCGGCAGCGCGAAGAAGACGAGCAGCCACAGGATGCCGGGCAGCAGCAGCCAGTAGGGCACGAGCCGCCTGCGGACGGACGGTGTGCGGGGCGCCGGGCCGGGGGCCCCGTCTCCGGCGGGCGGCGCCGGTGGCGCGCCGGTGACGCTCACGCGGCGTCCTCCACGCTTCGTACCCCGGCGTCGATGTCCTGGGCGGCGTCGAGGGCGAAGGTGTGCGCGGGGTCCCAGTGCAGGACGACCTCGGTGCCCGGGGCGAGTCCGCGGCGGTCCCCGGCGTTCTGTTCGTAGACCTGGAGCGCCGTGCCGGCCGGTGACTCGACGACGTACTGGGTGCTGACGCCGATGAAGCTCGATCCGGTGATCCGCCCGGTGATCCGGTTGCGGGTGCCGGGCACCGTGCCGGCGTCCTCGGCGCGGGCGAGGGATATCTTCTCGGGCCGTACGCCGAGCAGGAGCCTGCCGCCCTCCTTCGCAGGGGCGGTGCTGCGGTCGCCGGGCAGCCGCAGGGTGCTCCCGGCGGCCGAGACCACGAGGGCGGCGCCGGCGGACACGATCTCGGCCTCGATGAGGTTGGAGGTGCCGAGGAAGTTGGCGACGAAGGTGGTGCGGGGGTTCTCGTACAGCTCGGCGGGGGCACCGAGCTGTTCGACCCGCCCGCCGTTCATCACCGCGACGGTGTCGGCCATCGTCATGGCCTCCTCCTGGTCGTGGGTGACGTGGATGAAGGTGATGCCGACCTCGGTCTGGATGCGTTTGAGTTCGAGCTGCATCCGGCGGCGGAGCTTGAGGTCGAGGGCGCCGAGCGGTTCGTCCAGCAGCAGCACCCGCGGGTGGTTGATGAGGGCGCGGGCCACGGCGACGCGCTGCTGCTGGCCGCCGGAGAGCTGGTGCGGGCGGCGGCGGGCGAGGTCGCCGAGCTGGACGAGTTCCAGCATCTGCTCCACCTGCTTCCCCACCTGCCTGATGCCGCGGCGGCGCAGGCCGAAGGCGATGTTCTCGGTGACGTCGAGGTGCGGGAAGAGCGCGTAGCTCTGGAAGACGGTGTTGACGGGCCGTTTGTGCGGGGGCAGGCCCGTGATGTCGCTGCCGCCGAGGAAGACCGCGCCGGTGGTGGCGTCCTCCAGGCCGGCGATCATCCGCAGGGTCGTGGTCTTGCCGCAGCCCGACGCGCCGAGCAGGGCGAAGAACGAGCCCTGGGGAACGGTCAGGTCGAGCGGGTGCACGGCGGTGAAGGAGCCGTACGCCTTGCTGATCCCGGTCAGGCGGACGTCGCCGCCCGCCGTCTGCTGCTGTGTCATGGGTCGCGGTCCCGGTGGTGTCGGAGGAGATCGGTCGGGGCGGGCCGGACGGGTGCCGGCGGGCCCGGGGAGCGGGCCGGACGGGCGCCGCCGGAGCCGGCCGGATGCCGGAACGGGCCCGGTGCCGGCGGGGTGCCCGGTCAGGCGGAGCCCGGTCAGGCGCCGATGAGGGTGGCGAACTTCTCCTCGTACGCCGTCTCTTCCCCGGCGTCGAGCGAACGGAAGGCGTGCGACTTCGCGGCCATCTCCCTGTCCGGGAGGATCAGGGGGTCGGAGGCCATCGACGGGTCGATCTTCGCGAGTTCGGCGGCGACCCCGTCGACCGGGCAGACGTAGTTGATGTAGGCGGCGAGCCGGGCGGCGACCGGGGGTTCGTAGTAGTAGTCGATCAGCTTCTCGGCGTTGGTCTTGTGCCGTGCGCCGGCCGGGACCAGCAGGTTGTCGCTGGAGGTGATGTAGCCGGCGGCCGGGATCGAGAACTCGATGTCCGGGTTGTCGGCCCGGAGCTGGATGATGTCGCCCGCCCAGGCGACGCAGGCCGCGATGTCGCCCTTGCTGAGGTCCGCGGTGTAGTCGTTGCCGGTGAAGCGGCGTATCTGCTTCCTGTCGACACCCTTCTGGAGCCGTCCGATCGCGGCGTCGTAGTCGGCGTCGGTGAAGGCGGCGGGGTCCTTGCCCAGGTCGAGGAGCGTCATGCCGACGGTGTCGCGCATCTCGGAGAGGAAGGAGACCCTGCCCTTGAGCTCCGGGTCGTCCAGCAGCTGGGTGACGGAGTCGACCTTGCGTCCGCCGGTCGCCTTCCGGTTGTACGCGATGACGGTGGGGATGCCGGTCCAGGCGTACGAGTAGGCGCGTCCCGGGTCCCAGTCGGGGCTGCGGAACTGCGGGGAGAGGTTGGCGAAGGCGTGCGGCAGGTTCGCCGGGTCGAGCTTCTGGGCCCAGCCGAGCCGGATGAGGCGTGCGGCGAGCCAGTCGGTGACGACGATCAGGTCGCGGCCGGTGTCCTGGCCGGCGGCGAGCTGCGGTTTGATCTTTCCGAAGAACTCGACGTTGTCGTTGATGTCCTCGGTGTACTCGACCGTGATCCCGGTACGCGCGGTGAACGCCTCCAGGGTCGGGCGGCCCCGGTCGTCCTCGCCGACGTCCATGTACTCGGTCCAGTTGGAGAAGGTGACCCTCTTCTCCTTCGCCGAGTGGTCGTCAGAGGCGGCCGCGCCCGCGTCGTCACGCTTCGCGGGCGGGATACCGCAGGCGCTCAGCACGCCGAGGCCGCCGAGCGTGAGCGCCCCCGCGCCCGAGGCCCGCAGCAGCGAGCGGCGGGTGAGGGCGCCCCGGCCGTGGGTCAGGCTGCGCCGTATCGCTGCCGCCTGTGCGGTGGAGAGGCGTGCGGCCTCGGACTCCTGCATACGCGTTGCCCTTCCGGGTGGGTCGTGGCCGGCGGCCTGCTACCGGTCCCCGAAGACGGTGCGGTGCCAGTCCTTCCGGGCCACCGCGGTGTTGTCGTACATGACGTGCTTGACCTGGGTGTACTCCTCGAAGGAGTACGCCGACATGTCCTTGCCGAAGCCGCTGGCCCGGTAACCGCCGTGCGGCATCTCGCTGACGATGGGGATGTGGTCGTTGACCCACACGCAGCCGGCGCGGAGTTCACGGGTGGCCCGGCCCGTCCGGTACACGTCCCTGCTCCAGGCGGAGGCCGCGAGTCCGTACGGGGTGCCGTTCGCGAGCCGGATGCCCTCGTCGTCGCTGTCGAAGGGGAGCACGGCCAGGACCGGGCCGAAGATCTCCGAGGTGACCACCTCGCTGTCCTGGGCGGCACCCGTGATCAGCGTGGGCCGGTAGTAGGCGCCGGAGGCCAGGGGGCCGCCGGGGGCTTCGCCGCCGGTGACGACGGTGGCGTACGCCCGGGCCCGCTCGACGAATCCGGCGACGCGGTCGCGCTGGGCGAAGCCGGTCAGCGGCCCGATGTCGGTCGCCGGGTCGAAGGGGTCCCCGAGCCGGACGCTCTCCATCAGCTCCGCCACGCCGCCGACGAACGCGTCGTACAGGGGGCGCTGGACGTAGGCGCGGGTGGCGGCCGTGCAGTCCTGGCCGGTGTTGATGAGCGCGGCGGCCACGGCCCCGTGGACCGCGGCGTCCAGGTCGGCGTCGTCGAAGACGAGGAAGGGCGCCTTGCCGCCCAGTTCCAGGTGGAGGCGCTTGACCGTGGAGGCCGCGAGCTCGGCGACACGTCTGCCGACGGCCGTGGAGCCGGTGAAGGAGGTCATCACCACGCCGGGGTGGGCGACGAGGTGTTCACCGGCGTCCGCCCCGGCACCCGAGACGATGTTGATCACCCCGTCCGGGATGCCGGCCGCGGTGGCCGCCTCGGCGAACATCAGGGAGGTCAGGGGGGTGGTCTCGGCGGGCTTCAGCACGACGGTGTTGCCCGCGGCGACGGCCGGGAGGATCTTCCAGGCGGCCATCTGGAGCGGGTAGTTCCACGGTGCGATCGAGCCGACGACCCCGATGGCCTCCCGGCGTACGCAGGAGGTGTGGTCGCCGCTGTACTCGGCGGCCGCCTTCCCTTCGAGCTGGCGGGCGGCCCCGGCGAAGAAGGAGGTGTTGTCGACGGTGCCGGGCACGTCGAACCCGGTGGTCAGCTTGAGCGGCTTGCCGCACTGGAGCGACTCGGTGTACGCGAGGCCGTCGGCCTGTTCGCCGAGGACGGCGGCGAAGCGGTGGAGGAGCGCGGAGCGTTCGCCGGGCGTGGCTCCGGACCAGCCGGGGAAGGCTCCCGCGGCGGCGGCGACCGCGGCGTCCACGTCCGCGGTGCCGGCCGGTTCGTAGCGGTACACGCTCTCGCCCGTCGCCGGGTTCACCACGTCCTGGAGCCTGCCGGACGTGCCCGGTCGCAGCCGTCCGCCGATGTACTGCGCCCCCGCCGTGAGGCGTTCCGGCACCTGGAAGCTGTGGCCCATGACGATCTCCTGTGCCGTTCCCGTCGGACGGGGCGGCGTAGCTTCTTCCCGAGTTGACTGCCGATCCTGACAGAGGAGGACTTCACCAACAAGTGATTCCGTTGTTTCCTTTTGGTTACGCGACGGAATCTGTCGACGCCGAACCGTCCGGGGCCGGCCCTGCGGAAACCCCGTACCGCCGGCCGGCCGCGGATGCCAGACTCGGCTGTCATGGAACAGCGTCACCAGGACGACCTCCTGGCCCGGGTGGCACGCGGCGAGCGGGTGAAGTACCTGCCGTTCTGGGGGCATCGCCCCCGTCCGGACGGCCGGCTCGGTCCGAGCTGCCTCAGCCAGTGGTGGCCCGCGCCGTTCACGGTCGAAGGGGTCGCCTACGCGTCGGCCGAGCACTGGATGATGGCGGGCAAGGCCCGGCTCTTCGGCGACCCGGAGGCGGAGGCCGAGGCGGTGGCCGCGCGCAGTCCCGCGGCGGCGAAGAAGGCGGGCCGGCTGGTCCGGGGCTTCGACGAGGAGGTCTGGGCCGGGGAGCGGTTCGGCCTCGTGGTGGCCGGCAGTGTGCACAAGTTCGGCCAGGACCCGGCGCTGAAGGCGTATCTGCTGGGCACCGGCCGGCGGGTGCTGGTCGAGGCGAGTCCGCTGGACCGGGTCTGGGGCATCGGGCTCGCCCCGGACGACCCGCGGGCCGTGCGCCCGGACGCCTGGCGGGGGCTGAACCTGCTGGGCTTCGCGCTGATGGAGGCGCGGGACCGGCTGCGGGGGGCATGACCGCGGGCCCGCCGGCCGGTGACCGGTCCGCGGGCCCGCCGGCCGTACCGCCTGTGCGGCCGGCGCGGTCCGGTCAGTGCCGGCCTTCGACGACCAGGGTGGTGGCGTACGGGTCCTCGTACCGGTAGCTGTCCTCCTCCAGGTCCGAGCCGTACTGGACGAACAGCCAGACGAAGAAGCTGATGATCGCGATGCCCGTCACGATGCCGATGGCGCCCATGATGATCCCGGCGAGCGCCTGCCCGGGGTTGGTGGCCTCTCCCCGCTGGGCCCGCTTGCGGCCGAGGATGCCGAAGATCAGGGCGAGGACGCCCAGGATCAGGCTGGGGATCCCGTAGAGGCAGAAGAGGCACAGGGCGAGGATGCCGAGCACCATCGCGGCGGTCCCCATGCCGTTCGCGGGCGCCGGGCCTCCCCAGACCTGGCCGGGGTAGCCCGGGTAACCGGCGTAGGGGGCGGCCGGCGCGGCGGGTGCCGGGTAGCCGTACTGCCCCTGCGGCTGCACCGGGGCGGCCGGCGGCGGGGGCACGGTGCCCTGCGGCGGGCCGAACCCTCCGGCGGCGCCGGGTATCGGTCCCGTACCGGCGTCCGCGCCCGGCATCGAGGCGACCGTCGGCCGGCTGTGCACATCCGGCGCCCCGGCCCGGCCGGTCTGCTTGCCCAGGTCCACCCTGTGCTCCGGCGGCGCCCACGGATCGTGCGGCACGGGTCCGCCCCCGGGCTGCTGCGTGTTCTCTGACATGGGCCTCCCCCATCGTGGTCCCGCCATGCTAACGGCCCCACTCCCCGCCGGGGGCGGGGCCGTTGGAGCTCCGGACAAAAGGGACACCATGGGCCGGGCGCCCTTTCCGCCCAGGGCTCCCGGGGCTCCGGGCCCGACGGCCGGGCGCCCCGGCCCCGCGCATACGATGACGGGTGCGGCCGACGGGGCCGGCCCAGAACCCTCAGACCCGGGAGAGTCCGATGAACGATCTGAACCCCTTCATCGCGGGGCTGCCGAAGGCCGAGCTCCACGTCCACCACGTCGGATCCGCCTCGCCCCGCATCGTGGCCGAACTGGCCGCGCGCCACCCGGACTCCAAGGTCCCCACCGCCCCCGAGGCGCTGGCCGACTTCTTCACCTTCACCGACTTCGGGCACTTCATCGACGTGTACCTCTCGGTGGTGGACCTGGTCCGCACCCCGGAGGACGTGCGCCTGCTGACGTTCGAGATCGCCCGGGACATGGCCCGGCAGAACATCCGGTACGCGGAGCTGACGGTCACCCCGTTCAGCTCGACCCGGCGCGGCATCCCCGAGCAGGGGTTCATGGAGGCGATCGAGGACGCCCGGAAGGCCGCGGAGGCCGAGCTGGGGGTCGTCCTGCGCTGGTGCTTCGACATCCCCGGCGAGGCGGGGCTGGAGGCGGCGGAGGAGACGACCCGCCTCGCGGTGGACCTGCGGCCCGAGGGGCTGGTCTCCTTCGGTCTGGGCGGGCCCGAGACCGGCGTGGAACGCCCGCAGTTCAAGCCGTACTTCGACCGTGCCATCGCGGAGGGGCTGCACTCCGTCCCGCACGCCGGGGAGACGACGGGCCCGCAGACCGTCTGGGACGCGCTGACCGCCCTGCGGGCCGAGCGCATCGGCCACGGCACCAGCTCCGCACAGGACCCCGCGCTGCTGGCCCACCTCGCCGAGCACCGCATCCCGCTGGAGGTCTGCCCCACGTCGAACATCGCGACCAGGGCGGTCGCGGACCTGGAGCTGCACCCGGTGAAGCAGATGGTGGAGGCGGGCGTCCTCGTCACCGTCAACAGTGACGACCCGCCCATGTTCGGCACCGACCTCAACAACGAGTACGCGGTGGCCGCCCGGCTGCTCGGGCTCGACGAGCGGGGCCTGGCGGGGCTCGCCAGGAACGCGGTGGAGGCGTCCTTCCTCGACGCGGCCGGCAAGCGGCTGCTGGCCGCCGAGATCGACACGTACACGACGAACTGGCTGTCCGCGACCGGCCGGTGAGTCTTCGAGGCCACAATGGCCTCATGGCCACCACCCTTCGCACCGTCACCGCCGTCGCCCACCGCGGTGATCCGTACCGCGCCCGTGAGAACACCCTTGCCTCGATCCGGTCGGCGGTCGCCCGCGGGGCGGACGCCGTCGAGATCGACGTCCGGGTGACCCGTGACGGGGTGCCGGTGCTGCTGCACGACTCCACGCTGGGGAGGCTGTGGGGGCACGACGTGCGGGTCGACCGGCTCACGCACCGGGAGCTCACCGAGCGGACCGGGGGCGGTGTCCCCACCCTGCGCGAGGCGCTGGCCGCGGCGGCCTCCCGCCCCTTCATGGTGGACCTGCCGGGCGCCACCGACGCCTCGGTACGGCGGATCGTCGGCGTGATCGGCGAGTGCGGGGCGGCCGAGCGCGTGTACTACTGCGCGGACACCTCCGCCATGCTGCGGGTGCGCGCCGCCGACCCGTCCGCCGAGATCGCGCTGACCTGGACGACCCTGGCGCCGCCGCGTCCGGTGCTGCTCGACGCCGTCCGGCCGCACTGGCTGAACTACCGCTTCGGGCTGATGAGCCGTGAACTGGCCGACCGGGTCCACGCGGACGGCCTGCTCGTCTCGGTCTGGACGGCGGACACCCGGCGCACGATGCGCCGGCTGACCGGATACGGCGTGGACTCGATCACCACCAACCGGATCGACACGCTCCGGGCGCATCTGGACGGCCGCCGGGCGCCCCTGGACGACCGCCGGGCCTCTCCGGACGGCCACCGGGCCGGGGGCGGCGAGGAGGTCCGGACGACGGTGCGCCCGGACGCCGGCGGCGTCGGCGCGGCGGGCCGGAAGCCCTGATGCGAAGACCGTGGACGCACCGGGCCACCCGCTCCGCACGGGCCGCCGGTCCCGGTGTCGCCCTGCTGGTCCACAGCGTCGACCCGACGGACGCCGAGGGCCGGGAGACGAACGCCACGGCGATGGACGTCGTGGTGGCGGCCTTCGGCGCACCGTCGGGGAGCTGACGCTCAGCCGGCCGCCGGGAGCACCGGTCCCGGACCGCCCGCCGGCGCCCCCGGCACCCCGGCCGCCGCCTCCAGGCGCCTGATCATGCGGTGGACGACGAGCAGCGGGATCACGCCGAACACCCCGAAGGACATGTCGATGACGGACCACCAGAAGGGGATGTCCCGGATCGGTCCGCAGATCAGGGCGAGCGGGACGATCCCGGCGCAGGCGATCATCCCGAACTCGACGACCCAGATGTTGCGGACCGGGTCGCGGTAGGGGCCGTAGAAGGCGACGGCGATGACGAGGTGGGCGAAGGCCAGCCAGTCGGTGCCGTACAGCACGAAGGGGTACCGCGCGTCGGCCTCGTCGAGACCGGTCCTGACCCGGGTGATCCACTCCCCCAGGGCGGGGAGGTGCTCGGGGACGGGGGATGCGGAGGACAGCAACAGGTCCTCGGCCCAGCGGAGTTCGTGCACCAGGGGGAAGGCGGTCAGGCCGCTCAGCACCAGGCAGACGATGAAGACGACCAACCACACGCGTATGCGCCGCAAGAGGGCTCGCTCGCTCATGCCCGCAGCGTACGCCCGCCATGAACGCGTTCAAAAAGTGGGGTGGGGGTACGCGGACGGCCCCGGGCCGGAGCCCGGGGCCGTCCGTCCGTGCCGTCGGCGGGGTCAGTCCTCCAGGGACGTCATGACGTGCTTGATCCGGGTGTAGTCCTCGAAGCCGTAGGCCGAGAGGTCCTTGCCGTAGCCGGACTTCTTGAATCCGCCGTGCGGCATCTCGGCGACGAGCGGGATGTGGGTGTTGATCCACACGCAGCCGAAGTCCAGGCTCCTGGACATCCGCATGGCGCGGGCGTGGTCCTTGGTCCACACCGAGGAGGCCAGGGCGTACTCCACGCCGTTGGCGTACTCCAGCGCCTGGGCCTCGTCCGTGAAGGGCTGGACGGTGATGACGGGGCCGAACACCTCGCGCTGGACGATCTCGTCGTCCTGCTTGAGCCCGGAGACGACCGTAGGGGCATAGAAGTAGCCCTTGTCGCCGACCCGGTGACCGCCGGCCTCGACCCTGGCGTGGGCGGGGAGGCGCTCG
This sequence comes from Streptomyces nitrosporeus, assembly GCF_008704555.1. Classification (NCBI taxonomy): domain Bacteria; kingdom Bacillati; phylum Actinomycetota; class Actinomycetes; order Kitasatosporales; family Streptomycetaceae; genus Streptomyces; species Streptomyces nitrosporeus. The sequence goes on from NZ_CP023702.1 coordinate 1,950,547, forward strand.
ATGAACCCGCTGACCTGCGCCAGCTGGTTCGCGTTGTTCAGCGGGCCGTAGAGCACGTCCTCGTCGTCGGGCAGACCGGTCTTCGTGTCGGACGCGGCCTTGGCGAGCGCGGAGACGAACTCGTCGTGGACGGACTCGTGGACCAGCACACGGGTGGCCGCCGTGCAGTCCTGGCCCGCGTTGAAGTAGCCCGCCTCGGAGATGCCCGCGACGGCCTTGGCGATGTCGGCGTCCTCGAACACGACGACGGGGGCCTTGCCGCCGAGCTCCAGGTGCACCCGCTTGACGTCCTTGGCGGCCGACCCGGCGACCTGGACGCCGGCCCGCACCGAGCCGGTGATGGAGGCCATCGCCGGGACGGGGTGCTCCACCATCGCACGGCCCGTGTCGCGGTCGCCGCACAGGACGTTGAAGACGCCCTTGGGCAGGATCTGCCCGATGATCTCGGCGATCAGCACGGTCGAGGCGGGCGTGGTGTCGGACGGTTTGATGACGACGGTGTTGCCCGCGGCCAGTGCCGGGGCGAACTTCCACACGGCCATCATCATGGGGTAGTTCCACGGGGCGACCTGGGCGCAGACGCCCACCGGTTCACGGCGGACGATCGAGGTCAGGCCCTCCATGTACTCACCGGCCGAGCGGCCCTCCAGCATCCGCGCCGCGCCCGCGAAGAAGCGGATCTGGTCCACCATCGGCGGGATCTCCTCGGTGCGGGTGAGCCCGAGCGGCTTGCCGGTGTTCTCCGACTCCGCCGCGATGAGGTCCTCCGCCCGCTCCTCGAAGGCGTCCGCGATCTTCAGCAGCGCCCGCTGGCGCTCGGCGGGCGTGATGTCACGCCAGGCCGGGAACGCGGCGGCGGCGGCCTCCATGGCGGCATCGACGTCGGCCTGCCCGGAGAGCGGGGAGGTCGCGTAGACCTCTTCCGTCACCGGGTTGACCACGTCGATGGTCCGCCCGTCCGCGGCGTCCCGGAACTCTCCGTTGATGTAGTTGCGCAGACGGCGCACCTCGGTGGTCACGACCACCCCTCCTGTCGGCTGTCCGATGGGTGAGACACCCAGCCTAGACGGTGTGGTGACGCTTTCGACATACCCAACCGCCACCACCTACGGAATCAGTGCCATTCGAGGTTCTGAACAACGGATTTCATCGGTCTGCGCTTGCCAGACAGACGACTCCCGGTGCAGAGTGGGCACGTGGCCAGCCGTAACGCAGATTCCAGGACCGGGCCGTCGGCCTCCGTCGACGCCGTCTCCCTCGCGATCATCGAGCAGCTCCAGGAGGACGGACGGCGCCCGTACGCGGCGATAGGCAAGGCCGTGGGCCTGTCCGAGGCCGCCGTACGCCAGCGTGTGCAGAAACTGCTCGACCAGGGTGTGATGCAGATCGTCGCCGTCACCGACCCACTGACGGTCGGCCTGATGCGCCAGGCGATGGTCGGGATCCGCGTCGAGGGCGACCTCGACCCGGTGGCGGAGGCCCTGTCGGCCATGAGTGAGTGCGAGTACGTGGTGATGACCGCGGGCTCCTTCGATCTGATGGTGGAGATCGTCTGCGAGGACGACGACCACCTCCTGGAGACGATCAACAAGCGCATCCGGGCCATCGACGGGGTTCGCTCCACCGAGAGCTTCGTCTACCTCAAGCTCAAGAAGCAGACCTACATGTGGGGAACCCGATAGCCGTGAGCAAGGACCTCAGCCGGACCGCGTACGACCACCTGTGGATGCACTTCACCCGCATGTCGGACTACGCGAAAGCGCCCGTGCCCACCATCGTGCGGGGCGAGGGCACCTATATCTACGACGACCGGGGCAAGCGGTATCTCGACGGCCTGTCCGGCCTGTTCGTGGTCAACGCCGGCCACGGCCGCCGCGAGCTGGCCGAGACGGCGTACAAGCAGGCGCAGGAGCTGGCCTTCTTCCCGGTGTGGTCCTACGCCCACCCCAAGGCGGTCGAGCTGGCCGAACGGCTCGCCCACCACGCCCCCGGCGACCTCAACAAGGTCTTCTTCACCACGGGCGGCGGCGAGGCCGTGGAGACGGCCTGGAAGCTGGCCAAGCAGTACTTCAAGCTCAAGGGCAAGCCCACCAAGTACAAGGTCGTCTCGCGCGCGGTCGCCTACCACGGCACCCCGCAGGGCGCCCTGTCGATCACCGGACTGCCCGCGCTCAAGGCACCGTTCGAACCGCTGGTCCCGGGCGCGCGCAAGGCGGCGAACACCAACATCTACCGTGCGCCGCTCTTCGGCGACGACCCGGAGGCCTTCGGCCACTGGGCGGCCGACCAGATCGAGCAGCAGATCCTCTTCGAGGGCCCCGACACGGTCGCCGCGGTCTTCCTGGAACCGGTGCAGAACGCGGGCGGCTGCTTCCCGCCGCCGCCCGGCTACTTCCAGCGGGTGCGCGAGATCTGCGACCGGCACGACGTGCTGCTGGTGTCCGACGAGGTCATCTGCGCCTTCGGCCGGCTCGGCACGATGTTCGCCTGCGACAAGTTCGGCTACGTACCGGACATGATCACCTGCGCCAAGGGCATGACCTCGGGCTACTCCCCGATAGGAGCCTGCGTCATCTCCGACCGGATCGCCGAGCCGTTCTACGAGGGCGACAACACCTTCCTGCACGGGTACACCTTCGGCGGCCACCCCGTCTCGGCGGCGGTCGCCCTGGCCAACCTCGACATCTTCGAGCGGGAGGGGCTCAACCAGCACGTCCTGGACAACGAGAACGCCTTCTTCTCCACCCTGCGGAAGCTGCACGACCTGCCGATCGTCGGCGACGTCCGGGGCAACGGCTTCTTCTACGGCATCGAGCTGGTGAAGGACAAGGCCACCAAGGCGACGTTCGACGAGGAGGAGACCGAGCGCGTCCTGTACGGCTTCCTCTCCAAGGCGCTGTACGACAACGGGCTGTACTGCCGGGCCGACGACCGCGGCGACCCGGTCGTCCAGCTCGCCCCTCCGCTGGTCTCGGACCAGGCCGTGTTCGACGAGATCGAGGGCATCATGCGCGGTGTCCTGACGGAGGCCTGGACCAAGCTCTGAGCGGCGGCCCCGGCCGCCCCGTGCCCCCACCCGGCGGCCGGGGCCGCCGCCTCCGGCCCGGATGCACCCGTTCGAGTGAGAAGGGGGGCCTCCGGGCCGCGTGGCGTCCCGACACCCCGGTCCGGCTGCCTAGCGTGCCGAGTGACCGATCGGCCATGTCCGTTCCCCCGGACGGGGGACAGGATCCCTGATCCGAACCGAGGTGTACGCCATGGTGGCCCCGCCCGACAACGACGTGATCTGGGCACGTTCCCTGCACCATTCCTACAACGGATCGCCGGGGCTCCGCGGGGTCTCCCTCGGGGTGGGCGACGGCGAGATCCTCGCCGTGACGGGCCCGCGCGGCAGCGGGAAGTCGACACTGCTGCACTGCCTTTCCGGCCAGCTGACGGCCCAGGAGGGCGAGGTCTGGTTCAACAGCGTCCCCGTCCACACCATGGGCCCGCGGCTGCGTGAGCAGCTGCGCCGGGACCGGTTCGGCTGGATCGGCGCGGAGGCGGATCTCGTACCGGAGCTGACCGCCTGGGAGAACGCCGCCCTTCCGCTGCTGCTGCGCGGGGTCTCGAACCGGGCGGCGAGGAAGACCGCGACGGAGTGGCTGGAGCGCCTGGACATCGGCCCGCTGGCGAAGAAGCGGCCGCACGCACTGCTCCAGTCGCAGCGCCAGCGGATCTCCGTCGCCCGTGCGCTGGCCGCCGCCCCGACGGTGATCTTCGCCGACGAGCCGACGGCGACCCTGCACCGCGCGGAGCGCGCCCAGCTGCTGCGCACCCTCACCACCGCGGCGCGCTCGCACGGCATCACGATGGTGCTCGCCACCCATGACCTGGAGGTCGCCGCCCTCGCCGACCGCGCCCTCGGCCTGCTGGACGGCCGGCGCGTCAACGACGTCTCCCTGCCCGCCGCGTCCGATACGGAAGGCCGCTCGGCGTGCTCGCTCTCCGTCTGACCCGCGGTGCCCACCCCCTGGTCCTGATGCGGCGGCTGCTGCTCGCCGCGGCTTCGGCGGGGGTGGGCTTCCTCCTGCTGTGCACCCTGGGGTACGCCTCCGGACACCCCGCCCACTCCTCCAGCTCCGTGCTGCGGCTGCTGTGGTGCGCCGTTCCCCTGGCGGCGACGGTCCGGTTCGCGGTCGCGGTCGCCCTCACCGACCCGGGGACCCGGCCGCGGCCGGGGCTCTTCGCCGCGGGCCTCGGTCCGGCCCGGCTGGGCGTGCTGGCGGCCGTCTCCACCGCCGTCTCCACCACGCTGGGCTCACTGGTGGCCCTGCTGCTCTTCCTGCATCTGCGGGGTGACCTGACCGGGCTGCCCTTCGACGGCGGGGCGGCCGGGTTCCTGGGGGCCGGCACCCCGCTGCCGGTCGCGGCGGTCCTCATGCTGCTGTCCCTGGCCCCGCTGGCCTCGGCCGCGGCCGGCGGGCTGGCGCTGCGTTCACGGCCGTCCACCGCGCCCGGCGCCCCGGAGACGGCGGAGCTGCTCACGCCCGCCCCGGCCCCCACCGGCCTGCCGTGGGGCGTGGCCCTGACCGCGGCGGGCCTCGCGGTGGAGGCGTACGCGAGCCGGGGCTCGGCGGGTGACCCGCTGCCGCTGCCGGGGAAGCTGGAATCCACCCCGGCGAGCGTGCTGGTGGGCTGGACGCTCACCGCGATCGGGCTGGCGATGGCGGGGCCGGGCCTCGCCCATCTGTGCGGCCGGCTGCTGCAGGCGGTGCGCCCCGGGGCCGTACGGCTGCTGGCGGGGCGGGTCCTGATGGACGAGGCCGTCCGTATCGGCCGCCCCCTGGGCGTCGTCTGCGCGGTGCTCTCCGGGATGATCGCGGCGTCGGTGCTCTACACCGGCGAACCACGTGCGGTGGGCCCGCTGACCACGCTGGGCGCGGTGCTCGTCCTGGGGTGCACCACCGCCACGCTGCTGACCTCCGCGGTGGAGGCGAAACAGTCCCGGGTCCGGGTGGCCGAGACGGTGCTGCGCCTCGGCGCCCCGGTCTCGGTGCTGCGGAGGGCGACGGCGCTGCGCGTCCTGGTGCTGCTGGTCGTGTTCGCTCCGCTGACCTGGGTGATCGCCCGGCTGGCGGCGCTGCCGCTGACGGGCTGACGGTCCCTCGGGCTGACGGGCTGACGGGCTGACGGGCTGACGGGCTGACGGGCTGACAGTCCCTGCGGCGCCGCGTCTTTGCCGCTTTCCTTCCGTTTTCCCGCTGCTTCCTGCCGCGGGTCCCGGCCCGTCCATGAAATATTCCTTGACACGAATATTCACTGTCGGGAATGATCGCGTCCATGGACGCACTTCTCACCGCGCTGGCCGACCCGGCCCGCTGGCGGCTCGTGAGCCTGCTGGCCGAGCGGCCCCGCCCGGTCGGCGTCCTCGCGCAGCTCGCGGGGGCGCGGCAGCCCCAGACGACCAAACACCTCCAGACGCTCGAACGCGCCGGCGTCGTCACCTCCCTGCGCACCGGCCGGCGCCGCGTCTACACCCTCCGGCCCGCTTCCCTGCGGGACCTCGCCGCCGCGCTCAACCTGCTCGCCGACACCGCGACCCGGGCCGACGGCCCCCACGCGGCTTACGACCGCTACGGGGCGAGCGTCCACGCGGAGCGGGCCGCCGCGGAGGGGGCGGGGTGGGCCGACGGCCGTTCGTTCACGTTCCGCCGGCCGCTCGCGGGCGGTCCCGGGCTGGTCTGGCGGCACCTGACCGAGCCCACCCTGCTCTCCCGGTGGTGGACACCCGACGGCCTCCGCGTCTCCGAGCTCGTCTTCGAGGCGTGGCCCGGCGGGCGGATCGTCCACGAGTACCGCGATGCCGAGGACACCGACGGCTCCGACGTGGTCGCCGGACGCGCGGAGGGCACCGTCGAGGACGTACGGCCCGCCGAGCGCCTCGTCTACCGGACCTCGCCGGTGCTCCCCGACGGCAGTCCCGCCTTCACCGCCCACGTCAGCCTGGGCCTGCACCCCGCCGGCACCGACACGGATCTCGACGTCCACTGGCGGATAGCCGACAGCACCGTCGCCTCCGCCGACTTCATCGCGGGCATCGAGACCGGTTTCGGCCAGAGTCTCGACAAACTCGTGGCGGCCCTCACCGCGACCGCGCACGACACCGCCACCGCCACCGAAGCGAGGAGTGCGACATGACCGGTCCGGCCCGGCGCAGGGTCACCGCGAACCTGGCCCTCTCCCTCGACGGGCGCTACCACGGCCCCGGAGGGCCCGGCGATTTCAGCATGTTCGCGCCGTACGTGGTCTCCGAGGTCGCGCGGCGGCAGCTCACCCGCATCTGGGAGGGCGCTACGACGGCGCTGCTCGGCCGGGTCAACGCCGAGGGGTTCCTGGGGTACTGGCCCTCGGTCGCCGAGGACGAGACCGCCGATCCGCGTGATCGCGGATACGCGAAGTGGCTGGTGGACACGGAGAAGGTGGTCCTCTCGACCACCCTGACCGAGGCACCGTGGGACCGCACCCGTGTGGTGAACGCCCCGGCCGCCGGCCTCGTCACCGGTCTCAGGGCGGTGGGAGAGGGGGACATCCTCGTCAACAGCTCCCCGAGTGTCATCAAGCCGCTCCTCGCGGCGGACCTGGTCGACCGGCTGTACCTCATGGTCCTCCCCGAGATCGCGGGAGACGGGCAGCGGCTGTTCGACGACGGTCTGCCGGCCACGAAGTGGAGACTCACCCACCAGGAGACCGGTGTGCTGGGCGAGATAGCCCTGGTCTGCGACCGGGCCCGCTGACCCGCCGGGGGTACGGCCGGCTCTCAGGCCGTCTTCGCCGGCGGGAGGACCACGACGTCCGCCGCGTCGAAGGTGACGCCCACCGAGGCGCCCTCCCCGGGGGTGTCGCGCAGGGCGCACTCCGCCTCGATGACGGGCCCCCGGCCGGGGTGCAGGAGCACCGAGACGTGGTGACCGCGGAAGGTGCGTGCGCCGACCGTGCAGCGCAGACCGGCCTCCGGTCCGCCGATCCGTACGCCGGTGGGCCGGACGAGCAGTTCGTACCGGCCCCGGGGTGTCCCGTCCGGTACGGGCACCTCGCCCCAGGCGGTGTCCGCCGCCGCGCCGGTGACCGTCGCCTCGACCACGTTGTCGAAGCCGAGGAACCGGGCCACGAAGGCGGACGCCGGCCGCTGCCAGACCTCCAGCGGGGTGCCCGTCTGGGTGATCCGGCCGTCCCGCATCACCACCACCCGGTCGGCGAGCGCGAATGCCTCGCCCTGGTCGTGCGTGACGGCGAGGACGGTGGTGCCCAGCCTGCCGAACAGCTCGCGCAGTTCGACGACGAGCCGTTCGCGCAGGCTGCGGTCGAGTTGTCCGAGCGGTTCGTCCAGCATGAGCAGTCCAGGCCGGGGGGCCAGGGCGCGGGCAAGGGCCACTCTCTGCTGCTCGCCCCCGGACAGCGCGGAGACGGCGCGCCGGCCGGCGCCGGGCAGGCCGACCAGGTCGAGCAGTTCACCGGCCCGGCTCTCCCGTTCGCCGCGCGGGACGCCGTGCATCCGCAGTCCGAAGGCGACGTTCGTGGCGACGTCCTGGTGCGGGAAGAGCTGGTGGTCCTGGAACATCAGCCCCACGCCGCGCCGGTGCACGGGGACGGCCGCCTGGTCGGCGCCGTCGAGCAGGATCCGCCCGCCGTCCAGCGGCTGCAGCCCGGCGACGGCCCGCAGCAGGGTCGACTTGCCGCTTCCGCTCGGTCCGAGCACACAGACGGTCTCGTGGTCGGCGACCTCCAGGTCCACCGCGTCCAGCGCGGTCCGCCCCCCGAACCGGACGGTGGCCGCCTCCAGTGCCAGCATGTGTCAGAACTCCCCGGATCGGTCGGTGCGGATACGTTCGAGCAGGAGCAGCGACACGGCGCAGACCAGCATCAGGATCGTGCTGAGGGCCATCGCCTGCCCGTAGTTGAGCTCCCCGGACCGCCCCAGCAGCCGGGCCACCGCGACCGGCAGCGTCGGGTTGTCGGGCCGGGCGATGAAGACGGTCGCGCCGAACTCCCCGAGCGAGACGGCGAAGGCGAACCCGGCCGCGACCAGGAGCGCGCGGCGTACCAGCGGCAGGTCCACCTCGCGCCAGGCCCGTAGCGGTGAGGCCCCGAGCACGGCGGCGGCCTCCCGCAGCCGTTCGTCCACCGCCCGCAGGACCGGCAGCATGGTGCGGACGACGAAGGGGACGCCCACCAGGGCCTGGGCGAGCGGTACGAGGATCCAGGAGGTCCGCAGGTCCAGCGGGGGTTCGTCCAGCGTGATCAGGAAACCGAAGCCGACGGTGACCGCGGACACCCCGAGCGGCAGCATCAGCAGTGCGTCGAAGCCGCGTACCAGGCGCCCGGCCCGCCTGGTGAGCGCCGCGGCGGCGAGTCCGCCGATCACCAGGGCGATCCCGGTCGCGGCCAGCGCGTACCGCAGCGAGTTGCCGATCGCCTCCAGCGGGGGCACCAGGAAGGTGGAGCCGCCGGCGTCGGCGGACCGCAGGGCCCGGTAGTAGCCGAAGCCGTAGCCGCCGGAGGTGTCCAGCGAGCGCTCCACCAGGACGCCGAGCGGCAGCACGACCAGCAGGACGATGCTCAGCAGGACTCCGCCGAGCAGTGCCCGCTGCCCGGCGCCGCGCGGAGGGCGGGAGGTCAGCGCGGGGTCGGTCAGCTTGAGCGCCCGCTCCCTGTGGCGGACGGTACGGGCGTGGACGGCGAGGATCGCTCCGACCGCGGCGAACTGCACCAGGGTGAGGACGGCCGCCGTCGGCAGATCGAGCAGTTGCGCGGTCTGCCGGTAGATCTCCACCTCAAGGGTGGAGTAGGCGGGGCCGCCGAGGATCTGGACGACCCCGAAGGAGGTGAACGTGAAGAGGAAGACCATCACACCGGCCGCGGCCACCGCCGGGGCGAGCGCGGGCAGTGTCACCCGCCGCCAGGCGCCGAGGCGTCCGGCGCCGAGCACCCGGGCGGCCTCCTCCTGGCGTGGGTCGAGCTGCGACCAGAGCCCGCCGACGGTCCGTACGACCACCGCGTAGTTGAAGAACACATGGGCGAGCAGGATCGCCCACACGGTGGTGTCCAGGCGTACGCCCCACAGGTCGTCGAGCAGTCCGCCACGCCCCAGCAGGGCCAGGAAGGCCGTGCCGACCACCACGGTGGGCAGCACGAACGGCACGGTGACCACGGCCCGCAGCACCTGCTTCCCGGGGAAGTCGAGGCGGGCGAACACATAGGCGCCGGGCAGCGCGATCAGCAGGGTGAGCGCGGTGGACGCGAGAGCCTGCCAGGTGGTGAACCACAGGACGTCGAGCAGGTCCGGCCGGGTCAGTACGTCACCGATCCGGCCGAACTGCCAGACCCCGTCCGCCTTGAGACCGCGGCCGACGATCGCGGCGACGGGGTAGGCGAAGAACAGGGCGAAGAACGCGACCGGCAGAGCCATCAGGGCGAGCCGCGCCGCGGTGCCCCGCCGCCGGGGCGGGGCCGGGCGGGCGGCGGCTACTTGACGACGATCGAGGACCACGACCGGACCCACTGCTCACGGTTCTCGGCGATCCTCTCCGGTGCCACGGTGGCCGGTTCGTCGACGGTGGCACCGAACTCCGTGAACAGTTCCGGCAGTTCCGCGTCCTTCACGACCGGGTTCACGAACATGTTCAGCGGCATGTCCTCCTGGAACCGCTTGCCGATCAGGAAGTCGAGGAGCGCCTTGCCGCCCGCCTCATTCTTCGCGCCGTCGAGCAGCCCGGCGAACTCGATCTGCCGGAAGCAAGTGCCGGCCGCCACTCCGGTGGGCGCCTCGGTGGGCTGCGGCTCGGCGTAGAGCACCTCGACGGGCGGGCTGGAGGCGTAGGAGACGACGAGCGGCCGGTCGGCACCGGCCTTCCGGCCGCCCGCGGAGCCGGAGAACTCCTCGTTGTAGGCCTGCTCCCAGCCGTCGACGACCTTGACGCCGTTGTCCTTCAGCTTCTTCCAGTAGCTCTCGTAGCCCTTCTCCCCGTGGGAGGCGACGGTGCCGAGGAGGAAACCGAGACCGGGCGAGGAGGTCGCGGCGTTCTCGGTGACGAGCAGGTCCTTGTACTCCGGCTTCAGCAGGTCGTCGAAGGTCTGCGGGGGGTCCAGCTTCTTGTCGGCGAAGTACTGCTTGTCGTAGTTGACGCAGATGTCGCCGGTGTCGACGGGTGTCACCCGGTTCTTCTCCGCGTCCAGCCGGACGTCCGCGGCGACCCTGTCGATCCCCTCGGCCTCGTACGGGGTGAACAGGCCGTTGTCCAGGGCGCGGGAGAGCAGGGTGTTGTCGACGCCGAAGAAGACGTCGCCCCGCGGGGAGCCCTTGGTCAGGATCTCCTGGTTGAGCGCGCTGCCCGCGTCACCGCTCTTGAGCACCTTGACGGTGTAGCCGGTCTCCTCGGTGAACGCCTTCAGGGCGGCGTCCGAGGCGTTGAAGGAGTCATGGGTGACCAGGGTGACGGTCCTGGAGCCCTTCGAGGTCCCGGAGGCGCCGTCGTCCGAGCCGCCGCAGCCCGCCAGGACGGTGACCCCGAGTGCGGCGGCGAGCGCCGTCGCCGTGTACTTCGTGGTGGTGTTCATGTGATTCCTCCTGGAATGACCAGGAAGAGACGCGGCCCTGCCCGCTCGGCGAGCGGGCAGGGCGCAACAGCTTGAGTACTGTCCGAACTTCCTACCCGGAATGACCCGGGCGAGGTTCAGAGGGTCTGCGACGACCGGTCACCGGTGCCGCACTCTCAGCGCTGTGGCGCTCCCCTGTCGGAATATGAAGTTGATCGCACGGCCAGGCTACACGGGCGGGGCCGGACTCCCACGGCCGGCCGGGGCCCGCTCCGGCACGGGCCGTCAGCGCTCGGAGGCCGCCAGCTGTCCGCAGGCCCCGTCGATCTCCTGGCCGCGGGTGTCCCGGACGGTCACCGGCACACCGTGGGCGGCGATGGCCTCCACGAACGCCTTCTCGTCCTCGGGCCGCGAGGCGGTCCACTTGGAGCCCGGCGTCGGGTTCAGCGGGATCAGGTTGACGTGTACCCGCTTGCCCTTGAGCAGCCGGCCCAGCAGGTCACCGCGCCATGCCTGGTCGTTGATGTCGCGGATCAGCGCGTACTCGACGGAGATACGGCGTCCGGACTTCTCCGCGTACTCCCAGGCGGCGTCCAGCACCTCCCGCACCTTCCAGCGGGTGTTCACCGGCACGAGGGTGTCGCGCAGTTCGTCGTCCGGGGCGTGCAGGGACACGGCGAGACGGCACTTGAAGCCCTCGTCGGCGAAGCGCAGCATGGCCGGGACCAGTCCCACGGTGGAGACGGTGATGCCCCGCTGCGAGAGCCCGAGCCCATCCGGCTCCGGGTCGGTCAGCCGCCGGATCGCACCGACCACCCGCTTGTAGTTGGCCAGCGGTTCGCCCATGCCCATGAAGACGATGTTCGACAGCCGCGCCGGCCCGCCCGGGACCTCGCCGTCGCGCAGGGCCCGCATGCCGTCCACGATCTGGTGGACGATCTCGGCGGTGGACAGGTTGCGGTCGAGACCCGCCTGGCCGGTCGCGCAGAACGGACAGTTCATCCCGCACCCGGCCTGGGAGGAGATGCACATGGTGACCCGCTCGGGGTACCGCATGAGGACCGACTCGACGAGGGTCCCGTCGTGCAGCTTCCACAGGGTCTTGCGGGTGGTGTCGTCGTCACAGCTGATGTGGCGCACCACGGACATCAGGTCGGGGAACATCGCCTCGGCGAGCTTGTCCCGCGACCCGGCCGGGATGTTGGTCCACTCGGCCGGGGCGTGCGCGTACCGCGCGAAGTAGTGCTGCGAGAGCTGCTTGGCGCGGAACGGCTTCTCGCCGATGGCCGCGACCGCCTCCTTGCGCTCGTCGGGTGTGAGGTCGGCGAGGTGCCGCGGCGGCTGCTTGGCTCCGCGGGGCGCGACAAAGGTGAGTTCTCCGGGCTTAGGCATGGTTCTTCCAGTGTCGCAGACACGCCGAGGTACCCCGGGTCGTCGCCCAGCTCAGCGGTGATCCGGGCGGTCCGGCGCCGGTCATTGATGGTGGTTGTGGGTCGTCGTTGGCTACTCCTTGACGGCCCACAGACGGCCCGGCCCTATGGCCCCGTCCGCAGGTCAGGGCCGTCAGCCAGCGCTGCCGGTCGGGACAGTGCCGACGGCCAAAAGGTGCGAGCTGGCGGCGAGCAGTTCCGGGTACGGCTCTGCCATACGGGCCGCGTCCATGGCTGAGGCGATCAGCTCATCCGTGGGACCTTCGCCCGGCTGCTGCTCTGCCGCCTTCACCAGCGACCAGGCCGGGCCCTCGATGCCGAAGACCTGCACGGTCTCAAGCCCGGAGGCGACCAGTTCCGTCACCAGCTCTTCGGCCCGGTGGAAGTAGGACAGGGTAAACCCCCGCGCTCCGTCGTAGACCGCCGTCTCCAGAATCTTGGAGACAGAGTTGTGAATCCGCTCGGTGTGCAGGTGGGCGTACGTGACGTGCTCGAAAAGCGACGCATAGCGATTGATCGCGGCTGCGGCGACCAGCCCGCCAGGCTTGGCCACGCGGGATGCCTCCGCGAGGGCCCGCTGCCGGTCGGCGGGGTCCGGTAGGTGGTAGAGCGGCCCGAGGAGCTGCACGACGTCGAAGGTGTTGTCGGGCTCGGACAGGTCGCGCGCGTCCCCGACAGTCGCCGGGCACACTGCCGACGCGGCTTCAACGTGACGGGGCACGGGATCCACCAGGGCGACGTCGTAACCGTCCTTCACGAGCCATTCAGCGTGAATCCCGGTTCCCCCGCCCACGTCGAGCACACGTGCTGGCGCAGGGGGCAGAAAACGCCGGAGGAGTTCTTGGGTCCTGACCAGTTCCATCCGACCGTCTGCCGAGCTGCGCAGACGACTGTCCTCGTTGACCGTCTCGCCATAGAACCGCATCACGGAGGGAGCCAATTCGAGATTCGACATGGTCGCAGTATCGTGTGTACCGGTGGACCAGTCCAGTGCAGGAAATAGGGGAAGCCATGGCAGTCCTGAAGTACGAAGAGATCGCAGAGTTCCTGCGTGCCCGCATTGCCGCTGGTGAGATCGCACCCGGGGCCACGATCCCATCGGGCCGCGAACTGGCTGAGCAGTGGAACGTGTCACGGGCCACCGCCATCAAAGCCGTCGACGTACTGCGCAACGACGGCGTAGTCGTGGCCAAGCAAGGAACCGGGTTCGTCGTCACGGAGATGCCCGTGGCGCGCCCTGCTGGCGCTCGCCGCGCGGGTTCTGCTCGCATCCTGGGCGGGATGCCGTTCCAGCGCGTCGGGGAACCCGACTGGGCTGAACCCCCTATCCGCGTCGCTGCCGCCCTCGGCCTCTCCCCCGGAACAACGGCGCTTCGGCGCGTTCGGGTCCTACAACTCCCGGACGGAACACCGAACAGCTGCGTTGAGGCGTGGTTTCCCCCGGAGATCGCAGAGGTGTCGCCGCGCCTTGCCGACACCAACCCGATCGCTGAAGGGACGACACGCTATGTACGACGACAAACCGGGCGGGGTCCGTCAGAAGGCGTGGACATCACAACCGTGCGCCTTGCCTCAGAGACAGAGGCGGACCTCCTAAAGGTGCCGCAAGGCACCCCGGTCGCCGTACTACTGCACACCGCGTACGACGAGCAGGGGAAGCCGTTGGTGTGCGAGGAGGGAGTCACGCCGGCGTCTCTCTTCGAGCAGGTGGACACCTACGCGATGTAGCCAGCAAGAGACGCCAAAGAGAGCTGGACCAGTGGACCGGTCCAGTTTTTTTTATTTCCCAAACCCCCCCCTCACCTGCACCTTCATACGGAAAGAGGGCAACATGAGCAAACCCATCGCTTGACTGGACCGGTCCACCGGTCCAGTCTCTTGTTGTGGCCACCACCCGATCCGGAACTTTCGGAAAGAAGTGGTGACCAACGCAGAAGGGGCCTTCTTTGGGCTGCTTCAAACTGCGCCCGTCGGCTCTCCGCCGGACCGCATCGCTGAACAACTCCACAGTGTGATCCACCGCAGCACGACGGCCGTGACGACACCGGCCGGGGCGAGTGGAGACCAGTCGGCCGAGAAGGGGCTCCCGTCACACCGGGGCCTGACACCCCAGACGGGGGACACGCCACCGACTTGAAAGAACCGCACGGCACACCTTGAAGCTGCCTCCCCAGACGTCCGGGATTTCGGATCTCCCCGGATCGAGCGGCGCCGTGCGAATCGGAGAACCGAGCCCCGGCAGTCACGCCGTGAGGGCGCCCGATCGACTCGGGCCCGGGGCGCTGCCGCCAACCGAGGCGGCTGACACATAACGGCGCGCGGCCCCGGGTCTAGCCACCCGGGGCCGCTGTTGGGCCGTTCACCTGCGAAGGAGATAACGACCCATGAAGAACATCGTTGCTGGTCATGTGGCCGTTACGGCCACCGAGTTCATCGAGTTGGCTCTGGGTATCGATCTGGAGCTGTTCACCGGTCCGGCTGTCGAGTCTGCGATGGAGCGGGCGGCGCGGCTGGACGTGGCCCGGGAGGTCCTGGCGGAGCTGCGGGAGTCGGACCCGGAGGCCGCGGCTTACGCCGCCTCCCTGCTGCGCACCTTGCCGCTGAAGGCCCGGCCGGACGGCCGGCGCCCGCACCACATGGCCCACCGCCCGGCCGCGACGGGCGTCACCGCCGGTTCGGCGGTGGCCGCATGAGCAAGCACACTGCGCAGATGTCCATCCGAGATGGCCGGTGGTGCCTGTACGTCGCGCTGATGCGCGTTCGGGTGTCCCAGTGGCCGGAGCACGACTTCGGCCCGGCCGTCCAGGTGCCCACGGTGGCCGAGCGTTCACGGGCGCTCATCGCCCTCGGTTTCGTGTTCACCGAGGGCGCCGAGTGGGAGTGGACGGAGTACAGCGAGACGCCGGATGACGACACCTCCCCGGTGCGGCTGCTGGCCTCGGTTCAGGTGCGTTCACTGGACGGAGCCGTGTCGTGAACAGGTCCGCGAAGTTTCTGCTGGTGGCCGCGTTGGTCGCGGTGGTCGGTATGGCGTTTCGGGTGTCGTGGAACGCACTGCGGGACGTCGCCCGTGCGATCGGTGCCGATTCGACCGCGGCGACCCTCTACCCGTTCGTCATCGACGGTTTGATGGCCCTCGCGCTCATCGCCACCCTGGTCCTGGCCGGCAAGGACCGCCAGTTCGCCCTCAAGGTGCTGGGCGGGTACACGGCCGCGTCGCTGGTCCTGAACTATGTGCACGGCCTGGTCCCCGCACTGCACCAGCCGGGGGCGGGCATGGTCCGCCTCGCACACTGGGACAGCGCACACTACGCACTCGTCCTGATCGCGACGTCCCTGCCGGTCGGGGCGATCTTCTTCGGGTCCGATCTGGTCGCGAAGGTGCTGCACCACCGCCCCACCACCGAGACCGTGCGGGTGCTGGACGGGCAGGAACCCGCCCCCGACCCGCACACCCCCGCACACCCCGCGCAGGAACCGGCAGCCGAGCCCGCCGGGCTTCCCGCACCGGCTCCCGCTCTGGAGCCGTCCGCGCAGGCCACGGGAGGAACGGGCACCGTACGGGAGGCCGATCCGCACACCCCGCACGATGCCCGCACACCCGCCGCGGAGACGCCGGAGGAACTGCTGCACCGGGAGCAGTTCGAGGAGGCGGAGCTGGAGCGGATGCGGCAGGACGCACGCCGCGCGTATGCCGAATCCGCACAGGCGGGCCGTCCGCTCAGCGCCCGTGCGCTGGGCGAGGCGTTCGGCATGAGCGAGTCATGGGGACGCAAGCAGATCCTCGCCGTCCGCGACGACGAAGAGTCCTCCCGCCCGCACCTGCGGGCCGTCGAGACCGCGGCCGTGTGATGGCCTCCCTGCCTGTCTACCGGTGACGCCTGGCCCCCGACGGCTTGGCCACCCGCCGCCAGCTCCGCGCCCTCGGGCTGCGGCCCGGCGGCCAAGATGTCGCCGCGCAGCTTGAACGGCCGCGGCGTCGTCGGGGTCCGCTGGTCGCCTACCTCTACCGCATCGACCACGCCAGACCGGTCCGGCCGATGACCCCGGCCCGCCAGGCCGCGCTCGCCGCGGCGATGCGGGCCCGCCGCACCTGCCCCAACTGCCGGCAGGTCCGGGGGTACTGCATCCCGCGTTCCCTCGGCATGTGCGTGCCCTGCGCCGACTCCGGCGCCTGAACCAGCCCCTGACCACCACCGCCCCGGAGCACGGCGTGAGGCTGCCGGATCGACTCCGGCCCGGGGCACTTAACGAACTCCCCTATCAGGCAGGAGACAGCAATGGAGCAGCTCCCCACCTCCCGGGTGCAGGTTCCCCCGGGCTGGCCGACCGTCCCGGCCGCGCCCGTGTCCGGGACGGTCAGCCTCTACGGCGAGCAGTCCGGCACCGTCGTCTACGTCCCCGGGCCCGGCGGGCAGATGGTCCCGGTCCTGCGCGAGCACCTGCCCACCGCCCCCGCGGTTTACCAGCCGCGGGATCTGACCCCGGCCCCGCTCATCGACCCCCGCGCCCAGCGTCTCGCCGCGGGTGGGCTGCTGGCCGGCGGGATCGGGTTCGGGGGCGGGCAGCTCCTGGTCGGTGCCGGGCAGGTCGTGTCCGCGCTGACCGGGCTCGGCTCCGTCGTGATGTGGATCGCAGTTGCGGTCGTCGCTTCCCGGATCGCCCCGGCCGCGCTCGGCACCGCCCGTACCGGCACGGTCCACCACCACACCACCACGGTCACGCACTCCGCCCGCTGGTTCGGGCGCACCACGACGCACGTGAGCTGACGGTCCTCTGCCGCCCCCGGTACCGCTCTCGCGGGCCCGGAGGCGGCAGAGGACCGGACAGACCGGCCCGCAGTACCCCATCACGGAGGACCGCATGACCAGCAGTTCAGATCAGGTCCGCAACTTCGCGCAGCACCAGGCCGACCAGCCCTTCGGGCCGCCGCAGGGCGATGGGTTCTTCAACGTTCCCCCGCAGAACGGGCAGCAGGCCGGCGGGCGGCAGCGGGCGCAGCAGCCGAAGGAGGCGCCGACGTACAACTTCCACTTCGGGCCCAAGGACGACGGCGGGAAGCGGCAGGGCCGGGGCAGCGGGTCCCGGGTCGGTCAGGGCCAGCAGCAGGGGCAGGGCGGTGGCCGTCGCGGCAGCACTCATTCGCCGTTGGCGGATCCGGAGTTCTTCACCAACGACGACGTCCGCAACTACTGCGAGGCCGCGCGGGCCGCGTTCATCCAGCTGTCCTTCGACATCGCGATGGCCTCCGAGGTGCTGAACGCGGTGCTGAAGGAGGTGCCCGACGCGGACGGGAAGCCGTTCGGGTCGCGGATGCGGGCCCGGCGGGTGACCCGGCGCCTGTCGAAGGTCGCCGACGAGGCGAAGAACGCCGCGAAGAACGCCGCCGCCACCTACGCCGCGTTCCAGCGGGAGTACTCCCCCGAGATGCAGCACAATCCCCGCGCCCGCCAGCAGCCCGGCCGCCGCTTCGACTTCAACGCGTGAGCGGGGACCGCGCCATGGACGCTGCCATCGCTGCCGCCGCCGCTCTCGTCGCCACCCTGACCGCGGCTCTCACCGACCCGACCGTCACCACCGAGCAGGTGCAGGCCGTCGCTCAGCAGGCCCACGACCGCATCGAGGAAGCCGGGGGCGACTACGCCGGCGTCTTCCACCGCCTTTCCTGATCAGCGCCACCCGCCCCGATGGTCGCAGGGCCGGTTCGACTCCGGCCCGGGGCACTCGGCACCACCCGCAGCAGAGCTGAGAGGACACGCACCATGGCACGCAAGACCAGCAAGCACACCAGCACCGGTCCGGGCGCCGAGCAGCGTCACGAGGAGCAGTTGCAGGGCAGTGCCGGGCGCGGGGACCTGACCGGGTACGTGCTGCACCGGGCCAAGCCGCACCTTCCCCCGTGGCTGACCGCGGCCGGGATCGGTGTGGTGAGCCTGCCCGCGCACTGGCAGTGGGGCGGCTCGGCCGCGGCCGGCGTCGGTCTCACCCTGGCCTCCGTCGCCCTGTCCGGCGCGACCTGGTGGGCCGGGCGCACGACCAGCAGCCAGCGCCGTCTGCACTCCGCTGTCACCGTCGCCGCCGGATCCGCGTGGCTGACCGCCGCGGCGCTGGCCGGTCCCGCGTCGGGGCCGCTCGCGGACCTCTACCTGATGGGCGCCCCGACGCTGGCCCTGTCGTGGAACATCCGCATGGTGATGCGCCGCAACCCCGATGCCACCGGCACCGAGTCCGTGGACAAGGGGCTGCTGGAGAAGGTCGGCCTGGCCAAGACCCTGCTCAAGGGGGCGAAGGTGGAGCCGAACCGGGTGACCGTCGGCTACCAGCTGCCGCCCGGTGAACTCGTCAACGACGACGTCGCCAAGGCCCTGGTGCGGATCGCGGGGGCGCTGGACGTGGCGCCGAACGCGGTGCGGATGCGCCCGGATCCGGAGTCCGCCGGCCGCGGGGAAATCATCGTCGTCCCCCAGGACGTGCTGAAGGACGGCAGCACGTGGCCCGGCCCGTCCGCCCCGGGCGGGTCGATCGCCGAGCCGCTGAACGTCGGCTTCTACGAGCACGGCGACCCGCTGTTGATGTGGATGTCCGGTGACCCGGCCGTCTCCCGCAACGCGATGCACCTGCTCATCATGGGAATGACCGGCTCCGGGAAGTCGGTGTCCGCGCTGAACGCGCTCGCGGAGATCCTGACCCGCCGGGACGCCATCGTGTGGGGCTCCGACCCGGTCAAGGTCACCCAGACCTTCGGCCCGCTCATCGGCGCGATGGACTGGGCCGCCCTGGACATGGCCTCCACCGAAGCGATGGTCTCCGCCCTCGAAGCGGTCATCCCCGCCCGCACGGCATGGCTCGCCGCCCACGGCTACAACCAATGGGTCCCCGAAGCCGCCGAGCCCCGCGCCGACGGCAGCCCGGGCGTGCCCTACCTCGTCGCGTGGTTCGAGGAAGCCGCGAAGTCCCTGCGGGAAGGACTCGACTTCACCGGCATCGCGCAGGAAGCCCGCTCCGCCGGGGTGTCCCTGGTCGTCTCCATGCAGCGCGCCTCCGGCTACCAGATGCCCACCGACACCCGCGCCTCCCTCGGCTCGTCCTGGTGCCACGGCGTCCGCGACCACACCGACGCCGGATTCGCCCTCCCCGAGGAAGCCATCGACGCCGGCGCCCGCCCCGAAGCGTGGAAGGACAAGAAACCCGGCTACGCCTACCTCGCCGCGAACGGCATCGACCAGGACGAGTGGGCCACCCCCACCCGCTCCCACAACATCACCGCCGACGACCTCACCGCGATCGTCGCGGACTACGCGGCCGTGCGCCCCACCATCGACCCCGTCACCGCCAAGGCGGCTGCCGCGGCGGCCGGGAAGCTGTTCACCGACCGGGCCGCCCGCACCGGACACACCGCCCCCAACGCCTCCCTCCCGGCCCCTGCCGGCGGAAAGGACCTCACCCCCGTGCACGAGGACGACTTCGACGGGATCGACGCGGACGACTTCGACCCCGAGGAGGAGCTGCCCACCCCGGCCGGGACGCTCCAGCTCGCCAACCAGCCCGCGACCGAGCGGATCGCGGTCTCCCCCAGCGAGGCCCGGGAGGTGATGGTCCGGCTGCTGGAACAGTTCGAGCGGGACGGCATGGAAACCGTCGGCCCGAAGGAGTTCATGGCCTACTGCGACCAGTTCGGCCGCAAGCGCGGATGGGTCTCCGGAGAGATCGCCCGCATGGTCCTCGAAGGACGCCTCGCCGAGACCGCCGACACCGGCCGCTACCGGATCGTGCCCCAGCTCGCCACCGTCTGACACCCCCCTGACAGTCCTGACACCCCTGACGCCCTGACACCGCATTCCCCTAGGTAGACGGGGGTGTCAGACCCGTCTGACACCCCCGTCTGACGGCTCTGACACCCCGCACCTGACGCCCCTGACGGACACCCCCATGCCGCTTTTGGACTGGCGGGACGCCCGCCACTTCGACGCCCACCGGGATCTGCCGTGCGTGCTGTGCGGCAAACCCACCCCCATGCGCAGCCACGACCGCGAGCCGGTCCACAAGGTCTGCGCCGAGGACTGGTGCGACCACAATCCCCACTCCCACCGCTTCCACAACTGACCCGAGGAACCCCCGTGATCCGACTCCGTATCCAGGCCGCATTGGCCTACCGCACCCTGCTCGCCGTGCCCGCGCACGCCACGGTGGGCGCCGACCCGCCCCAGCTTGCCCTCGACATCGCCTGACAACACCGACGGCGGCCCCCATCCGACCAAGAACCGGGGCCGCCGTCGTCCAGCACAACTCAACAGTGGAACTGGAGTCCTGAATATGACGGCACGTACCAAGAAGAAGCAAGAGGTCCTGGAGATGTTCCCCGGAATGCCCGATCTCCTACCAAAGGCCCCGCCGAAGGCCGTGTCCGGCGAGCATGTGGCCCGCACCCTGGACGAGGCCATCGCCCGCTCCCACGAGATCCTCGACCAGGCCCTCGCCGAGCACACCATCGTGGTCACGATCAGCCTTTTCTCTGGCGGCAACGACTCCGTGATCGCCTCCCACCTCCTGCGCGGCCGGGTCAACGCCATCGCCCACGTCAACACCGGCACTGGCATCCCGGCAACCACCACCCACGTCCGGGACGTCACCGCTGCCTGGAACCTGCCCCTGCACGAGCTGCACCCCCGCGATTCCTACGAGGACCTTGTCCTCGGCCGCGTCATCGCCCGTACCGGCCCTAACGCGGGCAAACGCCAGGTCTGGAAAGGCTTCCCAGGCCCGGCCGGACACCGCGTGATGTACCGCCGCCTCAAAGACGAACCCCTGATGCGACTGCGGGCTCAGCTCCTCGACAGCCGCCCACGCTCCGCGAAGGTCGCCTACCTCGGCGGGATGCGCTGGGCTGAGACCCAGCGCCGGTTTCGTAACGCCGAAGCCATCGACGTACAAGGCCGACTGGTTTGGGTGTCCCCCCTCGTCCACTGGACCGACGCCCACATGCGTGAATATCGGGCCCGTCACCGCTGCCAGCAAGACCACGAGCATGCCAACCACCGCCTGTGCACCCCGGACGCCCTGCCGCTCAACGAGGTGACCGAACACCTCCACATGAGCGGCGAGTGCCTCTGCGGGGCCTACGCCAAGCCCGGCGAGCTCGATGAGATCGAGTTCTTCTACCCCGAGACGGCCGCCCGCCTCCGAGCCCTGGAAGAACAGGCCGAACAGGCCGGTCTCCTGGCGTGTCGGTGGGGACGCAAACCTCCCACCGGCACCGCATCGGAGAGCGGCCCGGCAGGACGGCTGTGCTCCTCCTGCCCCGGCACCAGCGCGTCCGGGGACGACAGCGACACCCTCCTCGATGCCTGGCGAGACGCCGGACTCATCACTACCCAGCAACATGCCAACTTCCTGCGTCCAGGAGACGCCGCATGACCACCCACCTCCTGACCGCCGCCCTGGACGCGGCCGGGCGCGGGTGGCACGTCTTCCCACTCCGACCCGCCGACAAGCGCCCCGCACTCCACGGCGAGACCGCCTGCTCCCGCACCGGGGACTGTGCCGGCGGGCACAGCAAGTGGGAGGACCGGGCCACCACCGACCCCGACCGCATCCACCGAGCCTGGACCACGGGCCGGTTCAACATCGGGATCGCTACGGGCCCGTCCAGGCTGGTCGTGGTGGACCTTGACGCGGTCAAGGCCAAAGACCCGAAAGGGACGCCTGACGGCGCCACTTCCCTGCAAGCGCTCTGCGAGCGCGCCGGGCAGGCCGTCCCGGCCACCTACCGGGTGCGGACCGCGAGCGGCGGACACCACCTCTACTTCACCGCCCCATCCGGCATCCGGCTCACCAACACCGCCGGGCTCCTCGGCCCGCACATCGACACCCGCGCGTGGGGCGGCTACGTCGTCGCCCCCGGCAGCACCGTCAACGGCCACACCTACAAGGTGCTGGACGACGCGCCTGTGACCCCGCTGCCCGGCTGGCTGCTGGACCTGCTCAAGCCCGCCGACCGGCCCACCGAGCCCGTGCGGCTGTCCGTTCCCCGGCGGGGCAACCGGGCCGCCGAGACCGCCCTGGAACGCGAAACCGCCCTCGTCGCGAGCACCCCCGAGGGCGGCCGGGAAGCACAGCTGTTCGTGAGTGCCCGGAAGGTGGCCCGGTTCGTCGGATGGGGCGACCTGACCCGGCACGAGGTCGAAGAAGCATTTCAGAGGGCGGGCGAGGCGGCCGGACTCCCGGCATCCCAGTGCCGCTCAACCCTGCGCAGCGTCATGAACTGGTCCCTCGCCAACTGCCGGCCGAGGGAGACGGCATGAGCACCCGGCCGATCCCCCCTCTGAAATGCCTTCCCGCCACCCCCACCGGCCCCCACCCCGCCGAACCCGCCCCGGCCACTCCCGGTGGTGGGGCGGCGAAGGGCGTCGCCGAAGGCGTCCCTTCATCGGTTCGTTCTGACCCGCAGACCGGAGACGGGCGGTTCCCCGTCGCCTGGCTCACCATCTCCGCGCCCCGCGGCGCCGTCCCCACCGCCACGAGCACCTGCGAGTGCGGACGCAACCTCTTCGCCGCCGGACACCGCAAAGCCCTCGCCCTGATCGACGATCACACCCGCCACCGTGACACCTGCCCGCTCCGCATCACCGAGGAAAGGAACGTCTCATGAGCCCGCACGACCCCGAGCTGTGGGCCGGGTTCGAGGAGATGACGGCTGAGGACATCGCCGGACCGGTCTGGGACGAGCCCGTGCTACTCAACCCGCGCGGGCAGCTCCCGGTGTTCCCCGTGGACGCGCTGCCCGAATGGCTCGCCGCCATGACGGCCGGTGTCGCCGAGGAGACCCAGACGCCCGTCGACCTAGCCGGGTGCCTCGCGCTAGCCGCCATCGGCACGGCCGCCGGCGGGCGTCTCACCGTGACCGTGCGCGGGCAGTGGAACGAGCCCGTCACCCTCTACACCGCCGTCGCCCTGCCGCCCGGCAACCGCAAGTCAGCGGTGTTCGGGCTCATGACCAAACCGCTCCTCACCGCCGAGAAGGCTCTGATCGAGCTCACGGCACCGCAGCGGGCCGAGGCCGCCGCCTCCGCACGGATCGCAAAAGCCGCGGCAGAGAAGGCTGAGAAGATGGCCGCCAACGCCGAGGCCGACAAGCTGGCCGACCTGACCGCCCAGGCCATCTCCCTGTCCGAGGCCGCCGAGCGGGCCGTCATCCCTGCCGAGCCTCAGCTCGTCGCCGACGATGTCACCGCCGAGAGCCTGACCACCCTGCTCTCCCAGCAGGACGGACGGATCTCTATCCTGTCCCCCGAAGGGGAGATCTTCGAGATCATCGCCGGACGCTACTCCGGCGTCCCGAACATGGGAATCTTCCTCAAGGGACACGCGGGAGACATGGCCCGCGTCAACCGCCAGGCCAGAGACGCCCAGTACATCGAGAACCCCGCCATCACCATGGGCCTCGCTGTGCAGCCCGAAGTCCTCGACGCCATCGGGCAGATCAAGGGCGCCGACGGCCGCGGGCTGCTCGCCCGGTTCCTCTATTCCAAGCCCAAGTCCCTCGTCGGCTACCGCAACCTCACCCCGGAGCTCCTGAACCCCGACGTCGCCGACACCTACGCGAAGAAGCTCGGTGGCCTGGCGCTGACGCTCGCGGGTTGGACCGAGGCGGCTGAACTCACCCTCACCCCCGAAGCTGACGCGGTACTGCTGGCCTACCAGCGCGTCTCCGAATCCCGCCTCCGCGAGGACGGGCCGCTCCGCCCGATCGTGAACTGGGCCAGCAAGCGCGACGGGGCCGTCGCCCGTATCGCTGGGCTCCTTCACCTCGCCGCCCATCCCGAGGACGCCTGGACCCTGCCTATCGCGGCCGCCACGATGGCCGACGCCACCCGCCTCGGGGACTACTTCACCGCCCACGCCCTCGACGTCTTCAACGCCATGAAGGCCGACCCCGCCCAGGGCCCCGCCCACACCCTCCTAACCCACCTGACCGAGACCCGCACCGCCACCTTCACCAAGCGCGACCTCTTCCGCGCGGTACCCCGCAGCGAGTTCCCCGCCATGGGCGACCTCGACCCCGCCCTGACCCTCCTGGAGGACCACGGCTGGGTCCGCCAGCAGCCCCCGCCGCCCCGCACCACCCGCGGCGGCCGACCGCCCTCCCCCCGCTACGAAACTCACCCCCGCATCACCCGCGCCGCCTGAAAACGCCCGAAACCTCGGACAGAACTGACAGAACCCCCCGACCAGCCGCCTGACCTGCAAAAACAAGCGTTTTCGGAGCTCTGACAAAACCTCCGGAAACTCTGACAGAACTCAAAAAACCCCGACCCTAGAACGGTCTGCCCGCGCTGACAGAACCTAGGTTTTCGAGGTTCTGTCAGAGTTTTTCGAGGTTTTGTCACGCGACCAAAAGCGGTCAACACCGCAGGTCAGAAGCTATACGGCGAGGTTCTGTCAGTTCTGTCAGCAATTTCCGGGGTTTCCGGACCCCGGGCCGAGCTGAAGGAGCCCGATGGCAACCGCCAAACCGTCCCAGCCCGTCACCGAACTCCCTGCCCGCTACCTCACCCCCAACGACCTCGCGGAGCTTCTTTCCATCCCGCTGGAGACGGTCTACGCCTGGCGAAAGAAGCGCACCGGCCCTCTCGGGTTCCGCATCGGCAAGCACCTCCGCTACGACCCCAGCGCTGTACACGACTGGATCAGCAACCTGACCGAACACGCTGCCTGATCACCCAGCTACCCCCAGGGGCGCGACCACGCCGGTCGCGCCCCTGCTCTGCACCTGAGGAGCACCACGTTGGCCGGCCACATCCAAGACCGCTGGTACAAGACTGAGAGCAGCCCCGACGGCAAGGTTCGCCGGGTCAGAACCGATCGCTACGGCACCGGCCTCCGCTACCGTGCCCGGTACATCGGACCGGACGGTGGTGAGCAGTCCAAGAGTTTCCCAGACAAGCAGAAACGCCTCGCCGAGAAGTGGCTCACCAACATCGCGTCCGACATGTCTCGCGGCCAGTACATCGACCCCCGCGCGGCCCGGATCACCTTCCAGACCTACGCCGAGAAATGGCTCACGGCTCACACCGCCGACCTGTCCAGCCAGATCGTGACGGAGCAACGGTTGCGGCTGCATGCATTCCCCGTTCTCGGCACTCGTCCGCTCGACTCGTTCCGTCCCGAGCACATCCGCGGGCTCGTCAGCGCTCTGGAAGCGAACCCCGCCGTGAGTGGTGCGTACGCACGCAACATCTACGGCGATGTACGAGCGGTGCTAAGCGCGGCCGTAGATGACAGTCTCTTGTCACGCAACCCGTGCTCCGTGAAGTCCGTCCGCCCGCCGGCAGTGGAGCGGCGCCGCGTTGTGCCGTGGCTCCCCACCCAGGTACGCGCCGTTCGCGCGGCGCTCCCCGAGCGGTACCAGACCATGGTCGACACCGGGGCGGGGTGCGGGCTCCGGCAGGGTGAGATCGTGGGGCTCGCCGAGGACGCGGTCGACTTCGAGGACGGCATCCTGCGGGTGGTCCGACAGGTGAAGCTCATCCGAGGGAAGGCGGTGTTCGCCCCGCCCAAGTGCGGCAAAGAGCGAGACGTACCGCTGCCGCCATCGGTGGCGGAAGCCCTCCGTGCCCACGCCGACGCCTTCAAGCCGGTAGAGATCACGTTGCCGTGGCGGAAGCCGGACGGCCCGAAGGTGTCAGCCCGCCTCCTGTTCACGAACACCGCGAGCGGGGTCGTGTGGCGCAGCAACTTCAACATCCAGGAATGGAAGCCCGCGCTGGCGGTCGCTGGCCTGATCCCGGGCGCCGACGACGGCAAGTTCGAGTCGGCGCGCGAGCACGGCATGCATGCCCTGAGGCATTTCTACGCCTCGGTGCTGTTGGACGCCGGAGAGAGCATCAAGGCCGTGAGCCAGTACCTGGGGCACACGGACCCCGCGCTGACGCTGCGGGTGTACGCCCACCTGATGCCGTCGAGTCAGGAACGCACGCGGAAGGCCGTCGACCGAGTGTTCCTGCCCGCGCCCGACGAGCCTGACGGCCCAGAGACGGCCCAGTAGTCGGGGGGCGGCCCCCTGTCAGAGGCAAACGTGCTGGTAGGGGGCCTGTTTCTACCCAGTCGCTGCCAGTTCTCCGGGCTTAGGCATGGTTCTTCCAGTGTCGCAGACACCGCGCGGTACTCGTCCCGGTGCGATCGGACCCCCGCGCAGCCCCCCGCCGAGGACGGCCCGGGGACGGCCCGAGGGCCCGTGGCTCCGGGCGGAGAACCACCTGGAGCCACGGGCCCTCGTACGGACGGCGGACCGGCCGGTCAGCCGGAGCCGACGAACACCACCAGCAGCAGCCAGACGACCGGTGCCGTCGGCAGGAGGGAGTCGAGCCGGTCCATGATGCCGCCGTGACCGGGCAGCAGCGTTCCCATGTCCTTGATCCCGAGATCCCGCTTGATCATGGATTCACCGAGGTCGCCGAGTGTCGCACTGGCCGCGACGGCGAGGCCCATCAGGAGGCCCTGCCACCAGGTCCCGTCCTCGATGAGGAACTGCATGCACAGCGCCCCCGCCACCATCGCGAAACCGACCGCGCCGAACAGCCCCTCCCGGGTCTTGCCGGGGCTGATACGGGGCGCCAGCTTGTGGGTGCCGAAGCGCCAGCCCACCGCGTAGGCGCCGGTGTCGCTGACCACGGTGAGCAGCAGGAAGGTGAGCACCCGCCAGGCACCGTCGTCGGCGGTGAGCATCATCGAGACGAACGTGGCGAGGAACGGCACGTAGAACACGGCGAAGACCCCGGCCGTGACGTCCCTGAGGTAGTTCTCCGGCGGCTCGGTCATCCGCCACACGAGCACCGCGAGCGCGGTGAGCGCCATCGCGATCCATCCGCCCTCCGCGTCCCACACGTAGCCGGCGACCACCATGGCGGCGCCGCCGACTGCGAGGGGGACGAGGGGGACGCTGACGCCCTTGCGTTCCTTCAGACGGGAGGTGAGCTCCCAGAGCCCGACCACCACGGCCAGTACCACCACGCCGACGAAGACGGCCTTCACGACGAAGAGCGAGCCGATGACCACGGCACCGAGCCCCACACCGACCCCTATGGCGGCGCGCAGGTCACGGCCCGCGCGCTTCTTCTGCGCCGGGGGCGGTGTCGGCGGGGCGGCCATGGGCTCCTGCGGCTTCTCGTCACGGAACAGGGGGCCGCTGACGTGCGCGGCCTCCCTGTTCCGGTCGTCGGCGTCTCTACCTGCGTCGGGAACGTCCGGCACGATGGGCATGGGCCGAGTCTGCTGGGCGCCGTACACATCGTGAGCGGGACCCGCCGGGGCGGCCCCGAACTCGGGCGCACCCCGGTAACCGGCTCCCTGCGGGGTGCCCCAGGTGGAGTCGTTCATCAGACTTCGAGCAGCTCGGCTTCCTTGTGCTTGAGCAGCTCGTCCACCTGGGCGACGTACTTCGCGGTGGTGTCGTCGAGCTCCTTCTCCGCGCGGCGGACCTCGTCCTCGCCGGACTCCTTGTCCTTGACCAGCTTGTCCAGCGACTCCTTGGCCTTGCGGCGCACGGAGCGGATCGAGATCTTGGAGTCCTCGGCCTTGGTCTTGGCGACCTTGATGAACTCCTTGCGGCGGTCCTGCGTGAGTTCGGGGAACGTCACGCGGATGATGTTGCCGTCGTTGCTCGGGTTGACGCCGAGGTCGGAGTCACGGATCGCCTGCTCGATGTTGCGCAGCGCGGTCTTGTCGAACGGGGTCACCACGGCCATCCGCGGCTCGGGTACCGAGAACGAGGCCAGCTGGTTGATCGGGGTCAGCGCGCCGTAGTAGTCGGCGACGATCTTGTTGAACATCGCCGGGTGCGCACGGCCGGTACGGATCGCGGCAAAGTCCTCTTTGGCGACGACGACGGCCTTCTCCATCTTCTCCTCGGCCTCGAGGAGGATTTCTTCGATCACCACGTGCTCCTGCGTGTCTTGAGCGGGTCCGGCACGGCCGGGCCCTGCGGGTCCTGCGTCGCGTCCTCACCTGCACGGTGTCCGACCGGCAGGCCGTTTGTCCATCCGGTGGGCCGTCAGGCCCGGGTGCCCTCGTCGCTCACCAGCGTGCCGATCTTCTCACCCTTGACCGCGCGGGCGATATTGCCCTCCGTGGTCAGCTCGAAGACGAGGATCGGCAGCTCGTTGTCGCGGCAGAGCGTGATGGCGGTGGCGTCGGCGACCTTGAGGTCGCGGGCGATCACCTCGCCGTACTCCAGCGCGTCGAACTTCACCGCGGCGGGATTGGTCCTCGGGTCGGAGTCGTAGACCCCGTCCACGCCGTTCTTGCCCATGAGCAGCGCCTCGGCGTCGATCTCCAGGGCCCGCTGGGCGGCCGTGGTGTCGGTGGAGAAGTACGGCATGCCCATACCCGCGCCGAAGATCACGACGCGTCCCTTCTCCAGGTGCCGCACGGCACGGAGCGGGATGTACGGCTCCGCGACCTGGCCCATGGTGATGGCGGTCTGGACGCGCGAGTCGATGCCTTCCTTCTCCAGGAAGTCCTGCAGCGCCAGGCAGTTCATGACGGTGCCGAGCATGCCCATGTAGTCGGACCGCGCCCGGTCCATTCCGCGCTGCTGGAGCTCGGCGCCACGGAAGAAGTTGCCGCCGCCGATGACGACCGCGATCTCGGCACCGTCGCGTACGACCGCCGCGATCTCGCGCGCGATGGTGTGCACGACGTCGGGGTCGACGCCCAGTCCCCCGCCACCTGCGAACGCCTCGCCGGACAGCTTCAGCATGAAGCGCCCTGACACCTTGCCGTCGTCGCGCTTGTGGTCACCCGTGGGGGCGTCCGCGCCCTTGTTCATGGAGATTCTCCTCGTGCACATACGAAGAAGGCCATTGCCGGTGGGGCTGTCGTCCCTGTGCGGCAATGGCCTCCTCGTCAGATCTGCGGTCGTCCGGCTTGGTGCGGCCGACGACTGCACCAGACCCTATCGGGGTCTGCCGTTGTTCGCGGACGGACTCAGATGCCGACCTTGATACGCGCGAAGCGCGTCAGGCTGACACCGGCCTCGTCCAGGACCTTCTGGACCGACTTCTTGTTGTCCTTGGCGAAGGCCTGCTCGAGGACGACGACCTCCTTGAAGAAGCCGTTGACGCGACCCTCGACGATCTTCGGGAGGGCGGCCTCGGGCTTGCCCTCCTCGCGGGAGGTGGCCTCGGCGACACGGCGCTCGTTCTCGACCGTCTCGGCCGGGACCTCGTCGCGGCTGAGGTACTTCGGCGCGAACGCGGCGATGTGCTGCGCGACGTCCTTGGCGACCTCGGCGTTCTCCTTGTCCAGCTGGACGAGGACGCCGACCTGCGGCGGGAGGTCGGGCATCGTGCGGTGCATGTACGCGGCCACGTAACCGCCGGTGAACTGCGCGAAGCGGTCCAGGACGATCTTCTCGCCGAGGTTGGCGTTGGCCTCGTCCACGTACGCCTGGACGGTCTTGCCGGGCTCGATCTCCGAAGCGAGGAGCGCCTCGATGTCGGCCGGGGAGGTCGCGGCGACGTGCGCGGCGAGCGTGTTGGCGACGGTCTGGAACTTCTCGCCCTTGGCGACGAAGTCCGTCTCGCACTTCAGCTCGAGCAGGACGCCGGAGGTCTTGTCGTCGGAGATCAGGGAGACGACGGCACCGTTCTCGGCAGAACGGCCCTCGCGCTTGGCGACGCCCTTCTGACCCTTGATACGGAGGGCCTCGACCGCGCCGTCGACGTTGCCGTCGGCCTCGTCGAGGGCCTTCTTGCAGTCCATCATGCCGGCGCCGGTGAGCTCGCGGAGCTTCTTGACGTCAGCGGCGGTGTAGTTCGCCATGAGTCTGTGTTTCTCTCTCGAAGTCTGAAAGATCTACGGGGGAACGGCGGGGGCGGTGCCTGCGCACCGGCCCCCGCCGTCTTCAACCGTGGCTGACGGGTGTCAGGCCTGCTCGGCGTCCGCGGCCGGGGCCTCGGCCTGCTCGTCGGCGATGGCGGCCGGCTTGGCGTCCGCGTCGGCGTCCTTCTCGGTCTCGACCGAGGACTGGACCTCGGCGTCGTCCTTCTTGTCACCCGCGAGCAGGTCGCGCTCCCACTCGGCGAGGGGCTCGCCGGCGGCCTTCTCGCCCGGCTTCGAGTCACCGGTGGCGGCACCGGAACGGGCGATGAGGCCCTCGGCGACGGCGTCGGCGATCACGCGGGTGAGCAGGGTGACGGAGCGGATCGCGTCGTCGTTGCCCGGGATCTTGTAGTCGACCTCGTCGGGGTCGCAGTTGGTGTCGAGGATCGCGACGACCGGGATGTGGAGCTTGCGCGCCTCACCGACGGCGATGTGCTCCTTCTTGGTGTCGACGATCCAGACGGCGCTGGGCACCTTCTGCATCTCGCGGATACCACCGAGGGTCTTCTCCAGCTTGGCCTTCTCGCGGGAGAGGACCAGGAGCTCCTTCTTGGTGAGGCCGGAGGCGGCCACGTCCTCGAAGTCGATGAGCTCGAGCTCCTTCAGACGCTGAAGGCGCTTGTAGACGGTGGAGAAGTTGGTGAGCATGCCGCCGAGCCAACGCTGGTTGACGTACGGCATGCCGACGCGCGTCGCCTGCTCGGCGATGGCCTCCTGGGCCTGCTTCTTGGTACCGACGAACATGATGGAACCGCCGTGGGCGACGGTCTCCTTGACGAACTCGTAGGCGCGGTCGATGTACGACAGCGACTGGAGCAGGTCGATGATGTAGATGCCGTTGCGCTCGGTGAAGATGAAGCGCTTCATCTTCGGGTTCCAGCGACGGGTCTGGTGACCGAAGTGGACGCCGCTCTCCAGCAGCTCCCGCATCGTGACGACGGCCATGGCCGTACTCCTTGAGGTACTCGGTTGTCGCGAGCGCAGGATTGCGCTCGCGCCTGACGCCCCGACGCGCCGTGCCACGAGGGACCGAGGAGCGCGGCCACCGTCCGCTGAGGGGGAGGTGGCGGGGCGTGCGAAGTCGATCCGGTGACCCGGATCGCCAGAAGAAGTGTACGGGACCCGCCGGGTGCCGGGTGACGGCGATGTCCACAAGGGGGCGGCTGTCCACAGATCCGGACCATGATCCCCGAAGAAGCGGCCGCCGGGGCATCGTCGGGTCATGCGCCGGACACCCGAAGTAACCGTACGCGGCCCCCGCCCCGGGCCGGGCCCCGCAGCGCCTGGGCGGCGGGGCGCGCACCCGCCCGTGGCCGTGGCGCGGTGGGCCGTGCTCGCCCTGCTGCTCGTCGCGCTCACCGCTCCCCCGGTCACGCTCGCGGTCGTACCGGGCCCGCTTGCCGGCTCCCCGGGTCCGCTTGCCGCCGCCGCGCCCGCGGGGTCTTTCGCGGGACCGGCGGACACGGTGGCGGTCCCCGCCGCGCAAGGGGCTCGGGAGGCGCCGTCCGCGGCACGGCGGACGGCCCGGACGGCGGCGGCCGGGCAGGGCGGGGAGCGGTCCTGGCCGCTCGCGGGCCGGCCCCGGGTCGTACGCGGCTGGGAGCCCCCCGCCGGTCCCTACGGGCCGGGGCACCGCGGCGTCGATCTCGCGGCACCGCCGGGCAGCCCGGTACGGGCGGCGGCGGCCGGCAGGGTCCTCTTCGCGGGGCGGGTGGCGGGGCGCGGTGTGCTGTCCGTGGAGGTCACCGGAACCGGCGACCCGCCCCTGCGGTTCACCTACGAACCGGTGCGGGCGGACGTGGCCGAGGGCGACAGGGTGGCCGCCGGGCAGGTGGTGGGCGCGACGGCTCCGGGACCGTCGCACTGCGGCCCGGGGTGCCTCCACTGGGGCCTGCTGCGTGGTGACGTCTATCTGGATCCGCTGTCGCTGCTGCCGCCCTCGCTGCTGCGGCGGGGACCTTCCCGGCTGCTTCCGGTGTCTAGGGTGCCCCTGCCCCGCGGCACCGCTTCCGGCGCGCATCCCGCCCTCGGCCCCGGGGCGGGCGGCGGGCAGCCCCCGGAGGACGGGCAGACACCGGACGGCAGCCGGGTCCCGGACGGCAGGCGGGTCCCGGAGGGCAGCCGGGTCCCGGAGGGCGGTCAGCCCCTGGCGGCCGGCCGGCCGGTGGCGGTCCCCGTCAGCCGGCCACGCCGCGCAGGACCATCGCCACTGCCGTGTCGGCGACCGCTTCCGGCTCGTCCACGCCCAGCTCGATCCGGCGCACCGCGGCGTCGACGGAGCCCTGGAGGAGCATGGCCGCCAGCCTCGGCTCCGCGTGTCCCAGATCGCCCAGAGCCTCGACGATCATGGCGATCAGCCCGCCGTGCGCGGCCCGGATCTTCTCCCGGGCGCCGGTGTCCAGCTCGCTCGCGGAGATCGCGACGACCGCACGGTGCCGCCGGTCCCCGACCAGGCCGAGCTGGCGGCGCACATAGGCCTCGATCTTCCCCTCGGGGGTGTCGGCGCGGGCCATCGCGTTCTCGACCTCCGCCGCCCAGACGGGGAAGTCGACGGCGCAGAGCTCCTCGACGACCGCGGCACGGGACCGGAAGTACTCGTACACGGAGGACCTGGCGAGTCCGGTCCGCTCGGCAAGGGCGGGGAAGGTCAGCGCCTCCGTACCCCCCTCGGACAGCAAGGAGCGTGCGGCGTCCAGGAGGGCGCCGCGCTGCATGGTCCGGTGCTCGGCCACGGAGGCCGCTCGAATCCTGGGCACGTGTCCACTCTACGGCGGCAGGTGTCCCGGGGAAGGCGGGCGTCCCTGATCGTGCGGCCGGAGCCGGTCGCGTGGCGTGCACCGGACCGGCCGCCGCCCCGCTCACACACCTGCCCTCCCCGGCCGTACCCCTCTTCGCCCCGGCTCGCACGGCCTCGGCCCGGCCCGGCCCGCTCTCAGCGTCCGGCGTCGGCCAGTTTCGCGCGGAGCTGCAGGACCGACTTGGTGTGGATCTGGCTGACCCTGCTCTCGGTGACCCCGAGGACGTTGCCGATCTCCGCGAGGGTGAGCCCTTCGTAGTAGTAGAGGGTGACCACGGTCTTCTCCCGTTCCGGGAGCGTGTTGATGGCGCGGGCGAGCAGGCGTCTGAGCTCCCGGTCCTCGGCCACCTCGACCGGGTCGTCGGCCGCGGTGTCCTCCAGGGTGTCCATCAGGCTGAGCCGGTCGCCGCCTTCTCCGCCGACATGGAGGAGCTCCTCCAGGGCCACCACGTTGGCGAGCGACAACTGACTGAAGACGGAGTGCAGTTCCTCCAGCGCGATCCCCATCTCGGCAGCCACTTCCGACTCGGTGGGGGTACGCCTCAGCTGCGCCTCCAGGGTGGCGTAGGCGCGCTCGACGTTCCGCGCCTTCTGCCGCACCGACCGCGGGATCCAGTCCAGTGCCCGGAGTTCGTCGATCATCGCCCCGCGGATCCGGGTGATCGCGTACGTCTCGAACTTGATGGCGCGTTCGATGTCGAACTTCTCGATGGCGTCGATCAGCCCGAACACCCCGGAGGAGACGAAGTCCGCCTGCTCCACGTTGGACGGCAGCCCGACACTGACCCGGCCGGCCACGTACTTCACCAGGGGCGAGTAGTGCAGGATCAGCTGCTCGCGCAGCCTCTCGTCGCCCGTGGTCTTGTACGAACGCCACAACTCGTCGAGCGGGGACGGGGCTGCCGGAGGGGCGACTGGGCGCACAGTGCCACGCGCAGCCGGTGGAACTGCCGCGCGGTCAGACCCGGAGGTGTGCTGGGGCATGTGGTGCCTTGAGCCGTTCTGCTGTGTGGTGCTGGGACGTGTCTCTGGGGCGGAATCCTTGCGAGCGTAGCGTGACTGCGGCGTTGCGTTGTGCACAGGGCCGGGGCGTCCCGGGAGGTGAATCCCCCTCATATGCCGCGCCGGTGGACAGGCCGGGGACGTCCGCCGTGCCGTGTGCGACGGCCCCGGAGGCCCGGGGCGCACCGGCGAGGACGTGCCGGGAGCGCGGATATCACCCTTTCACCCGAATGCTTCAGGTCAAGCACCGCCTCGCCGCGTATCCCCGTTGCGGGTGGGCGGTGGCGTCAACCGCCATCCTTCGCCCTGCCGTTCGACGAACCCCAGTGAGTGCAATTCGTACAGTCGGCCGAGTGCTTCATCTGTCGACGTCCCGGCGACCCGTGCCACTTCACGCGCGTCCACGGCCTCCCTCCGGGGCAGGGCGTCGAGAATCCGCGCGCAGACGGCGTCGAGCATGTCCCGGGGCAGTACGGGCCCTCTGCGGACCGGCGCGAGCTCACCGATCTCCCCCACCAGTTCGATGATCTCCGATGCGTCGGTGACCAGTACCCCTTCGCCGCGCAGGAGTTCGTGCACCCCGGCGGAGAGCCCGCTCGTCGCCGGTCCCGGCACCCCCATCGTGAACCGGCCCAGACGCTGGGCGTTCCTCGCCGTGACCAGCGAGCCGCTGCGGTACTCGGCCTCCACCACGACGGTGCCCCGGGTGAGCGCGGCGATCACCCGGTTCCTCAGGACGAACCTGCTCCGCGTCGGATGGCTCGCCGGCGGCAGCTCCCCGACGAGCAGTCCCTGTTCCCCGATCCGGGCGAGGAGTTCCGCGTGCCCGCGGGGGTAGGCGACGTCCACCCCGCAGGCCAGGACGGCCACGGTCGCCCCGCCCGCGGCGAGCGCGCCGCGGTGGGCCGCCCCGTCCACGCCGAAGGCCGCCCCCGAGACCACCACCCAGCCACGCTCCGCCAGCCCCGCCGCGAGGGACGCGGCCATGTGCGCCCCGTACGGCGTGCAGGCGCGGGCGCCGACCGTGGCGACCGAGCGCAGGGCCCAGAGGCGGAGGTCGGGGGCGCCTTTCACCCAGAGCCCCACGGGCCGGGCGTCGCCCAGGTCGTCCAGCTGGCTGGGCCACTCCGGGTCACCGGGGCAGACGAACCGCCCGCCCACCCTGTCCACCGCCTCCAGGTCCCGGGCGGGTTCGGCCGCCGCGGCGCGGAGGCGGTAGCCCGCCAGCCGTGTCGCGCTCATGCCCTCCAGCTTCCGTGCGGGCCCGCCGGGCTCCCGCAGGCACCGCATCAGTCCGGCCGCCCCGATCTCGCGGATCCAGCGCCCGCCCCGCTCGTCCCCGGGTTCCAAGACCCTGGTCAGGGCGGCCCTCGCCAGGCGTTCCGCGTCGTCGGCGGGCCGCGGGGTGTTCACCGCGCCCCCGCTTCCAGAGGCACCCCGCGGTCAATGCCCGTACGCAGTTCGAGGGCGACCGCGATGTCGGAGGCGTCCGGGCGGTCGGCCGCCCTCAGGTCGGCCACCGTCCATGCCACGCGCAGCACCCGGTCCAGCCCCCGCGCGGTGAGCAGTCCGCGTTCCATGTCCCGCTCGGCGGCCATCAGCGCCCCGGGGGCCGCGGTCAGCCTGGTCCGCAGCTCGTGTCCGGGGACCTCGCTGTTGGTGGTCCAGGGCGTACCGGCCAGCCGCTCGGCGGTCCGCGCCCTGGCTCCGCGCACCCGGGCGGCGACCTCGGCCGAGGTCTCCCCCCGGCCGCCCGCCCCCATCAGGTCCGCCCTCCCCACGGGTTCGACCTCGACCCTCAGATCCACCCGGTCCAGCAGCGGACCGGAGAGCCGGGCCTGGTAGCGGCGGACGGCGGAGGGCGGGCAGTCGCAGCCCGCGCCGGTCAGCGTGTGCCTGCCGCACGGACAGGGGTTGGCGGCCAGCACCATCAGGAAACGGGCGGGCAGCCGCACCACCCCCGCCGCGCGCGCCACCACCACGTGGCCGGACTCCAGCGGCTGGCGCAGGGCGTCCAGCGCCCTCCCGGAGAATTCCGGGGCCTCGTCGAGGAAGAGGATCCCCCGGTGCGCCAGGGACACCGCCCCGGGGCGCGGCAGTCCGTTGCCGCCGCCGATCAGGGACTGCATCGTCGCCGAATGGTGCGGTGCGCAGTACGGGGCTCCGGTGACCAGCGGCTCGCCCGGCGGGAGGATGCCCGCCACCGAGTGGACCGCCGTCACCTCCAGGGACTCCTGCCGGGTCAGTGGCGGCAGGATCCCGGTGAGCCGTTCGGCGAGCATGGTCTTGCCCGCTCCGGGCGGACCGGAGAGCAGGAGGTGGTGGCCGCCCGCGGCGGCGACCTCCAGCGCGGTGCGCGCCCTGCGCTGGCCCGCCACATCCGCGAGGTCGGACAGCGGGCCGCCGGCCGTCTGCACCAGCCCGCTGCCCACGCCCGCGCCCGGCAGCACGAGCCCGGCCCGCATGGGGTCGGGGCGGTCCCGGTCCTCGGCCGGCTCGTCCGGCACGGGCTCGTCCGCGAGCACCGCGATGAGCTGGCGCAGGCTCCGCACCCCGAGAACCGAGACGCCCGGTACCAGCGCGGCCTCCCCCGCGGTCTGTTCCGGGACCACCACATGGCGGTACCCCGCCTCCGCCGCGGCGAGGACCGCGGGCAGCACTCCGCGCACCGGGCGCACCCGCCCGTCCAGTCCCAGCTCGCCGATCATCACCACGTCGGCGACGGACGCCGGGTCGATCCGCTCCGCGGCGCCGAGCACCGCACACGCGACGGCCAGATCGAAGCCACGAAAAAGGCACCCTTGCGGGTGCCTGTCTCGCGCCTGCGCGGTCAGTCCTGGGGGTGGCCAGGTGGCGTGTCGCCGGTGTCAGGGCAGATCCATCGTCCGGAGCGGGTGGCGTGGGCCAAGTGGTTGTTCCATTCCCGCCTGAGCTGGTCGCTCATCTCACCAGGGCGTACGCAGATCACCGTCTCGCCGCCGACTTCCACCTCGACCATGGATCGTCCCGCAGGAACGAGGTCGCTGAACTCGATCCGTGCAGACGCCGGTACCGATGTTGTTGTCTCAGCCATCTGACCCCCATTGGCGCGGCCTGCCGTCATTCGATCGCGTGTTCGATCGACTCCGGAAACAGGCAGGTTACCGGACCCTCACGCCCCCCAGGCGAGCAGACATCGTTACACCTCGACTGCCCGTTTGACTACGGGATGCACGCCTTGATCACAGTGCGTACAACTGAGGCCATGGCATATGCCAGCGCTAGCGCGGCGGGGCAAGAGAGTCGAGCAGGCGCATCAGCTGCTCTCGCTGCTCAGGCGTCATCCTGTCGGCCCGCTCGACGAGGGCGCGGGCGTCACCGGATGCCGACCACACCACGTCGATCCCGAAAAACTGGGCGCCAGCCGCATCTTGAACGCGTCCGAGCGGGACATCAAGACCGGCCGCCATGCCGCGCAGCGCGGGCAAGTCGGGCGCCTGGACTGGCATGTCAGTGGCGAGACGGTGAAGCCAGGAGCTCTTCACCGTCTGCACCCCGGTTTCGGGGTCGACGCATCGGGCCGCGAGCTTTTCGTAACTGAGGTCGAGCGCCGCCTTGCGGTCTCTCACGAGGTCCGCGAGCTGAGCGCGAGCGCCGGGCTGGGGCGCGCGATCTTCAACAGCCATGAGGCTCATCCTGCCACTCCGTGTCATGTCATGGGCCGTGGGGTGTCCATGTGACCAGCGATACGTGAGGCACATCCCCCCTGCTAGCGAGCAGTGTGTCATCCCGCGCGCTGGACGGATTGTCCACGCAATGGCACGGAGTGCGCCAGTAGGCACGGCCGGAATGGCGCAAAGGAAGTACCGCCAGCCAAGACGCTGGACGTTCCGTCCAAGCTGTGCAATGCTCTGCTCATCCAAGCAATGCAATGACCTACTGCACGAGGTGGATGTGGCTACTCACGCCCCCCTGTACAAACTGATCGATCCCGAACTACTCCGAACGCTGATGAAGCGCACCGGAACCGGGGCCTCGGTCAGCGTGCGAGAACTCGCCACGCTGACCACCGTCCCGCGCAGCACGATCGGCGCCCTACTCACCGGGGTGCAGCAGTCAGTGCCGGAGGCGTCCGCCCACGCCATCGCCGAGGCGATCGGCGTGGACGTACTCATCCTCTTCACCCCGGTCGGCAGGAGCGTCACCCTCGCCGCCGTACCCGACGCGGACATCGCGTGAGTGTCCAGCCGTTCGACCGGGCCGCCGCCGAGCGGCGCCTGGGGCCGGCCGGTGTGGACGCTGTCCGCCGCGCGGTGGCCGCTGCGCCGCCGCTGCGTCCCGAGCAGCGCGAGCAGCTTCGGGCTCTCTTCGCCTCGGCTCGTGCGGCTGACCGCAGTCGGCCGGCAGAGGCCGCCTGACCCCTACGCACGAGGGACGCCTAGCCCTTGCCCGGCCAGACGTCCCGACGGCACCTCAACCACTCAGAAATCGAGGACACCGTGAACACATCATCCCAGACCCAGCCCCAGACCTTGCGGTCGCAGAGCTCCCCGATCGGGCTGCTCACGCAGCTGCTCGCCACCCACCCGGAACTCCC
This sequence comes from Streptomyces nitrosporeus, assembly GCF_008704555.1. Taxonomy (NCBI): domain Bacteria; kingdom Bacillati; phylum Actinomycetota; class Actinomycetes; order Kitasatosporales; family Streptomycetaceae; genus Streptomyces; species Streptomyces nitrosporeus. The sequence goes on from NZ_CP023702.1 coordinate 1,988,807, forward strand.
GGCGGTGACGTACCACATCGACAGCATCGTGCCGGGCGAGGTGCACATCAGCGTGCACGGCGGACAGTTCGGGCACTTCGAGGAGTGGCGGGTGCGGCTGGGGCTGGAGGCCCCGGCGGAGGCGCGCACCTTCGGGGCGTCCACGTGGGTGGAGACGAAGGGCGTTGTGCAGGACGTGCCGGTGCATTTGCTCGGGCACGGTACGGCGGCTGAGGTCGCCGGGTACGTGGCGGAGCGCGCGGCGGTGGCGGCATGAGCGCCCCGATGACCCCGGACCGGCAGCAGGAGATCGCCGAGACCGCAGTGCCCGAGCTGCTGGCCGAGGTGGAGCGGCTGCGGGCGGAGGTGTCCGATCTGGCCTCTGCCGTGACGGGGGCGTGTCTGGCCCGGTACGAGGAGGAGCAGGACGCGGACCGGCTGCGGGTGGCCCTGGCGTCGGCCCAGCGGGGGCGGCGCGAGCTGCGGGGCCGGGTCGCCGAGCTGGAGGCGCAGTCCGAGAAGGTGCTGGCGTTCTGCGCCCAGCGCGCCGAGTACATCACCAGCATCCTGAACTGCCACCCGAACAACAAGCGCGACTACAACCGGTGGCAGGGCCACGCGGAGGCGCGACGTCAGCTGTCGCAGTCGCTGGGTCTGCCGGTGTCGTGGCCCGCTGAGACGGACTCGCACGACGCGCCCGAGGCGGCGCCTGAGGCTCCCGCCGTGACGGCCGACCGGTGGAACAGCCAGTACCCGGTGGGCACCCCGGTCACCGCGTACCCGGGATGCCGCCCGGAGGACGACCCGAAGGCCGAGCGGCTCGTCACCCGCACCCGCAGCACGGCGTCCGTCCTCGGGGGTCATACGGCCGTCGTGTGGGTCGACGGACACAGCTCCTGCATCAGCCTCACCCACGTCGACCCGGGCGGCACCTCGTGATCTGGCTGCTGGTCCTCTCCCTCTCTGTCCTCTCCTTCTGGCTCCTTGAGCTCGCCCTTGGAGGCACCGATGTCCGCTGACCCCCTGCCCGACGAGGAGCCGCTCGACCCGGCCGACCAGGCCGCCGCCGAGGACGGATTCGGATCGCTCACCCGATTCCTCGCCCGCCACCCCGCCCCCCCAGCAGGACAGGAGCACCGCCTGATGGCCACCGGACCCGAGCACTACCGCGAGGCTGAGCGCCGTCTCACCATGGCCTGGGAGGAAAACTCCCCTCAGGACCGGTCCACGCAGCTGGTCGCCGAGGCGCAGGTACACGCCACCCTCGCCCTCGCTGCCGCGACCGCGCTGAACGACGCCGAGGACGGCATGCCCGTCGCCGAGTTCCAGGCATGGCGGCACGCAGCAGGCACCAAGCGGGACCGGGCCGCCGCCCGGAAGTTGGCCGCGATGCAGGACACCGAGCAGACCCTCCGCGAGATCCGTGCGGGAGGCACCCAGTGACTAACCCGCGCCTCGCGCAGGACACCCCGCAGGGCCGGTACTACACCGACCCTGCGGGGGGCCCCGCCCTCGTCTCCGTCACCAACGTCCTCGACACCGCCGTCGCCAAGAAGGCCCTCATCCCCTGGGCCGTGAAGCTCACCACCGAGCACATCCTCGACAACCTCGCCGAGGTCAACGCGCGCTTCGACGACGACCGGACCACCCTCACCAAGGAGATCAAGGCCGTCCACCGCGAGGTGAAGGAGCGGGCTGGCGATCTCGGCGACCGCATCCACACCGCCGCCGAACAGCACGTGCTCGGCGCCCCCGTGGCCGACGATCCCGAGGTCGCCCCGTACCTGGCACAGCTCGTTCTCTGGCTGACCATGTGGAACGTCGACCTCGATGAGCACATCGAGGCCACCGAGTGCACCGTGTTCCACCGGCGCCTCGGCTACGCCGGCACTGCGGACCTCCTGATCTGGCTGCCCACCGGCCCGGGCGGGGTCATGGAGCTGTGGCTCATCGACTACAAGACGTCCGCCACCCGCTCGGCAAAGAGCGTCTACCCGGAGAACACCCTCCAGCTCGCCGCCCTCCGATACGCGGAGACCGTCCTCCTCCCCGACGACACCGACGCCCCCATGCCGCCCATCGCGCGGACCGGTGTCCTCAACCTCCGTGCCAAGTCGCACGCCCTCGTCGAAATGCCTGCCGGCCGGGACGCGCACGCCGCGTTCCGTGGCCTGCTCCAAGGCGCCCGCTGGCTGCACGACGCACCGTCCACGTACCCCGCTCTCCTCGCCCCGGGCCAGACCGCCCCGACGCGCAGGCGCACCACCCGAAAGGCAGCCTGATGGGTAGCCGTATCCGCACCGCACAGAAGCAGGCCCGCGAGCTGGGCCGACTCCGCACCGGGTACAGCATCCCGAGCGACGACCCGAAGAAGCGCGCCCGCCCCGTGCGCTCCACCACGTGGGTCCTCAGCAGCCACGCCGAGCACTACGTGGTCGCCGCCGCCGAGGCGTGGGGCGGGGAGGTCGAACGGTGGCAGCCGCAGGGCAACGGCGCCCCCCAGTTCCGCGTCATCACCAAGGCCGAGCAGCTCGATGCGATTCTCCCGCCGGGGGACCCGCTGTCGCAGGCCAACGAGATGTGGAACAAGGGCGGCTGCGCCCGCCGCTGCGATGGCGAGATCGAGCAGATCAGCCGTCACCCCTGCCTCTGCCTGGCCGAGCACGGCCCGGAGTGGCACCTCCTGCGCCAGGACCTGAGCACCAAGGACAAGGTGTGCGCACCGACCTCACGCCTGAGCGTGGTGCTCCCGGACATGCCGGACGTCGGTGTCTGGCGAGTCGAGACGCACTCGTTCTATGCCGCGAACGAGCTGGCCGGCACCGTCGACATGGTGCTGTCCGGCACCGGCGGCAAGGGGCTCGTACCGGTGACTCTGCGGATCGAACCCCGCACGCGGGTCGCCGGGGGGAAGACGAAGCACTTCCCGGTGGTCGTCGTCGAGATCCGCGGGGTCACGACACGGCAGGCACTGACCGGCCCGCTGCCGACCGCGGTGGCGCTGGACCCGACCGGGGCCCGCGGGGCCGCTGCGATCGAGGCACCGCGCCCGGACTACCTCGCGCAGGCTGAAGGCGCGCTGACCGTCGACGACGTGCAGGACGTGTACCGGACGGCGAACACAGCCGGACACCTCAATGACGCGCTGGTGGCCGCGTTGAAGAAGCGGGCCGAGGAGCTGAAGGCCGAGGCCGCTGCCACGCGGGTCCCGGACCCGGAGCCTGACGAGGACGGCGCCTACCCGGCCGAGGTCATCGACGACACCGAGCAGACCAGCGCATGGCCCGCCGTCGCCCAGGCCGGATCAGGGGGCACGGCGTGATGCGTATCCGTCTCCCGCGTCCGCGCCGCCGGCGTCCGGCCCCGGACCCCGCCGTGTGGTCGCTGTCCGCGATCGTGCCCGGCACCCGGTGGCTGCCCTGCCACACCACCGTCTGCGCCCACACCACCACCCGCCACACCCCGCACGGCACCGGCTACCGGTGCACCGCCTGCGGCACCACGAAGGGAGACCAGCCGTGAAAGTCCGTGCCGACATCGCCGACATGCTCCGTGCCGGGATCCCCCACACCACGATCGCCCGCCAGCTCAACATCAGCGACAAGACCGTCAGCGCCACCCGGGTCGCGCTCGGTCTGCCCGCTCCGCAGCTCGGCGGCCGACGGTCCCCGCTGGTGCCTCTCGCCGAGGCGTTTGCCGCCCGCACCGCACCGGTGCCCGGTGGCCACCTCCGCTGGACCGGCTACCACACCGAGGGCCGGCCGATCCTCCGCCGCCAGGGAAAGCCGCTGACCGCACAGCGGATCGCGTGGTCCCTGCACCACACCCGGCCGCCAGTCGGTCCGGTCCGCGCCGGGTGCGGCTACCGAGGGTGTGTCGCCCCCGCCCACATGGAGGACCGGGAGATGCGTGACCAGCTCAAATCCCAGATGACCAGCATCTTCGGAGGTGCAGCGTGAGTGTCAGCCTTGTTCACCTGCTCCACACCCCGGGCGCCCCGGACACCCTGGAGCGCGCCGACCAGTGGCGGATGCTGTCCATGTGCCGGGAGGACCCCGACCTGTTTTTCCCCGTCGGCACGACGGGCCCCGCGCTCGCCCAGGCGGAGGAAGCCAAGGCCGTGTGCCGCCGGTGCCCGGTGATGGAGCAGTGCCTCCAGTGGGTGCTCGCCGAGGGCCCGCAGGCCGGGATCTGGGCCGCCACCGACGAGGCGGAGCGGACCAAGCTCCGGCGGCGAACCCGCCGTACCGCCCAGGCCCGGCACGCACCGCAGACCGCTCAGACCCGGGTCCGGCAGCTCCTCGACACCCACACCGTGGACCTCGGTGACGGGCACCGCGGGTGGCGGGGCGGCCCCGTCCGGATCGACGGCGTGGTGCACAGCGGGAAGCAAGTCGCGTGGGTGGCTGCCCACGGTGTCCGGCCTGCCGCGCCGCTCCTCGGTACGTGCCATCGGGCGGGGTGCGTCGTCGCGGCGCATCAGCGGCTGCGTACCGATCCGGCGTCCTGCGGGACACGGCCCGGCTACCAGGGTCACCTGGCCCGGGGTGAGGACCCGTGCACCCCCTGCCGCCAGGCCAATACGGACGCCGACCGCCGCCTGCGGAACACCGGCACCGCGGCCTGACCGGCCCGGCCCGGGGCTGCCGCGCCCCGGGCCACCACCCGCACCACCGCAACCCGTACGGAAGAAGGACCGATGGGCTACGAGCTCCGCCGGCAGATGCGCGAAGCACTGGGACCCGACATCACCGGGCTCCAGCGCGCGGTCGCCCTGGAGATCGCCGACGACGCGAACGAGACAACCCGCGAGAGCTGGGCCACCCTCGAAGCGCTCGCGCGGTGGACCGCGGCGAAGGACGCGAGCGTTGTACGGAACGCGCTGAAGCGGCTGTCCGCAGCGGGCTGGGAGTTCCGTGTCCCGATCGGCAAGGGCAAGGACGGGCGGGTCCTGTACGCGGTGCCGGGGACGCGGATGACGTTCCTCGTTCCGCCCCTCAAAGGGGTAGCCGTGGCTACCCCTAAGGGAGAGCAGGGGCTACCCCATGAGGGAGCAGGGGCTCCCCCTTACACCCCCCAAGGGGGAGCAGGGGCTCACTCAGAAGGTGCCGTGGCTCCTTCAGAAGGTGCCGTGGCTCCCCCCTTCTCCTCACCCCCTCACTCTCCTCACGTAGATAAAGACTCCTCACCCACGCCGCCGCCCGCCGAGCAGCACCTCGAAGCCTTCGGCGCGTTCTGGCTGACCTACCCCAAAAAGAAAGCCCGCGAGGAAGCGAAGAAGGCGTGGATCGCCGCCCTCGCCCGCGGTGCCAACCCCAAGCGCATCGTCGAAGCCGCCCAGGAATACGCCCGCGAGCGCGCCCAGCAGGACCCCACCTACACGAAGTACCCGGCCACCTGGCTCAACAAGGGCTGCTACGACGACGAGCCCGACCCGGCCCCCGGCCTGCCCCAGCTTCGAGCCGTCGGCGGCCCCGCCGCCCCGCTCAGCCCGCAGGCCACCCGCCGCCAGGCCAGCCGCGACTTCCTCGACCAACTCTCCGACCAACTCCGCGCAGGAGGCCAGCAGTGACCCCCGACCAGATCCCCCAGCTCCTCAAGCAGGTGTCGTACGCCGACCCCCGCGTCCTCCCCGAGGACCCCAAGGAGGTCGCCGGCCTCGCCGCCCTCTGGGCCACCGTCCTCGCTGACGTCCCCGTCGAGTTCGCCATGCAGGCCGTCGGCATCCACTACGCCCGCAGCCCGTATCCGATCAAGCCGTCCGACATCAGCACCCGGTGGCAGGCCGTGGTCCGTGACCGGATGCAGCGCGACGTCGACCCCGCCCCGCCCGTCGACCCCGACAACGAGTCGGCGTACCGGCACGCCCTCGCCGCCCACCGGCGGGCCGTCGCTACGGGGCAGGAACCCCCCGTCGAGCACCACGCGCTCACCGCCGGGCCCGCGGCCGCCGAAGCCGACCGCCGCCGCGCCGTGATTGGGAAGTACATCCCGATCGCCGTCGATGACGCCCTCGCCGCCTACCGGCCCCAGCGCGCCGCCCGCCTCGCGGTCCTCCGCGAAGGCCGCCCTGACGCCCTCGCAGTGCCCTGCCCCGTCGAAACCTGCCGGGCCGCAGTCGGTACCGCATGCACCCGCCCCGGCAAGGGCCAGACCCGGCACCGCCTTGCCGGCCCGCACCCGTCCCGGGTCGACTACGCCGCCGAGCGTGCCGCGTGAGCGCGCAGACGTGGCGCCCGGACGGCCCCGGTAGCTTCCTCTCCCCCGAGGGCGTCACCGCCGTACACGACCGCACCGGCCGACTCTGGACCCGCCGCACCACCCGATGGACCACGACCGGCACCCACTGGATCCGGTGGCGGACCCTCGTCGCCGACCACGGACCCCTCACCGACGCCACGAAGAGGAAGGCGAGCGCATGACACCAATCCCGCCAGCCGCCCGCACCGTGATGCTCGCCGGACTCGACGAATACCGACTCGTCACCCCCCTCGACGAGCAAACCCCCGCCGGCGCCCTCGACTGCATCGAACGGTGGCTCCTCGACGACGGATGGGCCATACGACCAGACCTCAGCGACGACAGGGGCACCGCCCGGTGACCGTGTCCTGCCGGGTATGCGGCCGGCGCCTCCGCTCCACCCGCTGGGCAGCCCGCGGCATCGGCCCCCACTGCGCACGCGCCGCCGGTGCCCGGCCCGCACCCCACATCCCCACACCACACCCCGACCACCACATCCCCGGGCAGGACGAACTGCCCCTCGTCCACCACCAACCGACCCTCTGGAGCCTCTGATGACCACCCCCGACCACTGGACCACCATCCGCGGCCTCGTCGCCTGGCTCGACCAGCAGAACGGCCGCTCCCAGCAGGAGATCACCCTGCGCCTCCTGAAGCTGACGGAGGAGGCCGGGGAGGTGGCGCAGGCGTGGATCGGTACGACCGGCCAGAACCCGCGGAAGGGCATCACGCACACCACCACGGACGTCGCCGACGAGCTGGTCGACGTCATCGTCACCGCGTCGGTGGCCCTCGCCTCCCTCGTCACCGACCCGGGCGCCCACCTCGACACGGCAGTGGCCCGGATCGCCGCCCGGCCCCGCACCCCGTGACTACGCAGTGTGCCCGCCGGGTCGTGACCGGCGGGCGCCCCACCACCGTACCCACCCGGCCCCGGCCGGCCACCCCCAGGAGCAGCACATGACACCCACACCCGCTGACCGCCCCACCCTGCGAGTTCTGTCCCTCGGCGCCGGAATCCAGTCCACCGCCCTCCTGCTCCTCGCCGCCGAAGGCCGCCTGCCCGGCCTGGACGGCGCGATCTTCTCCGACACCGGATGGGAACCCGCCGCCGTCTACCACCACCTCGACCGCCTGGAGACGGAGGTCGCCAAGCCCGCCAATATCCCGATCTACCGCGTCTCCGCCGGCCGCATCCAGGACGACGTCCTCAACCCCGACAAGCAGCGCAGCCTCCCCGCTCACACGCAGGACCCCGAGACCGGCGACCGCGGCATGCTGAACCGCCGCTGCACCCAGACGTACAAGCTCACCCCGATCATGCGGAAGACCCGCCTGCTTCTCGGAGCATCCACATCCGACCCGGCGCCATGCCGATACTGCGCCGGCACCGGCACCCGCATCGCCCCGTGGCGGGCCAAGCTCAACGACCACACCCCCGGCCAGTGCTCCGTCTGCGACGGAACAGGCACCCTCACCCGGGTCGGACAGCCCCCGCGCGGCACATGGGCGGAGCAATGGGTCGGGTTCTCCACCGACGAGATCGGCCGCGTCTCCACCCGCGCCGACACCCAGTACGCCAAATCCCGGCACCCCCTGCTGGAACTGGGCATGTCCCGCACCCAGTGCGAGGCGTACCTCAAGAGCCGCGGGTGGGGCGAGACGGCGAAGAGCGCGTGCATCGGCTGCCCGTTCCACGGCAACGCCGAGTGGCGGCGGATGCGTGACACCGACCCCGAATCCTGGGCCGACGCCGTCCGCTTCGACAAGGCGTACCGTACCGGGCCAGGCCTGCGACACCAGCGCTTCCTCCACATCAGCCGGCGACCCCTCGACGAAGCACCGATCGACCGCGTCCGCCCCTCCGAGTGGAAGCAGGACGACTTCTTCGACGCCATGTACGACGCCGAGCTGGCCGAAAATGGCGACCCAGACGGCTGCTCCCCCTACGCATGCCGCTCCGGCCAGGCCACCACGGAGGTGGCCGCATGACCCCCCAGGACCGGCCTCCGCGCCTCCCACCGGACGCTCTGACCGACCTCGATGACCTGGTGCCGCGGCGTTTTCCGCCGGACGTGCTGACCGACCTGGACGACCTGATTCCGCGCCGACTGCCGCCGAACGTTCTCACGGATCTCGACGACCTGTGACCACGCAGTGCGCCCGCCGGGTCGTGACCGGCGGGCGCCCCACCACCGTACCCACCCGAGCGCCCGAGGAGCCCACACGATGACCACGCCCGACACGCCCCGCATTCCGCTCGACGCGCTCACCAGCGACGCCCTCGACGCCCTGTACGACCGCGCCGAGAAAGCCGAGCAGCACCGCGACTACTGGCATGCCGAGCTGATGTGTGCCGACGCCCGCATCCGCGAGCTGGAAGCCAAGGTGGCCGCCCGCGACTGCGCCTGACCCTCATGGCCGCCCGGACCACCACCCGGGCGGCCCCCGCACCCCGCCCCACCGCACACCAGGAGCACCCGTGGACCTCTGCACCCACTGCCACGCACCCGACCCCACCGGCAGCATGCTGTGCGTCACCTGCACCCAGAACACCCGCCAGCACCTGTACGACCTCCCCGCCCTGTACGCCGCGCTGGAGACACACCTGGCCCCGTCCATGGCCGCCGGACACGGACGCCGCAGCACCGGCGGACCCGCCCCGCTCCCCGTACGCGAAGACATCCTCGACCTGAGATCTGCCGGCGGGATCCTCGGCGTGCTGGAGGACTGGCACCGGGCCGTACGCCGCGACCGCCGCATGCACCCGCCCCAGACCCCCGGCGGCATCCCCCAGCGCCTCCAGCGGGCCGTCAGCGCCCTCACCGCCCACATGCCGTGGATCGTGTCCACCTGGCCCCAGGCAGGCACCTTCGCCGCCGAGATACGCGACCTCCACCGCGACGTCTCCAGCATCGTCACCCCGCCCGACACCGACCGCGGCCGGCACATCGGCCACTGCCCCGCCGCGTACGAAGACGGCGTGATCTGTGGAGCCGTGCTCCGGCTCCTCCCCGGGGAGACCGTCGCGCGATGCGACTGGTGCGAGACGACCTGGCCGCCCACGACGTGGATGCAACTCAAGGCGTGGCAGGACGAAGACGCCGCGGCTGCCTGAGAACGACGAAGCCCCCGACCACGCCGGTCGGGGGCTCGCGCGAGTCCGGGGCTACTCGGCGGCCGGCCGCTTCTGTGTTCGCGGATTCGTCACCCCGTCCGCGATCTGCCGGACCCGGCCGAAGCTGATGCCGAGCAGTTCCCCGATCGCCCGAAGCGTCATCCCTTCATCCCGCAGTTCACGGACCGCCTGTTGCCGGAGTTCCCGCGCGCGGGACTGACTGCTCGGCAGCTCGTCGAGGAGCTCCGTCAGGCGCTTCGCGCGCTCGGCCGCATCCCCCTGCTCACCGAGTGCCTCGATGGCGTTCAGCACCCGCTGCACCTCCTCGTCCTTGGACATGTCCGCTCCTCGTCTGGGGCGGCGCGCCTACTGCTTGTGTAGAGACCCTACCCTTGTGTAGAGTCTCTGCACAACGAAGGGCGTGCCCCTTCTCCGCTTGATACACAACGGCCCGGCCAGCGCTCACAACGCCGACCGGGCCCGCCATCCCACCTGACATCACCAGGAGGACAGCCGTCATGGATCGTATCCACACCCCCACCACCCTGACCACGGACAGCGACACGGACATGGATGAGGCCCTCCGCCGCGTCCGGGCCGGCGGCGGTGCCCGATGAGCGACGCAGCCTTCGCACTCGGTATCTGGGCCCTCCTCACCGAGCCATCGCACGCGAACCGGATCCTCACTCTGGTCGCCACGTGCCTGCGCTGCCAGAACCCCCACGCCCCGCTCACCCTCGACACGCTGAACGCAACGCTCAAGGGATCCGTTCGAGCCTGCACCGACAGCCTCCCCGACATCGTCGCCATCGAGGCCACCGAGATCGCCGCCCGGGCCCTCCCCACCATCCACCGCGGCGAGACCCCCGACGCCTACGCGATGCGCGTCCTCTACGCCGCACGGGGGATCTGATGCGCATCCTCAAGGGCGTCTCGCCCCTCACCATCCCCGCCGTGCTTCTCTCCGCCGCCAGCCTCGCCTGGACTACCTGGTCCCTCGTCGACCTCCTCGGCACCGGGGAGATCGGCCTTACTGTTGCCGCCGGTGCCGACATCGTCTGGGCATCCGTCATCGCCGCCGAAGCCCGTGGCCTCCGAGTCGCCGGCCGCCGCTGGGCCGTCCCTGCCGTCGGCTGGGCCGCGCTCCTTGCCGTCGCCGGGCTCCTCGTCTGGCACGGCATCCGCGCCGACAGCATCCCCATGGCCGTCGCCGGGCCGCTCCTCCCTCTCGGCGCGAAGGTGGTGTGGCTCCTCGCGCTCACCGACATGCGCGACCCGGCCGCCCTCACCGACGACGAGCAAGCCGTCCTCGCCCGGATGGAACGCGGGCTCGCCTTCGAAGAGGCTCGGCATCGAGTCGAGATGCGGCGCCGCGAGATGGACGCGGAACTTCAGCTCGCCGAGGTCTCCACGGACTTCGAGATCGAGCTGACCCGGCTGGACAAGGGGCGTGAACTCGCCCGCCGCCGACCGCTGGAGATCGCCCCGATCGCGAACACTGAGCACCCGGCCGAACAACCCGCGATCACCCCGAGCGCGCCCCTGCTCGCGCCGACCGCTCCGCCAACGCCCACCAGCGCGAACATGGCGAGCGAACAGCCGAGCATCGCCGATCTCGCCCGCGAACACGTCGCGACCACCACGACGAACACCGACGCCGTGAACGCGATCCTCACCGCCCGCCCGAACGCCGATCGGCAGTCCGTCGCCGCCGCTGTTCGCCGTGCTCGCCGCAACGCCGACGGCATGAAGGGCGGCTACGGATGACTGCCCTCCGCTGGCTCTTCCCGCTCGCCACCCTCGGCGCCGGGGCCATCCTCGCCGCGCTCGCCGCCCACGAGACGCCCCGCATCCTCAGCACCCTCGCCCTCGTGCTCACCCTCGCCGCCCTCGCCGCGGCCATCCCTCACTGAGGACACCCCATGCCCGACCCCATCACCCCAACCCGGATCATCCCGGCCGGCGCACCCCTCCCGGGCCCCGCCCCGGCCGCACCTCCCCCTCCACCGCCGCCCCCGCCCGTACTCCCGCCCTTCGCGGTCCCTGGCGGGGAGTGGTGGCGGCGCCCGGCCCCGGGCCCGCTCGCCACCACCCAGCCGGTCGACGTGCACGTCCAGATCACGCTGACGCCCGACCCCGTGCCGGAGCTGACGTGGCGTGAGCGGCTGACCGCCCTCACCCTCCACTGGCTCCGCCCGCTGGGCACCTGGCGCGGCATCACCGCCCTCGTCCTGGCCGTCGCCCCGATCCCCGGCGTGGGGGAGAGCGCTGCCACGGTCTGGCACTACGTCGTCTCGGAGGCCCGGGGCATGAGCATCGGCGCCGGATACGCGGTCGGCCTGACGCCCGTGGCCTTCGCCGGGTGGGCACTGACCCGGGTCGGCCCGACCGGCCCCCGGCTCTGGCTTCTGGCCGTGGCCTCGATCGGCGCCCTCGGCGCCGTATCCGCGTACGACGTCGTCCAGCTGCTCACAGGAGTGACCCGATGAGCGCAGTCCTCACGATGAGCGGCGCCGCTCTGTCCGTCGGCGTCCTCGCGGTGAATGTGCGGTCCTGGTGGAAGGGCAGCCGGGAGATCAAAACCCTGGTCCCCTTCGGCGGAGGTCTGATCCATGGCGGATCCTGGACGCTCTGCGTCGGAGGGCTCCTCGGATGGGTCCAGGTCCGCACGGTGGACGCGGGCAGCTCGGTCGGCGACTGGGGCGTCACCAAGGTCACCGGCACCGGCGGCGGCGCCCTCACGGCCGGGAGCATGGGCACCCTGACGCCGGCCGGTGCGACCGTCGTCGTCATCGCCCTGATCATCGGCGCCATCACGTTCAAGGCGGCGGGCAAGGCCGACAAGAAGAAGATCATCGGCGGCCTCTTCGTCGGCCACACCCTGACCGCGACCGCAGGCTTCGCGCAGCTGATGCAGTGGCTGCCCGACACCTACAACGCGGTCGGCGCAGGGCTGCAGGACGTACTGAACGGGGTGCTGCCGCTGTGACCGTCATCGACCTGTTCAAGAAGAAGGCGGGGCCGGCCGACGAGGCGGAGCGCCAGGAGCCGGGGGAGGAGACGGAGCGTCAGGCCGCCGCCCGGGAACTCCGGGAAGCTGTGGCCGCGCTCACCGGCCGCCTGGGGCGGGGGAGTCTCTGGATCTGCCAGGGGTGCACCCAGGGCCTCGCCGCCTGGTGTCGCCGAGGCCGCCGAGACGACCTCGACGGGCCCGCCGCCGAGTACGGCGTCTGGGGCAGGGGCCTGGTTCTGGCCGGCCTCGCGGTCGGCGGGTGGCTCGCCGTCAGCTCCGAGCCGGTGATCCTCGCCCCCGCCGCAGGGATCTGGGTGCTCGCCGCGCTGCACGCGAAGGAACCCCCGGAGCCGGAGGATGAGGCCCCGGCCGAGGACGCCGCCGAGGCCGAGGGGGGGGCCCCGGCAGAGCCCCCCGTCGTGGCTCTCGTCCGGGCCCAGATCGGGGACGAGAAGGGCGTGCATCTGAGCGTCCTCTACCCCGCGATGCGGGCCTCTCTCCCGGGTGCCGAGAAGGCCCCCGACGAGGCCCTCCGGCAGCTGCTTCGGGACCACCGGATCCCCACCCGCCGGAGTGTGCGCGTAGGGGGTGTCGCGGGGCGGTCCGGGGTGCACCGCGACGACCTCCCTCCCCTCCCCTCCCCGGGGGGCTCCGAAAGCGGAGACTCCGCGCTCTCCGCCCGTGGAGACGCAGGTCAGGGCCAGGGTGCGGAGAGCGGTGGAGAGGCCCGGAGAGGGGCTGGAGACGGACCGGAGAGCGGTGGAGACATCACCGCACGGCTCGTCCAGGACCCCGAGAACCCCGTCCGCTGGACGGTGGCCGCGTCCTGACGGCTGCCCGATCCGCCCACCCCGCGTGGGCGGTGAGGGGATCCGGACAGCCCGGCATCCACCACACCCAGGAGAGACCGATGGCCAGCGCCCGCCACTTCCGCAAGGCCCAGCCCACCGAACAGACCCGCGCCGAGATCGAGGCCGACATCACCAACAGCCGCCGCGCCCAGCGTGACCTCCAGGCCGCCGGATCACACGGCATGGCGGAGCGCCTGCGCCAGGACACCGACGAGTGCCTCGACGAGCTCGCCGACCTCGACGCCGGCCGCTGGAAGCCCAAGCACGCCTGACCCGCCCCGGGGCGGCCGACTCACTGCCAGGCGACCGGCCGCCCCAGGCCCATCCCACTCACGAGACAGGACCCGCATCATGGCACTCCCCAAGTCGATCAGCATCAGCGACCTCGCCAAGAAGAACGCCGAGAGCCAGCAGCGACGCGACGCCGAAAAGGCCGCCAAGACCAGTGGTGGGAACAGGTGATGACCACCATCGACTACCGCATGGATGAAGCCCAGCAGGCCGAAACAGACGGCCGCCTCCGCGACGCCGCACACCTCTACCAGCAGCTCGGTAAGGACATCCAAGCCCAGTACGGGCGGTTCGATCCGCGCGCCCTCACCGCGTTCGAAGGCGTGGCCCGCGTAATCGGAAAGGCGCGCGAGGACAACTGGCCTCTCTCTGTCACACCCCCGCAGTAGCCTGACCCCACCAGCACACCCACCGGATCGCGAGCTGGCTGCCGCGCTACCCGGACCGAGGCCCCGGCCGTCACCACGACGACCGGGGCCCGCTGCTGCCTGTCAGTCGTTCTGGAGCATCGTGAACGCCAGAACGAAGCTGAGAAGCGCGTTCACCAGGGTCAGCCAGGCGACCCATCGCATCCTGTTATCCACGCCGAGGGCCAGCTTTCGGATCTGCTCGACATCACCCCAAGTGGGTGCCTGGTCGGCTTCACTGGCCTGCTTCCGCAGGGAGAGGAGAGCTAGGACGCCGCCGACCGCGGTGGCTGCTGCGGCGGCTATGGCTGCGACGAAAAGAGCGATCTTCATGGGTGCAACCTAGGTCCAAAGTCGGTGCCAGACTGGGCTTATGGAGTACCAGCTGCCGCCCGCCGGCACCCTCACCACCCGCCTCGCCGCCCTCTCCGCCGGCGTCGCCCCCGCCACCATCCGCGACTGGGTACGCCGGGGCCTCCTCACCCGCTGCGGCGGCAGCCCGAAGCGCCCGATCTACCGTCTGGCCGACGTTGAATCAGCTCGATACGCGGCCAAGCCGACACGCGCCGGACAGCGCGGAGTCAAGGCAGCTTGACCTGCGGCGATCGATGCGCCACGATTTGGGCACCACACGCATGCCCAGACGCCCCCGCAGCGGCCCCCCGGCCCCGGGGGCTTCGTCGTTTCCCGGACACCGCACCCACCCCTGCCCGATGATGGCCCCTCACGCCACCACCTCTGGGGGACCCATGCGCACCCGCACCACCGCCGCCGCACTCATCACGGCCAGCCTGCTCGCACTCACCGCGTGCAGCAACGAGTACACCGCCGACGACTGCGCAGCCGCCATCACCGACACGTCAACCAAGACCAACCGGCCCATCGAGTGCCAGGACATCTCCGACGAGGACTACGAGACGCTCATCCTCGGCCACATCCTGAAGAACGACGGGATCCTTCCGACCGAGTAACCCCACGCAGGAGGTGCCCGTGGTCAGCAACCCCCGCAACGGGCGCCGCTACAGGGCGCTGTGCGACTGGCTGCGGGCCCAGCGTCTCCCGTGCTGGCTCTGCGGCCACAACATCGCCTACGAGATCCGAGGCCCCGAGGCAGGCAAGCACCCGATGGCGTTCACCCTCGACCACGAGACGCCCCTGTCGCGCGGCGGGGACCTCCTCGACCCGGGCAACGCGCGCGCCGCGCACCGCCGCTGCAACAGCGCCCGGGGCAACCGCACGAGCCTGCCGCAGTCCCGAGCTTCGCGAAGGTGGTGAGCCCGTGCTCATCGTCGTCACCGGCCCGCCAGGCGCGGGGAAGAGCAGCTACATCCGGGCCCACGCCAAGGCTTCCGACATCGTCATCGACCTCGACCTCATGGCCCTCGCCATGGCCGGCCCCGGCGCCGACCACCACGACCACCACCCCGTGCTACTCCGCGTAGTCCACCGGGCCCGGCAAGCAGCCATCCACGAGGCCGAACGCCACCTCGACCAGGTCGACGTCTACCTCATCCACACCATGCCCCAGGCCAAGGCCCGCGCGCACTACAAGCGCCTCGGCGCGAAGGTGGTCACCGTCGACCCCGGCGAGCACATCGTTCGCCAGAGGGTCCGCGACATGCGCCAGCCCGCCATGGAGGCCGTCGTCACCCGCTGGTACCGCGACCGCCGCAAAGGCGGATCACGCCCCGTCACCAGGCAGGCATCACGCACCTGGTGACCACCGCTCGCGCCCAGCCGACAGCCGCCGGCGGGGAGGAGTGGGACAGAACTTCAGCAGAAGAAGGGGCGACCCAAACGCCCTTGTCGCCCTGTTTTTTGCGCGGCCATTTTCAAAGACGATCTTGACCCGAATTCAAGATCCAACCCAATTAGTGGCGTCACTCTCTGTGACGTGACAGAGGGTGACAGGGGTGGCTCATGATCGCCGACGAGATCGCCGCCGAGCTTGACAAGCTCCGCGTGACCAGCCTCGCTCCCGGCCGAGTTGCTGTCGCGCTCAAGCTCGCGCGGGCGCTGGACGAGATCGCTGACGGTGACGCTCCGACGTCACAGGCCGTCATCGCTGACAAGCTCGACACGATCATGGCCAAGCTGCGCGCGCTCGCGCCGCCTGCGACGGAGGGGGACGTCCTCGATGACCTCGCTGATCGACGGGCCCAGCGCCGTGGCGCCTGAGCAGCCCTCCGAACTGCGCGGCGCACAGCGCCCGAGGGTCTTCACCGCACCGCCGTACACGTCCTCAGCGGGCCAGGAGGCCGTGGAGCTGGCCGCCTACGCGGGCCTGATGCTCGATGAGTGGCAGCAGTTCGCCATGCACGTCGGCCTCGGGGAGCGCCCGGACGGCTCCTGGTCCTCCTTCGAGGTCGCGGTGAACGTCGCCCGGCAGAACGGCAAGGGCGGGATCATCGAGGCCAGAGAGTTGGCAGGCCTGTTCCTGCTGGGCGAGAAGTTGATCCTCCACTCGGCGCACGAGTTCAAGACCTCGAAAGAGGCGTTCCGGCGCATCGTTGCGCTGGTCACGAACTGTGACAGCCTGCGGAAACGCGTGAAGGCAGTCCGGCAGACGACCGGCGAGGAAGCGATCGAGCTGCTGACCGGACAGCGGCTGCGTTTCCTGGCACGCTCCGGAGGCTCCGGCCGCGGCTTCACCGGCGACTGCAACATGTTCGACGAGGACATGATCCTCGGCGACGACGCGATGGGCGCGCTGATGCCGACCATGGCGGCCGTGGAGAACCCGCAAGTCTGGTACCTGGGCAGTGCGGGGATCGGCTCGCCGTCGCAGCAGCTGGCCCGCCTGCGCCGCCGGGCGCTCGCCGCTGTGGAGCGGGGCGAGCCGGACCCGTCGCTCGCGTACATGGAGTGGTCGATCGACCCGCACGTGCGGGAGTGCCCGCCGGGCTGTACGGACCATGACGACCCGCTGTCACCGCTGTCGGTGGCGAAGGCCAATCCCGCGTTGGGCTACCGGCTGACGCTGGCGCACACGGAGCGGGAGCGGCTGACGATGAGTGACGAGATCTTCGCGCGTGAGCGGCTCGGTGTTGGCGACTACCCCAGCGATGGGGAGGACACGTGGCGGGTCATCGACGAGGACGTGTGGCGGGCCCTGGCGGACGGTACGTCGTCCATGTCGGACCCGGTGGCGTTCGCCCTCGACACGACGCCGGAGCGGTCGCACACGGCGATCTGTGCGGCCGGGGCGAGCGGCGACGCGAAGCACGTGGAGGTCATCGAGCACCGGCCCGGCACCGGGTGGGCGCCGGAGCGGCTGGCCGAGCTGGTCGTGAAGTGGTCACCGTGCGCGGTCGTCATCGACGAGGGCGGCCCGGCCGGGTCGCTGGTCCCCGCCGTGCGCAAGGTGCTGCGGGACGCCGGGCTCACTGAGGACGAGGTCGACGCGCTGCTGCTCGTACCGAAGACCAGGCAGGTTGCCGCGGCGGCCGGCCAGTTCTTCGACGGGGTGGCCGAAGGCGGGATCGTGCACCTGGACCAGGCGCCGTTGGCGACGGCACTGGCGGGCGCGGATAAGCGGCCGATCGGTGACGGTTGGGGCTGGGCCCGGCGCGGGGTGTCCGTGGACATCAGCCCGCTGGTGGGCGTCACGCTCGCCGCGTGGGGCCACGCAGAACGCGCCGACGTCGAGCCGGAGGGGGCACCGAACCTGTGGTGACCGGGCTGCTCAACGTGCTGGAAGTGCTGTTCGTGCTGGCCGTGGTCGGCGGGCTGGCGATGTGGTCGGTGCCGGCCGGGTTGATCCTGGCCGGTGTGCTGGGTGTGGTGGCGGTGGAGCGTGAGCAGGCGCGGCGGAGGGAGGCGGGATGAGCCTCTTCGGATTGTTCGAGCGCAGGGCCACGGTGGAGTCCCCCACGACGCCGCTGACGTCCTCGTCGCTGGCCGAGCTGCTGGGCGGCGGCGGGCCGCTGAAAGCCGGTGTGACGGTCACGGAGACCGGCTCCCTGCGGATGCCCGCGGTGTGGCGGGCGGTGTCCGTCGTGGCGAACGTCAGCGCGTCGCTGCCGCTGCACACGTACACGGTCGGCACGAAGGATAAGGTGTCCGTCGACCTGCTGGAGAACCCGCACCCGGAGCTGACCCGCTTCGAGCTGTGGCGGCTGGTGTACGTACACCGGCTGCTGTGGGGCAACGCCTACCTACAGAAGATCACCAACGGGGCCGGGGCCGTGGTGCAACTGTGGCCGATCCGCCCGGACCGTGTGCAGGTCGACCGTGAGCGGCCGTCCGAGGACAACCCCTCGGGCAAGGTGTTTTGGATCCAGGCGGAGGACGGCGCGCGGGTGCGGCGTACGCCGAAGGAGATCCTGCACCTGCCGGCGCTGGGGTACGACGGGGTCACCGGGTGCTCGCCGATCCGGGCGGCGGCCGAGGGGATCGGGCTGGGCATCGCGGCGGAGAGGTCCGCGGCGAAGCTGTACGGCTCGGGCAACATGATCTCGGGCGTCTTGCAGACCGAGCAGCGGCTGAACGCCGAGCAGGCGGCGGCGCTGAAGGCGAACTGGCGGGCGAAGATGGGCGGCTCGCAGGCCGCGCACGATGTGGCGGTTCTGGACTCTGGGGCGTCGTTCCAGCCGGTGGCGATGCCGTACAAGGACAGCCAGTTCCTCGAATCGAGGATGTTCCAGGTGACCGAGGTGGCGCGCATGTTCGGCGTTCCGCCGTTCCTGCTGATGGCCACCGAGAAGAGCACGTCATGGGGCACGGGGCTGGAGCAGCAGGCGCAGGGGTTCGTGACGTGGGACCTCGCGCCGACGTGGCTGACGCCGACCGAGCAGCGGGTCACGAAGGAACTCCTGCCCAAGACGGTGTACGCGAAATACCAGGTCGGCGGGCTGCTCCGCGGCGATAGCGCGGCGCGCGCCCTTTTCTACCGGGCGATGCGGGACGTCGGCGCCTTCAACGCGGACGACGTTCGGGCGCTGGAGGAGTTGCCGCCGATCCCCGGCGGGGCCGGCCAGATGTACTTGCAGCCGATGGCGATGGCGCCGCTCGGGAGCGATCCGACCACGAGCGAGACGAAGGAGGGCAGCGATGCCGAAGACGACGACTGAGCGCCGCGATCTGTCCCTCGCCACGGCAGGGCTCCAGGTCCGGGCGGCCGACGGCGGGGGCCCGGGGTTCACCGGGCACGCGGCGGTGTTCAACTCCCGTACTGCGATCGGTAACCCGTTGACCTGGGGGTTCTACGAGGAGATCGCGGCCGGGGCGTTCACGAAGACGATCAGCGAGGGTGATGCCCGGATGCTGGTGGACCACGACACCCGCATGGTGGTGTCGCGGGTGTCGGCCGGGTCGCTGCGGCTCTCGCAGGACCAGGTGGGGTTGGCGGTCGACGCGGACCTCTACACGGAGCTGTCGTACGTGAGCGACCTCGTGGTGAACCTTCGGAACAAGAACATCACCGGGATGTCCTTCGGGTTCCGGGTCGTGAAGGACGACTGGGAGCCGGTGGAGATCGAGACGGTCGACGGCGACAAGGCCGAGGCCGAGCTGCGGATCATCCGCGAGGTGCAGCTTTTCGAGGTGTCCGCCGTGACCTTCCCCGCGTACGAGGACACGGACGCCGGGCTCCGCTCTGTCGGTGTGGCCTTGGCCGCGCGTGGCGACGACGCCGCGTTCGACCGCCGGGCTGCGTACCGGCCCGAGCTTCTGACTTTCCGCCACGAGCCGGGCCCCGCGCCCACTCGGGGTGGTGACGCAACCCAGCCGGGAGAGACCACTGGGGGCCGTCAGGCGATGCGCATGGAGGCGCTCGCCGCCCGCTACCTGCTTGCCAGGTAGCTGCTCTCACAACCCGTTCCCAGCCCCTCGCCAATGGCGGTGGGGCTACTCGTGCTGGGAGGCACAATGCCCAACCTTCAGACCCTGCTCGACAAGCGGGCGACCGCCTGGGCGCAGGCGCAGGAGTTCCAGTCCCGCGGCGACGACAAGCCGCTGACGGCCGAGGACCGGTCCGCGTGGGACGCGGCCCTCGCCGACGTCGAGCAGCTGTCCAAGGACATCGAGACCGAGGAGCGTCACCAGCGCCTCGCGTCCGTCGACTACTCGCAGATCGTCACCCCCGGGGCGGACACCGAGGACGCCGAGGAGGCACGGGCCCGCCACGGCGGTGAGGCCGGTGTCGAGGCGTACACCGCGGCGTACCGGTCGTGGATGCGCGACGGCACCAGCGAGCTGACCGCCGAGGAGCGCACGGTCCTGCGGACCGGCTGGGTCGACGGCAAGGAGCTGCGCGCCCAGGGCGTCGCCACCGGCGCGGCCGGCGGGTACCTGGTGCCACCGGAGTTCCGGGCCAAGATGGTCGAGGCCATGAAGTTCTACGGCGCGATGCGCGACGTGGCCGAGGTCATCACCACGTCGACCGGTGCGACGCTGCCGTGGCCGACGAACGACGACACGGCGAACGTCGGCGCGATCCTCGCCGAGAACAGCCAGGTCACCGAGCAGGACGTGACGATCGGTCAGGCCGACATCGGGGCGTTCATGTACACCTCGAAGCTGGTGCGCGTCAGCCTTCAGCTGCTCCAGGACAGCGCGTTCGACATCGAGACCTGGCTGCCCCGGAAGCTCGGCGAGCGCATCGGCCGTATCCAGAACACCCACTTCACTACCGGCACCGGCACGGCCCAGCCGGAGGGCGTCCAGACCAACGCGGTCATCGGGAAGACCGGCGGCACCGGGCAGACCACGTCGGTCACGTATGACGACCTGATCGACCTGATCCACAGCATCGACCCGGCGTACCGGTCCTCCGGCCGGCAGCGGTTCATGCTGAACGACGCCACCCTCGCGTCGGTCCGGAAGCTCAAGGACACGCAGGGCCGCCCGCTGTGGGAGCCGTCGATCCAGGTCGGCGTCCCGGACGGGATCCTCGGCCACGGCTACGTCGTGAACCAGGACATGCCCGTCATGGCGGCGAACGCCAAGAGCATCCTGTTCGGCGACTTCTTCGCGGGCTACCTGATCCGTGACGTCAAGGACGTGCAGATGCTGCGTCTCGCCGAGCGGTACGCGGACTACCTCCAGGTCGGATTCCTCGGGTTCGCCCGGGCGGACGGGACCCCGCAGGACACCGCCGCGTACAAGGCGTACCGCAACTCCGCCACCTGATCGAGGAGAGGACCAACACCATGGCGACCACGCCGAAGAAGGAGGGCACCGACTCCTCGGTGCTCCAGGACAAGCCGGACCCGGCCGCGGCGAAGGCGGGTGACCATGACCGCATCGTCATGGCGTCGCGCCGCGCGGACGGCAGCATGGACCAGGTTGCCCCGGAGTTCATCGGGGACAAGGACGTGGCCATCGCCGCCGCGAAGGAGCAGCTGGCCCAGCAGGCCGCGTCCGCGGTGGACGTCGCGGCCCGCGGGGTGTCCAGCACTCCGGAGGGTGAGGGCTCGTCGGAGCCCGACCCGGACGTCGCGGCGCTGAAGGACGCCCAGGACAAGGCCATTTCGGCGGCCGAGTCCCAGGCCGAGCGGGAGGTCCGCGACCTCCACCAGGGTCTGGGTGACTGATGGCCCGCATCCGACTGCTGACGAGCGTGTCGGGGCCGGGCTTCGTCTGGGTGCCGGGTGAGGTCGTGGACCTGCCCGGCGCCGAGGCGGCGGCGTGGGCCGACGGGGACCGCGCCGTGATGGTCCGCGATGAGCAGCCCGATACCCCGGAAGCCGCCGCGGCCCGGTCGGAGCGGACCCGGAAGCGGCCCGCCCGGCGTGAGACCCGCACCACGTAGAAGGGGACGGCCGTGGCACTCCTCACGCTCGACGAGGCGAAGAAGCAGACCGACGTACGGGGCGACAGCCACGATGCGGAGATCCAGCTGTACATCGACGCGCTGACCGCAGTCATCGAGGGCTACGTAGGCGTGGTGGAGCCCCGGGAGGTCACCGACACTGTGACCGGCCAGGGCCCCGCTGTGGCCCTGCTTCACCCCCCGGTGCTGTCCCTGACGTCTCTCACTCCGACCGAGCCCGGCGGGGCGGCCGTGGACGTGGCCAGGCTGCACGTGGACGGCCCGTCCGGGGTCCTGGCCTACACGGACCGCTCCCGGTTCTGCGGGGGCCCGTGGACGGCCGTCTACCAGGCCGGGCGCCCCGTGGTTCCGCCCACGATCCGGCTCGCGGCGCTGCTGCTGTTCCAGCATCTGTGGCGCACCCGCAACGGACCGGCCCGCGGTGGCGGTGGCTCGGACGACTACAACGTGACCGAGCCCATCCCCGGGTTCGGGTACGCGGTGCCGAACCGGGTGCTGGAGCTGCTGGAGCCGTACAAGCTCGGGCCGGGGATCGGCTGATGGCGACGTCAGCGGTCCCCGCCGCGATTGCCGCGCTGCTTGGTCTGTTCGTGCCGGCCCCGGAGCTGGACGAGGTGCGGGTCATCGACGGGCCGCCGCCGTCCTCGAACTTCGCCGAGGTGGACCGGCTGTATGTCGGCTGGTCCCCCGGGGCCGAGCAGGCGGTGGACATTCAGCAGGAGTTCGCTTCCGCCGGGGCCCGGACCCGGGATGAGAATGCGGCGATCTCCTGCTACATCGAGACTCGTGAGGGCGGCGGCGACATGGCGTGGTGCCGGGCCCGGGTCTTCGAGCTGCTGGCCGTCGTGGAAACCCTGCTCCGGGCCACCGACGGGAACCCGGCCGCGCCGACGCTGGGCGGGGCGGTCCTGTGGTCGGAGCTGACGGCCGGGTCTCTCATCCAGGAACAGAGCCCAGACGGCGCGTATGCCGGGCTCGGCTTCACCGTGGCGTACCGCGCCCGCATCTGATCATCACCAACGAGGAGGAACCCCCATGGCGCGAGTGCGCTACGTCGGGCCGGAGCCGGTCACTGTGCCGGAGCTCGGTGACCGCCGGATCGAGCCGGATGAGCTGGTCGAGGTGCCGGATGCCCGGTACGAGGGCTACGTGTGCCAGCCCGGTACGTGGGAGGCGGTCGAGGATCCGCGGCTGGTCGAGGCCACGGCGAAGAAGACGACCGCGGTGAAGTCCGCGGCGACGAGGGAGGTCTGACATGGCGATCGGGTCCGGGCTCGGCGCCCAGGTCGGCATCGCGGCCGAGACGTCCTACGGCGTGTACGCGGCGCCGACAAAGTTCATCGAGTTCACCAAGGAATCCCTCCAGCTCAAGAAGACCACGGCTCAAAGCGCCGGCATCGCGGCGGGCCGTCTGGTCCCGCTGTCGTCGCGGCGTGTGGTGACGCAGCGGCAGGCGTCCGGGTCGCTGGAGATGGAGGTCACCAACAAGGGCATGGGCGTGCTGCTTCAGACGCTCATGGGTACGACGGTAACCCCGGTGCAGCAGGCGGCGACGTCGGCGTATCTCCAGACGCACATCCTCGCGGACACCGCGGGGAAGAGTCTGGTGATCCAGAAGGGTGTGCCGCTCACGACCGGCGCCGTTACGGACAAGACGTTCCTCGGGTGCAAGGTCATCTCGGCCGAGTTCTCGTGCGAGGTCGGCGGGATGCTGCTGGCCACGTTCGAGATCGACAGCAAGGACTGCGACGAGACGCAGACGCTGGCCGTCGCCACGTATCCGGCCATGTCGCCGTTCCACTTCGGGCAGATGGCGGTGAAGACCGGCGCGTACGGCACGGAGACAGCACTGGACGGGATCCGGAAGGTGTCCCTGAAGATCGAGCGTCCGCAGGCCGTGGAGCGGTTCTACGCCGGGCAGTCCGGGCTGAAGAAGGAGCCGATCTCGAACGACCAGGTGAAGATCACCGGGTCGCTGGAGACCGACTACGTCGCCACGACGCTGGACGACCTGCACACCTCGGACGCCGCGACGTCCCTGGTCTGGGACTTCACCGGTCCGATCATCGAGGGCGCTCATGCCGAGCGCATCACCTTCAAGGTCCCGGCCATCCGTCTGGACGACGCGCCGCCGGTCGTCGAGGGCTTCGACGTCATCAAGCCCACCTACAGCTTTACGGGGCTGTACGACGGTACGAACCCCACGGCCATCGAGTACATGTCCACGGACGTCACCCTGTAGGAGGCCCGTGTGCCGTCCTCTGTGCAGATCCTCGGGACCGGCCAGCTGCTGGAGCTGCAACGGCGCCTTCGGGCGGCCGGCGGCGAGAACATCCGCTCGTCCATGCAGCGGCGTGTCCGGCGTGCGGCCGAGCCGCTGCGGGATGACCTCCAGTCCTCGATTCGGGGCCTGTCGATTCGGTCGGCCGGCCGCGGGTCGGGGAAGCGCGGTGGCCCGTCGCCGACGCGCCGTCCGCTGCGGGCGTCGATCGCTCAGGCGATCCGGATCAGCGTCCGGACCGGCGGCAATCCGGGGGCCCGGGTCTGGGTCGACAAGGGCCGCCTGCCCCCGGACATCCCGATGGGTGTGCTGACCCGCCTGAATGAGGGCCGCCTGCGCCATCCCGTCTTCGGCAACCGCAGCCGCTGGACGCAGCAGACGGCCACCCCGCTGTGGTGGGACGGGCCGGTCCGCCGCCACACCCCCCGCATGCAAGCCGAGGTCGCGCGCGTCCTGGACGACGTGCGCCGCCGACTCGAATAAATAGGAGCACCCCTTGATCATCTCGTATACGCCCGCTGGCGGGGACCCCGAGCGGTACGACGCCCGGACGCTCCGGACGTCGGAGGCGTCGATCGTCGCCCGGACCATCGACAAGACGTGGCCGCAGGTCCGGGAGGGTCTGGCCGAAGACGACCTCGACGCCATGCGGGCGGTGGTGTGGGTCCTGCGGAAGCGACAGGACCCGACGCTGCGGTACGGGGACTTCGACCCTGGCGTCGACGAGCTGACCACCCTCTACGACAAGGATGAAATTGAGGACTGGGTCGACGCCGGCTTCGCGCTGGGGCTCGCCGATCCGGACGTCACCGTAGACCAGGTGGTGGTGGCCCTGAGTGGGGCGCCGAAGAGCGCGGCGGACCCCGATCACGCGCGGGCCTACATCGAGAAGTGCCGGGCCGAGGCCGAGGCGGGAAAAGCCCCCGCGGGCGAGGCCGTGCCGGAGATGGCGGACGCACCCGAGCAGACGAGCTCCTCGCCCTCGACATCCCGGATCTCCGGGCCCAGTACCTCGGACTCTTCGCCCACCTCCTGACCATGCCGCCGACGGTCGTCGATCGGCAGCTGGTCGACGACTTCTACTCGCTCGTCGTCTGGATGGACGCCCACCAGCAGGCCCTGCAATCCGGAGGTGAGTGATGGCTGAGCGGTTGACGTTCGTCCTTGATGGGCGCGACGGGCTGACTCCGGTCCTGCGCCGCGCCGGTGAGAGCGCCGAGGACTTCCGGCGCCGCCTCCAGCGCGCGGCCCGAGGCGCGGACGACGACATCCGCACGTTCACCCGCGGCGCGGACGGCCGCCTCCGCGAACTGAACGGGCGCTTCATCAGCGCCGCAGCTGCCGCGCAGGTCGCCCGCGGTGCGGTGGGCAGCGTCCGGCAGAGCACCGCGGACTGGTCTACGGTCGCGGACCGGGCGTCCACGGCCGGCGGCCGGCTCGTCGCGTCGCTGATCTCGCTCGCACCGGCCGCAATCCCGGTGGCCGCGTCCCTTGCACCGCTCGCGGCCGGCGCCGGGGCGGTCGCGGTGGCGATGGGTGCGGTCGCTGCTGCGGTGGTCCCGCAGATCCTCGCGCTGACGGAGGCTGCCGAGGCGGAGAAGAAGTACACCGACGCGGTCGCCAAGTCGGGGAAGACCTCGCAGGAGGCTGTCACCGCGCAGGTGGAGTACGCGCGGGTGATGGCTGACCTGCCTCCGGCGGCTCGGGAGGCGGCGGCCAGCCTGTCGGTCCTGAAGGACGAGTACAAGGCGTGGTCGGCCAGCCTGTCCGGGGACACTCTGGCCCCGGTCGTCAAGGGGCTGTCCCTGCTCAGCGCGGCTCTGCCCGCGACGACGGGGCTGGTGCGGGGGACATCCCGCGAGTTGGACCGGATGCTCACCATCCTGGCCGGCGGTATGGCGTCTCCCGGGCTCGACGGGCTGAACCGCCGGTTCACCGATTTCGCGACGGGCACCTTGGCCCGGGTCAACACCGCGCTCGTCAACCTGATCCGGACCTCCGATGGTGCGCGGGTGGGCGGCGGGCTGTCCGAGTTCATGGCCTACGCCCGCGCTCAGGGGCCCGTCGTCGCGGACACCCTGGGCAACATCGGGGACGCCCTGAAGAACGTCCTCGTCGGCGCGTCCGGCATCGGGGTGTCGATGCTCGACATCATCCGCGGCCTGTCGGGCATCGCGGCGGCGATCCCTCCCGAGGCCGTCAGTACTGTCCTGCAGCTGGTCGTGGCCCTCAAGCTGGCCCGGATCGCCGCGGCTGGCATGGGCGTTGGGCAGGCCGCACTGGCCGCGTTCACCGCCGAGCTTGTGGCGGTGCGCGCGGCGGCGGCTGCGGCCCCGACTCGGCTGGGTGCGGTGACGGCCGGTATCGGCGCGATGTCCCGGACCGCGAGGTTGGCAGTGGCGGGTGTGGGTCTCGGCCTGCTGGTGTTCACGCTGGAGCAGCTGTCGTCCCGGGGGAAGAATACGGCCCCCGACATCGACAAGCTCTCTGCGTCCATGGGGCGGTTCGCCGACTCCGGGAAGGTCGCAGGCGAGGCGGCCAGGGTCTTCGGTAAGGACCTGAGCAGCCTTTTGGCCTCCCTTCACATCCTCGGCGCCACCACCACCGACGACTTCTTCAAGAAGTTCAAGGACAGTCCTGTCTCGCTGAAGGACGCGAAGAAGGAAGTCGAGGCGCTCGACCAGTCCCTGGCGGGGCTGGTGGGGTCCGGGAAGGCCGACTTGGCGGCGGCTGCCCTGTCCCGGATCCGGGGGCAGATGGGTGAGGCCGGGTACGCGGCGTCTGGTCTGGAGTCCAGGCTCACCGAGTACAAGGAGGCGCTGGAGGGCGCTGCGTTCGAGCAGCAGCTGGCCGCGCAGAGCATGGGCTTGTTCGGTGCGCAGGCGCAGCAGGTGCAGGCGAAGCTGGACGCGCAGAAGGCCAGCGCGGACGGGCTGCGCCAGAGCATCCAGGCTCTGAACGACCAGCACCGTGTTGGCCTGGGCGGGATGATCGGGTTCGAGGCGGCGGTCGATGCTGCGACGGCCGCGATCAAGGGCAACCGTGACGCCCTGTCCATGTCCGGTGGGCAGCTCAACCTCAACAGCGAGAAGGCCCGTACGGCGGCGACCGCGCTGAACGACCTCGCGGCGAAAACCGACGAGGCGGCGGCGCAGGCCCGGCAGTCGGGTGCGTCGTGGTCGACGGTCACCGGGATCTACGCCCGGGGCCGCAGCACCTTGATTCGTACGGCTGACGCCATGGGCCTGAACAGGGCCGAGGCGAAGGCGCTGGCGGATCAGATCCTGCGGACGCCGGACAAGACGGCGAAGCTCAAGGGCAACCTGGAGGATCTCCAGGCGAAGCTGGGGTCCGCGAAGGCCCAGCTGAAGTCGGTCCCGGACTCGCGGCGGGCCAAGGTGCTGGCCGACATCTCCGACCTGAAGAACAAGATCGCGAATGCCGAGCGGGCCTTGGCGAACCTGCGGGACAAGTCGGTCACGATCACCACCCGGTATGTCACGGTCGGCGACTCCAGTGCGGCCCGGAAGGCGGGGTCCTACGGGTCGACGCTGAAGTACGCGTCTGGCGGTCTGGTCGGCTACCCCGGCGGCGGCATGGTGACCGGCCCCGGCACCGGAACGTCGGACAGCATCCTGGCCCAGGTCAGCAACGGCGAGTTCGTCGTGCGGGCCAAGAGCGTCGCGAAGTACGGCGCCCGGTTCCTCGCCGCGATCAACGAGGGCCGCCTCGGCATGGCGAGCACCATGTCGGGTGCGGGCGGCAGCCTGGCCGGTGCTGGTGTGGAGGCGGGTCGTGGCCTGTCCGCTGGGCTGCGTGGTGCAACGGCTGGGGTCGATGCGTCGGCTCGGGTGATGGCGGCGGCGGTGACGGCCGGTGTCCGGGCGGAGCTGGAGATCGCGTCGCCGTCGAAGAAGATGCAGGCCCTGATGAAGGACGTCGGGAAGGGGCTGATCCTCGGTCTGACCGGGTCGAAGGAGAAGATCAAGGCCACCGCGCGGGACCTGGTCGCCGACATCTGGAAGGCGTGGGAGGGCGTCAAGACCAGCAAGGACAGCAAGCTGGTCGCGCTGGTCACGAAGGACACGAAGAAGCTCCAGGCGCTGGCCACCGCGCGGGACAAGATCGCGGCTCGGATCGACGCGGCGAACAAGTACCGGGCGGAGCTGACGTCCAACGCGAAGTCCGCAGCCGGGCTCAGCAACCTGGGTCTGGCAGATGAAGAAGTGACCGCGGGCAGCATTCAGGCCGGGTTGCAGCAGAAGCTCAACAAGATCAACCAGTTCGCCCGGTACATCAAGACGTTGGCCAAGCGGGGTCTCAGCAAGTCCTTGCTCCAGCAGGTGCTGAACATGGGGCCGGACCAGGGGTACGCCTACGCGTCCGCTCTGGCCGGGATGGGGACCTCCGCCCTCAAGGCCATCAACACCACGCAGGGCCACCTCGACAAGGCGGCAAATACGCTGGGTGGCCTGGGTGCGGATGTGATGTACGACAGCGGGAAGAACGCCGGGAAGGGGTACTTGAAGGGGCTGGACTCCCAGCAGGACGCCATCGAGAAGCAGATGGTGAAGATCGCCAAGGCGATGGACAAGGCGATCCGCAAGGCCCTCGGAATCAAGAGCCCGTCCACCGTGGCAGCGGTGTCCGGTGGCTACTTCACCGAGGGCATCGCCAAGGGCGCTGTCGACCAGCTGCCGGTTCTGGACCGGGCGATGGGCGCGGTCGCCGGGCGGATGTCCGGCATGCGGCCGGTCATCGGCCGGCCTGCGGTCGCCGGGGCCGGGGTGGGCGGGGTCGTCTACAACATCAACGTCGTCGTGCATGAGGCGATGGACCCGGTGGCGGTGGGCCGGGAGATGCAGCGGGTCCTGGTGCGGTACGGCCGTGCGCAGGGTGCGACGGTCAGCCTGAACGTGGGGAGGTAGCCGGTGGCAATCCTGGTGGAAATGGGGTGGGGTGGGCTGGTCCAGTACCCGTGGACGATCACGTGGACGGACATCACCCCCCGCGTCGACATGGTGCAGGGGGTGACCATCACCCGGGGTGCGTCGGACGAGCTGTCCGAGACACAGCCCGGGACGGCCACCCTCACCCTGGACAACCAGGACGGGGCGCTCACCCCGGGTAACCCGGACTCGCCGTTCTTCCCGTTCGTGCGGCGCAACGCACCGATCCGGGTCTCCGCCGTGCACTACCCGACCCGGACCGGGAGCGGCCCGTACCCGCTGTCGATGCTGGGCGACGATTTCGACGCGCCCGCCCTGAGCAGCCTGTGGGCCAACGCGTACGGCGGCGCGGGCGCGGCGGGTGGCCGGGCCCGGATCCCGGTCACCCCCGGGGCCGGAGCCGGTCTACAGTCGGTCCGGGAGTGGACCCTCCCCGGCTCCGCTGTCGGCGTGCGCCTGGCCACCCTGCCCGCGGTCAACGGGTCGTCGTCGGTGCGGGTCAACCTGCTGCTGGACAGCCAGACCGCGGGGACCCGACTGGGTTTTCAGTACAACGCGGTCGCCGGAACTCTCCGGTGTATCAGCGAGGTGGGCTTCTCTGACGCCGCGTCGGTGGACCTGCCGTACTCAGGCATCGATCATCTGTGGGTCCGGATCCGGGAGACCTCGGGGGTCGTGTACTGGGAGACGTCCGGGGACGGGTGGGACTGGACGGTTCGCCGCACCATGGCCACCCCGACGTGGGCTGTGTCCAACGTCCTGATGCTGTCGTTCACGGCCGCCCGTACGGGTGGTACCGGGGACTACGTGGAGTGGGACTACCTCGGCGCGGTGATCCGGCCCCGCTTCTACGGCACGGTCAACGAGTGGCCGGTGGCCTGGGAGGGCTTGGCCAGTTCGGTGGCCATCTCGGCGACCGACCTGTTCAAGCGCCTCAACCGCCTGCCGCCGCTGCGGTCGTGCCTCACCGAGGAGATCGTGGCGACGGGGCCGCTCGCCTACTATCCGCTCACCGAGCCCACCGGCAGCACGTCAGCCGGTGACCTGTCCGGCACCACGGCCGGGCCGCTGTCCGTCGTGCAGTTGAGCAGCGGTGGCACTCTCGATCTCGGGGCCGCCCCGGGGCCGGCCGCCGCTTCCGAGGTGCTGCCGCTGTTCACTCCCGTGTCCGCGACGGTCGGGAAGTACCTGGCCTCGGACCTGGGCCAGCAGTTTCAGTCCGCGTCGGGCGCCGGGTGGAACATGATGGAGTGCTGGTTCCAGACCACCACCCCTGGCCGGGTGATCTTCGGGCTGTCGTCCGCCACCACCATCTACCAGCTGGTGTGGTCGCTGAGCGCCACCGGGGCCTTGCAGGTGGAGTCGTCGTACGACGGGTTCCTCAGCAGCCCCATCGTCTACTCCACCGGCAACCTGGCCGACGGGCAGTGGCACCACCTGGCGTACGACGAGGTGCTGCGTCAGGTGTGGATCGACGGGGCCCCGCTCTCTGGCGACCACCCGTGGATCGTGGTGGAGCTGCGGAAGCTGACGGTCGGAGCCTACGCATCTGGCCGCCTCTGGGCCGGGAGCATCGGGCATCTGGCCCTGTATACGGTGCAGCCCAGCGCCCCGATCGGGGCGGTCCTCGCCACCCACTACGAGGCCGGGATGACCGCGTACTCCGGGGAGACAGCGGATCTGCGGGTGGCGCGTCTCGCTCGGTACGCGGGCGTCACCTCCGTGACCGTCCTCGGCGCCCTGCATGATCCGGTGGCCGGGCAGGGTGAGGCCGGCGGGACGGTGGTGTCCCGGCTCCGGGAGGTCGAAGCCACCGAGAGTGGCAGGCTCTACGCCGAGCGGGACTACTTCGGCCTGGCGTACCAGAGCCGGGATCTGCGCTACAACCCCGACAGCGGGGACGAGGCGTTCGCGATCTCGTATGCCGACCTGGAGCCGGGGGTGCAGCTGGCCGACGACGACCAGAAACTCACGAACTCCGTAGAGGCGTCCCGGCCCGGCGGGGCGACACAGCGGGTCGTGGCCCGCAGCAGCATCCTCGCGTACGGGCTGTACGAGAAGCAGCTCACCCTCTTGAAGACGTCGGACAACAGCGTGGTGGACGCTGCGTCCTGGATTGTGTCCAGGTACGCGGACCCGGAGCCGGAGCTGCGAGAGGTACCGATCGAGGCGCACACGATGCCGGAGTACCTCGACATCCTCGACGCCGACATCAGCTCGTACTTCACCGTGTACGACCTGCCAGAGCAGGCCACCGCCGCAGACCTCCGGGTCACGGTCGAGGGCTACACCGAGACCCTCCGCGAGCGCAGCCACGTCATCCAGTTCCGCACCAGTGCATCATCCACCGACTCCGTCTGGGTCATCGGTGACCCCGTCTACGGAATCCTCGGCGGCACCTCCCGACTCGCCTACTGAAAGGGCACCTCATGGCGTCATCTGCCTTGCCTGCCGACGCGATCGTCCAGGCCGAAACGTACTACCTGCCCCCGCCGCCCCGGCGCGGTCAGCCCGCACAGGACTGGTCGCAGGTTCCCGGGGCCGAGCTGATCTACCGGTGGGCGGAGTACCGCCTGTCACGCCGGGTGCCCGTGCCCACCGAGACGGTTCCCGACCACCCCGGGCTGTACGCGCGGATCGACGACGGGCGCTGGCTCGCCGAGTGCGACGCCTGCCGGGCCGCATGGATCGTGTCCGTCCGCGACCCCCGGTTCGGGTGCGTGGAGTGCAAGCGGGACTGGGTGCCACTGATCGTGCCCGAGGACATCGGGGCCGCCGAGCAGGCGGCCCTCGCTCTCGGGGTGTCCCGGTTCTGGTGGCATCCGGACGACCCCCGCAACCCGAACCGTCCGGAGCCGGAGCCGGACCCGGAAGTGCCGGCCGACCCTGACCCGGAGGTGCCGCAGCCGTGACGACCACCCCCCGCACCTGGGCGTCCGGGGAAACCCCGACCGGTGCCACGTTCAACGCTGAAATCCGCGACCAGTGGAACAGCGTGCTGGACGCGTGGACGGCATACACCCCGGCATGGACCGGCGCCACGTCGAACCCCGTCTACGGCAACGCGGTCGTGACGGGCCGGTACATGAAGGTCGGCCGGACCTGCCACGTCCGAATCGACATCAGCATGGGCTCCACCACCACCTACGGATCCGGCGGGTGGGCGCTCAGCCTGCCGTTCACGTCCGCGGCCACAGGTTCGCAGGTGGGTGACGCCCACGTGCTGATGTCCGCGCGGATCGCCGGCCACATCAACGTGGGCGGCGGTGCGACCGTCGGGCAGATCTTCTTCCCGACGTCGGGGAGCCCTCACACCCTGTCGTGGGCGTCGGCCACGGTGCCGGTGACCTGGGCGGCCGGGGCCCGCCTCACGATCGCGCTGACGTACGAGACCGCCACCTGACCCACCCGCACACCGCCCGCTCCGCGCCGCCCGGCCGGGGCTTCTGCATGTCTGGAGGACCGTATGGCCTGGTATCCGAGGGCCAAAAAGTACGAGCTGCAACCGGAGTCGGACAGCCAGCCCGCGATCAGGCCGACGCAGTTCATCGTCCACTCGATCATCGCCCCGTGGACCGCGAAGCGGGTCTACGAGTACTGGCGGGACAGCACGAATCTGGAGTCCCACTTCGCCCTCGGGTACGAGGGCGATCTCGGGCAGTTCATCGGGACGGAGACCCGGGCCGACGCGAACGCGGGGGCAAACCGGCGGCCGGACGGCTCGGGTGCGGTGAGTATCGAGACCGCATCGAACCTCCAGGGCTCGGACCCGTGGACGGATGCCCAGGTGGAGGAGCTGATCCGGCTCGGGGTGTGGCTGCACCAGATGCACGGCATCCCGCTGCGGATCTGCCGCACGCACAGCGACCCGGGGATGGGCTGGCACTCGATGTTCCCCCAGTGGTCGACGTCGGGCACCGCGTGCCCGGGCAAGGCCCGCATCAAGCAGTTCCGCGAGGTGGTGTTTCCGGGGATCGTCGCCCGCGCCACCGGCAAGACCCCCGCGCCCACCACCCCACCGAAGGAGACCACCGCCGTGCCGCTGAGCACCGACGACGTCAAGAAGATCTGGACCACCGACGGCATCCTGCCGTCGCCGTCCACGGCCGCGAAGGGCAACACCCACTGGACCGCGGACAGCTACGTTCGCGACATCCACGCCCGAGTCCGAGCTCTGCAGGGCTCGCTGGACGCCACCACCGCGACGGTGCGGACACTGGCCGAGGCGCTCGCCACCCGCAACACCGCGGTCGACGTGGACGCGCTGATCGCCCGAATCGAGACCCGCCTGGAAGACGTCCGCGTGCGCCTGGAAATGGAGAACTGACCGTGACCGATCCCCTGCTCCCGTCCACCGAGACCGTCATCAAGGGCGCCCGCACCTACGCCCGCGACCTGGCCGAGCGCGTCATCGCGACGTTCCTGCAGGCGTTCGTCGGCGGGCTGGTGCTGACCACGCCGTTCGACATCGGCATGTGGCAGGCCGCCGCCGTCGGTGGGGTCGGTGCCGCGCTGTCCCTGGTGAAGGGTCTCGTCGCCCGGTGGCGGGCCGTCACCCACTCCGCGTCCCTGGCCCGGGGCGTCTGAACCACCTCGTACCAGGAGGAACGCACGTGGACGCTGCGACGCTCGCCGCCGTCGGGACCATCGTCGTCGGGCTCGCAGCGGCCGCGGCTGCTCTGATCGGACAACGCACCAACGCGAGGGCTACCCACCAGGGTGCGGTCATGACCGGGTACGGCGGCCTGGTCGACAACCTCCAGGAGGAGCGCGACGCCCTCCGCCGCGAGCGGGACGAGCTGCGCGCCGAACTCACCGCCGCTTACGCCGAGCTGGCCAACGAGCGTGCTGAGAGGGCCGACCGGGCCGCACTCCAGGCGCAGATCGCCCGGCTGGAGACCGAAATCGCCGACCGCGACCGACAGATCGCTGACCTACGGAGGACCACCCCGTGACCCGCCACCGCCCCGAAGGGATTCTGGCCCGCCGCTGGCGGTCGCTTGCCGTCGCCGCCGTCCTCGCTGTGCTGTCCGGTGCGATCGTCCTGGTCTGGCTGCGCATTGACGCCGAAGCGCAGCGCACCGCGAACGTCGCAGCCGAGGCGGACCGGCGCGGCGATGCAGTGTCAACGCTGGCGACGGACGTGCGGACGCTCCGCGCGCAGATTACGGCGGAGGGCGGGACGCCGGCGGCCCCGGACCCGGCGGCCGCGGTGGATGACCTCCGGGACCGGGCGGCGGTGCCGGTGCCGGTTCCGGGGCCGGCTGGCCCGTCCGGCCCGGCGGGGCCGCGCGGGGAGCAGGGGGTACCGGGGCGGTCGGTGCCCCCGGTACCCGGTACGGACGGGGTGGACGGGGCCGCGGGGGTGGCGGGTCCTGCTGGCCCACCTGGTCCAGCTGGCCCGGCTGGTCCTCCGGGCCCGGAGGGTGTGGCTGGGCCGGCGGGGCCGCCCGGTGCGGATGGCCGGGACGGTGCGGCCGGCCCGGCCTGCCCTGACGGGTACAGCCTTCAGCCGCCGCCCGGGGATCCGGACGCGCTGGTGTGCCGGCGGACGGGCGCCCCGGAGGAGCCACCGCCGACGACTGCCCCGCAGGTGGCTGCGCTGCTGGAGCGCCGCCGCCCGTGAACGTGTACGCCCCCTGCCTGGCCATGCGCCGGGCAGGGGGCTCTTTGTCGTACCTGGGCTCAGGTGCCGGGTGCCCGGTCCGCAAGGACTTCGCGGCCTCGGTCGGCGATGCTCTTCACCGTGGGTGCGGACAGCCCGATCTTCTTGGAGAGGATGGCGTTTCCGCCGCGCCCCATGGCGTTGATGGCCGTGGCGAAGGCGACCTGTCGGGCGACGGTGGCCGCCTTGTAGGCGGCTTCGGCCTGGAGGTAGGCGGCGTGGGCCTTTTCGGCCTGCTCCTCGGCCTGTGCGCCGGTGTCGTGCCGGTTGATGATCTCCCAGTAGGTGGTGGAGTCGATGTCGTCCACGCTGTTGGTGACGCCAGCTTCGGCAAGGTCGTCGAGGATCGCGTCCAGGTCGAAGGAGTCGATGTTGCCGTCGAGGGTGAGGTGGACCTGGTCGGCGATGTCGGTGCGGTTCATGGGTTCCCCCGGTGTTTGCGGGAGGCCGTTCCTCCCGACACCCAGAACATTAGGGGGTACCTAACAAAAAAGCAAGGGGGTACCTAATTTTCCCAGTCAGGCGTCAGCCTCGGGGTGCCGGGCCGTCACTTTGCGGGTGCCCGTAAAGCGACAGCCGTTTTCACCTTCGCGACACCGCGAAGGCGATCACTCTTCCGGGTGCCGGACGGCCCGCTTCGGCGCCGCCTCGACTTCGTACCGGGACGTCCCGGTCGCTTCCGCGTGGGCGGTGATCGCCGCCTGCACCGCGGCCGCGGTGGGCACGGTCAGCCGGTGCTCCTGCACCTCCACCCATGCCGCGCGTTCCAGCTCGATCAGTTCGTCAGAGAGTTCGATTGCCACCGCGGGATCCTACGCCCGGTCCCAGAAATTCACGCCCGCGACCCTCCAGCCAGCCACCTCTCCTCGTACGCTGGCAGCCCGACGTCGCGCACTGGGGGCAGCATGAGCACACACCACCACGTTGGCGAGCGCATCCGGGAGCTCCGCAAAGTGCGGCAGCTCAGCGTGCGGCAGCTCGCCGAGCGGGTCACCATCTCGGTCAGCCTGCTGGAGAAGGTCGAGTCCGGCCGACGCACCCCGTCACCGGGGCTCGTCGCCCAGCTCGCCCGCGCGCTGGCTGTCGGCCCGGACCGACTGACCGGCCAGCCCTACATCAACGGGGGCGAAACCGAGGATCAAATCCAATCCGTCATCCCGGAGCTCCGCCGGATCCTCCTCACCTACGACAACCCCGACACCCTGGACGTCGCACCACGACCGCTCGCTGTTCTGGCTGCCGAAATGGACCACGTCGCGCAGATGCGGCAGGACGGGCAGTACGCCCCGATGGGGCCGCTCCTCCCGGGGCTGCTGGCCGAGCTCACACACGTGGCCCTGGCGTCCCGGGGCGAAGAGCAGCAGCGGGCGTTCTGGTGGCTGGCCCGCGGCTACCGGGCCACGAACTCGCTCGCGCACAAGTTGGGCTACCACGACCTGAGCCTCACCGCGGTGGAGCGGGTGCACTGGGCGGCGGACCGGTCCGGTGACCCGCTCATGCAGGTCACCGCCGCGTACCTCAAGAGCGGCGCCATGATCCGCATGGGTGCGTACGCTTCCGCCCGCCGTCTCCTCGAGGGCCTGGAGCAGGAGATCGAGCGCCTGGCGCCCGAGGCGTCGCTGACGGAGGCACAGATCGCGGTACAGGGCGCCGTTTTGCTGAAGCTGGCGATCCTCGAAGCGCGCGACGGGCAGCCGGGCCGGGCGGCGCAGCGGCTGGCCGAGGCCCGCGCGGCGGCCGGCCTCCTGCCCGGTGACAGCACCCACTACGAGATGTCCTTCGGCCCGACGAACGTACGGATCCACGAAGCAGCATCCATGATCGACTCCGGGGACACCGAGCGGGCCCTGGCCCGGCTGCGGGAGTGGGGGGCCGAGCAGGACCGTACGGAGTGGGAGCTCCCGACCGGCATTGCGAAGGAACGGGCGTCGCACCACCACATCGACATCGCGGCCGCCCGTCTGGCAGAGGGCGACCGACAGGGGGCGTACGCGGATCTGGCGGTGGCGCGGGGAATCAGCCCGGCGCACACCCGGTATCACCCGACGGTGCGGCACACGGCGGCCGCGCTGGTGCGGATGGACCGGCACCAGGATGACCGGCTGGCTGCATTCGCGCGCCGGGCTGGCGTCTGATGGTCTGTCAAGCGGTTCGGTGAAAATCCATCCGCACACATTGTGCGCGGGCCGCACCTTGCTGTGAGCGATGATCCCCTCACTCATCCGCGAGTGAGGGGATCACTCATGCATGCCACGATCACCGCCGAGACCTGGCTGGCCGAGGCGGACCCGGACGGAGGGCACGCTGCGCGTTGGCTGCGGGCCGCCCGCTTAGTTGTTCTTCCTCTCGGTCGGCGTTGGTGCGCCGTGATGGCGCCGGCACATGACGGCCTGGCCGCGGCCGCCGGCGTTCAGGGCCCCACCATCCACGACCCGGTCGGGCGCAGCGTGTTCTTCCTCGTGCCCGTCGCCACCCCATGGGCCGACGACCTCGGCACCCGTCTGCTGGGCGAGGGGCACTGGCTGACAGTGCCGAGTCCTTCCGTCCTCGAGCCACCGGGTTCGTACTGGATTTCCCCTCCGGACGGCTCTGGCCTGTTGGTCGACCCCGTGCGACTGCATGCCGCGCTCGCGGCCCGGCACAGTGGAGGGCGGTCCTGATGGCCACCACTATCTCCCGGCCGGAGGCCGCGTACCGGCGGTATGTTCGGCACCCCGAGACGTGCGGCACCTGCCTGGCCGGTAGACCGTGCGTCACGGCCATACGACTGGGCCGCGCCTGGCGGGAGTCCCGCCGGTGAGCGCCGGTGAAGCGCGGGCCATAGCTCTGGCCGCCGCGTACCGGGGATATATCGCGCACCTTGACGGGTGCGCGGCCTGCCGCACCACCGCGTGCACGGAGGGTGCAGACCTACGGGCCGCCTACATCGAGGCCGAGGAGGATTTCGGCGAGTGACCGGAAAGAAGCGTCCCCGCTCGCGCCCGCGCCCCGCGCCTTCGGATCCCGTGCTCGCGAATCTGATCTGGCTGCAGCAGACCCGCGAAGCCCGCCTCGCTGAGGCCCGCGCCCTCGACCGGGCTCGGGCCCGGCGCTGACTCCCTGCCCGCGGCCGCCGCCGATCCGGCCGCGGGCAGGGCTACTCCCCGACCAAGTCCGAGAGGGGCACGCCGATCGCGTCGGCGATCCGGATCAGGGAGTCCAGCCGCGGGCTGGCGTGGCCCTGCTCGATGCGGTTGTACGAGTCGAGCCCAATCCCGGAGCGAAGGGCCGCCTTCTCCTGCGTGAGGTTCGCGTACAGCCGTGCGGCACGGATGCGGTCGCCGATGGCACGGCGGCGGGCGAGGACCCGCTCGTTGGGCATCGGCTGGTGGTACACCTGCCCACGGTCGCGGGCACCATGATCATTTGTCTTTAGGGTTGACCATAAAACTAACGATCATGCAGGATGCGAGAGCCGGAATACTCCGCTCCCCTTAACGGCCCTCCGCTGTACGCTCCCCAGGCTGCACGGAAGGCACAGCGCCCCCGCCATCACGGCGGGGGCGCACCTACTTCCACTCAATCCGGATCGACTCCGGATCCCAGTACCCACCACCCGGCTGCCGACCCACCCGAGCCGGCAAAATCGTCACCGTCATGAGATATGCCACAGCCGCACGCCGTCGGGACAGATCCATCTCGTTCCACACCGCATCCGGGTCGTCAGCATCTACGAGCGCTGCCACCGGATTCACCGTGACCGCCCGCGACATCGTCGCCTCAGCCGCGGCGAGACGGGCGCGGGCAGTTTCGGACGCCACCCGGTACGAGCGCATGTCCATGGCTCCTGAGCCGAGCGCAGATGCCAGCTCGTCCAGCGTGGCCCGGGCCTCCCGCATATCCCGTTGCGCTCCACGGACATCGACAGGGTTCTCGCGCTGCGCAAGAAGGTCCGCAGCGTCCGGCTGAGCCAGCCGGTCCAGAAGCGCCAGTTGCACCGCATCGTCAACCAGGTCTCGGCGGCGGGACAGATGCTTCTTGTCCCGGCAGGTATACGCCCCCCAGTACCGCGTGTCCGACCCGGGGTTCCGGGAGTTCGACGTGGCGGCCCGCATCGTCGTGCCGTCCGCACAGAGCCCGCAAAGGTACACCCCAGACCCCAGGTACTTACGTTCGTTGCCCGGGGCAAGTCGCCGGGCCGGGTCGGTAAGGACCGCGCACACGGACCGCCAGGTTCCCTCGTCCAGCGGCGCAGGCCACTGTCCTGCCCCTACCTCCTCGCCACGGTGCTGAACGATGCCGGCATTTCGGGGGCGCAGGAGCATGCTGCGGACCTCAGGTCCCTTCCAAGTGCTGCCGGTGCTGGTCTTGATCCCCCGGGCTTCCCAGCCTGCTGCGAGGGACCGCAGTGACGCGCCCGCGAGGATGGACTGGGCGGCTTCCCGGATGCAGTCGAACTCGAACTCGATGGGGGACATGCCGTCCTTCTCCCACCCGAAGGGGCGACGTCCCCCGAAGTGCTGCCCCTTGGCGGCCATCTCGTCACGCTTCCTGCGCTGCCGCTCCACCATGCGCTCAACCTCGTACCGGGCCTGCACGCCGAGCTGCCGGGCGATCATCCGGCCGGTGGCGGTGGTGAGGTCCAGGTGACCGGCCTTCACCGTCCGCGTCTCGACCCGGCGGGGTTCACACACGTCGATGTACTCCTCCAGCTCGGCCGGGGAGCGGTGGAGCCGGTCTGTATGCCAGGCCAGGACGGTGCCTGCACGCCCGTCTCGCAGGTCGTCGAGCATCCGCCGGTAGTCGGGGCGTGGCTTGCCGGAGTAGGCGCTCAGGTCGTTGTCCTCATAAACCTCGACCACCTGAAGGCCGAGTTGCTCGGCCAGCTCCTCGCAGTCCTCGCGCTGGCGGGTGACACCGAGGCCGGCGCCTTCGCGGTCGCGGCTGATGCGGCAGTAGATGACGGCGCGCTGACGTCCGCCTGCGGCTGTGTCGATGGCGGCTCGGAGAGTGGGGCTCATGCCCACAGCCTGGCACTTTAGGTGTGGGTTTTTCCAGTGTTCGCTAGGTCGAAGCCCGAACCGCCCTTGGGCACCGAGGCGGGCGACAGGCCCACCGTGAGCTTCTTCTGCGGCCACTCGGCCCCGGAGTTGACGACCGCGGCCCGCACCCGGTCCCGGCTCTCGACCAGGCTCTTGTCCGGCAGCCCGACCAGGGTGAAGGCCGCCACCCCGGGCTCCAGGTCGGCCTGGACCTCCACCACCACTCCCTCGACGCCGACCAGCGCCACCGAGCACGCCCGTGCGAACGCCATCAGGCCATCCCCCGCACGTGCTCGGTGACCGGGGCCCCGCGGCCGGGCAGGACCACTCCGACCAGATCGATCCTGACCCCGCCCGGCGGCGGTCCGCCGTGCCGGTCGAGCCAGATCCCGGCGAGCCTGCGCAGCCGCTCCGCCTTGGCCGGCGTGACGGCCTGCATCGGATGCTCGAAGGCACCCGCCCTGCGGGTCTTCACCTCGCAGACGACCAGCGCGTCGCCGTCCCGGGCGACGATGTCGATCTCTCCCGCGCGACAGCGCCAGTTGCGCTCCAGCACGTCCATCCCGGCCTCGGTCAGCAGCCGCGCCGCCAGATCCTCGCCGTACCGCCCGAGTGCCCCCCGTGCGTTCATGTCGGCACCACCTCCGGGAGCGACTCTGCCCCGGACCGCCCGCACTGTTGGATCTTGGTGGATAACCCGGCCGTTGTGGATATCCCGGCCACCCGCAGGAGTGGGATCCCGGCCCGTACGACAGCACGTACGACGGCCCGCCCTGCCCGCCCGACAGTCCCCCGGCCCCGCACGGCGACCCGCCCGGCCCTGCGTGACAACCGGCCTGACCCACACGCCGCACGCCCGCCCGGCCCACACGCCGCACAACCGGCCCGCACGACCACCCGGCCCGGCCCCGCCCGGACCCGCACGACAGTCCTCCAGCCCGGCCCACGCCCGGGCGGCGGCCCCCGCCCGCCGGACATCCGCCCCCGGCGCCGAGGCCCCGGCTCAGCCGCCCGGCAGCTCCAGGTCGCTCTTGTTGAGCTCCTCGATGTTCACGTCCTTGAACGTGAGCACCCGGACCTGCTTGACGAACCTGGCGGGCCGGTACATGTCCCAGACCCACGCGTCCGCCATGGACACCTCGAAAAAGACCTCACCCTGCACCGAGTGCACCTGCATCTCGTAGTCGTTGGTGAGGTAGAAGCGCCGCTCGGTCTCGATCACGTATTTGAACAGACCGACGACATCGCGGTACTCCCGGTAGAGCTTCAGCTCCATCTCGGTCTCGTACTTCTCGAGGTCCTCGGCGCTCATGGCATGTTCCCCTTCAGCCGTGCGTTCCCCTATTGTGCGCCAGCCGCCCGCGCCCCCGGGCGATCAGACGAATTCGGGGGCGAGAACCAGCGGATCACCCGGAGGCCCCTCGTCGAGCAGCGTGCGCAGCAGCCCGGCGAGTCTGGTCGGGTACACCGTCTCACGCGTCGCCAGCAGTTCGTCGGAGGTCCACCACCTCAGACCGGAGACACTGCGCCGCTCCAGTTCGGTGAACCCTCCCGGATCGGTCTCCGTACGCTCCGTACGCGCCAGGTAGTACCACTCGTCCTGCTGCCACCGCCGCCCGTCGAACGGGAAGGAGCAGAGACGGGTCCACAGCAGCGGGCCCAGCTCGATCTCCGTGATACCGGTCTCCTCGGCGAGCTCGCGCCGCGCCGCCTCCTGGCGCGTCTCCCCGCCCTCCAGGCCGCCGCCCGGGGTGAACCACCAGGTGGAGGAGGGGTCGTCCGGCTCGAACCCGTGCATCAGCAGGATCCTGTCGTCCGGGTCCAGCAGTACCACCCGGGCGACCCTGCGCGTCTCACCGGGCACCGGCGGCAACCTCCCGGAGCCTGCGCCGGCGGGCGGCGCGGGCCGCGACCGGGCCGTGGACGGCCCCGCCCAGGATCAGTACGGCGCCCAGCACGGCCGCGAGGACCTGGAGGGGCAGGGGGCCCGTTTCGGACACCCCGCCGGGCAGTGCCGCGAAGCCGGCGGGCCGCTCGATCATGCCGTGCATGGGCCACGCCACGGCATCGACCCGGGCCTGTACGGCGCTGCGCGGCACCGAGCCCTGGCCGGCGTCGTCGAGGTGGACCCGGGAGTCCTGGGAACCGTGGCGCTCGTCGCCCAGGAGGAAGAGCCCGTCCTTCGGCACCTTCGCGGAGAAGTCCTGTCCGGAGGCGCGGTCCCGGGACTCCGGAGAACCGCCGGCCGGCCGCAGATACGGTTCTTCGACCGGCTTGCCGTTGACGGTCAGCAGACCGTCCTCGTCGCAGCAGGCGACGGTGTCCCCTCCCACGCCGACGACCCGCTTCACCATGGGGACCGCCCCCCACACCGAGTCGGTGAAGACGACGACGTCGCCCCGTCTGACGTCGTCACCGTCTATTCGCTCGGCGAGCACCCGGTCGCCCGGGTCGACCGTCGGCTCCATCGAGGAGGTGGGCACCGTGTACGGCTTGTAGACCACCGCCGCCCAGGCGAAGCCGCCGAGGAAGAGCACGCAGCCGACGGCCACGGCCACATTCGACAACACACTGCCGAGCCGGCCACGGCCCTCGCCCGCACGTCCCGTTCCGCTCATCCGGGTGCTTCCCCCATCGGAGATCGACGACCGCTGATCCCGGTGGACCCGCGTGGGCACCCTACCCGTCGGTACGGTCGCGGGTCAGCCTCCGGCGGCGCCAGAACACGAGGGGCAGCGCTCCGGCCACGCCCAGTGCGCCGGGCACCGCGGCGCCCGCCATCGCGTTCAGCCCGGGCTGGTCGAAGGTGCTCGGGATCGGCAGCGTCGCCCAGCGGTTGACCGGCCAGGCGATCACGACGGCCCGGCCGACGACCTCGTCCACGGACACCGTGCCCTGGCCCGGGAGCTCCTGGTGGTACCGGGAGTCCAGCGAGTTCTGGCGGTGGTCGCCCATCACCCAGATCCTGCCCTCGGGCACGTGGATCGGCCCGAAGGGCTCGTCGTCGCAGGCGCTGTTGCCCTCGAAGATGAAGGACTTGTCGTCCAGTGCCTTGCCGTTGACCGTGACCGGACCGTTCTTCTTGCACTCCACGGTGTCACCGCCGATCGCGATGACCCGCTTGATCAGGTCCTTCTCCTCGGCGGAGGGCATCAGTCCGATGAAGCT
The DNA here is from genome assembly GCF_008704555.1 of Streptomyces nitrosporeus. Classification (NCBI taxonomy): domain Bacteria; kingdom Bacillati; phylum Actinomycetota; class Actinomycetes; order Kitasatosporales; family Streptomycetaceae; genus Streptomyces; species Streptomyces nitrosporeus. The sequence continues at coordinate 2,031,564 of NZ_CP023702.1, forward strand.
CAGGAACTTCTGCACCGCGTTGGGTTCCGGCGTCGCGGTGTCCTCCAGCCAGCCGCCCGGGTCGTGGAAGACCACGACCTCGCCGCGCTCCGGCTCGGACCCGAACCACGGTGTCAGCTTGTCGACCAGCACCCGGTCGCCCCGCTGCAGCGTGTTCTGCATGGAGTCGGAGGGGATGGAGAACGCCTGCACCAGGAAGGTCTTGATCAGCAGCGCGAGGATGAGCGCGATACCGATGAGGAGCGGCAGTTCCTTCCAGAAGGAACGCGGCTTCTTCGGTGCGGCGTCCCTGCCGTCCGTCCCGCCTCCGTCAGGGGAGTCCCCGCCCGGACCGGACGGCCCCGAGGGGCCCGGAGGGCCGAAGCCCGCGGAGGCGCCGTCACCCGGCGCCCGTCCCGTCGGGCCCGTCGGACTCCCGCCGTTCGAAGGCCGGTCCTCGGGCCCGTCGTGTCCGGATCGTGCGCCGACCGCCAAATCCCCCACATCCACTCCTCACTCCGTGCCACCGCCCACGCCCGATCCGGCGCAGGCCCACCACTCCCATAACGAGCGGGAGTTCCGCAGGGGTCGGGAGCAGGACCATTCCGTTGGGATCCTGGTGGTCCACACTATTCGACGGGCCGCTCGCCCCGGACGTCCCGGCACGCCCCTCGGGCACCGACGCGTAGGTGGCCGGCTCCTCCAGCCTGCGCCAGTGGCCGAGGGGCCAGGCGATGACGACAGCCCGTCCGACGACCTGTTCCTCGGAGACCGTGCCCTGATGGGGCTGGTCGAGATGGAAGCGCGAGTCGGCCGAGTTGGACCGGTGGTCGCCCATGACGAAGAGGCGGCCCGGCGGAACCTTTACCTCGAATTGGACGGTGGAGGGATCACTGTCCGGATGCAGGTAGGGCTCGTCCAGCGCCTCGCCGTTGACGGTGACCCGGCCGTCGCTCCCGCAGCACCTGACCGTGTCACCGCCCACCCCCACCACCCGCTTGATCAGGTCCTGCTCGTCCGCGGAGGGCAGCAGGCCGATGAAGGTCAGCAGTTCCTTGGCCTGTTTGACCCCGGCGGGCGGGTCCCCGGCGGGGGCCTCGCCCGGCGGCAGCCAGCCCCCGGGGTCCTGGAAGACCACCACGTCGCCGCGCTCGGGCCCGGCCCCGAACCAGGGCGTCAGTTTGTCCACCAGTACCCGGTCGCCGATCTTGATGGTCTGCTCCATCGACCCGGACGGGATCACGAACGCCTGGACGAGGAAGGTCTTGAGCACCAGCGCGATCACCAGCGCCATCAGGGCGAGGAGGGGGATCTCCTTGACCGCCGACCGGCGTCGGCGGCGCTCCGCCTTCCGTGCCAGCCTGCGGCGCTCGGCCCTGGTGGGCAGCGGGCTGGAGGGGCCGGGACCGTCGCCTGAGGGCTCCGGGACGCCTCCGCGGCTCCGCCTACCCATGGTCCGGGCCCGCCGGCCGGATGCCGTCGAAGGCACCGGTCTCCTCCAGGGAGCCGATCCGGCCCAGGGGCCAGCCCAGCCAGTCGACCCGCCCGACCACCCGGTCGACGGGCACCATGCCGCCCCCGGGCTGCCCGAGATGGTCCCTGGAGTCCCGGGAGTGGGACCGGTGGTCGCCCATCATCCACAGCGTGCCGTCGGGCACCACGATGTCGAAGGGCACCTGGGAGGGGCTGTCGCCGGAATACAGGTAGTCCTCGTCGACCGGCTCGCCGTTCACCTCGAGCCGGCCGCCCTTGTCGCAGCAGACCACACGGTCGCCCCCCACGCCCACCACCCGCTTCACGAAGTCGGTCCCCCCGGGTTCGGCCAGTCCCAGGGAGGACGCCGCTCCCCGCAGCAGCGCGGCCACGGTGTTCCCGTCGGAGGACTCCTGGACGAAGGAGCCGGTGCCGTCGAAGACCACCACGTCACCGCGGGCCGGCTCGGAGCCGAAACGGTACGCCAGTTTGTTGACGAGTACACGGTCCCCGATCCGCAGCGTGGGTTCCATCGACCCGCTCGGGATGAGGAAGGGCTGCATCACGAATGTGCTGAACAGCAGCAGGGCGGCCGTGCAGAGGGCGCCGAGGAAGACGGCCCGCCCCCAGGACATCCCCCCGGTCCCCCGGGCCGTGACATGCGTGGAGCGCGACCCCTCCTCCGTCCCGTCTGCCGGGCCGGAGGAACGATCGCGCTCCATGTGCTGTGCTTCGGTGTCCATCGGGGCCGAATCCTATCCGGCCCTCCTGTGGGCGCCGGAGCGGAATCAGCGGTCGCGCTTCTCCTTGATCTTCGCGGCCTTGCCGCGCAGCTCACGGAGGAAGTACAGCTTGGCGCGACGGACGTCACCGCGGGTGACGAGCTCGATCTTCTCGAAGATCGGGCTGTGCACCGGGAAGGTGCGCTCGACGCCGACGCTGAAGGAGACCTTGCGGACCGTGAAGGTCTCGCTGACGCCCGCGCCCTGGCGGCGGATGACGACGCCCTTGAACTGCTGGATACGGGAGCGGCTGCCCTCGATCACGCGCACGTGGACGTTGACGGTGTCACCCGGGCGGAAGGCCGGGAGGTCGGTGCGGAGCGAGGCGGCGTTGACGCCATCGAGCAGGGAAGCCATGTTGTCTGCTTTCTTCGCCGATGCCACAGGTCATCGACGGGAGAGAGGAAAGTGTGGATGCCGCGTCGGGCGGGCGTCGTTCCCCCTGTGGCAGGGGCGCACGCCGGACGCACAGCGGGCCTATTCTTCCACGGCCTCGGGTCTGCGCCAAAATCGCCCGCCGGGCTCCGGTGACCAGCCGAGGATGGAGAGGATCTCCCGGTCCTTCTTGTCGAAGCCGGACGCCTCGCAACGCTCGATCAGATCGGGCCTGTTGAGGGCGGTGCGCCGGAACGCCTCGTCCCGGCGCCACCGCGCGATCCTGCCGTGGTGGCCGCTGAGCAGCACGTCCGGGATCCCGCGTCCGCGCCACTCGGGCGGCTTGGTGTAGACGGGGCCTTCGAGCAGGTCGGCCATGGCTCCGGGGGCGAAGGAGTCGTCCCGGTGCGATTCGGCGTTGCCCAGCACACCCGGCAGCAGCCGGGCCACCGCCTCCGTGACGACCAGGACCGCCGCTTCCCCGCCGGCCAGGACGTAGTCCCCGATGGAGACCTCCACGACCGGCATCCGGGTCGCGTACTCGTCGATCACCCGGCGGTCGATGCCCTCGTACCGGGCCGGGGTGAAGACCAGCCAGGGGCGCCCGGAGAGCTCCACGGCCATCTCCTGCGTGAAGGGCCTGCCGCTGGGCGTCGGGACCACCAGGACCGGTGAGTGCGCCCCGGCCTCGTAACCGCCCGCCAGGGCGTCGTCCAGCGCCTCCCCCCAGGGACCGGTCTTCATGACCATCCCCGGCCCCCCGCCGTAGGGGGTGTCGTCCACCGTGTTGTGCCGGTCGTACGTCCAGTCCCGCAGGTCGTGCACATGGACGTCGAGGCGGCCCGCCGCCCGCGCCTTGCCGACGAGCGAGACGTTGAGCGGTTCGAGGTACTCCGGGAAGATCGTGACGACGTCGAGCCGCATCAGGCGCCGTCCTTCCGCTGCCCGTCCGCCGGACCGTCGCCCTGCTCCCCGGCGTCCCGCGCGGAGGCGACGACGGCCTCGCGGTCGTCGATGAGCCCCGGGGGCGGGTCGATGACGGCCCGCTGCTCCTCCAGGTCGATCCCGGTGACGATCTCCTCCACGAACGGGATCATCACCTCGCTTCCGTCGGGGCGTTCCACGATGAAGAGGTCCTGGGACGGCAGATGGCTGATCTCGGTGATCCGGCCGATCACGGTGCCGTCGGCGAGGACCACGTCCAGGTCGATCAGCTGGTGGTCGTAGAACTCGTCCTCCTCCTCCGGCAGCTGCGCCGGGTCCACCTCGGCGATCAGCAGGGTGTTGCGGAGCGCCTCGGCCGCCGTGCGGTCCTGGACGTTCTCGAAGCGGAGGAGGAGCCGGCCGCTGTGGACCCTGCCCGTCTCGATCGTCAGGGGCCCCCGCTCGGCCGGGTCGGTGGCCAGGACGGCCCCGGGCCCGAGCCGGAGTTCGGGCTCGTCGGTGCGCACCTCGACGGTGACCTCGCCCTTGATGCCGTGGGCGCGACCGATCCGCGCCACTACCAACTGCACGTGTTTCTCCTGGTCATGGTGTACGGACGACAAACGGTGACGTGTACGGCGACAGACGATGACGGGTACGGACGACAACGGTGGCGGTGTACAGGCGACAACGGTGACGGTGTACGGACGACAAAGGCCGGGGACGGCTCGAAAGCCCTCCCCGGCCCCGGCCGGTGTTCAACTCTTTCAGCGAACCTGGTCCACGTCGACGAGGTCGACGCGGATACCGCGGCCGCCGATGGCACCCACGACGGTACGCAGGGCGCGTGCGGTGCGGCCGTTGCGGCCGATCACCTTGCCGAGGTCGTCCGGGTGGACCCGGACCTCCAGCACGCGTCCGCGGCGCAGGTCGCGCGAGGCGACCTGCACATCGTCGGGGTTGTCGACGATGCCTTTCACGAGGTGCTCAAGAGCCTCCTCGAGCATGCTCAGGCCTCGGTCGACTCGGTGGACGCGGCGTCGGCCGCCTCGTCCGCCTTCTTGTCCGACTTCTTGGCCTTCTGAGTGATGGCCTCACCCTTGGCCTCGTCACCGTCGGCGCTCAGCGACTCGAAGAGAGCGCGCTTGTCGGCCTTGGGCTCCGGCTGCAGCAGCGGCGCGGGGGCCGGGAGGCCCTTGTGCGCCTGCCAGTCACCGGTGAGCTTCAGGATGGCGAGGACCGGCTCGGTCGGCTGGGCGCCGACGGACAGCCAGTACTGCGCACGCTCCGAGTTGACCTCGATGCGCGAGGGGTTCTGCACCGGGTGGTACAGACCGATCTCCTCGATGGCCCGGCCGTCACGGCGGGTACGGGAGTCGGCGACGACGATGCGGTAGTGAGGCGAACGGATCTTGCCCAGACGCTTCAGCTTGATCTTGACTGCCACGGGAGTGGTGTCTCCTGGTCTCTGACGTGGTTGGGCACAACGAAGATGCCACGTGGGGTTTGCGGTACTCAAAGTGCCCGACGGACGCGTCAGCCGGAGGAGAGAGGGGTCCTGTGCGGCTGTCGAGTACAGCTAGCCATTGTGCCACACCACGGCGGGTCACCTGACCGCGGCCACCGCTTCCGGGATACGGAAGGGCTTGCCGCACCCGCCGCAGACGATCGGCGCCTGGGCGAGGACCGACGGGACGACGCGGACGTTGCGCCCGCAGTCGCAGACGGCCTTGACCCGCACCCCTCCGCCGGAGGAGCCGTGCCGGGCGGCCGGGCCGCGGAAGGAGCGCTTGGTGTCCGCCGCGGTGGCCACCGTGTGGGCCTTCAGCGCCCGCTGGAGGCGTTCCGTCGTCGGGCGGTATCTGCGTTTGGCCTCGGGATTCAGCGTCACCAGCGAGAAACCGCTGCTGGGGTGGGGCTCCTCGGCATGGTCGAGGCCCAGCTCCTCGGCGATCGCGAGGAAGCGGCGGTTGTGGTAACGGCCGGCGCGGGAGGTGTCCCGGACACCTCTCGCGGCGGCGATGCCGTGGACTGCCTCGTGGAGCAGTCGTTCGAAGGAGAGTTCCGCGCCGCAGGCGGACGAGGACTCTCCGATCAGGGACTCTGGCGCGGCAAGATCAGGCAGCTCGGGGTGGTACCGCTGAATGTCGGCCCACGCCTGCGCCAGCTCTGCGGCAAGTACAGGTGGTGTCGTGCTCACGTCGTGACAACGAGCGTGAGTGCTCCGGTGTTCCTATTCCAGGGCATCCCAAATAATTTGCACGTACCAGTCAGTTGTCACTGATGCGTCCGGAGGACGGCAGGTGCGCAGATCTGCGGAGAAGCCTCACAGCTCGCACCAAGGCGGTACGTAGCCCGACGTACGCGTCGCGTGTAGACGCGCTCCCACCGGCGACATTACCCGCGGCGGATCACCGGCCCGGGGCGGGGACGGGCCGGGCGGCCGGCGCCCGACGTGCTGCGCCGCGCCCGCCGGGTCAGACTGGGGGGGAAGTGCGAGCGGCGGCGCGTGCCCGCGCCCGTGTCCGGCGGCGGTGCGGGCCGGGGCGCACGACCGGAGCACGCGAGCCGACGGCATCAGGTCGTGTCGGGCCTCTGGACGCGGCCGCGTATGCGGAGTTCCCTGACATACGGAACCGGGCGGAGGGGTTCCGGCACCTGTACACGGGGGGACCGTCCACTCGGGCACGACCGACTCCTCGGCGGATTGGGGCGCATTCCATGACACCAACGCTCGTCCGGCACCACGGGTACGCGGATTCGTCCGCCCCGGTGGACGCCGCTGCCCGTGCCCGCGACTGGGCCGAGATCCAGGAACGCATGCTGGCACCCCTGTACGAATCGGTGTTCGACCGGCTTGAGGTCGGGCCCGGGACGCGGATGCTCTCCCTCGGCTGCGGTTCGGGGCTCGCCCTGCTGGCCGCCGCGGGGCGCGGGGCCCGTGTCACCGGCGTCGAGAGCGACCGCGAGCGCCTGGCCCTGGCCCGGGAACGCCTCGGTCCGGGTCCGTCCGCCGAGGCCGGCGCCCGTACGGCGGCGCGGTACGCGCGGCTCGTGGAGCGTGTGCCGGCGGCCGCGGCGGGTGAGCCGCCGTACGACCTGCTCACCGCCTTCGACCCGATCGGGAGCGTGGCGGGGGACTTCGAGGGACTCGCCCCCGCGCTCGCGGCCGCGATGCCGCTGGCCGGGCGCGGGGCCACGGTGGTGCTGACCGGCTGGGGGCCGCCTGAGCGGTGCGCGACCGCCCCGGTCCTGCGGGTGGCGGCGCGGCTGGCCGGGCCGGCACGGGCCCCGCGGCCGGACGGCTGGCGGCCGGCGCTGCGGGACGATCTGGAGGAGGTCGCCGCGCGGGCCGGACTGAAGCCGGACGGCTCGGGCCGGGTGTCCTGTCCGTTCGGGTACGCGGATGTGGAGAGCGCGGTGCGCGGTCTGCTGTCCACCGGGCTGTTCGACGCGGCGATACGGGCTACGGACCGCTCCCAGGCCGAGAAGGAGGTCGCGGAGGCCGTGCACCCGCATGTGCGGCCCGACGGCACGGTCTGGATGCCGAACGTCTTCCGCTACCTGGTGTGCGTGACCTGAGGCCACGGGGAGCACGGTACGGAGAAGGGGCACCCCGGGCGGGGTGCCCCTTCTCCGTACCGCCGGGCGGACCGGCCGCCGGGCCGGGTCAGCCGGGGCCGGATCAGCCCATGAACTTCTTGAACTCGTCCGGCAGTTCGAAGTTCTTGTCGTCCTGGGCCGGGAGGCCGAAGGCGCCGCCCTGGGCCGCCTGCTCGCGGCGGGCGGCCGCGGCCTGCTCCTCGGCCTTGCGCTTCATCGGGTTGCCCGACTTGCGCTTGCCCTTGGCCTGCTTGACCTGCTTCTTCTGCCGGCCGGCGCCGCCGCCCGTACCCGGCAGCCCCGGCATGCCCGGCATCCCGCCGCCCTGGGCCATCTTCGACATCATCTTGCGGGCCTCGAAGAACCGCTCCACGAGGTTCTTCACGGCGGAGACCTCGACACCGGAGCCCTTGGCGATACGAGCGCGGCGGGAGCCGTTGATGATCGTCGGTTCGGCGCGTTCCTTCGGGGTCATCGACTTGATGATCGCGGCGGTGCGGTCCACGTCGCGCTCGTCGATGTTGTTGATCTGGTCCTTGATCTGCCCCATCCCGGGGAGCATCCCGAGCAGCTTGGAGATGGAGCCCATCTTCCGGACCTGCTCCATCTGCGCCAGGAAGTCGTCGAGCGTGAAGTCCTTGCCCTTGCTGGACGCCAGCTTGGAGGCCATCTTGGCGGCCTCTTCCTGGCTGAAGGTCTTCTCCGCCTGCTCGATCAGGGTGAGCAGGTCACCCATGTCGAGGATGCGGGAGGCCATCCGGTCCGGGTGGAAGGCGTCGAAGTCCTCCAGCTTCTCGCCGTTCGACGCGAACATGATCTGCTTGCCCGTGACATGGGCGATCGACAGGGCGGCACCACCGCGGGCGTCACCGTCCAGCTTGGAGAGCACCACGCCGTCGAAGCCGACGCCGTCGCGGAACGCCTCGGCGGTGTTGACCGCGTCCTGGCCGATCATCGCGTCGACGACGAAGAGGATCTCGTCGGGGCTGACGGCGTCGCGGATGTCCGCGGCCTGCCGCATCAGCTCCTGGTCGATGCCGAGGCGGCCCGCGGTGTCGACGATGACGATGTCGTGGACCTTGGCCCTGGCGAACTCGATGGAGTCCTGGGCGACCTTGACCGGGTCGCCGACGCCGTTGCCCGGCTCCGGCGCGTACACCGCGACACCGGCGCGCTCGGCGACGACGCTCAGCTGGTTGACGGCGTTGGGGCGCTGGAGGTCGCAGGCGACCAGCAGCGGGGAGTGGCCCTGGCCCTTGAGCCAGAGGCCGAGCTTTCCGGCGAGGGTGGTCTTACCGGCACCCTGGAGACCGGCGAGCATGATCACGGTGGGCGGGTTCTTGGCGAACCGGAGCCGCCGGGTCTCGCCGCCGAGGATGGAGACGAGCTCCTCGTTGACGATCTTGACGACCTGCTGGGCGGGGTTGAGCGCCTGGGAGACCTCGGACCCGCGGGCCCGCTCCTTGACCTTGGCGATGAACGCCCGGACGACGGGGAGGGCGACATCGGCCTCGAGCAGGGCGATACGGATCTCGCGAGCCGTGGCGTCGATGTCCGCCTCGGACAAGCGGCCCTTGCCCCTGAGGTTCTTGAAAGTCGCGCTAAGGCGGTCGGAGAGAGTATCGAACACGGCGCTCGTCGGTCCTCAGGGTCGGGGGCGGGGCTGGTCAGTCGCCCTCCAGGGTATCCGGACCCCGGAGGAGGCAAAGCCCTCGCCCGTTTCTCGTGACGAACGGGCGGGCCGCAGAAGGGCGGACGGGCGGCCGCGGGACGGCGGACGGGCGGGCCGCGGGGCTCAGCCCAGCGCCTTCTCCACCTCCCGGGCCACCTCCGCGGCACGCTCCCCGGGCAGCGGCCCGCCGTCCCCGTCCGTGACGTAGAAGGCGTCCACCGCGTTCGCCCCCAGCGTCGAGACATGGGCGCTGCGTACCCGTACGGCGCTCCGCTCCAGGGCGTGGCCGATCCGGTGCAGCAGCCCGGGGGCGTCCTGGGCGCGCACCTCGATGACCGTGGCCAGGCGGGAGGCCGCCGGGGCGACGGTGACCCGGGGCGGCGGCGCCTTGACCCCGCGCCGCCGGGGGTAGGCGGCCTCGCGTTCGGCGAGGCGGGCCCGGATGTCCAGGGAGCCGTCCAGGGCGCGTACGAGGTCGGTGCGGAGCCGGGCGGCCTGCGGGAGGGAGCCGTACTCGGCGGCGACCCGCCAGCTCAGGACCAGCAGGTCCGCCGGTCCGCCGAGCCCGGTGGGCAGTTCGACCGCCCGCAGGTCGGCCGCGCGGACGGTGAGCCGATGCAGGGCGAGGACCCCGGCCGCCGCCGGGAGGACGCCGGGCCGGTCGGGCAGCGCGATGAGGAGTTCGACGCCGACGGGTTCGGGGTCGCCGTCCGCGAGGGCGGGTTCGGGCCCGGTGCGCAGGGCCAGGGCCGGCTCCCCGGTGCGCAGGGCCTCGACGGCGAGCCGTTCCTGTTCCGCGCCGGGCGTGAGCGGCTCGGGCTCGGCCGGCTCCTCGCCCGCCAGCAGGGCAGCGACGCGTTTGACCAGGTCCGTGACGAGACCGGCACGCCAGGAGCTCCAGGCGGCCGGGCCGGTGGCCAGGGCGTCGGCCTCGGTGAGGGCGTGCAGCAGCTCCAGGGTGGAGGTGCTGCCCACGGCGTCGGCGACGGCGCGCACGGTCGCCGGGTCGTCGAGGTCGCGCCGGGTGGCGGTCTCGACGAGCAGCAGGTGGTGGCGTACGAGGGTCGCGACGACGCCGGTGTCCTGTGCGTCGAAGCCGATCCGGGTGGCCATGTCGCGGGCGATGACCTCGCCGGCCGCGGAGTGGTCGCCGGGCCATCCCTTGCCGATGTCGTGGAGCAGTGCCGCGACCAGGAGCAGGTCGGGGCGGTGGACCCGGCGGGTGAGGGAGGCCGCGCGGACCGCGGTCTCGACGAGGTGCCGGTCCACCGTCCAGGTGTGGACGGGGTTGCGCTGCGGCCGGCAGCGGACGCGTTCCCAGTCGGGCAGCAGCCGGGTGATGATGCCCTCCGCCTCCAGCGCCTCCCAGACGGTGACGGTCGCCTCGCCGGCGCCGAGCAGGGTGACCAGTTCCTCGCGGGCCTCGGCGGGCCAGGGCACCGGCAGCGGCCGGGCCGCGGTGCGCAGGTGGCGTACGAGGTGCCGGGAGAGGGGCAGCCCGGACTCGGCGGCGGCGGCCGCGGCCCGGAGGGGGAGGACGGGGTCCTTCTCGGGGCGGGCCGTGCGGGCGAGGACGACCTCTCCGTCGGCCTCGACGACCCCTTCGGCGAGCGGGGTGCGTTCCGGGACGGCCTTCGCGCCGCCGCCGAGGAGGGAGCGCAGCCGGGGGCGGGCGGAGCGGGCGCGCAGGACGCGTTCCACCTCGCGCCAGGTGACGTCGGTGGCGTAGGAGACGGTGCGGGCGGCCTCGTAGACCTGCCGCAGCAGCGCGTCCGCGTCCAGGAGCCCGAGGGCCCCGGCGACCTGGTCCTGTTCCTGGAGGGCGAGGCGGTCGGTGGCGCGGCCGGTGGTGAGGTGGAGGGCGTCCCGGACGTCGAGGAGGGTGCGGCGGGCCTCGGCGAGCCCTTCGCGGGGGGCGTCGGCGACCCAGGAGGCGGCTACGGCGCGCAGGGCGGTGGCGTCGCGGAGGCCGCCGCGCGCCTCCTTGAGGTCGGGTTCCAGGAGGAACTGGAGCTCGCCCATGCGTTCGGCACGTTCCCGGCCGAGTCCGGCGAGTTCGGGGAGGCGTCGGTGGGCCTGGTTGCGCCAGTCGGCGAGGACCGTGGTGCGCAGTGCGGCGACGAGCCCGAGGTCACCGGCGACGGGCCGGGCGTCGAGCAGGCCGAGCTGGACCTTGAGGTCCTCCCCCGCGGTCTTCCGGGCCTCCGCGGGGGTGCGTACGGAGTGGTCGAGGGCCAGTCCGAGGTCCCAGACCGGGTACCAGATCCGGTCGGCGAGGGCGGCGACGGCCGCGGCGCCGGCGCTGCCGTCGTGCAGGAGCAGCAGGTCGAGGTCGCTGCGCGGGGAGAGTTCGCCGCGGCCGTACCCGCCGACGGCGACCAGGGCGGCGCCCCGGACGCCGGTTCCGGCCGCGGCCGTGGTGAACAGCGCGGTCAGCCAGTCGTCCGTGAGCCGGGCCAGGGCAAAACGGCGCGGCGGCCCGGACCGCGCCTCCTGCTGGAGGAGGCGCAGCCGGGCCGCCGCGTAGCCGCTGGGTCCCGGGTCATCTGTCGCGGTGGTCACTTCGGTGCTCGTCACCCGGCTGCCTTCCGTCTGATCGTGCCGATCGTGCGGTGTTCCGCCGGCCGGGGTCCCGCCGGCCGGGAGGTGCCGCCCGCCCCGGGCCCGGTTCCGGGAGGGGCGGGCCCGCGTCTCTCAGAGCGCGTCGGGGCCGCGTTCGCCGGTCCGTACGCGGACCGCGGTCTCGACCGGGACGCTCCAGACCTTCCCGTCGCCGATCTTGCCCGTCCGCGCGGCCTTGACGACCACGTCGACGAGCTGTTCGGCGTCCTCGTCCTCGACAAGGACCTCGATGCGGATCTTCGGGACGAGGTCGACGGTGTACTCGGCACCCCGGTAGACCTCGGTGTGGCCGCGCTGCCGCCCGTAACCGCTGGCCTCGGTGACCGTGAGGCCCTGGACGCCGAATGCCTGGAGGGCCTCCTTGATCTCGTCCAGCCGGTGAGGCTTCACGACCGCGGTGATGAGCTTCATGCGTCCACCTTCTTGTTCGTCGGTACGGCGGTGCTGCCGGGGGCCGGGGCTGCGGTACGGGGGGCGGTGCCGCCGCCCGCGCCGCTGAAGTCGTACGCCGTCTCGGCGTGCTCGACCTGGTCGATGCCGGCGATCTCGTCGTCCTCGGTGACCCTCATCCCGATCGTCCTGTCGAGGGCGAACGCGAGGACCGCGGAGACGGCCAGAGAGTACGCGAGGACCGCGAGGACACCGACGGCCTGCTTGCCGAGCTGGCCGGGGCCGCCGCCGTAGAAGAGGCCCGCGGCGTCGGACTGCACGCCGCCGGTGGCGAAGAAGCCGACCAGGAGGGAGCCGAGGATTCCGCCGACGAGGTGGACGCCGACGACGTCCAGGGAGTCGTCGTAGCCGAACTTGTACTTCAGGCCGACGGCCATGGCGCACAGGACACCGGAGATGACGCCGATCGCGATGGCGCCGAGCGGGCTGACCGAGCCGCCCGCGGGGGTGATGGCGACGAGGCCGGCGACGGCGCCGGAGGCGGCGCCGAGGGTGGTGAAGGAGCCGTGGCGGATCTTCTCGTAGGCGAGCCAGCCGAGGACCGCGGCACCCGTGGCGACCTGGGTGTTGACGAACATGACCGCGCCGACGCCGTCGTCGTTGCCGAGCCAGGACCCCGCGTTGAAGCCGAACCAGCCGAACCACAGGAGGGCGGCGCCGAGCATGACGAGCGGCAGGCTGTGCGGCCGCATCGGGTCCTTCTTGAAGCCGACCCGCTTGCCGATGACGAGGATCACGCCGAGGGCCGCCGCACCGGCGTTGATGTGGACCGCCGTACCGCCGGCGAAGTCGATGACGCCCATCTCGAAGAGCCAGCCGCCGGAGCCCCAGACCCAGTGCGCGACCGGGAAGTAGACGACGGTGACCCACAGGGCGATGAACAGCGCCCAGGAGGTGAACTTGACGCGGTCGGCGAGGGCGCCGCTGATGAGGGCGGGGGTGAGGATCGCGAACATCAGCTGGAAGACGGCGAAGACGTAGACCGGGATGGTGTAGCCGTCCCAGAGTTCGGTGACGCCGATCCCGCTGAGTCCGGCGAAGTCCGCGCTCCAGCCGACGACCGAGCCCATGTCCGTGCCGAAGGCGAGGCTGAATCCGTACAGGACCCACAGGACCGTGACGATCCCGAGGCTGATGAAGCTCATCATCAGCATGTTCAGAGTGCTCTTGACGCGGACCATGCCTCCGTAGAAGAAGGCCAGACCCGGGGTCATGAGCATCACCAGCGCGGAGCAGATGAGCATGAACCCTGTGTTGGCGGCAGACAGCTCCGGGGCGTCTGCGGCAAGCGTCGTGATGCCTGGGGGCATCGGCGTCTCCTCGTCGTCGGTGCGGCCACGTGCGGGGGTGCGGGACCACGGTGAAAAGGTGCGGGCCGGTCGGGGCTGGGCGGAGGTGCCTGCCGGGCTTCCGGCCGCACAGTCCCTCATGCGCCACGACATTCGCGCAGCGCCGTTTCCGCCAGGGCCGCACGGTGTTTCGCCGCAGTGACGAAGAGTCCCGGCGTGTTACGTCCGAATGAACCGGGAGCGGCGGTGCCGGAGGGGTGCCTACCATGCTGCCTGCGCCGCGTACGACGCCCCGGGCACGGCTCCGGGCGCTCCTGCGGCCACCCGGCGGCATACCCCGGGTACGACGTGAACCGGCCACGGCAGCCGTCCGCTGACCTGGCGATGGGGGAGCCGAGTCGGGTGTACGGGAGGGCTGTCGTGGCCGGTGGCGGGAGGGCCGGTCAGACCGCTTCGGCGGTCTCCGGGAGCTGGGCGGCGAGCATCTCGGTGAGCTCGGCGACCGCGGGGACGTCGCCGAAGTCTCTGGCGGCGGTGTCGACGGTCTTGCGCAGCCGGGTGTTGACGCGTTCGGACCTGACGCTCTTCGCGATGCGCAGGGCGCGGGCGGCCGGGACGATGCACTCCTCGGGCGCGCGCTGGAGGAGGTGCACGGTGGCCATGCCGATGAGGTTGAGGGCGTAGGACCGCTGGTGTTCGTCGTCCTCGCCGAAGAGTTCGACCGCGCGGGCCATCACGGGTTCGGCGAGGGAGGCGTAGGTGGGACTGCGTCCCGCGACATAGGCGAGGTCGCGGTAGGAGTGGGCGTTCTCGCCGTGGAGTTCGGCCTCGGAGAAGAACCGGATCCAGTCGGGCTCGGGGGCGTCGTCGAGCGCCGAGTCGGCGAAGGTGTCCTCGGCCATCCGGACGGCGCGCTTGCACTTGCTGGGCTGGCCCATGTTGGCGTAGGCGCGGGCCTCCATCGCATACAGCATGGCCTGGGTGCGGGTGGTCGCGCAGTCGCGGCTGCCGTACTGGGCGAGGTGGATGAGTTCGAGGGCGTCGTCGGGCCGCCCGAGGTGGATCATCTGGCGGCTCATGCTGGACAGGATGTACGAGCCCAGGGGCTTGTCGCCGGCTTCCTTGGAAGCGTGCAGGGCGAGGACGAAGTACTTCTGGGCGGTGGGCTGGAGGCCCACGTCGTAACTCATCCAGCCCGCCAGCTCGGCCAGTTCGGCGGCGCAGCGGAAGAGCCGCTTGGCGGTCGCCTCGGGGTGCGGTTCCTGGAGCAGGTCGGTGACCTCGTGGAGCTGGCCCACGACGGCCTTGCGGCGCAGCCCGCCGCCGCACTGCGCGTCCCACTGGCGGAACATCGCGGTGGTGGATTCCAGCAGGTCGAGCTCGGGGCGGGAGAGCTTGGAGGGACGGGACGACCCGGTGTCGGGCCCCGGATCCGGCAGCCCGGAGGGGGTGGCGGGCACCAGCCAGCGCTGCATGGGTTCGATGAGGCCGGGTCCGGCGGCCAGGTTCAGTGAGCTGCCGAGGAAACCGCGCCGGGCCAGCATCAGGTCGCTGCGGGAGAACTCGCTGAGCAGCGCGACGGTCTGCGGTCCCGCCCAGGGCAGGTCCACCCCGGCCACCGAGGGCGCCTGGTGGGCGGTGCGCAGACCGAGTCCCTCCACGGGCACGACGGCGCCGAAGCGTTCGGAGAAGAGCTCGGAGAGGATGCGCGGGATGGGCTCCCGGGGCTGTTCCCCGTCGAGCCAGCGCCGCACACGGGAGGTGTCCGTGCTGATGTGGTGGGCACCCATCTGGCGGGCCCGGCGGTTGACCTGACGGGCCAGCTCGCCCTTGGACCAGCCGCTGCGCACGAACCACGAGCCGAGCTTCTCGTTGGGGCGCTTGCCGGCACTCGTCTCGCCTGCGCCACTGCCACTCACTGGAACGCCCCCATCCCGCCGGAATCTCTCGCGCGAACCTCTATCAGAATGCCGTGCGATGGCGCTCTCCGTACGGCGGTTCCCCGCCATCGGACAGGGGACCGGACTGCCCGGGGCATACCCGCCGCCGCACATGCAATTGCAGGCTCGGCACCGACAGTAACGCTCCGATCACCCTTTCGGCGAGGGCGGTTACGGAAACGCCACCATTCGCCACCCCTTCGGATGAACGCGCCGGAGCCGGTACGCGATTCACTTGACAGACAGCGATCAACAGCAGGCGGACCGAGGCGTTCAGGGGCGCGCGGCCCGGCCCCCGCACCCCGGCGCCGCTCCGCGCCCTGCGGACCGCCGGCGACGGCCGCCGGGCACCGGGCCCGCCGCCGGTCGTAACCGCCGGCGAGCCGGACCCGTTGGAGGGGGCATGGGCTTCACGATCGGCGGCATCCGGGAGATGCGCCCCGGAGCGCGCCGCCGCGGCCGGGCGGCCGGGGCGACCGCGGTGGCGGAGTACACGGGGCTGTGGGGCTGGGCGGTCGTCCCGGGCGCGCGGCTCTCGGCGGGCGTCTGTTCCTGCGGCGCCCCGGACTGCGCCGCCCCCGGCGCGCATCCGCTGGACGGCGCGGACGAGATCCCGGCCGGCTCGACCCTCCGGGAGGCCGCGGACGCCTGGTCCCAACACCCGGGTGCCTCGCTGCTGCTGCCGGTGGGCCGCGCGTTCGACGTCCTCGACGTGCCGGAGGTGCCGGGCCGGCGGGCGCTGGTCCGGATGGAGCGGATGGGGCTGCCGGCCGGCCCGGTGGCGGTCGCCCCGGACGGCCGTGTGCAGTTCTTCGTCGCCCCGGGGGCCGCGGCCGAGCTGCCGGGCCTGCTGTACCGGATGGGCTGGGACGACGCGGGCCTGGACCTGCGGGCACCGGGGCCCGGGGCCTTCCTGACGGCCCCGCCCTCGGAGCTCGGCCCGCTGGGCCCGGTCCGCTGGCTGCGCGCGCCGGCTCCGGACACGGCGGCCGCTCCCCCGCAGGCACGGCTGCTGCTGGGCACCCTCGCGTACATATGCCACCGCTGGTGACGGCCGAAGGGCGGTGGTCCCCGAGGGGGTCCACCGCCCTTCGGCGCGGGTGCGCGGGTGCGGGTGCGGGGTCAGTCGCCGATCAGCGCGTCGACGAAGGCGCCCGGCTCGAACGGGGCCAGGTCGTCCGGCCCCTCGCCGAGGCCGATGAGCTTGACCGGTACGCCCAGCTCGCGCTGGACGGCGATGACGATGCCGCCCTTGGCGGTGCCGTCCAGCTTGGTCAGGACGATGCCGGTGATGTCGACGACCTCGGCGAAGACGCGGGCCTGCACCAGGCCGTTCTGGCCGGTGGTGGCGTCGAGGACGAGGAGGATCTCGTCGAGCGGCCCGTGCTTCTCGACGACCCGCTTGACCTTGCCGAGCTCGTCCATGAGGCCGGTCTTGGTGTGGAGCCGGCCGGCGGTGTCGATGAGCACCACGTCGGCACCCTCGGCGATGCCCTCCTTGACCGCGTCGAAGGCGATGGAGGCGGGATCTCCGCCCTCGGGACCGCGGACGGTGCGGGCGCCGACGCGCTCGCCCCAGGTCTGGAGCTGGTCGGCGGCGGCGGCGCGGAAGGTGTCCGCCGCGCCGAGCACGACGCTGCGGCCGTCGGCGACCAGCACCCGGGCCAGCTTGCCGGTGGTGGTCGTCTTCCCGGTGCCGTTGACCCCGACGACCATCACGACGCCGGGCGTCTCGGCGCCGCCCTCCGTCCTGACCTCCCGGTCGAAGTCGGGGCCGAGCAGGGTGACGAGCTCCTCGCGCAGCAGCGCGCGCAGCTCCTCGGGGGTACGGGTGCCGAGGACGCGGACGCGTTCACGCAGCCGCTCCACCAGTTCCTGGGTGGGGGCCACGCCGACGTCGGCCGTCAGGAGCGTGTCCTCGATCTCCTCCCAGGTGTCCTCGTCGAGGTTGTCACGGGACAGGAGCGCGAGCAGCCCCTTGCCCAGGGAGTTCTGCGAGCGGGCGAGCCGGGCGCGCAGGCGTACCAGGCGTCCGGCGGTGGGCTCGGGGACCTCGAGCGCGGGGGTCTCCGGTTCGAGGACGACCGGCTCCTCCTCCACGGGGGTCCCCGCGCCGGGGGGACCGGCCTCCTCGACGGTGCGCCGCGCTTCGTCGCGCGGCGTCTCCGCTTCCTCGCCGGCACGCGGTTCGGCGGGCGGAGTGAGGGTCGGCGTGCTCGGCGGGGGCGGGGGCGGCAGCCGCTTCTTCTTGCGGCTGCCGACCACGAGCCCGCTGATCAGGCCGGCCGCGACCAGGGCGATGACTACAACAAGGATGACGATGTCCATAACCCGTCCAGTATCGGCCACGGCGGCGGCCCGGGAACGGTTCCGGTAGGGCGCGCGGCGCCGACGCCCGAAAGTTATGCACCTTTTGGGGGTAGATGGGCACCCTGAAGGTACGCTGCCACGCGCGGAGAACCGCGGCCCGGAACCCGCCCCCGACACCGGGCGTACCCGCCGGCTCCGCAGCCTCTTCCCCTGGGTGACGGCCGACACGACGGCGCCGCTGGTGGCGGTGGGAGCCGGTCCCGCCGTCTGGGCTTTCGGCAGGTGCCGACCCTCCGTGGCCCCGGTGCTTCCGTCCGGGCCGGCGGGGGCGGTCGCCGGGAGGAACGGCGGCGCCCCGGGCACGGCGCTCTCCCGGGCGGCCTCCGGCCGGCGCGGCACCCTCCTGCCCGGAGCCCTGCTTGCGGGTGGCCCGCCGGGGCCGGGAGACGGTCGGCGCCGTCACCGGCGCCTGCGCGATGCCGGCGGTGCCGGAGCTGCCGCTCGGCGCGCGGACGTCCTCACGACGGTCGCCCTGGCGGTGTCCGTCGCCACCGGTTCCCCCGCCTCGCCGCCGGTTCCCCCCGCCCCCGGGGACCGGGTTCCGCGCCTCGGGGACCGGGTTCCGCGCCCCGCAGGTCCGCTGCGCGGTCCCGGTGTACCTCTTCGGCGGGGCCGGTGTCCTCCTCCTGGTACATCTGGCCGGATCCACACGGTGGGAGGCGGCGCCGGACCGGCCGGGGAGCTCGGTGGCGACGGTGGTCACCGGGGTCGGGACGCCGGCCGTGGGAGACGTCAGCCGGGTCCCCTCGGCGCGCGGCGCCTACCGGTACACGGCCGGTTTCCCCCGCCCGCCGTGACGGCCCGGACCTCGGCGGCGGCCACGGGTCCGCTGTTCGCCCCCGCCCGCCGGCCGGGCGGACCGTTCACGGGCTCCCGGGCCGGACGCCACGGCCGGGCCGTCTCGGCGCCCGTCGCGGCCGGGCCGCACGCGCCGCTGCCGCGCCCGGCCGCTCAGCCGCCCGGCGAGCGGCCGGGTTCCGGCCGTGTCCGCCGCGCAGAGCGACGCCCCGGCCGGCATCGGGCCGGACCGGGGCAGCGCCGGTGTACGAGGAGCGGGGCAGCGGGGATCAGCCCATCTCCTCCAGCGCCTTGCCCTTGGTCTCCTTCACGAACTTGAGCACGAAGGGGATCGAGAGCACGGCGAAGCAGGTGTAGATGATGTACGTGGCGGAGAGGTTCCAGTCGGCCAGGCTCGGGAAGCTGGCCGTGATGGCCCAGTTGGCGATCCACTGCGCGGACGCGGCGACGCCGAGGGCGGCGGCCCGGATGCGGTTGGGGAACATCTCGCCGAGGAAGACCCAGACGACGACGCCCCAGGACAGGGCGAAGAAGAGCACGAAGACGTGGGCGGCGATCAGCGCCACGGTTCCCTGGGCCGTCGGCAGCTTCCCGTCGACCAGGTCGGCGGAGAACGCCCAGGCCTCGAAGGCGAGGGCCACGGCCATACCCGTCGATCCGATCAGGGCGAGCGGCCTGCGGCCGATCCGGTCCACCATGACCATCGCGATCACGGTACCGATGATGTTGATGATCGACGTGGTGAACGAGTAGAAGAACGAGTCGGTCGGGTCGATGCCCACGGACTGCCAGAGGGTGGCCGAGTAGTAGAACGCCACGTTGATGCCGACCAGCTGCTGGAAGACCGACAGGCCGATACCGATCCAGACGATCGGCAGGAAGCCGAAGCGGCTGCCCAGCAGGTCGCTGAACTTCGACTTGTGCTCACGGCGCATGGCCGTCTCGATCTCGTCCACCCGGGCGTCGAGGTCGACGCCCTTGCCCTCGACCTCTTCGAGGATCCTGCGCGCCTTCTCCTTCTTGCCCACGGAGATCAGGAAGCGCGGCGACTCGGGGATCGCGAAGGACAGCAGGCCGTACAGCAGGGCGGGGACGACCATCACGCCGAGCATCCACTGCCAGGCCTCGAGACCGGCGATCTTCCCCCGCTGGTCGCCGTCGGCGATCTGCAGGATGCCGTAGTTGACCAGCTGCGAGATGGCGATGCCGACCACGATGGCCGCCTGCTGGAAGGAGCCGAGCCGGCCGCGGTAGGCGGGGGGCGAGACCTCGGCGATGTAGGCCGGGCCGATGACCGAGGCCATGCCGATCGCGAAGCCGCCGATGATCCGCCACATGGCGAGGTCCCAGAGGGCGAACGGCAGGGCGGAGCCCACGGCGCTGATGGTGAAGAGGGCGGCGGCGATCTGCATGCACCGGATACGGCCGATCCGGTCGGCGATGCGCCCCGCCGTGGCCACGCCGATCGCACAGCCGATCAGGGCGATGGCGATGACCTGGGCCAGTGTCCCGGAACCGATGTCGTACCGGTCCCGGATGGCCTCGACCGCCCCGTTGATCACGGAGCTGTCGTAGCCGAAGAGGAAGCCGCCCATCGCCGCCGCCGCGGTGATGAAGATGACGTGGCCGAGGTGGTCGGGGTGGGCCGTCCGGGCCCCGGACGCCGGTCCGCGCGGTGTGCTGCTCACATGAACTCCTGTTGCCTGGCCGCCATCAGGCGTGGGGGGTGATCCCTCCAGTGGTGCCACAACTCTTCACTTGTCACCACTTGAAGACAAGAACGACCGAACAGAGATTATGCATTCAAGTTATGAAGCCAAGAGTCGGGGCCGGATCGTTGACAGACAGACGGGTACCCGGCATTTCCTGGAGGAAGCGTTGAAGATCCGAAGATCGTGTGAGGGGGCGGATGAGAGGGCGTCCCGACCGCGCCCGGTCCCTCAGCGCAGGCGCTGGCTGATCACCTTGGAGACCCCGTCGCCCTGCATGGACACGCCGTAGAGCGCGTCGGCGACCTCCATCGTCCGCTTCTGGTGCGTGATGACGATCAGCTGGGAGCTCTCCTGGAGCTCCTCCATGATCCGGATCAGCCGCTGGAGGTTGGTGTCGTCGAGCGCCGCCTCGACCTCGTCCATGACGTAGAACGGGCTCGGCCTGGCCTTGAAGATGGAGACCAGCAGGGCAACGGCCGTAAGGGACCGCTCGCCTCCCGACAGCAGGGAGAGCCGCTTGACCTTCTTGCCGGGCGGCCTGGCCTCGACGTCCAGCCCGGTGGTGAGCATGTTGTCCGGGTCGGTGAGGACGAGGCGGCCCTCACCGCCGGGGAAGAGGCGTGAGAAGACGCCCTCGAACTCCCGGGCGGTGTCCCGGAACGCCTCGGTGAAGACCTGTTCGACCCGTTCGTCGACCTCCTTGATCACCTGCATCAGGTCGGCCCGGGTCTTCTTCAGGTCTTCGAGCTGCTCGGAGAGGAACTTGTGCCGTTCCTCCAGGGCGGAGAACTCCTCCAGGGCGAGCGGATTCACCTTCCCGAGTTGCTGGTACGCCCGTTCGGCCGACCTCAGCCGCTTCTCCTGTTCCGCCCTCACGAACGGCTTCGGCCGGTTGCGCGGGTGCTCCGGGTCCTCGGGCAGCGTCTCGCCCTCCGCCGCGGGCGGCGGGGGCACCGGCTGGTCCGGGCCGTATTCGGCGGCCAGCCCGGCCGGCTCCACGCCGAAGTCCTCCAGCGCCTTCGCCTCCAGCTGCTCCACCCGCAGCCGTTTCTCGGCTCCGAGGACCTCACCGCGGTGCACCGAGTCCGTGAGCCGGTCGAGTTCGCTCTTCAGGTCCCGGCCGCGGCCGCGTTCGGCCGTCAGGTCCCGTTCGCGTCCGGCCTTCGCCGCCTCGGCCGCCGTCCGCTCCTCGCCGGCGCGTACGACGGACACCTCGACGTGGGCCAGCAGCTGGCGGGCCCCGGCCGCCACGGCGGCCGCCACCTCGGCCTCGTGGCGCAGCCGTGCCCGGCGCCGCTCGGTCCTGGCCCGCGCCTCACGCTCGGCACGGGCCCCCCGTTCGAGGGCGTCGGCCCGTCCCGCCAGCCCTCTGACCCGCTCCTCGTGGGTACGGACCTGGAGGCGGGCCTCCATCTCGGTCTGGCGCGCGTTGGCCCCGTCGGCGGAGAGCCGGTCCCGGACGGAGGTGTCGGGCTCCTCCTCCACGGGGGTCTCCTGGGCCGCGAGCAGTCGTCCGGCGAACTCCTCGGCCTCCTCGACGGCGCGTTCCAGCGCCTCCTGGGCACGTGCGGCGGACGCCGTCGTACGCTCGGCCTCCCCGGCGGCTCCCCGGGCCTGGCCGGCGAGCCGGCCGAGCTGCTGGGCCACGGAGGTCCTCTCCCGCTCGGCGGCCCCGCGCCGCTCCCCCAGCTCCTGCGCGAGGGCCGCGCCCGCCGCACGCCGTTCGGCGGCGTGCCGCTGCTCCGCGGCCAGCTGCTCGCACCGTACGGCCAGCTCGGCCAGTTCCGCGGCGGCCTCGTCGACCGATGCCCGCACCTCCAGCAGGCTGGGGGCCCCGGCCGAGCCGCCGTGTGCGTAGTGGGCCGCGAGTACGTCTCCCCCGGCGGTCACGGCGGTCAGACCGGGGTGCGCGGCGACCAGTTCCTCGGCGTCCTCCAGCGTGGGGACGACGACCATGCCCCGGACCAGCCGCCGCACGGATCCCATCAGTCCGGCGGGCCCGCGCACCAGTGCGGCCACCTCGGGGGCCTCCTGCCCCCGGACGGACACGGGTGCGGCACCCCGCGCGGGCGCCTGCCCGCCGTCCTCGCCCGCCTCTAGGCCCTCGCCGCCCGGCAGGAGGGTCGCGCGCCCCGCGTCCTGTTTCCGCAGCAGCCGGAGCGCCTCCGCCGCGGCGGCCGGGTCCCGCACCGCGACCGCGTCGGCCGCCGCCCCCAGCGCCGCCGCCACCGCGACCTCGTGTCCCGGTGCCACGGTGAGCAGTCCGGCGGCAGGACCGAGCACTCCCGCCAACCGGTCCCGCGCACCGAGCAGCGCCCCGGTACCGTCCTTGCGGCGCAGCCCGAGTGAGAGTGCCTCGTGGCGGGCGGCGAGTGCGGCGCGCCGCCGTTCCGCCTCGGTGAGCGCCTCCTGGGCCTCTGTGAACGCCGCCTCGGACACCGCGAGCTGCCGTTTGGCCGCCTCGTGCCGGCCGGCCAGCTCGGCGTCCTCGGCTTCGAGCCCGTCGACCTCCGCCTTCAACCGCTCGTACTCCTCCTGCGCCGCGGCCGCCCGTTGCCGGGCCTCGTCGCGGGAGGCGGCCAGCCGGTCGATCTCGGCCTGGGCCGAACCCGCCCTGCTCCGGGCCGCGTTGGCCTGCCCGGCCAGCCGGGCCAGCCCCTCGCGCCGGTCGGCGATGGCGCGGGCGGCGTCCCTGAGCCTCCGTTCCTCGGCGGCCAGCTCGCGTTCCAGGGCGGCGCGGTGCTCGGTGGTGTCCTCCAGGGCGTGCGCCGCGGCTTCCAGCGCGGCTTCCAGCTCCGCCTCCTGCTCGCGGATCCGGGCGGCCTCCCGCTCCATGTCCTCCGGGTCCCGTCCGCGGCGCTCCTCCTCGGGGGCGGCGGTGGCGCTCTTCACCCGGGCGTCGGCGAGCGAGACGGTGCCGCGGACGCGTTCGGCGAGCTGCGACAGTTCGTGCCAGGTCTGCTGGGCCCGCTGGAGCCGTGGTGCCAGCCGCCGCACCTCGTCCTCCAGCTCCGCCTCCCGGGCGAGCGCCGCCTTCAGGTCGGCCTCCGCCTTCTCCCGGCGCTGTCTGAGGGCCGCCTCGTCGGCGATCTCGTCGCGCAGTGCCTCCCGGAGGCGCACCAGGTCGTCGGCGAGGAGCCGCAGCCGGGCGTCGCGCAGATCGGCCTGGATGACGGCCGCCCGGCGGGCGACGGCGGCCTGCCTGCCCAGGGGCTTGAGCTGGCGCCGCAGTTCGTCGGTCAGGTCCTGGACACGGGCGAGGTTGGCGCCCATCGCCTCCAGCTTCCGCAGCGCCTTCTCCTTGCGCTTGCGGTGCTTGAGCACGCCGGCCGCCTCCTCGATGAACGCCCGGCGGCCCGTGGGATCGGCGTGGAGGACGGAGTCGAGCCGGCCCTGGCCGACGATGACGTGCATCTCCCGTCCGATCCCGGAGTCGGAGAGCAGTTCCTGGATGTCCAGGAGCCGGCAGGTGTCGCCGTTGATCTGGTATTCGCTGCCGCCGTTGCGGAACATGATCCGGGTGATGGTGACTTCGGCGTACTCGATGGGCAGGGCGCCGTCGGAGTTGTCGATGGTCAGCGACACCTCCGCGCGGCCGAGCGGTGGCCTTCCCGTCGTCCCGGCGAAGATCACGTCTTCCATCTTGCCGCCGCGCAGCGATTTCGCCCCCTGTTCCCCCATGACCCAGGAGAGGGCGTCCACCACATTCGATTTCCCGGACCCGTTGGGCCCTACGACGCAGGTGATCCCCGGTTCGAACCGGAGTGTCGTGGCGGAGGCGAACGACTTGAACCCACGCAGGGTCAGGGCCTTGAGGTGCACGCCGCCGGACTCTACCTTTCACTCGCGGTTTCACCGCTGAAGGCGCAGGGCACATCAGACGGTAAGCGAACCGCGGCACGGCGGGAGCGGGCCGGGGGGAAGGCGGGCGAAGAAAAAAGGGACGCCGAAGCGTCCCTTGTCACTGGTGCGCAGGCCTGCGCGCGGACCGCGGGTGACCGGATCACGGGGGCTCCCCGGTCAACGGTTTCCCGAAGACCGGGACGACGATCCGAGCGAAGGCGGATCCGCGGATCCCTGGTGCCGGCGGACGGCCGATGCCTCGGTCCCGGCCGGCCCCGGACGGGACGGGTCAGGTCAGCGCGGGCTCTGCCTGGGGGATGTCGATGCTGTCGAGCAGCGAGTCCTGGTGCTGAGCGGCGGCGTTCAGCGCGTCGTTCTCGTCCTGGATCCGTACGAGCTCGGATTCCAGGTCCTGGACGCGCTGCTGGAGCCGTCGCATCTCGGCGAGGAGTCGCGGGTCGGAACCGCCGACGTAACCGAGAAGCGCCTTTGCCATGATGGATGGTCCTCCACAATGAGTGACCGACCGATGCGGTGCGGGTCGTCGAGGGAATCGCACCCGCGGTGCTCGGAAGTGCTCTGTTTTCACTGCGGTTCTGCTGCCAACCAGCACTGCCGAACAGCTCAGGTGCGCGGGGTTTTCAGAGTCTCACCAAAAAGTTTGACGGTCAACACGATCACACCCCGTGGAGCCGGGCGTCCCGGGGGCACGCCGTCCGGCGGACGCCGGACGGGGCTCTCCTGCGGGGCCCGGAGGGTGCGGAGATCTTCGTCGATGCCGCAGCCTCGCACGAGTTCCCCTTCTTGGCAAGAAGCGGGTCGCACCGTCTGCTTCCGCAGGTCATTTCGGGTGTCGCCCTCCCGGGCCGCCCCCGGTGACGGTCCGGGGCGATACGGATACGCGAGGATTTCCCGGGCATCGCAAAGGCCGGGTCAGCGGATCGCGAATCCCTCGTAACCGCCGCGCGGCGTGTCCCAGATCTCAGTCACGCCGTCCACGCGGCCGGGCGTGTCGTCGGAGCCGAGCCAGTCCAGCAGACGGTGGCAATTCTCACGCGGCCCCTCGGCCACCACCTGCACCCGGCCGTCGTCGAGATTGAGGGCGAAGCCGGTGAGGCCGCCGATCTCCAAAGCGTTTGCCCTGGTGAACCAGCGAAAGCCTACTTGCTGTACTCGGCCGCGTACCCAGACCACGAGACGTGCGTCTTCGTTCATATCCGAACGCTAACCGCCTGATTATTTCAGGGTCACGGCACCCCCACCCCGCATGGCGTACAGTCCGGGACGCACAGCCCTCACTCGAACGGGTGAGTACGACAGCAAACACGGTGACGTCTCCCAGACGCCCGGAGCACGAGGAAGGCACAGCGCATGGGACGCCATCGACGCGAGGGCGCCGCTCCCGCCGCTGAGCGGAACGCGGCCGGTGCGGCAGACGGTTCCCAGGGGACCCGCGGGAAGAAGCGGACCGGGTTCCCGCTGCGTGCCGGGCTCCTCGGGGTCTCCGCGGCCGTGGCCGTCGGAGCGGTCGCCGTGGCGGCGGGGGTGCTGCCCGGTGGCGACACCCGCAGCGCCGGCGGTGACACGGTCGCCGACTCCTACCGCGACGGTGGCGCCCCGGACCTGCTGGGCCAGGGCGGGGCCTCCGAGACCCCCGCGGACCGCGCCTCCGCGTCGGTCGGGGCCGACCGGGGCAGTGGCCGGGAGACAGCACCCGCCCGCTCCCCCTCGACGGACGCGAAGCCGTCCGGCCCCGCCTCGGAGCGGAGCGCGAAGCCGTCCGCCACACCGTCGCAGGGGACCGCGAAGCCGTCCGCCACGCCGTCGCAGGAGCAGCGGCGGACGTCCGCGCCCGCCACCACGAAGGCGGCGCCCGGGAAGAAGGAGACCGCGAAGGCTCCGGCCGCGAAGGTCCCGAACGCCCCGAAGACGTCCTCCCCCGCCTCCAGCGCACCCGCTTCCTCCGGCGCGGCCACGGCCCGGGCCGCCGTACTCTCCCTCGTCAACCAGGAACGCGCGAAGGCCGGCTGCACCCCGGTCACCGCGGACACCTCGCTGAACACCCTGGCCCAGGACTTCAGCGAGGACATGGCCGCCCGGGACTTCTTCGGTCACACCGACCCCGACGGCGCGACCCCGTGGGACCGTGCCGCAGCCGCCGGTGTGCCGGGGCTCGGCGGCGAGAACATCGCCCGGGGCCAGGCCGACGCGCAGGCCGTGATGGACGCCTGGATGGCCAGCGAGGGCCACCGCGCGAACATACTCAACTGCGCCTACACGACGCTCGGCGTCGGCGTGCACTTCGGCTCCGGCGGCCCCTGGTGGACGCAGGACTTCGGCGTCTGAGCCGACCCCGCCCGCGCCGGCTCAGACCGTGCGGGGCGGGCGCTGGCAGCGCGGGCAGAAGTAACTGGAGCGGTTCATCCACGGGCGGCGCCGCATCGGTGTCCCGCAGCGGTGGCAGGGCTCGTCCTCGCGCCCGTACGCGTCCAGCGACCGGTCGAAGTAGCCGGACTCCCCGTTCACGTTGACGTACAGGCTGTCGAAACTGGTGCCGCCCTGGGCGAGCGCCTCGCTCATCACGTCCCGGACGTGGCCGAGCAGTTCGGTGGTCCGGGGCCGGGTGAGGGACGCCGTGGGCCGCTCGTAGTGCAGCCGGCTGCGCCAGAGCGCCTCGTCCGCGTAGATGTTGCCGACCCCGCTGATCAGGGACTGGTCGAGCAGGGCGCGCTTGAGCGTCGTACGCCGCAGGCGCAGCGCCGTGTGGAACGCCGCGTCGTCGAAGGCGGGGTCGAGCGGGTCGCGGGCGATGTGCGCGATGACGTCGGGCAGCCCGTCCGGCGCGGTTTCGTGGAGCGACAGCCCGCCGAAGGTCCGCTGGTCCACGAAGCGCAGTTCGGTGCCGAGCCCGTCGGCGAAGCGGACCCTGATCCGCAGGTGCTTCTCGTCGGGCGCGCCGGACGGCCGGACCAGCAGCTGACCGCTCATCCCGAGATGGCCCAGCAGCGAGGAGGACCCCTCGTCCAGCGGGATCCACAGGTACTTGCCGCGCCGCATCGCCGTGCCGAAGCCCGTGCCCCTCAGCCGGGCCGCGAAGTCCTCGCCGCCCGCGAGGTGGCGCCGGACCGCGCGCGGGTGCAGGACCTCGACGTCCTCGGCGGTGCGTCCGGAGACCCAGCGCGCGAGACCTCTCCGTACGACTTCGACCTCGGGCAGTTCGGGCACGGTGGCGCTCCTTCGGAGGGCGGGACGGGCGGATCGGGGACACGGGGCGGGCGGGGACGGCGAAAGCCCCCCGGTGCACCAGGGCACCGGGGGGCTTTCGAGGGGTCAGGCCGGAGCGGCGTCCGTGTGCGGCGGGTCGGCAGGGGTGTCGGCGGCCCCTCCGTCGGCTGCGGCCTTCGCCGCCGCCTCCCGCGCTTCCGCGGCGGCGCTGATCTCGCGCCAGGCGGACTCCGCCGCCTGCTGCTCCGCTTCCTTCTTGCTACGGCCGGTGCCGGTGCCGTACGAGACACCACCGACGCGAGCAGCAGCAGTGAAGGTCTTCTCGTGGTCCGGGCCGGTCTCCGTGACGAGGTACTCGGGCACGCCGAGGCTCTCGCTCGCGGTGAGCTCCTGGAGACTGGTCTTCCAGTCCAGGCCGGCACCGAGGTTGGAGGACCTGTCGATCAGCGGGTCGAAAAGCCGGTGCACCAGCTCCGAGGCCGCGTCCAGGCCCTGGTCGAGATAGACGGCGCCGATCACCGCTTCAAGGGTGTCGGCGAGGATGGAAGCCTTGTCCCGGCCACCCGTGCCCTCTTCACCGCGGCCGAGCCGGATGAAGGAGCCGAGTTCGAGCCCGCGGCCCACTTCGGCGAGCGCACGCGAGTTGACCACCGCGGCCCGGAGCTTGGCCAGCTGGCCCTCCGGGAGATCCGGGTGGGTGCGGTACAGCGTGTCCGTGACCACCAGGCCGAGCACGGAGTCCCCGAGGAACTCCAGACGCTCGTTGGTGGGCAGACCGCCGTGCTCGTACGCGTACGAACGGTGGGTCAGCGCACGCACCAGAAGGGCGGACTCGAGGTGATACCCGAGCCGCCCTTCCAGAAGCGTGTGGGACGAGGCTGAGTTGATGTTGTCTGCCTGCTTCTTGGCGTGGGACAACTCAGACATCGGGCCTCTCACCAGCCGCTCAGACCTCGAGGACCTGGCGCTTGTTGTAGGTGCCGCAGCTCGGGCACGCGATGTGCTGCAGCTTCGGCTCCTGGCAACGCTCGCACGAAACCAGGGTGGGGACCGCAGCCTTCCACTGCGACCGGCGGTGGCGCGTGTTGCTGCGCGACATCTTCCGCTTCGGAACAGCCACGGCTACTTCTCCTGCTTCTCGTCGACGCCCGGTTCGGCGCCGCCCATGTTGTCCTTCTCGCCGTCCTGAACGGTCTCGGCGAGTCCTTGCAGTGCCGCCCAACGGATGTCGACGGCATCGTGGTGATGGTCCGGATTCTCGTCCAGCCTGACTCCGCACTCGGAGCACAGGCCGGCACAGGTCTCCTTGCACACCGGCTGCAACGGCAGTGCGAGCACCACCGCGTCACGCAGCACAGGCTCGAGGTCGAACGAGTCGTCCTCGAGGAAGTACCTGTCCTCGTCGTCCTCGGCGTCGTCGACCGGGTCCGCGGTACGCCCGCGGTTCCGGTCATCGGCGTCAGGGTACGAGAACATTTCCTGGAAGTCCGCTGCGACCTCGATCGTCAGCGGCTCCAGACACCTTACGCACTCCCCTTCGGCCGTCGCACGGGCGGTGCCTGTGACGAGCACCCCTTCCATGACGGATTCGAGGCGGAGCTCCAGCTCCATGGGCGCCTTCTCCGGCACACCGACGACTCCGTCGATGCCGAGGTCCTTCGGCGCCTCCACCGTGCGGGAGAACCGCTTCATGGCACCGGGACGCCGGCCCAGCTCGCGTGTGTCGAACACGAGAGGGCTGCGGTGGTCGAGGTGGCCGTTCAGGGCTTCTCCTGCTTTCGGGATCATGTGCGTGTGCGGCTTCGGGAGGCCCGCTCCGTCCCCTGAAGGGGAAGCGGGCAGCCGGGATCGCGGATATACGCGCGACCGAAGAGCCAGGATACTGGACGTACCGCCCAGCCCCCAAACCGCTCCCCCGCCGCCCGGTTTTCCGGGGCGTCCGGCTCAGCCGCCCTGCTCGTACCGGCGCAGCTGGTCCAGGTCGATCATGCTCGTGTCGAAGAGGCTGGTCTCGTCCAGTGCGCCGTCGCCCTGCCGGGCGGGCGCCTGGGCCTGCTGGGGCCAGCCGTAGCCCTGCTGCTGGTCCGGGTCGTACGCCTGCTGCTGGTAGGCGTACGCGTCGGGCTGCTGCTGGTAGCCGTAGCCCTCCGGCGGGAGCGGCTGGTCCTGGTAGGCGTACGTCTGCGCGTACTGCGGTTCCTGCTGGGCCTGGCCGGGGAAACCGGAGGGCGCGGGGTCCCCGTATCCGGCCGCCGGCGCGAAGTCCTGCGGGGTGGGGTCCGCGTAGGAGGGGGCCTGCGGGGCCGGGTCCCCGTAGGCGGGGTCCCGGGGGGCGGGCTGCGGGGCGGCGAGCTCGGCCAGGCCCGCCCAGTGGTCCTCGTCGCTGGTGTGCACCGGGCCGCCGGCCGCGTCCTGTGCCGCCATGTGCGCGCCGAGCTCGTCGGTGGCGACCCGGCCGTGCAGCTTCTGCCTGCCGCGCCCGACGGCCTCCAGCGTCTTGGCGAGGACGGCCTCGAAGGCGCCGAACTTGGCGTCCACGTACGCGTCGGCACGCTGCCTGAGGGTCTCGGGGTCGGCGCTGCGCTCGGGCGCCTCGGTGTAGTCGGGGTCCTCGTAGCCCTGCCCGTCGAGGCCCGGACCGCGGCCCAGGAGCTTCTCGCGGCCCCGGTCGACGGAGCCGAGGGTCTTGGTGAGGACGACCTCGAAGTTGGCCAGCTTGCTGTCGACGTACTCGTCGGCCTCGGCGCGGACCTCGTCGGCCTCCCTGCGGGCCTCGGTCAGGAGGCGGTCGGCCTCCGCCTGGGAACGCATGACCACCTCGGTCCCGGCGATCAGCGTGCCGCGTTCGGCGCGGGCGGACTCGATGATCCGCTCGGCCTCCCGGCGGGCCTCCTCGACGACCTGCTCACGCCCGCCGAGGACCTCCTCGGCGTGTGCGAGCGAGCCCGGCAGCGCCTCGCGCACCTCCTGGAGCATCGCGAGCAGCTCGGCGCGGTTGACCACGCAGGACGCCGACATGGGCATGGAGCGGGCGCTCTTGACCGTATCGACGATCCCGTCGAGCTTCTTCTGTACGTCCACCGTGTGCTCGCCACTCTCTGCCGCTGTTGGAGACGGACGGGACGACTGTACGGCCAGTCGCCGCCGGTCCGACACCTGGTGACGGTACGTCAGCGCCTCAGGGGCGGCGCAGCCGTTCCACCAGGGCCGTGTGGACGGCCGGCGGCAGCAGGTGCGACACGTCGCCACCCCAGGTGGCGACCTCCTTGACCAGCGAGGACGACAGGAAGCTGTACGTCGGGTTGGTGGGCACGAAGAGGGTCTCGACACCGGTGAGGCCGATGTTCATCTGGGCCATCTGCAGCTCGTAGTCGAAGTCGCTGACGGCCCGCAGGCCCTTCACGATGGCCGGGATGTCGCGCTGCCTGCAGAAGTCGACCAGCAGGCCGTGGAACGCCTCGACCTCGACGTTGCCGAGGTCGGCGGTCACCTCGCGGATCAGCTCGATCCGCTCGTCGACCGTGAACAGCCCCTTCTTGGACTGGTTGATCATCACCGCGACGTGCACGACGTCGTAGAGTTTCGCGGCCCGGCCGATGATGTCGAGATGTCCGTTGGTGATGGGGTCGAACGACCCGGGACAGACGGCGCGTCGCAACGTGGTTCCCTCGCTCTCCGGTGCGGTCATCGTGCGTCTTCGCACGTGGAAGCGGCGCGACCGTACCAAAACGTCGCCTCGCCGTAGCGGCGGGAACGCAGCGGCTCGAACCCTTCGGGCCAGCCGAATTCCCCGCCTCTGGTGCTGCGTTCCACGGTGACGAGGGCATCGTCCGTGAGCCACCCCTGAGCACGGAGTGTGATCAGTATCTCCCGGAGGCCGTCGTCGGTGACGGCGTACGGCGGGTCGAGGAAGACCACGTCGTAGGGCTCGGCGGGCGCCGGACCCGTCACGGTCTGTTCCGCTTTGCCGGTACGCGCCTCGGCGCCCGGGAGGCCGACCGCCCGGATGTTCTCCCGGACGGTGCGGGCGGCCCGGGCGTCGGCCTCGACGAGCAGCACATGGGAGGCGCCCCGGGAGAGCGCTTCGAGGCCGACCGCCCCGGAGCCCGCGTAGAGGTCGGCCACCCGGGTGCCGTCGAGGGTGCCGAGGAGGGCCTCCCAGGTGGAGAAGAGCCCCTCGCGCGCACGGTCGGAGGTGGGGCGGGTGCCCGTACCGGGCGGGACGGCCAGGCGGCGTCCGCCGGCCACGCCGGCGATCACGCGGGTCATGGGTGTCAGGTCCTCGGGTCGCGGGGGCACGCAGGGAGGAGACGCGTGCCGTGATCCCACGATATGGCGTCGGGGCGGACGCGGCCCCGGCCGCCCTCGGGGGCCCGTCCGGCGGGTCCCGGCCCGGACGGCCCGCGCCGCGCCGGGTCACCCCTTGTCGAGGTACTCCTCGCGTTCCTTGTCCAGCAGGGCGTCCAGCGCCGTGCGCAGCTCCGGCAGGCGGTCCAGGGCGGGGTCGGCGGCGACGACCCGGACCGCCTCCTCGCGGGCGGCGGCGATGACCTCCTCGTCGTCGATGACGCTGAGCACCCGCAGGGAGGAGCGGACGCCGGACTGGGCCTGCCCGAGGACGTCGCCCTCACGGCGCTGTTCGAGGTCGATCCGGGAGAGTTCGAAGCCGTCGAGCGTGGCGGCGACGGCGGAGAGCCGGGCCCGGGCGGGGGACGCTTCGTGGGCCTCGCTGACCAGCAGGCAGAGGCCGGGGGCCGAGCCGCGCCCGACCCGGCCGCGCAGCTGGTGCAGCTGCGAGACGCCGAAGCGGTCCGCGTCCATGATCACCATGGCGGTGGCGTTGGGGACGTTCACCCCGACCTCGATGACGGTGGTGGCCACCAGGACGTCGGTCTCCCCGGCGGCGAACCGGCGCATCACGCCGTCCTTGTCGTCGGGCTGCATCCTGCCGTGCAGCACCTCGATCCGCAGCCCGGCCAGCGGGCCGCGGGAGAGCTGGGCGGCGATGTCCGTCACGGCGAGCGGCGGGCGCTTCTCCGCGTCCTCGGGGGCGGCCCGCTCCGTGCCCTTCCTCCCGCCGGCCTCCTCCGGGTCGTCCCCGATGCGGGGGCAGACCACGTAGGCCTGGTGGCCGCTCTCGGCCTCCTCGCGGACGCGTTCCCACGCGCGGTCGAGGAAGTGGGGCTTGTCCTTGGCGGGGACCACATGGCTGGCGATGGGTGAGCGGCCGGCCGGCAGCTGGTCCAGGACGGAGGTCTCCAGGTCGCCGAAGACCGTCATCGCGACCGTACGCGGGATGGGGGTGGCGGTCATGACGAGGAGGTGCGGGGGCTGCTTGCCCTTGGAGCGCAGGGCGTCGCGCTGTTCCACCCCGAAGCGGTGCTGCTCGTCGACGACGACCAGGCCGAGGTCGTGGAACTTGACCTTGTCCTCGATCAGGGCGTGGGTGCCGATGACGATGCCGGCCTCGCCGGTGACCAGGTCGAGCAGGGCCTGGCGGCGGGCCGCGGTGCCCATGGAGCCGGTGAGCAGCACCACTTTGGTGCCCCGGTCCGGCCCTCCGAGCATGCCTCCCTCGGCGAGCTCGCCCATCATCTCGGTGACCGAGCGGTGGTGCTGCTGGGCGAGGACCTCGGTGGGAGCGAGCATGGCGGCCTGGCCGCCGGCGTCCACGACGCGCAGCATGGCGCGCAGGGCGACCAGGGTCTTGCCCGAGCCCACCTCGCCCTGGAGCAGGCGGTGCATGGGGTGTTCGGTGGCCAGGTCGTCGAAGATCTCGGCGGTGACCTTCTGCTGGCCCTCGGTGAGGGTGAAGGGGAGCTTCGCGTCGAAGGCGTCGAGCAGGCCGCCCGCGCGGGGCCCGCGGGCGACGGCGGGGAGCTGGGTGTCGGCGTACCGGCGGCGGGCGAGCGCGACCTGGAGCACGAACGCCTCGTCCCAGCGCAGCCGCTCCCGGGCGGCGGCGACGTCGGCCTTGGTGCGCGGGCGGTGGATCTTCAGCAGCGCCTCGGGCAGCGGGACGAAGCCGCGCCCCTCCCTGAGCGGTGCGGGCAGCGGGTCCACCGCCTCCCCGGCGCTCGGCAGGACGGTGTCCACGGCCTTGGCGATCCGCCAGGAGTCGAGCTGCTTGCAGGCGGGGTAGATCGGCAGCAGCTGCCCAGCGAAGGCGTCGACGGCCTCGGCGGCCCCCTCCTCCTCGTCCGGGTCCCGGGCGTCCAGGAGCTGGTAGGTGGGGTGGGCGAGCTGCAGCTTGCGGTTGAAGACGGAGACCTTGCCGGCGAACATCGCGCGGCGGCCGGGGAGCAGTTCCTTGTGCGGCTTGTGGACGCCGTGGCCGAAGAAGACCAGCTGGAGCCGTCCGCTGCCGTCGGTGAGGGTCACCTCCAGGCGCTTGCCCCGGCCGTTGTTGAACACCATGATCCGCGCGTCGGCGACCTGGGCGACGACCGTGACGTGCTCGTCCAGCGGGAGGTCGGTGAGCGTGGTGAGGCGGCCGCGCTCCTCGTACCGCCGCGGGTAGTGGTGCAGCAGGTCGCCGACCGTGTGCAGGCCGAGGTGCTCGGCCATCACCTTCGCGGTGGCTCCGCCGAGCAGCTTCTTCAGTGGTTCATCGAACGCAGACACGCGTTCCATTGCACACCACGTCACTGACACCCGGGGCCGGGCGCCACGGGGGGACTCTCATTCGACGCCGATCAGCAGGGGCGCGGTCCTCGGGCCGCCGCGGTAGACGACGGTGTCGACGGCGAGATGGCTCTCACGCACATGGGCGGTGAGGGCGTCGGCGAGGGTGTCGGGGGTGTCCTCGCCGAGCACCAGGGTGACGAGCTCCCCGCCGGCCGAGAGCATCCGGTCCAGGACGGTGCGGGCGGTGGCGGCGGGCTCGTCGCCGATGACGGCGATGTCCCCGTCGATCAGCCCGAGGACGTCGCCGGCCTGGCAGATGCCGGCGGTGGTCCACGACTGCCGTTCGGCGACGGCGAGTTCGGCGTACCGGGTGGCTCCGGCCGCCGCGGTCATCGCGACGACGTCCTCGTCGAAGCTGCGGCCGGGTTCGTGGACGGCGAGGGCGGCGAGGCCCTGGACCGCGGCCCGGGTGGGGATCAGGGAGACGCGTACGCCCTCGGCCCTGACCTGTTCCGCGGCGGCCGCGGCGGTGTGCCGCAGTTCCGCGTCGTTGGGCAGCAGGACGACCTCGCGGGCGTGGGCGCGGCGGATCGCGTCGGCCAGCTCGCCGCTGGCGGGCGGTTCGCCGGGGCGGGCGAGGACGGTGGTGGCGCCGGCCTCGGCGCACAGTTCCAGGAGCCCGTCGCCGGGGACAACCACCACGACGGCGCGCTGGGCGGGTTCGGGGCCGGGGCGGAGGCGGTCGGCCGCGAAGTGGGTGATCCGGATCCGGTGGGGCCGGCCGGCCTCCACCCCGGCCTCCACGGCGGCTCCGGCGTCGTCGACGTGGACGTGGACGTTCCACAGCCCGTCGCCGCCGACCACCACCAGGCAGTCGCCGAGCGCGTCCAGCCGGGCGCGGAGCCGGGCGACGGCGTCGTCGGACGCCTCCAGCAGGTAGATCACCTCGAAGGCGGGCCCGTCCTGCGGTTCCGGCTCCGCGCAGGCGCCGGGCGCCGGGGGCGGTGCGGCCACGGGTACGGCCGGGGCCCGGCCGCCGAGCGCCTCCAGCAGGGCGCCGAGCACGGTCACCAGCCCCTGCCCGCCGGCGTCCACCACCCCCGCGCGCCCGAGGACGGCGAGCGTGCCGGGTGTCCGGGCCAGCGCGGCGCGGGCGCCCGTGTGGGCGGCGCGGGCCACGTCCGTGAGGGTGGCGGCCGGGGCAGTGGCGGCCGCGGCCCCGGCCGCCTCGGTGGCGACGGTCAGCACGGTGCCCTCGACGGGGTGGGCGACGGCGAGCCGGGCGGAGGAGGCGGCCTCGGCCAGGGCCCGGCGCAGGTGATCCGGGTCACCCGACCCGGCGAGGACGCCCGCCATGCCGCGCAGCAGCTGGGCGAGGATCGTGCCGGAGTTCCCCCGGGCCCCGATGAGCGCGCCGTGGGCCATGGCGTGGACGGCGTCGGCGCGGGCGGGGGCGGTGGTGCCGGTCCCGTGGGCGGCGAAGACGGCTTCGACGGCCGCGGCGGCCGACTCCATGGTCAGGTAGAGGTTGGTCCCGGTGTCGCCGTCGGCGACGGGGTACACGTTGATCGCGTCGATCGCCTCGCGCTCACGGCCCAGTGCCTCCAGGGCCAGCGAGCACCAGGTGCGTACCGCGACGGCGTCCAGGGCGTCGGGGGACTGCGGCACCGTTGGTCCTCCTTGAACGGCCGTGGGGCTGGCTGCACCGCAGAGTAGTCCCCGGGCGGATGCCCGGGCAGGGACAGGTGCGGACCGAAGGCCCGGCGAGCCGTGGTAGTTTCGTATCTCCGGAGCAGGCGTTGTATGCTGCTTCGGTTGCCCGACGAGAGTCGGGACATTCCCCGGTACCGCCACTTCAGAAATGATTCCGGCGCGCCGGAATTCTCTGTACGTGCATCTGAAGTCTTTGGAGTGACCCGTGGCTGCCAACTGCGACGTTTGCGGCAAGGGGCCGAGCTTCGGCAACAGCATTTCGCACTCGCACCGCCGTACGTCCCGTCGCTGGAACCCCAACATCCAGCGCGTGCGTGCCGTGGTCGGTCGGACGCCGAAGCGGCTCAACGTCTGCACCTCGTGCATCAAGGCCGGCAAGGTCGCGCGCTGACGTCCCCGTCGTAGCGCAGCCTTCCGGTTGCCCAAAAGCCGGTCCACCTCGGTGGACCGGCTTTTTGCTGTCCTGCGGCCGGTTCAGGGGGCGGCCGGCAGCGACCAGCCGTGGTGGACGGGGCCGATGCCGCCGCCCAGCGCGAACCCGCCGCGGATCGCGCCGGTGACGTACGCCTTCGCGCCCCGTACGGCGGTGGGTACGTCGTCGCCCTTGGCCAGGTGGCAGGCGATGGCGGAGGCGAGGGTGCAGCCGGTCCCGTGGGTGTGGCGGTTGTCGTACCGGGGGGCGCGCAGCCAGTGCTCCTCGTCGCCGTCGGTGAGCAGGTCCACGGCTTCGCCGGGGAGGTGGCCGCCCTTGATCAGCACCCATCGCGGCCCGTGGGCGAGTACGGCGTCGGCGGCCCGCCGCATGTCCGTCTCGCCGGTGACGGTGATCCCGGTGAGCTGGGTCACCTCGTCGAGGTTCGGGGTGGCCACGGTGGCGACGGGCAGCAGTTTCGCGCGTACGGAGCCGAGCGCCTCAGCGGCCAGCAGCGCGTCGCCGTGCTTGGAGACGCCGACGGGGTCGACGACCACGGGGGCGCCGGTGCCGGCCAGGAGTTCGGCGACGGTCTCCACGAGGACGGCCGAGGACAGCATGCCGGTCTTCACGGCCTGGACGCCTATGTCGTCCACCACGCTGCGGTACTGGGCCCGGACCGCTTCGACGGGGAGTTCCCACGCCCCTTGCACACCGAGGGAGTTCTGAGCGGTCACGGCGGTGAGCACGCTCATGCCGTGCGTCTCGAGGGCGAGCATCGTCTTCAGGTCGGCCTGGATGCCGGCACCGCCGCCGGAGTCGGATCCGGCGACGGTGAGCACGCGGGGCGGTACAGCGGTGGCTTCGTTCATGGAACGGAATCTACTGGGCGTCCTCGATGGTTCCGAAGTGGTCCCAGCCGCCCTTGCTGGTCCAGGGCGCCCCGTCGACGGTGACCTGGGGCAGGGCCGAGGGGCTGAGGACCTCGCCGATCACCTTCCAGCGGGCCGGGAGCTTCACGTCGGGCGGGAACGTCGCCACGATCGCGTGGTCCTCTCCCCCGGTGAGCACCCACTGGAGGGGGTCGACGCCGACGGCCTGGCCGATGTCGGACATCTGAGAGGGGATGTCGATGAGCCCGGACCTGAGGTCGATCCGGACCTTGCTGGCCTCGGCGATGTGTCCGAGGTCGGCGACGAGTCCGTCGCTGACGTCGGTCATGGCGGTGGCGCCGAGTCCGGCCGCGGCCGGGCCGGCGTGGTAGGGCGGTTCGGGGCGCCGGTGGGCCTCGACGAAGGCGCGCGGGGAGCGGAACCCCCGGGAGAGCACGGCGAATCCGGCGGCGGACCAGCCGAGCCAGCCGGTGACGGCGACGACGTCGCCGGGCCGGGCTCCGGACCTGGTGACGGGTTCGTGGTTGCGCAGGTCGCCGAGTGCGGTGATCGAGACGGTGATGGTGTCACCGCCGACGACGTCGCCGCCGACCACGGCCGCTCCGGCGACCTGGCACTCGTCCCGCAGCCCGTCCATCAGTTCGCCGGCCCAGGTGACCGGGAGGTCGGCCGGGACCACGAGGCCGAGGAGGATCGCGGTGGGTACCGCCCCCATGGCCGCGATGTCGGCGAGGTTCTGCGCGGCCGCCTTACGGCCGACGTCGTACGCGGTCGACCAGTCGCGACGGAAGTGCCGTCCTTCGAGGAGGATGTCCGTACTGGCCACGACCCTGCGGTCGGGAGCGGCCACGACCGCGGCGTCGTCGCCGGGTCCCAGCCGTACCGCCGGAGTGGTGGTGAGCCGGGAAGTGAGCTCTCTGATGAGCCCGAACTCCCCCAACTCGCCCACGGTTCCCTTCACCGAGTCTCACCTCTCATTTATCGCACCGGACATCCGTCCGGGCTGGTTCAGCGGCGGGAGGTCCAGGCCCCGGCCGGGCCGGCGACGGGTGTCCAGAACCCCGGGACGTACGGGCACCGCTGTCCCTCCTCTGCTCCGGTGGGCTCGCGGTCGCGGGCCCGTAGTGCTGTCGGTACCGTCAAGGCATACGTCAACTTCGGTGGTACGCGCGCCACGCCCGGCGCCGGCCGGCCCGTAGGTCTCCCCCCGGCCCGCGACGACGCGATAACGTGGCGTCCCTTTCCCCCACATGATCCTCGTGGCCGCCCTGGAGGTTCCGTGGTACAGGCGTACATCCTCATCCAGACCGAGGTGGGCAAGGCGTCGACCGTCGCCGAGACCATCGCAAGACTCCCGGGAGTGATCCAGGCAGAGGACGTGACAGGTCCCTACGACGTGATCGTGCGCGCGCAGTCCGACACCGTCGACGAACTCGGGCGCATGGTGGTCGCCAAGGTCCAGCAGGTGGACGGCATCACACGGACCCTGACCTGCCCGGTCGTCCACCTCTGACCCCCGTCTACCCTGGACCGGTGACGCATCGTGCCCGCCGGTCCCCCGGTTTCCCCCGTCTCGTCCCGTCCGCCGCCCTGGTGGTGCTGGCCGCGGCGGGATGTTCGTCGGGCGGCGGGCCCTCGGTGGCGGTTCCCACGCCGTCGTCCGAGGCCGCCGCCTACTGCGAGGCGCTGCACAAGGAGCTGCCGGAGAGCATCGCCGGCCTGGAACGCACCGACCCCGAGCCGGACTCGGTGCTGACCGCCGGCTGGGGTGACGGGGCGATCGTACTGCGCTGCGGGGTGCCGCGGCCCTCGAAGATGGACGACGCCCAGTCCAAGGGGGTCGACGCGGACGGCGTCAACTGGCTGCTGGAGCAGCCCGGTGACGCCGGTCCGCGGTTCACCACCACCTACCGCAAGGCGTACGTCGAGGTGACGCTCGGGCCCGGGTACGCCCATGACATCACCCCGCTGTCCGCCTTCGCGGGGCCCGTGGACCGTACGGTCCCCGAGAGTCTGTGAGGCGGTTCAGCGCAGTCCGGTCGACCGGTCCAGCGCCGCCCGGATGAGGCGGTCGACCAGTTCCGGGTAGTCCACGCCGCTCTCCTGCCACATACGCGGGTACATGGAGATCGGGGTGAAGCCGGGCATGGTGTTGATCTCGTTGATGACGAACGTGCCGTCCTCGGTGAGGAAGAAGTCCGCGCGCACCAGACCCTCGCAGGAGGCCGCCTCGAACGCTCCGACGGCGAGCCGCTGGACCTCGGCGGTCTGCTCGGCGGTGAGCGGCGCGGGCACCAGGCCGGCCGCGGAGTCGATGTACTTGGCCTCGAAGTCGTAGAAGTCGTGTGCGGTGACCGGCGGGATCTCGGCCGGCACGCTGGCGCGCGGGCCGTCCTCGAACTCCAGCACGCCGCACTCGATCTCCCGGCCGCGCAGCAGGGACTCCACGAGGAACTTGGGGTCGTGGCGGCGGGCCTCCTCGATCGCCTCGTCGAGTCCGGAGGGGTCGTCGACCTTGGTGATCCCCATGGAGGAGCCGCCGCGGGCGGGCTTCACGAAGAGCGGCCAGCCGTGTTCGGCGGCGAACTCCATGATGCGCTTGCGGGCCGCGGGGCGGTCCGCCTCCCACTCGCGGGGGCGGACCACCTCGTACGGGCCGACCGGCAGCCCGAAGGAGGTGAACACCCGCTTCATGTACTCCTTGTCCTGGCCGACGGCCGAGGCGAGCACCCCGGAGCCGACGTAGGGGACGCCGGAGAGTTCCAGGAGTCCCTGGAGGGTGCCGTCCTCGCCGTACGGGCCGTGCAGCATGGGGAAGACGACGTCGACCTCGCCGAGGGCCCTGGGCACCTCGCCCGGTTCGCCGACGACGACCTCGCGGTTGCCCGGGTCGACGGAGAGCGTCACCGCTCCGCGCGCGGAGCCGGCCAGCTGGTCCACGTCGGGGACCTGCCGGCCGGTGATGGCCATGCGGGCCGGGTCGTCGGCCGTGAGGGCCCACCGGCCGTCCCGGGTGATGCCGATCGGCAGGACGTCGTAGGCCGTCCGGTCGATGGCGCTCATGACGGCGCCGGCCGTGACGACCGAGATGCCGTGCTCGGAGCTCCGGCCGCCGAACACGACGGCCACACGCGGCTTGCGGCGCCGGCCGGTGCTCTGTTCCCGGCTCGTGGAGCGCTGTTCGGAGCCGGTGTGGCTCTCAGGGCTCTGGGGGAGGTTCTCGCTGCTCATATCGCGTTGAGGGTACCTGCTGGTAGCGCCGGTCCGG
Organism: Streptomyces nitrosporeus; assembly: GCF_008704555.1. NCBI lineage: Bacteria > Bacillati > Actinomycetota > Actinomycetes > Kitasatosporales > Streptomycetaceae > Streptomyces > Streptomyces nitrosporeus. Next base: position 2,071,534 of record NZ_CP023702.1, read on the forward strand.
CGGACCAGGCCGCGGAACGGAAGCAGCACCACTCCGGTGCGGGCCCCGGTTCCGCGGCGCGGGCCCGCTCAGCGCCGCTCGGGCTTGGCGCTGCGCGACATGAGTTCCTTGAGGGCCACCATCGGGGGCTTGCCCTCGTGCACGATCCCGACGACCGTCTCGGTGATCGGCATGTCGACGCCGTGCCGGCCCGCCAGGTCCAGCACCGACCGGCAGGACTTGACGCCCTCGGCGGTCTGCCGGGTGGCGGCGACGGTCTGCTCCAGGGTCATGCCCCGGCCGAGGTTGGTACCGAAGGTGTGGTTGCGCGACAGCGGTGAGGAGCACGTCGCCACCAGGTCGCCGAGCCCCGCGAGTCCGGCGAAGGTCAGCGGGTCGGCGCCCATCGCCAGGCCCAGGCGCGTGGTCTCGGCGAGTCCGCGGGTGATGAGCGAGCCCTTGGTGTTGTCGCCGAGGCCCATGCCGTCGGCGATGCCCACGGCGAGCCCGATGACGTTCTTGACGGCGCCGCCGAGTTCGCAGCCGATGACGTCGGTGTTGGTGTAGGGGCGGAAGTAGGAGGTGTGGCAGGCGGCCTGGAGCCTGGTGGCCACGTCCTCGTCCGCGCAGGCCACGACGGCGGCGGCGGGCCGGCGTTCGGCGATCTCCTTGGCGAGGTTGGGGCCGGTGACGACGGCGATCCGTTCCCGCCCGACGCCGGTGACGTCCCCGATCACCTCGCTCATCCGCTTGGTGGTGCCTAGTTCGACGCCCTTCATCAGGGAGACGAGGACGGTCCGCGGTCCCAGGTGGGGCGTCCAGTCGGCGAGGTTGGCGCGCAGCGTCTGCGAGGGTACGGCCAGCACCGCGAAGTCGGCGCCGTCGAACGCCTCGGCCGCCTCGGCCGTCGCCCGGACGCGGGCGGGCAGCTCGATGCCGGGGAGGTACTCGTGGTTGACGCGGGTCCGGTTGACCTCGTCGGCGATCCGGGCGCGGCGTGCCCAGAGGGTGACCTCGCAGCCGGCGTCGGCGAGGACCATGCCGAAGGCCGTTCCCCAGGAACCGGTTCCGAGGACGGCGGCCTTCGCGGGACGGGTCACGCGGTTCCCTTTCCTTCTGCCTTGCGCCGCTGTTCGGCACGGGCCTTGCGGTGATCGTAGGGTGCGGCGGGGGCCTTCTCCCCGCGCACCTCCTCCAGCTGGGCGGTGACCGCCGCCATGATGACCTCGGTGGCCTGGCGCAGGACGTCGGGCGTCGGTTCGAGCCCGTGGAAGCGGGTGAGGTCGACCGGCGGTCCGGCCTGTACGCGGAGGGTCTTGCGGGGGAACAGCCGGAGCTTGTTCTCCTTGGCGTAGGGCGGCATCGCCAGGTTGGCGCCCCACTGGGCGACGGGGATGACCGGGGCCCTGGTCATCAGTGCGACGCGGGCCGCCCCGGTCTTGCCGGCCATCGGCCACATCTCGGGGTCGCGGGTGAGGGTGCCCTCCGGGTAGAAGGCCACGCATTCGCCCCGCTCGATGGCGGCGACGGCGGCGCGGAAGGCGTCCAGCGCGTTGGTCGTCTCGCGGTAGACGGGGATCTGGCCGGTGCCCCGGAGCATCATCCCGACGAAAGGCGCCCGGAACAGCCCGGCCTTCGCGAGGAATCGCGGCACCCGGCCCGTGTTGTACTGGAAATGCGCGTAGGAAAGCGGGTCCAGGTAGGAGTTGTGGTTGACCGCGGTGATGAATCCGCCGTCAGCCGGAACGTTCTCCATTCCCCGCCAGTCGCGCTTGAACAGAACCACCAGCGGCGGTTTTGCGATGACCGCTGCGAGGCGGTACCAGAAGCCGATTCTGCGGCGGGACACTCGGGCGCCTTCCTCTAGGACTGATCCGCTGCCGGGCCGGTGGCGCTGTCGCCCCTCCCCTGGCCTCCTGCGGTAGGAGAACACCGTACGCCTCGCTCCCGGGGGCGGGACCCCGGGCCGTCGTACCGGCAGGCGAGAATGGGGCGTGATGCGCACGGAGGGGGAGATCGCCACGAACACCGACCCGACCGGCTCCTGGTCCCTGGTCGTCCCGCTGAAACCGCTCGCCCGTGCCAAGAGCAGGCTGGGGGCGAGCGCCGGGGAGGAGTTGCGCCCGAGGCTGGCGCTGGCGTTCGCCCAGGACACGGTGGCCGCCGCGCTGTCCTGTCCGGCGGTGCGGGATGTGGTGGTCGTCACGGACGATCCGGTGGCGCGGGCGGCGGTGGCGGAGCTCGGGGCCCGTACGGTGGCGGACGTTCCGGCGGCCGGTCTCGACGCGGCGCTGGAGCACGGGGTGCGGACGGTGCGCGCCCGGCGCCCGGGTGCGGCGGTGGCGGCGCTCAACGCGGATCTCCCCGCCCTGCGGTCCGGGGAGCTGGCGCGGGTGCTCGAATTCTCCGCCGCATTCCCCCGGGCATTCGTCACCGATGCCCAGGGAATCGGCACCACTTTCCTTTCCGCCGCCCCGGGCGTGGAATTGCGGCCTGCTTTCGGCGGGCCCTCCCGCGCACGGCACCTCGCGTCGGGGGCGGTGGAGGTGCCCGGTCCCGGTCTCGACTCGGTCCGCCGGGACGTGGACACGGCGGACGATCTGCGGGTGGCGCTGGCCCTCGGGGTGGGCCGGTGGACGGCCGCGGTGGGCGCCGGTGCCCCGCGGGCCCCCGTTCCCCGTCCGCCCGTCCGGGCACGGGCGGAGGGATAGGGTGGCGCGCATGCAGGCGACCTCGTTCACGTACGACCCCGAGACCCGGTCCGGCAGTGTGCTGCTGGACGACGGCACCCCGGTGGACTTCGGCGCCGCCGCCTTCGACGCGGGCGGCCTGCTGCTGCTGCGGCCGGGGCAGCGGGTGCGGATCGAGACGGAGGGCGAGGGGCCCTCGGCGCGCGTCACCCTGGTGACCCTGCAGACGTTCTGAGAGCTCCGGCCCCCTCGGAGCTACGGGCAGGAGGGGCTCCGAAGGACACCGGACAGCCCGCGGGCCGGGCTCCCCGAGGGGAGCCCGGCCCGGTGCGTTCCGGACTGCGGGCGGCTGCCGCCCGGCTCACTTCTTACGCGTGGTGGCCTTCTTGGCCGCGGTCTTGCGGGCCGTGGTCTTCTTGGCCGGCGCCGTCTTCGCGGTGGTCTTCTTGGCGGGCGCGGTCTTGGCGGCGGTGGTCTTCTTGGCCGCTGCCGTGGTCTTCGCCGGGGACGCCTTCTTCGCCGTCGCCGTGGTCTTCTTCGCGGCCGTCGTGGTCTTCTTCGCCGGGGACGCCTTCTTCGCCGTCGCCGTGGTCTTCTTCGCGGCGGCGGTGGTCTTGCGTGCCGTCGCCTTCTTGGCGGTGGCCTTCTTGGCGGCCGCCTTCGCCGTCGTACGGGTGGAAGAACCGCCCGAGAGGCTGCCCTTGGGTGCCTTCTTGACGGAGACCTCGCCGCCCTTGGGGAGCTTCTTGGAGCCGCTCACCAGGTCCTTGAAGCCCTGGCCCGCGCGGAAGCGGGGCACGGAGGTCTTCTTGACCCGCACCCGCTCGCCCGTCTGCGGGTTGCGGGCGTAGCGGGCCGGGCGGTCGACCTTCTCGAACGAGCCGAAACCGGTGACCGAGACCCGGTCGCCGGCGACGACCGCACGGACGATCGCGTCGAGCACCACGTCGACGGCGTCGGCGGCCTGCTGACGGCCGCCGAGCTTGTCGGCAATCGCTTCTACGAGCTGCGCCTTGTTCACGTCTTCCCCTTCGGAGACATTGCCGGAACGAAACTGTTCAGGCTTTTTCGCACGTTAGGCAGATATATACCGCAAATCAAACACGAAACGGGCTAATCACCCTAGTGCCGCAACGAAGTCGACCGCCGCACCCTTCAGCGGGGTCGGTCACCTTCGGGGAATCGGCCCTCATCGAGGTCCTTCATCAACCGGTCCAGGCGCCTTGCCGCGCCCGGGAGATCGTGCTTAGCCGCGGCCGTGACGGCCAACAGCTTCCGGGACAGCGCCATCCGTACGCCCTCCGGGACTTGCAGTGCGCGCACTCGCGTGTGCGCTTCCTTCAGTCGGTCGGCGACTTGGCCATAGAGCTCGAGTTGGCTGTCGCGTTCCATGCACCGATTGTGCCATCTGGGGCGAGTTGTCGCCCGAGGGGGTCCCAACGGACGACTGCGCCCCCTGCCGGGAGGCAGGGGGCGCAGTCGTGGAAAAGCGCTGATCAGACCTTGAGCGTCTGCGGTTTGTAGGAGGGCCGGGCCGCCTCGTACGTCGCGATGTCCGCTTCGTTCTGAAGGGTGAGGCTGATGTCGTCGAGACCGTTCAGCAGCCGCCAGCGGGCGTTCTCGTCGAGTTCGAAGTCGGCGGTGACGCCCTCGGCGACGACCTGCCGCCTCTCCAGGTCGACGGTGACCTCGGCCATCGGGTCGGCCTCCGTCAGCTCCCACAGCCGGTCGACGACGTCCTGGTCCAGGACGACGGTCAACAGGCCGTTCTTCAGCGAGTTGCCGCGGAAGATGTCGGCGAACCGGGAGGAGATGACGGTCTTGAAACCGTAGTTCTGCAGAGCCCAGACGGCGTGCTCGCGGGAGGAGCCGGTACCGAAGTCGGGGCCGGCCACCAGGACCGAGGCACCGCTGCGCTCGGGACGGTTGAGGACGAAGTCCCCGTCCTTGCGCCACGCCTCGAAGAGCCCGTCCTCGAAGCCGTCGCGGGTGACCTTCTTCAGCCAGTGCGCGGGGATGATCTGGTCGGTGTCGACGTTGCTGCGGCGCAGCGGGACGACGCGGCCGGTGTGGGCGGTGAATGCTTCCATGGCTATCGGACTCCGGCGGGCGTACGGGTGTCGGACAGGTCGGCCGGCGAGGCCAGGTGGCCCAGCACGGCGGTGGCGGCGGCAACCTGCGGGGAGACCAGGTGCGTCCGGCCCCCCTTGCCCTGCCTGCCCTCGAAGTTGCGGTTGGAGGTGGAGGCGGAGCGCTCACCGGGGGCCAGCTGGTCGGGGTTCATCCCGAGGCACATCGAGCAGCCCGCGTGCCGCCACTCGGCGCCGGCGGCGGTGAAGACCTTGTCCAGGCCCTCCTCGACGGCCTGGAGGGCGACCCGGACGGAGCCCGGGACGACCAGCATCCGTACGCCGTCGGCGACTTTGCGGCCGCCCAGCACCGCGGCGGCGTTCCGCAGGTCCTCGATACGGCCGTTGGTGCAGGAGCCCACGAAGACGGTGTCCACGCTGATGTCGCGCAGCGGCTGTCCGGCGGCCAGCCCCATGTACTCCAGGGCCTTCTCGGCGGCGTTGCGCTCCGAGGCGTCCTCGTAGGAGGCCGGGTCGGGGACGTTCGCCGAGAGCGGCGCGCCCTGGCCCGGGTTGGTGCCCCAGGTGACGAACGGCGACAGCTCCGCGGCGTCGATGACCACCTCGGCGTCGAAGACCGCGTCGTCGTCGGTACGCAGCGTCCGCCAGTACTCCACGGCGGCGTCCCAGTCCTCGCCCTCGGGCGCGTGGTCGCGGCCCTTGAGGTACTCGAAGGTGGTCGCGTCGGGGGCGATCATGCCCGCGCGGGCACCGGCCTCGATGGACATGTTGCAGATGGTCATCCGGGCTTCCATCGAGAGCTTCTCGATGGCGGATCCGCGGTACTCGAGGATGTAGCCCTGGCCGCCGCCGGTGCCGATGCGGGCGATGATCGCGAGGATCAGGTCCTTGGCGGTGACGCCGTCGGGCAGTTCGCCCTCGACGGTGATCGCCATGGTCTTCGGGCGGGCCAGCGGGAGGGTCTGGGTGGCCAGGACGTGCTCGACCTGGCTGGTGCCGATACCGAAGGCCAGCGCGCCGAAGGCTCCGTGGGTGGAGGTGTGCGAGTCACCGCAGACGACCGTGGTGCCGGGCTGGGTCAGGCCGAGCTGCGGGCCCACCACGTGCACGACGCCCTGCTCGACGTCGCCGAGCGGGTGCAGCCGGACGCCGAAATCCGCGCAGTTCTTGCGCAGGGTCTCCAGCTGGGCGCGGGAGACCGGGTCGGCGATCGGCTTGTCGATGTCGAGGGTCGGGGTGTTGTGGTCCTCGGTCGCGATGGTGAGGTCGAGACGCCGGACCTGCCGCCCGGCCTGACGCAGGCCGTCGAACGCCTGCGGGCTGGTCACTTCGTGCAGCAGGTGCAGATCGATGAAGAGAAGGTCGGGCTCGCCCTCGGCGCGCCGGACGACATGGTCGTCCCAGACCTTTTCCGCGAGTGTCCTACCCATCGCTTTCCCTCCGGCCGGCGTCTTCGCCGGCCCAACTAGAGATTCGGTGCGCCTCCGTCCGGACCCCCGAGCAGGGCGGTGGCAGCGGGCCGTTGTACGGCCGCCGGTACAGGTTCGCAACTTCTGGAGAAAATTGAACTTGCGTTTCACAGAGTGAGACGCGAGTATCGTCGTATGGACAACTCTAGCGGCGTCGGCGTTCTCGACAAGGCGGCTCTGGTATTGAGCGCCCTGGAGTCCGGTCCGGCCACCCTCGCCGGACTGGTCGCGGCGACAGGGCTCGCACGGCCGACGGCACATCGCCTGGCCGTGGCACTCGAACACCACCGTATGGTGGCGAGGGACATGCAGGGCCGTTTCATTCTCGGCCCCCGGCTCGCGGAGCTCGCCGCCGCGGCCGGCGAGGACCGGCTCCTCGCGACGGCGGGACCCGTACTCACACATCTGCGCGACATCACCGGCGAGAGCGCCCAGCTCTACCGCCGGCAGGGCGACATGCGGATCTGCGTGGCGGCGGCGGAACGGCTGTCCGGACTGCGGGACACCGTCCCGGTCGGCTCCACGCTCACCATGAAGGCGGGTTCGTCCGCCCAGATCCTGATGGCGTGGGAGGAGCCCGAGCGTCTGCACCGGGGCCTCCAGGGGGCGCGCTTCACGGCGACGGCCCTCTCGGGCGTGCGGCGCCGGGGCTGGGCCCAGTCGATCGGCGAGCGCGAGCCGGGCGTGGCCTCGGTCTCGGCTCCGGTGCGCGGTCCTTCGAACCGGGTGGTCGCGGCGGTCTCCGTCTCCGGTCCCATCGAGCGGCTCACCCGCCACCCCGGCCGGATGCACGCCCAGGCGGTCATCGACTCGGCGGCCCGGCTGAGCGAGGCCCTGCGCCGCACGGGCTGAGGAATCGTCCCTGCCGGCTCCCCTCCCCCCGGCCGCCCCAGCGTCGTGGCGGCCCCCTTCTCCCTCCGGTGCCACCGTCCCGGAGCCCCCGGTGCCCTTCCCTCCCCGGCTGCCCGGCCAACAGGCCCGCGCCGCACGGGTGATGACGGCGCGGAGCCGTAACCGTCCTACGCGGAAGGGCCCTTCGCCGAAGCGAAGGGCCCTTCTGTCCTGCTCTGTACCCCCGACCGGATTCGAACCGGCGCTACTGCCGTGAGAGGGCAGCGTGCTAGGCCGCTACACAACGGGGGCTTGTTACTTCAATCGTGCGGTACTGCGCTGGGCTACCAGGACTCGAACCTAGAATGACGGTACCAGAAACCGTAGTGTTGCCAATTACACCATAGCCCATGGTGTTGCAAGTACCCCCGACCGGATTCGAACCGGCGCTACTGCCGTGAGAGGGCAGCGTGCTAGGCCGCTACACAACGGGGGCCCTAGCGATCCTCATCCGGCGGGAGCCGGATGGTTTCACCGCGTGAACATGGGTGCGACCCGGATGTTCCCACAGGAAGGATCTGTACCCCCGACCGGATTCGAACCGGCGCTACTGCCGTGAGAGGGCAGCGTGCTAGGCCGCTACACAACGGGGGCTTGTTACTTCAATCGTGCGGTACTGCGCTGGGCTACCAGGACTCGAACCTAGAATGACGGTACCAGAAACCGTAGTGTTGCCAATTACACCATAGCCCACTGAAACTCAACCCCGAGGGGTCTTGTTTCTGTCTGCGCTTCCCGGCCGGATCTTTCGGCCCGCTCGGGCGGCGCAGGAAGAACATTACCTGAAGGTGTCCGGCGCTCCAAAACGGGTATCGCCCGCCAGCAGGCCGGGCAGTTCGTCCAGGCTCCCGATGCGCGCCAGTTCGGGCCGTCCGCCCTGTCCCTCGCGGTCCAGCCAGATCCCGGTGAGCCCCGCCGCCACGGCCCCGCCCGCGTCGATGTCCGGCTCGTTGCCGACGTACGCCACCTCGTGCGGGTCGAGCGCGATGGCCTCGCACGCCGCGTGGAAGGCCGCCGCGGCCGGCTTGGCGACGCCCAGTTCGACGGCGCACACCACCGCCTCGAAGCGGTCCCGTACGCCGAGCGCGCGCAGCTTGCGGTCCTGGTTGTGGATGCTGGAGTTCGACAGGACGGCGTGCCGGAAGCCCCCCGCGAGCCGGTCCAGCACCGGCAGGACGTCCGGGAAGAGGGCCCAGGCGGCCTCGTAGCGCTCGGCGTGGCGCCCGAACCAGCCGTCGGCCTCGGCGTCGCTCACCGGGCGCCCCAGGAAGGCGCGTACGCGCTCCCTGCGCTGGCCCTGGAAGTCGAGCTCCCCGGCGGCGAAGCGCGCCCACTGCGCGTCCGTGATCGCTTTCCAGGCGTCCAGGGCCCGCTCCAGGGAGGTGTGCCCCGGGGGCAGGCCCTCGGTCCTGAGGTGCTCGCGCATGCCGATCCGGTCGGCTCCCGAGTAGTCGAAGATCGTGTCGTCGATGTCCCACAGCACCGCGCGGATCGTCATGGGACCGAACCTACCCCTCCCCCGGGCCCCGCGGAGGGAAGACCGGAGGCCGGGGCGCCCCCCAACGGGTGCCCCGGCCTCCGGTGTCCGTGTGCGTACGCCGTGTTACGCGGCCAGCTTCGCCAGCGCCGCGTCGATACGGGCGATCGTCCTCTCGCGGCCCAGGATCTCCAGGGACTCGAAGAGCGGCAGGCCGACCGTGCGGCCGGTGACGGCGACGCGGACCGGGGCCTGGGCCTTGCCCAGCTTCAGGCCGTGCTTCTCGCCGGCGGCCAGGACGGCCGCCTTGAGGGCGTCGGCGTTCCAGTCGGCGGCGATCAGCTCGGCGCGGGCGGTGACGAGCAGGTCGTCGGAGCCCTCCTTCATGGCCTTGTTCCAGGACGCCTCGTCCTCGACCGGCTCGTCCAGGAAGAGGAAGTCCACGTTGGCCGTGATGTCGGAGAGGACCGTCACCCGGGTCTGCGCGTGCGGGGCGATCTCGGCGAACCGCTCCGCGTCGAATGCCTCGGGCGCCCACGGGGCGAACGGCGCCTTCAGCCAGGGGCCGCACGCCTCGGTGAACGCCTTGACGTCCATCGCGCGCAGGTGCTCGGCGTTGATGTGCTCGCACTTCTTCAGGTCGAAGCGCGCCGGGTTGGCGTTGACGTCGGCGATGTCGAAGGCGGCGACCAGCTCGTCGCGGGAGAAGATGTCGCGGTCCTCGGCGATCGACCAGCCCAGCAGCGAGAGGTAGTTGAGCAGCCCCTCGGGCAGGAAGCCCCGCTCGCGGTAGAGGTTGAGGGATGCCTGCGGGTCGCGCTTGGAGAGCTTCTTGTTGCCCTCGCCCATGACGTACGGCAGGTGCCCGAAGGCGGGGATCTCCTTGGCGACGCCCAGCTCGATGAGCGCGCGGTAGAGGGCGATCTGGCGCGGGGTGGAGGAGAGCAGGTCCTCGCCGCGCAGGACGTGGGTGATCTCCATCAGCGCGTCGTCGACCGGGTTGACCAGCGTGTAGAGCGGGGCACCGTTGGCGCGGACGATGCCGTAGTCCGGGACGTTCTCCGGCTGGACGGTGATGTCGCCGCGGACCAGGTCGGTGAAGGTGATCGCCTCGTCGGGCATCCGGAAGCGGACGATCGAGGTGCGGCCCCCGGCCTCGTACGCGGCCTTCTCCGCGTCGCTCAGGTCGCGGCAGTGCCCGTCGTACCCCGAGGGCCTGCCGGCGGCGCGGGCGGCGTCGCGGCGGGCGTCGAGCTCCTCGGTGGTGCAGTAGCAGTGGTACGCGTACCCGGCGTCCAGCAGCTTGGCGGCGACGTCCTTGTAGAGGTCCATCCGCTGCGACTGGCGGTAGGGGGCGTGCGGTCCGCCGACCTCCGGGCCCTCGTCCCAGTCGAGTCCGAGCCAGCGCATCGAGTCGAGCAGCTGCTCGTAGGACTCCTCGGAGTCGCGGGCCGCGTCGGTGTCCTCGATACGGAAAACCAGGGTGCCCTGGTGGTGCCGGGCGAAGGCCCAGTTGAACAGGGCGGTGCGGACCAGGCCGACGTGGGGGTTGCCGGTCGGGGAGGGACAGAAACGTACACGGACGGGTGCGTTAACCACGCTTGATCACCTTGTTGGTGAGAGTGCCGATGCCTTCGATGGTGACGGCGACTTCGTCGCCGGCGTGCAGGGGTCCGACTCCTGCGGGGGTCCCGGTGAGGATCACATCGCCCGGGAGGAGCGTCATGGCCTCCGTGATGTGGACGACCAGGTCCTCGACGGAACGGACCATGTCGCTCGTACGGCCCAGCTGGCGTTGTTCGCCGTTGACCGTGGCCTGGATGGTCAGGTCGCCGGGGTCGAGGTCGGTCTCCACCCAGGGCCCGAGCGGGCAGGAGGTGTCGAAGCCCTTGGCACGGGCCCACTGCGGTTCGCGTCGCTGGACGTCGCGGGCGGTGACGTCGTTGGCGCACGTGTAGCCGAGGACGACGTCCCTGACGCGCTCACGCGGGACCTCGCGGCACATACGGCCGATCACCACGGCCAGCTCGGCCTCGTGGTGCAGCTCCTGGGAGAAGGCGGGGTACTCGATGGCGTCGCCCGAGCCGATCACGGAGGTGGTGGGCTTGAAGAAGGTGACCGGGACGTCCGGGACCTCGTTGCCCATCTCGGCGGCGTGCTCCGCGTAGTTGCGGCCGATGGCCACGACCTTGTTGGGGAGTACGGGGGGCAGCAGCCGGACCTTGTTCAGCGGGACCTTGGTCCCGGAGAGTTCGAAGTCCGTGTACGGGATGCCCTTGATGATGTCGAGGACGAGGGCACCGGACTCGATGGTCCCTTCGCCCTCGACCGCACCGAAGGCCACATTGCCGTCGATGGAGAACCTGGCGATGCGCACGGGTGCTGTCGCCCCTCACTTGCTGGCTGGCTGAAGACTGACGCTCCAGGCTAGCGCTTCGGCCGGGGGCGGCGTCCGCTTCAGCCGGCGGCGGGAGCGGGGGCCGGGGCGGGGGCCTTCATCAGGACGGTGCGGCGCGGGTTGGCCGTCCGGCCGGGCAGTTCCACGGTGTTCTCCCGCTGTTCCGGCAGTCGCAGGGTGGTGGCGTCGGAGAGGTGCGCCAGCCGGGTGCGCCGGGGGTTGGCGGTGCTGCGGGAGGGGGTCGTGGTGTTCATCTGCCGTGGGGGCCCTTGTCGTTCGGGCGCCGCGCGAAGGGGCGCCGGTGGTCGGATTCGCTATCCCTGTAAAGCGCCAGGCTAAACATCCGATTCCCCGCGGAAGCCTCGATGAGACGACGATCATCGTGTGAGTTTGCTCACGAACTTGCCGACAAATGGATCATTTCGGATTGTTGATCACGTATGACAAAAAGGACAATGGCTGACTGAATCCGCCATTCCGCTCCCGATCATGTCGTCTGGGACACCTGAAGCCCTCCGGGGACTCACCCTTTTTCACCCGTTTTGACCACGTAACTCTGCACGGCTTGTCACCCGCCCGTCACACCGCGTCACCCAGGTCACAGCCCGGCACACGGGCCTTGTTGGAGATCCGCCACTGTGCTGGAATTCCACGCACCGCCGCGGGTTCCAGGCCCAGCGCGCAGGGGCGCAACGCAGCGCCGAGTGGCGGCGGGAGGGGGAAGTACGCCGGTCACTCACGACCACCATGGGGCGCGTCCAGCGCCCCACGACGCCGACACCGTCCCGACGCCGCAGGCGGAGGGACGCCTGGTCCAGAGGTTGCGACGCTAGTGCAGGGACGTTTCAAGAGGGATGGCACGGGGTCTCCCCAGCCCCGCCAGGGCCGAGGGGAAGCTCCGGCGGATCAGGAGCCGCGCGGCGTGAACGACCGCGGCCCCTCCGCCCAGCACGCCCAGCACGCCCAGAAGCAGGGACCGGACGCGGCCGGCGACAACGGCGAGTCCACCAAGCCGGCCGGGGACGCCGAGACACCGGCGTCCAAGCCCGCGGGACCCTCCGGAGCCGGTTCACGTATCGCTCTGCGTAACTGGCGCATCAGCACGCGCCTGGTGTCCCTGCTCGCCCTCCCCGTGGTCGCGGCGACCACGCTGGGCGGTCTGCGCATCAACGAGTCCATGAACGACATGGACCAGTTGGAGCACATGCAGCTGCTCACCGAGATGACCAAGCAGGCGACCCTCCTGGCCAACGCGCTCCAGAACGAGCGCGACCAGTCCGCCGGACCGCTGGCGAACGGCGGCAAGGCGACCGATTACAAGGTCACCGAGCCCCGCAAGCGGACCGACCGGGCCAAGGAGACGTTCCTCGACGCCACCAACCAGATCGACAACAGCCCCGGTGACGAGGCGCTGGACAGCATCCACGCGAGCGTCAGCCAGATCAGCAACCAGCTCGGCGACCTGGCCAGCATCCGCAAGGACGCCTACGTCAAGGGCGCGCCCAGCCTCAACACGATCGACCGGTACAGCCAGCTGATCACCTCGCTGCTGAGCCTCTCGCAGGACATGGCGCAGGCGACCAGCAGCCCGGACATGATCAAGCGGACCCGTGCCCTGGCGGCGTTCTCGTCGGCGAAGGAGTACGCCTCGGTCCAGCGCGCCGTCATCGCGGCCGCGCTGCCCGGCAGCGACAGCCGCAAGGGCGAACTGAACGACAACGACCAGGCGTTCGGGCGTAACGCGCTCCTGAAGGAATCGCAGTCCAAGCAGACCTTCGAGACGACGTACGAGACCACGGGGAACAGCTCCGCCGAGCTCATGGCGTCGCTGGAGAACGGCAACCCCGAGATCACCGCCGCCGACATGTACGCGAAGAAGGTGCTCGACAGCCCGCTGGGTCTGGAGGGCAAGAGCACGCGGACGTACATGGACTGGTACGACCAGAGCTCCAACAAGATCCAGGCCATGAAGACCATCGAGGAGACGCTCCTCAGCGAGATGGAGACCAAGGCCCGCGAGCTCCGCGAGAGCTCGCAGCGTGAGGCGATCCTCAACGGTGCCGTGATCCTCATCGTCCTCGGTGTGTCGCTGGTCGGCGCCTTCGTCGTGGCGCGGTCCATGATCCGCTCGCTGCGGCGGCTCCAGGACACCGCGACCCGGGTCGCCCAGGACCGGCTGCCCGAGCTCGTCAAGCAGCTCTCCGAGTCGGACCCGCAGGACGTCGACACCTCGGTGGAGTCGGTCGGTCTGCACTCCCGGGACGAGATCGGCCAGGTGGCCGCGGCCTTCGACGACGTGCACCGCGAGGCGGTCCGCCTCGCCGCCGACCAGGCTCTGCTGCGGGGCAACGTCAACGCGATGTTCACCAACCTCTCGCGCCGCTCCCAGGGCCTGATCCAGCGTCAGCTCTCGCTGATCTCCGAGCTGGAGTCGCGCGAGGCCGACCCGGACCAGCTGTCCTCGCTCTTCAAGCTGGACCACCTCGCGACCCGTATGCGCCGTAACGGCGAGAACCTCCTCGTCCTCGCGGGCGAGGAGCCCGGCCGCCGGTGGACCCGCCCCGTGCCGCTGGTCGACGTGCTCCGTGCCGCCGCCTCCGAGGTGGAGCAGTACGAGCGCATCGAACTGGCCGCGGTGCCCGCCACCGACGTGGCCGGCCGTGTGGTCAACGACCTCGTGCACCTCCTCGCCGAGCTGCTGGAGAACGCGACCTCGTTCTCCTCGCCGCAGACCAAGGTCCGGGTCACCGGTCACGCGCTGCCCGACGGCCGCGTGCTGGTGGAGATCCACGACACCGGTATCGGCCTCTCCCCCGAGGACCTCGCCGCGATCAACGAGCGGCTGGCCTCGCCTCCCACGGTGGACGTCTCCGTCTCCCGCCGCATGGGTCTGTTCGTGGTCGGCCGGCTCTCCCTGCGTCACGGCATCCGGATCCAGCTGCGTCCCTCGGACTCCGGCGGCACGACCGCACTGGTCATGCTGCCCATGGAGGTCGCGCACGGGGGCAAGCAGCCGCCCTCCAAGCAGGGCCAGCAGCCCGCCGGAGGCCCCGGCGGCCAGCCGGCCGCCGGTCAGCGTGCCGGCCTCGCCGGTACCGCGGCGGCTCCCGCCAAGGGGCTGGCCGGCGGCCCCCAGCGCGGCCAGGTCGGCGCGGGTTCGGGTCCCCGGGCGGCGCTGCCCTCGCGGGACGGCGGGCCCCGCCAGCCGCAGCAGGGCCCCGGCGGCCCGCAGGGTCCGGCCGTTCCCGGTCAGGGAAGCGGCGACGCGCCCCGCCAGGGCGGCGGACTCGCCGGCGCCTTCGGCAACGCCCGGCAGGGCGCGGGCGCCCAGGGCCCGTCCGCGGGCCCCGACACCGCCGGCCCGAACCTCTTCGGCCACGGCGGACCGGGCCGGGGCGGTCTCGGCAGCCAGGGCGCGCGGCAGGCCCCGCAGCCGCAGCAGGCCCAGCACGGCAACCAGGGCGGCCCGGGCGACCAGGGCGGCTTCCAGCAGCCCGGCGGTCCGGCCCGGCGGCTTCCGGCGGGCGGCCCGCGGGCCGAACTGCCCGGTGGCAACCCGCAGCCGCAGCATCCGCAGACGACGAGCTGGGGTGTCGAGCAGCAGGGCGCCCCGGGGCGTACTCCGCTGGACGCCCCGCGCGGCCACGAGGAGCCGGGCTCCGGCCGGGCGGGCGGACCGGGCGGTTTCGCCCCGGGCCGGCCGTCCTCCCCCGGCCAGCCGTTCTCCCCGGACCCGTCCTTCGGCGCGCCGGCCCGGCGCCAGCCCCTGGAGGACCGTCAGGGCCCGGGCGCCACCGCCGAGTTCGCCCGTCCGGACTTCTCGGCCCCGCAGCAGGCTCCCCAGGCCCCGCAGGTGCCCCAGGACGCCGACCCGGCGAGCACCGCGCAGTTCCCGCGGCCCGACTTCGGCGCGCCCGCGCCGCAGGACCAGGGCTTCGGCGCACCCGCGCCGCAGGACCAGGTTTTCGGCGCACCCGCGCCGCAGGACCAGGGCTTCGGCGCCCGGGGCCCGCAGATGCCGGCTCCCCGTCAGCGGGACGACGCGGACTTCGGCGCGCCGAGGCCGCCGGCCATGGCCGAGCCGCCGCGCCGCCCCGCGCTGCCCCAGCAGCCCGAGGCGCTTCCGCCGGCGGGCCCGGGTGACGGACGCACCCCGCTGTACGACACGCTGGAGACCAACTGGTTCCACGGTCCGCAGCAGGGCGGTCAGGCGCCGTCCGCCGAACCGCAGGCAGCGGACGCCCCGGGGTCCCCGGCTCCGCAGGCCCAGCCCGCACCGCGCTCCGGTGCGGCGGATTCCGGGCCCACGAGTTCGTGGCGCACCTCGCCCAACGACGAGATCGTGCGGCAGGCCGAACGGGTCAAGAAGCCCGCGGCCGGCGGCATCACGACGTCGGGGCTGCCCCGGCGTGTCCCACGTGCCAATTTGGTTCCGGGCACCGCTCAGCAGCAGAATCATTCATCCGGACCCCAGGTCTCGCGTGCGCCCGACGACGTACGCGGCCGTCTGACCAATCTCCGCCGGGGCATCCAGCAGGGGCGGCAGGCCAACAACGGCCCGTCGACCGGCAGTTTCCCTCTCGGCCCCACTCACCAGCAGGAGCGTTAGTTGAGCCCGATGAGTCAGGCCGCACAGAATCTGAACTGGCTGATCACCAATTTCGTGGACAACACCCCCGGGGTGTCGCACACGGTGGTGGTCTCCGCCGATGGCCTGCTGCTGGCGATGTCCGAAGGTTTCCCGCGCGACCGCGCCGACCAGCTGGCGGCCGTGGCCTCCGGCCTGACGTCGCTGACCGCGGGTGCCTCCCGGATCTTCGAAGGCGGCGCGGTGAGCCAGACGGTCGTGGAGATGGAGCGGGGCTTCCTCTTCCTCATGTCCATCTCGGACGGGTCGTCCCTGGCCGTCCTCGCCCACCCGGAGGCGGACATCGGTCTGGTCGGATACGAGATGGCCCTTCTCGTCGACCGCGCCGGAACCGTCCTCACCCCCGACCTCCGTGCCGAGCTGCAAGGCAGTCTGCTCCACTAGGCGGCCATGCGGCAAAGACCTGACACGATCCGCCCAGGTACTACCCGAAACCCTCACCCGTCCGGCCGCCACAGACCCCCCACCGGCCCTTCCCGACCGCAAGGCGACATCCTGCTGTCACGCCCGGAGGACTCATGACCCCGCCACCCGCCTCACCTGATCCGTACGGCGCACTGCACCACGCGTCGTACGACGGTGAAGGCGACCAGCCGCTGGTCCGTCCCTATGCCATGACCGGCGGCCGGACCCGGCCGCGTTACCAGCTCGCCATAGAGGCGCTGGTCAGCACCACGGCTGACCCCGCGCACCTCGGGACACTGCTCCCCGAGCACCAGCGGATCTGCCACCTCTGCCGCGAGGTCAAGTCGGTGGCCGAGGTGTCGGCCCTGCTGACCATGCCGCTGGGTGTGGCCAGGATCCTGGTGGCGGACCTGGCGGAAGCCGGCATGGTGGCCATCCACCAGCCGGGCAACGGAGAGGCCGGCGGCGCGCCGGATGTGACACTGCTCGAAAGGGTGCTCAGTGGACTTCGCAAGCTCTAGCGGCGGGACGAGCCGTGCCACCACCTCGGCGAAGATCGTGGTGGCAGGGGGCTTCGGCGTGGGTAAGACCACGTTCGTCGGTGCCGTTTCGGAGATCAACCCGCTGCGCACCGAAGCCGTGATGACGTCCGCGTCCGCGGGCATCGACGACCTGACCCACACCGGGGACAAGACCACCACCACGGTGGCCATGGACTTCGGCCGCATCACCCTGGACCAGGACCTGATCCTCTACCTGTTCGGCACCCCCGGACAGGACCGCTTCTGGTTCATGTGGGACGACCTGGTCCGCGGCGCCATCGGCGCCGTCGTCCTCGTCGACACCCGCCGCCTCGCCGACTGCTTCCCCGCCGTCGACTACTTCGAGAACAGCGGCCTCCCCTTCGTCATCGCCCTCAACGGCTTCGACGGACACCAGCCCTACACCCCCGACGAAGTCCGCGAAGCCCTCCAGATCGGCCCCGACACCCCGATCATCACGACGGACGCGCGACACCGCGCCGACGCCAAGAGCGGCCTGATCACCCTGGTCGAGCACGCGCTGATGGCCCGGCTGAAGTAGGACCAAGTCAAAAGCGTTCCACGGAAGTTGTCGTGGCGAGGCGGAGGCGGTCTGTGTCGTTTGACACGCTCCGCCTCCGCCTTCATAACATTTCGACAGAGAATTGGGCTCACGCCGATACCCGACGCATCCGACCGGTGCCGCTGCGCTCACCTGAGTCCCGCCTTTTGACGGGGCTCGCTCTTTATGCCCGTTTTACGTGCGGCGTTCGCCACGCCGGTTCACACAATCCGACTGTTTGGAACGGGGCCGCTCCGCGTGCTGCAATGCCACGACTACCGAGTAGTACGGCCCTGAACGAATAATCCGGCACAAGGTTGGTGCCGGCGCCGAGAGGTTGTTGGTCGAGTGAGGCGAAGCAACGAGGGCTCCGCGGCGCAGCCGGAGCGGGGCAACTTCACCCCTCCGTCGCGTGCGGCGATATCGCCCACGGACACGTCCGACGCGGCGGAACCCGCAGGTGAGCGCAGCAGCCGGATGTCCCCGCGCAACTGGCGTGTGCCCACCCGGCTGAACGCGATCCTCCTGATCCCCGCCCTGGTCGGCCTGGTCATGGGCGGTTTCCAGGTGAAGGGCTCGGTCGACACCTGGAGCGAGGCCCAGGAGGCCGAGAGGACGGCGCTGGTCGTACGCGCCGCGGCGGAGTACGGGCAGGCGCTGCTGAACGAGCGCGACCTCACCGCCCAGCCCCTGCTCTCCAACAAGCGCACCGCCGAGGAGATCGAGCGGGTGCGCGCCGTCACGGACTCGGCCGCCGTCAAGTTCGACAACGCCGTCAAAAGCATGCCGGACAAGGAGGGCCTGCACCGCCGTCTGAAGCTGTTCGAGGCGGAGGAGCCCCTTCTCCCGGAGCTGCGCAAGATCGCTTATACGGCGGCGGCGGACCCGGTGAAGACCGAGGAGGGCTACACCAAGGTCCAGCACTCCCTGATGGAGTTCTCCAACGAGCTCGGTCTGGGCACCGGGAACATCACGAGCTACGGCCGTACCGTCTACGCGATCGAACTGTCCAAGGCCGCTGAATCGCTTCAGCGCTCGATCGGCATGCACCTGCTGGTGCGTCCGAGCCAGGAGGACGGCAAGTTCAAGGACCAGGTCACCGCGTTCAGCTCGTACAACTACCTGGAGCAGATCGCCCTCGGTGAGTTCACCTCCGGTGGCACGGAGGCCGACACGGCCCGCCTCAAGGAGGTCATGGCCGAGAAGGCCGCCGAGGGCGCCCGGGAGCTGAAGGCCGCCCAGGCCGAGGCCGAGGCGGCCGGCAAGCCGTTCGTGATGCCGCCGAGCATCGACGGTTCGGTCTTCGACGGCATGGCCCAGCAGATCGGCCAGGGGAAGTCCCCCGCGGAGCTGAAGGCGAAGGGGATCACCCCGGAGACCTGGATGGCCGCCGCCACCGCCAAGTTCGACGCTTACACCACGGTCGAGAACGAGCTGGTCGACAAGGCGGTGAACGAGGCCGCCGAGATCTCCGCCGACGCCCGCAACGCCGCGATCACCAACGCCGCGATCGTGGTCGTCGCTCTGCTGGCCGCCTTCGTCATCGCCGGGCTCATGGCCCGCCAGATGAGCCGCTCGATGCGCCGGCTGCGCACCGCCGCGTTCGGTATCGCCGAGCAGCGGCTGCCGATGCTGGTCGACCAGCTCTCGCGTACCGAGCCCGGCCGGGTGGACACCCGGGTGCAGCCGATCCCGATCAACTCGCAGGACGAGATCGGCGAGGTCGCCCGCGCCTTCGACCAGGTGCACCGCGAGGCCGTCCGGCTCGCCTCCGAGCAGGCCATGCTGCGGGGCAACGTCAACGCGATCTTCACCAACCTCTCGCGCCGCAACCAGTCGCTCATCGAGGGCCAGCTGACCCTCATCACCGACCTGGAGAACAACGAGGCCGACCCGGACCAGCTGTCCTCGCTCTTCAAGCTGGACCACCTGGCCACGCGTATGCGCCGCAACGGCGAGAACCTCCTGGTCCTCGCGGGCGAGGAGCCCGGCCGGCGCTGGAACCAGCCGGTCCCGCTGGTGGACGTGCTGCGTGCCGCCTCCTCGGAGGTGGAGTCCTACGAGCGCATCGAGCTCACCGGGGTGCCGGAGAGCGAGATCCACGGCCAGGCCGTGACCGACCTCGTGCACCTGCTGGCCGAGCTGCTGGAGAACGCCACCACCTTCTCCTCGCCGCAGACCAAGGTGCGGGTCACCGCGACCCGGCTGCCCGACGGCCGGGTGATGATCGAGATCCACGACAAGGGCATCGGCCTCACCGCCGAGGACTTCGCCGACATCAACCACAAGCTGGCGAACCCGCCGACGGTGGACGCCGCGGTCTCCCAGCGCATGGGCCTGTTCGTGGTCGGCCGGCTGTCCGACCGGCACGGCATCCGTGTCCAGCTGCGCCCGTCGGGCGAGCAGGCGGGGACCACCTCGCTGGTCATGCTTCCCGACGCCATCACCCACGGTGGCGGTGGCGAGGCCGCCCAGGAGAGCGACTTCACGGTCTCCTCGATCATCCCCGAGCGTCAGGCGCCCGCCTTCGACGCGGGCTCGCAGCAGACCCCGATGCGTACGGCGGCGGAGCTCGGCTTCGACGACTCGCGCTACGAGGCTCCGGCGGCGGACTCCCCGCAGCTCGACCCGGTCAACCGGTCGTTGCAGCGTGAGGAGCGGCGGGCCGCGCTGGAGGCGCAGGCCACCGGCGGGGAGCGGCACGAGCCGCAGCAGGCCCCCGGGCACGACGGGCAGGCCTACCCGCAGGGGCAGTTCGGCCAGGGGCAGTACCAGGACGGGCAGTACCGGCCCGAGGGTTACGCCCCGGAGCAGTACGCCCCGCAGGAGCAGCAGGGTTACGCCCAGCCCGGTTACGAGGGCGGCTACGGGCAGCAGTACGCCGCCGAGGGCGCCTACCCGCAGCAGCAGCCCCCGCAGCAGCAGCTCCCGCACCCCCAGCACGGCGGACAGCCGGAGCAGGCGCCGAACGGCTATGCGGAAGGCGCCTACGCGCCCGCCGAGCAGCAGCCGGCGCCGTACGCCGACGGGTTCGCGGCCCCCGCCGGCCTGCCCCGGCAGGACGGCTGGGCGGACCAGGGCGGCTACCAGGGCGGTTACGAGCCGCAGGCGCAGCCCGAAGCGGAATCCCCGCAGAGCGCTCCCCCGGAGCAGCCCGGCGGCGTAGGCTTCGACGCGTCGGGTCCGGTCGCGAACGCCGGCCACGATCTGACGGACGCGGGGCTCCCGCGCCGGGGCGGTCAGCAGCACTGGCAGCCCGCCGGCCGCGGAAACGATCAGCCTGCCGCACCGGCACCGGCGCAGCAGCGGGACCCGCAGGCGCAGGAGTCCGCCGGTCCGGACGGGAGCGGTCCCGACGAGTGGCGTTCGGCCAACGACGAACGCTGGGAGCGGGCCGAGCAGCTCCGGGAGCCGAAGGCGGGCGGTATCACCCCGTCCGGTCTTCCCCGGCGTGTGCCCAAGGCCAATCTGGTCGAGGGGGCGGCGGAGCAGACCCAGCAGGACGGCCCACAGGTCTCCCGCGCCCCCGAGGACGTCAGGGGCAGGTTGAGCAACCTGCGCCGCGGCGTGCAGCGGGGACGTACCGCGGGGTCGGACACAAGTACTACCTACAACCAGGAGCGTTAGTGTGAGCCCGATGAGCCAGGCGGCGCAGAATCTGAACTGGTTGATCACCAACTTCGTGGACAACACCCCCGGGGTGTCGCACACGGTGGTGGTCTCCGCCGACGGACTCCTGCTGGCGATGTCCGAAGGTTTCCCACGCGACCGCGCCGACCAGCTGGCGGCCGTGGCCTCCGGCCTGACGTCGCTGACCGCGGGTGCCTCCCGGATCTTCGAGGGCGGCGCCGTCAATCAGACAGTTGTGGAGATGGAGCGAGGGTTCCTCTTCATCATGTCCATCTCCGACGGTTCCTCTCTGGCCGTTCTTGCCCACCCCGAGGCCGATATCGGTCTGGTTGGGTACGAAATGGCACTTCTTGTGGACCGCGCGGGAAGTGTCCTCACTCCGGATCTCCGTGCCGAACTGCAGGGCAGTCTTCTTAACTAACAGACAGACAGTGCGTTTCTCGTCACCGCGCCATAAGGTGCGGTGACGCGGCGCCACTGGGGCGGCGACCGGCAGTTGGAGGAGGAAACGTGGCAGCACCCATCGGCGGGCACCCTTACGAGGGTGGTCAGCGCATTCCGGGTGAGCAGGACGGCAGCCGTTTCGACACCCCCTCCACGCCCGGCAGACAGGGTCCCGAGGACCCGTATCAGCCGTACCAGCCCTACCCCCCGTCCTACCCGCAGCAGCATCAGGGCGGGCAGCATCAGGGCGGTCAGTACCAGGACGGCCAGTACCAAGGCGGTCAGTACCAGGACGGCCAGTACCAGGGCGGTCAGTACCAGGGCGGTCAGTACCAGGGCGGTCAGTACCAGGAGGCCGGCCGGCGGCAGCCGCAGCACGGGCGGGGTGACGACTGGCCGCAGCGCCGGCCCGAGCAGCCCCATCAGCAGCCCGGGAGCGGGTGGCGGCAGCCGGGCGTCCCGCCGCAGAACCAGCAGCACGGCGGGCCGCGGTACGACACACCCCCGGCGCGTGTCCAGCCGGTCCAGCGGCAGGCGCCCGGACCGGCAGCGCCCGCGGCGCACAATCCGCTGGTCCGTCCCTATGCCATGACCGGCGGCCGGACCCGGCCGCGTTACCAGCTCGCCATCGAGGCGCTGGTCAGCACCACGGCCGATCCGGCCAGGCTGCAAGGGCAGTTGCCCGAGCACCAGCGGATCTGCCGGCTCTGCATCGAGATCAAGTCGGTGGCCGAGGTGTCGGCCCTGCTCTCGATCCCCCTCGGCGTTGCCCGGATCCTCGTCGCCGACCTGGCCGAGGCCGGACTCGTCGCTATCCATCAGCCCGGCGGCGACGAGACCGCCGGCGGCCAGCCAGATGTGACACTGCTCGAAAGGGTGCTCAGTGGACTTCGCAAGCTCTAGCGGCGGAGCGGCCCGCTCCACTACCTCGGCGAAGATCGTGGTGGCAGGGGGCTTCGGCGTGGGTAAGACCACGTTCGTCGGTGCCGTTTCGGAGATCAACCCGCTGCGCACCGAAGCCGTGATGACGTCCGCGTCCGCGGGCATCGACGACCTGACCCACACCGGGGACAAGACCACCACCACGGTGGCCATGGACTTCGGCCGCATCACCCTGGACCAGGACCTGATCCTCTACCTGTTCGGCACCCCCGGACAGGACCGCTTCTGGTTCATGTGGGACGACCTGGTCCGCGGCGCCATCGGCGCCGTCGTCCTCGTCGACACCCGCCGCCTCGCCGACTGCTTCCCCGCCGTCGACTACTTCGAGAACAGCGGCCTCCCCTTCGTCATCGCCCTCAACGGCTTCGACGGACACCAGCCCTACACCCCCGACGAAGTCCGCGAAGCCCTCCAGATCGGCCCCGACACCCCGATCCTGACCACGGACGCGCGACACCGCGCCGACGCCAAGAGCGCGCTGATCACCCTGGTCGAGCACGCGCTGATGGCCCGGCTGCGCTGAGAGGCTCCGCCGCACGGCGAAGGCCCCGTACTCCTCCCGGCGGGAGGGGTACGGGGCCTTCGTGCGGGGCGGGCGCGCCCCGGTGTCCGTCCTCGGGGCCGGCCGGGGCCCCGGGGGTCAGCCCTGCCAGCTGTGCGGGGCGCGGAAGCCGGGCGTGCGCTCCAGCCGGCGCCAGCCGGCGGTGGAGCGGCCGCGGCGGGCGGGGGCCTCGGTGCCGGCGGCGGCGCGGGCGAGCAGGACCGCGGTGATGGCGGCGAGTTCCTCGGGGCCGGCCTGGCCCTTCTCGACGCGCAGCACGGACTCGGCGGAAGTGGCGGTCATGGGTGTCTCCGTCTTCTGGGGCAGGGGTCGCGGGGGCGGCGGGGTCGCCGCGGTCTCCCGGACTACTGCGGGGGGTTGCCGTGCTTGCGGGACGGCAGGTCGGCGTGCTTGTTGCGGAGCATCGCGAGCGAGGCGATCAGCACCTCGCGGGTCTCGGCCGGGTCGATGACGTCGTCGACCAGTCCGCGCTCCGCCGCGTAGTAGGGGTGCATCAGTTCGGCCTTGTACTCCTTGACCATGCGGGCCCGCATGGCCTCGGGGTCCTCGGCGTCCGCGATCTGACGGCGGAAGATGACGTTGGCGGCGCCCTCGGCCCCCATCACGGCGATCTCGTTGGTGGGCCAGGCGTAGGTGAGGTCGGCGCCGATGGACTGGCTGTCCATGACGATGTACGCGCCTCCGTAGGCCTTGCGCAGGATCAGGGAGATCCTCGGCACGGTGGCGTTGCAGTAGGCGTACAGGAGTTTGGCGCCGTGCCGGATGATCCCACCGTGCTCCTGGTCGACCCCGGGCAGGAAGCCG
This sequence comes from Streptomyces nitrosporeus, assembly GCF_008704555.1. Classification (NCBI taxonomy): domain Bacteria; kingdom Bacillati; phylum Actinomycetota; class Actinomycetes; order Kitasatosporales; family Streptomycetaceae; genus Streptomyces; species Streptomyces nitrosporeus. The sequence goes on from NZ_CP023702.1 coordinate 2,095,046, forward strand.
GGTACGTCCAGCAGAGTGATGATCGGGATGTTGAAGGCGTCACACATCTGGACGAACCGGGCGGCCTTCTCGGACGCCTCGATGTCCAGGACCCCGGCCAGGGACTGCGGCTGGTTGGCCACGATGCCGACGACCTGGCCGTCGAGCCGGGCCAGGGCGCAGACGATGTTGCGGGCCCAGCGCTCGTGGACCTCCAGGAAGTCGCCGTCGTCGACGAGCTCCTCGATGACCTTGTGCATGTCGTACGGGCGGTTGCCGTCGGCGGGGACCAGGTCCAGCAGGACGTCGCCACGCCGGTCGGCCGGGTCGTCGCTCGGGGCGGCCGGCGGGTTCTCCCGGTTGTTGGAGGGCAGCATCCCGAGCAGGTAGCGGACCTCGGCGATGCAGGTCTCCTCGTCGTCGTACGCGAAGTGCGCGACGCCGGAGGTCTCGGCGTGGACGTCGGCGCCGCCGAGTCCGTTCTGGGTGATCTCCTCGCCGGTGACGGCCTTGACGACGTCCGGTCCGGTGATGAACATCTGCGAGGTCTCACGGACCATGAACACGAAGTCGGTGAGGGCCGGGCTGTAGGCCGCGCCGCCCGCGCACGGGCCGAGCATCACGCTGATCTGCGGGATGACGCCGGAGGCGCGGGTGTTGCGCTGGAAGATGCCGCCGTAGCCGGCGAGGGCGCTCACGCCTTCCTGGATACGGGCGCCGGCGCCGTCGTTCAGCGAGACCAGCGGCGCACCGGCCGAGATGGCCATGTCCATGATCTTGTGGATCTTGGTGGCGTGGGCCTCGCCCAGCGCGCCCCCGAAGATCCGGAAGTCGTGCGCGTAGACGAAGACCGTGCGGCCGTCGACCGTGCCCCAGCCGGTGATGACACCGTCGGTGTAGGGCTTCTTGGCCTCCAGGCCGAAGCCGGTCGCCCGGTGCCGGCGCAGCTGCTCGACCTCCTTGAACGAACCCGGGTCCAGCAGCAGCTCGATGCGTTCACGGGCCGTCAGCTTGCCTTTGGCGTGCTGCGCCTCGGTCGCCCGGTCGCTCGGTCCACGACGGGCCGCCTCACGCAGCGTCAGCAGTTCGGCCACCCGGCCACGCGTGTCGCTCGGCTCGCCCGGGATTTCGTCCACAACGGTCATGGATCGACCTTACGGACGCGGACCCGTTCTTCTCGCCGTCCACTCCGCACAGTCTCCCGCCCGGTTTCCTGGTGGCACCTGACAGATACTCCGCACCATGCAGTCCATCTGCCAGCGCGAAGGGCGCCCGGCTTGTGAGAACCATACAAAGTCATATATGTGATCTGGAGCACATCGATGCCGTCGCGCCACGCCGCCGATGTACCGGGGCGGCGGACGGCGGCACCGGAACAGCGGGCCACGCGGAGGCCACCACGGGGTGAACGGCGAAGGGGCCAGCCGCACCGCGTCCCTCCGCGGAGCGGGGCCCCCGGCACCGTAGCGCATCCGGGGCGTCCGGCTCCCGGACGTCCACCCGAGCCGCACTCCTCCCGCGCCCCGCCCGGGTCCTGTCCGCGCCCGGCCCGCGCCCCGTCGCCCCCGTCCCCGGCCCCGGCCGTCCCCGGTGCGCACCGGCTCCCGGCACGGACCGGCCGGGCACGGACCCGGGCCCTCGCGACGAGCCCTCGCGGCGGACCCGGGGTCCGCCCTCCGGGGCTCCCGCGCACCGCTCCCCCGTGCGGACCGCCCCGGCCTGCGCCCGGGGCCGGGGCGACGGATCGTGGGCGGATGTCCCCTTTCGACGAATCGCGCCCCTCCGGGCCGGGCGGCCCGGTCCTCCTCCACCACCTGCGGCTGATCGACGGGAGCGGCCGCGAGCCGGTGCCCGACGCCGCTCTGCTGATCGAGGGGGAGACGGTCCGGTGGGCGGGCCCCGGGGCGGAACTCGCCCCGGCCCAGGGGCCCGTGACGCGGGTGGACCTCGGCGGGCGGACGGTGTGCCCCGGGTTCGTCGACGCCCATGTCCATTTCGCGCTGCCGGGCCCCGGCGCCAGCCCGGTCCTCGGCCTGTACGAGCTGCCGAGCTACCGGACCCTGAAGGTGCTGGAGCGGTTGCGGGTCACCCTGGAGAACGGGGTCACCACCGCCCGGGACCTGATGGGGCTGGACGCGGGGTTCCGGCAGGCGGTGGCGGAGCGCAGGATCCCCGGGCCGAGGCTGCTGGTCGCGGTGGCGATGCTGAGCCAGCGGGCGGGGCACGCGGACTTCACGCTGGCCGGGGGGATCGACGGGCTGGCCCTCGCCGTCGCCTTCCCGCAGAGCCCGCCCGGCCTGGTGAACTCGGTCGACGAGATGCGGGCCAGGGTGCGTGACCTGGTCGCCGTGGGCGCGGACTGCGTGAAGCTGGCCACCAGCGGCGGTCTCGCCTCCCCGCACGACCGGCCGGAGTGGCTGGGGCTGCGGCACGAGATGGTCCGGGCGGCCGTGGAGGAGGCGGAGGCCTACGGCGGTCTGCCGGTCGCCGCCCATGCCATCGGGCGGCCCGGTATCGAGGCCGCCGTGCGCTGCGGGGTCGACAGCGTCGAGCACGGGTACGCGCTGGACGACGAACTGCGGGCCGAGATGGTGGACCGGGGCCAGTACCTGGTGCCCACCCTCCTGGAGACGACCCAGGACCTCGATCCGGCGCGCACCTCGCCAAAGGCGTACGAGAAGGGGGTGCGCTGGCACCGGGTCGCCCAGGAGTCGGTGGCCCGGTCGGTCGGTGCCGGCGTCAGGATCGCGATGGGTACCGACAGCGGTCTGGCGGTCGCCCACGGGCACAACCTCGAAGAGCTGGGGCTGCTGGTCTCCATCGGCGGAATGGCCCCCATGGACGCCCTGGTCGCGGGGACGAGCGGGGCGGCCCGGCTGTGCGGGGTCGGCGACGTGACCGGCACCCTGGAGGCCGGCAAGGCCGCCGACCTGGTGGTCACGGACGTCGATCCGCTGAGGGACCTCGCGGCGCTGGGCGATCCGGCGCACATCCTCGCGGTGGTGAAGGAGGGCCGGACGGCCGTCGACCGGGCCGGGGTACTGGGCGGCGCCCTGCCGCCGCTCTGCCCCTGACCCCGGCCGGGCCCGCGCGCCTTTCCGCCACCGGGCCCCGGGCCGCCGCAGACGGACGCCCCCCAGCCCGCTTGCCCGGCACGGGCGCCGGGCAAGCGGGCTGGGGCGATCGGCGGGGAATGCCGTCCGTGTGTCCGGCTGTCCGCCCGAGCGAGGGCACGGACGGTGTGCCGCCGGCTTCGGAGGGCGTGTGGTGGACAGGGTGCGAGCTGAGTGCGGGGCCCTCTGCGCTCAGCTGTAGTAGGCGATCTTGTCGTCGAGGACCTCCAGGGCCCGGCGCAGCGCCGCCACTCGCTGCTCCAGGGCGGCGCGGCGCTCGCGGAGGAAGGCGACCCGGTCCTGCGCAGAGTGCTCGGCGCGCAGGATGGCGACGAATCCCCGCAAATCCGCGATGCCGAGGCCGGCGTCGCGAAAGCACGTGACCAGGCCGATCCAGAAGAGATCGTCCTCGGTGTACTCCCGGCGCCCGCCGGTGGAGCGCCGGATAGGGCCGATGAGCCCTTCGCGCTCGTAGTAGCGCAGTGTGTCGAGGGACACACCGGTGCGGTCGGCCACTGCTGCCGGGGTGAGGCGGGTGGTCACAGGGCTCCTTGTCCGACCGTCGCTACCGCGCTTCGGCGAAGCGCGCCAGGTGCTCGTCATCGAGGCGCACACGGCGTGCGGCGAGTGCCTCCTCGATCTGCTCCACCCGGCTCACGCCGACGATGGGGTCGATCCCCCGGCGCATCAGCCATGCAAGGACGATCTGGTTCCTCGTGGCCGTCAGCTCATCGGCCACGTCGTCCAGGACCGAGAGCACCCGGGTGGTACCAGGGTGATCATAAGTCTGCGGAAGCGGCTTGTCCGCGCGCACGTAGGAACCCCACATCAGCGAGCTGTACGACCAGGTGGTGAGCCCCTCCGACCGAGCGAAGTCAAGATCCTCGTCGGTGAGCAGGCGATGGCCGCTCTCCGCGAGGGGGGTGAGCGGGCGCGGCTGGACGAGTGAGTGGCGCAGTTGCAGGGCCGTCCACGGTTCCACGCCCTGCTCCCGGGCGAGTGACCGGGCGCGCTCGACGCGCCAGGCGGCGTGGTTCGCCGCCCCGACCCGGAGAGCCGTTCCCTTCGCGACCAGCTCGCCGAAGGCACCGACGGTCTCCTCCAGCGGCACGGTGCGGTCCTCGGCGTGAGCCCAGAGGAGATCGACGTGATCGACTCCGAGACGCTCCAGGCTTCCCTCGACACCAGTCCGTACGGCAGGGGCGGAAAGCCCTTCGGCGCTCTGTGGCCAGGAGTGCGGGACGAGCGGGTTCTGCCGGACCTTCGTCGCGATCCGCACCGCGTCGCGCGCGCCGGGGCGGGCGCGGAGCCACGCGCCGATGACACGCTCGCTGGCACCGCCGGTGCCACTCGGATCGACCCAGAAGGAGTAGCAGTTCGCGGTGTCGAGCCAGACGCCACCTCCGCCGACGAAGGAATCGAGGATCGCGAAAGCCTCGTCCGGGTCGACGCGGGTGCCGAAGTCCATCGTCCCGAGGACGATCTGGGGGTCAGTGATGTCGGTGTCCATGCCCCTCATCATCGGATCTGGAGCGCGCTCCAGATCAAGTGCGCCCGGGGAGAAGTTCTGGGACGTTCGGCGGGGGCCGGCCGACGGCGTCCGTCGCGGACGACGAGACCGGCGGAGCCCTGGAACCGCTGCGGGGCACCTCCGCGGTGAACACCTGGAACGCCCGGCGCGCGTCGGTGCTCTCGTGGCCGGGCCGGGGGATGAGCGAGGGTACGACGGCCCCAGCGGCCCCCGCCCGGGCGAAGCGGCTCACCGCGCCGGACGCCGGGTCCCGGTGAAGGGCGAGGGTGCCCGTCCTCGTACGCGTCGTCGCGGCGCGGTCCGCGAGGGCGGCGCGGGTCAGCAGCCGCCGCAGTTGTAGTACGTGACGTCCCAGTGGTTGCCCTCGTCCGCGTAGACGTTGCCGGAACCGGACCTGTACTGGGCGGCGCCGTCGCCGCGCGTACCGATGTAGGTGAACGCGCTCTTCACGTAGCTGGTCAGGCAGGTGCTCTTGCCGAAGTCCAGCTTGTAGCCGTTCCAGTGGGAGTAGGTGCCGCTCGCGTGCCCGGTCTCGGTGCCGCCGGTGATGTTGAGGGCGCAGCCCGTGGCGCTCTTCAGCGTCTGGGCCCCCTGGGCGGTGGCCAGGTTGAGCTGGTCGAAGGAGGTGCAGGTGGCGACGTTCCGGTTGGAGCAGCCGCCGGACGAGGACCAGGTGATCCCGGAGGAGCTGAAGCGGGCGGTGGCCTGGGAGTGGGTCAGTTTGGTGACGGCGTGGGCCTCGCTCGCGCCGCTGCCGAGTACGCCGGTGCCGGGTACGAAGAGCGCGCCGAGGACGAGGGCGAGGGCGGTCAGGACGGAGCGGAGCCTGGTGCGGTTCGCCATGGGGGGATTTCCTCCTGAACATGACAATTGGGGGAGCCGGGCCGCCACGCGGGCCGGGCACGCAGATACTGCCCGGTTCCACGCGCGTCCACCAGGGGGCGTGGACCCTCCCGGCCGCCTGCCGGGAAAAATCTTCCACGGCAATGTTGAACGTTGAACCACATTGCTCTACAGTCGAAGTCGTTGAAGGTTAAACAAGAACTTCGACGACACCGTTTCGACGGCCACCCGCCTGTACGCCACCCCGTACGCGTCCCCCGAGGAGGAGCCATGGCTCTGTTCAACCGCAAGAACAACGGCACCCCGTCCACCGCCGCGACCGCCACCGCCGTAGTGGACCCCGCCCTGGCGGCCCTGTCCGGCACGTACACGATCGACCCGGCGCACAGCAGCATCGGTTTCACGGTGCGGCACGCCATGGTCACCAATGTGCGCGGCTCCTTCGGTGAGCACGAGGGCACGCTGGTGCTGGACGGCTCGGACCCGGCGAACTCCTCCGCCTCCATCGACGTCAGGATCGCCAGCGTGGACACGGGTATCGCGGACCGCGACGGGCACCTGGTCAGCGGTGACTTCTTCGACGCCGAGAAGTTCCCCCTGATGTCGTTCCGTTCCACCCGGGCCGAGCAGCTCGGCGGTGACTCCTACCGGATCACCGGCGACCTCACCATCAAGGACGTCACGCGTCCGCTCTCCATCGACCTGGAGTTCAACGGCTCCGCCACCGACGTCTACGGCAACGAGCGCGTCGGCTTCGAGGGCGGCACCGAGATCCTGCGCTCCGACTGGGGCCTGACCTGGAACGCGGCGCTGGAGACCGGCGGTGTGATGGTCAGTGACAAGGTCAAGCTGAACTTCGACATCTCCGCGATCAAGGCCGCCCCGCAGGCCTGATCCCCGTCCGCGCGCCCCGGCCCTCCACGCCGGGCGGCCCGCCACCCCGCAGACCGCGGGGAGCGCGGGCCGCCCGGCGTGGGGGGCCGGGCCGTGTCCGCGGCCCGGAGCCCGTCACCCCCTGCGGCGGACCTTCAGGGCGTTGTCCGTGCGGGTGGCGGGGTTGCCGTCCGGGTCGTTCTGGACACGCTCGTGCTCGCCGCTGAGCAGTACCTCCCACTCCCCTTCCGGCAGTTCCAGGGAGGCGAGGACCTCGTCCGTGGTCGGGAAGTGCACCGACGGGTCGGGGTTCCGCTCCCAGGGCGGGAAGCCGGTGTGGCCCACGACCAGGAGTACGCCGCCGGGTGCGACGGCCCCGGCCGCCCGGCGCAGGATCTCCTCGCGCGGCAGGTCGCCCATGGAGTGCAGGAACTGCGCGGAGACCAGGTCGTACTCCCCGCCGGGGAAGCTCTCGCCCAGGTCGTGCCACTGCCAGTCGACACGGTCGGCGACCCCGGCGTCAACGCCGTGCCCGGCCGCCCGCTCCAGGGCGACCCTGGAGATGTCGGTGGCCGTCACCCGCCAGCCCCGGCGGGCGAGCCACACCGCGTCGGCGCCCTCCCCGCACCCGAGGTCCAGGGCGCGGCCGGGCTCCAGGCCCTCGACCTCGCGGACCAGCACGGTGTTGGGGCTGCCGCTCCAGATCCGGTCGCTCTCGCGGTACCGGTCGTCCCACATCTCGGCGTCGGTCCTGCCGTCGCTGCTCATCGGTTCTCCGTAAGTCCGTGGCGGGCGTCCCCGAGCACGCGCTCGGAGACCTGGCGCTCGGCCTCGGCCGAGAAGGGGGAGCGGCGGGCCTCGACCGCGCGGGCGGTGTCCTCGGTGATCAGGTCCATGTTGATGGAGGAGGCGGCCTTCAGCCCGGCCGCGGCGGAGCCGATGAGCTGCTCCATGAGGTTGGTGACGTTCCCGGCGACCCACACCCCGGGCACCTCGGTCGCACCGGAGGCGGGGTCGGAGGCGATGTACGAGCCGATCACGTGGCCGCCCGTCTCCATGGCGGCCGGTACGAGTCCGAGGCTCTCCAGCACGCCGGAACGCACGGTGAAACGCGGCTGGACCACGACCGCCTCGCGCGGGACCACGGTGCCGTCGGCCAGCCGCACCCCGGTGAGCCGGCCGTCCTCCACCTCCACCCCGGCGACCTCGCCGTCCACCACGGCGATGCCCCGCGCGGCCAGCCGCTCGTACTCCTCGTCGCCGAAGTCGGCCTGCTCGTGGCGGAACAGCACCACGTCGTCGGTCCACTGCCGCCAGAGCAGGGCCTGGTGCACGGCCATCGGGCTGACCGCCAGGATGCCGACGGGCCGGTCCCGCACCTCCCAGCCGTGGCAGTACGGGCAGTGCAGCACCTCGGCGCCCCAGCGCCCGGCCAGGCCCGGCACCGGCGGGAGTTCGTCCGCCAGGCCGGTGGCGACCAGCAGCCGGCGCGCCTCGACCTCGCTCCCGTCCTCCTGTACGACCCGGAAGCCGCCGCCGGGCAGCTTCTCGGCCGACACCGCCTTGCCCTCCACGATCTCCGCCCCGTACCCGGCGGCTTCCTCCCGGCCGATGGCCAGCAGTTCCAGGGGCGGGACGCCTTCGCGGCCCAGGTAGTTGTGCGCGTGGGCGGCGGGCGCGTTGCGCGGGCTGCCCGCGTCGATCACGAGGACCGACCGCCGGGCCCGGGCCAGGGTGAGGGCCCCGCCCAGGCCGGCCGCGCCACCGCCGACGACCACCACGTCGTACCGGCGCACCGGCCCGCTCCCGCCGTTCCCGTTGCCCCCGTCGTTCCTGTCGTTCCCGTTGTCCCCGTCGTTCCCGTCGTTCATCCGGAACACCTCCGTCCGCTGCCGTTGCCGTATGCCGGAGATGGTGCGCCCGTCATCCCACTTCGACAACCTTCCTTGCCGAAGCAGCAAATTCGCACCACACGGTCTTGCCCGGGTTCCACTCCCCCACCCCCCAGGCGTCGGCGAGCGCCCCGACGAGCAGGAGGCCGCGCCCGCCCTCGGCACGCGGGTCCGGGTCCACAGCCGGGCGCACCTCACCGCCGCCGCTGTCGTGGACCACGATCCGCAGGATGTCACTCCAGGTGACCTCGATCTTGAAGCCCCGCCCGGGCGGCACGCCGTGCACCAGTGCGTTGGTGGCGAGCTCACTCACGCAGAGCAGTACGTCGTCGGTCTCCACCTCGCACGCCCAGTCGAGCAGGGCCGCGCGGACGAACTGCCGTACGAGGGGGATGGACCTGCGCTCACGGCGGTAGAAGGCCTCACGGAATTCGGTGATGCGGGTTGTCTCGTTCACAGGACGACTGTCACAGCCCGTCACTAGATTTACTCAACGCGTCAGGCCGTACCTCGCGGATGTACGGCTTCTGACGGGCCGTCCGGGGCCATGGTGCGGGGAGAGAGAGCACATGCAGGCGAAGAGGAACAAGCGGGTCACGTCCTGGCATGTGATCGGTGCCCAGCTGGCCGCCTTCCGCAAGGCGGCGGGGATGACCCAGGTGTCACTGGCCGACCGGTTCGGCCTGGGCGAGGACACGATCGCCTCGATCGAACAGGGGCGCCGACCGCTCCAGTCGGACTTCGCGGTGAAGCTGGACGCACTGCTGGACACCAAGAAGGCGTTGCAGGTCGCGGTGGAGAAGGTGCCGAAGAAGGAGCGGTTCCCCGCGTTCGTCCAGGACTTCATCGAGTACGAGCAGGAGGCGCTGACGCTGCTGTCGTACGAGAGCATGGTGGTGCCGGGGCTGCTCCAGACTGAGGCGTACGCGCGCGCCGTGTTCGCCAGCCAGTACCCGCCCCTGGAGAGCGATGAGTTGGAGGAGCGGGTCGCGGCCCGTCTCGACCGGAAGCGCGTCTTCGAGCGCAGGCCCCGCCTGATGGCCAACTTCCTGATCGAGGAGAGCATCCTGCATCGCCCTCTCGGCGGCCGCGCCGTGCTGCACGAGCAGATCCGGCATCTGCGCCGCTGCGCCGAACTCCCCTTCCTCGGACTCCAGATCATGCCGACGTCCCGGGAGACACACGCCGCGGTCGACGGCCCCATGGTCCTGCTGGAGACACCCGACCACGACCAGCTGGCCTATATCGAGGGGCAGCGGGTGAGTGTGCTGCTCGACGACCCCGACGAGGTCAGCGTGCTGCACCAGAAATATGGGATGCTGCGTTCGCAGGCACTCTCCCCGGAGGAGAGCATGCGCCTGCTGGACGACCTGCTTGGAGAATGATGACGCGCGCAGCAACCGGCACGGGCCTCACCTGGTTCAAGTCCAGCTACAGCGGCAGCGAGGGCGGCAACTGCCTTGAAGTCTCCTACGACTGGCGCAAGTCCAGCTACAGCGGCAGCGAGGGCGGCGACTGCGTCGAGGTCGCCACGCACCCCGCCGCCGTCCACATCCGCGACTCCAAGGTCACCGGGGGCCCGGTCCTCACCGTCCCCCCGGCCGCCTGGGCGGCCTTCGTGGCCGGCACCGTCGGCTGAGGTGCGGGCGTGAGCGGACCGCACGACCCCGTCGCCCGGGTGACCGGACGTGTGCCGCCTCCCGCCGTGGCGGTGGACGGGCAGGGCGACTGGGCGGCCGCCGAGCGGGCGCTGGGCGTACGGCTGCCCGAGGACTACAAACAGCTGGTCGGAGCCTACGGGCGCGGAGACTTCTGGGGTGCGCTGTGGCTGCGGACCCCGTTCGGCGCCGACGGCCCCTTCCGTCTCACGGCCGGTCTTCTGGACGACTTCGGTCCGCTGCGTGAGGACTTCCCCGAGGACTACCCGTATCCGCTCTTCCCCGAGCCGGGCGGTCTGCTCGCCTGGGCGGGTACGGAGAGCGCGGCACAGGTGTGCTGGCTGACCGAGGGCCCGCCGGAGTCCTGGCCCGTGGTGATCTGGTCGCGTGACGACGACTACGAGCGTTTCGACTGCGGGGCGGGCGCGTTCCTCGACGGGCTGACCGCCCGCACCCTCACCTCCGGGCTTCTGCACCACCGGCGGGACCTCGCCCCGTGGTTCGACCCCGGGGTCCCCCGTGACCATGTGTACGTCCGGCTGGAGGAAGGGGCCCTCCCCTACGCCGAGCGCCTGCGCATCCTGCGGGAGGCCCTCGGCCCCACCACCGACCGGGGCGGTTACGCGCACGACGGTGCGCGGCAGGACCATTTCGCCGTGAGCGGGACCGGTTGGCTGCTGACGTACGAGACGGCGTACGGGCACCAGCTCAGGGTGGCGTTCCCGCCCGCCGACAGCGAGGCCGCGCGCCGCGCGGTGCTGGCGTCGGTGGCCCGCGCGGGGTGCGCCGTACGGTCCGTCGCCACGGTCCACGGCACCTCGGCCTGGGCGCTCTGACCCGGGAGCCCAGGCCGGCCGGGGTGTGCGGCGGCCTCCACGGCCGCTTCGTCCTCGCAGGCGGGAGCGGCCGCCTCCACCAGCGCGCAAGCCGGGCTCCGGCTGCGCGTACGGATGCCGTGACCGGTCAGGACCGGCGCGAGAGCACAACTGCGAGGTGTCGCGGGCAGGAACGAGCCCCCCGCACCTGAACAGCTCGCACGGGGGCGCGGTACGGCCTGGAACCGGGTTCGTCAGCAGTGCGGACGGCTCAACGGCCCGTCGCCGTGGCGGCCGTACCGCTGGATGAGCGCGATCCGATCCCGCATCACGGAGCATGGCGGAACGTCACCGAATGAACACTCACCGTATGCTTCGGTCCGAAATCCCAGCCGGGTCTCCGGGTCCGAGCAGGACGGCGACGTGCCGTCTCAGCCCTTCAGCTGACGATTCGCCGGTTCTGGAGGGTGGCCACACGGCGCTGACCGCGCGGATTCCGGACGGACATGGAGCGTCGTGGTCCGCCGGAGAGGAAGCCACCCGGGGGCCGGCTCGCATGCCGGTCGATCCGTCCGGGCCGGAGCCCGGACGCCGCTCAGGCCGGGAACCCATCGTTCACAAGGAGAAGCGCCATGCAGAAGGCCACGGTCACGGTCAAAGCCAAGGACAGCACGGTCGAGCGGATCAAGCGATTCCTCGAACTCAACGACTACCAGGGCGAGATGAAGGTCGACCCGAACGCCAAGGACCAGGTCCTGGTGACGGGCGTCGGCCAGACGCCTCTCACGAACCCCACCCTCACCCAGCTCGCCACGCAGATGGATCTGCTGCTCCCCAAGTCGCGTTCGGACTACGACCTAGTTGTACTCGGGGGCGGCCCAGCCGGTTTGGCCGCGGCCATCAACGCCCGGAGCCTTTACGGCCTCACCACGCTCGTCATCGAGCAGTACGCCCCGGGCGGGACAGCCGCTACGGCGATCAACAGGATCGACAACTACCTCGGGTTCCACGAGGGGATCACCGCCGGCGAGCTGTGCCACAACGCCGTCCTCCAGGCGAAGAGCTTCGGGGCGGAGTGGCTGCCCGGCTACAGCGTGACGGAGTTCAAAGCCAGCGACGACCCGAAGACGACGAAGCACACAATCACCGCGACGAACTCCGACAGCCCCCACGATCACGTCACGGTGACCGCCTCACTGGTCCTGATCTCCAGCGGCGTCATGCCGCGAAAGCTGAGCCAGCCCGGCGCCAGCACCTTCGAGGACCAGGGCATCTACTACTACGCCCTGCCCCCGGACGCGGACGGCGTGACGGCGAAGGACACGATCGTGATCATCGGCGCGGGCGACTCGGCCGGACGGGCCGCGCTCATGTTCGCCGACAAGAAGGCCCAGGTCATCATGCTCATCCGTAAAACCTTGACCAGCGACATGCTCACGGTGGTCTCCGACAAGATCAAGCAGGCGAAGAACATCACCCTCGTGGAGAACACCGAGGCCACCGAGTTCAAGGCCACCACGGACCCGAACGCGAAACTGACGGTGGTGACCGCCGCCAAATCCTACGAAGCCACGGCCGTCTACGCCCTCATCAGTGCCGACCCGCAGACCAAGTGGGTCGAGGACGCGGGCATCACCGTCGTCCGCAAGGACCCGAAGGACCCGTGCGGCCTCGTCGCCACCGGCATGGACATCTACTTCGACGCCATCAACAACGGGACGTTCGACCACACGAAGCACGACCTCAGCAAGGTGGCCGACATGACCACCCACAAGCCCGGCGTCTTCGCGGCCGGTGACGTCCGCTTCCGCGCCCTGCGCCGCATCGCCACCGCCGCCGGGGAGGGCACAGAGGCGGCCCTCGCCATGCACAACTACCTGACGGCCAAACCCCACGTCCTCGACGCCGAGGCAGACCGCCCTGCCCCCTCCTACTACCTGGCGTAAGAAGCCGTTGTCCTGCCGGACTTGAGCGCGGTGTGATCGGAAGTGGCCGCCGGGACGGGTGAACCTCGTCGCGATCACGTATGAGGACAGGGCCTCCGGCGCGGTTCGGAGTTGCCGGGACACCGAGCAGGCCAGGAGGCCCTGTTGTCCATGTTGTACGGCCAGAAGCGGGGATCTCGACTCGGCCGGCCGTGTCGTGCGGTTGCCTCGCTCACCGGTACACGCCCGGCCGCGTCGTCCGGGGGCGAGGGGCCGGGGCGGCCCGCGTGAGAGCATCCGTCCATGAACAGCGACCTGGAGATAAGCGCTCTGGCGATCAACGTCACCATCCCTCAGGAGCTCCGCTGGACGGACACCCGCCGCGATCAGACGTTCACGCTGACCACGCTCAATGTCCGGCTCCTCCCGGACGGCAGCCTCGCCGCCAAGGCCTACGGCAGGCCGGTTGAGGGCGGCCGGGGCGCGTACGTCTCGTTCCCCGTGCCCGACCGGCCCGAACTGGCGGCCCTGGTCTCAAAGGCCGCCGGCCGCGCCGGGACGTTGTGGGCCGCCCATCGCGGTCTCGGCTGAGCCCGTCGCAGTACCGGGCGGTGACCGGCGGATCACGGCCGGACGCCGCCCGGCCCGCCCGGCCCGCCCAACTCGTCCGTACCGCCTGGCTCGTCCGTCCCGGAGGTGCCGTTCGCCGGAATCCCTGACGCCGACGCGCGCGGACGCCCCGGGGCGGGTGGGGGGCGGGACCGGGCTCAGGCGGAGGCGCGGGCGATGGTGCCCGTGGTGAGCGTGGCCAGCATCTCCCGCAGAGCAGTCACGAAGTCCAGCTCGAACGCGGCGAGTGAGGGATCGGCTTCGTAGGCGGCGAGCATCGCCGGGGAGGGCCGTGCGTGTGTCCACACCGCGCCGACGGCCATGATCATGCCCGCGGTCAACTGCGGTGCGCTGTCGCCCAGCTCGGGAAGGCACCGGTGGGCCAGCGCCGCGGTGCCGGCGACGTTGGCCACGGCCGCGCGCTTGTGGCGGGCGGCCACCTGCGGGGAGACGTTGTGCTCCAGTACGCCCGCTCGGGCGGGTTCATCGGCCCCGCCGGACGGGACCAGACCTCCGGCTCTCCCGAGCCCGCCGGTCTTCCCGCAGGCGCCGACGACCCGGCGGAGGTCAGGCGGCTGTGGGCTGTGAGCGAGCAGCTCACCGGCGTCCCCTTCGACCTCGAAGCCGGAACAGCCCCCAGCTGGTTCTGACCACCACCGGCATCGCCAAGGGCTGGTCCCCCAGCCGTCGCCGAAGTGCCCAGCAGCGCGAACACACACAGGGACGGGTCCGCCGCTCCTGGCCGCATACCGGCCCTCCGCGCAGCCGTCCTGTGCGGCTCGGGTCGTCGCCGTCTCGCTTGTCGGAGTTCCGCGTCCCTGCGGGATTCCGGCAAGGCACATCCGGAAGGCCCCCGCACCTGCTCGCCGGTGAGCAGGCGGGCTACCCGGCCGCGGGCCTTCTCCTCCGCGGCCCGGCGCACGCTGCCGACGGGTGGCGTTCCCGCCCGCCGACAGCGAGGCCGCGCGGTGCCGGCGGTGGTGGCCCGCGCGGGGTGCGCCGTACGGTCCGTCGCCACGGCCCACGGCACCTCGGCCTGGGTGCTCCGACCCGGGAAGCCTCCGCCCCGGACCACCGGCTCCGGGGCGGGGCCGGGCGGCGGGGGTGTCGGTCCGGGCTGGTACAGATGCACCATGACCACTTTCCAGGACTTCGCCTTCAAGCTCCTCGTCGTCGAGGAGTTGATGTACCGGGCGGGGACGCTCACCCCGGTGTTCGACCTGCGGGCCCACATGCGGGGGCTCGGGGTGAAGGACCTCGACACCCATGTCGAGAGGAACGGGCTGGAGTACACCATTCTGGACGAGGCCCGCGCCTACTTCGAGGCGCTGGAGATACCGGCGGAGCTGCTGGCCGGTGTGGAGCACCTGGTCTTCGACGGCGGGAACCGGGTCTTCATGGAGTGCGCGCCCGTCTGGGACGGCGAGGACGACCTGTTCGACGTACGCCGGCTGGACGACCTGGAACTGCTGCCCAACCTCAGGCTCTTCACCGGCGGGCGGGCGCTGGAGCACATGGTTCCCGGCGCGTCGGAGATCCTGGCCGCCAGGGGGGTCGCCACGCGGTAGCCAGTGGGGTTCTGCCAGGTGGTGCCGTATGCCTCCCCCGGGGTGGGCTACGGCACCACCTGGCACAGCCCTGTCAGGACGAGTACCGAAGCGGATCTCAAGCGCGAGATGATCTTTCTGCATGGCGCGTGGGGGCCTGTCGGGCGGACGATGAACCCCGCTGGAGCCTCTGTCGCCGCAGGGCAAGAAGCCCGGCCGGCCACCGGCACGGACCCGTCGGCAGCTGATCGACGGCACACGCTTCCGGGTCCGTACCGGCATCCCGTGACGGGGCCCGCACGGGGAGCGCAGGCGCTGGAGCCACGTGCGCGTCGGCGCTTCGTCAGCGGTCATCCGTTCCGGACAGAGCCAGTTGACGCAGACGGCAGGCGTACCAGCTGCCGGCGAGACAGATCACCACGTAGATGGTGACCGCCTGGACGGCGAAGTTCGGGTAGTGGAACTCCCACCGCCCCGCAGCCGGGTCGCTGCCGAAGTCGGCGTTGCTCCAGATGGGGGGCATCATCCAGCCGATCACTCCGCCGAGGCCCTGGGCGGCGATGTACAGCACCACGAACTCACCCAGGCACCAGGCGTAGGCGCGGCGGTCCCGTCGGATCAGGGCCCGGACCTGGGCGCGTGCGCCGCCGAAGCGCCATCGCGCGCCCGCCGGGGCGACACGGGCGCTGACCTCCGGCGCGAACACCACGGCCGCGACGACCAGGCCGAGCAGGGCGACGGCGCTGACCGCCATGGTCGCCTCCGAGCCGACACGGCTGCGGATCTGCGGCGTCAGCAGCAGAGCCAGGATCGGGAGGTTGACCACGAGACCGGCCGCGTAGACGCGTCCCAGGACCCCGATCGGCGGTATCAGGTCAAGGCGGCGAGCGTAAGCAGTGTCCATGCCATCGAGTCAAGCACACTCCTTCACTTTGGTGAAGCACTTTCTTCACCCAAGTGAAAGAGTGGAGTAGCCTCGTCCGCATGAACGCCGAGGAAGGGCCCTTGACGGACGGGGCCTCACTGGGGCATGAGCTGAGCCTGTGGGTGGTGCTCTTCCATGACGCCGTCGCCGCCCACCTGGGCGTCAACGCGACCGAGCACAAGGTCCTCGACCTCGTCGGCCGCCATCCCGGCGTCAGCCCCACCCGGCTCGCCCAGGAGACGCGACTGAGCTACGCGGCCATCACGAAGATCACCCATCACCTGGTTGAACTCGGCTACGTCCGCAGGGAGCGCGACCCTTCCGACGGCAGGAAGTTCGCCCTCTTCGTGTCCCCGGAGCACCGGCGGTCCATGACCGGCGTGATGGCGCCGCTGATCGCCGGCATGGCCCGCGTCACCGGTGAACTCACCGAGTCCGAACGCGAGACGGTCAGCCGATGGCTCATGGGAACCGTCACGGCCCTCCGCGAGGCCACGACAACGGTCCGCGCCCATCACAACAGCCCCGCCACGCCCAGCGATCAGGGCTTTCACAGCACGCCCTAGTTGGCGGCGGTCATGGACCCCCGAAGGGGAGCCCGCCGGACACCCGTCCCGGCGCGACACACACCCATCCACCTCGGCACCTCGGCCTCACCCGGCACCGGTCACGGCCGAAGAGGCGGCCCCGGGTGATCCGCCGGTCCCCGCCCCACGGCGGCGACGATTCCCGAAGGCCGGTCACGAGTCGGCACGCGCCCCGGGCGGACACCGCCCGGGGCTCCGCCGCAGTCGATGACGGGAACGCGGGCGCGTCCGCGCGAGAGCATCCGTCCATGAACAGCGGCCTGGAGACAAGTGCTCCGGCGGTCAACGTCATCCTCCCGCAGGAGCTCTGCCGGACGGACACCCGCCGGGACCGGACGTTCACGCTGACCACGCTCAATGTCCGGCTCCTCCCGGACGGCAGCCTCGCCGCCAAGGCCTACGGCAGGCCGGCCGAGGGCGGCCGGGGCGCGTACGTCTCGTTCCCCGTGCCCGACCGGCCCGAACCGGCGGCCCTGGTCTCAAAGGCCGCCGGCCGCGCCGGGACGTCGTGGGCCGCCCATCGCGGTCCCGGCTGATCCCGTCGCAGTACCGGGCGGCGGCCGGCGCGCCGTCAGGTCCTCACAGGGGCCGGACGGTGAGTATCTGCTGGGCGTGGCCGACCGGTCCGGTGGTGTCGTGCAGGACGGTGCTGGTGATGCCGTGGCCGGCTGGGCCGAAGGTGACCGTGGTGTCGAGTCCGGTCCAGTGGCCCTCGGGCTGCCGGTGCAGATGGACGGTCAGGTCCACGTTGGGGAACATCCAGGCGGTGGGCGACTCGCGTACGGCGATGCCGTTGGCCGTGTCCACGAGCGCGACGTAGGACGCGAGCGGGCTCGCGGTCTCCCCGGCGACGAGGTCGAGGCGGGAGGAGATCCAGGCGGTCGCGCGGCCCGGGGCGGGCGGGGCGACGGGGCGCACCTCCAGGGAGCGGACGTATCCGCCGGGCCAGAGGCCGGCCATCGGCCAGGGGGCGAGGTCCTCGGGCGGGGTGAGCGGGGCGGCGCCGCCTCCGGCGACGGCGCCGGTGTCCTGGGTGCCGAGGAGCCAGGCGCGGGCGCGTACGACGGGGCGGCCCGCGATGAGCACGACGGCTTCGAGGAGTTCGATGGTGCGACCGGGGCGGACGGCCTCGATCCGGATCTCGCACTCGTCGAGGGCGAGGCGGCCGAGGATGTCGTAGCTGATGCGGGCCACCGGCAGGGCCCCGCCCGGCCGGGAGGCCAGGTGCTGGTCGAGGGCGTGCACGACGAGGCCGCCGAGCGGGCTGAAGTGCTGCTCGCCGGGGTCCCACGCGCCGCCCGCGTGCGGGGTCGGCCTGTAGCGGTGCTCGTCGACGCGTTCGTAGTAACTGCCGGTGCTCAACGGGGTCTTTCCTCTCGGGCGGGCGGCGGGCGGTGTCCGGCCCGGCGGCCGGAAAGCGGTGTACCGGGTCCAGTATCCGGTCCGGCGGCGGGCGCCATTGGTATGGACATGACTAGACCACCGGTCTAGCCTCGAACTTGGTCTAGACCGCAGCGGGTTCCGTGGTCTCCGCTTTCCCCTGCCCTGCCGTACTCACTTTCGCCCCGCCCCGTCCGGCAGGCGCAACGGAGACCCCGTACCCGTACAGACATCCGGAACACAGGATCACGGGAGCGCACGATGCGTAGGAAAGTCACTTCGTTACTCCTCGGCCTCGGGCTGTTCGGCGGCGCGTTCGCCGCGACCGCCGGGAGCGCCCAGGGCCACGGCTACACCGATTCACCCGTCAGCCGCCAGCAGTTGTGCGGCAACGGCACCGTCCGCAACTGCGGGCAGATCCAGTGGGAGCCGCCGAGCGTGGAGGGCCCGAAGGGCTTCCCGACCCGGGGGCCCGCCGACGGCCAGATCTGCGCGGGCGGCAACGGCCGCTTCTCCGAGCTGGACGACCCGCGCGGCGGGAACTGGCCGGCGACCAGCCTCACCGCGGGCCAGAACCACACCTTCGTCTGGCGCATCTCGGCGCGCCACGCCACCACCGACTTCCGGTACTACATCACCAGGGACGGCTACGACCCGACGAAGCCGCTGACCCGGGCCGACCTGGACCCGCAGCCGTTCCTGACGGTGCCCTTCGGCGGCCGGCAGCCCGGTTCCACGGTGAGTCACTCGGGTGTGCTGCCGCGGAAGTCCGGCAAGCACCTGATCCTCGGTGTCTGGACCATCGCCGACACCGGAAACGCGTTCTACGCCTGCTCCGACGTGAAGTTCTGACAGGACGCGGAGCCGTGACGGGCACTCCCGGGCGCGCTGCCCGGACACACGGTCCCGATCCGGCGTCCTGATCCGGCGTCCTCACGTGACGTCCCCGATGTGGTCCGGCCCGGTACAGGGCGGGTACCGGGCCGGACCACACCTCCCCGCACCTCCCCCCGCGCTTCCCGTATCCCCGCAGAAGGGAACCACCCCCCATGTCCCGAAGAGAGGCACGGAGCGCCCGCAAGGGCCGTCTCCTGGCCGTCCTCCTGGCCGCCGCCGGTGCCGCCCAGGCCCTGCTCGGCACGGCGCCCGCCGCGTCCGCGAGCGCACCGGCCGCCTCCGCCCGCGCGGACGCGGCACCCGCGCGCACGGCGGGCACCCCGGCCGGCACCGCCGCGGCGGACACCTGCGCGCTGAAGTCCCGCCCGCAGGGCAAGGTGCTCCAGGGCTACTGGGAGAACTGGGACGGCGCCGCCAACGGTGTGCACCCGCCGTTCGGCTGGACGTCGATCGCCGACCCCCGTATCCCCCAGCACGGCTACAACGTGGTGAACGCGGCCTTCCCGGTCATCCTGTCCGACGGCACCGTGCTGTGGGAGGACGGCATGGACTCCACGGTGAAGGTGCCGACGCCGGCCGAGATGTGCCAGGCCAAGGCGTCCGGCCTCACCCTGCTGATGTCGATCGGCGGTGCGGCGGCCGGTATCGACCTCAGCTCCTCGGCGGTGGCCGACCGCTTCGTGGCGACCGTGGTGCCGATCCTCAAGAAGTACAACTTCGACGGGATCGACATCGACATCGAGACCGGCCTCGTCGGCAGCGGCAGCATCAGCCAGCTCTCCCCCTCGCAGTCCAACCTGATCCGGATCATCGACGGGGTGCTGGCCGCCATGCCGGCCGGGTTCGGGCTGACCATGGCGCCCGAGACGGCGTACGTCACCGGCGGCAGCATCGTCTACGGCTCCATCTGGGGCGCCTATCTGCCGGTCATCAAGAAGTACGCCGACAACGGCCGGCTGTGGTGGCTGAACATGCAGTACTACAACGGCAGCATGTACGGCTGCTCCGGTGACTCCTACGCGGCCGGCACCGTCCAGGGCTTCACCAAGCAGACCGACTGCCTGAACACCGGTCTCGTGATCCAGGGGACCACCATCAAGGTGCCGTACGACAAGCAGGTCCCGGGTCTGCCCGCCCAGGCGGGCGCCGGGGGCGGCTACATGTCGCCCTCGCTGGTGGCCCAGGCGTGGAACGGCCGCAGCGGGCTCAAGGGCCTGATGACCTGGTCGATCAACTGGGACGGGTCGCGCAACTGGACCTTCGGCGACAACGTCAGGGCGTTGCAGGGGCGTTGACGCCGCGCCTCCTCGCCGGTGTCCTCCCCTCCGCGGTTTCCCGCCACCGGCCTCCCGCCGGCGGCCCCTCGGCCCATGGGCCGAGGGCGTGGGACCACGAGGCGGCCGCCGGAGCCGGACGGACCGGCTCCGGCGGCCTCCGCTCACGGCCTCCCTCTCTCCGCCTTCCCCTCGCGGCCTTTCGCGCGCCGTCTTCCCCTCGCCGTCTTCTCCTCGCGGCCTTCCGCACGCCGTCTTCCCCTCGCGGCCTTCCGCGCGTCCGGCCCGTGCGTTTCCGGCCGGGCCCCGGTCCGGTGTCCCGCCGGGAAGCCCTCCCTCACCCGGCGCTGCGAACCCATCGGTCCGAGGTGCGATTATCCGTGGTTTCACCGGCGAATCCGCGTCAATGCCGGGCTAAGTCCCTGTCGTGGGGCGGAGGACGGCCGTAACGTCTTCGCCATGAGAAGCACGCCCGACGCCGCCACCGCCATCGCCACCGGTCGGCAGGACACCGGTGGCGCCGTCCGGCCGGCCACGGCCGCCGATCTGCCCTCGGTGGCCGCGCTCTGCGCCGCCCACGCGGCCTTCGAGCGGGCCGCGCCACCCGCCGCCGGTCTCGCCGTCCGGCTGGAGCACCACCTGTTCTCCCCCTCGCCACGCGCCTGGTGCCTGGTCGCGGAGGACGGAGGGGAACTGGTCGGGTACGCCACGTACGCGCTGGAGTTCTCGACCTGGTCGGGTGCCGAGTACATCCACCTGGACTGCCTGTTCGTCAGCGCACCGCACCGGGGTTCCGGCTGGGGCGGCAGGCTTTTCCGGGCGGTCCGGGAAGCGGCCGGGGCGGCCGGGGCGCCCCGGATGGAGTGGCAGACGCCGCACTGGAACGAGGACGCCATCCGGTTCTACGACCGCACCGGCGCCGTGAGCGGCCTCAAGGCCCGCTACACACTCGGGCCGGCCGCCCCCGGCGTTCCGGCCGGTCCCACGCTTCCCGGACGGCCGGGGAGCGATCAGGAAGGGAAGCGCGCACGACCATGATCACTGTCCACCTCAGATACGAGATCGACCCGGAGAAACTGGCGGACTTCGAGGAGTACGGCAGGCGCTGGGTCCGGCTCGTCGACCGCTTCGGCGGCAGCCACCACGGGTACTTCCTGCCGAGCGAGGGTGACAGCGACATCGCGTACGCCCTGTTCTCCTTCGAGAGCCTCGCCGCGTACGAGCGGTACCGCACCGACAGCGCGACAGACCCGGAATGCCAAGAAGCGTTCGAGCTCGCCCGTACCACCGGGTGCATCAGACGGTACGAACGGCGTTTCCTCAGGCCGCTGGACGGCGGGCGGTGACCGAGGGGCCGGACACGGGCGCACCGGCGAGCGGCGCCGATGGCGCTCCGGACGGGCGGACGGCCGCCGCCACCCCCGCGCGGGACGCTCCCGGGGCATAAGTAAGGTAAGCCTTACAGCGGCGGGCGGGCGTGGACCGGCCCCAGGCCGGCCACCGGCCGCCGCGCCCCTCAGGTACGGAGAACCCCTTGTCGAACGTCGTGCCCGCGCAGGCGGAAACCCTCGCACCCGCCCCCGCGCGGGACCCGCTGGCCGGGGCCGTGTTCCTGGAATCGGCCGGGCAGCTGCGGGAGATCCTGGGGGTTCCGTGGGACATCGTCATCGACAAGGTCCATGACGAGCTGACCGAGGCCGATCTCGGCCTGCTGGCGCGGGCGCCGTTCTGCGCGGTGTCCACCTCGGACGCCGACGGCAACTGCGACACCTCGCCGCGCGGCGGGGAGCCGGGCTTCACCAGGGTCCTGGACGCCCGGACCCTGGTCCTGCCCGATCTGCCGGGCAACCGGCGCGGCGACAGTTTCCACAACATCCTGGCCAACCCGCACGTCGGGCTGCTGTACCTGATACCCGGCGCGATGACGGTCCTGCGGATCAACGGCCGTGCCCGTGTCCTCACCGACGCGCCGTTCTTCGACGAGATGGCGGTCAAGGGCAGGCGCCCGCACCTCGCGCTGCTCGTGGAGATAGACGAGATCTATCTGCACTGCTCGGCGTCGTTGAAGCGGGCGGGTGTCTGGGCCCCGGAGACGTGGGAGAACGCCGCCGGGGCCTGAGGGACCGGCCGGGGAGGGGCACCCCGGAGCGGGCCCGGCCGTCCGGTCCCGCCGCCGGTCAGAACCCGCCGCCGCCGAAGTCGCCGCCCCCTCCGAAGCCTCCGCCGTCCCCGAATCCCCCGCCGTCGCCGAACCCGCCGCCCCCTCCGAAGCCGGAGGCGTCGAAGTCGGAGCCGGAGACGTCGCCGCCGCTCCAGTCGGCGCCGGAGCCGAAGTCACCGCCGCCGTACTCCGCCGCGTACACCGGGGTGGAGAGCATCGAGCCGAGCATGGTGCCGACCAGCAGGCCGGGCAGGAGGCCGCCGCCGAAGTAGCCGCCGGCCCAGGGGCCGTAGGCGGGGCCCGCCTCCCAGTAGGGGCGGCGGCTGCCGTCGCCGACGTCCACGGTGCGGCTCATGGGGGCCTCGCCCTCGCGCAGCCGGACCTCGTCCGCCGCGCAGACGGGCACCTCGCGGGCGGCGCCGCCCGCCGGTGTCCAGCGGACGTCGGCGACCGAGGGGCCGTGGCGCGGGTCGAAGAAGCAGGGCGGACGGCGGGCGGGCAGTTCGCGGTGCGCGCGCCGGGCGTCCAGGACGGCGAGCGAGAAGCGGCCGTCCTCCAGGGCCTTGGTGACCCCGCGTACGTCGGCGGGGTGCCGGGCGGCGCCCATCTTGGACTTGGCGTCCTCGTAGGCGTCGAGGGCCCGTTCGTAGTCGGCGCGCATCGCGTCGTCGGCACCCGGTTCCGCAGGGTGGAAGTCGAGGCGGTCCAGGGTCTCGCCGTAGGCGGTGATGTCCTCGTCCACGACGACCCGGAGCTTGTCCAGAGCGGCCTGTTCCTCCTCCTCGCGGCGCTTCCGGCTCCGGCGGGCGGCCGTGAGGGCGGCGGCTCCGCCGACGGCGGCGACCCCGCCCAGCACGATCAGCCCGGTCACCGGGGCGCCGCCCGTGCCCGCGCCGTCCGCGCCGGGGGACCAGGAGGTGGGGGCGCTGCCCCGGGCCTGGGTGAGGGCGCTGTCGACGAAGGCGTCGAGCTGGGTGGCGGCGTCGGCGGAGGTACCGGGGGCCTTGACCGCGGTGGTGAGGTTGTCGACCGCGCGGACCGGCATGACCTGCGGGTCCGCTCCGGCGTCGAAGCCGTCGCCGAGGCGGACGGCGTAGACGCCGGTGATACCGGTGTCGGTGCGCAGGTTCTGGAGGAGGCCGTCCGGCGGGTACGCGGAGGTCTCGGGGAGCACGGCCACGAAGACCGGTTTGTCGGCTTCCTCGATCTTGGCCTCCAGGGCGCTCTCCTGTGCTCTGGAGAGCTGGTCCCTGGCCCCCGGGTCCACGAAGACGGGGTCCTCGCGCAGGGCGCGGGCCGCTTCGGCGATCGTGGCGGGGGCGGCCGGTGCGGCCGGTGCGGCCGGTGTCATCGCCAGCACAGCCGCTGTGAGAATCAGCAGCAGGCCGGCCCACAGGGGTGCGAACAGCCTCTTCCGCATACTTCGACGGTAACCCGGACGGGTGACATATGCGTCATCCGTCCGGGTCCGTTCCTGTTTCCCTCCGAGGCGGCGGCGGACAGGAGGGGCAGGGGGCGGGCGGGTCAGCCGGTGCGGGCGTCCCGGGTGAGGCGGATGGTGTCGCGGTACCACTTGGCGCTGTCCTTGAGCGTCCGTTCCTGCGTGTCGTAGTCGACGCGGACGATGCCGAACCGCTTGTCGTAGCCGTAGGCCCACTCGAAGTTGTCCATCAGCGACCAGGCGAAGTAGCCCCGGACGTCGGCGCCCCCGGCGCGGGCGGCGGCGACGGCCGCGATGTGGTCGGCGAGGTAGGCGGTGCGGCCGGCGTCGGGGACCGAGCCGTCGGCGGCGACGGTGTCGTCGAAGGCGGCCCCGTTCTCGGTGACGACGGTCGGCAGCGCGTAGTCCCGCTGGAGCCGCACCAGCAGGCGGGTGAGTTCGCCGGGGGTGATCTCCCAGTCCATGGCGGTACGGGGCAGGTCGCGTTCCACCACGCGGACGGCGGGGAGTCCGTCGGCGTCGGTGGGCGAGCCGTCCTCGGTGACCCCGGAGAACAGCGCGCCCCGGTAGAAGTTGACGCCGAGGACGTCGAGTGGGGTGGCGATGGCCTCCAGGTCGCCGTCCTGGACGGGCAGTCCGATGCCCTGGGCCGCCAGGTCGGCGAGGGTGTCCTCGGGGTAGCGGCCGTGGACGACCGGGTCGAGGTAGAGGCGGGTGCCCATGCCGTCGGCGCGGCGGCACGCCTCGCGGTCCGCCGCGCTGTCCGTCTCCGGGGTGGCGGTGCCGAGGTTGAGGGTGATGCCGAGTTCCAGCGGGTTGCCGTGGGCCAGGGCGGCCCGGCGTATCCGCCGGGCGGCGAGCCCGTGGCCGAGGAGGAGGTGGTGGACGGCGGCCATGGCGTCGCCGAGGTCGGTGCGGCCGGGGGCGTGCGCTCCGTGGGCGTAGCCGAGCATCGCCGAGCACCAGGGCTCGTTGAGCGTGGTCCAGTGCTCGACCCGGTCGCCGAGGGCCTCGTACGCGAGCATCGCGTAGTCGGCGAAGCGCAGGGCGGTGTCGCGGACCGGCCAGCCCCCGGCGTCCTCCAGTTCCTGGGGCAGGTCCCAGTGGTAGAGGGTGATCCAGGGGGTGACCCCCTTGTCCTGGAGTTCGTCGACGAGCCGCTTGTAGAAGTCGAGGCCCTTGGGGTTGGCGGGGCCGCGGCCGCCGGGCTGGATGCGCGGCCAGGCGAGCGAGAAGCGGTAGGTGTCGACGCCGAGGCCGGCGATCAGCTCCACGTCCTGGGGCATCCGGTGGTAGTGGTCGCAGGCCACGTCGCCGTGCTCGCCGTTGTGCACGGCGCCCGGGACCCGGCAGAAGGTGTCCCAGATGGACGGGGTCCTGCCGTCCTCCCGGGCGGCTCCCTCGATCTGGTACGAGGAGGTGGCGACACCCCAGCGGAAACCGGCGGGGAGCCCCTGGACGGCGGCGGGGCGGAGGCTGCTGCGGGGCGTGGCGAAGTTCATGACACTCCAGGGGCGGGAGGGGTGGGGACGGCGGGCCGGGTGTGCAGCCAGCAGGCGACCTCGCGGCCCCGGCCTTCCTCGGGCGCGGTGAGGGCCGGGACCTGTGCCGCGCACGGTCCGAACGCCTTGGCGCAGCGCGGGTGGAAGGCGCAGCCGGCGGGCATCGCGGACAGGTGCGGGGGCGAGCCGGGGATGCCGGTGAGCTCCCGGCGCGGGCCGTGCAGCGCCGGGAAGGAGCGCAGCAGGCCGTCGCTGTAGGGGTGGCGGGGGTCGCGGTAGATCTCGGCGGCGCCCGCCTGTTCCACGATCCGGCCGCCGTACATGATCGCGATCCGGTCGGAGAACTCGACCAGCAGGGAGATGTCATGGGTGATGAACACGACGGAGAAGGACAGCTCCTCCCTCAGTTCGGCCAGCTTGCGCAGGATCTGGCGCTGCATCACGACGTCGAGGGCGGTGGTGGGTTCGTCCATGATGACGATCTCGGGTTCCAGGGCGAGCGCCATCGCGATCATCACGCGCTGGCGCATGCCTCCGGAGAGCTGGTGCGGGTAGGCGGCGAGCCGGTCGGCGGAGATGCCGACGAGGTTCAGCAGTTCCGCGGCCCGCGCGGTCCGTTCGGCGGCCCGCATGCCGGGGCGGTGGGCGGTGAGTACGTCGGTGAGCTGGCTGTGGACGGTGTGCACCGGGTTCAGCGAGTTCATCGCGCCCTGGAAGACGAGGGAGAGTTCCTGCCAGCGGAAGGCGCGCAGTTCCCGCGGTGTCATGGCGAGGAGGTCGACGCTCCCGCCGCCCGGCCGGTGGTAGTGGACGTCTCCCCCGGTGATCACCCCGGGCGGGGGGAGGAGGCGGGTGACGGCGTAGGCGAGGGTGGACTTGCCGGAGCCCGACTCGCCGGCGAGGCCGAGGACTTCGCCGCGGTGCAGGGTGAGGTCGATGTCCCGGAGCGCGCGGACCCCGCTCGCACCGGTGCCGTAGTCGACGTTCAGGCCGCTGATGGTGAGGATCGGCTCGGCGGTCATGCCTGGTGCTCCTTGCCCGGCTCTCCGGGGGCGGTGGGCGCGCCGGTACGGGCCACCGGGGTGAAGGCGGGCGGCTCGGGCCGGTCCTGTCCGCCGGTACGGGCGACGGGGGTGAAGCCGACCCGCATCCTGACCGTGCGGGAGGCGCCGGGCGCGGTGCGCAGGCGCGGGTTGACGAACTCGTCGATGCCGAAGTTGATCAGGGAGAGGGCGGTGCCCAGCAGGGCGATGCAGAGTCCGGCGGGGACGAACCACCACCAGGCGCCCTGGGCCAGGGCCTGGTTGGACTGGGCCCAGAACAGGACGGTGCCCCAGTTCCAGTGGGAGATGTCGGCGACGCCGATGAAGGCGAGGGTGATCTCCGAGAGGATCGCGAAGATGACGGTGCCGACGAAGCCGGAGGCGATGACGGCGGTGAGGTTCGGCATGACCTCGAAGAGGATGATCCGCCAGGTGGACTCGCCGGTGGCGCGGGCGGCCTCCACGTAGTCGCGGCGTCTGAGCGACAGCGTCTGGGCGCGCAGGACACGGGCTCCCCAGGCCCAGGAGGTGAGGGCGATGACGGCGGCGATCAGCAGGTCGCCGGTGTCCTCGACGAAGCTGGCGATGATGATGATCAGCGGCAGGCCGGGGATGACGAGGAAGATGTTGGAGAGCATCGAGAGGACCTCGTCGGCGGCCCCGCCGAGGAATCCGGCGCTGACCCCGATGAGTACGGACAGGGCGGTGGCGAGGACGCCGGCCAGGAATCCGACGACCAGGACCCCGCGGGTGCCGACCAGGATCTGGGAGAGGACGTCCTGCCCGGTCTGGGTCGTGCCGAGCCAGTGGCCGGCGGACGGCGGTCGCAGCAGCTGGTCGCTCATCGCGTCGGGGTCGTAGGGGGCGAGCCAGGGGCCCGCCACGGCGAGGACCACGAAGAACGCGAGGATCAGCAGTCCGGCGCGGGTCTTCCCGCCGCGCAGGAAGCGGAACCCGGCCCGGGTCGCGGCGGGCGCGGGGTCCGCGACGACCGTGTCGGTGGTGGTGGTGACGGCCATAGCTCTCAGGCCTCCTTGCGGGTGCGGGGGTCGAGGAGGGCGTAGGCCATGTCGGCCAGCAGGTTCGCGGCGAGGACGGAGAGCGTGATGATCAGGAAGACGCCCTGCATCAGCGGGTAGTCCTTGGCGCCGACGGCCTGGAAGAGCTGGTAGCCGATGCCCGGGTAGGAGAAGACCATCTCGACCAGCAGGGTGCCGCCGACGATGAAGCCCAGGGAGAGGGCGAAGCCGGAGATGTTGGGCAGGACGGCGTTGCGGGCGGCGTAGGAGAACATCACGCGCCGTTCGGACAGCCCCTTGGCGTGCGCCACCGTGACGTAGTCCTCGGAGGAGACGGTCACCATCATGTTGCGCATGCCGAGGATCCAGCCGGCGACGGCGCTCAGCACGATCGTCACGCCGGGGAGCACCCCGTGGTAGAGCGCGCTGGAGACGAACGGCCAGTCGAAGGCCGGGACCAGGGAGTTGTCGTAGCCTCCGGCGGCCGGGAAGATCTGCCACTCGACCGCGAACAGCGCGATGGCGATGAGGCCGAGCCAGAAGTAGGGGATGGCGGAGATGAAGGTGGTCACGGGCAGCAGTCCGTCGAGCCAGGAGCCGCGCCGCCAGCCGCTGTAGACGCCGATGCCGGTGCCGAGCAGGAAGCTGATCAGGGTGGTGACGCCGACCAGGGCGAGGGTCCAGGGCAGCGACTGGGAGATCACCTCGCCGACCGGTGTCGGGAAGAAGGTGAAGGACAGGCCGAGGTCGCCGTCCAGCAGATGGCACCAGTAGCCGGTGTACTGCTCCCAGAGGGACTGGTTCTCGTCGAGTCCGAACAGCGCCTTCAGGGAGGCGATGGCGCTGGTGTCCAGCTGCCCCTGGTAGCGGCTCATCAGGGCCTCGACCGGGTCGCCGGGCATCAGGCGGGGGATCAGGAAGTTGATGGTGATCGCGGCCCACGCGGTGGCGGCGTAGAAGACGGCGCGCTGGAGGACGTACTTCACTTCGTCTCCTCCTTCGCGGGGGCCGCGGCCGTGTCGTAGAGCCAGCAGGCCGCCCACCGGCCGCCCGCCAGGTCGAAGCGCGGCGGGAGTTCCGTGCGGCAGCGCTCCATGGCCTGGGGGCAGCGGGGGTGGAAGCGGCAGCCCGGGGGCGGGGCGATCAGCGAGGGCGGTTCGCCGCTCCCGGTCTCCTCCCGGGCCTCCTGGCCGGCGATCCGGCCGGGGTCGGGCGCGGAGGCGATCAGCAGCTGGGTGTAGGGGTGCGCGGGGTGCTGGGTGACGCTCTCGCTGTCCCCGCCCTCGACGATCCGGCCGGCGTACATCACCAGGGTGGTGTCGGCGAAGTAGCGGGCGGACGCGATGTCGTGGGTGATGTAGAGGATCGCGAGCCGCAGGCGTTCCTTGAGGTCGCGCAGCAGGTTGAGGACGCCGAGCCGGATCGACACGTCGAGCATCGAGACCGGTTCGTCGGCGAGGAGGACCTGCGGGCCGGCGGCGAGCGCCCGGGCGATCGCGACGCGCTGGCGCTGCCCGCCGGACAGTTCGTGCGGGAACTTCTCCAGGTACTGCCCGGGAGGGGTCAGCTGGACGCGTTCCAGCAGGGCCGCCAGGTTCGCCTCCAGTTCCGTCGCCCCGCTGCCGGCCCGGCCGTGGATCCTCAGGGCCCGGGTCAGGTGGTAGCGCACGGTGTGAACGGGGTTGAGCGAGGCGAAGGGGTCCTGGAAGATCAGCTGGACCTGTCTGACGTAGGCGCGGAAGGACCGGCCGCGTCCGGCCTTCACCGCCGTGCCGCCCAGGCGGATCTCCCCCGCGGTGAGCGGGTACAGCTGGGCGAGCAGCCGTGCGACGGTGGACTTGCCCGAGCCGGACTCCCCCACGAGCGCCGTGACGGTGCCGCGCCGCAGTTCGAGCGAGACGTCGTCGACGGCGTGGACGGTGCGCCGGCGCCGGGCGAGGAGGTCCTTGCCGGTGCGGCGTACGGGGAAGTGCTTGGTGACGGAGCGTGCTTCGAGCACCACGTCGGTGGCGGTCCGCACGTCTTTCGGCTGTTCGGTGGTCATGGCCGGTTCTTCCCGTGCTCACTTCTCGGCGGGCTTCAGGTTCAGCACGACTTCCAGCGCGTCGGGCTGGGTGTGCTGGGGGGCCGCGTAGGGGTTCTCCTCGGTCGGCCAGCCCACCCAGTTCCTGGTGGAGTACTCGGCGCCGATGGGGGCGGCGGCCGTCGGGATGACCGGCGCCTGCTCGACCATGATCTTCTGGAGGGTGTTCATGGCCTCGGTGCGTGTGGCGTCGTCCGTGGCGTCGGCGTACTCCTTGAGCGCGGCGGTGGCCTCGGGGCTCTTGAAGCGGCCGAAGTTGCCGAGCTGGGCGCTCTTGCCGACGGGCTGGAGGATCGCCCCGTCCATGATGTTCTGGTACATGTCGTACGGCGTGGCACCGCTGTTGGTCCAGTGCAGGGTGGCGTCGAAGTTGCCGGTGGCGACGTCGTTGCCCCATGCCTCGGCGGTCTGCGTCTTGACCTTGGCCCCGATGCCGAGCTGCTTGATGTTGTCCTTGATGATGGAGAGCCCGGTGATGTAGTCGTTCCAGCCGGCCGGGTCGGTGAAGGTCAGTTCGACGGGCTTGCCGTCCGGGTCCTTCAGCGTGCCGCCGTCGAGGGTGAACCCGGCGTCCTTCAGGAGCGCCTTGGCGCCGTCCACGTCGGGCTCCGTGGTGGCGCCCTTGTACTCCGGGGCGAGGAAGGGCTCACCGGCGGGCAGCGGGATGCCGGTCGGGTTGGTGATCTCCGGGTAGAGGGTCGCCTGCGCCTGGACGTGGATCGCGTTGCGGTCGACGACCATGGCCATCGCCTTGCGCAGGGCGGGGTTGTCGAGGGGCTTGCGGGCGGTGTTGAACCACAGTCCGTGGATGCCGAGCCCGGAGGGGAACCAGAGCTTGTGGTTCTCCGGGTCCTTGGCGACGTACAGCTGCTTGTAGTCGGGCATGAAGACGAACGACCACTCGACCTTGCCGTTCGCCAGGGCCGTGGTCGCCGCGCTGTTGTCGTTGTACGCGGTGTAGCGCAGCTCCTTGACCTTGGTCTCGCCCTTCCAGTAGGCGGGCGTGGCGGTCAGGGTGGTGGTCTGCGGGGTGAAGGTCTTCAGCTTGTACGGACCGGAGCCGACCGGGGTGCGGTTGGGCCAGGTCTCCGGGTTCTCGACCTTCTCCCAGATGTGCTTGGGCACGATGTACGTCGAGATGATCTTGTTCTGGTTGACGAACTGGGAGTCCTTGAAGGTCAGGACGACCTTCCCGCCCTCGACGGTGATGCCGTCGTAGGGGATGCCGTTGCCGTTGAGCGCGGGGTGCTTCTTCAGCAGCCCGAAGGTGAACGCGACGTCGGCGGCGGTCAGCGGCTTGCCGTCGGCCCACTCGGCCCGCTCGTCCAGCGTGAAGGTGACCTTGGTGAAGTTGGACTCCCAGGTCCAGTCCGTCGCCAGCCACGGGTCCGCCTTGTCGGTGGGGCGGATCTGGTTGGTCATGGCGAGCGGCTCGTAGATCATGACGCGGTAACCGAGGGTGGCGCTCGCCGAGGTGGCGAGGAACGGATTGCTGTTGTTCGTCTGCGGCCCGTCGGGCTTCCCCAGGGTCAGCACGCCGGAGGCACCGGCTCCGCCCTTGTTGCCGCCGGAGTTGGCGGACGAGCAGCCTGCGGCGAGGGCGACCACGGCGGTAGCGGCTGAGAGCGCTCTCAGAGTGTGCCGGCGACGACGGTGTACGGACATGACGGCTCCAGGAGGACTACGGGGCTGACGGGACCGATCTGGGTGGTACCGGGCGGGGCGGCGCGGCCGGGAGGCCGCGCGGGCGTTACGGCCGCGGATCGTGCGCGGATCCGCGGGGGTGCGCGGGGCGGGGGGGCGCGGGCGCCGGCGGATCGGCCGGGGTGCGGGACGGTCCGGCTACGGGGTGGGCGGGACGGGTCGGGTCGGGCTTGCGGAGGGGCGGGCGCGGGCCGTTCCGGACGGCCCCGCCCGCTACGGCGCCGAGCGGCGCACGACCAGTTCGGTGGGCAGCGTCACCGGCCGCCGCGGTGCGGGGGCGCCGCCGAGGTGTCCGAGCAGCAGCCGGGCCGCCGCCTCCCCCATCTGCCGGGTGGGCTGGCGCACGGTGGTCAGCGGCGGTTCGGTGTGTTCGGCCATCGGGATGTCGTCGAAGCCGACCACCGCGACGTCGTCGGGCACCCGGCGCCCGGCGGTGCGCAGGGCCCGCAGGACGCCGGCCGCGGTGACGTCGTTGTGGGCGAAGACCGAGTCGAACTCCACGCCTTCGGCGAGCAGCCCTTCCACGGCCAGCCGCCCGCCGAGCTCGGTGAAGTCACCGTCCACGACCGGCCCTTCGGGCAGCACGGAGCGGAATCCGGCGAGCCGGTCGCGTACGCAGCCGAAATGCCGGGGCCCCGTGACGACGAGCGGACGGGTGCGTCCCGCGGCCCGGAGGTGGCGGGCCGCCGACGCGCCCCCTTCGTGATTGGTGGTCACGACCGAGGGGAAGTCGGGGTGGTGGCCGCGGTCGTCGATGAGCACGATCGGCAGACCGGACCGGTGCAGCGCGGTGAGGCGGTGGAGCGTGTTCTCCGGTTCGATGACGACGAGGCCGTCGAAGGCGCGGGCGGAGACCTGGGTGGTGAAGCGTTCCACCGAATCGGCCCCCCGGTTGCAGGTGAAGAGCAGCAGGCCGTAGTCGGCCGCCTCGACGGTGTCGACCACCCCCTGGAGCAGTTCCCCCATCCACGGCCAGGTGAGCGAGGGCACCAGCATCCCGACCGTGCGGCTGGAGCCGCGGGCCAGTCCGACGGCCCCCGAACTGGGTACGTAACCGAGCTGTGCGATCACTTCACGAACGCGGGCGGCCGTGGAACCGTCCACTTCGCCCTTGAGGTTGACGACCCGTGACACGGTCGTCTTGCTGACGCCCGCCTCACGGGCGACATCGGCGATGGTGACGCGCAACGGGCCTCCGGAGACAGGGGACGGGCAGGGCGGACGCGACCGGCCGGACGGGCCGTCCGGTACCGGTTACGGAACCGGTTCCGTAACCGGTACCGGCGTTGCGGCTGGAGTTAACCGCTCCGGAACAGGGCCGTCAATACTTCACGTCGAGATTGGTCCGTACCCATGTCCGCAGCGGACCCTGAAGCATGCGCGGGTGCGCTTGAGTTCACTGCTTGAACTCACCAGGCTATTGACGTGAGCACGCGAAAAGGGTTCACTCACCAGTCGTGCCACGGCGCTTCCCGCGCTTCCGCCGCTCCCTCCGCGCCGGCCCGGCCCCGCGGGGGCGCGCCGGCCGTCCACGGCTCCGGCCGGTCCCGTCGCCCCGTGCGGCCTGTCCCGTCGCCCTACGCGGACGGTCCCGTCGCCCCACGCGGACGGTCCCGTCGCCCCACGCGGACGGTCCCCGCGTCGTGGGACGCGGGGACCGTCCGCGGCCAGGGGCCGTCTTCCGCACCGCCCGTTCCCGGCGGTGGCGGGCGGGTCAGTCGGTGGGCTCGACGCCGGCCCGCAGCAGGCCGTAGGTGTAGGCGTCCTCCAGGGCCTGCCAGGACGCGGCGATGACGTTCTCGGCCACGCCGACCGTCGCCCACTCACCGGCGCCGTCGCTCGTGGTGACCAGGACGCGGGTGGTGGACTCGGTACCGGTGCGGCCTTCCAGGATGCGGACCTTGTAGTCGGTCAGCTCCAGCTTGGCCAGCTGCGGGTAGATCCGCTCCAGGCCGACGCGGAGCGCCCGGTCCAGGGCGTTGACCGGGCCGTTGCCCTCGGCGGTGGCGACGATCCGCTCGCCCTTGGCCCAGAGCTTCACGGTCGCCTCGTTGGCGTGGGTGCCGTCGGGGCGGTTCTCGACGATGGCCCGCCAGGACTCCACCCGGAAGTAGCGGCGGGGCCTGCCCTCGACCTCGGCGCGCAGCAGCAGTTCGAAGGAGGCGTCGGCGGCCTCGTAGGTGTAGCCCTTGAGTTCGCGTTCCTTGACCCGCTCGACGACGCGCCCGACGAGTGCGCGGTCCCCGCCCAGGTCGATCCCGAGCTCCTTGCCCTTGAGCTCGATCGAGGCGCGGCCCGCCATGTCGGAGACCAGCATCCGCATGGTGTTGCCGACGAGTTCGGGGGCGATGTGCTGGTAGAGGTCGGGGTCGACCTTGATCGCGGAGGCGTGCAGCCCGGCCTTGTGGGCGAAGGCCGACACGCCGACGTAGGGCTGGTGGGTGGAGGGGGTGAGGTTGACGACCTCGGCGATGGCGTGCGAGGTACGCGTCATCTCGGCCAGCGCGCCCTCGGGCAGGACCTTCTTGCCGTACTTGAGTTCCAGGGCGGCGACGACGGGGAACAGGTTGGCGTTGCCGACCCGTTCGCCGTACCCGTTGGCGGTGCACTGGACATGGGTGGCACCGGCGTCCACGGCGGCCAGGGTGTTGGCGACGGCGCAGCCGGTGTCGTCCTGGGCGTGGATGCCGAGGCGGGCGCCGGTGTCGGCCAGGACGGTGGAGACGACGGCCTGCACCTGGGCGGGGAGCATCCCGCCGTTGGTGTCGCAGAGGATGACCACGTCGGCGCCGGACTCGGAGGCGGCGCGTACGACGGCCTTGGCGTATTCGGGGTTGGCGCGGTAGCCGTCGAAGAAGTGCTCGCAGTCGACGAAGACGCGGCGGCCCTGCTCACGGAGGTGGGCGACGGTGTCGCGGACCATCTCGAGGTTCTCCTCGAGGGTGGTGCGCAGGGCGAGTTCCACATGGCGGTCGTGGGACTTGGCGACCAGGGTGATCACCGGGGCACCGGAGTCCAGGAGGGCCTGCACCTGCGGGTCCTCGGCGGCCTTGCCGCCGGCCCGGCGGGTGGCGCCGAACGCGACGAGCTGGGCGTGCTCGAAGGCGATCTCCTGCTGGGCGCGGGCGAAGAACTCGGTGTCGCGGGGGTTGGCGCCGGGCCAGCCACCCTCGATGAAGCCCACGCCGAAGGCGTCCAGATGCCGGGCGATGGTCAGCTTGTCCGCCACCGTCAGGTTGATGCCTTCACGCTGCGCACCGTCGCGCAGGGTGGTGTCGAAGACGTGGAAACTGTCGTCGGTGGCCGTGGCCTTGGTGGTCATGCTGCTCTGACTCCTGTCGGTGAGCGGATCCGGACGAATCGGCTCCACTTGCCCCCATCATCCCGTGTGCCTCGCCCCGGCCGTGGTGGGGGCCGGAAAACGAAAAAACCCCTCGCGGGTGCGAGAGGTCTGCGCGCGGGTCTGGGGCACGGTGGCCGTTCCGTACGTGGTGGTACGGACGGTCACTGCGGACCGGCGCGCCTGCTGCCGATAATCATGGCGGACGAGGACACCCCCGCAGTGTCGCACAGCGGGGTGCCCGTCATCCGCCCTGTCTCAGGATTCGGGCGTGACGTCCGCCGCACCGCCCGCCCCTCCCCTTTCCGTGGCGGAGGCCGCGCCGGGCGTGCGGCGCGGCCTCCGTCACGGGTGCCGGGCGGGTCAGCCGCCGAGCGGGTGCATCCAGCCGTGGGTGTCCTCGACGGTGCCGCGCTGGATGTCGAGGAGGCGTTCGCGCAGCTTGAGGGTGACCTCGCCGGGGGTTCCGTCGCCCTGCTTCCACTCGCCGCCCGCGGACTTCACCGTGCCGACGGGGGTGATGACCGCGGCGGTGCCGCAGGCGAACACCTCGGTGAGCGTGCCGTTCTCGCTGTCGGCGCGCCACTGGTCGATGGAGACGCGGGCCTCCTCGGAGGTGTAGCCGAGGTCCTCGGCGACGGTGAGCAGGGAGTCGCGGGTGACGCCCGCGAGGAGGGAGCCGGTGAGGGAGGGGGTGACGATCTTCTTCCCGCCGTCCTCCTGGTCGTACACGAAGTAGAGGTTCATGCCGCCGAGCTCCTCGACCCACTTGTGCTCGACGGCGTCGAGGTAGGCGACCTGGTCGCAGCCCTTGGCGGCGGCCTCGGCCTGGGCGAGGAGGGAGGCGGCGTAGTTGCCGCCGGTCTTGGCGTCGCCCATGCCGCCGGGGACGGCGCGGACCCGGTCCTCGGAGAGCCAGATCGAGACGGGCTTCACGCCGCCGGGGAAGTAGGCGCCGGCCGGGGAGGCGATGACGAGGAAGAGGTACTCGTTGGCGGGCTTCACCCCCAGGCCGACCTCGGCCGCGATCATGAACGGGCGGAGGTAGAGGGACTCCTCGCCGCCGTGCGCCGGGACCCATGCCTTGTCCTGCTGGACCAGGACGTCACATGCCTCGATGAACGTCTCGACCGGGAGTTCGGGCATGGCGAGCCGGGCGGCGGACCGCTGGAAGCGGGCGGCGTTGGCCTCGGGGCGGAAGGTGGCCACGCTGCCGTCGGGCAGGCGGTATGCCTTGAGGCCCTCGAAGATCTCCTGCGCGTAGTGCAGGGTCATGTTGGCCGGGTCGATCGACAGCGGGCCGTACGGGACGAGCTGGGCGTCGTGCCAGCCCCGGCCCTCGGTCCAGCGGATGGTGACCATGTGGTCGGTGAAGTGCCGGCCGAATCCGGGACTGGCCAGGATCGCGTCACGTTCGGCGTCGGACAGCGGGCTGGAGGAGGGCTTGAGCTCGATCGTGGGCGTCGTCATGAGTGCGTGTCCTTCACCGGTCTTGTGTGTGAGGGACCGCGCTCACGCCCGCTCCCGTCCGCAGTGCGGTACAGGTTCGTAGGACGTCCGAGCTTCACCGCGAGCCACGGCCCCGCGTTCGATTATCGCGCGCGTGGGGCTGTGGACGAAATGGTGCGTTCGCGGTGGCGTGAAACGCGGTCCGGGGGTCGATGGTGGCACCCGGGGACCACGAGGTGAAGCCGCCGGGTGCGGTTGCGACCCGGCGGCTTCGAAGTGGAGGCGTCGGGTCAGCTCGCTACGCGTACCGCGAGCGCGTCGCCGATCTCGTCGGTGCTGCGCGCGGCCTGGCCCTCGCGCTCCGCGAGGTCGGCGGAGACGGCCTCCTCGATGCGCACGGCTTCGGCCTCGTAGCCGAGGTGGCGCAGCAGGAGGGCGACGGAGAGGACCGTGGCGGTCGGGTCGGCCTTGCCCTGGCCCGCGATGTCGGGGGCGGTGCCGTGGACCGGCTCGAACATCGACGGGAAGGCGCCCGTCGGGTTGATGTTGCCGGAGGCGGCCAGGCCGATGCCGCCGGTCACGGCCGCGGCGAGGTCGGTGAGGATGTCACCGAAGAGGTTGTCGGTGACGATGACGTCGAAGCGCTCGGGCTGGGTGACGAAGAAGATCGTCGCGGCGTCGACGTGCAGGTAGTCGGTGGCGACCTCGGGGTACTCGGCCGCGACCTTGTCGAAGATGTTCTTCCACAGGTGGCCCGCGTGCACGAGGACGTTGTTCTTGTGGACCAGCGTCAGCTTCTTGCGGGGGCGGCCCGCGGCACGCGCGAAGGCGTCCCGGACCACGCGCTCGACCCCGTAGGCCGTGTTGACGCTGACCTCGGTGGCGACCTCGTGCTCGGTGCCGGTGCGCAGCGAACCGCCGTTGCCCGTGTAGGGGCCCTCGGTGCCCTCACGCACGACGACGAAGTCGATCTCGGGGCGGCCGGCCAGCGGGGACGCGGTGTTCGGGAAGAGCTTCGACGGGCGGAGGTTCACGTAGTGGTCGAAGGCGAAACGCAGCTTCAGCAGCAGCCCGCGCTCCAGCACGCCCGACGGCACCGACGGGTCGCCGATGGCGCCGAGGAGGATGGCGTCGTGGCCCTTGAGGGCCTCCAGCTCCGCGTCCGGGAGGGTCTCACCGGTGCGGTGCCAGCGCTGGGCACCGAGGTCGTACTCCTTGGTCTCCAGCTTCACATCCTGCGGGAGAACAGCGTTGAGGACCTTGAGGCCCTGGGTGACGACCTCCTGGCCGATACCGTCGCCGGGGATCACTGCGAGATCGATGCTGCGAGACATGGCGTCAGCCTAGCTTCCGTCCCACCCCATGACATCCGCAGTCCATCATGTGGACACCCCGGGGTGGGCCGGCGTCGTCAGTGACCGGTCGATCCACCGTTGTCACGGCGGTCCAGGGCGCGCTGCAGGGCGGCGGCGGCGTTCTTGCGGTCCACGTCGGCGGGGCGGGAGTTGCGGCGGACGCGGCGGACGGTGGTCTGGGTCATGGCGGATCGACTCCTTGGGATCGTGGATCGCTGGATCACGGCGCCGGACCGCGCGCACCGTGATGCCGGGGCACGACGTGACGTCGGAACCGGGGCTTCTGGGGGGCCGGAAGGGCGGGGAGCGGGTGCCGCAGGGGTTACCTGCTTCGGGGCGCCGGGCTCGTTACCGCCGTCGCTGGATCACGCGAATCGTTCGGCTCCTACAAAGTTAGGACAGCGCGGCCCATCTGTCTCCACAGTTACTCGGACTTCCTACTATTTGAGACGGGGACTCCGCCGGGCCTGTACCGCACTGTGGTACGGCGGCCACGGCCGCGGGCCCCCGGGAGGGTGTTCCCGGGGGCCCGCGGGCCGGTCTCCGCACAGCAACCGCACCGCGCCGGACACGGGCCGGGGCGCGGTGCGGCGCGGTGCAGCGCGCTGTGGTGCGGTGCTGCGGTGCTGCGGTGCTGCGGTGCTGCGGTGCCATGCTGTGGTGCTGTGGTGCTGTGCGTACGGTCATCCGTCCGTCAGCAGTGCCTCCAGCGCCCGGGCCGTGTCCGGGTGCCGTCGGAGCAGGGCCGCTCCGGAAGGGCCGGCACCGGCCTGCCGCCATCCGTCCTCGCAGCCGAGGAGTCCCGCCACCGCGTCACAGGTCTCCGGGTGGGCGGCGAGCAGCGCGCAGCCGCCCGTGCCGTCCCCGCCGCCCGCCGCCGGCCGCGCGGCGGGGTCCTCCGGGCGGTCCAGCCACGGCGGCACCCAGGTGTCCAGGGCCGCGAGCCGGCCGGGGAAGATCCGCCCGGCCTCACGGATCAGCAGGGGCGCCAGGTCCCCGCCGTCCTTGCGCAGGGCGGTGATCAGGGTGGGCAGCCAGGGCAGGAGCACCGGGTCCGGGAGCCGCCCGAAGGCGTTGGACACCGCTTCGACCACGAAGTCGGTGAGCTGGGGCACGGGTTCCAGGGCGTGCACGAAGCCGCTGAGGTACTGCGGATAAGCGGCCACCGTCAAGGGGTTGCCCAGCAGTCCGTCGCACCTCGCCCGCAGCCGCTCCCGGGTCAGCCCGCCCAGGTGCGCCTGGGCGGCCCAGAGGAGGGCCTTCTTCGCCGGGTCCTCGGGGTGGGACTGGGCGACGGCCAGTTCCAGCTGGGTCCGGTCGCAGCCCAGCGAGAGGGCCAGGGCCTCCATGCCGAACAGGAAGCCCAGCATCGCCGACACATGGCGCACGGCCGCGTCGTCGTCGGTGAAGGCGGTCGGCAGCAGGGTGCAGTAGTGGGCGTACCCGGCCTTGGTGAATGCCTCGATCCAGGGGGGCAGCACCGGCTCGGCGGTGCGGAAGTACGCCAGCAGGCGGCGCACCCCGCGCAGCACCTCCGGCGCGCCGTCCACGCTGCGTTCGCCGGACAGCACCTCCAGGGCCCGCCCGCCGAGTTCGTCGGCGAGCCGGCGGCTGCCCAGGTACAGGGTGGCGTCCTCGACCGTCGTGAGGACGGTGGCGGCGGTGGCCTTCGGGTCGTAGGCGCGGCGGCGCAGCCGCTGTTCCAGCACCTGCTCGATGCTGACGCCCTCGTAGCCCAGCTCGATGAGGGCCCGCTGGTGGGTGCCGAGCGCGAGGTCCCAGGACTCCTGGATGGACCGCTCCCCCAGCTTCCGCTCCCCCATGACCGTGCGGGCCGCGCCCTCGGGCAGCAGGTGGCGCAGCATCCACAGCACGTCGGAGCAGGCTTCCAGCTCCGGCCGGGCGGCGATGTCCAGCAGGGCGCGCCGCACCCCGCGCTGCTCCAGCTTCAGGCCCAGCGGGGCGAGGCGGTCGTGGACGTCACGGGCGAGCGGCGGCAGCGCGTCGTAACCGACCTGTCCGACGCGGTCGCCGCCCATCATGCTCTCGACCAGGCGGCGTACGTCGCGCCGGCCGGGCACGGTGTCCTTCTCTATGCAGGTGACCGCCGCGTCCTGGAAGTCGTACGGCGTGGGCCTGGCCCGGTCGCGCATCCCGGCGAGCAGGATCGACGTCTCGAACACCGCGATGGCGTCGGCGGTGGAGGCCAGGTAGCCGTTGCGGCGGGCGGCGCGGACGATCTCCACGGACCAGCCGAGCAGTTCGGCCTCGTCCAGCCGGTCCAGGACGGGCGGCTGCCGGAGGAACCCGGTCAGCCTGTCCGAGGGCGGAACGGCCGGTACGGGCGCCGGGGCCGCCGTCTTCTTCGCCGTGGATCTCCGCCGGCCGCCCTGTCCCGCCAGGACGTACGGCTTCACCCCGGTGCGCTTGAGGTTCTTCGCCCACTGCGTGGCGGCGATGGAGACCGACCCGGGGGCGAGGCCGAACTGCGCCTCGATGGCGGCGTGGCTGGACGGGATCAGGCCGTGCAGCCACCTGGTCGCGGTGCGCGGGGAGATCTCGAAGGAGCCGCCGCCCGCCACGCCGAACTCCTCGACGCGGCTGACCGCGTGGAAGGCGCCGCAGACGTAGAGGCAGTCCTCCGGGTCGGTGCCGGTGGCCGCCAGGTGCTCGCGCATCCTGGTCCACATGTAGCGCTCGCGGTCCTCGTCCACCCGCAGCCGGTGCGTGTCGCCGGGGGCCAGGCGGCGGAAGAGGCTGCCGATGAGCAGCATGACCTGGCGGTAGGTGTCGTGGTCGCTGTCGCCGAGCGGCAGTTCGACGTACTGGTGCCACCACTCGGACCAGTGGCGCACCTTGCCGTGGCGCAGCAGGTGCTCCTCCAGTTCGGCGAAGCGGGGGCGCAGGTCACCGATCTCGACGCCGA
This sequence comes from Streptomyces nitrosporeus, assembly GCF_008704555.1. Taxonomy (NCBI): domain Bacteria; kingdom Bacillati; phylum Actinomycetota; class Actinomycetes; order Kitasatosporales; family Streptomycetaceae; genus Streptomyces; species Streptomyces nitrosporeus. The sequence goes on from NZ_CP023702.1 coordinate 2,134,917, forward strand.
CCGCGTCGCCGTGCAGGGCCGCCTCCTCGTCGGCGGGCCGCGCCTCCCCGCCGGCACCGGGGGCGTCGGGGTCCGGTGCCGGGCGCGCGTCCCACTGGAAGACGTGGTCGGAGGAGCGGTCGACGAGGACCAGCTCCACACCCGGGGTGTCCAGGGCGTAGGCGATCGCCTGGTACTCGGCGGACGCCTCGGTGACCGGCGCGACCACCGACAGCGGCGCCCACTCGGCGGGGAAGCCGTCGATGCCGGTCGCGAAGGACTGCACGGCCACCGGGAGGCGGCAGTTGCGCAGCTCGGTCAGGAGCGGGGCCATGTCCTCGCACAGCTCCAGGTAGACCACCTTCGGCTGCTTCTCCCGCAGTCTGCGTGCCATCGCGATCGCCGAGGCGGGTGAGTGGTGGCAGACCGGGAAGACCTCCAGCGGCTCGGACACCGCGCGGTCGACGTCGGCGACGAGTCCCAGGAGGATCTCCTCCAGGGCGTCGGGCCCGCCGGCGAAGGCCGCGGCGGCCTCCCGCATCTGTGTGCGCAGCGCGGTGAAGGTGCCCTGCGGGGCGCCGCCCCCGGCGGGGGCGTTCACGAGAGGGTGGCGATCGCGTCGCGGCCGCCCTCCAGGAACTCCGGCCAGGAGCCGCCCTCGTCCTTGCTGCGCGGCTCGACCACACCGTGCAGGTACTTGTTGAGGATGGCCAGGTCCTCGGGTTCGCGCCGGGCCAGCGAGCCGACGAGCGAGGAGGCCAGGGTACGGGCGCTCAGGGAGCCCTCCTGGAAGAAGTTGCTGTGCAGGATGGCGTCCTCCAGCACCCCGATCTGCTCGGCGGTGGAGAGGGCGGACTCCAGCTTCTCGTCGTCGCTCGCGGCGGCGGAGGCGGAGGCGCGCAGGTCGGCGAAGCTCTGCAGGAGCACGTCGAGGAGCGTCGGCGGAACGTCCAGGTCGATGTGGTGGCGGCGCAGCAGTTCCCCGGTGCGGAAGCGGACGATCTCCGCCTCGCTCTTCTTGTCGTTCATCACCGGGATGCGGACGAAGTTGAAGCGGCGCTTGAGGGCGGAGGACAGGTCGTTGACGCCCCGGTCGCGGCTGTTGGCGGTGGCGATGACCGAGAAGCCCGGCTTGGCGAACACGATGTTGTCGCTGTCCAGCTCGGGGACCGAGATGTACTTCTCGGAGAGGATCGAGATCAGCGCGTCCTGGACGTCGCTGGTGGAGCGGGTCAGCTCCTCGAAGCGCCCTATCGCGCCGGTCTCCATCGCGGTCATGATCGGCGAGGGGATCATCGACTCCCGCGACTGGCCCTTGGCGATGACCATGGAGACGTTCCACGAGTACTTGATGTGGTCCTCGGTGGTGCCGGCCGTGCCCTGGACCACCAGGGTGGAGTTGCGGCAGATCGCCGTGGACAGCAGCTCGGCCAGCCAGGACTTGCCGGTGCCGGGGTCGCCGATGAGCAGCAGGCCGCGGTCGGAGGCCAGGGTGACGATGGAGCGCTCGACGAAGCTCCGGTCCCCGAACCACTTCTGGGAGATCTCGCGGTCCAGGCCGTCCGCCCGCTCGGAGCCCAGGATGAACAGGCGGACCATCTTCGGGGACAGGCGCCAGGAGAAGGGCTTGGGGTTGTCGTCGATCGACTCCAGCCAGTCCAGTTCCTCGGCGTACTTGATCTCGGCGGGGGCGCGCAGCAGGTCGGACATGTCGTGCCTTTCTGGTGTATCAGGTCAGGAAGTTCTTGAGCTCGTGGACCAGCTTGCGGATGTGGCCGGAGAGGACCGGTGTGCCCTGGTCCTTGAAGCGCTCGCGGAACCACGGGTTGACGACGCCGCGGCCCGAGCTGGTCACCGAGCCGACCGGGATGAACTTGGCGCCCGAGCGGTGGATGGCGGCCATGCTCTCGAAGAGGGGCTCGCTCCGCCATTCGTAGAAGTCGGAGATCCACACCACGACGGTGTTGCGGGGCTCGGCGATCTTCGGCTGGGCCAGCGCCATGGCGACGGTGCCGTCGGTGCCGCCGCCGAGGTTGGTGCGCAGCAGCGTCTCGAAGGGGTCGTGGACCCAGGGGGTGAGGTCGAGCGCCTGGGTGTCGTACGCGACGAGGTGGACGTCGACCTTGGGGAGCCCCGCGAAGATGGAGGCCAGGATGGTGCAGTTGACCATGGAGTCGACCATCGAACCGGACTGGTCCACCACGACGATCAGCCGCTGGGGCGTCGTCCTGCGGGTGGTGTGCCGGTAGTAGAGGCGGTCGACGTAGAGCCGCTCCTCCTCCGGGCTCCAGTTGGTGAGGTTCTTCCAGATCGTGCGGTCGATGTCGAGGTTGCGGAACACCCGCTTGGGCGGGACGGAGCGGTCCAGGGTGCCGGTGGTGGCCTTCTCGACCTGGGTGCGCAGGACTTCGGCGACCTCGTCGACGAAGCGGCGGATCAGCGCCTTCGCGTTGGCCAGGGCGACACCGGAGAGGTTGTTCTTGTCCCGCAGCAACTGCTCGATCAGCGACATGCTCGGGGTGAGCTGTGCGGCCAGGCCCGGGTCGGCCAGCACCTCCCGCAGGTGCATGCGCTTGACGAGATCGGCCTCCAGCGCGCCGAGTTCGGGGCCGATCGCGGGGATCAGCCGGCCGAGGCCGGGGGTGGTGCCGCCCCCGGTGCCGGTGGGGGAGACACCGCCCGGCCCGCCCGCGCGGCGGCCGCCGCGCAGGTCCCCGGGGCTGTGGCCGAGCGCGCGCTCCAGCCATCCGGCGTCGGACTGCCAGCGGGCCAGCTGTCCGGCGGTGACGGTGCCGGTGGCGGGCGCGAAGACGTTGAGCAGCACCTTCGACACGAGTGCCGCGCGCCGTACCTCGGCGGCCCGGTCGCGCGCGTCCCCGGCTCCCGGCCCCGGGGCGGCGGCGGGGTCCGCGGCGGCGGTGGTGCCGGTGCCGGCGGGAACCGTGGCGGCGGTGGCGCCGGTGTCCTGGGCAGTCGTGTCCTGGGCAGTGGTGTGCGTGGTGCCGGGCACCATCAGGCCGTCGAACTCGGTGGCCAGCTCCGGGTGGCGCTGCACGACGGAGTCGACGGACGCCTGCGGGTCCAGCAGGGCGCCCGGCAGCCCGATGTCCTCGACGACCGCCAGGCTCGCGGATTCCAGGGCGGCCTGCTCCTCGGGGTCGAAGAGGCGGGCCAGCAGCCGCCAGTAGAGGACCTGCCTGCGGCTCTCGTCCGGGTCCGGTCCGGCGGCGGGGGCCGTGGCGGCGGGTGCGGCCGGTGCCGGCACGGCGGCCGGCGGGGTGGTGGGCTCCGTCATGTGCGCAGCAGCCTTCCCGCACGTTCCCGCAGCACCGCCACGGCGTCGGTGGCGGCCTTCTCGGCCTTGGCCCCCGCCTTGTCGGTGGTGCCCGCGGCCCATCCCCCGGCGTGCAGGGCGACGGTCTTCCCGCGTACGGTGCGCTCCACGGCCAGCGGCTGCACGAAGAAGCTCCCGGCGTCCCAGCGGAGCAGTCCGACGCAGGCGCAGGACGTCCCGACGGCCTGGGGGGTGAGCGGTCCGGCGACCGGGACGCGGCCGGTGTCGACGGGCAGGGTGTGCCCGGCGACGGTGAACTCCGTCCCCTCCTCCCCGGCCTGTGCGGTGTACCCCTCCAGGAACACCGGCAGGGCGATCCGGGCGGGGTGCCGGTCCAGCGGCGCGGTGACCTGGTCCGTGGCGGCGGGCAGGGCGACCCGGGCCGTGACGAAGGGGTCGGCCGTCCCGCCGGCGCTCGCGTGCGCGTCGTCCCAGAGCAGGTCGCCCTCGGCGGTGACCGGCATCCCGGTGAGCTCCATCGAGCGCCCCTCGCCGACGGCTGTCAGCAGCGACATGTGCGGGCGCAGCAGCTGCCAGACCCCGGCCCCGACGACGCTGTCGGGCTTGGGCACGGAGACGGCCGCCCGCACCAGCCGCGGCGCGGAGCCGTCCGCGGGCTCGAACACCGCATGGACCTGGGCCTGCGCCCCGGTGGCGTACTCGTGCAGGTCGACGCCGAGCGGCAGGAGGCGGCCGGTGGCCGTGCCTTCCGCGGGGGTGTCGGCGGCGCCCGGCACGGTCAGCAGCATCGCGCGGGTCCAGAGGTCGGCCCAGCGGCGCGCCGGTACCCGGTCCAGGGAGGAACCCGGGCAGGACGCGGCGAGTTCGCCCGCGAAACCGTCCAGCAGGGAGGCCTGACGGCGCAGACCGGGCTCGCCCAGCATCGCGGAGACGACCTGCGCGGAGGCGGAGACCGCCTCGTGGTCGATGCCGCGCCAGCCGAGGAGCGCCAGGTCGCGGAGCCAGGCCCGCGCGGCGGCCAGCAGGTTGGGGGTCTGCCGCCGCTCGCCGGGCCGCGGGGCGGGGGCCTCGGCCCGGGGGCGTCCGAGCGCTTCGGCGGCCCGCTCCGCCAGGGCGTCGTGCACGGAGCCGAGGAGCGCGGTGCGGGCGGCGGCGAGGGTGACGAGGTGGTCCTCGTCGGCGGCGCCGGCCGCGGTCCTCTCCGCGGCCTCGGCGGTCCGTGCGGCCAGCGGGGTCCCGGCGACGGCGTGGGCGAGCCCGGTGACACGGGCGGCGGTCTCGGGCCGGGGGCGCAGCAGACCGTCGGTGAGGGCTTCGTCGAAGCCGTCCACGGCGCTCAGCGCCTCGTCGAGTCCGGTGATCTCCTCGGCGAACAGGCCGGCGTGCATCAGGCCACCGCCCTGCTCGGCGGGAACCACTGCATCTCGGGCGACGGCGTGGTGACGGGGGCCAGTTCCAGGTAGGCCAGGTGGCGCAGGAAGCGGCTGAAGACGGAGGCGGCGGCCTTGGCGGAGTCCGGCGCGGGGCGGGTGGCGGCCATCGCGGTGAGGACCGTCTGCGCGGTCCGCTCCCCGTCCGGGAGGTCGGCCTTCAGGTAGCGGGCGACGCGCTCGGTGCCGTACTGGAGGACCGCCTCGGTGACCAGGGCCCGTATGTGGTTGCAGAACGAGCCCCGGGCGCCGCCGCAGGGCCGGTTGTTGTTGGTGCTGCACCCGAAGGCGTACGTGCCGGCGGCGACCGACGAGACGTAGACCCGCTCGATGTCGGAGCCGCTGGACACCACTCCCTGCAGGCGCCCGTCGGCCAGTTCGACGAACGGAACCTTGGCCAGTTTGCGCGGGCGTGCGGGTGGGACCACCCGCGCCGTGCTCGACCTCTCCCAGTCTGACAACGCGCCATCTCCAATGCGCCGAAGGGGGTTTCCGCACCTGATCGGCGGAACACGGATCAACCTAGCGGCGGCCACTGACAACGCCCCGGCGCCCGCCCGGACGGCACCGGCCGGCCCGGGCGCCCGCCCTCTCGGGAGCGCTTCAGCGGGTATGGAGGGGCACGGTCAGCTGGGCCGGAGGGGCACGGTCAGCTGGGCCTGGAGGTGGGAGCGCAGGACCGCGGCCATGTCCGTGGCACCGGGCGTGAGCAGCCATTGCACCTGGAGGCCGTCCATCAGGGCGATCAGCTGCGCCCCGGCGAGGTCCGGGTCGACACCGTCCCGCAGCTCCCCGGCGTCGCGCGCCTGGGCGTAGGCCAGTTGTGCGCCGGAGACCGATTCCGCGTAACGGCGCACGAAGTACGCGTGGGCGGGGTGGTCCGCCGCGGTGGCCTCCGCCGAGACGACGGTGAAGAGTTCGACGATCCCCCGGCGCCCGGCGTTGAGTTCCGCGAGTTCGGTGTATCCGCGCAGCCGGGCGACGCCGGTGGGGCCATCGAGATCCAGCCACGCCCCGTCCACCTCGTCGCGGTGTTCGAGCACCGAGAGCAGCAGTGACTCCTTGGTGGGGAAGTGGTGCAGCAGGCCGGGGTGCGAGATGCCGCAGCGGGCCGCGATCGTCCGCAGCGAGGTCCCCCGGTAGCCGGCTTCACCGAACAGGGTCATGGCCTGGTCGAGTATCTCGCGCCGTCTCGCCCGGCCCTTGGCGTACCCGCGCTGCGCGTCGGCGGCCACTGCGCCTCCCGGTCGGTCGGACCCTCTGCTGTCACCGGCCAGATTCGCACATCGGAAGATACTTACCGGACGGTCGGCATTGACTCTATGGTGAGAGCCGAACCGCGTCGCGAAAGGACCGCCCGTGTCCCCCTCCCCGTCCGTGCCCTATCTCGACCCCGAACTGCCCGTCGCCGAGCGGGTGGAGGATCTGCTCGGCCGTATGACGACGGCCGAGAAGGCCGGTCAGATGCTCCAGTTGCACGCCCAGGGGGGTGTGCGCCATCTCATCGAGGACCTGCACGTCGGGTCGATCCTGCACGCCTCGCCGGAGCGCGTCCTGGAGGCCGCGGCCCTCACGGAGCGGACGCGGCTGCGGATCCCGCTGCTGGTGGCGGAGGACTGCATCCACGGCCACTCCTTCTGGGAGGGCGCCACGATCTACCCCACCCAGCTGGGCATGGCGGCGACCTGGGACCCGGAGCTGGTGGAGCGGATCGCCAGGGCGACGGCCGTCGAGGTCGCGGCCACCGGTGTCCACTGGACCTTCTCGCCGGTCCTGTGCATCACCCGCGACCTGCGCTGGGGGCGGGTCAGCGAGACCTTCGGCGAGGACCCGTTCCTCATCGGGGAGCTGGCCTCGGCGATGGTGCGCGGCTACCAGGGCGAGGGCCTGTCGGACCCGACGGCGATCCTGGCCTGCGCCAAGCACTTCGCGGGGTACTCCGAGACGCAGGGCGGCCGGGACGCCACCGAGGCGGACATCTCGCGGCGCAAGCTGCGGTCCTGGTTCCTGCCGCCCTTCGAGCGGGTCGCCCGTGAGGGCTGCCGCACCTTCATGCTGGGCTACCAGTCGATGGACGGGGTCCCCGTCACCGTCAACGACTGGCTGCTGAACGACGTGCTGCGCGGCGAGTGGGGCTACACCGGCACGCTGGTGACGGACTGGGACAACGTCGGCCGCATGGTGTGGGAGCAGAAGATCTACGCCGACCACACCCAGGCGTCGGCGGCGGCGGTCCGCGCGGGCAACGACATGGTGATGACCACCCCGCAGTTCTTCGAGGGCGCCCAGGACGCGATCGCCCGCGGCCTCCTGGCCGAGGAGGACCTGGACGCCGCGGTACGGCGCGTCCTGACGCTCAAGTTCGAGCTGGGCCTCTTCGAGAACCCCCGCCACCCCGATCCCGTCCGGCAGGCCGCGGTCATCGGCAGCGACGCGCACACGGCGCTGAACCTGGAGGCCGCCCGCCGCTCGCTCGTCCTGCTCACCAACGACGGCACCCTGCCGTTGGCCGGCGGCTTCCGCCCCGGCCCGGACGGCCGTGCCGCGGCCGGGGCGGACCCCGCCCCCCGTACGGTCGCCGTCGTCGGGCCCAACGCCGACGACCCGCACGCCCAGCTCGGTGACTGGGCCGGTGCCTCGGGTCAGGCGGACTGGCTGCCGGACGGGCACCCGCGCGCCCTGGTGCGCACCGTGCTGGACGGGGTGCGCGCGCACGTCCCCGAGGGCTGGGACGTCACGTACGCCCGGGGCGCCGACATCCTGACCACGGGTCCCGACCCGGAGGGGGCGTACTTCCCCGACGGGCAGCCCCGCCCGCACGTGGTCGTCCCCTCCGAGCCGTCGGCGGAGCTGATCGGTGAGGCCGTCGCCGCCGCCGAGGCCGCCGACTACGTGGTCGCGGTGGTCGGCGACCGCATCGAGCTGGTCGGTGAAGGACGTTCCACCGCGACGCTGGAACTCGTGGGCGGCCAGGTGGCCCTGCTGGACGCGCTGGCCGCGACCGGGAAGCCGCTCGTGGTGGTGGTCATCAGCTCCAAGCCGCTGGTGCTGCCGCCGTCGGCGCTCGGCGCGGCGGCGGTCGTGCACGCCTTCAACCCGGGCATGCAGGGCGGCCGGGCCGTCGCCGAACTGCTCCTCGGGCTGGTGGAGCCGTCGGGACGGCTGCCGGTCTCCTTCGCCCGGCACGCGGGCCAGCAGCCGACGTACTACAACCAGATCCGCGGCCAGCACGGCACCCGGTACGCCGATCTCACCCAGCGCCCGGCGTTCGCCTTCGGCGAGGGGCTGAGCTACACCACGGTGGCCTACAGCGGTCTGGAGGTGCTGACGGGGTCCGTCGGCAGGGACGACACGCTGCGGGCGCGCGTCACCGTGACCAACACCGGGGCCCGCCCCGCCCTGGAGACCGTCCAGGTGTACGTCAGCGACACGGTGACGTCCGTGACGTGGGCGGAGAAGGAGCTGAAGGCCTACCGCCGGGTGGAGCTGGCCCCCGGCGAGGCGCGTGAGGTGCCGCTGGAGCTGCCGGTCGCCGACTGCACGCTGGTGGACGCGGCGGGCCGCCGGATCGTGGAGCCGGGCGACTTCGAACTGCTGGTCGGCCCGTCCTCCCGCGACGAGGTGCTGCTGCGGGCGGGCTTCACGGTGAAGGGCTGAGGCCCCACCGGCGCGGACCGGGGGCCCACCGGCGCGGCGGTGCCCACCGCGCGGACCGGGCCCCGCCGCCCGGGGCCGTACCCAGCCGTACGGAGCCGGGGGTTCCTGCCGCGGGAGGCCAAAAGCCCCGGACGTGGAAACCGCCCCCCGGCCGGCTGGGGGGCCGGACGGGAGGCGGGGTACGGGTGGCGGGGCACCGCCCGCGCGGTGGTGCCCCGGGGCAGTCAGCCCTGGTGGGGGTAGGTGTAGTCGGTCGGCGGGACCAGGGTCTCCTTGATGGCCCGGGTCAGCGTCCAGCGCATCAGGTTCTGCGGGGCGCCCGCCTTGTCGTTGGTGCCGGAGCCCCGGCCGCCGCCGAAGGGCTGCTGGCCGACGACGGCGCCGGTCGACTTGTCGTTGATGTAGAAGTTGCCCGCCGCGTAGCGGAGCTTCTCCATCGTGCGGGCGGCGGCAGCGCGGTCGCCCGCGATGACCGAGCCGGTCAGCGCGTAGTCCGTGGCCGACTCCATCTGCTCCAGCATCTCGTCGTACTTCTCGTCCTCGTAGACGTGCACGGCGAGGATCGGGCCGAAGTACTCGGTGGTGAAGATCTCGTTGGCCGGGTCGTCGCAGACCACGACGGTGGGCCGGACGAAGTAGCCGACCGAGTCGTCGTACGTACCGCCGGCGACGACCGTGCAGGACGGGTCGGACTTGGCGCGGTCGATGGCGGCCTTGTTCTTCGCGAAGGACCGCGCGTCGATGACGGCGCCGATGAAGTTCGACAGGTCGGTGACGTCACCCATGGTGATCGAGTCGACCTCGGCCGCGAACTCCTCCTTGAAACCGGAGTTCCAGATGGACGCCGGGATGTAGGCGCGGGAGGAGGCCGAGCACTTCTGGCCCTGGTACTCGAAGGAGCCGCGGGTCAGCGCGGTCTTCAGCACGGCGCGGTCGGCGCTCGGGTGCGCGACGACGAAGTCCTTGCCCCCGGTCTCGCCGACGAGGCGCGGGTAGGTGCGGTACTTCTCGATGTTGTTGCCGACCGTCTTCCACAGGTGCTGGAAGGTGGGCGTGGAGCCGGTGAAGTGGATGCCCGCCAGGTCGCGGTGGTTCAGCGCCACCTCCGAGACGGCGAGACCGTCACCGGTGACCAGGTTGATGACGCCCTTGGGCAGGCCGGCCTCCTCCAGGAGGCTCATCAGCAGCACCGCGGCGTGGGTCTGCGTCGGGGACGGCTTCCACACCACCACGTTGCCCATCAGGGCCGGTGCGGTGGGCAGGTTGGCGGCGATCGCCGAGAAGTTGAACGGCGTGATCGCGTAGACGAAGCCCTCCAGCGGACGGTGGTCCATGCGGTTCCACACGCCCGGGGAGTTGGCCGGGGGCTGCTCGGCGAGGATCTGGCGCGCGTAGTGCACGTTGAAGCGCCAGAAGTCGACCAGCTCGCAGGGGCAGTCGATCTCCGCCTGCTGGGCGGTCTTGGACTGGCCGAGCATGGTGGAGGCGGCGAGCGTCTCGCGCCAGGGGCCCGAGAGCAGTTCGGCGGCGCGCAGGATGATGGCGGCGCGGTCGTCGAAGGACATCGCCCGCCAGGCCGGGGCGGCGGCGAGGGCGGCGTCGATCGCGTCCTGGGCGTCGGCCTCGGTGGCGTTGGCGTAGGTGCCGAGCCGGGCCCGGTGGTTGTGCGGCTGCACGACGTCGAAGCGCTCGCCGCCGCCCATCCGCTTCTCGCCGCCGATGGTCATCGGCAGGTCGACCGGGTTCTGGCCGAGCTCCTTGAGCTTGGCCTCCAGCCGGGCCCGCTCCGGGGAGCCGGGGGCGTAGGTGTGGACCGGCTCGTTGACCGGGGCGGGGACCTGGGTCACAGCGTCCATGGTGCGTGCCTCCTTGGTGGGGATGGGTTCGGTCGGCCGGGCGGGGGAAGGCCCGGACCGGTCAGCCCTTGGTGACGACGGAGCGGGCGAAGAAGAGGAGGTTGGCCGGCTTCTCCGCGAGGCGGCGCATGAAGTAGCCGTACCAGTCGGTGCCGTACGCCGTGTAGACGCGCATCCGGTGGCCTTCCGCCGCGAGCCGGACGTGCTCGTCGCTGCGGATGCCGTACAGCATCTGGAACTCGTACTCGTCCAGTTTGCGCCCTGCCTGGCGGGCGAGCTCCTGGCCGATGGCGATGAGCCGGGGGTCGTGGGAACCGATCATCGGGTAGCCCTCGCCCTGCATCAGGATCCTCAGGACGCGGACGTACGCCTTGTCGATCTCCGCCTTGTCCTGGTACGCGACGGAGGCGGGCTCCTTGTACGCACCCTTCACCAGGCGGACCCGGCTGCCCGCGGCGGCCAGCCGGCGGGCGTCCTCCTCCGTGCGGAAGAGGTAGGACTGGATCACGCAGCCGGTCTGCGGGAAGTCCTTCCGCAGTTCCTCGTGGATGGCGAACATCGAGTCCAGGGTCGTGTGGTCCTCGGCGTCCAGCGTGACCGTGGTGCCGATCTCCGCGGCGGCCTCGACGACCGGGCGGACGTTGGCGAGGGCGAGCTCGTGGCCGCCCTCCAGCGACTGGCCGAACATCGACAGCTTCACGGACATCTCGGCCCGGGTGCCCAGACCGAGTTCCTTCAGGCGGCCGATCAGCTCCAGGTAGGCGTCACGGGCGGCGGCGGCCTGCTCCGGGGTGGTGATGTCCTCGCCCACGACGTCGAGGGTGACCTCCAGGCCCTTGCCGGCCGCGTCCTGGATGACCGGGACGACCTGGTCGACCGTCTCCCCGGCGATGAAGCGGTCGACGACCTGCTTGGTGCCCGGCGCGGCCGAGATGAAACGACGCATCTTGTCGCTGCGTGACGCGGCGAGAATCACGGGACCCAGCACGGGGCACCTCCACGGAAGAACGAACGGCGGCCGGACCGGTACAGATGATGACGGACCGGGACAGCACGGAGAACCACCGTGAAATCTAGGGAACCATCCACCGCCGTGCCATCGACACCTGTCACGCATCTGTGGCCATGGACTCATACAGATGTCTGAAGGGTGCGAGAATGGCGGGGTGAAGGGCGATTACCAGGAGCTGGTCGACGAGATCTCCGCACTGCTCGGAGCCCCGGCGACCCTGGAGGACCGGGATTTCGGCCTGGTCGCCTTCGGGGCCCACGACAGCGACGACGACACGGCCATGGACCCGGTGCGTACACGCTCGATCCTCACCCGGCGCTCCACCCCGGCCGTCCGGGCCTGGTTCGAGGCCTTCGGCATCACCCGGGCGACCGGACCGGTCCGCATCCCGGCGGCCCCGGAGGCCGGGGTGTTCCGGGACCGCCTCTGCCTGCCCGTACGCCATCGGGGTGTCGTCCTCGGATACGTCTGGCTGCTGGACGCGGAGCCGGGGCCCACCGGCGCGCAGCTGGCCGCGGCCATGGAGGTGGCGGCGCGGATCGGGGTGCTGCTCTTCGCCGAGACACGGGCGGGCGCGGATCTGTCCCGCGAGTTCGGCGCGGTGCTCACCACGGGGGCCGGCAGGCAGCGCGAGGCGGCGGTGGCCGCACTGGCCGAGGCGCTCGGCCCGGACGCCGACGGACTGCACACTGTGGTGTGCGTGACCCCGTGGCAGGACGAGACCCCGTCGGTGCGTACGGTGCCGTCGGCGGCGGCCCTGGCCACCGTCCCCGGGACGGGCGCCCCCTCCCTGGCGGCGCTGGTCCGGCTCCGCTCCCCCGACGCCCAGGACCCGGCCACGGCGGCGGCGGACCGGCTGCGCGCCACGGCGGGGCCGGACGCGGCCGCGGGGCTCTCCGACACCCGGCGCGGCCTGTCGGAACTGGCCCGTGCCTGGCACGAGGCCCGCTCGGCCGCCCGTGCCGCGCACGCGGAGTCCCGCTTCGGTCCGCTCGCCCGCTGGTCGGCCATCGGCCCCTACCGGCTGCTGACCGCCCTGCCCGAGGCCCCCGGCACACCGCCGGACCCCACCGCGCGGACGCTGCTGTCCGGCTCGAACACGGAACTGGCCCGCACCGCCGAGGTGTTCCTCGACTGTGCGGGCCAGGCGGGCCGGACGGCGGCGCGGCTGGGCGTCCACCGTCAGACGCTGTACTACCGGCTCAACCGGATCGAGCAGCTCACCGGCCTCGACCTCGACGACGGCGAGGACCGGCTGCTGCTGCACATGACCCTGAAGGCGGCCCGGCTGTAGGGACGGCGCCGGGCGCGCCCGCGGGAGCGCGCGGGTCAGTCCGTGAGGTTGACCGAGCGGGCCGAGGCCGCGCCGATCTCCTCGGCGATCTCGTTCAGCACCGGCTGCGGGATGGTGTCGTCGACGGTCAGGACGACCAGCGCCTCACCGCCCGCGTCCTGGCGGGAGACCTGCATGCCGGCGATGTTCAGACCGGCCTCGCCGAGGATCTTGCCGACCGTGCCGACGACGCCGGGGCGGTCCTCGTAGCGCAGGACGACCATGTGGTCGGCGAGCGCGAGGTCCACGTCGTACTCGCCGATGCCGACGATCTTCTGGAGGTGCTTGGGGCCTGCCAGCGTGCCGGAGACCGCGACCTCCTCGCCGTTCGACAGGGTGCCGCGGACGGTCACCACGTTGCGGTGCTCGGCCGACTCGGAGCTGGTGGTCAGACGGACCTCGACACCGCGCTCCTGGGCGAAGAGCGGGGCGTTGACGTAGGACACGGTCTCGTCCACGACGTCCTCGAAGACGCCCTTGAGCGCGGAGAGTTCGAGCACCTTCACGTCGTGCTGGGTGATCTCGCCGTAGACCTCGACGTCGAGGCGGGCCGCGACCTCGCCGGCCAGCGCCGTGAAGATCCGGCCCAGCTTCTCGGCGAGCGGCAGTCCGGGACGGACGTCCTCGGCGATCACGCCACCCTGGACGTTGACCGCGTCCGGGACGAGTTCACCGGCGAGCGCGAGGCGCACGGACTTGGCGACGGCGATACCGGCCTTCTCCTGGGCCTCGTCGGTGGAGGCGCCCAGGTGCGGGGTGCAGACGACCTGGTCGAACTCGAACAGCGGGGAGTCCGTGCAGGGCTCCTTGGCGTAGACGTCGAGGCCGGCGCCCGCGACGCGGCCCTCCTTGAGCGCGGAGGCCAGGGCCGTCTCGTCGACGATGCCGCCGCGTGCGGCATTGACGATGCGCACCGAGGGCTTCACCTTGTGCAGCGCCTCGTCGCCGATCAGACCGATCGTCTCGGGGGTCTTGGGGAGGTGCACCGTGATGAAGTCGGAGACCTCGAGCAGTTCGTCCAGCGTCAGCAGCTTGACGCCCATCTGCGCGGCGCGCGCGGGCTGCACGAAGGGGTCGTACGCGACGATCTTCATGCCGAAGGCGGACATGCGCTGGGCGACCAGCACGCCGATGCGGCCGAGGCCGACGACGCCCAGGGTCTTCTCGCTGAGCTCGACGCCCGTGTACTTCGAACGCTTCCACTCGCCGTTCTTCAGGGCGGTGTTGGCCTGCGGGATGTGCCGCGCGGTGGCCACCAGCAGGCCGCAGGCCAGCTCGGCGGCGGTGACGATGTTGGACGTCGGGGCGTTGACGACCATCACACCGGCCTTGGTGGCGGCGGAGACGTCGACGTTGTCCAGGCCGACACCGGCGCGGGCCACGACCTTCAGCCGCTTGGCCGCGGCGATGGCCTCGGCGTCCACCTTGGTGGCGGAGCGCACCAGGATCGCGTCGACGTCGGCGATGGCCGGGAGGAGTTCGGCGCGGTCGGCGCCGTTGCAGTGCCGGATCTCGAAATCCGGGCCCAGGGCGTCGACCGTGGCGGGCGACAGCTCTTCGGCGATGAGTACGACAGGTTTCGAGCTCACGTGTGTCCTCACAAGTCCAGTGCGGACGGCCGTCCCGACGGCCGCAGGCGGTGGAGGGGCTAGCCGCGTGGAAGACGCACGACACTGTGGGCCCTGACGCGTGTATGTGTTGAGCAGTGTAGCCATGCGGCCGGGTCAGGTCGGTGCCCCGGGGCGAGGATCACCCGCACGGGGTGAGCGGTATGTACAGGCGTACGGCGCCGGTCCCCCGCCCCGTCCCTCCCGCAGTGACACGGGCGGGCGGCCGCCCGGGGGCGGACCCGTGCGGGCCCGCCCCCGGTGGGGGATCAGGCGTCCTCGTTGTCCACCCAGCTCATGAGCTTGCGCAGCTCCTTGCCGGTGGTCTCCAGCAGGTGGTCGCTGTCGGCCTTCTTGTACTCGTTGTACTTGGGCAGGCCGTTGTGGTACTCGGCCATCCAGTTCTTGGCGAAGGTGCCGTCCTGGATCTCGGCGAGGACCTTCTTCATCTCGGCCTTGGTGGCGTCCGTGATGATGCGCGGGCCGGTGATGTAGTCGCCCCACTCGGCGGTCTCGGAGATGGACCAGCGCATCTTCTCCAGGCCGCCCTCGTACATGAGGTCCACGATGAGCTTCAGCTCGTGCAGGCACTCGAAGTAGGCGATCTCCGGCTGGTAACCGGCCTCGGTCAGCGTCTCGAAGCCGGCCTTGACCAGGGCGGCGGTGCCACCGCAGAGGACGGCCTGCTCGCCGAAGAGGTCGGTCTCGGTCTCCTCGGTGAAGGTCGTCTTGATGACGCCGGCGCGGGTGCCGCCGATGCCCTTCGCGTAGCTGAGGGCGAGCTCCAGGCCCTTGCCCGTGGCGTCCTGCTCGACCGCCACGATGCACGGGACGCCGCGGCCCTCCTCGTACTG
This sequence comes from Streptomyces nitrosporeus, assembly GCF_008704555.1. Classification (NCBI taxonomy): domain Bacteria; kingdom Bacillati; phylum Actinomycetota; class Actinomycetes; order Kitasatosporales; family Streptomycetaceae; genus Streptomyces; species Streptomyces nitrosporeus. Next base: position 2,149,940 of record NZ_CP023702.1, read on the forward strand.
GCGGCGGACCAGGTGGCCCGGGCCCTTCGGGGCGACCATGCAGACGTCCACGTCGGCCGGCGGCTTGATGAAGTCGAAGCGGATGTTCAGGCCGTGGCCGAAGAACAGCGCGTCGCCGGCCTTGAGGTTGTCCTTGACCGACTCCTCGTAGACCTGGGCCTGGATCGGGTCCGGGACGAGGATCATGATGACGTCGGCCTCGGCTGCGGCCTCGGACGGGGTCACCACGCGCAGGCCCTGCTCCTCGGCCTTCGCCTTGGACTTGGAGCCCTCGTGCAGACCGACACGGACGTCGACACCCGAGTCACGCAGCGACAGCGCGTGGGCGTGCCCCTGGCTGCCGTAACCGATGACCGCGACCTTGCGGCCCTGGATGATGGACAGGTCGGCATCGTCGTCGTAGAACAGCTCGGCCACTGGGTTCTCTCCTTGGTGTGCGGTGTTGCGTCCCACCGTACGGCGGGGTGCGTCTGGTTCGTGCGCGGGTCTCGCCATGCGAGCGGCGGGGGACCCGTCAGGTTTTCCCGGTCACGCCGTCCGGTCGAGGGCGCGCAGGGACCGGTCGGTGATCGAGCGCGCGCCGCGCCCTATGGCGATGGTGCCGGACTGGACGAGCTCCTTGATGCCGAAGGGTTCGAGCATCTTGAGCATGGCCTCCAGCTTGTCGGCGCCCCCGGTCGCCTCGATCGTGACGGCCTCCGGGGAGACGTCCACGGTCTTGGCGCGGAACAGCTGGACGATCTCGACGATCTGGGAGCGGGTCTCGTTGTCCGCGCGGACCTTCACCAGGACGAGCTCCCGCTGGATCGCGGCGGACGGCTCGAGTTCGACGATCTTCAGGACGTTGACCAGCTTGTTGAGCTGCTTGGTCACCTGCTCCAGGGGCAGGCCCTCGACATTCACGACGATGGTGATGCGGGAGATGTCGGGGTGTTCGGTGGTGCCGACGGCGAGGGAGTCGATGTTGAATCCGCGCCGGGAGAACAGGGCCGTGATCCGGGCGAGGACACCCGGCTTGTTCTCGACCAGGACGGAGAGCGTGTGCTTGGTGGACATGGAGTCGGTCTCTCTCTGTCTCTCAGTCGTCTTCGTTGTCGCCGAAGTCGGGGCGGACACCGCGGGCCGCCATGACCTCGTCGTTGGAGGTGCCGGCGGCGACCATCGGCCAGACCATGGCGTCCTCGTGGACGATGAAGTCGATGACGACGGGGCGGTCGTTGACCGAGTTGGCCTCGGCGATGACCTTGTCCAGGTCGGCCGGGTCCTCGCAGCGGATGGCGTAGCAGCCCATGGCCTCGGACAGCTTGACGAAGTCCGGGACCCGGGTGCCCTTGGCGGGGGTGCCGTCCGCGTCCGCGCCGGAGTGCAGCACGGTGTTGGAGTAGCGCTGGTTGTAGAAGAGGGTCTGCCACTGGCGGACCATCCCGAGCGCGCCGTTGTTGATGACGGCGACCTTGATCGGGATGTTGTTCAGGGCGCAGGTGGTGAGTTCCTGGTTGGTCATCTGGAAGCAGCCGTCGCCGTCGACCGCCCAGACCGTGCGGTCGGGCATGCCGGCCTTGGCGCCCATCGCGGCCGGGACCGCGTAGCCCATCGTCCCGGCGCCGCCGGAGTTCAGCCAGGTGGCGGGCTGCTCGAACTGGATGAAGTGCGAGGCCCACATCTGGTGCTGGCCGACGCCCGCCGTGAAGATCGTCCCTTCGGGGGCGAGCCGGCCGATGCGCTCGATGACCTGCTGCGGGGAGAGGCTGCCGTCCTCGGGCAGGTCGTAACCGAGCGGGTAGGTCTCGCGCCAGCGGTTGAGGTCCTTCCACCAGGCGGTGTAGTCCCCGGTGTGGCCCTCGGTGTGCTCGGCCTGGACGGCCTGGACGAGGTCGGCGATGACTTCGCGGGCGTCACCGACGATCGGGACGTCCGCGGCGCGGTTCTTGCCGATCTCGGCCGGGTCGATGTCGGCGTGGACGATCTTGGCGTACGGGGCGAAGCTGTCCAGCTTGCCGGTGACCCGGTCGTCGAACCTGGCCCCGAGCGCGACGATCAGGTCGGCCTTCTGCAGCGCGGTGACGGCGGTGACCGAGCCGTGCATGCCGGGCATTCCCACGTGCAGCGGGTGGCTGTCGGGGAAGGAGCCGAGCGCCATCAGCGTGGTGGTGACGGGCGCTCCGGTGAGCTCCGCCAGGACCTTCAGCTCGGCGGTGGCGCCGGCCTTGAGGACGCCGCCTCCGACGTACAGCACCGGGCGCTGGGCCTGGGTGATGAGCTTGGCGGCCTCGCGGATCTGCTTGGCGTGCGGCTTGGTGACCGGGCGGTAGCCGGGCAGGTCCATCACCGGGGGCCAGCTGAAGGTGGTCTTCGCCTGGAGCGCGTCCTTGGCGATGTCCACGAGGACCGGTCCGGGGCGGCCGGTGGAGGCGATGTGGAAGGCCTCCGCGATGGTGTGCGGGATGTCCTCGGCGCGGGTGACCAGGAAGTTGTGCTTGGTGATCGGCATGGTGATGCCGCAGATGTCGGCTTCCTGGAAGGCGTCCGTGCCGATGGCGGAGGAGGCCACCTGGCCGGTGATCGCGACCATCGGGACGGAGTCCATCGCCGCGTCGGCGATCGGGGTCACCAGGTTGGTGGCGCCGGGCCCCGAGGTGACCATGCAGACCCCGACCCTGCCGGTGGCCTGCGCGTAACCGGTGGCCGCGTGGCCGGCTCCCTGCTCGTGGCGGACCAGGATGTGACGGACCCGGGTGGAGTCCATCAGCGGGTCGTACGCCGGCAGGATGCAGCCGCCCGGGAGGCCGAATACGGTGTCGGCCCCGACTTCCTCGAGAGAACGGATGAGGGACTGCGCGCCCGTGAGGTACTCGACGGAGGCGGAGGACTGTCCGCCGTTACGGGCCCGCGGCTGCGGGTGCTGGGCCCCGGTGGCCTGCTCGGTCATCGGCATTCTCTTCTCGAAGCTGGGGTTTATGCGGGGTGTTTGCGGTGTTTTGAGTGGTACCGGTGCAACAAAAAACCCCTCGTGCCGTGAGGCAAGCGAGGGGAGCGCGCCGGTGCGGTCCGCAGGATGTCCATGAGTGGTCCTGCTTCAGCCGACGCGCTTTCCAAGTACGAGAATTCGGGTGCGCATGGCAATGACCCTCTCTCCGGGGCGCCCCGGGTGTCAAGTGGGTGGGACGGGAGTCTCATCATGTGAACGGCTCTGGAGCGGGATCCAGCCGGTCGCCGGCACGGGCCGGGCGAGCTGTCCGGCGCCGGACAGGGGGAACCTACCCCGGTCCAGGACCCTCCGCAGCCGGTATTCGTCGACCGGTCCCGAGAAGGCCGCGCCCTGCCCGTGCGTGCACCCCATGGCACGCAGGGCCCGTACCTGGTCCGCCCCGTCGACCCCGTCGGCCACGGACTGCATGCCCAGGTCGCAGGCGATGCGCAGCAGCCCGCCCGTGATCTTGTGCAGCCGCGCGGACTCCACGACCCCCTCCACCAGATCGCGGTCCAGTCTGAGTACGTCGACGGGCAGCCGGCGCAGGGCGTTGACCGCCGCGTATCCGTTGCCGAAGCCGTCGAGTGCGATGCGCACGCCGAGCCTCCGCAGGGCGACCAGCCGTCTCTCCAGGTCGTCCAGGCCGGCCAGCCGCTCGTTGACGGCCACTTCGAGCACCAGGGCGCCCGAGGGCAGCCCGTGCCGGGTGAGCAGCGCCTCGACCGAACCGAAGGGCAGGGTGCGGTCCAGGAGCCGGCTCGCCGACACCCGCACGGCGACCGGGACCGGGTGGCCCGCCCTGGCCCGGTCCGCGGCCCGTTCGACGGCTTCCTCCAGCAGCCAGCCGCCGAGTTCGGCGGCCCGGCCGCTGTCCCCGGACACCCGGAGGAACTCGGCGGGGGTGAACAGGAGGCCCTGGGCGGACCGCCAGCGGGCCTGGGCGGTGACGGCCGCGACCGTGCCGGTGGCCAGATGGACGACGGGCTGGTGCAGCAGGGCGAACTCGCCCTCGCGCAGGGCGGTGCGCAGCCGCGCCGCCAGCTCGGTGCGGCGGACGACCTCGGCCTGCATCTGGGGGGCGTACAGCTCGACCCGGTCCTTGCCGCCCGCCTTGGCGCGGTACATCGCCAGGTCGGCGTTGCGCATGAGGTCCTTGGGGGTGATGCCGGGCTCGGCGAAGGCGACCCCGATGGAGGCGGCGACCCGCACCTCTCCGTCGCCGATGCGGTAGGGCTGGGACAGGGTGAGGCGCAGCCGCTCGGCGATCTCGTGGACCTGGTACTCCCTGGCGTCCTGGTCGCGGGTGCCGTCGCCGGTGATGAGCGCGGCGAACTCGTCGCCGCCCAGGCGCGCGGCGGTGTCCCCGGCGCGTACGGATTCCTGGAGGCGGCGGGCGGCCTGGACGAGGAGTTCGTCGCCCGCCTGGTGGCCGAGGCGGTCGTTGACCGCCTTGAAGCCGTCGAGGTCGATGAAGAGCACGGCGTTGCCCGGGTCCCCGGAGCGCCGGCCGCCCAGCGCCTGGCTGACCCGGGCGGTGAACAGGGCACGGTTGGGCAGGCCGGTGAGCGGGTCGTGCTCGGCGTTGTGGCGCAGCTGCTCCTGCAGCCGGACGCGTTCGGACACGTCCCGGCTGTTGAGGAGCAGGCCGCCTTGGTGGCGGTTGACGGTGGACTCGACGTGCAGCCAGTCGCCGGTGCCGGACCGGAAGCGGCACTCGATCCGGGTGGTGGGCTCCTCACCGGCCGGGACGGCGAGGAATCTGCGCACCTCGTGGAGGACCGGGCCCAGGTCCTCGGGGTGGACGATCGAGGCGAGTTCCGTGCCGACGAGGTCCTCGGCGTCGCGGTCGTAGACGCCGGCGGCGGCCGGGCTGACGTATCTCAGCACTCCGGTGGTGTCGGCGATCATGATGACGTCGCTGGATCCCTGGACCAGGGAGCGGAAGTGGTTCTCCTTCTGGGCGAGTTCCTGGGTGAGCCCGATGTTGTCCAGGAGCATGATCGCCTGCCGGACGACCAGGGCGAGCACGACGGCGCACCCCGTGACGACCACGACACGGTCGGGGCGGCGGCCCTCCACCACGCTGTACAGGATGCCCAGGGTGCAGACGGCCGCGGCCAGGTACGGGGCGAGGGCGGCCAGGGAGCCCGCGATCGGGCGGCTGGCGCCCCACGGTCCCCGGCCCGCCCTGGCGGGGGGCCGCTGTCCCCGGCTCGCCCCCCAGGGGGCGTACGCGAGGATCAGCGAGCCCGCGAACCAGCCCGCGTCCAGCAACTGCCCGGAGTGGTAGGACGAACGCAGCAGCGGCGAGGTGAACAGCGCGTCGCAGACCACGGTCAGGGCGAGTCCGGCGATGGCGGTGTTGACCGCCGAGCGGTTCACGCCGGCCCTGCGGAAGTGCAGGGCCAGCACCATGGAGACCAGCACGATGTCCAGCAGCGGGTAGGCCAGGGCGAGCGCGGCCCTGGCGACGCTGGGCCCGCCCCCGTTGGCCAGATGGGTGGTCTGGGCGAGCGCGAGGCTCCAGGAGAGTGTCAGCAACGAGCCGCCGATGAGCCAGGAGTCGAGCGCCAGGCAGACCCAGCCGGCTCTGTTCACGGGTCTCTTGGCGAGCACGAGCAGTCCGACGATGGCGGGCGGCGCGAAGCAGAGGAAGAAGAGGTCGGCCAGGGAGGGCGAGGGGACGTCGCGGTCGAGCACCACCTCGTACCACCCCCAGACCGCGTTGCCGCCGGCCGCCATCGCGGAGGAGAGCGAGAACAGCAGCCAGGCCGGCCGTAAACGGCTGTCGCTCCTGCGGGAGTAGACGAAGCAGGAGACCGCGGCGAGGGACGCCGCGAAGCTGAGGCCGAAGTCGCCCATGAACAGCGCGAGTCCGGCCGACCCCCAGCCCAGGGCCGCGCCCACCGCGTATCCGGCGCAGACCCCGGCGAGGAGGAGCTGGGAGGGCAGGCCCGACGCGCGGCCGGCCACCGGCCGGCAGAGCAGGGCCGCGAGGCCGCTCACCGGATGACTCCCGGACCCCGGGCCGTCCCCCGGGCCGGCAGGGGCGCCTCCGGCGCCGTCGACCGCCTCCGCCGCCCGTACCGCAGCGTCGGATCACCTCTCCACTGGCCGTGCATCGCCCGTCGCCCCCTCGCGTTCAGCTTCTGCCCGGCGCCGTCCCTTCCACGGCAGCCCCTTGTGGACGATACACCAGAACGGTCACACAGGGCCATAATCTCTCTACGCTCCGTCACCACGCACGGTGCCGGCCGCTCCGGAGCGCGTACGGGCTGTTCCGGGGCGTGTTCAGCCGGTGGTGCGGACGAGGTTGCCGACCGCTTCCCCCGCCGCGAACCGGGTCAGCTGTCCCGACACCAGGCGCTTGGCCCGTGGGAGGAAGGCCGAGGTGCTGCCCCCCACATGAGGGGTGATCAGGACATGGGGAGCGTGCCAGAGCGGGTGGCCCGGGGGCAGGGGTTCCGGGTCGGTGACGTCCAGGGCGGCGCGCAGCCGTCCGGATCCGAGTTCGGCCAGCAGGGCGGCGGTGTCGACGACCGGGCCGCGTGCGACGTTGACGAGCAGGGCGCCGTCCCGCATCGCGGCCAGGAACTCCGCGTCCACCAGCCCTTGTGTGGAGGGTGTCAGCGGGGTGCACAGGATGACGACGTCGGCCTCGGGCAGCAGCGCGGGCAGCTCGCCGAGCGGGTGCACGGGGCCGCGCGCGGTTGTACGGGCGGAGCGCGCGACGCGCACGACCCGCGCGCACTCGAAGGGTTCGAGCCGGTCCTCCACGGCGGCACCGATCGATCCGTAACCGACGATCAGCACGGACTTGTCCGCGAGCGCCGGGTAGAAGCCGGAGCGCCACTCCTCCTCGTCCTGGCCGCGCACGAAGCCGGGAAAGCCGCGCAGCGAGGCGAGGACGAGGGCGAGGGCGAGTTCCGCGGTCGACGCCTCGTGGACCCCCTTGGCGTTGCACAGGCGCACCCCGCCGGGGAGCAGGGGGAGGCCGGGTTCGACGTGGTCGATGCCCGCGGAGAGGGTCTGCACGACCCGGACGGAGCTCATCAGGCCGAGGGGCCGGGTCGCGATCTCGGCGCCCTTCATGTACGGGACCACGTAGAACACGCAGTCGGCGGGGTCGGCGGGGTAGTCCTGCCCGCCGTCCCAGAAGCGGTAGTCGAGGCCCTCGGGGAGTCCCTCGATCTCGTCGGCTCGGAAAGGCATCCACACATCGCCGCCGGTGGCCGGCGACGGGCTCGGAATCGGTGTCGAAGTCATGGTCAGGAGGCTATGCGAAGGGCGGGAGACGGCAGAGGTTACTTTTGGGGTGCGGTACGGGCCGCCGGCGGCGGGACCGGGGTCGTGCGGACACGGCCGGGGAAGGGTACGGGGAGTTGGAGCGCAGGACTATCGGTGCGGCGGGGCTGGCCGTGGGCGCCGTCGGGCTGGGATGCATGCCGATGAGCTGGGCCTACAGCACGTCGCAGCAGCGGGGCGACCGTTCGCTGCGTACGGTGCACGCCGCCCTGGACGCGGGCGTCCGGCTGTTCGACACGGCCGACATGTACGGGCCGTTCACCAACGAGCTGCTGGTCGGGCGGGCCCTGAAGGGGCGCCGTTCCGAGGCATTCCTCTCCACGAAGTGCGGTCTGCTGGTGGGCGATCAGCACATCGTGGCCAACGGCCGCCCGGGGTACGTGCGCCGGGCCTGTGACGCCTCGCTGCGGCGGCTGCAGACCGATGTGATCGATCTCTACCAGCTCCACCGGGCCGATCCGGAGGTGCCGGTGGAGGAGACCTGGGGCGCGATGGCGGACCTGGTGACCGCGGGCAAGGTGCGGGCGCTCGGGCTGTGCGCGGTCGGGGCGCGGGCCGGGCGCCGGCCCGGTTCGCGTACGCACGACGGAACGATCCGGCAGCTGGAGCGGGTGCAGCAGGTGTTCCCGGTGAGCGCGGTGCAGGCCGAACTGTCGGTGTGGTCGCCCGACGCGCTGGACGACCTGGTGCCGTGGTGTGCGGCGCGGGGCGTGGGGGTGCTGGCGGCGATGCCGCTGGGCAGCGGTTATCTGACGGGGACGCTGAAGCCCGGCCAGGGTTTCGAACCGGACGACCCGCGGGCCAGGCACCCGCGTTTCACCGCGGAGATGATGGCGGCGAACCAGCCGGTGGTCGTGGCTCTGCGCCGGGTCGCGGAGCGGCACGGTGCCACACCGGCGCAGGCGGCGCTGGCCTGGGTGCTCGCGCAGGGCCCCCATCTGGTGCCGGTGCCGGGGGCCAAGCAGGAGCGGTGGGCGGTGGAGAACGCGGCCGCCGCCCGGCTGTCGCTCACGGAACGGGACCTGGCGGAGCTGGCGGGCGTGCCCCGGGCCCGCGGGTCGTGGGACTGCTGACCGGACCGGAAGGCGCCGCGGCCCGTTCCGGCGGAACCGAGGCGCTGCGGCCCGTTCCGGCGGAACCGAGGCACCGCGGCCCGTTCCGGCGGAACCTCTGAGAAGCTGTTGTCGCCCGCCGTCGAAAGGATCGGTCCTGTGCGAACGCCCGTGGTACGAACTCCCCTCGTACGCAAGGGAGGCATGGCGCACAGGGGGGTGGTGGCCGTACTCGCGTCGGCCTCCCTGCTGCTGTCCGCCGCCTGTGCGTCCGAGGAGGGCGAGCCGCCCCGCGCGAGCGGTTCCCCCTCCCCCGCGGCGAGTTCCCCACCGCCCGCCTCTCCGTCGCCGGAGCCGACGGCCGATCTGCCGCCCGCCGAGGGTTCGGTGGACGTGGTGTCCACGCTGGCGGAGGGCCTTCCCTCCCCGTGGGGCCTGGCGGTCCTGCCCGGGGGCGACCTGCTGGTGGCCTCGCGCGACGAGGCGACCGTCACCCGGATCGACGGGAAGAGCGGGAAGAAGACGCACGTGGGTTCCGTGCCGGGCGTCGCCCCGTCCGGCGAGGGCGGCCTGCTGGGGCTCGCCGTCGCCCCGACCTTCGGCGCGGACCATCTGGTGTACGCCTACTTCACCACCGAGTCGGACAACCGCATCGCCCGCATGCAGTACGACGAGTCGAAGCCGGCCGGTCAGCAGCTGGGCGCCCCGGACACGATCCTGCGGGGCATCCCGAAGGGATCGGTCCACAACGGCGGGCGGATCGCCTTCGGCCCCGACCGCATGCTGTACGCGGGCACCGGGGAGACCGGTGACACGGGGCTCGCGCAGGACCGGGAGTCCCTGGCGGGCAAGATCCTGCGGATGACACCGGACGGCGAGCCGGTGCACGGCAACCCCGAGGCGGACTCGGTGGTGTACTCGTGGGGCCACCGCAATGTGCAGGGTCTGGCCTGGGACGAGCAGAAGCGGCTCTGGGCCTCGGAGTTCGGCCAGGACACCTGGGACGAACTGAATCTGGTCGAGCCCGGCAAGAACTACGGCTGGCCGGAGGCCGAGGGCGAGCAGGGCGAGCGGGGGTACATCGACCCGGTCGCCCAGTGGAAGACCTCCGAGGCGTCCCCGAGCGGCATCGCGTACGCCGGGGGCTCGGTCTGGATGGCGGGCCTGCGGGGTGAACGGCTGTGGCGGGTCCCGCTGTCGGGCGAGCCGGACGAGGAGCCCCTGGCCGCACCCCAGGCGTTCCTGGAGGGGGAGTACGGCCGGCTGCGGACCGTCGTGGCCGCGGGCGGCGACAGGCTGTGGCTGGTGACGAGCGCGACGGACGGGCGGGGGAACCCGGAGCCGGAGGACGACAGGATCCTGCTCCTGAAGGTGACGTAGCACCGCACCGGACGGACCACGCCGCCGGACGGACCCCGGAGCCGTACGGCCCCGTGGACTCATCCCCGGGCGTACAGCCGGAGGCGGTGGGCCAGTGCGGCGGCCTCGCCCCGGCTGGATACGCCCAGCTTGGCCAGGATGTGGGAGACGTGCACGCTGGCGGTCTTCGGCGCGATGTAGAGCTCCTCGGCGATCCGGCGGTTGGTGTATCCCTCCGCGACCAGCCGGTGCACCTCCTGTTCGCGGGCGGTCAGGCCGAAGGACCCGGTCGCGTCCACCCCGGCCGTGTCCTCCTCGTCCGCCGTGGGTGCCCCGGCAGGGCCGGTGGCCAGCGTGATCCGTGCCCGGCCGGCCAGCAGTTCGATGCTCTCCGTCAGAGGCCGGGCGCCGAGCCGCAGTGCCGTGCGGTGGGCCTCGCGCAGGAGGTCCGCCGCGGCGCGCCGGTCCCCGGGGGCGGTGAGGAGGCACTCCGCCCACCGGTGGCGGATCCGGGCCAGTTCGTAGGGCCGCTCCAGCGGGCCGAACGCCCCGGCGGCGCGCGCCCAGTGCTCCGGGGTGTCCGTGCCTTCCGCCCGGGCCAGTTCCGCCTCGGTCAGCACTCCGTAGGCGGCCCAGACGGGGACGAGCGCGGGGAGCCGCTTGAGGTGCCGGCGGATCCGCTCCAGCACGGCCGGCCGGCCGGGTGCGGCGGCGGGCAGGCCCCGCGCGTCGGCCTCGATCTCGGCGGCGGCGTGCAGCAGGGGCAGGGCGTAGCGCTGGGTGCCCGGCGGGAAGCCCTCCTCGGAGCGGGCCTCGAAGGCGGCCCGTGCCTCGGCGATCCTCCCCCGCCGGGCGGCCAGGACCATGGCGTGCTGGACGGGGGTGATCATGAGCTGGGGCTGCGGGTCGTGGGAGTCGACCATGCGCCTGTTCAGGGCCAGCTGCTTCCCGGCCTCGGCGAAGTCGCCCCGGGCCAGGGCCAGATCCGTACGGCGGGAGGCCACGAGTCCGTGGGACTTGTTGGACCGTGAGAGCGGGGCGGCGGCGTCGAGGGCGGCCTCGCTCTCGTCCCAGCGGCCCAGTGAGAAGTAGGACTGGGCCTGGTTGGCCCGGACCCATGCCTCGGAGTCCGGCACCCCGTGGTCGTGGCAGAGCCCGATGCCGTGGTCGGCGGCGGCCACCGCTTGGGCCGAGCGGCCGGCGGACTCCAGCGACGAGGCCAGGTTGACGGCGGCGCGGCTCATCACACCGACCGTGTGGAGCTCCTCGGCGCGGTCGCGTACCCCGTACATCTCCGCGAGGCCCTCCTCGACGGCTCCCGCGTCGATGGTGAGCCAGCCCCGGGTGAGCCGGGCGTGCAGTTCGATGGGCTCGTCCCCGACGAGACGCGCGTACTCCACGGCGCGGTCGGCGGCGACGAGGCTGTCCGGTCCGGGCAGGTGCAGCGCGCCCCAGCTGGCCACGTTCGCGAGGACGTCGGCGTGCACGGCGGAGGGTTCCAGACCGCGCACCAGTGCCCGGGCGGTGTCGAGTTCGCGGCGGCCGTCGCTCCGGGAGAGGTTCTGCACGAGCCGGGAGCGCTGGAGCCAGAACCAGGCGGCGCGCAGCGGGTCCTCCCGCTCGTCGACGACCCGCAGGGCCTTCTTCGCGATGGCCAGGGCCCGTTCGCGGTCGCCGCTGATCCGCGCGGCGACGGTCGCCTCGGCCATCAGGTCGAAGTGGCTCAGCGACGTGCTGCCCGGCGGACAGCCGCAGCCCGGGTAGGTCTCGGCGTGGTCGAAGGGGCGCAGGGTGGCCCGCACCTCCTCCGACACGTCGTCCCAGAGCTCCATCGCCCTTTCCAGCAGCCGTAGTTGCTCGGAGTAGGCGTAGCGGCGCCGGGCTTCGACGGCGGCTTCGAGTACGGCGGGCAGCGCCTTGGCGGGGTCGTGGGCGGCGTACCAGTAGCTGGCGAGGCGGGCGGCGCGTTCGTCGGCCCGGACGAGGCCGGGGTCCGCCTCCAGGCTTTCGGCGTACCGGCGGTTGAGGCGGGTGCGTTCGCCGGGCAGCAGGTCGTCGCTGACGGCCTCGCGGACCAGGGAGTGCCGGAAGCGGTAGCCGTCCGGGCCGGGGGCGGGCAGCAGGATGTTGGCTCCGACGGCGGCCCGGAGCGCCTGGTCGAGGTCGTCGTCGGGCAGCCGGGCGACGGCGGCGAGGAGCGGGTGCTCGACGGTGGAGCCGCCCTCGGCGACGATGCGCACGATCCGCTGGGACTCCTCGGGCAGGGTCTCGACGCGTACGAGCAGGAGGTCGCGCAGCGAGCCGGGGAGCCGGGAGTCGTCTCCGCAGCATTCCAGGGAGCGGGCGAGCTCCTCGACGAAGAAGGCGTTGCCGTCGGAGCGGTCGAATATCTGGTCGACCAGTTCCGCCTCGGGGGTCACGGCGAGTATCCCGGCCAGCTGGCGGGCGACCTCGGCGCGGCTGAACCGGCCGAGGCCGATCCGTCCGACCGTGCGGAGCCGGTCCAGCTCGGCCAGGAGCGGGCGCAGCGGGTGGCGGCGGTGGATGTCGTCGGCGCGGTAGGTGCCGATCATGACGAGGTGTCCGGTGCGCAGGGTGCGGAAGAGGTAGGCCAGCAGGTTGCGGGTGGAGGTGTCGGCCCAGTGGAGGTCCTCCAGGACGAGGACGACGGTGCGGCCGGCGCAGACGCGTTCCAGGAGCCGGGCGGTGAGTTCGAAGAGGCGAGCCGTGCCGTGCTCGTCGTCCGCCGTCCGCCCGGTCTCGCCGAGTTCGGGCAGCAGCCGGGCCAGTTCGCCCTCCTGGCCGGCGAGCGCCCGGTCCAGTTCTTCGGGCAGGGCGCGGCGCAGGGCGCGCAGTGCGGTGGCGAAGGGGGCGTACGGCAGGCCGTCGGCGCCGATCTCCACGCAGCCCCCGACGGCTACGACGGCCTCGCGGCGGCGTGCGACCGCGAGGAACTCCTCGACCAGCCGGGTCTTTCCGACGCCCGCCTCACCGCCGATGAGCAGCGCCTGCGGCTCGCCCGCCGAGGCGCGGCCCAGCGTCTCGGTGAGCGAGGCGAGTTCGCCGGTACGGCCGACGAAGACGGGGCTGACGGTGTTGGTCTCCACGGCGCCGAGCATCGCATACGGGTACGACATCGCGGTGCGGGCGGCCGTCCGCGGGGCCCCCTCCGGTGGGGGGTGCCCTTCGGGGCCCGGTTCCCCGGCCGGTACGGCGCCGTCCGCGCCCGGCGCCGCGGTGTCCGGCACGGGCATCCCTACGCGGCGCGCGCGAAGGAGCCGGGGTCCTGGTTCACCCGCCCTCCGGAGCCGTCCTCTCCGGTGGCGCCGGAGGTGGCACGGGCGGCCCGGCGGGCGCGTACGGCGGTGCGTGCGGTGCGTTCCCGGTCGGCGCGGAGGATCAGCTCGGTGGCGTTCAGCCGGTGCAGTTCGTAGTGGTACACGGTGTTCTCCCCGTCGGGCGGGCCCGCCGGGTCCCCTGTCGGGCCCCGGCCGGGCCACGGCTCGTCGCCGTGGTCCCCACTCTCGTCCGCGCGGGGGTGCCGCCGCATCGGGCGTGTGCCGCATCCCGGGGCGCCGGGGGCCTTGTCCCGCCGGGCCGGGTGCCTCAGGCCGGGCGGCCGGGTGCCCGGTGTCCGCGCCGGGCCGGCCACTCGGAGGCCAGTACGGCCCAGATCTCCTCGTCGTGCCGTACCCCGTGGTGGAGGTAGGCCTGGCGCAGGACGCCTTCGCGGGTCATGCCGAGCCGTTCGGCGACGGCGGTGGAGCGGGTGTTGGCCGCGGAGGCGAGCCACTCCACGCGGTGCATGCCGCGTACGTCGAAGGCCCAGTCGATCAGCTTCCGCGAGGCCCGGTCGACCAGGCCCCGGCCCTGGCCGGCCGGTTCCAGCCAGCAGCCGATCTCGCAGGTGCCGGACGCCTGGTCGAAGATCCGGAACATGACCCCGCCGACCAGGGTCCCGTCGAGCCGGATGCCGTATATCCGGCCGGTGTCGGCCGCCTGCTTGTCGGCGTACCGCTGGAGCAGGGCCCGGGCGGAGCCGAGGTCCGGTACGGCTGCCGCGAGCGGGACCCAGGGGTCGACGAGGCCGCGGGCCCGGTCCATGTGGGCCAGGAACTCCTCCGCCTGCCAGGGTTCCAGCGGGCAGAGGCACGCCCCGTCGTCCCCGAGGGATGTCGCGAACACGGCAGCTTCTCCTTGGTGTCGGTGCCACCGGGGATGCCGGTGGTGTCAGCGGACACGCTGCGCGACGCGCGGTTCCCCGTCGGTGCGGTCCCCGGGAATCCTCGCACGCGGTACCACGGCGTCGGGCGGCTCGATGCTGATGCGCGGGAGCAGCCGGTCCAGTCCGCGCGGCAGCCACCAGTTCGCCCCGCCCAGCAGGTGCATCAGGGCGGGCACCAGCAGGGTGCGCAGTACGAAGGCGTCCAGGGCGACGGCCGCGGCGAGCGCGATGCCGAACATCGCGATGACCCGGTCGCCGCTGAGCACGAAGGCGAGGAAGACGGAGATCATGATGACCGCCGCGGAGTTGATCACGCGTCCGGTCTCGGCGAGGCCCACCCGGACGGCCCGCCGGTTGTCGCCGGTCTCCCGCCACTCCTCGTACATCCGGCCGACGAGGAAGACCTGGTAGTCCATCGACAGGCCGAAGAGGACGGAGACCATGATGACCGGCAGGAAGGGTTCGACCGGGCCCGCGCTGCCGAGGCCCAGCAGTTCGCTGCCCCAGCCCCACTGGAAGACCGCGACGACGACGCCGAAGGAGGCGGCGACGGCGGCCACGTTCATCAGGGCGGCCTTGAGGGGGATGGCGAAGGAGCGGAAGGCGAGCAGCAGGAGCAGGCAGCCCAGGGCGATGACGACGCCGACGAAGAGGGGCACCTTGCCGACGACGACGTCGGCGAAGTCGTCGTAACCGGCGGTCACCCCGCCGACCCGGAGTTCGAGCGAGGTGCCGTCCCGTACCGGCGGCAGCACCTCTTCCCGCAGCCGGTCGACGAGTTCGCTGGTCTCCAGGTCCTGCGGCGCGGAGTCGGGCACCACCGTGACGAACGCGGTGTCGCCGCTGTTGTTGTACGTCACCGGGCCTGCCTGCGCGACGCCTTCGGTGGTGCGCAGTGCGGCGGGCAGGGAGTCCAGCGCGAGCCGGTCGTCGGCGCCGTCGAGCCGGGCGGCGACGGTCAGGGGCCCGTTGACGCCGGGGCCGAAGCCGTCGGCGAGCAGGTCGTACGCCTGCCGGGTGGTGGAGGAGGCGGGGTTGTTGCCCTGGTCGGAGGTGCCCAGGTGCAGGCCGAGGGCGGGCAGGGCGAGGACGGCCATCACGGCCGCGGCGACGGCGCCGAGCAGTCTGGGGTGCCGTTCGACGAAGGCCGACCAGCGTGCCGCGAAGCCGGTGGCCGTTTCGGGCCGGGGGCCGTGTTCCGCGAGCCTTCGCCTCTCGCGCCGGCCGAGCGCCCGCATGCCGATGAAGGAGAGCAGGGCGGGCAGCAGGGTCACGGCCGCCGCGACGGTCAGGAGCACGGTGACCGAGGCGGCGATCGCGACGCCGTCGAGGAAGCCGAGCCGCAGGACCAGCATGCCCAGCAGGGCGACGCAGACGGTGGCCCCGGCGAACACGACGGCGCGTCCGGTGGTGGCGACGGCGTTCCGCGCGGCGTCGTGGACGGACAGTCCGCGGCGGAGCCCCTGCCGGTGCCGGGTGACGACGAACAGCGCGTAGTCGATGCCGACGCCCAGGCCGACGAGCATGCCGAGCATCGGGGCGAAGTCGGCGACGGTCATCACATGGCCGAGCAGCACGATCCCGGCGTAGGCGGTGCCGACGGAGACGAGGGCGGTGGCGATGGGCAGCAGGCTGGCGGCGAGGGACCCGAAGGCGAGGAAGAGCACGACCGCGGCGACGGCCACGCCGATGGCCTCGCTGAGGTGGAGGGCGGGTGCCTCGGTGAGGGCGACGGCGGTGCCGCCGAGTTCGACCCGGAGCCCGTCCGTCTGCGCCGCCTTCGCGGTGTCCACGAGCGCCTGTGCCTGGTCCCGGGTGATGTCCTCGACGCGCTGGTCGAAGGTGACGGTGGCGTAGGCGGTGCGGCCGTCCGCGCTGACCAGTCCGGTGTCCGCGTCCCCGTACGGGCCGGTGACGGCGCCCACTCCGGGCAGTTCCCTGATCTCCTCCAGGGTCCGGGTCATGGTCCGTTCGACGTCCGTGGCGTACACGGAGGAACCGGTGGTGTGCCAGACGACGGTGTCGGTGTCGCCGCCGAGGCGGGTGAACCCTTCCTGGAGGATCTCCCCCGCCCGGCCCGCCTCGGTGCCCGGTACGTCGTAGTCGTCGGTGTAGGCGGAGCCCGCGAAGCCGGCCGCGGCCGCGGTGCCTCCGAGGGCGAACAGCCAGATGAGGACGGTGGCGAGGCGGTGCGCGAGGCACCAGCGTGCGATGGCTGCCAACGGACGTGCTCCCTGCGGGTTCGTGGACCCCGACGGGAGACAAGGGGAATGTCCCGTAAAAGTCGCATGACCTGAGAAGTATTACCTTCTCAGCAGATGGTGATCGTTTGCCCCTTTCGTGGTGATGGTCACAGAGATGGGCGGACCGCTTCCCCCACGGGTCCCCCGGCCGGCCCGGCCCGCCGCGGCTCCCCGGCCCGCCCCCACGCCTCGCAGGCCGGCCCCTCCCCCCGCCTCCCCACCTCCCGTCCGGCCGCGGCCCGCCCCCCGGGGCCGTGTCAGCCGGTGACGCTCGGCCTGCCGTTCTCGATGTGACCCATGAGCCGCCGCCGGAAGCGGCCTTCCTCCTCCACCGTGATGTCGAGGTCGTACCAGCCGTGCGCGTCCGCCGCCGAGTGGACGATCGTGCGGCTGCGCCCCGGCTTCACCTTGATGCGCCTGGCCCAGTCCCGCAGGTCCGCCTCGTCGACGTAGCCGAGGGGGCGTACGACGTAGGTGAGGGGACGGCCGCCGGTGTTGCGCAGGGTGAGGTGCAGGTCCCGCTCGCGGCCGTCGACGCGCGAGGCGACCTCCGCGTCGCCGTCGGCCGTCCCCGCGAACTCGCGGCGGAAGCCGTTGGGGCCGGTGATCGTGAACCGGTACGCCTCCCCGGCGAGCGGCACCGTCCACCGTTCGGTGCCCTTCACGTCCAGGTGCTGGGGGAGGCCGAACTCCGAGGCGTACGGGTAGAGGGCGAAGTGCGCCGACGAGCGCCCGGTGTTGGTGACGATCACACGTACCGCCCCGTCCACGAGCGTGCCCTGCGCGTCCGGCTGGTAGGGCAGCGGCCTCGCCGGGCGCACGCCGGGCTCCTGGACGGGCATCCGCTGGACCTTCGGCGGTACGGGCCGCCAGCGCCCGCTGAACGGCGGGACGGCCGCCGGGGGCTCGGGCTGCGGCATCCGCCCGGCCCGGATGAAGTCGAACGCCGATGTCAGGTCGCCGGTGACCGACCGCCGCCAGTCGCCGATGTTGGGTTCCCGCACGCCCGTCCACCGTTCCAGGAACCGGATGACGGAGGTGTGGTCGAAGACCTCGGAGCACACGTGACCGCCGACGGTCCACGGGGAGACGACGAGCAGGGGCACCCTGATCCCGAGGCCGGTGGGCCTGCCCTGCCACCATTCCTCCGCCTCCCCGGGCGGCGCGACCGGCGGCGGGACGTGGTCGAAGAAGCCGTCGTTCTCGTCGTAGTTGATGAACACGGCGGTGTGGCGCCACACGTCGGGATGGCTGCCGAGCGCGTCGAGGATCTTGTAGAGGACCGTCGCGCTGTGCACCGGCGACGAGACGCTCGGGTGCTCCGAGTCCACCGCGGAGGGCACCAGGTACGACACCTCGGGGAGGGTCCCCGCGGCCACGTCCCGGGCGAACTCCTCGGCCAGGGTCCCGGTCCCGACCCGGCGCAGCCCCCGTTCGAAGAGGCTGCGCTCGGCCGCGGTCAGGCCGGCCACGCCCTCCTCCAGCAGGCCCAGCAGCCGCTCGCGCTCCCCGGCGTCCCCGGTCGTGCGGACGGCTGCGTAGAAGGACTCCATGTAGGTGTGACCGCCGGTCCTCGCCAGCGCCTTGCGGGCCACGGCCTTGAAGGTGGCGAAGAACTCGATCTGGTTGTCGGTGAAGTTCTCCCACTCGGTGTACGTGCGCCAGCTGCGTCCGGCCTTCTCCAGCCGTTCCGCGTAGGTGCTCCAGCCGTACCCGGGATGGGTGTCCTCGTCGTACGCGTCGTTGCCGACGGCCCGGCCGCCCCCGGGCTCGTCACCGGTCCTGCCGCTCCACAAGTGGTTGCGGTTGGGACTGGTGGAGGTGTGGATCGAGGAGTGGTAGGCGTCGCAGACCGTGAAGGTGTCGGCCAGCTCGTAGTGCAGCGGCAGGTCGCGGCGGTCGTAGTACGCCATGGTGGCGGAGGACTTGGCGCCGATCCAGCCGTTCATCCAGCCGCCCGCCCACGCCTCGGCCCCGCCGCTCCAGGAGTGGTCGAGGGCCCCGATGTACTGGAGGTCCTTCTTCTGGGTCTCGGCGGCCCGGCGGACCGGGAAGGGCAGCACGGCGGTGCCGTCCGGCGCGGGCTGCCGGAAGACGGGGTCGCCCGAGGGGAGTTCGACGGCGTTGCGGTCGCCGAAGCCGCGCACCCCGCGCAGGGTCCCGAAGTAGTGGTCGAAGGAACGGTTCTCCTGCATCAGGATCACCACGTGCCGGATATCGGGGAGTCCGCCGCCCGGCCGGGCGGGCCGGGCGGCGACGGCGGCGCGCAGCGAGGTCGGCAGGAACGAGCCCGCCGCCGCCGCGCCCAGTGCGCCGCCGCCGAGCGCGAAGAGCCTTCGCCGTGAGATGTCCGTGGTCAAGTGAGCCTCCCGAGTTCGCGGTATGGCGGGAAGCTAGTGACCCGAGGTGGCGGGGGAAAGGCAGCCGTACGGCCCGTCGGTGAACGTCCCCGCCATCGGAGCCGGCGCCGGGGGTGCGGGGCGCGCGGGGGTGGGCTGGGGTGCGCTGGGCGCGCGGGGGTGGGCTGGGGTGCGAGGGAGGGCGCTGAGGTACGAGAGGGGGCGCCGCCGGGGCGCCGGAAGAGCACGGGGAGGCGACCGGGGGCGCACCGGGTGCGCGGGGCGGCGGTGCGCGCACCGGACGGCGGCGGAGGCACGGCGGGCATGCGGCCCTTCCAGCACCGGCACCGTCCCCGGGCCCGTTCCCGGCACCGGCACCGTTCCTGGACCCGTTCCCCACACCGTCCCCGGGCCCACCCGCTCCCCGCGCCGCCCCCGGGCCCGGGAACGGCGAAAGGGCGGTGCGCCCGGATCCCCGGGTGCGCCGCCCTCCCTCGCACGGTGGCGGTCCGGGAGCCCCGGGCCGCCGTCGGCTCAGCCCTCGACGCCGAGCTTCTCCAGGATCAGCTCGCGTACGCGTGCCGCGTCGGCCTGGCCGCGGGTGGCCTTCATGACCGCGCCGACCAGTGCGCCGGCCGCGGCGACCTTGCCGCCGCGGATCTTGTCCGCGATGGCCGCGTTGGCCGCGATGGCCTCGTCGACGGCTGCGCCCAGCGCGCCCTCGTCCGAGACGACCTTCAGGCCGCGCTTCTCGACGACGGTGTCCGGGTCGCCCTCGCCCGCGAGGACGCCCTCCAGGACCTGGCGTGCCAGCTTGTCGTTGAGGTCGCCGGCGGCGACGAGCTCCGCGACCCGGGCGACCTGCGCCGGGGTGACGGGCAGTTCGTCCAGGCTCCGGCCGGTCTCGTTGGCGTTACGGGCCAGCTCGCCCATCCACCACTTCCGGGCCTGGTCCGAGGGGGCACCGGCCTCGGTCGTCGCGACGATCAGGTCGACCGCCCCGGCGTTGAGGATGGACTGCATGTCGTGCTCGCCGACGCCCCACTCCTCCTTGAGCCGCTGACGCCGCACCCGGGGCAGCTCGGGAAGCCCCTTGCGGAGCTCCTCGACCCACTCGCGGGCCGGCGCGACCGGCACCAGGTCGGGCTCGGGGAAGTAGCGGTAGTCCTCGGCGTTGTCCTTGATGCGGCCGGCCGTGGTGGAGCCGTCCTCCTCGTGGAAGTGCCGGGTCTCCTGCACGATCATCCCGCCCGAGTTCAGCACCGCGGCGTGGCGCTGGATCTCGAAGCGGGCGGCACGCTCGACGGAGCGCAGCGAGTTGACGTTCTTCGTCTCGGAGCGCGTACCGAAGGTCTCGGTGCCGTTGGGCCGCAGCGACAGGTTCACGTCGCAGCGCATCTGGCCCATCTCCATGCGGGCCTCCGAGACGCCGAGCGCCTTGATGAGCTCGCGGAGCTCGGCGACGTACGCCTTGGCGACCTCGGGGGCGCGGGCGCCGGCCCCCTCGATCGGCTTGGTGACGATCTCGATGAGGGGGATGCCCGCGCGGTTGTAGTCCAGCAGCGAGTGGGACGCGCCGTGGATGCGGCCGGTGGCGCCGCCGACGTGCGTCGACTTGCCGGTGTCCTCCTCCATGTGGGCGCGCTCGATCTCCACCCGGAAGATCTCGCCGTCCTCCAGCTGGACGTCCAGATAGCCGTTGTAGGCGATCGGCTCGTCGTACTGGGAGGTCTGGAAGTTCTTCGGCATGTCCGGATAGAAGTAGTTCTTCCGGGCGAAACGGCACCACTCGGCGATCTCGCAGTTCAGCGCGAGCCCGATCTTGACGGCGGACTCGACACCGATCTCGTTGACGACCGGCAGCGCGCCCGGCAGCCCGAGGCAGACCGGGCAGGTCTGCGAGTTGGCGTCCTGCTTGAGCTCCGTGGAGCACCCGCAGAACATCTTCGTCTTGGTGCCGAGTTCGACATGGACCTCCAGGCCCATGACGGGGTCGTACGCCGCGAGAGCGTCCTCGTACGACTCCAGGTCGATGACAGTCACGGTGAAACTTTCCCTCTCATCCCAGCAGGACGTCGTCGTCGCCGAGACGCTTGAGTTCGCGGTAGAGGATCGCCATGCCGGTCACGATCGCGGCGGCGGACACGGCGGCGTCGATCAGCCGGAGCGTGTCGTTGTCCTGGCGGGCCATCTTCGCCTGCTTGACGACGCTGAGCGCGCCGAAGGCGGTCGTACCGAGCGACAGGTAGACGCCCGACTTGGACTTCTTGAAGTTCTTGGCCTTCTTCGCCATGGCACTCATAGGGACGGAGCCTCCTCGATCAGCGGGTGCCCCCACCTTTCCACGAAGGCGGCCTCGACGGCGGCTCCGACCTTGTAGAGCCGGTCGTCCTTCATGGCGGGGGCGATGATCTGCAGACCCACCGGCAGGCCGTCCTCCGGGGCCAGGCCGCAGGGGAGCGACATGGCGGAGTTGCCGGCGAGGTTGACGGGGATGGTGCACAGGTCCGCGAGGTACATCGCCATCGGGTCGTCGGCGCGCTCGCCGATCGGGAACGCCGTGGTCGGCGTCGTCGGCGAGACGATGACGTCCACCTGCTCGAACGCCTTCTCGAACTCCCGGGTGATGAGGGTGCGGACCTTCTGGGCCGAGCCGTAGTACGCGTCGTAGTAGCCGGAGCTGAGCGCGTAGGTACCGAGGATGATGCGGCGCTTGACCTCGTCGCCGAAACCGGCCTCACGGGTGAGCGCGGTGACGTCCTCGGCGGAGCGGGTGCCGTCGTCGCCGACCCGGAGGCCGTAGCGCATGGCGTCGAAGCGGGCCAGGTTCGAGGAGCACTCGGACGGCGCGATCAGGTAGTACGCCGAGAGCGCGAGGTCGAAGGAGGGGCAGTCCAGCTCGACGACGGTGGCGCCGAGCGACTTCAGCAGCTCGACCGACTCGTTGAAGCGCTGGACGACGCCGGCCTGGTAGCCCTCGCCGGAGAACTGCTTGACGACGCCGACGCGCATGCCCTCGACGGAGCCGTTGCGGGCGGCCTCGACGACCGGCGGGACGGGGGCGTCGATGGACGTCGAGTCCATCGGGTCGTGCCCGCCGATCGCCTCGTGCAGCAGCGCCGCGTCCAGGACCGTACGGGCGCAGGGCCCGCCCTGGTCGAGGGAGGAGGAGAAGGCGACCATGCCGTAGCGCGAGACGCCGCCGTAGGTCGGCTTGACGCCGACGGTGCCGGTGACGGCCGCGGGCTGGCGGATGGAGCCGCCGGTGTCCGTGCCGATGGCCAGCGGAGCCTCGAAGGAGGCGAGGGCCGCGGCCGAACCGCCGCCGGAGCCGCCCGGGATCCGGGTGAGGTCCCAGGGGTTGCCGGTCGGGCCGTAGGCGCTGTTCTCGGTGGAGGACCCCATGGCGAACTCGTCCATGTTGGTCTTGCCGAGGATGACGACGTCGGCGGCCCTCAGCTTCCGGGTGAGGGTCGCGTCGTACGGCGGGATCCAGCCTTCGAGGATCTTCGAGCCGACGGTGGTCGGCATGTCCTGGGTGGTGAAGATGTCCTTGAGCGCGAGCGGGACGCCGGCCAGCGGGCCCAGCTTCTCGCCCGCCTCGCGCTTGGCGTCGACGGCGCGGGCCTGGGCGAGCGCGCCCTCCCGGTCGATGTGCAGGAAGGCGTGGACCTTCTCGTCGACGGCGTCGATCCGGGCCAGGTGCGCCTCGGTCACCTCGACGGCGGTCAGCTCGCCGGAGGCGATCTTCCCGGCGATCTCCGACGCGGTGAGCTTGATGATGGTGCTGGTGTCCGTCATGGGTGTTAGTCCTCCCCCAGGATCTGCGGCACCTTGAAACGCTGCTGCTCCTGGGCCGGGGCGCCGGAGAGCGCCTGCGCGGGTGTGAGCGACGGACGGACCTCGTCCGCCCGCATGACGTTGGTCAGCGGCAGCGGGTGGGAGGTCGGCGGTACGTCTTGGTCGGCGACCTCGGAGACGCGGGCGACCGCGCCGATGATGTCGTCGAGCTGACCGGCGAAGTGCTCGAGCTCTTCGGCCTTCAGCTCCAGACGCGCCAGCCGGGCGAGGTGGGCGACCTCCTCGCGCGTGATGCCAGGCATGCAGCGATCCTCAGGGTTCGGTGTGTGGTTTGGACCCAATCCTATGGGGTCGCCCGTCACCCCTGTGGCCACCGGTCGCACCGGAGGGGTTCCGCCCGCCTTCCGTACTCCTCAGGCGGTCGCGGGACCGGACACCGCCCGGCCGGCCGGCCGCGGCTGCGGCTCCGTCCCGGGCTGCTGCGCCGCCGCCGCCCGCAGCTCGGCCGGGCGCCGCCAGCCGTGCTCGCCGCGCGCCCGCAGCCAGGCGGTCATCTCCTGCGGCGGCATCGCGGCGGCGACCAGCCAGCCCTGCACCGCGTCGCAGCGCAGATCACGCAGCCGCTCCCAGGTCTCGTCGTCCTCCACGCCCTCGGCGACGACCAGCAGGCCGAGGGAGTGGGCCAGGTCGATGGTGCAGCGGACGATCTCGGCGTCCTCGTTGTCGACGGCCAGCCGGGCCACGAACGACCGGTCGATCTTCAGCTCGCTGACGGGCAGCCGGCGCAGGTGCACGAGCGAGGAGTACCCGGTGCCGAAGTCGTCCAGGGACATCCTGACGCCGTGCGCGGTCAGCCCGGCCAGGGTGTCGGCGGCCCGCTGCGGGTCCTCCAGCAGCACGTGCTCGGTGATCTCCAGCTGGAGCGCGCCCGGCGGGACCCCGTGCCGGGCCAGCCGGGCGGCGACGCTGCCCGCGAACCCGGGGGTGTGGACGTCGCGCGGGGAGACGTTGACGGCGACGGGGACGAGCAGCCCCTGGGACCGCCACCGGGCGACCTGGGCCAGCGCGGTCTCCAGGACGTATTCGGTGAGGTGCGGCATCAGGCCGGAGGACTCGGCGATCGCGATGAACTCGTCCGGGGGGACCCGGCCGCGTTCGGGGTGCACCCAGCGGACGAGCGCTTCGAGACCGGCGACCTGCCCGTCGAAGCGGACCTTCGGCTGGTAGTGGAGCTCGACCTCCCCGGCGTCCAGGGCGCGGCGCAGGTCGCCCAGCAGGCCCAGCCGGTCGGGGGTGTTGCTGTCCCGTTTGGACTCGTACACCTCGACGCCGGTGCGGTCGCGCTTGGCCTGGTACATGGCGACGTCGGCACGCCGCAGCAGTCCTTCGGCGTCGAGTGCGTGGTCGGGGTGGACGGCGACCCCGGCGCTGGCCTCCAGCACCAGGGTCAGCCCGTCGAGGCCGAGGGGTGAGGAGAGTTCGGCGACCAGGTGGCGGGCGACGCGCTGGGCGCTGGTGGTGGAGCCGACGGCCGGCAGGAGTACGGCGAACTCGTCACCGCCGAGCCGCGCGGCCTCCGCACCGCGCGGCAGGGCGAGACGGAGCCGTTCGGCTATCTGGAGGAGCAGCCGGTCGCCCGCGAGGTGGCCGAGGGTGTCGTTGACGGCGCGGAAGCGGTCGAGGTCGATCAGGACGAGCGCCGCCCGGGTGCCGGTGTCCTCGGCCTCCTCCAGCGCCGTCCAGGTGCGTTCCAGCAGCCACTGCCGGTTGGGCAGGCCGGTCAGCGGGTCCCGCAGCTGCTCCTCGGCGCGGGCGCGGGCGATCCAGAGGGTGGAGTCCAGGGCTATCAGGGGTACGGCGAAGAGCGGCAGCAGGACGGGCATGGCCCAGGCCACGACACAGATCAGCGGCGCGATCCCGACGAGCGCGACGGCGACGAGGCCCTGGCGCAGTACGGCGGTACGGGCGACGGGCGGCAGCCCGCCGGTCTGGGCGGCGCGGACGTACCAGAGGAGGCCGCGGGTGACGATCAGGTAGGCGCCGGCCGCGAGGAGCACCTCCGGTACGGCTTCGACGCCCCACAGGAGCGGCTGCCAGGGTCTTTCCACGGTGGCGCTCTCGCCGAAGGCTGCGAGGACGAGCGCGGCGGTCCCGATGCCGAGTATGTCGGCCGCTCCGTGCAGCAGCCCCTGCCACCAGCGGTGCCGCCGGGCGGTGCCGACGAGGACCACCACCACGAGGCTGACCAGTCCGGCCGGCACCCAGCCGTACAGCAGCAGCACCGCGAGGGTCAGTGCGGCGCCGGAACCGGTGCCGCCCCACCAGCGGTCCCGCCCGAGGGCGACCAGGTGGCCGACGACGATGCCGGTGAGCAGGGCGAGCGCCCAGCCGGCGGTACCGTCCGGGAAGAGGGCCCGCCCGTCGCGGACCGTGTGGTGGAAGCCGGCCGCGAGCTGCGCCGCGGCGACCGCGACGACGACGGCTCCCACGGCGGTGACCGCCCCGGCCCGCACCGGAAGCATTCTCTTCGCGAGGCCCGCGAGGCCCGCGAGGCCCGCGACGCCCTGCGGCCGTGTCACCGGTGCGGCGCTCTCGGTCGGTTCCATTCCGTCCCTCTCACAGCCGGCGGTGCCGATGTCCCGCGGCGGCCCCGCTCCCATGCCACCGCGGCCCGAATCCCACCACGCGGCCGGGCACGGCAGGTACACGCTCAACACTAGGCCGCCAAAGGCTTCCAGGGGCAGCGCTCCGCAGGTCTTGCCCGAATGCGGACAGGGCGGCCGCCCCTGTGCGGCGGGGGCGGTGCGCGGGGGCGCGGCGGTCACCGGACGGGCGGGCGGGCGGATGCCGTACGGGTGATGCGGCGGGCGTCGGACGTGCGGCGCCCGCCTACCGGTCCTTCCCCGCCCGGCGGCGCCCACGCGCGGCCGGGGTCTCGATCGGGCCTCGATCAGGTGTCGTCGGCCCTCGCCGTACACGGGCGGCCGGGCGCCGGCGGCCAGGCGTCCCCGGTCAGGCGCCGGCAGGCGAGCTCCGGCGGGCGGGCTCCGACAGCCGGACATCGGCAGCCGGGCGCCGACGGGCGGACGCCGGCGGCCAGGCGTCCCCGGTCGGCGCCCCCGGGCGGGCGCGGTCCCGGGTCAGGCCTCCGCGGGCACCGCGGCCTCGCGGGCCGCGTCGGGGCCTCGGGTGAGGAGCACCGCGAAGCCCTCCTCGTCGAGGACCGGCACCTTCAGCTGCACCGCCTTGTCGTGTTTGGAACCGGGGTTCTCGCCGACGACCACGAACGACGTCTTCTTGGAGACGGAGCCGGTGACCTTCGCCCCCTGGCTCTGCAGGGCTTCCTTCGCACCGTCCCGGGTGTGGGTGGTCAGGGTGCCGGTGACGACGACGGTGAGCCCTTCGAGCGGCCGGGGGCCCTCCTCCTCACCGGCCCCCTCGTCCTCCGTGCGGACCCCGGCCTCGCGCCATTTGCGCAGGATCTCGCGGTGCCAGGGTTCGGCGAACCACTGCTTGACCGAGGCGGCGATGATCGGGCCGACGCCGTCGGCGGCGGCCAGTTCCTCCTCGGACGCCTGGTCGATCCGTTCGAAGGACCGGAACTGCCGGGCCAGTTCCGCCGCGGCGACCGGTCCCACATGGCGGATGGAGAGTCCGGTGAGGATGCGGGCGAGCGGGGCCTGTTTGGCGGCCTCGATGCCTTCCAGCATGGCCAGGGCGTTCTTCTTGGGCTCGCCCTGCTGGTTGGCGAAGACGGTCGCGGTCTTCTCCTCGCCGGTCTTCGGGTCGCGCTTGGGCAGCCCGCTGTCCGGGTCCAGGACGTAGGCCCGGATCGGCAGCAGCTGGTCCACCGTCAGGGAGAAGAGGTCCCCCTCGTCCGTCAGGGGCGGCTCGGCGGGTTCCAGCGGCTTGGTGAGGGCGGCGGCGACGACATAGCCGAAGTGGTCGATGTCCAGGCACTTGCGGCCCGCGAGGTAGGCCAGCCGCTCCCGCAACTGGGCGGGGCAGGAGCGGGCGTTGGGGCAGCGGAGGTCGATGTCGCCCTCCTTCATGGGGCGCAGAGCGGTCCCGCACTCGGGGCACTCGGCGGGCATGACGAACTCGTGTTCGCTGCCGTCGCGGAGGTCGACGACCGGGCCGAGGATCTCCGGGATGACGTCCCCGGCCTTGCGGAGCACCACCGTGTCGCCGATGAGGACGCCCTTGGCCTTCACGACGTTCTGGTTGTGGAGGGTGGCGAACTCGACCTCGGAGCCCGCCACCTTGACCGGTTCGACCTGGGCGTAGGGGGTGACCCTGCCGGTGCGTCCGACACCGACGCGGATGTTCACCAGCTTGGTGTTGACCTCCTCGGGGGCGTACTTCCAGGCGATCGCCCAGCGCGGGGCGCGGGAGGTCGCGCCGAGGCGGCCCTGGAGCGGGATCTCGTCGAGTTTGACGACGACTCCGTCGATCTCGTGTTCGACGGAGTGGCGGTTCTCACCGAAGTACCGGATGAACTCGCGTACGCCGTCGAGGGAGTCGACCACCTTGTTGTGCCGGGCGGTGGGCAGGCCCCAGTCGCGCAGCAGGTCGTAGGTCTGGGAGAGGCGGTCGATGTCCAGGCCCCGGCGGGCGCCGATGCCGTGCACCACCATGTGCAGGGGCCGGGTGGCGGTGATCTTCGGGTCCTTCTGGCGCAGCGAGCCGGCCGCCGCGTTGCGCGGGTTGGCGAAGGGTTTGTCACCGGCTTCCACCAGGCGCGCGTTGAGCCCTTCGAACGCCTCCATCGGGAAGTAGACCTCGCCCCGGATCTCGACGAGTTCGGGAAGGTGCTCACCCTGGAGGTGGTGCGGGATCTCGGCGATGGTCCGCACGTTGGGGGTGATGTCCTCGCCGGTGCGGCCGTCGCCGCGGGTCGCCGCGCGGGTCAGCCTGCCGTGCTCGTAGGTGAGGTTGACCGCGAGGCCGTCCACCTTGAGCTCGCACAGGAAGTGGTAGCCGGGGCGGCCGACGTCCTTGGCGACGCGGTCGGCCCAGGCGGCGAGCTCCGCGTCGTCGAAGGCGTTGTCCAGCGACAGCATGCGCTCGTGGTGCTCGACGGAGGTGAACTCCGTGGTGTAGGGCCCGGCGACCTTCTGGGTCGGGGAGTCGGGGGTGCGCAGCTCGGGGTACTCGTCCTCGACGCCCTCCAGTTCCCGCATCAGCCGGTCGAACTCGGCGTCGCTGACGACCGGCTGGTCCTTCACGTAGTAGCGGAAGCGGTGTTCCTCGATCTGTTCGGACAGGAGCGCGTGCCGCTCCCGCGCCTGAGCCGGCGCCTTCGTCAGCTGCTGTGCCTGCTGTTCGCCGGCCATCGTCCGTTACCTCCCGTTGCCCCGTGTACCCGCGGTCCCGTCACTCGGGGTTGTCCGCGAGCGACCTCGCCGCCCGGACGCAGTGGGCGAGCGCGGCGCGCGCGTACGCGGGTGACGCGCCCGCCAGCCCGCAGGCCGGGGTGACCACGACGGACTCGGCGAGAGTCCCCGGATTCAGTCCCAGCCTGCTCCACAACGTCCTGACCCCCATGACGCTACCCCCAGGGTCCGACAATGCGGTCGAGGCCGCGTCGAGGGGGGGCACGACGCCGAGGAAGAGCTGGGTGCCGCCTTCCACGGCCTCCCCGATCGCCTCCTCCTCACGCTCGGTGAGGAGCGAGAAGTCGAAGGAGACGGAACCGGCGCCGGCCCGGCGCAGCAGCGCGAACGGGACCTCGGGAGCGCAGGAGTGGACGGTCGTCGGCCCGCCGTCGTTGACCGCGAGCAGGTCGCGCAGGGCGCCTTCGACGACCTGGCGGTCCACGGCCCGGTAGGTGCGGTAGCCGCTCGCCGACCTGACCCGTCCGCGGAGCACGGCGGTGAGGGAGGGTTCGTCGAGCTGGAGGACGATCCGGGCTCCAGGGACCCTGCGCCGTACGTCGGCGAGGTGCCCGCGGAGTCCTTCGGCGAGCGAGCCGGCGAGGTCGCGGCAGGCTCCGGGGTCGGCGAGCATCGCCTCGCCGCCGCGCAGTTCCAGGGCGGCGGCCAGCGTCCAGGGGCCGACGGCCTGGACCTTGAGCAGCCCTTCGTAGCCCTGGGTGTACTCCTCCAGGGCGTCGAGGTCCTCGCCGAGCCAGGAGCGGGCCCGCCGGGTGTCGCGGCCGGGGCGGTCGCTGATCCGCCAGCCGCTGGGCTCGACGTGCCCGTACATCTCCTGGAGCAGTCCGACGGTCCGGCCGGTCATGTCGGCGCCGGGCCCGCGTGCGGGCAGTTCCGGCAGGTGCGGCATGCCCTGCCCGTCGGCGAAGGACCCGACGACGGTCTTGGCGGCCTCCCGGGCGTCGCCCCCGGGCATGGAGCCGACGCCGGTGGCCGCGTACGTGCTGAACTCGCTCTTCTCGCTCACCCGGGAAAGCGTACGGGCCGCTCGCGGGCGGTCCGTCCTCGGCCGGTCCGTCCTCGGCCGGGCGGAGCCGTCCGGGCGGGACCCGTCCGGGCGGAGCCACCGGGCCCCGTGCCGGGTGCTCAGTGTCCGGGGCGGACCGTCAGGTCGTTGATCTCGGCGTCGCGGGGCAGGTCGAGGGCGAGCAGGATCGTCGTCGCGACCGACTCGGGGTCGATCCAGCGGGCGGGGTCGTACTCCTTGCCCTCCTGCTGGTGGACCTTGGCCTGCATGGGGCTCGCCGTACGTCCCGGGTAGACGGAGGTGACCCGGACCCCGTTGCCGTGTTCCTCGTGGCGCAGCGAGTCGGCGAGCGCCTTGAGGCCGTGCTTGCTCGCGGCGTAGGCGCCCCATTCGGCGTGTGCGTTCAGTCCGGCGCCCGAGTTGACGAAGACGACGTGTCCCCGGCTGACCCGGATCTGCGGCAGCAGCAGCCGGGTCAGTTCGGCGGGGGCGACGAGGTTGGTGTTGAGCTGGGAGTGCCAGGTCTTCGGGGTGAGGTCGCCGATCCGGCCGAGTTCGACGGCACCGGCGATGTGCAGCAGCGAGTCCAGCCGCTCGGGCACGGTCTGCTGCCCGAGGGCCCAGGACAGCCGGTCGGGGTTGGCGAGGTCGCCGACGAGCGTACGGGAGCCGGGGTGGAGCGCGGCCAGCTCCCTGGCGCGGCCGGCGTCGCGGGCCAGCAGGACGAGCTCGTCGCCGCGTTCCAGGAGGCGGCGGGCGACGGCCGCGCCGATGCCGGAGCCGGCCCCGGTGATGAGATGAGTAGCCATGCCCTCATGATCGCATCACCGCAGGTGGGCCCCCGGAGGCGGCGGCCGGGGGCCGCGGACGGCGCGGACCGGCGGGGCGGGGCGGTCTCGCGTGCTCCGGCGGCCCGGAGCGGCCTCGCACAGCCCCGCGGCCCGGAGCGGCCGGAGCCGCCTCGCACGGCCCCGCGGCCCGGCGTGACCCGGGGCGGCGCCCCGCGCCCGGCGGTCCTGTCCGGCTCACCGCAGGCCGGCGGACTCCTCCAGGTAGGCGAGCGCGCCGACGCCGTCCGTGGCGAAGAAGACCAGGTCGGTGAGGGGGATCGGCAGGAAGCCCTCGTCCTCCATGCGCTGGAACTGCTGCCGCAGGCCGTCGTAGAAGCCGTCGGTGTTCAGCAGGACGACGGGCTTGGTGTGCTTGCCGTGCTTCTTCAGCTCCAGGATCTCGGTGGCCTCGTCGAGGGTGCCCGTACCGCCGACCATGATCACGATCGCGTCGGCCTTCTCCAGCAGGAGCGCCTTGCGTTCGGCCAGGTCCCCGGCTATGACCATCTCGTCCGCGTTCGTCCGCGCCTTCGCCGCGAGGAAGTCCACCGACACCCCCACGAGCCGTCCGCCCGCCTCCTGGACCCCGTCGGCGACGACCTTCATCAGCCCGCTCTCGGACCCGCCCCAGACCAGGGTGTGCCCGCCCCGGCCCAGCAGCTCGGCGAACTCGCGGGCGGGGACGGTGTAGCGGTCGTCGAGGTCGGCGGCGGAGAGGAAGACGCAGATGTTCATGGGGACAACGGTACGGGCCGCCGCCGACAGCCCCTCGTGGGGCCGGGAAGAACGCGGCCCGTCCGGCTGCTGAAAGGAGAATGACACCCGTACCGGCACACCGAGGTCACCGCATCACCGTCGAGCCCGGCACCGAGCACGTACGCGTGGTCCACGACGGGCGGGTGGTCGCGGAGAGCCGCCGCCCGCTCGTGCTGCGTGAGACGGGCTGCCCGGTCCGCTACTACCTGCCGCCCGAGGACGTGCGCGCGGATCTGCTGACCCCCTCGCCCACGCGTACGCACTGCCCGTTCAAGGGGGACGCCTCCTACTGGTCGCTGCCGGGCGGCGAGGACGCCGTCTGGGCCTACCGGGAGCCGCGGGAGGAGGTGGCCGCGATCCGCGGCCACCTCTGCTTCTACGGCACCGAGGTGGTCCCGGAACCCGCCTGACTACCCGTCAGAAAGATTCCGGTGCCGCACCGATGACTTCCGGGCGGCCCACCGGTCCACCCCCGCATGGACAAGATTCTCTCCCGTGACGGCACGGTCATCGCCTATCGCCGCCGGGGCGAAGGACCGCCGGTGGTCCTGGTCGGCGGCGCACTCGGCACGTCCGCGGACGACGCGGTGCTGGCCGCCCTGCTGGAGCCGCGCTTCACGGTCGTGACGTACGACCGCCGGGGGCGCGGGGCCAGCGGGGACACCGGGCCGTACGCGGTGTGCCGCGAGACCGAGGACCTGGCGGCCGTGGTGGAGCGGGCGGGCGGTCACGGGGCGCGGGTGTCGGTGTTCGGCATGCTCTCGGGCGGGGCGCTGGTGCTGGAGGCCGCGGCGGCGGGGGTGCCGATGGACCGGCTCGCGGTCTTCGAGCCGCCCTACACCCCCGGTCCGGACGGCCGGCTGTACAAGGCCCGCTGCACCGCGCTGCTGCGCGAACTCCTCGCGGCCGGCGACCGGGCGGGCGCGGTGGCCCTCTACCTGTCCCGGAGCGGTGTCCCGGAGCCGACGGTCGCCCGGATGCGCCGGGCGCCCCTGTGGGCGGGGCTGGAGGCGGTGGCGCACACCCTGGCGTACGACGACGCGCTGCTGGGCGACGGTTCGGTGCCGGTGGAACGCCTGGCCTCGGTCACGGCCCGTGCCCTGGTGGTGACGGGCGGCTTCAGTACCGCGCGGGCCCACCGGACCACGCTGGCCCTGGCCGCGGCCCTCCCCCGCGCCCGGCACCGCACGCTGACCGGGCAGACCAGGGAGCTGGCCCCGCAGGCCATCGCCCCGGTCCTGGCGGACTTCTTCGGCCGGGACGTGTTCGCGCGCCTGGCGTCCTGAACCCGGCGTCCCGGCACGGGGGTGCGCGGCCCTCGGACGGGCCCGCGCACCCCGCCGCGGCCGCCGGACCTCAGCCCGCCGCCGCCCGCTCCCGCCGGGCCGTCGTCGCGATGGTGGCGGAGCCGACGACCCGGGTGCCGTCGTAGAGGACGACGGCCTGGCCGGGGGCGACGCCGCGGACGGGCTCGGTGAAGGCGACGTGCAGGGTGCCGTCCACCAGCTCGGCCGTGACCTCGCTCTCGCCGCCGTGGGCGCGGAGCTGGGCGGTGTAGGTGCCGGGGCCGGTGGGGGCGGTGCCGCACCAGCGGGGCCTGATCGCGGTCAGCGCCGTGACGTCGAGGGCTTCCACCGGGCCGACCGTCACCGTGTTGTTCACCGGGGAGATGTCCAGGACGTAGCGCGGCTTGCCGTCGGGGGCGGGGTGGCCGATGCGCAGCCCCTTGCGCTGGCCGATGGTGAAGCCGAAGGCGCCCTCGTGGGTGCCGATCTTCGCGCCCGCCTCGTCGACGATGTCGCCCTCGGCGGGGCCGCCGAGGCGGTCCGCGAGGAAGCCCTGGGTGTCGCCGTCCGCGATGAAGCAGATGTCGTGGCTGTCGGGCTTCTTGGCGACGGCGAGCCCGCGGCGCTCGGCCTCGGCCCGGATCTCGTCCTTGGTGGTGAGGGTGTCGCCGAGCGGGAACATCGCGTGGGCGAGCTGCTTCTCGTCGAGGACGCCGAGGACGTAGCTCTGGTCCTTGGCCATGTCCGAGGCGCGGTGCAGCTCCCGGCTGCCGTCCCCGGCGAGTCGGACGGTGGCGTAGTGGCCGGTGCAGACGGCGTCGAAGCCGAGCGCGAGGGCCTTGTCGAGCAGCGCGGCGAACTTGATCTTCTCGTTGCAGCGCAGGCAGGGGTTGGGGGTGCGCCCGGCCTCGTACTCCGCGACGAAGTCCTCCACCACGTCCTCGCGGAAGCGTTCCGCCAGGTCCCAGACGTAGAACGGGATGCCGATGACGTCGGCCGCGCGGCGGGCGTCACGGGAGTCCTCGATGGTGCAGCAGCCGCGGGCCCCGGTCCGGAAGGACTGCGGGTTCGCGGAGAGGGCGAGGTGCACACCGGTCACGTCGTGCCCGGCCTCGGCGGCTCGGGCCGCGGCGACGGCGGAGTCGACACCGCCCGACATGGCGGCCAGGACACGGAGGGGGCGCTGGGAGGTCTGAGTCATAGCTCCACCAGGGTACGGGGCCCCGGGAACCGATTGCTCTCCGATATGCGTTGTCGCCGGTATGGGGACCCACAGCAACACCGGGCCGTCGGGGGACGGCTCCTCGCGCGGCGTCAGCAGGCGCGCACTGCTCATCGGCGGAGGTGCCGCCGCCGTGGGCGCCGCCGCGCTGGCCGCGGACGAGATCCGGCGCGTCTGGTGGCGGGTGCCCGGCGTGGAGAAGCCGCGCAAGGAGGGTGAGCTGGATTACGCGGGCGCGACCTGGACCGCGGCCTCCGAGGCGAACTGGCGGCGCGCCGACCGCCCCGACGACTACGGCGTGGACCGGGTGATCGTCCATGTCACCCAGGGCAGCTTCGCGAGCGCGGTCAGGGTCTTCCAGGACCCGGCGCACCGCGCGGCGACGCATTACATCGTGGGCCAGGACGGCCGGGTGGCACAGATGATCCGCGAGCTGGACGTGGCCTACCACGCGGGCAACCGCTCGTTCAACGAACGCAGCGTCGGCATCGAGCACGAGGGGTTCGTGGACCGCCCCCAGGACTTCACCGCGAAGATGTACGCCTCCTCCGCGCGCCTGACGGCCTCCATATGCGCGCGGTACGCGATCCCCGTCGACCGGGAGCACATCATCGGGCACGTGGAGGTGCCGGGCACCGACCACACGGACCCGGGCCCGCACTGGGACTGGGACCGCTACATGAAGCTGGTGCGCGCGGCCTCCACGGCGGCCCCGGAGACCGCCTGAGCGGCCCGCCGGACCCGGGGGCGGCGGCCCCCCGCGCGGCCGGGTCTCAGCTGAGCCCGGCCGCCCTGGCGCGTTCGACGGCCGGGCCGATGGCGCGGGCGACGGCCTGGACGTCCTGCTCCGTGGAGGTGTGCCCGAGGGAGAAGCGCAGGGTCCCGCGGGCCAGGTCGGGGTCGGTGCCGGTGGCCAGCAGCACATGGCTGGGCTGGGCGATGCCCGCCGTGCAGGCGGAGCCGGTGGAGCACTCGATGCCCTGGGCGTCGAGCAGCAGCAGGAGCGAGTCGCCCTCGCAGCCGGGGAAGGTGAAGTGGGCGTTGGCGGGCAGCCGGCCGCCGGGGGCCGGGTCACCGCCGGGCACGGCGTCCGGGACAGCCGCGAGCACGGCGTCGGCCAGCGCGTCCCGGAGCGCGCCGACCTCCCGGGCGAAGTCCGCCCGGCGTGCGGCGGCGAGCCGCCCGGCGACGGCGAAGGAGGCCACGGCGGGCACGTCCAGGGTGCCGGAGCGCACGTGCCGCTCCTGCCCACCGCCGTGGAGGACCGGCACGGGGGTCTGGTCACGGCCGAGCAGCAGCGCGCCGATCCCGGGCGGGCCGCCGATCTTGTGGGCGCTGACCGTCATCGCCGCAAGCCCCGAGTCCGCGAAACCGACCTCCAGCTGGCCGAAGGCCTGCACCGCGTCGGCGTGCATGGGTACGCCGAACTCACGGGCCACTTCCGCCAGTTCGCGTACCGGCATGACGGTGCCGATCTCGTTGTTGGCCCACATCACGGTGATCAGGGCGAGGTCGTCCGGGTCGCGGAGGATCGCCTCGCGCAGCGCGTCGGGGTGGACACGCCCGTAGCGGTCGACGGGGAGGTACTCGACCCTCGCCCCTTCGTGCCCGGCGAGCCAGTCGACCGCGTCGAGCACCGCGTGGTGCTCGACGGGGCTGGCCAGGACCCGGGTGCGCCGGGGGTCGGCGTCGCGCCGGGCCCAGTACAGGCCCTTCACGGCGAGGTTGTCGGCCTCGGTGCCGCCCGAGGTCAGGACCACCTCGCTGGGCCGGGCCCCGAGTGCCTCGGCGAGGGCCTCCCGTGACTCCTCGACGGTACGGCGGGCGCGGCGCCCGGCCGCGTGCAGGGAGGACGCGTTCCCGGTGACGGCGAGTTGCGCGGTCATCGCCGCGATCGCCTCGGGGAGCATCGGCGTGGTCGCGGCGTGGTCGAGGTAAGCCATGGTGAGCACGATTCTACGAGCCCGTGGCGCGGGCCGTGCCCGGTACGCCGGTACCCCTCCCCGGGCCGCACCGGGGAGGGGTGCCGTCAGGTCGCGCTCACAGAGCCGTCCAGCGCTGGGACGCCTTTTCCGCGCAGCGGGTCGTCGTGACGGCCCCGTTCCCGGTGTCGAGGCAGCCGCCGGAGCCGGTGCTCACGAGGGTGCCTCCCGGCCCCGCCCGCCAGCGGCGCAGCTCGGACTGGTTGCAGGAGAGCATCAGGACGGTGCTGTTGAGGATTCCCGCGCTGAGGCACGACCGGCCCGTCTCGTGGACGATCTCGAAGGAGCCGTCGGACAGGTACCGGAAGGTCCAGGCGGTCCCGGCCCCGGTACAGGTACCGGTGCTCAGGTAGTAGCTGGACGGGGCGGAGAGGCACGCGCCGCTCGCGCCGTTCCGGTAGCGGTGGGCCCCGGAGGGCGTGCCGGTGCCGCCGGAATCACCGGAGCCGCCGGAATCGCCGGAATCGCCGGAATCGCCGGACGAGCCGGAGCCTCCCGAGGAGCTGGAGGAGCCGGAGCCGCCGGAGGAGCTGCTGCCGCCGGAGGCACCGGAGCCGCCCGGACCGTCCGGTGAACCGCCTCCGGCACCACCCGCCCCCGCTCCCGTCCCCGTCCCGGAGTCCGCTCCCCCGCCGGCTCCCCCGTCCGCCGCCCTGTCCTCGTCGTCCTTCTCCCGCCCCTGCCTCCCGTCCTCCTCCTCGTCCTTCTTCCTCCCGTCCTCCCGCGCCGGTGACTTCTTCGGGGACGCCCTGTCCGACGGACTCGTGCCGGGGGAGGAGGCCGTGGGCACGGCCGGTGCCGTGGCCGTGACGGAGGGGCCCGCGGCCGCCCGGTCCTCCGGCCCGAAGACGTACGGCAGCAGCTGGACGGCGAGGGTGGCCCCGCCCACGGTCAGGACCACGGGTACGACGGCGAAGAGGATCCGGGTCCGCCGGCGGCGCTCCCGGGGCTTCGGGCGGGCCTTCCCGCCGAGGTCGATCGTCGCCACGGACACCGGCTCCGGCAGTTCGATCTCCTGGACGTCCTCGGCGAACGCGGCCTTGGCGGCGAGGTCCTCCCGGATGGACGGGGGCCACAGGGGTGCCGTGAACGGTCCGTGCTCCGTGGCCAGCCGCACCAGTTCGGCCGCCGTGGGCCGGGCCCCGGCGTCCTTGGCGAGGCAGGCCCTGACGACGTCGGCGAACGCGGGATCCAGCTCCCCGAGGGCCCGCAGGTCGGGTTCCTCGTGCACGATGCGGTACAGCACGGCGGGGCCGGACTCGTCGCCGAAGGGCGGGCTTCCGGTGCCCGCGTACGCGAGGACCGAGCCCAGCGCGAACACATCGGCGGCACCGCTCAGGTCCCGCCGTGTGGTGGCCTGTTCGGGGGCCATGTAGGCGGGTGTGCCGATCACCATGCCGCTGCGGGTCAGCCGGCTCTGCTCGGTGGCGCGGGCCACCCCGAAGTCGATGACGGTGGCGCCCTCGACGGTCAGCATGACGTTGGACGGTTTGAGGTCCCGGTGCACCATGCCGAGCCCGTGCACCGGGACGAGGCCGGCGGCGGCCTCCCGCAGCAGCAGCCACAGGGCGTCGGCCGGCAGCGGACCTCCGTGCAGATCGAGGGCCTTGCCGAGGGTGAGGCCGGGGACGTAGGCGGTCGCCAGCCAGGGGGGCCGTGCGTCACGGTCGCTGGCGAGCAGGGGCGCGGTGGCCTCCGCCGGCAGCTGGGAGAGGTTGTCCAGCTCGTGGCCGAAGCGGCGTACGAAGTCCTGGTCCTCCCCGGCGATCGCGGGCAGCACCTGCTTGACCGCGACGTACCGTCCTTCGTGGACGCCGAGGTAGACGCGCCCCATCCCTCCGGAGCCGAGCCGGCCCGCGAGGGGAATGCCTCCGATCTCCCGTGGATCGTCTCCTTCCAGCGGCTTGGCCCCGCTGCCCGTCAGGTCCGACACGTCCGCACCGTCTCCCCCGTGACACTCCGTCTCCGTACCAGGCGAAGTGTGGTCAGTGGAGCCCGCGAGTGAAAGCGCCTTCCGGAAAGTCACTCCAGAAATTCACCGCGGGCACGCGCCGTGCGGGGGCCCGCCGGGGCGGTGGCCGGCGACTCCCCTGCATGAACGGGGATCAGGGGGTACACGCAGCATGTGTCCCGCACGGCGCACATGCCGGACGGGGCCTGTGGGGACCTCACCGGAGAGGAGTTGACGAACGTGGGACCGCACGACGCACCGACCGCCGAACGAGAGGAACGTCCGTCATGACGACGACCGTGGTGATCATCGTCGCCGTTCTCCTGGTGGCGGCGATCGGATACCTCCTGGTCCGCTCCCGCCGGGGCGCGGGCCATGGCCTGCGGCGCCGCTTCGGGCCCGAGTACGACCGTACGGTCGCCCGGCACGGCGGGGACACGAAAGCCGCCGAACACGAGCTGGCCGAGCGGGTGAGGCTGCACGGCTCACTGCACGAACGCCCGCTGAGCCCTGAGGCACGAGAGGCCTACGCGGGACGCTGGGCCATGGTCCAGGAGACCTTCATCGACTCGCCCGGGGAAGCGGTCGCCGAGGCCGACGCGCTGCTGGCACGGCTGGCCCGTGACCGGGGCTTCCCG
Organism: Streptomyces nitrosporeus; assembly: GCF_008704555.1. NCBI lineage: Bacteria > Bacillati > Actinomycetota > Actinomycetes > Kitasatosporales > Streptomycetaceae > Streptomyces > Streptomyces nitrosporeus. The sequence goes on from NZ_CP023702.1 coordinate 2,187,302, forward strand.
GACGGCACCGGCTTCGAGGAGCAGGCGGACGCCCTCTCCGTGCACCATGCCGAGCAGGTCGACGGGTACCGCAAGGTGCACCACGCCCTGGGCGACCGGAGCAGTACGGAGCAGCTGCGCTCCGCGCTGGTCGAGGCGCGGGCGCTGTTCGACGTGCTGCTCGGGGACACGGACCCCGTGCCCGCCCACTCCGGGCACGGGAAGCACAGCAGGACGAACTCCTACGGGACCGACGGAAGGACCACGGCATGACGCGGCATGACGGACACGGCGAAGCTGCCTTCGACAGGACGTTCCAGACCGTCCCGGAGGCCCGGTACGCCACCTCCACCCCCTCCGCCGACGCCTATCCGGCGGGCACCCCCTCCGCCGACGCCTACCAGGCGGGCACTCCCTCGGCCGACGCCTACCGGGCGGGCACCCCCTCCGCCGACGCCTACCGGGCGAGCACTCCCCCGGGGAGCACGCCGGAGCCGCAGGCGCACTCCGTGCCCGCGGAGGCGGAGCACCGGCACGGCCACACCGCTCAGGCGGAGCAGGCACCCGGTCACGCGGAGGGCTCGCACGCCCGCCTGTCGCTGCTGCCGCCCGAGGGACGGGACGCTCTGGCGCTGCGGATGCAGCAGGCCGTCACCGACTTCGTCGAGGATCCGCGCCAGGCGGTCGAGGAGGCCGACAGCGCCTTCGACCGGATCGTGACCGAGCTGACGGAGGCGCTCGACGAGCGCAGGCGCGCGCTGCGTTCGTCCTGGCAGGGCCCGGGGAACGAGGCCCGGACGGAGGAGCTGCGGGTGGCTCTGCAGCACTACCGCGACGCCGGGGAGCAGTTGCTGCGGATCTGAACGGATCCGAGCGGATCCGGACATGACACCGCCCGGCAGGCCGGCATCGGCCCGCCGGGCGGTGTCATGCGTGCGGTGCCGTCCGCGCGGTGTCATGCATGCGGTGCCGTGCGTGCGGTGCCGTGCGTGCGGTGTCCTCAGCCTCGCGGTGCGCGGGCCAGCTGGCGGGACTGGGCGACCAGGCGGCCCGCGCTGTCCCACACGTCCGCGTCCTCCTCCAGGAAGCCGCCCGCGAGGTTGCGGGTGGTGATGGAGACCCGGAGCGGCCCCGCAGCCGGGCGGCAGCGGATGTGGGCGGTGAGCTCGATCGTGGGCGTCCAGCCCTTCAGGCCCAGTTCGAACGAGGTGGGCGGCAGCGCGTCCACCGTCAGCAGCAGGGAGAGCGGGTCGGCGTCCCGGCCGTCGGCGAGGGAGAACCAGCCCCTCATCTCCCCCTTGCCCGACGGGGCGCCGACGGCCCAGCCGACCGTCGCCGGGTCGAGCCTGATGTCGAGCCGCTCGGTGATGGCGGAGCTTCCGGGGATCGGCGCGGTGCCGTCGCTCGTGCCCAGGCACCGCTCCAGAGGCGGGAAGGCGGGCGGCTCGGCGGAGGTGCGGACCTCGTCGCTCAGCTGGTCCAGGTCGCCGTAGGTGGCGAGCACCCGGATCCGCTCGACCTCGGTGCCGTCCTCCGCGTACTGGAAGAGGGACGCCTCACCGGTGGACAGGGTGCGGCCGGTGCGGACGACCTGGGTGCGGATCACCGCGGGGCCGGGCACGGAGGCCGTGAGGTAGTGCGCGGAGACGGAGAAGGGGTCGGCGTGCGGGAGCGCCTCGCCGAGCGCCCGGCCGAGCATCGCCAGCAGATAGCCGCCGTTGACGGCGTGGATGATCGTCCAGCCCGCGGAGAGTTCGGCGTCGAAGACCCCCTCCTCGCGGAGCGTGACGGCCGTGTCGCGGTCGAACTCGCTGTCACCGATGGTCGCCTGCGCGTTCTGCCGCGCCTGAGCTGCTGCTGCCTGTGCCATGGGATGCACCGTACACCGACCCTATTACTGAGCGGTAGCTTTTTGCTGTCGTCCCTATGGCGCGCAGGACGAGCGGCGGCCGCCCGGAGCCCGCGCCGCGCACCGGCCGCGGTCCGCCTCCCGCCGCTCACACGCCCGTGGGAACTTCCTCGCCCCTCGCCGAGCGCCGGTTGTAGGCGCGGGGCGCCCGCCAGTGGTAGCGCATGGCCAGCAGGCGCAGCGTGAACGTGGTGATCACCGCGATGCCGCTGGTGTACGCGTTGAGGGTCTCGAACCTGATGCAGAGGACCACCAGCACCGAGCCCACGATGGCGGGTACGGCGTACAGGTCGCGGTCCCAGCGCAGCAGTGAGGGGACCTCGTTGGCCAGGACGTCGCGGAGCACACCGCCCCCGACGGCGGTGGCCAGCCCCAGCGCGGCGGACGAGGTGAGGCCGAGACCGTAGTCGTAGGCCTTGACCGTGCCGGAGACGCAGAAGAGGCCGAGGCCGGCCGCGTCGAAGACGTTCACGGCGACCTGGATGCGTTCCACGTGCGGGTGCAGGAAGAACACCAGGCCCGCCGCGAGCAGCGGGGTGGTGAAGTAGCCGAGGTCCGTGAAGGCGGCCGGCGGGACGGCGCCGATGATCACATCACGGAAGATCCCCCCGCCCAGCGCCGTCACCTCGGCGAGTACCGCGATGCCGAAGACATCGAAGTTCTTGCGTACGGCGAGCAGCGCGCCCGAGATCGCGAAGACGAAGATCCCGACGATGTCGAGCGCATGCTGGACGGAGGGGGTGAAGAGTTCGGTGAGCACCGGGCAATTGTGCCGGTATCACCCCTTCGGTTTGTCCTCCGCCTCCGCGGCCGCGGCCGCTTCGCCGTCGGCGGCGGCCTTACTCCCGGCGCCGTCCCCGGCACCGCCCGCGTCGCCGTCCGTGACGCCGGCCGGTCCGGTGGCCTCTGCGGCCTCTGCGGACCCGGCGGTCTCGGCGGACTCAGGAGTCCCGGCGGCCGGCGCCTTCGCCGTCTCCACCGGCTTCACCGCCTCCACCGGCTTCACCGTGATGCTGTCCGTCACCAGCGGCGCGTCGCCCGGGGCCTGGTCCTCGCCGTTCTCCGGGTGGTGGCACGCCACCTGGTGCCCGGTCTTCAGCTGGAGCAGCGGGGGTTCGGTCGTCTTGCAGACCTGCGTCGCCTTCCAGCACCGGGTGTGGAAGCGGCAGCCGCTCGGCGGCGAGATCGGCGAGGGCACGTCGCCCTTGAGCAGGATGCGCTCGCTCTTCGCCCCGCGCCGGCGCGGGTCCGGCACGGGCACGGCCGACATGAGCGCCTTGGTGTACGGGTGCATGGGCGCCGTGTACAGCGAGTTGCGGTCCGCCAGCTCGACGATCTTGCCGAGGTACATGACCGCGATCCGGTCCGAGACATGGCGGATGACCGAGAGGTCGTGCGCGATGATCATGTAGGTGAGACCGAGCTCGTCCTGGAGGTCGTCCAGCAGGTTGACCACCTGCGCCTGGATCGACACGTCCAGCGCCGAGACCGGTTCGTCCGCGACGACCAGCTTCGGCTTGAGCGCGAGGGCCCGGGCGATACCGATGCGCTGGCGCTGGCCGCCGGAGAACTCGTGCGGATAGCGGTTGTAGTGCTCGGGGTTGAGGCCGACCAGCTCCAGCAGCCGCTGGACCTCCGCCTTCACACCACCCTCGGGCGTGACCCCCTGGAGTTTGAAGGGGGTCGAGACGATCCCGCCGACCGTGTGGCGCGGGTTCAGCGAGCCGTACGGGTCCTGGAAGATCATCTGGATGTCGCGGCGCATCGGCCGCATCTGCCCCGGGGACAGGTGCGTGATGTCGCGGCCCTGGAACTCGACCTTGCCGCCGGTCGGTTCGAGCAGCCGGGTGACCAGCCGGCCCATGGTCGACTTGCCGCAGCCGGACTCGCCGACGACACCCAGGGTCTCCCCGGGGCGGACGTCGAAGGTCAGCCCGTCGACGGCCTGGACCGCACCGACCTTGCGCTTGAGCACGCCCTTGGTGATCGGGAAGTGCTTGGCCAGGCCGGTGACCTTGAGGAGCGGCTCGTCCCCGGACCCGTCCGGCTGCGCCCCGGCGGCCTTCTTCTTCACATCAGTCACAGCTTCGGCGCAATCTCTTCGGTCCAGATCCGTTCCCGCTGCTCGCGCGACATGTGGCACGCGGAGAAGTGGCCGTCGCTGACGAGCCGCAGTTCCGGACGCTCGGTGCGGGTGATGTTGTCCGCGGGGACGTCGGCGTACGGGCAGCGCGGGTGGAAGGCGCAGCCGGACGGGACGTTGATGAGGCTGGGCGGCGAGCCCTTGACCGGGACGAGGCGCTCGGTCTGCTCCCGGTCGATGCGCGGCATCGAGCCGAGCAGTCCCCAGGTGTAGGGGTGCTGGGGCTCGTAGAAGACCTTCTCGGCGCTGCCGCGTTCGATGCAGCGGCCGGCGTACATCACCAGCAGGCTGTCGGCGATCTCCGCGACGACCCCGAGGTCGTGCGTGATCATGACGACCGCGGAGCCGAACTCCTTCTGGAGGTCGCGGATGAGGTCGAGGATCTGCGCCTGGACGGTGACGTCGAGGGCGGTCGTCGGCTCGTCGGCGATCAGCAGCTTCGGGTTGTTGACCAGCGCCATCGCGATCATGGCGCGCTGGCGCATGCCGCCGGAGAACTGGTGCGGGTAGTCGTCGTAACGGCGGTGCGGCTCGGGAATGCCGACCCGGTCGAGCATCTCGACGGCGCGCTTCTTCGCGGTCTTCCTGTCGACCTTGTGGTGGACCCGGTGGGCTTCCACGATCTGCGCGCCGACGCTGTAGTACGGGTGCAGGGCGGACAGGGGGTCCTGGAAGATCATGGCCATCTTCTGGCCGCGCAGCTGCCGTACGCGCTCGGGGCCGGCTCCGATGAGCTCCTCGCCGTCGAGCCAGATCTCACCGTTGATCCGGGCCCGCTCGGAGGTGTGCAGGCCCATGATGCCCAGCGAGGTCACCGACTTGCCGGAGCCGGACTCGCCGACGATACCGAGGGTCTGGCCGGCCTTCAGGTCGAAGCTGACGCCGTCGACGGACTTGACCAGGCCGTCGTCGGTGTCGAAGTGGACGCTGAGGTCGCGTACGGAGAGGAACTCCTTCGCGTCCCCGGACGCGTCCCGGGGGGCGGGGACCGCGCCCGCGGCGGTGTCCGGCGCCGGGGAGCCGTTCTTGTTCACGTCGCTCATGAGAGCCTCACCCGGGGGTCGATCGCGGCGTACACGAGGTCCACCAGCAAGTTGCAGATGACGATGAAGAAGGCGGCGACCAGGGTCACGCCCATCACCTTGGGCAGGTCGGCCTTGATCACCCCTTCGATGGCCATGGCGCCCATGCCCTGGAAGGAGAAGACCCGCTCGGTGATGACCGCGCCGCCGAGCAGCAGCGCGAAGTCCATGCCGAAGATGGTGACGAGCGGGGTGAGGGCGGCACGCAGGCCGTGCCGGACGACCACCTTGCGTTCCTTGAGGCCCTTGGCGCGGGCCGTCCTGATGTAGTCCTCACCCATCGTCTCCAGCATCCCGGCCCGGGTGAGCCGGGCGTAGAGCGCGGAGTAGAGCAGGGCGAGCGTGCACCAGGGGAGCACCAGGGCCGAGGCCCATTCGGCGGGGTTCTCGGTGAACGGGACGTAGTCACCGTTGCCGAAGACCGCCAGCACGACGAGGCCGGTGAAGAACATCGGGAGCGAGACACCGGCGAGGGAGACGCCCATGGCGAGCCGGTCGAAGACCGATCCGCGCTTGAGGGCGGAGACCACACCGGCGGCGACACCGGACAGGACCCAGAGGACCGCCGCGCCGACGGCCAGCGAGAGGGTGACCGGGATGCGGTCGGTGATCTGCGGCCAGATCTCGCTGTGGGTCTTGAAGGAGTAGCCGAAGCACGGGGCGTTGCAGGTGACGGGTTCGGGGCCGAACTGGTAGTCGGCGCCGACGACGATGCCCTTGATGAAGTCCCAGTACTGGATGTAGAGGGGCTGGTCGAGCCCCAGGTTCTTCTTGACCGCGGCGATGACGTCGGGGTCGGGACTCTTGCCGACGTACTGGGCGGCCATCGAGTCGGTGGTCTGCCCGCCGAGACGGGGGACCAGGAAGAAGATCGCGAACGTGACTGCGCTGACCACCAGCAGCAGCAACACCGCGGCGAATACGCGTCGGATGATGTACGCAGCCACAGCCGTGCGGCGCCGGACGGGCGGACGGGGTACGCCCGCCGGCCCGGCGCCTTCACCTGCCTTTCAGGGGATGCTGTCGTTGAACAGGTGTGTTACTTGGTGGAGGTCATCAGCACGTAGTCGTACATGCCGAGGTACGCGTCCGTGACCGTGACGTTCGCCGCGGAGTCCGGGCGGTAGAGCAGGTTCTTGCGGTAGAAGAGCGGCACGACCGAGGCGTTCTCCATGACCTTCTGGTCGACCTCGCCCCACGTGGCGTTGCGCGCCGCGGTGTCGACGGTGCCGATGCCCTTGACGATCAGCTCGTTGATGCCCTTGTCGTCGAGCTCCATCAGGTTGGTGCCGCCGGAGGGCTTGATGGCCGAGCCGTTCACGATCTGGTCGAGGAAGCCGAAGCCGGTCGGCCAGTCGGCGCCCCACGCCATCATCATCATGCCCGCGTTGTTCTTGTGGACCCAGGCCGGGACACCCGCGAAGTCGGTGAAGTACTTGTCCGCCGGGAACTGCTTGATGTCGGCGGTGATGCCGATGGTCTTCAGGCTGTTCTGCAGCTGGGTGGCCGCGGTGATCTCGTCAGGACGGTCCGAACGGGCCGTCAGCGTGGTCTTGAAGCCGTCCGGGTGACCGCACTTGGTCAGGTGCTCCTTGGCCTTGGCGGCGTCACCCTTGTTGCCCTCGGTCGGGTACAGGTCGAACTTCTTGTACCCGGCGACGCTCGGCGGGATGACGGTGGTGGCCGGGTCGCCCTTGACCGAACCGCCGATGGAGTCGACCATGCTGCGCTTGTCGACGATGTACTGGACGGCCTTGCGGCACTCGGCGTTGTCGAACGGCTTCACGTTGACGTTCAGCGCGAGGTACTGCAGGGCACCGGCGTACGGGTTGTCCGTCTTCGCCTTCTCGTCGGCCTTGGCCAGGACCTTCGGCTGGGTCTTGGCCTGGAGGCCCGTGCCGCCGGCGTCGACGGTGATGACGTCGTCGAGCAGGTGGTCGTCGACCGTGGTGGCGTTGACGTTGAACTTGAGGTCGATCTTGTCCGGGAGCGCCTTGCGGATCGGGTCCGAGGCCGCGTCCCACTCCGGGTTGCGGACCAGGGTCGCGCCCTTGCTCTCGTCGTACGCCTCGAACTTGTACGGGCCCGAGGAGACGATGTTCTGGACGTAGGAGGCGCCCTTGTCGGCCTTCGCCGGGACCGGTGCGGTCTGCGAGAAGGTCGCGAGGTAGTCCATGTCCGCGAACGGCTTGTTGAGGTGGAAGACGATCGTGTGGTCGTCCGGCGTCTCGATGGACTTCAGGCCCTCGGGCGACTTGTCCTTGTAGGGGCCCTTGTACTTGTCGCCGCCCTCGAGGTACGCCTTGAAGTACGTCGGGCCGTTGGACAGGGCCTCCGGCGCGAAGTTGGAGCGCTCGATGGCGTACTTGACGTCCTTCGAGGTGACCTCGGTGCCGTCCTCGAACTTCACGCCCTTGCGGAGCGTGTACGTCCAGGTCTTGGCGTCGGCGCTGCCCTTGCCCAGGTCGGTGGCGAGGTCGGGGACCAGCTCCAGGCTCTCCTTGCCGGCGGCCGGCTTGAAGGTCACCAGGGTGCGGCCGTACAGGCGGGAGAAGTTCTGCACCCAGCCGTAGTAGGTGTTGCCCGGGTCCAGGGAGTCGGGACCGCTGGAGTGCTCCAGGGAGAGCGTCCCGCCCTTCTTGTCCGTCTTGTTGACGATGGTCTTCAGAGCCGCGTCGGCCGCGGCGCCGTTACCGCCGCCCGAGCTGTTCTTGTCCGAGTCGCCGCCGCTGCAGGCGGAGGCGCCGAGCGACACCGCCACGGCCACGGCTATCGCTGCGGCTGTCTTTCTGTTTCGCATGCTGAGGAAAGCCCCCTCGTTCGTCCGGTGCGGCAGGGCCGCGATTACTTGCCACGAGGGTCGAGTGCGTCGCGCAGCCCGTCCCCCAGCAGATTGAAGGCCAGCACGGTGACGAAGATCGCCATGCCGGGGATGACCATGAACATCGGGTCCACCTCGTAGAGGTCGACCGCCTGCGTGAGCATGCCGCCCCACGAGGCCTGCGGCGGCGCGATACCGACACCGAGGAAGGACAGGGACGCCTCGAAGAGGATGTTCGTGGGGATCAGGAGCGTCGCGTAGACCAGGATCGGCGCGATCAGGTTCGGCAGCAGCTCCCGGAAGAGGATGAACGGCCCGCGGGCGCCCAGGGAACGGGCCGCCTCGACGAACTCCCTCTCACGCAGCGACAGGGTCTGCGCGCGGACGATGCGTCCGATGTAGGGCCAGCTGAAGAAGCCGATGACGAAGATGAGGACCGCGATGCGCAGCGTGAGCCCCTCCATCCCGAAGGCCTCGCCCTGGAGGGAGGCGGAGATGGAGATCGCGAAAAGCAGGAGCGGGAAGGCCAGGAAGGTGTCCATCATCCGGCTGATGAAGCTGTCCACCCAGCCGCCGTAGAACCCGGCCACGACACCCATGACCACGCCGATGACGACGGAGAGCAGCGTGGAGCCGACGGCCACGACCAGGGAGACCCAGGAGCCTTCCAGGATGCGGGCGAAGATGTCACGGCCGGTCTGGGGCTCCACGCCGAAGGGGTGGTCCCAGCTGATGCCGCCGAAGTCGCCCTTGGGCGCCAGCATGACGGGGTCGACCAGGTCCTGGTTGAAGGCGTTGGGGTCGAGTCCGAGCAGCGCCTGGATGGGCTTGGAGAGCACCGCCGTGAGGATCAGCAGCACGACCACGACGCCGCCCGCCATCGCGCCCTTGTCCCGCTTGAACCGGGTCCAGGCGATGCGGCCCAGGGAGCGGCCCTCGATCTCCTTGCGCCCGGCGCCCTCCAGCACCGCTTCGGGCCGCGCATCTGCCCCGGTGGTCTCGATAGGTGCCGTCATTGCGCTGGAGACCCCTCTCGGCCGGCGGTTGGCCGGCCCGTGACCGCCGCTGTAGCGGCTCGTACAAACACATGGCACAGGTGGTGGTGCCACGGCGAACGGCCCCTGTTTGAAAGGGGCATGACTCGGGCAGGGACCACCTGCTGGGGGGAGTCTTCAGCGTGGGCGTGACCACCCGCCAGACCTGGCGGGGAATGTTTGCTCAAACGTGATGCTGTCTGCGGCATTCCGTTATCCGGACAACCGGTCTCGCCGAGCGGACGACTCGGCCGCTAGTCCCCGATACCGGACATGCGCCCCAACTCATCGCATGCAAGGAGGGATTGCCCTCCCGCACGCCTGCCGGGGAGGGCTCCGCGTGACGTTTCCTCAGTACGCGCGCGGCACCGGCGGGTAGCCGTAGCCGGGTGCGGAGGCGGGCGGCGGGCCCGCGGGGGCCGCGTGGGCCTCGCGGTCGTAGAAGGGCCGGGCGTTCGCACGCAGCCACATCGCGACCGGGTCGTACTCGTCGGACATGGAGACCGTGGAGACGGGCAGCCCGTCGGGGACGGCGCCCACGGACTGCCGCATCATCGCGCGGGCCGCGTCCACGGACGGGCGGCCCGTGTCGTAGAGGTCGAGGCCGATCGCGAGGTACGGGACGCCGAGCGCGGGCTGCACCCAGGCGCGGCGCAGCGAGCGGATCGCGGGGGTGCGGTGAGCGTTCTGCGACAGCAGGGCGTAGAACTGCGGGATCTCGACGGCCGGTTCGGAGACCCGCAGCGGGCCCGCGGGCATCCGTTCGAGGCCGGTGGCGATCCGGCGCAGGTCCAGCCAGGGGATGCCGACCCCGCCGCCGGGGGCGTGCGGGTTGAGCCAGATGCCCCAGCGGTCCGGGAAGAGCACGCGGGCGATGTCCCGGCCGGTGATCAGCTCGTGCGCCCTGCTCCAGCCGCTGGCCGAGAGTTCCTGGGCGGAGGTCACACAGGGGGCGTAGCCGAGGCCTTCGACCTGCATGTTGCCGTACTGGGCGTCCGGCGAGCCCGCCGTGCCGTGCCAGAGCAGCATCCACACCTGGCCGCCGGCCAAGGCCCGCAGCAGCGCCTCGTACGCGTCGAGCCGCCCGGGGGTCACTTGACGCAGCATGTGCTCGACCTGCCCGGCCGCCGCCGTGCCCGACGCACTCACCCTGGGTCCCGCCCCTCTTCGGTCCGTGTGCCGGGCCGTCCCGCCCGCGTCACGGTGCTGTGGTGTCGCTCCGGGCACACGGGGCGACCTCGTCATCAAACCAGCTTATGCGCCCCCTACGACACCTTCCCGGCGTCACGGCGGCGCGTCCTCGGCGCCGGCGGCGCGTCCTCAGTACTCCTCGCGCCGGTAGAACGGCCGCACCTTCCCCAGCATCCAGTCGCCGACGGGGTCCTGGGCCACGTCGAGCAGCACGAGGTTGACCGGCCAGGGCACCTGGACCCGGCCCAGGGCCCGGCCCAGGGCCTCCATCGGGACGCTCTGGCCCGCGCCGTCCCGGGCGGCGGACTCGACGCCCACGAAGAGGACGGGCTCGCCGCCCTCGATACTGGCCAGGGTCCGGCGGGCGGTGGAGACGACCCCGGTGGCGTGGAACTCGGCGGCCACCACCGAGAGGAAGTCGACGGGGTCCTCCTTCCAGTCCGGTTCGTACAGCCGCACCCGGCCGCCGCCGGCGGGCCCGTCCAGCGCGGTGCGCCCGGTGCGGCAGAGGTCGGCGACGGCGGCCGGCGGCAGCGGGAGGCCGACCGCGCCGCCCGGGTTGACCGCGATGCCGAGCTGCGGGGGCAGGCCCCGGGCGAACTCCCGGGCGGGGGCGACGGCGAAGGGCAGGCCGGGGGCCGTGCAGGCCAGGAACTGGGCCTCGGAGCTGAACACGGGGACGTACGCGGCACCGTCGAGCTCGACCGTCGGCAGGTCCAGGTCGGGGCTGTCGGGTCCGCCGCCGTTCGGCAGGGGGACCCAGACCGGGCTGCGGCCGAGCACCTCGACGAGCCGGCCGCCCGCGTCGGGTACGCCCACCGACGCGGCCAGTACCTCTTCGAGCTCGTTGGCCGGCCAGCCCTGCTGCGGATGCGCCTGCACCGGAATGTCCACGTCTTCCCAGTCCCTCTCTCGCCGAGCCGTGCGGCAGAAACCTTAGACGGAGGGGCGGCGGCGCGCCGCCGCCCCTCCGCCCGGCGGGACCGGTCCGGCGTACCGTCCGGATGCCGGACGGCCGGACGGACACCTTCCGGATGTGCGTCCGCGAAGTACATGTATGAGGAATGGATACGGGGCGCGGGCACACGGCCCCGCCCCGGGGCGTCCCGTCCTGGGGCGTCCCGTCCTGGGGCGTCCCGCCCCCGCCCCCCGCGCCTACCCCCCGGTGAAGGTGATCCGCTCGATCCTCCCCGCCGCCTCGCGGTCGAGCAGCACGGCCGAGGCGCAGCCCGGCAGCAGCAGTCCGCCTTCGGCGTCCCGCAGCAGCCGGCCGACGGCGCGCCGGTGCCGGGCGAAGGCGTATCCGGAGACGCCGCGCCCGCGCTCGCGCTGGCCCTCCCTGGCCACCGCGGGGGTGACGTCGAGCAGCACGAGGTGCAGGGCCCGGCCCCGGCGGACGGCGTCCCGTGCCAGCCAGCGGCGCACCCAGGACTGCGTACCGCAGTCGTGCACCACCACGGAGCCCCCCGAGCGCAGCGACCGCCGCAGCCCGAGGTAGTGCGCCGCCCGCACGAGGGGGCGGTAGAGGGCGTACGGGAGTAAGCGGGGCATCCGGGCCGCCCAGCGGTCCCGGGTGTCCTGGGAGTCGACGGCGCGTCCCTGGACCGCGCGCGTGATCAGGGTCGACTTCCCGCTGCCCGGCAGCCCCGAGACCACCACCACGTCACCGGGCGCGAAGACCAGCTCCGAAGGCCCGGGGCCGCCGCCCCGCAGGTCGCGCACCGCCCGGGCGGGCGCCCCGTCCAGGCTCTCGCGGGCGGGCGCGCCCGGCTGCGCGGGCATCGCGTCGTGTGCGGCCCCTGTGGCCGTCGCGTGTGGCCGCAACGTCATCGCCGTCCCCCTGCATTCGTCACCACACCTGGTCTGCCCAAGAAGTGTAAAGAAAAGGTAATGCGGCCGGGGCGCTCCGGACGGGACGCGGGCCGCACGTGTCGCCCGCCCCGGTCCGTCCGCCGCCCGCCCGGACGGCTCCGGCCCCACTCTCCCCCACGGCGTGCGATGATGACCCCGCCAATTGCATACCGGCCGTTTGAATCCGCGCGGGAGAGTCCCGGTCACCGTGTGCGCCGGGCGCCGAAGGAGCAAGTTCCTCCCTTGAATCTCTCAGGCCCCGTACCGCGTGGATGAGGCAGATCTGAAAAGCGGGCCGCCCTGCGGCTCCACCCAAGGTGCAAGCCGACCCCTTTCAGGGGCTTGCGGCGAACCTCTCAGGTTCCGATGACAGATGGGGAGGGACCGCCCTTTGCCGTCATGCCCTGGAGCCGTACCCATGAGCACCGACCCCCGCCCCGCCGCCCTCCCCGAAGGCGCCGCGCACCAGAGCCCTCTCCACGCGCTGCACCGTTCGCTGGGCGCGACCATGACCGACTTCGCCGGCTGGGACATGCCCCTGCGGTACGCCAGCGAGCGCGACGAGCACAACGCCGTACGCACCCGGGCCGGCCTCTTCGACCTCTCCCACATGGGTGAGATCACCGTCACCGGGCCGCAGGCCGCGGCCTTCCTGAACCACGCGCTGGTGGGCAACATCGCCACGGTCGCCGTCGGCCGGGCCCGCTACACGATGATCGTCGCGGAGGACGGCGGCATCCTGGACGACCTGATCGTCTACCGCCTGGGTGAGACCGAGTACATGGTCGTCGCCAACGCGGGCAACGCCCCGCTGGTCCTGGACACCCTCACCGGGCGCTCGGCCGGCTTCGACGCCGAGGTGCGTGACGACCGGGACGCCTACGCGCTGCTCGCCGTCCAGGGCCCCGCCTCCCCCGCCGTGCTGAAGGCCGTCACCGACGCCGATCTGGACAGCCTGAAGTACTACGCCGGCCTGCCGGGCACGGTCGCGGGGGTCCCCGCGCTCATCGCCCGTACCGGCTACACCGGCGAGGACGGCTTCGAGCTGTTCGTCGCCCCCGCGCACGCCGAGCGGCTGTGGCAGGCCCTCACCGAGGCGGGCGCCCCGCACGGCCTGGTCCCGTGCGGCCTCTCCTGCCGGGACACGCTGCGCCTGGAGGCGGGCATGCCGCTGTACGGCCATGAGCTGACCGCCGCCCTGACCCCGTTCGACGCCGGTCTCGGCCGGGTGGTGAAGTTCGAGAAGGAGGGCGACTTCACCGGCCGCGAGGCGCTGCGCGCGGCTGCCGCGCGTGCCGAGTCGGCCCCGCCCCGCAAGCTGGTCGGCCTGGTCGCCGAGGGCCGCCGGGTGCCGCGGGCCGGTTTCCCGGTCGTGGCCGAGGACGGCCGGGTGATCGGCGAGGTCACCTCGGGCGCCCCCTCCCCCACCCTGGGCAGGCCGATCGCCATGGCGTACGTCGACACCGCCTACGCGGCGCCCGGTACGGCCGGGGTCGCCGTGGACATCCGGGGCACGCACGAGCCCTACGAGGTCGTCGCGCTGCCTTTCTACAAGCGCGAGAAGTAACCGGCGGCGGCACCCCGGGCCGGTCCGCGCCCCGGGCGCGGCAGGCACCGGGCCCCGCCACGGCGGCCCGGACGCCCGGACGTGACGCAGTCCTGTCTCACGCCTCAAGACCACCGTTCACCAGCACTCCCCCGCGTACAGGAGAATTCAGACCATGAGCAACCCCCAGCAGCTGCGGTACAGCAAGGAGCACGAGTGGCTGTCGGCCGCCGAGGACGGCGTGGCCACCGTCGGTATCACCGAGTACGCGGCCAACGCGCTCGGTGACGTCGTCTACGCCCAGCTCCCGGCGGTCGGTGACACGGTGACCGCGGGTGAGACCTGCGGTGAGCTGGAGTCGACCAAGTCGGTCAGCGACCTGTACTCCCCGGTGACCGGCGAGGTGACCGCGGCCAACCAGGACGTCGTGGACGACCCGTCGCTGGTGAACTCCGCCCCCTTCGAGGGCGGCTGGCTGTTCAAGGTGCGCGTCACGGAGGAGCCGGACGACCTGCTCTCCGCCGACGGGTACACCGAGTTCTCCGGCAACTAAAGACCCCAAGGGACCACCTGATGTCGCTTCTCAACTCCTCCCTCCACGAGCTGGACCCGGACGTCGCCGCCGCCGTCGACGCCGAGCTCCACCGCCAGCAGTCCACCCTCGAGATGATCGCGTCGGAGAACTTCGCTCCGGCCGCCGTCATGGAGGCCCAGGGCTCCGTCCTCACCAACAAGTACGCCGAGGGCTACCCGGGCCGCCGCTACTACGGCGGCTGCGAGCACGTCGACGTGGTCGAGCAGATCGCGATCGACCGCATCAAGGCGCTCTTCGGCGCCGAGGCCGCGAACGTCCAGCCGCACTCCGGTGCGCAGGCGAACGCCGCCGCGATGTTCGCGCTGCTGAAGCCGGGCGACACGATCATGGGCCTCAACCTCGCCCACGGCGGTCACCTGACCCACGGCATGAAGATCAACTTCTCCGGCAAGCTGTACAACGTGGTCCCGTACCACGTCGACGACACCGGCGTCGTGGACATGGCCGAGGTCGAGCGCCTGGCCAAGGAGTCGAAGCCGCAGCTGATCGTGGCCGGCTGGTCGGCCTACCCGCGTCAGCTGGACTTCGCCGCCTTCCGCCGTATCGCGGACGAGGTCGGCGCGTACCTGATGGTGGACATGGCGCACTTCGCCGGCCTGGTGGCCGCGGGCCTGCACCCCAACCCGGTGCCGCACGCCCACGTCGTCACCACGACCACGCACAAGACCCTGGGCGGTCCGCGCGGTGGTGTCATCCTGTCGACGCAGGAGCTCGCCAAGAAGATCAACTCCGCGGTCTTCCCCGGTCAGCAGGGCGGCCCGCTGGAGCACGTGATCGCGGCCAAGGCGGTCTCGTTCAAGGTCGCGGCGACCGAGGAGTTCAAGGAGCGCCAGCAGCGCACCCTGGACGGCGCCCGCATCCTCGCCGAGCGCCTGGTGCAGCCGGACGTCACCGAGGCGGGTGTCTCCGTGCTGTCCGGCGGCACGGACGTGCACCTGGTCCTGGTCGACCTGCGCGACTCGGAGCTGGACGGCCAGCAGGCCGAGGACCGGCTCCACGAGATCGGCATCACGGTCAACCGCAACGCCGTCCCGAACGACCCGCGCCCGCCGATGGTCACCTCGGGCCTGCGCATCGGTACGCCGGCGCTGGCCACCCGCGGCTTCGGCGCGGAGGAGTTCACCGAGGTCGCGGAGATCATCGCCGCCGCCCTCAAGCCGTCCTACGACGCCGGGGCCCTGAAGGCCCGGGTGACGGCGCTGGCCGAGAAGTTCCCGCTGTACCCCGGCCTGAAGTAGGCCCCGGCCGGAACCAGGCCCTTCGGCCCGGTTCCGGGCGGTTCGCACGACCGGTGGGGGCACCGCGCACACTGAACAGTGGGCACGGTGCCCCCGCCCCTTGCCCCCGCACGGCCGGCCCGGGAGACCCCCGGCGCGGCCCGCGGCACCACCCCGGCCCGGACACCCCCGGTGCCCGGCCCGCACCACCCGGCGGACAACGGCGTCCACCAACCCTTTAGGAGTCCCCCCGTGGCCATCTCGGTCTTCGACCTCTTCTCGGTCGGCATCGGCCCGTCCAGCTCCCACACCGTCGGCCCGATGCGCGCGGCGCGCATGTTCGCCCGCCGCCTCAAGAACGAGGGCCTGCTGGCCCACACCGCTTCCGTACGCGCGGAGCTGTACGGCTCGCTCGGCGCGACGGGCCACGGCCACGGCACCCCGAAGGCGGTCCTGCTCGGCCTGGAGGGCGCCTCGCCCCGCACGGTCGACGTGGAGGGCGCCGACGCCCGCGTCGAGGCGATCCGGGCCTCGGGGCGCCTCGCCCTGCTCGGCATGCACGAGATCGCCTTCGACGCCGACGAGCAACTGGTCCTGCACCGCCGCACGGCACTCCCGTACCACGCCAACGGCATGACCCTGTGGGCGTACGACCGCGAGGGCGCGCCGCTCCTGGAGAAGACCTACTACTCGGTGGGCGGCGGTTTCGTCGTGGACGAGGACGCGGTCGAGGGCGAGAACCCGATCGTCCCGGACGACACGGTGCTGCGGCACCCCTTCCGCACCGGCGACGAGCTGCTGCGGCGGGCGCGCGAGACGGGCCTGTCGATCTCCTCCCTGATGCTGGAGAACGAGAAGGCCTGGCGGACCGAGGAGGAGATCCGCGCGGGCCTCCTGGAGATCTGGCGCGTCATGCAGGCCTGCGTGGCCCGCGGCATGTCCCGCGAGGGCATCCTGCCGGGCGGCCTCAAGGTCCGCCGCCGCGCCGCGAACTCGGCCCGCCAGCTGCGTGCGGAGGGCGACCCCCAGACCCACGCGATGGAGTGGATCACCCTCTACGCGATGGCCGTCAACGAGGAGAACGCGGCGGGCGGCCGGGTGGTGACCGCGCCGACGAACGGCGCGGCCGGCATCATCCCGGCGGTGCTGCACTACTACATGAACTTCGCGGCGGGCGGCTGCACGGAGGCGGAGAAGGACGACGGCGTCGTCCGCTTCCTGCTGGCCGCCGGTGCCATCGGCATGCTCTTCAAGGAGAACGCCTCCATCTCCGGCGCCGAGGTCGGCTGCCAGGGCGAGGTCGGCTCGGCCTGCTCGATGGCGGCGGGCGCGCTGGCCGAGGTCCTGGGCGGCTCCCCGGAGCAGGTGGAGAACGCCGCCGAGATCGGTATGGAGCACAACCTCGGCCTGACCTGCGACCCGGTGGGGGGCCTGGTCCAGATCCCCTGCATCGAGCGCAACGGCATGGCGGCGGTGAAGGCGGTCACGGCCGCCAGGATGGCGCTGCGGGGCGACGGCAGCCACATGGTCTCCCTCGACAAGGTCATCAAGACCATGAAGGAGACGGGCGCGGACATGTCCGTGAAGTACAAGGAGACGGCCCGGGGCGGGCTCGCGGTGAACATCATCGAGTGCTGAGGTCCGGGTGCCGGGCCCGCCGTGGCGGCACCCGCCCGCAGGCACCCGCCCGCAGGCACCCGCCCGCAGGCTCCCGCCCGCTCGGCCGAGCACACCGGTCACCGCGAACCCGGTCGTGCCGGCCACGAAGGCGCTCGCGCCGCGGACGGCCGGGGCCCGGATCCCCCGCGTCCCGGCGGGGGCGGGGAGCCGCCCCCCGTGTCCGGTCCCCGTCCCCCGTGCCCGGCCCCCGTCCCCGTTTCTCCGCAGGGCGGCTCCTGCGCGTCATGCGCCGTCGTCCCGGCGCCCGTGCGGGGCAGCGCACCAGGGCGGCCCGCGGGTTGCCGCGGCCGGCCGGCCCGCGTCGCGGGGTACCGCGCGGGACGGTGCCCGGCGGGCCGCTCCTCAGATCGCGGTGGCCCCGCCGTCCACCGGAACGGCGGAGCCGGTCACGAAGGAGGCGCGGTCACTGCACAGCCACAGCGCGGCCTCGGCCACCTCGGAGGGCGCCGCCATCCGCTTCTGCACGGTGTCGGCGAGGAACCGCTCCTCCAGTTCCGCGTGCCGGCTCAGCACCCCTTCCATCATCTCGGTGCGGGTGGCCCCCACGATCAGCGCGTTGACCCGGATCCCGGCGGTGCCGTAGTCGGCCGCCGCCGCCCTGGTCAGGCCGAGCACGGCGTGCTTGGCCGCCACGTACGCGGCGCCGGCCCCGGTGGCGCGGGTGGCGGCCACGCTGGCGGTGTTGACGATGGATCCCCCCGATGTGCCGCGCAGCATCACGGCTATCTGGTGGCGCATGCAGTTCCACACGCCCCCCACGTTCACGTCCATGGTCTGCCGGAAGACCTGGTCGTCGATCTCGTGCATCGGGACGCCCGCGGTGGCGTAACCGGCGTTGTTGAGGGCGCAGTCCAGCCCGCCGTACGTCTCGACGGCGGCTTCGACCGCCTCCCGCATCCGGCCGGAGTCCGTCACGTCGCCCTCGACGGCCAGCGCCCGGCCTCCGGAGTCCTCGATCCTGCCCGCCAGCGCGCGCAGCCGCTCGCCGCGGCGCGCGACCAGGACGAGCGCCGCCCCCGCGTCGGCGAAGACATGGGCGGCGGCTTCCCCGATACCGCTCGACGCCCCGGTGATCATGGCCACTCGGCCGGACAGCGCTCTCTGTTCGCTCATGGCTCTTCTCCCGGATTCTCGGAGGGTGTTCAGGTTCGAGAGTGTCGCACCGGCGGCCGGCTCCGGGGCGGGCGCACGGCCGCCCCGGACGGTGCCGTGCCCGTCCCGGCGCACCGGGACGCGCCGGCGGGGCCTTGGGGCTGTCCGGTCCCGGTCGAGCGGGACGGCCGCCGCGTCTTCGGAGCGGCGGTGGCCGCACGGTCCGGGTCCGGCGGCTGACGTCCTCTCACACCGAAGGGCGGTCCCGCCCGCGGATCCGCGGCGGGACCGCCCGGGGCGGCGGCGCCGGTCAGGCGGTGCGGGCCCGGCGGTGGGCGCGGATGATGTCCGCGTACCGGTGTCCGCTCGTCTTCACGGTCCGCTTCTGCGTCGCGTAGTCCACGTGGACGAGGCCGAAGCGCTTGTCGTAGCCGTAGGCCCACTCGAAGTTGTCGAGCAGGGACCAGGCGTAGTACCCGGCGAGGGGGACGCCCTTGCGGACGGCGCGGGCGCAGGCGGCCAGGTGGTCCTCCAGGTAGCGGGTGCGGTCGGGGTCGTGGACCTCGCCGCCGGGGCCCGGGGTGTCCGGGAAGGCCGAGCCGTTCTCCGTGACGTAGAGGTTCTGCACCCCGTATTCCTCGGTGAGGCGCAGCAGGAGGGCCTCCAGGCCCGTGGCGTCGACCTGCCAGTCCATGCCGGTGCGGGGCACGTCGGGCAGGCGTACCTCGCGGGCGTGCGGGACGGGGCCGGCCGGGTCGTCGGCGACGGTGACCGGGAAGTAGTAGTTGAGGCCGTGCCAGTCCAGGGGGGTGGCGATGGTCTCCAGGTCCCCGGGCCGCTCGGGCAGTGCGACGCCGTACAGCTCGCGCATGTCGGCGGGGAAGCCGCGGCCGTACACCGGGTCGAGCCACCAGCGGTTGGTGTGGCCGTCCATGCGGGTGGCGGCGGCGGTGTCCTCGGGGCGGGTGGAGGCGGCCTCGACGGTGGAGTGGTTGGTGACCAGGCCGACCTGGGCGCCGGGGACCGCGGCACGGACGGCCTGCGCGGCCAGGCCGTGGCCGAGCAGCAGGTGGTAGGAGGCGCGCACGGCGGCGGTGAGGTCGCTCAGGCCGGGGGCCATGCGGCCTTCCAGGTGGCCGATCCACCCGGAGCAGAGCGGTTCGTTGAGCGTGGCCCAGCGGGTGACGCGGTCGCCGAGGCGTCCGGCCGCCACGGAGGCGTAGGCGGCGAGGTGTTCGGCGGTGTCGCGGACCGTCCAGCCGCCCCGGTCCTGGAGGGCCTGGGGCAGGTCCCAGTGGTAGAGGGTGATGTTGGGCGTGATGCCCGCGTCGAGGAGGCCGTCCACCAGGCGGTCGTAGAAGTCCAGGCCCGGGGCGTTGACGGGTCCGTCGCCGCCGGGGACGATCCTCGGCCAGGCGAGGGACATGCGGTAGGAGCCGACGCCCAGGCGGGACATGAGCGCGATGTCCTCGGGCCACCGGTGGTAGTGGTCGCAGGCCACGTCGCCGTGATCGCCGTTGTCGGTCTTCCCCGGGGTGTGGGAGAAGGTGTCCCAGATCGACGGCGAGCGGCCGTCCTCGGTGGCGGCTCCCTCGATCTGGTACGCCGCCGTGGCGGTGCCCCAGACGAAGTCGCGGGGGAAGGCGGCGAGGTCCATGGGTTCGGACACTGTTTTCCTCACAGGTCTGTTCAGCGGGCGGGGGCGGGGCGGGCCGGGACGCCCTGGTGCGGCCGGCTACTTGACGGCACCGGCGGTGAGCCCGGTGACGAGATAGCGCTGGAGGAGCAGGAACCCCGCGACGACGGGCACGCTGACCACGAGGGAGGCCGCCATGATCTGGTTCCAGTACACGTCGTTCTGGGTGGAGTAGCCCTGGAGGCCGACGGCCAGGGTGCGGGTGGCGTCGTTGGTCATGACGGAGGCGAACAGGACCTCGCCCCAGGCGGTCATGAAGGCGTAGACGGCGACGGCGACGATGCCGGGGACCGCCGCGGGCACGATGACCCGGAACAGCGCGCCGAGCGGGCCGCAGCCGTCCACCTCGGCCGCCTCGTCCAGGTCCCTGGGCACCGAGTCGAAGTAGCCGATCAGCATCCAGATGGAGAACGGCAGCGAGAAGGTCAGATAGGTCAGGATGAGGCCGCCGCGCGAGCCGAACAGGGCGATCCCGGTGGCGTTGCCGATGTTGACGTAGATGAGGAACAGCGGCAGCAGGAAGAGGATGCCGGGGAACATCTGCGTGGAGAGCACGGTCACCGTGAAGACGCGCTTGCCGCGGAAGCTGTAGCGGCTGACGGCGTAGGCGGCGAACACCGCGATCACCACGGAGCACACCGTGGCGGCCCCGGCGACGATCAGCGAGTTCACGAAGTAGTCGGCGAGCGGGACGGTGTCCCAGATGTCGATGTACGGGCGGATCGTCAGGCCCGACGGGATCCACCGGAACTTCCCCGTCACGTCCTCCAGCGGTTTCAGCGAGCTGGTGACCATGACGAACACGGGGAGGAGCACGAAGACCGTGAGCAGGGCCAGGAAGATCCGCCGGGCCCACAGGAAGGAGGCCGGGGGCGCCATCGGGGAGCGGGCCGGCCGCCGGATGTCAGTGGCCATCGGTGGCCTTCTTTCCTCGGGACGTGAACAGGAGGTAGAGGCCCGTCACCACGAGCAGGAACAGCAGCAGCAGGACCGACATGGCGGAGCCGGTGCCGAAGTTCCAGGTCTGGAAGGAGGACTGGTAGATGTGGATGGAGACCAGGTCCGCGGACGCCGGTGCGGCCTTGCCGAACAGGACGAAGGGGGTGTTGAAGTCGTTGAAGGTCCACAGGAACAGCACGAGGACGAGCACCTGGTTGACGGGGCGCAGCGACGGCAGTGTGATGCGGCGGATCTGCTGCCAGGTGCCGGCGCCGTCCAGCGCGGCCGCCTCGTAGATGTCCCGGGGGATGTTCTGGAGGCCGGCCATCATGATGAGGAAGGCGAATGGCCAGCCCTTCCACACGGACACGACGAGCAGGGTCACGAAGGCGTTGTCGCCCAGCAGCCAGAAGGGCGGGCTGTCTGTGAGGCCCAGCTGGTCGTGGAGGACGTGGTTGATGATCCCGTTGTCCCGCTGGAACATGAACGCCCAGGTGATGACGGCGGCGTACACGGGCAGTGCGTACGGGACGAGGAAGAGGGTGCGCAGGAAGCCCCGGCCCCGGAACGTCTCCTGCATGAAGACGGCGGCGGCGGTGCCGAGCAGCCAGCACAGGCCGACCGACGCCACGGTGAACAGGCAGGTGGTGGCGAAGGACGCCAGCAGGGCTTCGCCGGCCGGCGCGTCGAAGTCGACGGAGACCGCGTAGTTGTCGAGACCGGCCCAGGGTGAGGCGGTCCAGTCGCGGAGGTAGAACTGGGTGAGTTCCCGGAAGCTGACGACGATGCCGATGAGCATCGGCACGAGGTGGACCAGCAGTTCGAGGACGAGGGCGGGGAGCAGGAACAGGTAGGGCAGGCCGATACGGCGCAGCCGCCCGGAACGGCGCCTGCGGGGTGCCGTTCCGGGGAGGTTCCCGCCTGCTGTCCGCTTGCCCGTGCCGGGGTCGGCGGTGATGGTCATGGCGGTGTGGGTGCTCACTTCCGGGGCATCTGCTGCTGGGCCTTGTCGAGCTTCGCCCTGACGGAAGCGGTCGTCACCTCGCGGCCGGCGGCGGCGTCCGCGAAGAGTTCCTTGACCGCGGTGCCGACGAGGGTCTCGAACTGCGACTCCTCGGGGACCTGCGGCAGTGCGGCGGCGCTGGTGGTGAGGGCCTCGCGCAGCGGTGCGAGGGCGAAGGTGCCGAACGCGTCGTCGTCCTGGGCGGCCTTGACGGGCGGGATGGAGCCGTAGGTCCGGTTGAGGAGGACCTGCTCCTCGTCGCTGGTCATGAACTTGACGAACTTCTTGGCGCCGTCGATGTTCTTGCTGTTCCTGAAGACGGCCAGGTTGATGCCGGCGACCATGGAGTTGACGCCGGTGCCCGCGCCCGGTGCGCCGGACAGGACGGGCGCGGGCGCGACGCCCCACTCGTCGTCCTTCATCCCCTGGCTCTTGAAGGTGGCGGCGGCTGTCTGCCACAGCACCATGGCCGTCCTGTCCTTGGCGAAGTCGCTGAGGGACTGGTTCTGCGCGTACTCGGCGTTGCCGGGTGCGACGATCTTGTCCTCGGCCATCAGGTCGACGTACTGCTTGACCGCCGCGACGACGCCGTCGGCGGTGAAGTCGGCCTTGCCGTCGGCGGTGAAGAAGTCCGCGCCGTGCTGCTTGGCGAGCACGAAGACCTGGTGGATGTTGTTGGAGAGGTTGGATCCCTCGGCCCCGAGCGCCCACTTGCCGTCCTTGGACAGCTTCTTCCCGGCCGCGACGAGTTCGTCCCAGGTGGTGGGCGGCTGCTCGATGCCCGCCTCGGCGAACATCTTCTTGTTGTAGTAGAGCGCGTAGGCCATGGAGTACAGCGGGACCGCGGCGGGGTCCTGGCCCTCGGCCCCGGTGGAGCCGAGCGCGGACTCGACGAAGCGGTCCCTGCCGCCGATCGCGTCGAAGTTCTTCTCGTCCCACGGCAGCAGGGCGCCGCCGGCCTGGAGGGAGGCGCTCCAGGTGTTGCCGATGTTCAGGACGTCGGGGCCCTGGCCCGAGGTGGTGGCGGTGAGGATGCGGTTGAGCAGGTCGCCCCAGGGCACCACCTCCAGCTTCACCTTGATGCCGGTCCGCTTCTCGAACTTGTCGAGCTCCGGCTGGAGGACCTTCTTGTCCACCTCCAGGCTGGCGCCCTGGTTCGAGGCCCAGTAGGTGAGCGTCTTCGGCTGCGCGTCGGACCCGCCCGCGCCCGGCGTGCCGCCGCCGCAGGCGGCCGCGCCGAGGACGAGTGACAGGGTGACGGCGCCGACGGCCGCGGCTCTGGTCTTGCGCATGGGTCCGCGAGTCCCTTTCGAAGGAGGCCGGAAGCCGGGGAGGAGGGGGCGGCACCTTCACCCGCCCCTGAATGCCTCGGCTTAATTTAGGGTGTGAGTTAAACGTCGGAAGAAGGTCGCGTCAAGAGGGGCCGCGCCGGTATGTTGCGTGGAGGACCTAAGGAAGAGGGTGTTCGGTGAGGGCGACTGGTGGCCGCACGGTGCGTGACCTGCGGCGGGAGAACCGCACCGCGGTATTGCAACGGTTGTATTTCGACGGCCCCCTGAGCCGCTTCTCGCTCGGGCCGGCCACCGGGCTGAGCTCGGGGTCCGTCAGCAACGTGGTGGCGGACCTGGTCGCCGAGGGCCTGGTGGAGGAGGCGGGCAGCGTGGACTCCGCCGGCGGCCGGCCCCGTACGCTCCTGCGCATCCGCCAGGACAGCGCCTGCATGATCGGTGTCGACGTCGGCGAGACCCGGGTCCGGGTCGAGCTCTTCGACCTCGACCTCACCGAACTCGCCCGGGTGGAGAAGCCGCTCGCCGTCGACGGCCCCCGGAGGGTGGACCGTTACGACGTCGCCGTCGTGGTCGGCCATGTACGCGACGGCATCGAGGAGGTCATCCGGGAGGCGGGCGTGGACCCCGGGCGGCTGCTCGGGGTCGGTGTCGGGGTGCCCGGCATCGTGGCCAGGCCCCCGGAGGGCGGCGCGGTGGTGCACGGGCAGACGATCGGCTGGGACGCCGTGCCCCTGGAGGAGCTGCTGCGCGCGTCCGTGCCGCTGCCGCCCTCGGTGCCGTACTTCATCGACAACGGGGCCAAGACGCTCGGCCAGGCGGAGATGTGGTTCGGCGCCGGGCGCGGGGCGAGCAGTGCCGTCGTGGTGCTCTTCGGCTCCGGGGTCGGCGCGTGCGTCGTCAGCGACGACCTGCGCTCGGGCCGGGCCGTCGAGTGGGGCCATCTGACGGTACGGGTCCGGGGGCGCCGCTGCCGCTGCGGGTCCCAGGGCTGCCTGGAGGCGTACGCGGGAGCGGAGGCGCTCCTGGAGCGCTGGCGCGAGGCGGGCGGCAGCCCCGCGGCCGGCGCGGACGAGGAGACCGCCCTGACCTCGATGCTCGCCGCCGCCTACCCGGCCGGCCCCGGGGCGGAGGCCGACGCGACCGCGCTCGCCGTCCTGGAGGAGACGGCCGAGTACCTGGGGGCCGGGTTCGCCGACCTGATCAACCTCTTCCAGCCCGAGCGGATCCTCGTGGGAGGGTGGGCCGGCCTCCAGCTCGGCAACCGGTTCCTCGACAGCGTCCGGACGTACGCCACTTCCTACGCCCTCTCCTACCCGGCCTCCCACGTGCGCATCGGACTGGGCACACTCGGGCCGGACGCCGTCACGGTCGGCGCGGCGATCCTGCCGCTCGCCGACTTCTTCGCCCACGGGGGCCACCGGGAGCCGGCCGGGGCCGGTGAGGCGGCGGCGCCGGCGTGGAAGGCGTCACTGCGGGAGCGGACGGCCCAGTAGGAGCGTCGTGGTGCCTCTCCCCCTCCGCCCCGCCGCCCGGGGAAGGGGCGGGCGCGGGCCCGGCCCGCTCAGGTCAGGTCAGGTCAGGTCAGGTCAGGCCGACTCGCGCACGACGAGTTCGGGCTCGAAGACCAGATGGGCGGGGCCGTGCGGGGGGCCCTTCAGCTGGTCCGCCAGCAGCTCCCCCATCGCGGCGGCCATCTTCTCGACCGGCTGGCGCACCGTGGTCAGCGAAGGGCGGCAGGCCGTCGCGACGGTGGAGTCGTCGAACCCCACCACGGCCGTGTCCTCGGGGACGCGCCGTCCCCGCTCGCGCAGGATCCGGCAGGCCCCCTGGGCCATCAGGTCGTTGGCCGCGAAGACGCCGTCCACCCCGGGGTGCTCCTCCAGGAGGCGCGTCATCGCCGCGGCACCGCCGTCGTGGGTGAAGTCGCCCTCCGCCACCGGTACGGGGCCCCGCCCGGCGCGGCCGAGGGCGTCGCGGAAGCCGGCGAGTCTGTCGCGGCCGGCGGGGAGGTCCCGCGGCGCGCCGATCACCGCCAGGTGCCGGCATCCCCGGGCCAGCAGGTGCTCGGCGGCCAGCCGTCCGCCCCGGCGGTGGTCCATGTCCACGTAGCTCACCGGCAGCGGCTGCGCCGGGCGGGCGAACAGGACGAGCGGGACCCGGGCGGCGAGGAGCATCCGCGGCAGCGGGTCGTCGGCCTGGACGGAGACGACGAGGGCCCCGTCCGCGCTCCCCCGGCGCAGGTAGTCCACCACCTGCGTCCTGGCCGCGTCCGACTCGGCGAACATCAGCACCGGGTGGATGGCACGCCCGCGCAGGCAGGTCACGGCGCCGCTGACGATCCGGCCGAAGAACGGGTCGGCGAACACCCGGGCGGCGAAGGCGTCCCCCGCGCCGGAGACGAGCAGGGCCACGGTCTCGGCGCGCCGTGTCACCAGGGACCTCGCCGCTCCGTTCGGGGTGTACCCGGTGCTGCGGATGGCCCGGCGGACCAGGTCCTGGATGCCGGGGTCCACGTTGCGGATCCCGTTCACGACGCGCGAGACCGTCGCCCGGGAAACACCCGCTTCCCGGGCGACGTCCTCCAGCGTCGGCCCCCGTCTGTCCATCCCGGCACTGTAACGCGCCGGCCCCCCGCCCCCGGCACGCCGCGGTGCCGGGGGCGGGGGGGCGGAAGCCGGGTCAGGGCAGCCGGTACTCCGCGTTCAGGACCGCCCCGCGTCCGGGGTTGTTCTCGTCGTAGCCGCGCGGGTCGCACTGGAGGCCGCCCACGATGCAGTGGTCGACCATGGCCTTCAGCGTGCGCTCCTCCCACGCGTTGAAGAAGTCGTAGTGGAAGGAGTAGCCGCGGCCGCTGGCCAGGCGGACCCGGCTCATGTCGCCGTTGACCGGGAAGGCCATCTTGAACTCGATCATCGGCAGGGCGACCGGGTGGGAGGCCGGGCACATGTTGTCGTTGGTGCCGGGCTTGACCACCGGGTAGGCCATGTGGCTCTGGTGGCCGGGGGTGTCGAGGTACTTTCCGTCCCAGCAACTGGGGGCCTGGAAACGGATGTTGAGCTGCACGTCGGGCCGGTCCGGGCAGCTCGCCGGGATGTCGGTGTTGAAGAAGCTGTCACCGCATTCCCAGCCCTCGACGAAGCCCTTGTGGGCGCGGAACTCCTGGGCGCTCTGCATCGGGCTGCCGACGACGAACCGCAGCCCCCTGGGGAACGGCCGGACGCTGGTGTAGTCGGTGACCCCGGCCTTGTAGTAGATGACCTGCGGCCCCACCGGGAGGACCTTCTCGTCCCCGTCGTACAGGGACGGCATCCAGTACGCGGACGCGTCGGCCGGTGCCTTGCAGGTGGTGTTCCCGCCGTAGAGGCTCGCCGTCGTGCTGGCGGCGTCCGTCGTGGTGTTGCCCATGAACGTGTGGTCGTGGGACTTCCCGGGCTGCCCCGGGTAGACGATCGGGTCGTCCGGTGCGGTGTGGCTGACGGAGCAGTTGGCCTGGAACTCGTGGAAGTAGCGCGGGGGCGGGGTGGCGGTGGACGGGGTCACACCGGTGACCTGCGGGACCGCGGGGATGTAGCCGTCGCCGTCCGGGTCGTCGCCCGACGCCCGGGTGGACACGGCCGTGCTGTGTCCCGTGTGGCCGGTGGCGGCCGGGCCGGCTCCGCCCGTGTCCGCGGCGGAGGCGAGGGTGCCGAACCCGAGGACACCGGCGACGAGGGCTGTACCGAGGAGGAGTGCGGGGAGTCGTTTCGGACTCGGTCTCATGGGGGCTCCTGCCCGTGGGGTGGTCGCGCGCACGCGGGAGCGCCACGCGCCGTGGAAGGGGAGGGGGTCGTTCCGGTCCGTGCGGTGGTGCGGAGGCGGCGGGGCCCCGGGCCCCGCCGCCCGTTCATGGGGTTCCGCGTCGTCAGCCGTAGACGCCGAACTCGTGGAGGGAGTAGCCCCAGCCGGTGCCCCGGGCCGTCAGCTGGAGGCGGACGTGGCGGGCGGTGGCCGTCACGTCGACGGTGTCGACGTCCCCGTCGCCCGTGGTGGTGGTGTGGACGGTCCGCCAGGTGTTCCCGTCGTCGGACACCCGCACCTCGTAGGACCTGGCGTAGGCGGGGTCCCAGACGAGTTGCAGGGTGCGGATGGACCTGGCCTGGCCGAGGTCCACCTGGATCCACTGGGGGTCGCTCCAGTCGCTGGCCCAGCGGGTGCCGGTGTCGCCGTCGGTGGCGCGGGAGGCGGGGCAGGGGCAGTCGCCGTAGGAGGCCTGGGCGGAGGAGGCGGTGGTGGGCCTGTTCAGGGCGAGGTTCGTGCCGGTGACGGGCGGGGCGACGACCTTGACGGACCGGGTCTCGATACCGGCATTGCCGTGGCCGTCCTCGGCCTGGACGTAGACCTTCCAGACGCCGAGCTTCTCGGGTGCGGTGACGGCGAAGGTGCCGTCGCCGGTGGAGCGCCACCGCGCCTCGACGAGGCGCTTGTCGCCGTTGGCGTAGTTCCCGCTGAGGTAGATCCTGGGCGTGATCCGGTCGCCGTCGGGGTCGCGGATGCCGGCGCGGACGGTGAACTCGCGGCCGGCCGGGGCCGCAGAGGCCGGGGTGACCGTCATGCCGGTGATGACGGGCGGGGTGTTGTCGCCCGCGGTGGAGCCGGAGTACGCCTTCTTGAGCGCGTAGTACGACAGCCGCTTCAGCCCGTCGGGCACCAGGTTGAACCAGATGCCGCCGAAGTCGTGCTCGGTGCCGTAGTGGAAGAAGGTGGCGCCGAGCGCGACGCCCCGGTGGCCGGTGACGCAGTCCCACGCCTTGGTGTAGCCCTCGGCCTTCTGGACGTCGGTCGGCTCGTCGGGGACGCCGTTGGGGTCGTCGGGGACCTCCCACTCACCGGCGGGGCCGCCCTCGGTGATGAGGTAGGGCTTGTCGTAGCCGCCGTCGGTCCAGTCCTGGCGCACGCCGCAGATGTCGCCGTAGGAGTTCATCGAGTACAGGTCGAGGTCGGGGGCGTTGCGCTTGTAGTACGGCCAGGCGCCGGTCCAGGCGTCCGTGGAGGTGACGGGGTGGTCGGGGTCGATGGAGTGGATCTTCTT
Source organism: Streptomyces nitrosporeus (assembly GCF_008704555.1). Lineage (NCBI taxonomy): Bacteria > Bacillati > Actinomycetota > Actinomycetes > Kitasatosporales > Streptomycetaceae > Streptomyces > Streptomyces nitrosporeus. The sequence continues at coordinate 2,215,437 of NZ_CP023702.1, forward strand.
GGCGACGTCGTTGACGAAGGCCGTGTACGCGTTGCGCTGCGCCTCCAGTTCGGTGCCGCTGTAGCAGTTCTGGAGGCCGAGGACGGACTCGTTGCCGACGTTCCACATGAGCGTGGCCGGGTGGGACCTGTAGGCGTCGGCCCACTTGGCGAACTCGGTGAGCATGGTGCTCTTGTACGCGGTGTCCGTCACGTAGTTCACGCAGCCGCCGGAGCCGGGGCCGCCGCCGGGCTGGAGCCAGAAGCCGTTGACGACTTTCAGCCCCTGGGCGGCCGCGGCGTCGAGGAGCGGCCCGGTGGAGCCGTCGGTGCCCCAGGTGCGGATGGTGTTGGCGCCCATGGATTTCACGTCGGGGAGGTACGTGGGGGCGTCGGCGACGGACGGGCCCCAGGTGAGGCCTTTGACCGTGTACGGCTGGCCGCCGACGGTCAGCTGCCAGTCGCCCTGCGAGCCGGTCACCTCGACCGCGCCGCCCGGCGGAGGGTTGTTCCCGCCGTCGGTGCCGTAGACCTGGAACTCCCACAGGGAGTAGCCGTAACCGCCGGCGCGTGCGAGGCCCTGCATGCGGACGTACCGGCCCGAGCCGGAGACGGCGAGGTCGTCCGTGCCGCCGTCGCCGCCCGTCACGGTCTTCAGGGTCCGCCAGTCGGTGCCGTTGTCGGACGCCTGGATCTCGTAGTCCTTGCCGTAGGCGCTCTCCCAGGTCAGGACGGTGCGGCTCAGGTTCTTGACCGCGCCGAGGTCGACCTGGATCCATTCGGCGTCCTGCCACCGGCTCGCCCACCGGGTACCGGTGAGGTCGCCGTCGACGGCTGCGCCCGCGGTGAACGCCTCGCCCTCCTGGGAGGAGGCGGTGGCCTTCCGGCCCTGGGAGAGGAGCGTCTCCGCGGCCTGTGCCCGCGGGGACAGGCTCAGGGCCAGCGAGGACGCCAGGAGGGCGCCGAGTGCCACGAGGGACGTTCCGTGGCGCCCGCGGGGGCGGGCGGGGGCGGAGGGGGGACTGGTCACATGTGCTCCTGGCTGCTTCGTGGCGCCGGTCGCGCGGGGACCGGGCCCTCTCGGGCCGGCTCGCGTACGGCGTCTTCGGTGGAGGGAGGTGCGCGGCGCCGCCGCGCGGGCCCTTCCGGGCCGGGCCGCGGGGGCACGGGCCGCCCGGCCCGGAAGGCGATCGGGGTCCTCACCGCCGCGCGGCGGCCCGTACGGCGGTGAGGACCGGGCGCCTCAGGGGAAGGAGACGACGGTGGACGGCACGGTCGAGGTGCCGGCGGGGGCGGTGGACGCCCCGGTGTCGTTGATGACGTGGTTGTAGTGGCCCATACCGCCGAGGGACACCACCAGGAGGCTGTGGAACCTCACCCCCGGCTTGACGGGTGCCTTGAAGCCGTGGTCCTGGACGATGGCCGGGTTCACGTTGTAGTTGCAGTAGCTGCCGAGCCCCCACGCCTCGTGGGTGTCCACCGAGTCGTCGACGCGGTAGGCGGCGTACCCCTTCGTCGCGCCGTTCTGGATGGCCGCCTGGTCGGGGGCGTCGTACGCCTTCTCGTTCTGGTAGAAGACCGTGCGGCCGCGCTCGCCGTACCACTCGACGTCGTACTTGTTGAAGTGCTCGACGAACAGGCCGGTGGCGAGCACGTCGTCGCCGTTGACGCGGACCCCGTAGTCGGCGCGGTTGGTCTCCCAGCCCCAGCCCTCGCCGTGGTCGGCGCGCCACACCCAGGTGTGGTCGATGAGGGTGTCGTCGCTGTTCACGACCATGCTGGTGGTGGCCTTGCCCGCGCCGGCGCCGCCGATGCGGATGTACACGTCCTGCACGGTGGTGGGGTTGGCGGCGTGGTCCGCGCCGGCGTCCTGCGGGCCGATCTCCAGCAGTGTCCTGGAGTTGACCGGTCCGGCGTCGATCAGGAATCCGGCGAGCCGGACGCCGTCGACGTCCGCGACCCTCATCGCGGTGACGCCGTTGTCCGGGATGACCGTGGCGAGGCCGAGGCCGAGCACGATGGTGTTCGCGCGGTTCACCTCGATGGTCCGGTCGACGTGGTAGACGCCCGGGGTGAACAGCAGGTTCAGGCCCTGGGCCAGCGCCTGGTTGATGGTGGCGGCGGTGGCGCCGGGCTTGACCACGTAGAACCGGTCGAGCGGGACGGACTCGCCCTGCGGGGTGCCGCCGGCCCAGCTGGTGCCGCGGGCGTTCACGCGCTTGGCGGGCGCGAACACCTTGTAGGTGTCCCCGTCCAGGTAGAGGTAGGGCTTCTCGCGGGAGACGGGGGTGGTGTCGAGCGTGGTGTAGCGGGGCTCGGGGAAGCTGGTGGCCGGTGCGCCCTGGACACCCGAGAAGGTCTGGTTCCAGACGCTGTTGGACCAGCCGCCGATGGAGCTGTCCCGGGTGTACCACTGCTGCTGCGAGTAGTTGCCGACCTGGCCGTCGATCCTGGAGTCGGCGATGTAGCCGCCGCTGGCCCAGCCGTAGCCGTTCGGCGCCAGGTTGAGGCCGCCCTTGACGTGCATGCGGCGGAAGGAGGACGCCTGGGAGACGGCCCACCGGTTGGTGCCGTTGACCGGGTTGACGGTCAGGCCCTCGGCGCCGCGCCAGAAGTTCTGGGTGGCGTTGCCGTTGAACCAGCCCGCGTCGACGGTCACGTCGCCGTTGATGGTGGTGTCGCCGGGGCGCAGCCCGAGACCGGCGATCTGGGTGTAGAAGCCGATCTGGGCGTTGAGGTTGTCGTACGTACCCGGCTTGAACAGGAAGGCATGCCGGCCCGAGCCGAACTGGGCCGACTCCTGCTCCCGGAAGACCCGGTCCAGCTTGCCCTGGATGTCCGGGGTCGAGGGGTCGATGACGTGGACGTTGGGGCCCAGGTCGCCGCCGCCCGGCAGGACCGGTCCGCCGTCGGTGCCGTACACCTGGAACTCCCAGAGGGAGTAGCCGTACCCGGTGGCCCGCGTCACGCCCTGCATCCGCACGTACCTGGCCGTGCCGGAGACCGGGAGGGTCTCGGTCCCGCCCGCGCCGTCCGCGGTCGAGTAGGCCGTCGACCAGTTCACGCCGTCCGTCGACAGCTGGATCCGGTAGGCCTTGGCGTAGGCCGCTTCCCAGCGCAGCACCACCTGGCCGATCCCGACGGGGGCGCCGAGGTCCACCTGGAGCCACTGCGCGTCGGAGGCGGCGCTCGACCAGCGGGTGCCGAGGTCCCCGTCGACCGCGCCGGCCGCCGGGGTCCCGTAGTGCTCCTGGCTGGACGCGGTGACCGGCTTGCCCTGGGACAGGAGCGCGGGAGCGGCCTGCGCCGCGGTGCCCGGGACGACCGCCAGGAGGGAGGCGGCCAGCGCGGTGACGACGGCACCCGTGACGCCTCGGCGCAGGCGTCCGGGGGCGGGTGGCGCGAGAGAGGGCGAATTAGACAGGGGCATGCCAAATAGAGGCACGGAAATCTCCTCGGGGGGAACGGGCACACGGGAGAGCGCTCTCCCGAACCATGCCCGCCCCCTCCGGTGCGGTCAATAACTCTGACACGCCTTTTCTTCCGGCTTGACTTAAGTGGCAGCCTGTCGCGCCCGGACGCGCACCGCCCTCCCGGCACCCGCGGGAGAGCGTGCCGGGCCGGCCGTTCAGGCGCGCAGCCGCACCCCGAAGCGGGTGCGCAGGCGCCTGAGTTCCCACCAGGCCACGGCCGAGACCGAGGCGGGGCCGCAGACGACGGCGGCGATCTGCACGAGGGGCGGGCCCGGCGGCATTCCGGACAGGAGGTTGACGGCGGTCAGCTCCCACACCAGCAGACCGGTCAGCAGCGCGGGGAGCGCGGCGTGCATCTCGGAGGTGCCGAAGACGGTGCGCACGACGCTGACGGAGGCGAATCCGACGAAGAGCACCATCCACAGGGCGGGGACGAACGTCGCGAGGGTGAAGAGCGCGGGCGGGTCCGCGTCCTGGAGCTGCACCCCGATGAACACCGCGCCCATGAAGAGCAGCGGGACAGCCGTGGTCGCGCCGACGAACCACAGCGCCGAGCGCGCGGCGGGGCCGATCCCGGCCCTCATCCGGGGCCGCGCGGCCGGGGACGAGATCCGGAACAGGACCAGGATCACCACAGGGGCGGTGAGGAGCAGCAGCCAGGGTGTGATCGCCAGCCGGATCATGAACTGCTCCTGCAGCTCCTCGACGTCGGCCTCCGTGCCGTAGAGGCAGAGGATCAGCAGGGAGGCGGCCAGCGCGCACCACGCCCTGGCCTTCTGCACCCGTGTCACCTGCGGGTCCTGCACACGGCGGTGGAACGGGGGGAAGCGCCGGTGCGCCATCAGGCGCGCGGAGCGGGCCATCGGATAGCCGATCACGAACATCAGGAAGAACGGCAGGGCGCAGCACACCAGGGCGGCCAGCACGTACCAGTGGGCGCCGAGGCGCTGGAGCAGCGTGGACAGCGGGGGCCAGTCGCCGGCGCGGAACCGCTGCCACACGGAGGGGGGCGGCGGCATATAGGGGCCGTACGGCACGGGGAGCTGCGGGTACGGCACGGGAGAGGGACCGGGGTACGGCTGCGGGCCTCCCTGGTAGGGATTCGGGCCCTGGTACGGGCTGCCGCCCCGGTAGGGGTCGGGTCCCTGGTAGGGGCCGGGTCCTTGGTACGGATTGCCGCCCTGGTAGGGGCCGGGCCCCTGGTAGGGATTGCCGCCCTGGTAGGGGCCGGCTCCGGGCTGCGGCGGTACCGGTGGCACCGTGTGCCCGCCGTCCGGTTGCCGCTGCGGCCCGTACGGATTCTGTCCCCCGAAAGCCACGCCGTTCCTCTCCCGTCCCGCATCACTCGTCCGTTCCGGCCCCGATCATGCCGGATCCGCGGGGCGGGTGGACCGCCCTTCGGGAGGCCCCGCCCGCCTCCCGGTCCCGCTGTCGGACCGTGCTGATAGAACACACGGACGACCGCAGCATGGACCCACAGGAGCGATACCGTGTCATATGTGCACCACGTGCGGGCCTTTCACGGACTGCCCGTGTACACCTTCCCCCCTTGCGCGGACCCCGCGGACCTGCCCGACGCCGGCTCCGTGGCCTGGCGCCTGTCGTGCGGGCAGTACATGAGCGACGACGACGCGACGACGCGCTGGCAGCGGTTCACCGAAACGGTCGAGCTGGAGAAGGTGCGGGCCGTCGTCCTCGGCCACCCCTGGTACGGCTGGGACTGCGGCGGCGGGGACCGTTACCTCATCGACGCGCGTGAGCGGCTCACCGCGCTGGAGGCGGTCTTCCTCGGCGACCTGGAGGACGAGGAGTCGATGATCTCCACCATCGGGCTCCACGACCTCGCCCCTCTGCTGGAGGCGTTCCCCGGGCTCCGGGAGCTGGCGGTACGCGGCGGGGAGGACCTGGACTTCCCGGTGACGGGCCATCAGGAACTGCGGTCCCTGCGGGTCGAGTCCGGCGGGCTGCCTCCCGAGGCCGCCGAGCACATCGCCGCGGCCGAACTGCCCTCGCTGGAGCGGCTGGAGCTCTGGCTCGGAGACGACTGGTACGGCGGCGGCACGACCGTCGAGCAGCTCGCCCCCCTGCTGGCCGGCCAGGGCAAGCCCGCCCTGCGCCATCTGGGGCTGCAGAACAGCCCGGTGCAGGACGAGCTGGCCGCCGCGCTGGCCTCGGCCCCTGTCGTGTCCCAGCTGCGCACGCTGAAGCTGTCGATGGGCGTCCTCTCCGACACGGGTGCCGAGGCGTTGCTGCACGGGCAGCCGCTCACCGGTCTCGACGAACTCGACCTCTCCCACCACTTCCTCAGCCACGCCATGATGCTGCGGCTGTGGAAGGCGCTGGAGCCGGCCGGGGTCCGGGTGGACCTGAGCGGCCGGAGCGAGCCGGACGAGGACGACGACGAGGAGGACGGGGACGGACGCTACATCGCCGTCTCCGAGTGACCGCCCCGCGCCACCCCCGGCCGACCGTCCCCCGCGCCGTCCCCGGCCGGCCGCGCCCCCGCGCCGTCCCCGGCCGACCGCGCCCCGCGCCGTCCCCGGCCGGCCGCCGCCCGCGCCGTCCCGCCCCGGCCCGCACCGACCTCCACCGAAAGGCCACCCCGATGCCCCTGGCCCCCGCCCCCGAACACTTCGCGCCCGGGCCCCACGACCCGGACGACCTGCGCCTCGCCAGCAGGAACCTGAACGGCCACTACCCCTGGCTGGATCCTGCCGTGCCGGTGCCCTACGGCCATCTGCTGGCGGCCTCCGCGGAACTGGGCCGGAGCCCCGAAACCGTCGCGGCGCGGCTGACGGACCTCGGGTACGAGAACGTACAGCGGTGCGAGGGCCCGCTGCCGGCAGCGGTCTCCCCCGAGGACGCCGCACTGCTGAAGACGGTGACCTCGTACAGCTCCACCTGGCTGGACGTGACGGAACCGGTGTCGCTGCGGCAGACGGTCGCGTCGGCCGTACGCGAGAACCGCGGCCCCGCCGAGATCGCCCGCCGGCTGACCGCCCTGGGCTACCGCTACCGGCCGGACCACCCGCCGCTGCCCGAAACGCCCGGCCCCAGGGACGTCCTGCTCATCCGCACGGGCACGAGGGGGGACGGCGAGTGGCTGGAACAGGGCGACACGGCGCACCCGGCCCACGTCCTGAGCACGGCGGCCGAGCTGAGGTGCAGCCCGTACACCGCGGCCCGGCGCCTGCTCGCGCTCGGCATCCGGCTGCCGTACGTACCGGATCCCTCGGACGACCTCCTCCTCGGGCACACCGTGGACGCCCACGACGGGCACCACCCCTCCCGCACGGCCTCCGCCCCCGGGCACGTCCTCGCCGTCGCGCGGGAGACGGGACGCCGCCCCGGGGAGATCGCGGCCCGGCTCCGGGAGCTCGGCTGTGCCGCACCGGAGGCGGAACTCCCGGACGCCCCCGGGCCGGAGGACTTCGTCCTGCTCAGCCGGAACCTCGACGGCCACGCGCCCTGGCTGCCGGTGAACACCGTCGTCGGCCTGCGGCTGGAGCACGTGCTGCGCGCCTCCCTCGCGACGGGGCTGAGTCCGGCGGAGACCGTCGCCCGGCTGGCCGGTTTCGGCCACTGGCTGCACGAGTCGGCGCGCCTGCCCGGGAAAGCCGACGAGCGGGATGTCGCCCTGCTCGCCACCACCGACCGCTCCTACAAGGACGAGTTCCTGCCCGAACACGTGCTGCGCAGCGCGGGGCTGACGGGGCGGAGCCCGGCTGAGGTCGCCGAGCGCCTGAGGGCCCTCGGGCACCGGGTGTCCGACGCGGTGGAGTACCCGCGGGAGAAGGCGGTGCTGCGCGGCTGACCCCGGGCCCGCGCACCCCGCCCCGCACGGTGCCGCCGCCCCTCCCGGCATCCTCGCCCCTCCCTCTCCCCGCCCGTCCGTCCTCTCCTCCGGCCCCGGAGCACCGCGTGTGCGCCGGGGCCGGCCCGTTCCCGGAGGCACCGGTTTGACACGCACTCCCCTCCTAACCATGATTCCATTAATTGACTAATGGAATCGAGGGAGAGCGCGTGGCTGAGACGAACACGCCGGCCGCCTCCGGGGCCGCCTGGGCCCTGGAGGCACGCGGCCTGGGCAAGCGGTACCGCCGGGGCTGGGCACTGCGGGACTGCTCCTTCCGGCTGCCGGCCGGCAGGATCTGCGGCCTGGTCGGGCCGAACGGCGCCGGGAAGAGCACCCTGCTGGGCATGGCCACCCGCCAGGTCGTCCCGACGGAGGGCGAACTGCGGGCGTTCGGGGTCCCGGTGAGCGACCCGGCGACGATGCCGAGATACGCCTTCCTCGCGCAGGACAAGCCCCTGTTCAAGCGGTTCACCGTCGCCGAGTCCCTGCGGATGGGCGCCGAGCTCAACCCGGGCTGGGACATGGCCGCGGCGGAGCGGATCGTCTGCGCGGGCGGCATACCGATGGAGGCCAGGACCGGCACGCTCTCCGGCGGGCAGCGGACCCGGGTCGCCTTCGCGCTCGCCTTCGGCAAGCGGCCGGACCTGCTGCTGCTGGACGAGCCGATGTCCGATCTGGACCCGCTGGCCCGGGACGAGATGAGCACCCTGCTGATGGCGGAGGCCGTGGAGCGCGGCACGACCGTGGTGATGTCCTCGCACATGCTCACCGAACTGGAGGACATGTGCGACTACCTGCTGGTCCTCTCCCAGGGCCGGGTCCGGATGGCCGGGGACGCGGACGCGCTGGTCCCCGCCCACCGGATGGTGACCGGGGTCGCCGAGAACGGCGCGCTGCCGGCCGCCCTCCTCGGCCACACGGTCGTCGAGAGCCGGATCCAGGGGCGGCAGTTCCAGGCGATGGTGCGGACCGACGGCCCGCTCGGCGGCGGCTGGCAGGTGTCCGAGCCCAGCCTGGAGGAAGTGCTGCTCGCCCATCTCCGCTCGCCGGACGTACCCGCGCTGTACACACCCGGCGCCCGCACCGAGGCCGAGGGGGCCACGACCGTATGAGCACCACCCTGACCGGGACGCCCGCCGGACGTACCGCCCCCCGGAGGGCGGTACGCGGACTGACCTGGCTGATATGGCGCCAGCACCGGGCCACCTGGCTGTGCCTGCTGGGTGTCACGGTGGCCGTTCCGCTCTGGATCGGCTACCAGCGCGGGCAGTTGGTCGAGGTGCTCGACGCGGCCGGCTGGCCCGAGCGGCCGGCACCGACGCCGGTCACCGGCGACCAGTACGACCTCCTCATGATGCTGCTCGGCGCGCTGCCCGTCGTACTGGCGGTGTTCCTCGGTGCCCCGCTGATCGCCGCCGACAGCGAGCAGGGCACCGCCAGGCTCGTCAGCACCCAGTCCGTGTCCCGCCGGCGCTGGCTGGCCGCCAAACTGGGCTGGTGCCTCACCGCCACCCTGGTCGTCTGCGCGGTGATCTCCGCGGTCCACACCTGGTGGTGGGAGCCCTACCGTTCGGTGCTCTCGTACACCTGGCTGGAGGGTTCGGTGTTCGACAACACCGGCCCGGTGCTTCCCGCGCTCGCGCTCTTCCTGACCGCGGCCGGTGTGACCATCGGGGTGCTCGTGCGCCGGGTCCTGCCCTCGATGCTGGTCACGTTCCTCTTCGCGGTGGCGGTGGAGACCGCCTGGGGCATGGTCAGGACGCATCTGGCGCCGTCCCGCACCTTCGTCTATCCGCTGGAGGGCGAACTGCCCGCCCGTCTCTCCGAGTCGTACGAACTGGACCGCTGGGTGGCGAACGCCGACGGGCAGCTGTTCGGCTGGGGCTCCTGTGCCGAGTACACGGAGAAGGCGCAGGCCGCGTGCATCGCGGACAAGGGCATCGTCGACAACGTCGTCGAGTACCTCGGTTACGACCAGATGGCGGCCATGCAGTGGACCGGTGCCGCCGTCCTGCTGGCGGGAACCGCGCTGCTCACGGCGTTCGTCGTGTGGCAGGCGCCGCGGCGTGCGCTCTGACCGGCCGCCCCGCCTCGTAAAATACCGTCAACCGAGCGGAAGGTGATGCAGGTGGTCGTGTTCCGCATCGACCGGCGCAGCGGGGTGGCGACCTACCTCCAGATCGTCCGGCAGGTCGAACAGGCCCTGCGGATGGGCGCCCTGGTGGAAGGTGACCGGCTGCCCACGGCCGCCCAGGTCGCCGCCGCCACCAAGGTCAACCCCAACACGACGCTCAAGGCCTACCGCGAGCTGGAGCGCGCGGGGCTGGCCGAGGTGCGTCAAGGGGCGGGGACGTTCATCACCCGGTCCCTGGCGGAGCCGGGTTCGGACCCCGAGTGGCCGTTGCGCTCCTCACTGAACGAATGGCTGCACCAGGCGCGGGCCGAGGGTCTCGGCGCCGCGGAGGTACGGGAGCTGTTCCGCGCCTCCTTCGAGACCGTGTTCACCACCGGAACCGGAACCGGAACCGAAACCGCGGCCTCGCCCGGGGCCGGGACCGCGGCCGGGACCGCGGCCGGAACCGGCTGACCGGGGCGCGCGCGCCGGCGGACCGGAGCGCACCGTCGCCATGACCGCCGGCCGGCCCGGGGCGCTGCCCCGAGGCCGGCCGGTCCACCTACGACACGCGCCACAACACACTCATGGATGAGCAGTTTTTCGCAGCGATCACTCGTTTTCGGTCACGTATGGCTTCCATCAACTCCCCACAAGGGGTTGACTGCCCGTGACGCGAGGTGACGTGACCGAGGCCGTACGGCCGGCCGGCCTGTTCGGACACGTCCGCCCCGAGAGGAGAAAGGGGGCGCCGTGGGCCATCTCACCTCGTACGGTGACCCTTTGGCCTCTGCCACCGCGTCCCCCGTGGGGGGCCCGGCGGCGGGCGGGGTCCGGCGCGTCGTGCCGGCCGGCACCCCGGCCGGCCTTCACCGTATCGACTCGACGAGGGGCACCAATGAGCCACATTGCCTTACCGGCGTTTCACATGCCGTTCCGTAGTGCCGGGTGCAACCCGGGTATGGAAGCGACCAAGTCGGCGGCCTGGCGGTGGGCGGAGGAGAACGGCCTCTCCCTCTCCCCCGCGGCGCGGAAGAAGATGCTCCGGACCCGGCCCGAACTCTGGATCTCACTCATTTTCCCCGGCGCTTCCCAGCAGCACCTCGACCTCTTCTGCCAATGGCTGTTCTGGGCGTTCCTGGTGGACGACGAATTCGACGACGGGCCCGCGGGCCGCGACCCCCGGGTGTGCGGGAGGGCGATCGCCCGGCTGGTGGACGTCCTGGACGGCGCCGGGCCCCAGGTCCCCATGGAGCACGCGCTCGTGGAGTTGCGGGAGCGCACCTGTCCGGGCCGGTCCCCCGACTGGGTCCGGCAGTTCCGCCGCGACACCGTCGCCTGGCTCTGGACGTACTACGCGGAGACCGTGGAGCGCGCCGCGGGAAAGGTCCCCAGCCGGGCCGAGTTCACGCTGCACCGCCGGGACTCCGTCGCGATGCAGCCCTTCCTGGACCTGCACGAGATCACCGCCGGGATCGACCTCCCGGAGTACGCCCGCAGCCTGCCCGCGTACATCGCGCTGCGCACCGCGGTGACGGACCACTCCGGCCTGTGCAACGACATCTGCTCGTTCGAGAAGGAGGCCCTCCTCGGGTACGAGCACAACGCGGTCCGGCTCATCCAGCGGGACCGCGGCTCCACCCTCCAGGAGGCGGTGGACGAGGCCGGGGTGCAGCTCGCGCGGATCGCCGAGCGGGTCCGGCGGGCCGAGGGGGAGCTGATCGGGGAGATCGCGGCCGCGGGCATCGAGGGCCCGGTACGGGAGGCCCTGGAGCGCTGCGTACGTGATTACCGGGGCCTGGTGCGCGGCGACTTCGACTACCACGCGCGCGCGGAACGCTATACCCGTCCCGACCTGACGGAGCCGGAGGGGCGGGAGACGCTCTCCCGCCACTTCGCCGCCTGACACGCGAACGGCGCCCCGCGCCGTTCCCGGGGCCCGGGGATCGTGACGGATCCCCGGGCCCCGCGGATCGTGACCAGGTTGGTTCCCTAAGGTGGGGACATCATCGGCGGAATCCGCGACCATCGTGTGAAGAAACGGTCGCGGAGCCGGCCGTGACATCTGTTGAACCACCGCTGCGGCGGTCGTCATCCTCGGGGATCACGTGCGAGTGAAGCGAAGAATATGGGCCACGGCCGCCGTTGCCACGACGGCCGTGGCGGGCGTCCTGGTGTTCGAGGGGGTGACCGGCACCTCCGGTATGCCGGAGGACGCGCGTGCCGCGTCCGTCCCGGCCGACGTGGACGTGCACGCCTCGGCGCTGAAGGTGTCCGGTGACGGGACGTCCGCCTCCCTGGCGCAGCGGGACAGCAAGCCGTTCAGCATGCTGGGCGTCACCTGGACCGATCCCTCGGCCCGGGTGACGGGCACCGTCGAGGCCCGTACGCGGTCCTCCGCGACGGGCGACTGGACGGCCTGGCTGCCCCTGGACACCGAGATCGACGGCCGTACGGAAGCCGGGCAGTCCGGGGTCCGCGGCAGCACCGAGCCCCGCTGGGTCGGCCCGTCCGACGGTGTGGAGGTCCGGGTGTCCACGGCGGACGGCACCTCGGCCGGGCTTCCGGAGGGACTGCGGCTGGACACCGTGGACCCCGGCCGCACCACGGGCACCGCGCCCGAACCCGCCGCCTACGCCGTCGATGCCGCCGACGCCACCGACGAGCCGTCCCAGGAGCCGCCCGTCCCGCCGGCCGACGGCTCCGGCACGGAGCCCTCCGCCGAACCGGAGGACACCCCCACCGGCCCGGCGGGCGAACAGCCCTCCCCCACGGTGACGTCGGACCCGCCGCCCCCGTCCGCGGAGCCGAGCGCGGAGCCCACCACGGCGTCCCCCTCGGCCTCGGCGTCCACCGGGGCCCCGTCCACCGCACCGAGCGCGACGGTGTCCCCCGCGCCGCCGTCGACGATGCCCCAGCCGCCGATCGTCTCCCGGGCCGGCTGGAACGCCGACGAGTCCCTCAACGACGAGTCCCCGGACTACATGGCCAAGGTCAAGGCCGTCTTCGTCCACCACACCGCGCAGACCAACTCCTACTCCTGCGCGGACTCCCCGGCGATCGTGCGGGGCCTGCACGCCTTCCACGTGAAGTCCAACGGGTGGAAGGACCTCGGCTACAACTTCCTGGTCGACAAGTGCGGCACCGTCTTCGAGGGCCGCAAGGGCGGCGTGGACCGCGCGGTCCAGGGCGCGCACACCTACGGCTTCAACCGTGAGACCACGGGCATCGCCGTCATCGGCATGTACACGGACACCTCGGCGGCGAGCCCCGCGACGGCCGCGGTCGCCCGGGTCGCCGCGTGGAAGCTGGGCCAGTACGGCGGCAACCCGGCGGGCACCACCACCCTGGTCGCGGGGGCCGCCGGGACGAACTACTCCGGCAAGAAGTTCACCGCCGGCACGGCCTACACCTTCCAGCAGATCTCCGGGCACCGCGACGGCTTCAACACCCAGTGCCCCGGGGGCAAGCTCTACGCCCAGCTCCCGGTGATCCGCGGATACGCGGCCGGTCCCGTGGCGGGGCTCAAGGTCACGTCGGTGTCGGGAGCCGCCCTGTCGGGCTCGGCGTACTACACCAAGGCCGGCATCACCGTCGGCTGGTCCGCCTCCACGCCGTCCGCCTTCGTCAAGTCCTACGACCTGCTGGTCGACGGGAAGTCCGTCGCCACCGTCAAGGGCACCGTCGCCTCCGCCAAGGCCACGCTCGCCGCGGGCAGCCACAAGGTCCAGGTGCGCGCCACCCATCTGTCGGGCAGGACCTCGGTGTCGGCGGCGGCCACCGTCGTCGCCGACCGCACCGCGCCGGTCTTCTCCACCAAGCCCTACCTCGCCCTGCGCACCGGCACGGTGAACACGAAGGCCGTCCCGCTCACCCTGAAGTGGAAGGCCGCCGACGCGGTGCTCCTCAAGGACGTGCGGCTGACCGCCCCGGTGGCGAAGACGTACGGGCCCACCGTCACCAGCGCCTCGCACACGGCCAGGCCCGGTACGGCCACGGCCTGGAAGATGACGGCCTACGACCGCGCGGGCAACGCCGGATCCGCCTCGGTCACGGGGACGCCGGTCATCCTCCAGGAGTCCGCGGCGAAGAGGAGCGGGACCTGGACGACGAGGACCTCCTCCAGCTACCTCGGCGGCAAGTCGTATTCGAGCGCGACCAAGAAGGCGTCCCTGACCTGGACGTTCACCGGCCGCTCGGCCTCCTGGGTGGTGTCCCGGGCCGCGTCCTCGGGCCAGGCGTACGTCTACGTCGACGGTGTGAAGGCGGCCACGGTGGACCTGAAGTCCTCCAAGACCGCCTACCGGCAGGCGGTCTGGACGAAGACCTGGGCGAGCTCAGCCAAGCACACGGTCAAGATCGTGGTGGTCGGCACGAAGGGACGGCCGACCCTCACGACCGACGGCCTGGTCTACCTCAAGTAGCCGGGCCGCTCGCGGTGCCGGCCCGGGATCACCGGGCCGGCGCCGGTCAGGCCTTGTTCTGCGAGGCCCAGAACTCGTCGAAGGTGAGCTCGCCGTCGCCGTTGCCGTCGTGCGCGTTGATGACCGCCTGGGCCACGGTCTCCGTGACGTAGGGATCGCCGAGCTGCGCCATCGCGCTCTTGTACTCGGCCGCCGTTATCCGGCCGTCGCCGTTCTGGTCGAAGCGCTCGAAAGCCTTGCGTGCCGACTCGATGTCCGCCACTGTTCCACCCCTCTGTCCAGCGTGTTCCGCTGGTTCGGCTTGTTGACGGAGGTCAGGTTAACCGGCGGCGGCTCCGCCGGATCCAGCGGGCGAGCCACCGGGCGCGCAGGGTGACAGCACGGAAAAGATCACCGATGAATCAACCGGACAAGCTCATACCTATGCAGGCAATTCCAGGCCAGTGACCCATCACACCTGCATTTCACAAGCCCGTTGCACCTTATTTGACCAAACCGCCCGTTATGCCGTTTTGGAACCGCCGTCGGGTATCTGCCATAGTCGGTGACACGACCTCCTCCGACCCGAGCCAGGTCCCATGAGCGGCCGTGGACACACCCCCCATTCCACGGCCCCCCGCAGAAGCCCCCGCAAGCCGCACCCCGGCAGACCGGGGGCTTCTGGTTTCCCGGGCGGGGCGCCACGGCCCCGCGCGGGCATGCGGAGCGCCCGCGCGGTCGGGCGGGAGGGGGGTGGGGCCGCTCAGCGGTCCAGGATGCGCATCTCGAACCAGGTCGTCTTGCCGCGGGGTAAGAGATCGACGCCCCACCGGTCGGAGAGCTTGTCCACCAGGAAGAGCCCGCGCCCGCTGACGTCCATGGCCCTCACGGGCATCAGGCACGGCAGCCCGCGCGAGGGGTCGCGCACCTCGATCCGGATCCAGCCCCGGCGCCGCAGCATCCGCAGCCCGAAGACCCGTGCCCCGGTGTGCCGCACCGCGTTGCCGACGAGCTCGGAGACCAGCAGCTCGCCGTACTCGACGGTCTGCGGCGGGAGGTTCCACTGGCGCAGCATCACGCAGGTGGTGATCCGCCGCGCGGTGGCCGCGGACTCCGGCCGCGAGGGCAGCCGCACCTCGCCCTCCGTCGGATTCCCGAACAACTCCAGCGCCTTGAACGCCAGTTCGTCTTCCGCGGCTGTCATCCAGCGTGCCGCCGCCGCACTGCTGCGCGGTCGCGGCTGCTCCACACCCTCCAGGCCCGCCATGCCCACCATCATGGCCGCAGCGAACGCGCTCCGTGGCCGTTCCCGGGGAATCCCCCGTCCGGGACGGAGAGTCCCGCGCAAGGTTCCTGACATATGCCAGGGGCAGAGAGGACGCCCGGAAACCGGTCTCGACCTGCGGTGATACGAGCCGGCCGGAGCACCCTGGGGGCGGCGTGCGCACGGGACCCCGAGACTGCCCCGAGGTCCCGTCAATCCGCCCGCAGGGATGAACGCACGTCCCTGTGTACCCCACGTGCCCGCGGCAGGTCCGCCGCGGGGCCGTCAGAGGAAGGTGGCCTTGCCCGGCCCCTCCTCCACGAAGCTGCGCATCCCCCGCTCGCGGTCCTCGGTCGCGAACAGCCCGGCGAACCAGGTCCGTTCGATGGTGAGCCCGGTGTCGATGTCCGTCTCCAGCCCGGCGTCCACGGCCTCCTTGGCGGCCCGCAGGGCCAGCGCGGGCCCCTTGGCGAGCCGGGAGGCCCAGGCGAGTGCCTGCCCGTAGACCTCGGCGGCGGGCACCACCCGGTCGACCAGGCCGATCGCCAGCGCCTCCTCGGCCTTCACCTGACGGCCCGTGAAGATCAGGTCCTTGGCCTTGGCCGGGCCGACGAGCCGGGCCAGGCGCTGGGTGCCGCCGGCCCCGGGGATCAGGCCCAGCAGGATCTCCGGCTGCCCCAGCTTCGCGTTGTCGGCGGCGATCCTGAAGTCGGCGCAGAGGGCGAGTTCGCAGCCGCCGCCGAGCGCGTACCCGGTGACGGCGGCCACCACGGGCTTGGGGATGCGGGCCACGGCGGTGAAGGCGTCCTGAAGGTCCTTGGACCGCCCGACCATGGCCGCGTGGTCCATCACCTGCATCTCCTTGATGTCCGCGCCCGCCGCGAACACCTTCTCGCCGCCGTAGAGGATCACGGCCCGCACGTCGTCGCGCCGGGACGCCTCGGCGGCGAGTTCGCGCAGCCGGTCCTGGACGCCGGTGTCGAGGGCGTTCATCGGCGGGCGGTCCAGCCGGATCGTGCCGACGTGGTCACGTACTTCGAGGGTTACGGTCATGGAGGCAGGTTAACCGCCGCTAACGCGGCGGGGCCCGGTGCCGTCGGTCACAGCACCGGGCCCCGCCGTCCCCGGGAGGGGCGTGATCAGGCGGTCCACTCCGACCAGTCCATGTTCCAGCCGTTGAGGCCGTTCTCCGGCTGGATCACCTTGTCCTCGGAGTTCTTGACCACCACGACGTCGCCGATCAGCGAGTTGTCGAAGAACCAGGCGGCGGGGGTCGTCTTGTCCCAGGCTCCGCGCACGTCCCGCAGACCGACACAGCCGTGGCTGGTGTTGGTCGAGCCGAAGATGCCGGAGGCGCCCCAGTAGTTGCCGTGGATGAAGGTGCCCGAGGTGGACAGGCGCATCGCGTGCGGCACGTCCTTGATGTCGTACTCGCCGCCGAAGCCGACGGTGTCACCGTTCATCCGGGTCACCTTGAGCTTCTCGCTGATGACCATCTGCCCGTTGTACGTGGTCGTGGACGGTGCGCCCGCCGAGATCGGGATGTCCTTGATCTGCTCGCCGTCCCGGACCACCGTCATCCGGTGCGAGCGCGCGTCGACGGTGGAGACCTGGCTGCGGCCGATGGTGAACTTCACCGTCTTGGCCTGCTTGCCGTAGACGCCCGGCCGTCCCTCCACCCCGTCCAGGTCCAGGCGCAGGGTCACCTTCGTGCCCGCGGCCCAGTACTTCTCGGGGCGGAAGTCGAGGCGGTCGTTGCCGAACCAGTGGGGCTCGATCTCCACGGCCGGCTCGGCCGTCACCCGGATCGCCTTCTCCACGGCCTCCGGGTCGGTGATGCCCCGGGTGAAGTTGATCGACACCGGCATGCCGACGCCGACCGTGGAACCGTCCTCGGGGGTGTAGTGCCCGATGAAGGTGTTCTGCGGGACCAGCGTCGTGAAGGTGGTGTCCTTCGCCGACTGGCGGCCCTCGGCGTCCTTCGCGACCGCGTGCACCGTGTACCTGGTCGCGGCGGCCAGGTGCCGGTCGGGCACCCAGCTCAGCCCGTCCGCGGCGATCTTGCCCTCGACCTCGTTGCCCTTGGGGTCGGCGACCTCGACGGTGCTCAGCTTGCCCTGGGCGGCGGTGACCTTCAGGGCCCCGCTGGTCGCCACGTCGTCGGCGCCGTCCTTCGGCGCGATGGTCACCACCGCCTGCGAGGCGGCGGTGTCGGCGCCCCCGCCACCGGTCCCCTTGCCGTCCTCGCCCTTGTCCGCGGCCGCGCCGCTCCCCCCGCACGCCGTCACCAGCAGGAGCAGCGCGCCGAGTACCAGCGCCATGAGGCCCTGGGCCCCGCGCCCCCTCCGCCCCTTGTCCGCCCCGGCCGATGCCCCCGATATCGGCAGCCCGTTCACTGTGGTCGTCTCCCCTCGCACGGCCTGGCCCCGCCATGGCCCGCACCCCCGCGCGCTGCACATGCACGCTCGCGAAAAGACAATCACACCGGACGCCGGGTCGCCCTCCCCGGGAGTGTCACCGTTGTGTCCCAACCCGTCCCGGCCGGGCCCCGGGCGGTCCCGGGGCCCGCGCAGGTCAGCGACCGGTCAGCGCAGTGCCGAACCCTCCTTCCACCGCGCCCACCCGAGGTTCCAGCCGCCGAGCCCGTTGTCCGGCGCGACCGTGGTGTCCGTGGAGTTGACGATCTCCACCACGTCGCCGACGAGGGTCCGCTCGAAGAACCATCCGGCGGGGGTCCTGGAATTCCCGCCCTTCTCGTCGCGCAGCCCGATGCAGCCGTGGCTGGTGTTCCGGGCGCCGAAGACCGCGGACGGCTCCCAGTAGTTGCCGTGCAGGAAGGTGCCCGACTTGGTCAGCCTGATGGCGTGCGGGACGTCCTTGATGTCGTACTCGCCGCCGAAGCCGACGGTGTCACCGTTCATCCGGGTCACCTCGTGCATCTCGGAGACCACCATCTTGCCGTTGTACGTGGTGGTCCTCTCGGCGCCCGCGGTGACGGGCACCGTGCCGAGGACCCGGCCGTCGCGCCGGACCTCCATGGTGTGGGCCCGGACGTCCACCACGGAGACCTGCTCCCTGCCGACGGTGAACACCACCTTCTTCCGCTGGCTGCCGAACACCCCGGGCGCGCCCTCCACGTCGCGCAGCCCGATGTCGACGGTGACCTCGGTGCCCGGCCTCCAGTACCGGGCGGGCCGGAAGTCCAGCCGGGAGGCCCCGAACCAGTGGCCGGCCACCTCGACCTCGGGTTCCGCGGTGATCCGGATCGCCTTCTCCACCGCGGCGCGGTTCTCCACCGGCCGGCTGAAGTCGAAGGAGACGATCATCCCGGTGCCGACCGTCGACCGGTTCTCCGGCTTGAAGTACCCGATGAACCGGTCCTCGGGGACCGCGGTCCTGAACGTGGTGCTGCGGGCCGACCGTTCGCCGTCGCCGTCGACCGCGACGGCCTCGACGCGGTACTTCCCGGCGAGCGCGAGCCGGTGCACCCCTCCGTGGGGTCTCCACGACCTGCCGTCGTCCGCGATCCGGCCCTCCACCTCCCGCTGCTCCGCGTCCTCGATCCGTGTCACCCTGACCCGTTCCAGCCGCCCGTCGGGGACGCTCACCTCGACACGGCTGTCCGCGTCCACGTTCTCGGCACCGTCCCTGGGTACGACGCGGATGGTGTCCGCGGGGCCCCGGTCGTCCCCGAAGAGCGTCGCCGCCTCGGTGCAGCCCGCCAGCAGGGCCAGCACGGTGAACAGTCCTGCCCATGTCAGCACGGAGGCCGAACCCGTCCGTGCTCTCTTCGCTTCGTGGTTCACGCCCCGCCCAACGACGGTCACGCCCGGGGGAAACGTGAGCGCGGGCCGCGCCGTGGGCAGAACAGGGGGGAGGACACCACCGGGAAGGGCCGTGGCGCGGGCGCCGCGCGCCCTTCCCGCGGGTGGCGCGCCCGACGAGTCGCAGGAGGCCGAGACGTGTCGAGCACAGCCGGGCGGGAGGAACCGCCGCGCACGGCGGGCAGGGCGGCGGCGCGCGGAACGGCACCGCGGCCGGAGCCGGACCGGCCACCCGTATGGCCGGGTGCCCCGATGCCGCTGGGGGCCCGCTACCGTACGGGCCCGGACGGCGGGGCGGGGACGAACTTCGCCCTGTGGGCGGCCGGCGCCGAGTCCGTCGTGCTCTGCCTCTTCGACGCCGGGGGCCGGGAGACCCGGCTCCCGCTGACCGAGCTGACCCATGAGATCTGGCACGGCTTCGTCCCCGGGGTGCGCCCCGGGCAGCGCTACGGCTACCGGGTGCACGGCCGCTGGGACCCCTGGACCGGTGCCCGCTGGAACGCGGCGAAGCTCCTCCTCGACCCGTACGCCCGTGCCGTGGACGGCGACTTCACGCTGCCGCCCGAGGTGTACGGCCACGTACGGGACTGGCCGGACCAGCACGTCGCCGACACCGTCCGCGACGACCGCGACTCCGCGCCGTACGTCCCGAAGGGGGTCGTCGTCCATGACGACGACGACTGGGCGGACGACCGCAGGCCCAAGACGCCCTGGGCGGACACGGTCATCTACGAGCTGCACGTACGCGGTTTCACCAGGCTCCACCCGGACATCCCGCCCCGGCTGCGCGGCACCTACGCCGGGCTCGCCCACCCCGCCGCCCTCGGCCATCTGCGGCGGCTCGGGGTGACGGCCGTCGAACTGCTCCCGGTGCACCAGTTCGCGCACGAGGACCACCTGCTGCGGCGGGGCCTGCGCAACTACTGGGGCTACAACTCCATCGGCTACTTCGCCCCGCACGCCGCCTACGCCGCGAGCGGCACGGCCGGCGGGCAGGTCGGCGAGTTCAAGCAGATGGTGCGCGCGCTGCACGGGGCGGGGATCGAGGTGATCCTCGACGTGGTCTACAACCACACGGCGGAGGCGGGCGAGCTCGGGCCGACGCTGTCCCTGCGCGGCGTCGACAACCGCGGCTACTACCGCCTGGCGCCGGACGCCCGCCGATACGCGGACTACACCGGCTGCGGCAACACCCTGCACGTGGTGCGGCCGCAGGTGCTGCGGCTGATCACGGACTCGCTGCGCTACTGGGTCACCGAGATGGGCGTCGACGGCTTCCGCTTCGACCTGGCGGCGGCGCTGGCCCGCTCGATGCACGACGTCGACATGCTCTCCCCGTTCCTCGCGGTGATCGCCCAGGACCCGGTGCTGCGCCGGGTCAAGCTGATCGCCGAGCCCTGGGACGTCGGCGACGGCGGCTACCAGGTGGGGGCCTTCCCCCCGCTGTGGGCCGAGTGGAACGACCGCTACCGGGACGCGGTGCGCGACTTCTGGCGGGGCGCGCTGCCCGACGTACGCGATCTCGGCTACCGGCTCACCGGGTCGAGCGACCTCTACGCCTGGGGCGGGCGGCGGCCCTACGCCTCCGTCAACTTCGTGACCGCGCACGACGGTTTCACCCTGCGCGACCTGGTCAGTTACGGCCACAAGCACAACGAGGCCAACGGTGAGGACAACCGCGACGGTACGGAGGACAACCGCTCCTGGAACTGCGGGGCGGAGGGCGAGAGCGACGACCCGGACGTCGGCGCGCTGCGCCTGCGGCAGCTGCGCAACCTCCTCACCACGCTCCTGCTGTCGACCGGTGTGCCGATGCTGGTGGCGGGCGACGAGATGGGGCGGACCCAGGGCGGCAACAACAACGCCTACTGCCAGGACAACGAGACCGGCTGGCTGGACTGGTCCCTGCTGGAGCAGCCCCGGTGGCGCCGGCTGACGGAGCTGACCTCACGGCTGCTGGCCCTGCGCCACGCCCACCCGGTGCTGCGCCGCCGGGCGTTCTTCGCGGGGACGCCGCAGGCCCCGGACGGGCTGCGGGACCTGGCCTGGTTCACCGCGCGGGGCACGGAGATGACCGAGGCCGACTGGTACGCCCCGGCGGCCACCCTGGCGCTGTACCTCTCCGGGCGCGACATCCCCGGCCGGGACGCCACCGGCGGGCAGGTCACCGACGACAGCTTCCTGGCGGTCCTGCACGCCGGGCACGAGCCGTGCGACGTCCGGCTGCCGGGGGCGCCGTGGGCGGCGGCCTACGAACTGGTGCTGGACACCGCGTCGGAGGAGCAGGCCGAGGCTCCGGGGACGGTGCACCGGGCGGAGTCGGTGCTGAGGGTGCCGGGGCGCACGGTGCTGCTGCTGCGGGTGCGGGAGCCGTCGCCGCCGGGGTCCGGCGGACGGGATCAGCCCAGGATGCCGCGTTCGTAGCCGACGGCGACGGCCGCGGCCCGGTCCTTGGCGCCCAGTTTGGCGAAGACATGGGTGAGGTGGGTCTTCACCGTCGCCTCACTGATGAACAGTACGGCGGCGATCTCGCGGTTGGAGGTGCCCCGGGCGACGAGGGCGAGCACCTCGCGCTCGCGTGCGGACAGCGCCTCGCCCGCCGGCCCGGCCGGGGTCCGCACCCGGGTCACCAGCCGTGAGGCGACGGCCGGGGAGAGCACGGTGCGGCCCTCGGCCGCGGCGCGTACCGCGGTGAACAGCTCGTCGCGGGGCGCGTCCTTGAGGAGGTAGCCGGTGGCGCCCGCCTCGATCGCGGGGAGCGTGTCGGAGTCGGTGTCGTACGTGGTCAGGACGAGCACCCGGGACCGGGCTCCCCGGCGGGTGAGTTCGGCGATGGCCGCCACTCCCCCGCCGCCGGGCATCCGCAGGTCCATCAGGACGACGTCGGGGTCCAGTTCCAGGACGAGTCCGACGGCGGCGACCCCGTCGGCGGCCTCGCCGAGCACCCGGAAACCGGGCGCGGAGGTGAACATCCCGCGCAGACCGTCCCGGACGACGGGGTGGTCGTCGACGAGGACGAGGGTGATGGGGCGGGCGGGACCTGGGGTGGGGGCGGCATCGGTCATGTCGCAGCCACCGTACTGCCCGCCGGACGCACCGGGCCAGGGGGAGCCGCCGCTGTCCCGCGCCGGCCCGTCAGGCCGGCCGGACCAGGGGGACCCTCGCCGACACCGCGGTGCCCAGGCCCGGTTCGGACTCCACGGTGACCGTGCCCGCGATCCGTTCGGCCCGCGCCCGCATCCCGCCGAGCCCGAAGCCTCCGGCGCCGCTGTACGGCGGAAGGGCGGCGGGGTCGAAGCCGCGGCCGTCGTCCCGGACGTCCAGGGTGATCTCGTCGCCCATGTAGGAGAGGGTGACCCCGGCACGGGTGGCCCCGGCGTGGCGGGCCGCGTTGGCCAGGGACTCCTCGGCGATGCGCAGGAGGGTGGCGCCCACCTCGTCGTGCAGCGGCTCGGCCGTGCCGGTGACGGTGAAGTCCGCGCGTACACCGTGCCGTTCGGCCCAGCCGGTGACCGTCTTCTCCAGCGCCCCCGGCAGGTCGTCCTCCTCCAGGGCCGCGGGGACCAGGTTGTGCACGGAGCGCCGGGCCTCGCCGAGGCTGTGCCGGGCGAGTGCGGCGGCGCTGTCGAGGTGGCGGCGGGCCAGGGCGGGGTCGCCGCCGCCGGTGGAGGCGGCCGCCTGGAGCTGGGCGATGATCCCGGCCAGTCCCTGGGCGAGCGTGTCGTGGATCTCGGCGGCCAGCCTGCGCCGTTCGTCGGCGACCCCGGCCTCGCGGGCCTGGAGGAGGAGCTGGGCGTGCAGGGCGGCGTTCTCGGCGAGGGCCTGTTCCAGCCGGGTGTTGGCGCGTTCCAGTTCGCCGATGGTCTCGGTCTGGCGCCTGGTCTTCTCGGCCTCGCGGTCGCCCAGGTTGCCGAAGAGGAGGGCGAGCGAGGCGTGCAGGACGAAGAGGGCCCCGAAGGCCCCCCAGTTGGTGAGCGAGGCGGGCGGCATGCCGCTGCCGGACTGGGCGCCGGCCATGGTGACGGCGGTGCAGAGCAGTCCGGCGCGGGCGAACCGTTTCGGCAGCAGGCTGCCGACGTCGAAGTAGCCGATGATGGCGTAGATGGAGAAGAACGGGTTGCTCCAGCACAGCGCGAAGGCGGCCACCGTCCGCAGCACGTAGTAGACCGTCGCGGCGGGGGCGTGCGGCCCGGTCCCCGGCCTGGTCCGGTCCCACCAGAGCTGGAGGGCCGAGGCCGCGACGACCAGGCCGCCGGCGGCGCGCACCTCGCCGGCCGTCATGCCGATCAGCCGGGACGACAGGGCGGCCATCAGGACGGCGATGGCCAGGAGGGTCCAGGGGCCGTACCGGTAGAACTGCTCCCAGCGCTGCTCGACCGTCGTCCCGCCGCTCATGGCGCCCTCCCCCTCGGTTCCGTACCGGCCCAGTCTCCCCCCGTCGGCGGCGCCCGGTCACTCCCAGCGGAAGAGCCGGGCCGACAGGGCTCCGAGCACGGCGGTCCACACCGCCATGACGGCGAGGTGCGTCCAGCCGGGCCAGCTTCCGGAAGCGGCCTGGTCGAGTGCCTGGGACGCGGCCCCGAAGGGGGTGAACTCGACGACGGTGCGCAGCAGTCCGGGCATGACCTGAACGGGCACCCAGACCCCGGCGGTGAACATCATCAGCAGGTACGCGACCGAGCCGACGGCCGTCGCGGCCTTCGTCGTCGGGGCCAGGGCGCAGACGGCGGCGCCGAGCGCGAGGACGCAGGCGACGGCGAGGAGGAGCGACAGGGCGTATCCGGGGAGCTGCTCCGGCAGGCGGACGCCGAAGCCCGCCCGTCCGACGGCCATGACGAGGACGGCGGAGCCCAGCGCGGCGGCCCCGTGCAGGGTGATCTGGGCGAGGAGGAGGGCGGAGGGCCGGACGGGGGTGGCCGACATACGGCGCAGGATGCCGCGTTCGCGGTAGCCGGTGAGGACGGGCGGCATGGCCTGGAGGCCGGCCATGATCATGGCGAGCAGGACGGCCACGGGGACGTAGATGTCGACGACCCTGCGTCCGCCGAGGCCGTCGTCGGCCTCCCGGAAGGACGGGACCAGGCCGAGGATCGTCAGGAGGACGGCCGGGAAGACCAGGATCCAGAAGAGGCTGCCGGGTTCGCGCAGGAAGAGGCGGGTCTCGGTCGTGAGGACGGCGCCGAGCGGGCGGGGCGCCGGGGCGGCCGGAGCCGCGGTCGTGGTCGTGGGCATCAGGCGTCCTGCTCCGTGAGGTCGAGGAAGGCGTCGTCGAGGCTGGTGTCCAGCACCCGCAGCCGGCTGGCGGTGATGCCGAGGCCGGCCAGCAGCGAGATGACCGCGTCGGCGGTCTCGTCGGTGCCGTGGACGGTGATCCGGCCGTCGCGTCCGTCGGTGGAGACGGACACCGCGCCGGGCAGCCGGCCGAGGGCGCGGGGGTCGGGGAGCGGCTTCGAGGGGGTGAAGGAGACGACGGTGGAGCCGGCGGAACGGCCGGCGATCCCGGCCGGGGTGTCGAGGGCGATGAGCCGGCCCTTGTCGATGACGGCGATCCGGTCGCAGAGGTACTGGGCCTCCTCCATGAAGTGGGTGACCAGGACGACGGTCACCCCGCTGTCCCGCACCTCCTCGATGAGCCGCCAGGTGTCGCGGCGGGCGCGGGGGTCGAGTCCGGTGGTCAGTTCGTCCAGGACGACCACCCGGGGGTTGCCGACGAGGGCGAGCGCGATGAACAGCCGCTGCTTCTGGCCGCCGGACAGCTTGGCGAAACGCTGCCCGAGGTGGTCCTCCAGCCCGAGGCGTCCGGCGAGCACCCGCCAGTCGGCGGGGTGCGGGTAGAAGGCGCTGTAGAGCTCCAGGGCCTCGCGGACGGTCAGTTTGGGCTGGAGCCCGCTCTCCTGGAGCTGGGTGCCGAGCAGCCGGGTGACCTCGTGCCGGTCGGCGACCGGGTCGAGTCCGGCGACCCGTACGGTGCCGGCGTCGGGGACGCGCAGGCCCTCGACGCATTCGACGGTGGTGGTCTTGCCGGCCCCGTTGGGTCCGAGGATCCCGAAGATCTCCCCCTCCTCGACGGTGAAGCCCACCCCGTCGACGGCAAGGCGCCCGCGGTAGGCCTTGCGGATCCCGTTCACTTCGATGATTGGCATACCCGCAAGGGTTCCGCCGGACGGCCGCGGGCGGCATCCGCCGACCCGCTCGAAGCCGCATCATCCGATCGGCTGATGGGCGCCGTCGAACAGCTGACCCGGCGGTGCCCCGGCCGGTGCTGCGCCGGTGGCCGTCCGGAAAACCACGTGAGGGATGTCAGTGGTGAACCATAGGCTCGGTCCTGATGCCCGAAAAACTTGCAGAGCCCACGGAACGGTCCGCCGTGCGCTCCCTTCTGCGTCTGTGGCCCTATGTCCGGCCGGTGCGCGCACGGTGGTTCTGCGCCGCCCTCGTCGCGGTGCTCGCCTCCTGTCTCGGCCTGGTGATCCCGCTGGTCCTGAAGTGGATGGTGGACGGGCCCGTCGCGGACCGGGACCCGGGCGGGGTGTGGCTGGGCGCGCTGTACCTGCTGCTGCTGGGCATCGTCGAAGCGGCGCTCTTCGGGCTCCGGAGGTGGCTGGTGGCGCGCCCGCTGGCCGGGGTCGAGGCAGCGATGCGCGCGGACCTCTACCGCCATCTCCAGCGCCTCCCGGTGGCGTTCCACGACCGCTGGCCGTCCGGGCAGCTGCTCTCACGCGGGACGACGGACCTGATGCTGCTGCGGATGTTCCTGGCGTTCCCGCTGACCTTCCTGCTGGTCAACGCCACGACGATCCTGGTCGGTTTCGTCATCCTGTTCGCCCAGGAGTGGTCGCTGGGGCTGGTACTGCTGGTGCCCGCGGTGCCGTTGATGGTGCTGTGCTCCGTCTTCGAGTCGAAGTACTCGCTGGTGGCGCGGAAGGCGCAGGACCAGGTCGGTGACCTGACGACGGTCGTCGAGGAGAGCGTGCTGGGCATCCGCGTCGTCAAGGGGTTCGGCCGGCACCGCAGCCAGGCGCGGGCCTTCCGGGCGCTGACGGGACGGCTGCGGGGGACGGAGCTGGCCAAGGCCCGGCTGCTGGCCGGGATCTGGGCGCTGATCACCTCCATCCCCGAACTGGCCATCGGTGCCGCGCTGGTGCTGGGCACCGTCCAGGTGGCGGACGGCGACCTGTCGGCGGGGACGCTGGTGGCGTTCCTGTCGACGGCGCTGGCGCTGCGCTGGCCGGTGGAGTCGATCGGCTTCCTGCTGGCGATGAGCCAGGAGTCGGCGACGGCCGCCGACCGCTACTTCGAGGTCATGGACGTCGCCGAGGAGCACGCGGAACCCTCGGAGCACCCGGGGCCCCCGGAGCCTGCGGAGCGCCCGGGGCCCGCGGGTGGCGCAAAGGCCCCCCGGCCCGGCGGCGGGCGGGAGGAGGGACTGGTCTTCGAGGGGGTCGAGTTCCGCTACCCGGACGCCGCCCCCGGCTCCGCACCCGTCCTGTCCCGGATCGATCTGCGCGTCCGCCCCGGCGAGACGATGGCCCTGGTGGGCGCGACCGGTTCCGGCAAGACGACGCTGACCGCGCTGGTGCCCCGGCTGCACGAGGTCACCGGGGGCCGCATCCTGCTGGACGGTGAGGACATCGCGTCCATGGACCGGGCCAGGCTGCGCGAGCTGGTGTCGGTGGCGTTCGAGGAGCCGACGCTCTTCTCGGCGACCGTCGGCGAGAACGTGCTGATGGGCGCGGAGGGCGCGAGCGAGCAGGAGCTGCGCCGGGCGCTGTCCGTCGCCCAGGCGGACTTCGTGGACGCGCTGCCGGACGGGACCGGCACCCAGGTCGGCGAGCAGGGCCTGAGCCTGTCGGGCGGCCAGCGGCAGCGGCTCGCCCTGGCGCGTGCCGTCGTGGGCGGGCCCCGTTTCCTGGTACTCGACGATCCGCTCTCCGCGCTGGACGTGCACACGGAGGCGCTGGTGGAGGCGGCGCTGCGGCGGGTGCTGGAGGACACCACGGCCCTGGTCGTCGCCCACCGGCCGTCGACGGTGATGCTGGCCGACCGGGTGGCCCTGCTGTCCGGGGGCCGGATCGCCGCGGTCGGCACCCATCAGGAACTGCTGCGCACCCGCCCCGAGTACGCCTGGCTGATGTCGGGCGCGCGGAGCGCCCCCGCAGGTGCCGCCGCCCCGGCGGGCACCGGTACCCCCACTGCCGAGGAGGGCAGCACCCGATGACCACCACCGCGGACGGCCCCGCCCTGGCCGACGAGGACCTGCCCGGCGACGCGTCACCGCCGCCGGGCACCACGGACCCCTTCGACCAGGACGATCTCCCCACCCCGCCCGGAGCGACCTGGTCGCTGCTGCTCTCGCTGCTCGGCCCGCTGCGCGCCCGGGTGGTGGTGGCATCCCTGGTGCTGCTGCTCCAGCAGGCCGCCGTGCAGGCGGGGCCGCTGCTGGTGGCGTACGCCATCGACAGCGGTGTGCCCGCGTTCCGGGACCGCGACTACGGCCCGCTGGTCGCGGTGGGCGTGGGGTACGCGGTGTGCGCGGCCGGGGCGGGCCTGTTCCAGTACGTCTTCATCCGGGCGGCGGCCCGGATCAACCAGGACGTGCTGCTCGATCTGCGCGGCCGGATCTTCCGCCACGCCCAGGCGCTCAGCGTGGACTTCCACGAGCGGTACACCTCCGGCCGGCTGATCTCCCGTTCCACCACCGACGTGGAGTCCCTGCGCGAGCTGCTGAGCGAGGGTCTTCAGGAACTCATCGGCGTGGTCCTGTCGTTCGTGACGATCTCGCTGATGCTGCTCTGGCTGGACCTGGGCATCGGTTCGATCGCGGTGGCCTCGTTCGTCCCCCTGTACCTCCTGGTGCGCGCCTACCGGCGCCGGGCGGCGAAGGCCTACTCCGCGCGTTCCACGGCCGTCGCCTCCCTGATCGTGAAGTTCGCCGAGACGATGAACGGGATCCGCCCGGTCCAGGCCTTCCGCCGCGAGCGGGCCAACGACGCGGCCTTCGCGGTCCTCAACCACCAGCACGAGCGGCGCAACGGCGACGCCCTCCTGGAGATGGCCCGGTACGTCGTCGGGTCGCGGCTCGTCGCCAACACGGCGGTGGCCGCGATGGTGCTGTGGGGGGCGTACCGCGTGGCGTCCGGCACGCTGGAACTCGGGGTGCTCGCGGCGGCGGTGCTCTATCTGCGGCGGCTGTACGACCCGATCGACCGGCTCGCGATGTTCCTCAACTCCTACCAGTCGGCCGCGGCCTCGCTGGAGAAGATCGCGGGGCTGCTGGCACAGGTCCCGTCGGTCCCGGAACCGGCCGCCCCGAAGGAGCTGCCCGCCCGGGCCGGCGAACTGCCCGGCCGCGAGGTCACGTTCGACCAGGTGCGCTTCGCGTACCGTACGGGCGGCGAGGTCCTGCCGCGCTTCGGCCTGACGCTGCCGGCCGGGCAGACCGTCGCCGTGGTCGGCTCGACCGGTGCGGGCAAGTCGACGCTGGCCAAGCTGCTGGCCCGCTTCTACGACCCGACCGAGGGCAGGGTCCTGCTGGACGGCACGGACCTGCGCGACCTGCCGGTGGCGGAGCTGCGGCGGGGGGTGGTGATGGTGACCCAGGAGGCGTTCCTGTTCTCCGGCACGGTGGCCGAGAACATCGCGATCGGCCGCCCGGACGCGACGCCGGAGGAGATCGAACGCGCGGCGAAGGCGATCGGCGCGCACGACTTCATCGCGGGCCTGCCCGACGGCTACGACACCGACGTCCGCAAACGCGGCGGCCGGATCTCCGCGGGCCAGCGCCAGCTGGTCGCCTTCGCCCGGGCGCTGCTCGCGGACCCGGCGGTCCTCATCCTGGACGAGGCCACCAGTTCCCTCGACATCCCCGGTGAGCGGGCGGTGCAGCAGGCCATGGACACGGTCCTGCGCGGCCGCACGGCCGTCGTCATCGCCCACCGCCTGTCCACGGTCGAGATCGCCGACCGGGTCCTGGTGATGGAGCACGGCCGCATCGTGGAGGACGGCACCCCGGCCGAACTCATCGCGGGCACGGGGCGCTTCGCGGGGCTGCACCAGGCGTGGCGGGAGAGTCTGGCCTGAGGCGGCGGGTGCCGCCGGCTCCCCGGCGGCGCCCCTGCTAGGGCGTGTTTCGAAAGTAGCGCCGTCCGCCCGGAGGGCGGGCCCGGCGGCGTCTGGTGCGTGCGATCGCAAGGCGGAGGGTCACCTCGATACTGGTTGTATCGGGGTGATCCCGACAACGCGGCGAGCGTGCGTGCCAGACGCCGCCGGGAAGGCGGGGCTTTCGAAAGACGCCCGAGGGGCGGCCCGGCCGCGTACGCCGGTGCGGGCACGGACGGCGCCGGGCCCCCGGACCGGGCAGGGCCGGGCGCCGTCCGCCGGGGGCGGGCGGGTCCGTCCGCCGCGCGTCCTGGTGGCACAGGGGGCCGCCTCGGCCGTGAGGGCTCCCGGGGCGGCTCCCACCGGGACGCGGCCGAAGGCCGTCCGGCTCTCGGGGAGGCGCCCGCGGTCCACGGGCCGCCCGTGTGCCCGCCGGAACGCACCGGCCGGCACACAGGCACAACGGGTACGCACGGGGCACCCCTGCCCCAGCAGGCCCTCATATGGATCCGGCCACTCGCGCCCCCCGTCTCAGCCCGTGGTCGCCGACCGGTCCCCCACGCGCGGCCCGGAAGCGCCCGTTACTGAGGGAAACCCTTCTCTGCCCTGCAGCGTAAGGCTCCTGGCGCCCCTGACGGCCCGGCCGCCCCCTCGGCGTGACATCGCGCGAAACGTTCGCTTAACGAACACCACACATCCGGCAACGAACGAGTTCCAGCCAATTCATTGACGCGCCCCTGACATGTGCACGGTCCAGCTGACACTCTTCCTGCGTTCCACGCTTCGCCTGCTCTGCCGGCCGGCCCACCCGTCGGCCCCACCCCCCTTGCAGAAGGAGTACCGCGTGAGATCCACGCCCAGCCGCCGCGCCACCGCGACCGGCGCACTGATAGCCGCAGCAGCCCTCCTCGCCGTCGGAGTGCAGACCGGCGGCGCGACCGCCGCGCCCGCGGGCTCCGCCGCCCCCGCGGCGGCGGCGAAGGGTGCCGACCCCGGTGCGCTGCCCGCCCAGCTCTCCCCCGCCCAGCGGGCCGAACTGATCCGTGAGGCGAACGCCACCAAGGCGGCCACCGCCGAGGAACTCGGCCTCGGTGCCACCGAGAAGCTGGTCGTCCGGGACGTGGTCCAGGACGTCGACGGCACCACCCACACCCGCTACGAGCGCACCCTGGGCGGGCTGCCCGTCCTCGGCGGCGACCTGGTCGTCTCCGAGACGAAGGCCGGGGCCACCGAGAGCGTCGCCAAGGCGTCCCGGGCGACCGGCGCGCAGCTGAAGGCGGTCGGCACGGCGGCGGACGTCGCCCCGGCCGCGGCCGAGAAGCAGGCGCTGACCGCGGCGAAGGCGGAGGGCTCCCGGAGCGCCGAGGCGAGCAAGGCCCCGCGCAAGGTGGTCTGGGCGGCCGAGGGCACCCCGAGGCTGGCGTACGAGACCGTCGTCGGCGGCCTCCAGCACGACGGCACCCCCAACGAGCTGCACGTGATCACGGACGCCACGTCCGGCGAGAAGCTCTACGAGTGGCAGGCCATCGAGAACGGCACCGGCAACACCCAGTACAGCGGCCAGGTCACGCTCGGCACGTCCGGTTCCTCGGGTTCGTACAACCTGACCGACTCGGCGCGCGGCAACCACAAGACGTACAACCTGAACCGGGGTACGTCGGGCACCGGGACGCTGTTCTCCGGGGCCGACGACATCTGGGGCAACGGCAGCGCAACGAACACCGAGACGGCCGCCGCCGACGCGCACTACGGTGCCGCGGAGACCTGGGACTTCTACAAGAACGTGATGGGCCGGTCCGGTATCCGCGGTGACGGCGTCGGCGCGTACTCCCGCGTCCACTACGGCAACAACTACGTCAACGCGTTCTGGTCCGACAGCTGCTTCTGCATGACCTACGGCGACGGCAGCGGCAACGCGGCGCCGCTGACCTCCCTGGACGTGGCGGCCCACGAGATGACGCACGGCGTCACCTCCAACACCGCCAACCTCAACTACAGCGGCGAGTCGGGCGGCCTCAACGAGGCGACCTCGGACATCTTCGCGGCGGGCGTGGAGTTCTACTCCGACACCGCCGAGGACCCGGGCGACTACCTGGTCGGCGAGAAGATCGACATCAACGGCGACGGCACCCCGCTGCGTTACATGGACGAGCCGAGCAAGGACGGCGCGTCCAAGGACTACTGGTACTCGGGTATCGGCTCGGTCGACGTCCACTACTCCTCGGGCCCGGCGAACCACTTCTTCTACCTGCTCTCCGAGGGCAGCGGCGCCAAGACGGTCAACGGGGTGTCCTACAACTCCCCGACCTCCGACGGCCTCCCGGTGACGGGCATCGGCCGCGACAAGGCGCTGCAGATCTGGTACAAGGCGCTCACCACGAAGTTCACCTCCACCACGAACTACGCGGCGGCCCGCACCGGGACCCTCGCCGTGGCCGGTGAGCTGTACGGCACCACGAGCGCCGAGTACACCGCGGTCGCCAACGCCTGGGCCGGCATCAACGTGGGCACCCGCCCCGGCGGCACCGACCCCGACCCGGGCGGCACGGTCTTCCAGAACACCACGGTGAAGGCGCTCCCGGACCGCGCCACCACCAACATCCCGGTCACCGTCACCGGCGTCACCGGCAACGCGCCCAGCGACCTGTCGGTCGCGGTGAACATCACCCACACCTACCGCGGCGACCTGGTCCTGGACCTCGTCGCCCCGGACGGCACGGCCTACCGGCTGAAGAACTCCTCGTCGAGCGACTCGGCGGACAACGTGGTGGCGACCTACACGGTCAACGCCTCGTCCGAGACCGCCAACGGCACCTGGAACCTGAGGATCCAGGACGCCTACGCGGGCGACACCGGCACCTTCAACAGCGTCAAGCTGACCTTCTGAGCGAACGGCCGGACGCCCGCGAGGCGTACGGACGCGCAGAAGGGACGGCGGGACCGTGAACGACGGGCGGCCCGGGGAGCGATCCTCCCCGGGCCGCCCTCACCCGCGCCGGGAACCTCAGACCGGGATGATCTGCTCCGCCCAGACGACCTTGCCTTCCACCGTGCGGCACGAACCCCACCTGTGGCAGAGGAGGTTGATGAGCTGGAGCCCGCGCCCGCCCTCGTCGCTGACGTCCGCGTGCTGGATCTGCGGCAGGTCGGGCCCGGTGTCCGACACCTCCACCCGGAGCCGTTCGTCACGCAGCAGCCGGACCTGGCCCGGGCCGCCGCCGTACCTCAGGGCGTTGCCGACGAGTTCGCTGACGACCAGTTCGGTGACGTCGGCGAGGTCGGCGAGGTCCCAGCGGGCGAGCTGTTCGGTGATCAGCCTGCGGGCGGTGGAGGCGGGATTGCCCTCCGTCGGCAGGTCCCACACCCGCAGCCCCACCCCGTCCGGCAGCGGAGAACTCTCGGCGACCAGCAGCACCGCCTCGTCGAACCGGGCGTCCCCCTTGCGCAGGGCCCCCAGCAGCGCCCCGTCGTCGATCTGCCCGGGGGGCATCGCGGCCACCGCCGCGCGCAGGCGTGCCAGCTGGGTGTCGATGTCGTCGGTGCGGGTCTTGACCAGGCCGTCGGTGTAGAGCATCAGCCGCCCGCCCTCGGGCACGCACAGCCGCAGCGGGTCGTACGGGATGACTCCGGCACCCAGCGGCGCGCCGACCGGCACGTCCAGGAAGCGCGGGGTCCCGTCGCGCTCCACCAGCAGCGGCGGCGGGTGGCCGGCGCTGGCGATGGTGTAGCTGTGGTCGGCCGGGTCGTAGACCGCGCACAGGCAGGTGGCGACCTGGTCGTCCTCCAGGTCCCGGGTGGCGAGGTCGAGCCGGGCCAGCACCCGGTCGGGCGCGATGTCCAGGGTCATCAGCGTGCGGGCGACGGCGCGGAGGCGGCCCATGGTCGCGGCGGCGGGCAGCCCGTGCCCGGTGACGTCGCCGACGACCAGCGCGGTACGCCCGCTGGGCAGTTCCACCACGTCGTACCAGTCGCCTCCGACACCGTGGGCGTCGACGGCGGGGGTGTAGTGCGAGTGGACGCGCAGACCGGGGGTGCGCGGGGTGACGCGGGGGAGCAGGCTGCGCTGGAGCGAGACGACGTGCTCGCGTTCCCGCCCGTAGAGGCGGGCGTTGTCCATGAAGACGGCGGCCATGGAGGCGAGCTGTCCCGCCAGTTCGACATCGGCCCGGTTGAACGGCGGGCTGTTCCCGGCGCGTACGAAGTCGGCGGAGCCCAGCAGGACACCGCGGGCGATCAGCGGGACGGCCATGTAGCTGTGCACGCCCTGCCGGCGCATCGCCAGGGCGGCGCTCTCGGTCGGGGCGACCCGCCCGTAGTCCTCGTCGGTCATCCGGCTGACCAGCACCGGGCGGCCGTTGCGCAGGCAGTGCAGGGTCAGCAGGGTCTCCCGGCGGCGGTGGTCGACGACCTTGCCGAGGGGTGCGGGTTCCAGGCCGGCCAGGGAGTCGAGGGCCTTGACGGCGATCGCCCGGGTGACGGGGACGGCCGCGCCGGTGACCCGTTCGCCCTCCTCGCCGTGCAGCACGGACTCCAGCAGGTCGACGGCGGCGCCGTCCGCCAGCCTGGGGACGCTGAACTCGGCCAGCTCCCGCGCCGTGCGTTCCAGGTCGAGGGTGGTGCCGATCCGGGTGCTCGCCGCGTGCAGCCAGCGCAGCCGGGCGGCGGTGGTGAAGCGGTCGGCCCGCAGCACCGACGAGGCCTCCGGATGACGGATGTGCAACTGGCGGGAGGCACCCCGTTGCGCGGCCAGCCGACGGGTCAGGCGTCTCGCTCGGCTTCCGCCGCCGTTCACCGTGCCGACCTCCACTCGCGCCCGCAGGACGCCTCGCTGTCACCTCGGTGGCGCCTGGCCACACCGGTACCAGCTGCCATGTTAGCCAGGTCACGGAGAAATCACTCCCGTCGTTCACCGGGCGATCCCGTGCCCCGGGGGGCGGGGCGCGCACGGCGGGCGCGGCCGGCGGCGGTGACCCCGCGTCAGGAGGCGCCGCGCGACCGGCCGCCCGGCGAGGTGTCCGGCGGGGTGTCCGGCGGGGCCGGTCCCGCTGTGCCGCCGGGCTCCGCCGGACTCCCCGTGCTCCTTTGGGTGCTCAGCGCAGGAGCACGCCCGTCCCGTCGCCCGCGGCGGCTTCGCCCGGCACCGCCACCAGGCCGAGTTCCGCCCCGGAGGCGAGCAGCGGGTGCGCGGGCAGGACGCGCACGGTGTAGCCGTACGGGCCCGTGCGGTCCAGGGCGATCGGGCCCTCGTACAGTCGGCGGTCCTCCAGGTCGTGGCCGCCGGCCGGTTTCAGCGGGAAGGTCTGGGCCTCGGCGATCGTGTCGCTGGAGTCGACCCGTCCGGCGACCACCTGGACCTCCACGTCGTCCGGGTCGAGGCCCCCCAGGGCGATCCGGACCCGGACCGTCAGGGCGGAGCCCAGTTCGGCGGCCCCGGTGGCCTCGGTGCCAGCGGACGCCTCCACATGGTCCACGGCCACCGCCGGCCAGGCGGCGCGGACCTTCGCCTTCCAGTCGGCGAGTTCCCGCGACGCCTTCGGGGTGAGTGCCCGCCGGGCCAGCGCCGCGGGCGCGTACAGCCGCTCCACGTACTCGCGCACCATACGGCCGGCGAGGACCTTGGGGCCGAGGGTGGCCATGGTGCGGCGGACCATCTCGATCCAGCGTTCGGGCAGGCCATCGGCGTCGCGGTCGTAGAAGCGGGGGGCGACGCGGTCCTCGATCAGGGCGTAGAGGGCGTTCGCCTCCAGTTCGTCGCGCCGCTCCTCGTCGGTCGCCGGGCCGTCGGCGGTGGGGATCGCCCAGCCGAAGTCGGGCTCGTACCACTCGTCCCACCAGCCGTCCCGCACGGAGAGGTTGAGGCAGCCGTTGAGCGCGGCCTTCATCCCGCTGGTGCCGCATGCCTCCAGGGGGCGCAGCGGGTTGTTGAGCCAGACGTCGCAGCCGGGGTAGAGCTTCTGCGCCATGCCCATGCCGTAGTCGGGCAGGAAGACGATGCGGTGGCGGACCCGCGGGTCGTCGGCGAACCGGACCAGCTCCTGGACCAGGCGTTTCCCGCCGTCGTCGGCGGGGTGGGCCTTTCCGGCGACGACGATCTGGATCGGGTGCGTGGGGTGCAGCAGCAGTGCGCGCAGCCGCTCCCGGTCGTGCAGCATCAGCGTCAGCCGTTTGTACGACGGCACCCGGCGGGCGAATCCGATGGTGAGCACGTCCGGGTCGAGTACGCCGTCGATCCAGCCCAGTTCGGCGGTGCCGGCGCCGCGCCGCCGCCAGGAGGCGTAGAGCCGCTTGCGGACCTCGGTCACCAGTTGTCCGCGCAGGTCGCGCCGCAGGTCCCAGATATCCCGGTCCGGTACGGCGGCGACGGCGTCCCAGCGCCGTGGGGCCGCGGTGGGGCCGGTGCCGTCGGTCCCGGCTCCGGCGAGGGCGCTCTCGGCGCGTTCGGTGCCGAACTTCCGGGCGGCGAGCCGGATCACCTCGGGGGCGACCCAGGTCGCCGCGTGCACCCCGTTGGTGACGGAGGTGATCGGGACCTCGGCGGGGTCGAAGCCCGGCCACAGCCCGGAGAACATCTCCCGGCTGACGGCACCGTGCAGGGTGGACACCCCGTTGGCGCGCTGGGCGAGCCTGAGGCCCATCACGGCCATGTTGAAGAGGCCGGGTTCGCCGCCGGGGTACGTCTCCGTGCCGAGCCGCAGGATCTGCTCGACGTCGACGCCGGGCAGTTCTCCGTCGTCGCCGAAGTGGCGGGCGACGAGCCGGCTGTCGAAACGGTCCATCCCGGCGGGCACCGGGGTGTGGGTGGTGAAGACGGCCCCGGCCCGCACGGTCTCCAGCGCGGCGTCGAAACCGAGCTCGGTACCGGCGAGTTCACGGATGCGTTCGAGGCCGAGGAATCCGGCGTGGCCCTCGTTGGTGTGGAAGACCTCGGGGCCGGGGTGCCCGGTGAGCCGGCAGTAGGTCCGCACGGCGCGGACCCCGCCGATGCCCAGGAGCATCTCCTGGAGCAGCCGGTGATCGCTGCCGCCGCCGTAGAGGCGGTCGGTGACCTCGCGTTCGCCCGGGGCGTTCTCCTCGACGCCGGAGTCGAGGAGCAGCAGCGGGACGCGGCCGACCTGGGCCTGCCACACCGCGGCGTGCAGCGAGCGCCCGCCGGGCAGGGCCAGCACCACCCGGGCGGGGGTGCCGTCGTTCTCGCGCAGAAGGGTGAGCGGCAGCTCGTCGGGGTCCAGGACGGGGTAGTGCTCCTGCTGCCAGCCGTCGCGGGACAGGCTCTGGCGGAAGTAGCCGTGCCGGTAGAGCAGGCCGACGCCGATGAGCGGTACGCCCAGGTCGCTGGCGGCCTTGAGGTGGTCCCCGGCCAGGATGCCGAGTCCGCCGGAGTACTGCGGGAGTGCCGCGGTGACCCCGAATTCCGGGGAGAAGTAGGCGATGGCCGCCGGGAGTTCGGCTCCCTGGGCGAGCCGTTCCTGATACCACCTGGGGCCTTCGAGGTACGCCCGCAGGTCCTCGGACACCTCGGTGAGCCGGCGCAGGAAGTCCTGGTCGGCGGCGAGTTCGGCCAGGCGCGCGGCGGACACGGCGCCGAGCAGGCGCACGGGATCGGCGTCCGCGGGGCGCCAGCCCTCCGGGTCGGCCGACCGGAAGAGCTGCTGGGTCTCGGTGTGCCAGGACCAGCGCAGGTTGCGGGCGAGGTCGCTGAGCGGTTGCAGGGGGTCGGGGAGGACGGGGCGCACGGTGAACCGACGAATGGCCTTCACGCCTCCCACCTTTACAGGGGACCTGCGGATCCGAGGGGACGCACGGCGGTGTACGCCCCGACCGTCACCCTCGGCGGTGAGATGAGCGGCCGTACGCGGCCCCGGCGCGCGGCCGGCCTCACGCACCCGGTCCGTCGCATGCGCCCCGCCGGTCGTATCCGACCGCTCCGTCACCCATGCCTCGCCGGTCATATCCGCCCCCTCGGTCACACCCGCACCGTCCGGCGCGGGTGTCCCGCTGTCCCCGGAGGCCGCTCACACCAGATGCGTACACATCCGGCACAGGCGATATGGCTGATTTCTTCCCCTCTCCCGGCCTTGTGATGCTTCGCACCACAAGGAAGGCTGCGTGGTGCGCCCGAACGACGGCCCCGGGCGGACGGCGCTGTTTCCGGGACACGCCATGGGCCCGCTCCGGGTGCACCCGGAGTTAACACACCGCCGGGTTGGCCGTCCGGAAGCGGCGGGAAGGCTTCCCCGGTATCGGTCCGGCACGCCCCAGGTGCCCGGTCCCGGGCACGGATCCCCCTCGCACCTGCCATTCGAGTGCCATTCGAGTGAACGCGGACAGGAGCGGCGATGCACACGACCCGTCAGCACCCTTCTGAACAGCTACAAAGGACGCACCCCCACCATCGCGGCGCGCGCGGTCAGCCGGTCGCGCCCACCACGCGCCCCGTGCATGCCCCGCCCCAGCCCCCAGGTGATTCCATGATCGGTCGCATTCCCGTCCTGGACGTCCGTCCGCTCGTCGACTGCGGAAGACGGCCGGCCAAAGCCGTCGAAGGTGAGACCTTCCAGGTCAGCGCCACCGTCTTCCGTGAGGGCCATGACGCGGTGGCCGCGAATGCGGTGCTGTGCGATCCGGCGGGCCGGCCCGGCCCCTGGACGCCGATGCGCGAGCTGGCCCCGGGCACGGACCGCTGGGGCGCCGAGGTGACCCCGGACGCCGAGGGGCACTGGACGTTCTTCGTCGAGGCGTGGAGCGATCCGGTCGCCACCTGGCGCGCGCACGCGCTGATCAAGGTCCCGGCGGGCATCGACACGGACCTGGTCCTCGCCGAAGGGGCCGCGCTCTACGAGCGGGCGGCCTCGGGTGTGCCGAAGCGGGACGGCCGGGAGGCGGTCCTCGCCGCTCTCGACGCGCTGCGCGACACCTCACGTCCCGCCGCCGCCCGGCTCGCGGGCGCGCTCACCGCCGAGGCCGCCGAGGCGCTCGGCCGCCACCCCCTGCGCGAACTGGTCACCGCCTCCCGCCCGCAGCCCCTGCTGGTGGAGCGCAGGCGTGCGCTGTACGGCTCCTGGTACGAGCTGTTCCCCCGCTCGGAGGGCGCGCGGTGGGAGGAGCCCCCCGCCCCGGCGAAGCCGGCCCGCAGGCCCCGGGCCGCCGGGGCCGCGCCCGCCGCCACGGCGGAGGAACGTACCGCCACCCGGGCCGGCCTGCCCGCGCCGGCCCCCCGGCTGGTCAGCGGAACCTTCCGTACGGCGGCGGAACGGCTGCCGGCCGTGGCGGCGATGGGCTTCGACGTCGTCTATCTGCCGCCGGTCCACCCCATCGGCACCACCCACCGCAAGGGCCCCAACAACAGCCTGACCCCGGGCGCCGACGACCCGGGGGTGCCCTGGGCGATCGGTTCGGCCGAGGGCGGGCACGACGCGGTCCACCCGGACCTGGGCACGATCGAGGACTTCGACCACTTCGTGGCGACGGCCCGTACGCTGCGGATGGAGATCGCGCTGGACTTCGCCCTCCAGTGCTCCCCGGACCACCCCTGGGTGAAGGAGCACCCGGAGTGGTTCCACCACCGGCCCGACGGTTCCATCGCCTACGCCGAGAACCCGCCGAAGAAGTACCAGGACATCTATCCGGTCGCGTTCGACGCGGACATGCCGGGCATCGTCCGGGAGACGGTCCGCATCCTGCGGTTCTGGATGGACCACGGTGTACGGATCTTCCGGGTCGACAACCCGCACACCAAGCCGGTGGTCTTCTGGGAGGAGGTCATCGCCGACATCAACGGGACGGATCCGGACGTCGTCTTCCTGGCGGAGGCGTTCACCCGTCCGGCCATGATGCGGACACTGGCCCAGGTCGGCTTCCAGCAGTCGTACACGTACTTCACCTGGCGTAACACGAAACAGGAGCTCACCGACTACGTCACCGAGCTCGCGGGCGAAACGGCCTCGTACATGCGGCCCAACTTCTTCGTGAACACGCCCGACATCCTTCCCGGCCACCTCCAGGACGGAGGCCGCCCGGCCTTCGAGGCGAGGGCGGTGCTGGCCGCCACCCTCTCCCCCTCCTGGGGTGTGTACGCGGGCTTCGAACTGTGCGAGAACACCCCGGTGCATCCCGGGAGCGAGGAGTACCTGGACTCGGAGAAGTACCAGCTCAGGCCCAGGGACTGGGAGTCGGCGGAACGTGAGGGCCGCTCGCTGGCACCCCTGATCACCACCCTCAACCGCATCCGGCGCCGGCATCCGGCGCTCCAGCAACTGCGCGACGTCCATTTCCACGCGGTCGACAACGAGG
Organism: Streptomyces nitrosporeus; assembly: GCF_008704555.1. NCBI lineage: Bacteria > Bacillati > Actinomycetota > Actinomycetes > Kitasatosporales > Streptomycetaceae > Streptomyces > Streptomyces nitrosporeus. Next base: position 2,254,736 of record NZ_CP023702.1, read on the forward strand.
CGCTGATCGTCTACAGCAAGCGCTCCGGTACGGACGTCGTCCTGGTGGTCGTCAACCTCTCCCCTCACCACACCCAGGAGGCCACGGTCTCGTTGGACATGCCGCGTCTCGGCCTCGACCGGCACGAGCGCGTGCCGGTGCGCGACGAGCTCACCGGCGCCACCTATCACTGGGGCAGGACCTTCTATGTGCGCCTGGAACCGGGCGTCACGCCCGCGCACATCGCGGTTCTGCGACCGTCCCCGCCGACCGGAGGGTCACCCACACCATGATCGTCAATGAGCCCGTCCACGACCTGTTCGAGGACACCCCCGCCAAGGACCGCGATCCCGACTGGTTCAAGCGCGCCGTCTTCTACGAGGTACTCGTCCGCTCCTTCCAGGACTCCAACGGCGACGGCGTCGGCGACCTCAAAGGCCTCACCGCCAAGCTGGACTACCTGCAATGGCTGGGCGTCGACTGCCTCTGGCTGCCGCCGTTCTTCAAGTCGCCTCTGCGCGACGGCGGTTACGACGTCTCGGACTACACCGCCGTGCTGCCGGAGTTCGGCGACCTCGCCGACTTCGTCGAGTTCGTGGACGCCGCGCACCAGCGCGGCATGCGCGTGATCATCGACTTCGTCATGAACCACACGAGCGACCAGCACGACTGGTTCCAGCAGTCCCGGTCCGACCCCGACGGGCCGTACGGCGACTACTACGTCTGGGCCGACGACGACAAGCAGTTCCCCGACGCCCGGATCATCTTCGTCGACACGGAGACGTCCAACTGGACCTTCGACCCGGTGCGCAAGCAGTACTACTGGCACCGCTTCTTCTCCCACCAGCCGGACCTCAACTACGAGAACCCGGCCGTGCAGGAGGAGATCATCTCCGCGCTCCGCTTCTGGCTGGACCTCGGTATCGACGGCTTCCGGGTGGACGCCGTGCCGTACCTCTACCAGCGCGAGGGCACCAACTGCGAGAACCTCCCCGAGACCCACGGCTTCCTCAAGCGGGTCCGCAAGGAGATCGACGCCAACTACCCCGACACGGTGCTGCTGGCGGAGGCCAACCAGTGGCCCGAGGACGTCGTCGACTACTTCGGCGACTACACCGCCGGCGGCGACGAGTGCCACATGGCGTTCCACTTCCCGGTGATGCCGCGGATCTTCATGGCCGTGCGCCGGGAGAGCCGCTACCCGGTCTCGGAGATCCTGGCGAAGACCCCCGAGATCCCGTCCGGCTGCCAGTGGGGCATCTTCCTCCGCAACCACGACGAGCTGACGCTCGAAATGGTCACGGACGAGGAACGCGACTACATGTACGCGGAGTACGCCAAGGATCCGCGGATGCGGGCCAACATCGGCATCCGCCGCCGGCTCGCGCCCCTCCTGGACAACGACCGCAACCAGATCGAGCTGTTCACGGCCCTGCTGCTGTCGCTGCCCGGCTCCCCGATCCTCTACTACGGGGACGAGATCGGGATGGGTGACAACATCTGGCTGGGCGACCGCGACGCGGTGCGCACCCCGATGCAGTGGACGCCGGACCGCAACGCCGGTTTCTCCTCCAGCGATCCGGGGCGGCTCTACCTCCCCACGATCATGGATCCGGTCTACGGCTACCAGGTCACCAACGTCGAGGCGTCGATGGCCTCGCCGTCCTCGCTGCTGCACTGGACGCGGCGGATGATCGAGATCCGCAAGCAGAACCCGGCCTTCGGCCTCGGCTCGTACAGCGAACTGGCGTCGTCGAACCCGGCGGTGCTCGCGTTCACCCGTGAGTACAAGGACGACCTGGTCATGTGCGTCCACAACTTCTCGCGGTTCGCCCAGCCGACGGAGCTGGACCTGCGGGCGTTCGACGGGTGCCATCCGGTGGAGCTGGTCGGCGGGGTGCGCTTCCCGGCCGTGGGCCAGTGGCCCTATCTGCTGACACTGGCGGGCCACGGTTTCTACTGGTTCCGGATGCGCAGGACCCCGTCGGCGGGCCTGCCCCCGGCTCCGGCGAGCTGACGCCGCCGCACCGCGGCGGCCCCCCGTCCGCGGGGCGGCCACCACCGCCCCGCACCGGGCACCCGCCCGTACCGGGGCTCCCCCGGACCCGCGGCGCCCGGCCGTCGGGCCCCGCACGACGCACGTCGCGCGGGGTCCCCGGCCCGTACGGAGACCCGAGGACGGTCACGGCACCGTCGTCACTCCGTACGGACCTTTCCTCACCCGACACGTCCCGCACAGCCGGACAGCCATTGCCGCAATCCGGGACACTCTTCGCATCCTGTGGTGTGCCCGGGGAAAGGACGCGATGCCATGTCGGAGGCTGCATCCACTCGAGTCGCCCTGGCGAAGAGCACGACGAAACGCACGGCCGGGAGACGGGTCCCGCCGGACACGGCGGACCTGCTGGCGTCGCTCGCCCCGCTGCTCCACGAATGGCTGCCCAGGCAGCGGTGGTTCGCGGGCAAGGGGCAGGCGGTCACCGGCTTCTCGCTCGTCGCGGCGACCGAGATACTGCCACTGGACGCGAGCGCGGCGGGCCCCGGTCTGCTGCACCTGCTCGTCCGGGTCCGCCACCCGGACCTCCCCGACCGGTCGCAGGGCGACTGCTACCAGCTCCTGCTCGGCGTGCGCCGCACCCTGCCCCCGCGGCTGGCCGGGGCGCTCATCGGCCGGGTGGCCGAAGGCCCGCTGGCCGGCCGCATCCTCTACGAGGGACTGCACGACCCACGGGTCGCCGCCCTGCTGCTGGAACGATTCCGTACGCCGGGATCGCTCGGTCCGCTGCGCTTCGAACGGGCGGCGCCGATCGAACCCGGCCTGGTCCCGCGCGTCCTGGACACGGAGCAGTCCAACTCCTCCCTGGTCTACGGCGACACCTACATCCTGAAGATCTTCCGCCGGGTCTTCCCCGGCACCAACCCCGATCTGGAACTGCCGCTGGCGCTCGGCCGGGCGGGCTGCGGGCGGGTGCCGGCCCCGGTCGCCTGGTTCGAGGCCGCCGGGCCGGAGCCGCTGACCCTCGGTGTGCTCCAGCCGTTCCTGCACGGCGCAGAGGACGGCTGGCAGCTGGCGCTGGCCGCGCTGCGCGCCGGGCGTGACTTCGTCCCGGAGGCGCGCGCCCTGGGACGGGCCACGGCGGAGGTGCACACGGCGCTCGCCACGGCGCTCCCTACCCCGGCGCTGCCCCCGTCGCAGACCCGGCAGCTGGTGGACCAGATGACCGAGCGGCTGGAGGCGGCCGCCCGGGCGGTCCCCGCCCTCGTCCCCTACGTACCGGGGCTGCGCACCGCCTTCGACGCGGTGGCCGCGCTGGGCCACCGGGGCGGCGGCGGCTGGGCGGCCCAGCGGGTCCACGGTGACCTGCACCTCGGCCAGACCCTGCGCGGCGAGGACGGTTTCTGGTCGCTGATCGACTTCGAGGGCGAGCCGGCCAAGCCGCTGCCCGAGCGCCGCAGCCCGCAGCCGCCGGTGCGAGACGTGGCGGGGATGCTCCGGTCCTTCGACTACGCGGCGCGCTCGCACCGGCCGTGGAATCCCGGGTGGGCGGCCCACTGCCGTGCCGCCTACTGCGAGGGCTACGCGGCGGCGTCCGGCACCGATCCGCGCGGCGAACCGGAGCTGCTGCGCGCCCATGAGACCGACAAGGCGGTGTACGAGGTGCTGTACGAGGCCCGGCACCGTCCCGACTGGCTGCCCGTGCCGATGGCGGCGATCGAGCGCCTGGCCGCCGCCACGGCCCCCTGACCCCGTTCCCCGTGCCCTCCCCTGCCCCCTGTCTCCCCTTCTCCCTCCTAGGAGGCCGTCCCTGTGACCGCCCGTAAACCGTCGTCCCGCACATCGCCCGAGCCCGCCCCCGAGCCCGTCGAGGCCGCTCCCGCGGCGACCGCGGCGACCGCCGCCGAACCCGCCTCCGCGCCACCGGCCGTCGCGGAGGCGGCCTCCACCCCGCAGGTCGCCGCCAAGCGCCCCCGGGCGAAGCGGCCGGCGGCCACCGGCGCCACGGCCGCGACCGGCACGGCGTCCGCCGCACCCGGCACCGCCAAGCGCGCGCGTACGGCCAGGAAGCCGGCCGCCACGGCCCCTCCCGCCCCCGCCGCTGTCACCACCCCCGCCCCGCCCGCCGCCGAGACGCCGGCCGAAGCACCGGCAGGGGCGTCGGCCGAGGCGCCGGCCGGGGCCCGCGCGGGGTCCGGTACCGGTGCCACCGCCCCGCCCCGCCCCCGGCGCGGCGGCGGCAGCAAGGAGATGCTGCCGGCCATGCCCCTGGACGGCGCGGACCGCGGCCGGCTGCTCGCCGGTGAGCACCACGACCCGCACGGCGTCCTCGGTGCCCACGCGACGCAGGGCGGTGTGCTCGTCAGGGTGCTGCGCCCGTTCGCGCGTGCCGTGACGGTGCTGGTGGACCCGGACGTGCGGGCGCCGCTGCAGAGCGACGGCGACGGCTTCTTCTCGGGGGTCCTGCCGCTGCCCGCGGTGCCCGGGGCGTACCGGCTGGCGGTCGCCTACGACGACGGCGAGACCGAGGGCGACGACCCGTACCGCTTCCTGCCCGCGCTCGGTGAACTCGATCTGCACCTGATCGGCGAGGGCCGCCACGAGGAACTGTGGAAGGCGCTCGGGGCGCAGCCGATGACGCACCAGGGCGTCGCGGGCACCCGCTTCACCGTCTGGGCGCCGGACGCGCGCGGGGTGCGGGTCATGGGCGACTTCAACCACTGGGACGGCACCGCCTTCCCGATGCGCTCACTGGGGTCCACCGGTGTGTGGGAACTGTTCGTCCCGGGGGTCGGCGAGGGCGCCGTCTACAAGTACGACATCGCCCGCCCCGACGGTTCGCACACCCAGCGGGCCGACCCGATGGCACGCCGGGCGGAGGTGCCGCCCGCGACGGCGTCCGTGGTGACCGCGTCGCACCACGAGTGGCAGGACGCCGACTGGATGGCGCACCGGGGCGACCGCCCGGTCCACGCGTCCCCGTTCTCCGTCTACGAGGTCCACCTGCCCTCCTGGCGCCCCGGCCTGACGTACCGCCAGCTCGCTTCCCAGCTTCCGGCGTACGTCCGTGAACTCGGCTTCACGCACGTGGAGCTGATGCCGGTGTCGGAGCATCCCTTCGGCGGGTCCTGGGGTTACCAGGTCACCGGTTTCTACGCCCCGACGTCCCGGCTGGGGACCCCGGACGACTTCCGTTTCCTGGTGGACGCCCTGCACGCGGCGGGCATCGGTGTCCTGATGGACTGGGTCCCGGCCCATTTCCCGCGCGACGACTGGGCGCTGGCGGAGTTCGACGGGCGTCCGCTGTACGAGCACCCCGACCCGAGGCGGGCGGCGCACCCCGACTGGGGGACGCTGGAGTTCGACTACGGCCGCAAGGAGGTCCGCAACTTCCTGGTGGCCAACGCCACGTACTGGTGCGAGGAGTTCCACATCGACGGCCTGCGGGTCGACGCGGTGGCCTCGATGCTCTACCTCGACTACTCGCGTGAGGACGGCCAGTGGTCGCCGAACGAGTTCGGCGGCCGGGAGAACCTGGACGCGGTGGCCTTCCTCCAGGAGATGAACGCCACGGTCTACCGCCGCAACCCCGGTGTCGTCACGATCGCCGAGGAGTCCACCGCCTGGGACGGCGTCACCCGCGCCACCGACCAGGGCGGGCTCGGCTTCGGCCTGAAGTGGAACATGGGCTGGATGCACGACTCGCTGGTCTACATGTCCAAGGAGCCGGTGCACCGCAAGTACCACCACAACGAGATGACCTTCTCGATGGTGTACGCGTACAGCGAGAACTACGTCCTGCCCATCTCGCACGACGAGGTGGTCCACGGCAAGCGGGCCCTGGTCAGCAAGATGCCCGGCGACTGGTGGCAGCGCCGCGCCGACCACCGCGCCTACCTGGGCTTCATGTGGGCCCACCCGGGCAAGCAACTCCTGTTCATGGGGCAGGAGTTCGCCCAGGGAGCGGAATGGTCGGAGGGCCACGGCCCGGACTGGTGGCTGCTGGACGAGACGTACGAGGCGTCCGGTGACCACCGTGGCGTACGCAATCTGGTGACCGACCTCAACGGGGTCTACCACGCGCTCCCCGCCCTCTGGCAGCGGGACACCGATCCGGGGGGCTTCTCCTGGATCGACGGGGGCGCGGCGGAGGACAACGTGCTCTCCTTCGTCCGCTACGACGCGGACGGCTCCCCGCTGATCGCGCTCTCGCACTTCTCCCCCGTGGTCCGCCAGGACTACCGCATCGGCGTCCCGGACGGCCCGCAGGCGTGGGTGGAGGTCATCAACACGGACGCGGCCCGTTACGGCGGTGGTGACGTGCGCAACGAGGGGCCGCTGAAGCCGGAGGCGGTCCCGGCCCACGGCAGGGACACCAGCATCACGCTGACGCTCCCGCCGCTGGCGACGGTGTGGCTGCGGCCCGCCTGACGGGCGCCCGGTCCGCGTACGGGGGCCCGCACCACGAGCGCGTGGTGCGGGCCCCGGTGGATCAGCCGCCGCAGGTGGTGAACTCGGTCGCGGTCTTCGCCAGGTAGACGCCGGCGTGGCCCTGGTCGTCACTGGTCAGCGGGACGGTGACGGTGTCCTGCGCCTTCCAGGGGTAGCCGTTCGCGTCGAAGGTCCACTGCCCGGTCACCTTCGTCGCCAGTTCCGACAGCGCCACCCAGCCGTAGTGCCCCGACGGCACGGTGATCTCCAGGCTGTTGCCGAGTTCCTCGCCGAGGCTGTAGGTGACCTTGCCCTCGGTGGTGAGGGCGACACTCGTCTGGACGGGGCTCGGGTCGCCCACGGTGAGGGACGAGGAGAAGGAGACGCTGATCTCGCTCGACCAGCCGTGCGTGGTGGTCAGCGAGAACGTCCACGGCACCGGCGCGCCCGTGCCGTTGTACCAGACGGGGGAGACGCACTCGGTGGGCAGCGGCTCGGCCGGGGCCTGGGAGCCCTTCGTCCACGAACAGGTCGCCGCGTCCTTCTGGCAGCGCTTCGACGCGTACTCCACGGCGGCCCGGAAGGCGTCCCCGGTGGCCGAGGAGGAGATGACCCACTGCTGCGCCTTGCTGCCGTTGCAGCCGTAGGTCTGGGTCCAGGCGTCGTCGTACTGGGCGTTCAGGAAGATGTCGACGCACTTGTTGTCACCGGCGTTGCGGATCATGAACGTGTCGGTGGCACCGCTGACGGGCTGGAAGTACCAGCGCTGGGCGGCGGCTCCGGAGCATGCCTGCTGTCTGAGCGGCAGGCCCGCCGCCACGCACTTGCCGGTGTGGGCGTTGGAGAGGGTGAACGATCCGTCCGCCTGCTTGTCGGCGTTCCACTGCTGGTGGTAGCCGGGCGCGGAGTTGGTGACGACGAAGACGCCGTTCCCGGTGTTGCCGTTCTGGACGTCCAGGTTCCGGCCGTTGCCGGCCGAGGTGAACGTCAGACCGGCGAGTCCCGCCTGCCCGGCGGCCTTCGCCGTACCCGTCTGCGCGGTGAGGCCGAGGACGACGGCCAGTGCGGCCACGAGGACGGTGAACGCTCTGGGCAGGACGCCGCTGGTACACGCTTTCATTGCCGAATCCCCCTGCACGATCGATGGGCGGCCGGTGCGATGGCACCCGCCACGCCAGTGCCGTGGGCCCTCCGGCACGGGGCACCCCGGCGACAATGGCCGACACCGGGGGTGCCCCGGCCGGGACGGCACCGGCCCGCCCTCGGGTGCGGGGGAGCTCTGCCCAGGGCCTTTCCGCCGGATCGCGTCCGGGGCGGGGGCACACGGGCATCGCATGCCCCCCGGGAGACCGATGGTTTCGGTCACCGGCCCGGTGCGGCCGGACCCGGTGCGGCCGGACCCGCTGCGTGGGCAGGCCCCGCCCCGCCCGTCCTGTCCGTGCCCGTCGCCCTACTTCAGCTTGTAGGAACAGGGCCCGGACGATCCGGGCTTCTTCTCGACCACGGTCTCACCGCCCACGGTGATGGTGCACCCCGCCATGACGTAGGTGCCGTCGGACGCCTTCATGCTGCCCGGCGTGACCAGGACCAGGCGCCCGACCTCGGCCTCGGCGCCGCGCGGGGCGATGGCGGCCGTCTTCTTCCACGGCAGGGTCACCTTCTCGAAACCGGAGTCTTCGAGGGTGTACATGACGGTGCTCGCACCCGTGCCGGTGACCTCGATCGTCACCTCGCGCGCAACACCCCCGTCCGCACCGCCGCCGGACTTCTCCGGCTCCTTCGCCTCCCCGGCCGCCCCGGTGGCCGGGGCCTTCCCCCCGGCTGCGCCGGCGGGCTCCTCCTCGCCGCCACCGCAGCCGGTCAGCAGAGCGGCCGCCAGCACGAAGGCCGAGGCGGTGAGTGTCTTGCGCATGGCTCCCCCATGATCGGTGTCCCCCCGGCGCGCCCCGGGTCCGCGAAGAGCCTAGCCAGCGGCACCGACAGCGGTGCCGGAGGGCCGGTCCCGGGTCCGGACGGCCGGCGTCCGGACCCCCGCCGCCCCGGGGCTCAGACCGCCGTCCCCAGCACCTCCTCCAGCTCCTGGAGCAGCCGGCGCTTCGGGCGGGCGCCCACCATCGACCGCACCGGTTCGCCGTCCTGGAACACCAGCAGGGTGGGCGTCGACAGGACGGCGTAGCGGGCGGCGACGGCGGGGCTGTGGTCCACGTCGACCTGGACCACCTTGAGCCGGCCGGCCTCCTCCCGGGCCATCGCGCCGAGCACCGGGGCCAGTTGGCGGCAGGGGCCGCACCAGTCGGCGGTGAACTCGACGAGGACGGGCAGCCCGGGGGCCAGTACCTCCGCGTCGAATGTGGTGTCGGTGACCTCGGTGACGCCTTCGGCGTGGATCATCTCTCATCCTCCCAGTCCGCAACGTGGTTCGGGGCCGCCCGGCAGTCCGGCCGAGGCCTCCAGTTCGGCGCGGGCCAGCTGTGCGCCCACCTCCGTACGCACCGACCGGAGCTGTTCGACGAGGGCGTCCAGTTCGCGCAGCTTGCGGCGGTAGACGGCGAGTGAGGCCGGGCAGGAGTCGCCCGCCGGATGGCCCGCGCGCAGGCAGTCCACGAAGGGCCGGGTCTCCTCCAGGCCGAAGCCGAAGTCCTGAAGGGTCCGGATCTGCCGGATCAGCCGCAGATCGCTCTCGTCGTAGGTGCGGTAGCCGTTCTCCGCGCGGCGTGCGGGCAGCAGGCCCCGCGACTCGTAGTACCGCAGCGTCCGTGTGGTCGTCCCGGCGCGTTCGGCCAGTTCCCCGATTCGCATACCGCGACCGTAATCCTTGACGCCGGCGTCAAGGCAAGGGTTTCGCGGGTGCCGGGCCGGGAGGGCGCGGACGCGGGAACGGGCCGGTACGGGGATCCCGTACCGGCCCGTGCGGGCGGGCTGCCGTCAGACCTTGGCCAGGGACGCCTTCTCGTCCTCGTCGCCGCGCGGCCCGGGGACGTACGGCTCGGTGTGGCCGTCGTCCGTCATCGTCTTCTCGTCGAAGGGGATCGCGCCCGAGAGGACCTGGTCGGCCCTGGCGCGGTCGATCTCCTTGGTCCAGGTGCCGACCAGCACCGTGGCCACCGCGTTGCCGGCGAAGTTGGTCAGCGCGCGGGCCTCGCTCATGAAGCGGTCGATGCCGACGATCAGGCCGACGCCGTCGACGAGTTCGGGGCGGTGCGACTGGAGGCCGCCCGCGAGGGTGGCGAGACCGGCGCCGGTGACGCCCGCGGCCCCCTTGGAGGCGATGACCATGAAGACCAGCAGCGAGATCTGCTCGCCGACGGAGAGCGGGGCGCCGGTCGCGTTGGCGATGAAGATCGAGGCCATCGTGAGGTAGATCGCGGTGCCGTCGAGGTTGAAGGAGTAGCCGGTCGGCACGGTGATGCCGACGACGGGCTTGCTGACGCCCATGTGCTCCATCTTCGCGATGAGCCGGGGCAGTGCCGACTCGGAGGAGGAGGTGGACAGGATCAGCAGGAACTCGCGGCCCAGGTACTTCAGCAGGGAGAAGATGTTGAGCCCGGCGACCAGGCGCAGGATCGCGCCCAGGACCAGGAACACGAAGAGCGCGCAGGTGACGTAGAAGCCGATCATGATGATCGCGAGGGACTTCAGCGCGTCCACGCCGGTCTCACCGACCACGGCCGCCATCGCGCCGAAGGCGCCGACCGGGGCCGCCCACATGATCATGGCGAGGATGCGGAAGACCAGGCGCTGGATGTGGCCGATACCGCGCAGCACGGGTTCGCCGGCCGAGCCAAGGACCTGGAGCGCGAAGCCCGCGAGCAGGGCGATCAGGAGCGTCTGGAGCACCTCGCCCTCGGTGAAGGCGGAGACCATCGTGGTGGGGATGATGCCGAGCAGGAAGTCCACGGTGGACTCGCTGGCGCCGGATGCCTGCTTCTCGCCCGCCGCGCGGGCCGCCTCGGTGAGGTGGAGGCTGGAGCCGGGCTCCAGCAGGTTGCCGACGACCAGGCCGATGGCCAGGGCCACCGTCGACATCACGAGGAAGTAGCCGAGGGCGAGCCCGCCGACTGCGCCGACCTTTGCGGCCTTGCGGACGGAACCGACGCCGAGCACGATCGTGCAGAAGATGATCGGCGAGATCATCATCTTGATGAGGTTGACGAAGCCGGTGCCGATGGGCTTGAGCTCCACGGCGAAGTCGGGCACCACCAGGCCCACGGTGACGCCCAGCACCACGGCGGCGATCACCGCCAGGTAGAGATAGTGCGTACGGTCCCGGCGTGCGGTCTGCGCTGCCACGCGGCCCTCCTCGGCTTTCTGCGGGTCGGTCCCCCGTCCCTGGGGGCCCCGGCGACTATCCACCTCCGGTGTGACCGCCGTCACCGTTGTGTTCATATCGTTCACAGATGCTTTTCGGCCATCTGGAACCGCCCTTGGGGCCGGGGTCGCCCGAAAGGCAGACTGGGGCCATGCGTGTCCCCCGTACCCTGCCCCGCAGCCTGGCGGGCCAGCTCTTCGTGATGCAGGCCCTGCTGGTGGCCGCGGTCGTGACGGGCTGCGCCTTCTTCGCCTATGTCTCGGGCCGGGGGCAGGCGGAGGAGACCGCGGAGCGGCAGGTGCGGTCCGCCGCCCTGGCGGTGGCCGAATCGCCGTCGGTCCGCGAGGCGATCCGCACCGACGACCCGTCCGCGGTCCTCCAGCCCTACGCGGAGCGGGTGCGGGCCGGGACCGGGATCGCCTTCATCACGATCATGGACCCGGAGGGGGTCCGCTGGACCCATCCGAACCCGGACGAGATCGGCCGGGTCTTCATCGGCCACACCGACCGGGCCCTGCTCGGCGAGACCTTCGAGGAGACGTACACCGGCACGCTCGGGCCCTCGATACGGGTGGTCACCCCGGTCCTCGACGAGGGGCGGGTGACCGGGCTGGTCAGCGCGGGGATCACGGTGGACCGGGTCTCCACCCAGGTGCGGGAGCAGCTGGGCGCCCTGGGCCTGGCCGCGGGCGGGGCGCTGGCGCTGGGCGCGCTGGGGACGTACGTGGTCAACGCGCGGCTGCGGCGGCACACCCACGGGATGAACGCCCGGGAGCTGAGCCGGATGCACGACTACCACGAGGCGGCCCTGCACGCGGTGCGCGAGGGGTTGCTGATGCTCGACGGGCGGCGCAGGATCGCGCTCGTCAACGACGCGGGGAGGGAACTGCTGGGGCTGGGGCCCGGTGCGGTGGGGCGTCCGGTGGACGAGCTGGCCCTGCCGCCCGCGCTGACCGGGGCTCTGCTGGCGTCCGGGCCGCGGGTCGACGAGGTCCATCTGACGGCGGACCGGGTGATCGTGGTGAACACCAGCCCGGTGGTCGGCGGGGAGCGGCGGGGCACGGTGGTGACCCTCCGGGACCACACGGAGCTCCAGGCGCTGTCGGGCGAGCTGGATTCGGAGCGGGGTTTCTCGCAGGCACTGCGCTCGCAGGCGCACGAGGCGGCGAACCGGCTGCACACGGTGGTCTCGCTGATCGAGCTGGGCCGGGCCGAGGAGGCGGTGGGGTTCGCGACGGCGGAGCTGGAGCTGGCCCAGGTGCTGACCGACCGGGTCGTCGGCGCGGTCGGCGAGCCGGTGCTGGCGGCGCTGCTGCTCGGCAAGGCGGCCCAGGCGAACGAGCGCGGGGTGGAGCTGGTGCTGACCGGGGACAGCCTGATCGACGACGGGGCGCTGCCGCCTTCCCTGGCGCCGCGGGACCTGGTGACGATCCTGGGGAACCTGATCGACAACGCGGTGGACGCCGCTTCCGAGTCGGCGGCCGGCGGGGCCGCCGGCGGCGTGCCTGCCGCCCGGTCCCCGGTGCCGGCCCGTGCCGTGGTCACGGTGACGGCGCGTACGGACGGCGGACGGCTGCTGCTGCGGGTGGCGGACACCGGGGCGGGCATCGCCCCGGACGAGGCGGACGAGGTGTTCCGGCGCGGCTGGACGACGCGCGGGTCGGGCCGCGGGCTGGGGCTGGCACTCGTCCGGCAGGCGGCGCACCGCAACGGGGGGACGGTGACGCTGGACCGGGCCGCGGAGGGCGGTGCGCGGTTCACGGTGCGGCTGCCGCTGGCGGGCGCCGCAGCGGAGCCGCGCGGGACGAGCGGGGTGGCGCCGTGATCCGGGTGCTGGTGGTGGAGGACGACCCGGTGGCCGCCGCCGCCCACGAGCTGTACGTGGGCCGGGTGGAGGGTTTCGAGGTGGCGGCCGTGGCGCACTCCCGGGCCGCCGCGGTGCGGGTGCTGGACCGTACGCCGGTGGATCTGCTGCTGCTAGACCTGTACCTGCCCGACGGGCACGGTCTGCGGCTGCTGCGCTCGCTGCGGGCGGCCGGGCACGGCGCCGACGTGATCGCGGTGACCTCGGCACGTGATCTCACGGTGGTGCGGGAGGGGGTGTCGCTGGGGGTCGTGCAGTACGTGCTGAAGCCGTTCACGTATCCGACGCTGCGGGACCGGCTGGTGCGGTACGCGGAGTTCCGGGCGGCGGCCGGGGAGGCGAGCGGCCAGGCGGAGGTGGACCGGGCGCTGGGCGTGCTGCGGGTCCCGGAGCCGGCCGCGCTGCCCAAGGGGCTGAGCGGTCCGACGCTGGAGGCGGTGACGGGCGTGCTGCGAGAGGCCCCGGGCGGGGTGACGGCGGCCTCGGCCGGTGAGGAGCTGGGGATGTCCCGGATCACCGCGCGCCGTTATCTGGAGTACCTGGTGACCGTGGGCCGGGCGGTGCGCCGCCCCAGTTACGGCCAGGTCGGGCGCCCCGAGCTGACCTACCGGTGGGTGGCCGAAAATCGTTGATGGGCGTCGCCGGTCGACGGCCCGCGCTCTCGGAGGATCGCACGAAGGGTGAATGGGTTCGCACAGCCTGTAGCCAGGGCGTTCTCCGGCTTCTACGGTGGGGCCGTGCCTCACACTCCGCCCTTCAACGCCCCCGCCGCACGCCGTCTGCGTGAGGCGCTGGGAATGGCTCCCGGACATGTTGCCTACGGGCTCAACGCCCAGTACGGGCTCCCCGTACCCGCCGAGACGGTGCTGGCCTGGGAGCGTGGTGCCGCCCAGCCCGACGAGCGCGAGCTGAAGGCGCTCGCCGGTGTGCTGTGGTGCGGCCCGGAGGAACTCCTGGCCGCCGCCGGCACCCTGCGCGAGCACCGGCTGGCCCGGGACATGAGCGTGGACGACCTGGCGCGGGCGGTGGGGATGTCGGCCGGCGCGTATCTGCGGATCGAGGAGTCGGGCCGCTGGAAGGGCAACGAGCGGCAGGCGCTGGCGCTCTGCGAGGCGCTGGAGATGTCGGCGGCGCAGTTCCTCACGGCGACGGGCCGCAACGAGGAGCTGGCGGACCTGCTGGGCCGGGCGGTGACCACACGCTGGCAGGCGTACGTCAAACCGGTGGCCAGGATCGTGCCGTTGGACCGGGTGCTGGTGGAGAACGTGCTGGCGCAGCTGCACAGCGACTACCAGGCGCTGATGGTGTCCACGCTGAGCTGGAGCAGCACGGGCCAGGAGGGCGCGGCGGCGGGCGGGACGGGACGGGACTTCCTGGACCGGGTGGTCGAGCGGTTCTGGCACACCGCGGGGATCTGAGCGGCCCGCCCCGGCCGCCCCCGGACCACACGGCCGGGGGCGGGAACGGGAGCGGGACGGCGGCCCCGGGGCCGGGCCCGGGACCGCCCCGGCCGTCAGAAGACCGACTCGGCCTCGTGCATCCGCTCGACCGGCACCGTCTTCAGCTGCGTCACCGCGTCCGCGAGCGGGGCCATGACGATGTCGGTGCCGCGCAGGGCCGTCATCTTCCCGAAGTCGCCGCGGTGCACGGCCTCCACCGCGTGCCAGCCGAAGCGGGTGGCGAGCACCCGGTCGTAGGCGGTGGGGGTGCCGCCGCGCTGGACGTGGCCGAGGATGACCGGCCGGGCCTCCTTGCCGAGCCGCATCTCCAGTTCGGCGGCGAGCCGGTTGCCGATGCCCTGGAACCGCTCGTGGCCGTACTGGTCGATCGCGCCCTTGGCGTACGGCATGGAGCCCTCGGCCGGGTGCGCGCCCTCGGCGACGCAGACCACCGCGAACTTCTTGCCCCGCGCGAAGCGCTCCTCGACCATCTTGACCAGGTCGTCGACCTGGAAGGGCCGCTCCGGCAGGCAGATGCCGTGCGCGCCGCCGGCCATGCCGGACTCCAGCGCGATCCAGCCCGCGTGACGGCCCATGACCTCGACGACCATGACCCTCTGGTGCGACTCCGCGGTCGTCTTGAGACGGTCTATGGCGTCGGTCGCCACCCCCACCGCGGTGTCGAACCCGAAGGTCCGGTCGGTGGAGGAGATGTCGTTGTCGATCGTCTTCGGGACGCCGACGACGGGCATCCCGGCGTCCGCCAGCATCCGGGCCGCGGTCAGCGTGCCCTCGCCGCCGATCGGGATGAGGGCGTCGATGCCGTAACGCTGGGAGAGTTCCGCGCAGTTCTCCGCGGCCTCACGGAGCCGGGCGCGCTCCAGCCGGGCGGAGCCGAGGATGGTGCCCCCGCGTGCCAGGATGCCGCTGACCGCGTTGAGGTCGAGCGGACGGAAATGACCGTCCAGCAGTCCCTTGAAACCGTCCTCGAACCCGATGACCTCGTCGCCGTGCCCCACCACGGCTCTGTGTACGACCGACCGGATCACGGCGTTCAGGCCGGGGCAGTCCCCGCCTGCGGTGAGAATCCCGATACGCATCGTGCTGTGTCTCCTGCTCGCTAGTGCCGTGCCTCAAGGCTCTCCCGTGTCCCCTGAACGGAACACGTGGACACCCGACCGTGAGCCGCGACGATTGTCCCACGCCCCGTCCGGCCCCGGACGCTGCCGCCGGGCCGGTCCGGCTCCGGGCGGCGGGCGGGACCGCCTCCCCGGGCGGCGCTCCGGCCCGGCTGGGTATCGTCGCAGGGGCAACGGCCTCGTCGGCCGAGGACCCAGCAGGACGGAGCGCCCGCGTGACGCGCAGCGTGTATGTGACGGGGATCGACCGGGGGGACGGCCGCCAGGTCGTCGATCTGGGCGTCATGGAACTCCTGACGCGGCAGGTCGACCGGGTGGGCGTCTTCCGGCCCCTGGTCCATGACGGACCCGATCGTTTGTTCGAACTTCTGCGCGCCCGCTACCGGCTCTCCCAGGACCCGGAGACGGTGTACGGCCTGGACTATCCCGAGGCCTCGGCGGTCCAGGCGGAAGCGGGCACGGACGAGCTGGTCTCCCGGCTCGTCGACCGCTTCCACCGGGCGGCCCGCGACTTCGAGGTGATGCTGGTCCTCGGCACCGACTTCGCGGCCACCCAGCTCCCCGACGAGCTGGCCCTCAACGCCCGGCTCGCCAACGAGTTCGGCGCCTCGGTGATCACCGTCGTCGGCGGCCAGGGCCAGGACGCCGCGTCCGTGCGGTCGGAGGCGGTCAACGCCTATCGCGCGTACGCCTCGCTGGGCTGCGACGTCCTGGCGGTGATCGTGAACCGGGTGGCCTCCGGGCTCCGGGCCGAGATCGCCGAGCGGCTGGCGGGCCGGCTGCCGGTGCCCTGCTCGGTGCTGCCGGACGAACCCGCGCTGTCCGCGCCCACCGTCTCCCAGATCACCGCCGCCCTGGACGCCACGGTGCTGCTGGGCGACGACTCGGGGCTGGCCCGGGACGCGCTGGACTTCGTCTTCGGCGGGGCGACCCTGCCGAACGTCCTGAAGGCCCTGACGCCGGGCTGCATGGTCGTCACCCCCGGGGACCGCGCGGACCTGGTCGTCGGGGCGCTCGCCGCGCACAGCGCGGGCACCCCGCCGATCGCGGGCGTCCTGCTGACCCTGGACGAGCGCCCGGGCGAGGAGGTGCTCCGCCTCGCCGGGCGCCTCGCCCCGGGCACCCCGGTCGTCGCCGTGCCGGGCGGCTCCTTCCCCACCGCGGGGGAGCTCTTCGCCCTCGAAGGGAAGCTGAACGCCGCGACGCCCCGCAAGGCGGAGACCGCGCTGGGCCTGTTCGAACGCCATGTGGACACCTCCGCGCTGCTGGAGCGGATCTCGGTGGCCCGCAGCGGCCGGGTCACCCCGATGATGTTCGAGCACGACCTGCTGGAGCAGGCCCGCGCGCAGCGGCGCCGGGTCGTCCTGCCCGAGGGCACCGAGGAACGCGTGCTGCGCGCCGCCGACGTGCTGGTGCGCCGCGACGTGTGCGACCTGACCCTCCTCGGCGACGCGGACGCCATCCGCAAGAAGGCCGCCGACCTGGGCATCGACCTGGCGGCCACCCAGCTGATCGACCCGCAGACCTCACAGCTGCGCCAGGGCTTCGCCGAGCGGTACGCCGCACTGCGCGCGCACCGCGGGGTGACGGTGGAGCTGGCCTACGACGTGGTCTCGGACGTGAACTACTTCGGCACGCTGATGGTCCAGGAGGGGCTGGCCGACGGCATGGTCTCCGGTTCGGTGCACTCCACGGCGGCGACGATCCGGCCCGCCTTCGAGATCATCAAGACCAGGCCGGACGCCGCGATCGTCTCGTCGGTGTTCTTCATGTGCCTGGCCGACAAGGTGCTGGTCTACGGCGACTGCGCGGTCAACCCGGACCCGGACGCGGGGCAGCTCGCGGACATCGCGGTGCAGTCCGCGGTCACCGCCGCGCGCTTCGGCGTGGAGCCGAGGATCGCGATGCTGTCGTACTCGACGGGCACCTCGGGCAGCGGGGCGGACGTCGACAAGGTGCGCGAGGCCACGGAGCGGGTACGCGCGTCGCGGCCGGACCTGCTGATCGAGGGCCCGATCCAGTACGACGCGGCGGTCGAGCCGACCGTCGCGGCGACGAAGCTGCCGGCGTCCCAGGTGGCGGGCCGGGCGACCGTCCTGGTCTTCCCCGACCTCAACACCGGGAACAACACCTACAAGGCCGTGCAGCGTTCGGCGGGGGCCGTCGCGGTCGGCCCGGTCCTGCAGGGGCTGCGCAAGCCGGTCAACGACCTGTCGCGGGGCGCGCTGGTGCAGGACATCGTCAACACCGTGGCCATCACGGCGATCCAGGCGCAGACGGCGGAGGAGAGCGCATGACCACCAGCGGCGGCACGGCGAGCCGGGTGCTCGTCCTCAACTCGGGGTCCTCCTCGGTGAAGTACCAGCTCCTGGACATGGACGGGGACGTCCGCCTGGCGACCGGGCTGGTGGAGCGGATCGGCGAGTCGTCCTCGCGGCTGGCGCACACCCCGCGGGGCGGCCCGGCCCGGGAGCGTACCGGGCGGATCGCCGATCACGACCAGGCGCTGAAGGCGGCGGCCGGCGAACTGGCGGCCGACGGGCTGGGACTGGACTCCCCCGAGCTGGTGGCGATCGGGCACCGGGTGGTGCACGGCGGGCTGCGGTTCACCGAGCCGACCGTGATCACCGGCGAGGTGCTGGAGGAGATCGAGCGGCTGGTGCCGGTGGCCCCGCTGCACAACCCGGCCAACATCACCGGTATCCGCACGGCCCGGAGCCTGCGCCCCGACCTGCCGCAGGTCGCGGTCTTCGACACGGCGTTCCACACGACGATGCCGGAGTACGCGGCGCGGTACGCGATCGACGTGGAGACGGCGGACGCCCACCGCATCCGCCGGTACGGCTTCCACGGCACCTCGCACGCCTATGTCGCGCGGCGGACGGCCGGGCTGCTGGGCAGGGCGCCGGAAGAGGTGAACACGATCGTGCTGCACCTGGGCAACGGCGCCTCGGCGTCCGCGGTGGCCGGCGGGCGGTGCGTGGACACCTCCATGGGACTGACCCCCTTGGAGGGGCTGGTGATGGGTACCCGCTCGGGTGACATCGACCCGGCCGTCACCTTCCATCTGGGGCGGGTGGCGGGCATGTCGGTGGACGAGGTCGACGTGCTGCTGAACAAGAAGAGCGGCCTGGTCGGGCTGTGCGGTGACAACGACATGCGGGAGATCCGCCGCCGGGTGGACGAGGG
The DNA here is from genome assembly GCF_008704555.1 of Streptomyces nitrosporeus. Lineage (NCBI taxonomy): Bacteria > Bacillati > Actinomycetota > Actinomycetes > Kitasatosporales > Streptomycetaceae > Streptomyces > Streptomyces nitrosporeus. Next base: position 2,273,082 of record NZ_CP023702.1, read on the forward strand.
CGACGAGCGCGCCGCGCTGGCGTTCGACATCTACATCCACCGGCTGAAGAAGTACATCGGCGCCTATTCGGCGGTGCTCGGCCGGGTGGACGCGCTGGTGTTCACGGCGGGGGTGGGCGAGAACTCCGCTCCGGTACGCGAGGCTGCCCTCGCGGGGCTGGAGGGGTTCGGCCTGGCGGTGGACCCGGAACGCAACGCCGTGCGGTCCGGTGAGCCGCGGCTGATCTCCCCCGACGGCGCACGGGTCGCGGTGGCCGTGGTGCCGACGGACGAAGAGCTGGAGATCGCGCGTCAGACCTTCGCACTGGCCCACAACTGAGCGGGCCCCCGCCCCTTTGTACCTTCCACCAGACGGAATATTCCGCAGCGAAACAAACCGATAGGATCCGCCTCATGCGCCGTTCCAAAATCGTCTGCACCCTCGGTCCCGCCGTCGACTCCCACGAGCAGCTCGTCGCTCTGATCGAGGCCGGCATGAGCGTGGCCCGTTTCAATTTCAGTCACGGATCCCACGAGGAGCACCAAGGCCGTTACGACCGGGTCCGCAAGGCGGCCGCCGAGACCGGCCGCGCGGTCGGCGTCCTCGCCGACCTCCAGGGACCGAAGATCCGCCTGGGCAAGTTCGCCGAGGGCCCCGTCGAGCTGGTCCGCGGGGACGAGTTCGTCATCACCACCGAGGACGTCCCGGGTGACAAGTCGATCTGCGGGACGACCTACAAGGGCCTGCCCGGTGACGTCGCCAAGGGCGACCCGATCCTGATCAACGACGGCAACGTCGAGCTCAAGGTCGTCTCCGTCGACGGCCCGCGGGTCACGGCCATCGTCATCGAGGGCGGTGTGGTCTCCGACCACAAGGGCATCAACCTGCCCGGCGCGGCGGTCAACGTCCCCGCCCTGTCCGAGAAGGACGTCGAGGACCTGCGGTTCGCCCTGCGGATGGGCTGCGACATGGTCGCCCTGTCCTTCGTCCGGGACGCCGAGGACGTCAAGGACGTGCACAAGGTGATGGACGAGGAGGGCCGCCGGGTCCCCGTCATCGCCAAGGTCGAGAAGCCGCAGGCCGTGGAGCACATGGAGGGCGTCGTCGCCGCCTTCGACGGTGTGATGGTCGCCCGTGGCGACCTGGCGGTGGAGTACCCGCTGGAGCGGGTGCCGATGGTGCAGAAGCGCCTCGTCGAGCTGTGCCGCCGCAACGCCAAGCCGGTGATCGTGGCGACCCAGATGATGGAGTCGATGATCACCAACTCGCGGCCGACCCGCGCCGAGGCGTCCGACGTCGCCAACGCGATCCTGGACGGCGCGGACGCGGTCATGCTGTCCGCCGAGTCGTCGGTCGGCGCGTACCCGGTCGAGACGGTGAAGACGATGGCGAAGATCGTCACCGCCGCCGAGGAGGAGCTGCTGTCCAAGGGCCTGCAGCCGCTGGTCCCGGGCAAAAAGCCCCGTACGCAGGGCGGTTCGGTGGCCCGCGCGGCGGCCGAGATCGCGGACTTCCTGGACGGCAAGGCCCTGGTCGCCTTCACCAAGTCCGGTGACACGGCCCGGCGACTGTCCCGCTACCGCGCGGCCCAGCCGATCCTCGCCTTCACCACCGAGGAGTCCACCCGCAACCAGCTGGCGCTCAGCTGGGGCGTGGAGTCCTACGTCGTCCCGCACGTGGACAACACGGACGCGATGGTCGACCTGGTGGACGCGGAGCTGCTGAAGCTGAACCGCTACAGCGACGGCGACACGATGGTCATCACGGCCGGTTCGCCCCCCGGCGTCCCCGGCACCACCAACATGGTCCGGGTGCACCACCTGGGCGGCGAGCACGCCTGACACGTCCGCCCGCGGCGCACGAAGGGCGCCCCCCGCACCGGTGCGGGGGGCGCCCTTCGTGCCGTCGGCGGTGCGGGGGCGGTGTCAGTCCGCGGTGCCGCCGTCGAAGTAGTTCCGCAGGCCGGGAACGGTGAGCGTGCCGCCGAACTGGCCGGCCTGGGTCACCTTGACCTTGGTGAAGAACGCGAACGGTACGTTCAGCGGCGGCGGGGTCTCGGGGCTGAAGGTGATCGGGATCAGCCCGAAGAGGTTGCCCTTCAGCTCCTCCGTGTACATCGTCACCTCGCCGTCGCGGATGGTCGACGTGGAGCCGCTGCGCGCCCTGACGTGGCCGGTGGTGCCGGCCGGACCCTTCGTCAGCTGGTGGAGGTCCTTGATGTCGATGGAGCTCGCGGTGAACTTCAGCGCCTTCTTGACGGTGCCGCTGCCGGTGCGCACCTCGACGATGCCCTTGTAGTCCAGGCCGTTGAGCGTGAGCAGCGAGGACTCCAGGATCCACGGGTCGTCCGGGAGCAGCGGGACGCCCTGCTCCAGCTCGGCCGCGGCGAGCGCCTCGGGGTCCGGGACCGGGCACGGGAAGCGCTCCTTGGCGCCCTCCGGGATGTCCTCGTCCTTGACCGGGCCGAGGCCCTTGACGTCCTCGTCGAGCTCCTCGACGTCCCGGCCCGCCTTGTCCGCGGCCTCGCGGATGGCGTCGGCGGTCCCGTCGGCCGCCGTGTCCTTGTCCGCCGTTCCCTTGTCCGCCGTGTCCTTGTCCGCCGTGTCCCGCGGTCCGGCGGTGGCGGACTTCTCGGGCTCGGGCGTCCCGGTGGTGGCGCTCGGGGACGGGCTCGCCGTCTCCTTGCCGGGGATGCCGAAGAAGTCCCTGAGCGCGTCACCCACGCCCAGGGGGTCGAGGGGGTCGAGGGGGTCGACCGACTCGGTGGGCGACGGTGTCGCGGCGGGCCCGGCGGCCTCGGCCTTCCGCTCCTCGGCCTGCGTCCCGTCGGAGGCGCTCGGGCTCGCGGACGGCCCGGGGGGCGTGACCGCGCCCGGCTCCGGGGCGGTGTCCCCGCCCCGGCCCGTTCCGTCGGTGGCGGTGGCGTCCGGAGTGGGTTCCGCCTCCGGCTCCTGGGACTCGGCCGGCTCGTCGGAGCGTGTCACGCAGGGCCCCGGGGCGAAGGGGATCTCCGGGTTGTCGTCGGCCATGGCGAACTTCGGGGTCAGCCCCATGCCGACGAACACCGCCGTGGGCATCGCCGCGAGGGCGAAAGCCTTCTTGCCCGCGGGCAGGTGGAGCTTCGTCAGCAGCGACTTCCTGGGTGCCGCGTGCCGGGGCCCGCTCTTCGTCCGGGAGTCTTCCCCGGCCGCGTCCGGCTGTGTCTCGTCACTCCGCACGGTGCGCCTCGCCATCGGCCCGGTCCTGCTTGCCGAGGCCGGTCTGCTGCCGCGGGAGGGCCACCGCCGCCGTCGGGCCGTCGTGAGGCGTGTCCCGCACGTCCAGGGGCGCGCCCGCCGTCACGGGCACCTGGCCCTCGGCGTCTTCCCCTGCGTCGGGTATCCCGGGGGCCCAGGAGACCGAGAGTGCGCCGCCGATCAGGGCGAGGAGGAAACCCATCACGAATCCGCCGATGTTGGCGACGGGGATGGAGATCAGCGCGAGCAGGATCGCGGCGACGCCGGCGAACACCCGGACGATGCTGTGGAACCACATCGTCAGGCCCAGGGTGACCAGCAGGACGCCGATGATCAGCGAACCCGCGCCGGCCGTCGTGGACATCGCCAGCGTGATGTTGCCGAGGTGCAGGTTGGCGTACGGGAAGTAGGCGATGGGAAGGCCACCCGCCATGGTGAACAGACCCGCCCAGAACGGCCGGTCTCCCCGCCAGGTGCGGAATCCTCGCCGGATGGCGGTGAGGTAGTGCTCGTTCGGCCCGGTGGACTCGGGGCTCGCGGAAATCGGCCCTGTGGACTCGGGGCTCATGGAAAACAGCTCCCTGGAACCGGTACTGCTGTGAGAGGAGGGGAGGGCGGCCGGAACCCACCGGGTGGGCCCCGGCCGCCCGGGCAGTGCTTAGTAGCACTCCTGGTCGGATTCCCTGGAGAGCCGCAGCTTCAGGCCGCTGAGGTTGAAGGTGCCGGCCGTGGTGGCCCACGCCTTCTGCCGGACCTTCTTCAGCACGGCCTTCTCCGCACGCTGCGAGAAGCCGTTGGGGTTGGCCTGGGTGTTCGGCTGGATGCCGGGCTTTCCGTCGGACTTCGGCAGGGACCCCGCGGCCACGCCGATGTCGATGTTCCTGAACTTGGCGTCGGCGTCGAGCTCCGACACATCGAGGTAGAGGCTCTTGGCGAAGACACGGTCGTGGCCCTTGCCGCCCGCCTCCAGCCTCAGGGTCACGTTGCCGATGCCGAAGGGGACCTTCGGCGTGACGACCGACTGGCACATATCGGTGATGTAGGCCTTGCTGAAGCCCGACACCGCCACCGGCTCGTTCAGGGGCTTGCCGTCAAGCGTCTTGCCCGAGGCCACGTTGCCGTACTGGACGAAGTCCCAGCCCTCGAGCTCGGCGGCCGCGACTTTGAACTCCTGCCCCGACACGGCGAACGACGCGGCGAGCGCGCCCTGCGCCAGGCCGACACCCACCGCGGCGGTCGCGGCGACGCTCGGCACCATGACCAGAGCGAAACGCTTCCATCTCGTCCCACCGCGAACTTGGGAACTCATTCTTTTTTCCTCCTTCTCGGACGTACATCTCCGGTACGGGCGTGTGCCCGTCCTGGGATGGGAGAAGTGCTACGTCCTCGGGAAGGAGAGCGCCCGGACCGGAGGCGCGTACCGCTTCCGAGTCACCGGCGATCACCCCCGAGCGACAACCACTGGCCGCGCGTCTGCGCGGCCGGCCGGACAGGCCCAGCCGAGGGGCAGGGAACCCCCCTGTCCGCGGCCGGCGCCACTGCCGCCGGCCACCCGGTGGGGACCCAACAAACCCGTCGGCGCCGACTGGTGGCCGGGACGGCGGGTGTTGGACCGAGCCCGGCCGATCGTGGTGCATTCACGGCCGGGGCACAAGGGGTGTCGTTACTCACTGGTAACGGCCCGACGGCAGGGGCTCCACAGCGGGATACCGCACGGCCACACAGGGTGCCACCAAAGGGACACCCGAAAAGGGTGATTGCCGCCCTTAAAGGGACAGATCACAGGGGGTGATTTACTGCGAGTAACACCAGGGATCTTTGTCAAGATTTGGTAAAGCGCGGAGGACTCTTGTCGTTCACCCGCGAAAACGGCCGCGGTGCCCGAGGGGCACTGCGGCCGTTTTGTCACATCAGAACAAGACCCGGGCCAGAGCCGTCCGCGCGGCGATCACCCGCGGGTCGTCGGGACCGACCACCTCGAAGAGCTCCAGCAGGCGCACCCGTACGAGGTCCCGGTCCTCGCCGAAGGTGCGGCGGACCGTCTCGACGAGGCGGCCGAAGGCGTCCTCGACATGACCGCCGACCAGGTCCAGGTCGGCGGCGGCCATCTGCGCCGCCGGGTCGGCCGGCTTCTCCGCGGCCAGGGTGCGCGTCTGCTGCGGGTCGAGGTCCGCGACCCTGCCGAGGAGCTGGGCCTGGGCGAGGCCCAGCTTGGCCTCGGTGTTGGCCGGGTCGTCGGCCAGCACGTTCCTGTACGCCTGGACGGCGCCGCCGAAGTCACCGGCGTCCAGCGCCTGTACGGCCGATTCCAGCAGTGCGTCGTAAGGACCGGCGGGGACCTCGGCCGGGGCGGCGCCGGAGTCGCCGGCGGCGTCCGGGTCGACCGCGATCCCGGTGAGTCCGAAGCGCTCCTCGGCGACCTGGACCAGCTGGTCCAGTGTCTGGCGGATCTGGCTCTCCGGGGCGGCGCCCTGGAAGAGCGGGAGGGCCTGCCCCGCGACGACGGCGAAGACCGCGGGGATGCCCTGGATCCCGAACTGCTGCATCAGCATCTGGTTGGCGTCGACGTCGACCTTGGCCAGCACGAAGCGGCCGTTGTACTCGACGGCGAGGCGCTCCAGGAGCGGGCCGAGCTGCTTGCAGGGCTCGCACCACTCGGCCCAGAAGTCGATGACGACCGGGACTTCGGTGGAACGCTGGAGGACGTCGCTCTCGAAGCCCGCCTCATCGACGTCGATCACCAGGGCGGACGGGGAGACCGCGCCGCCGCCACCCGTGCGGGCGGACTCGGCGCGTGCCTGCTCGGCCTTCGCCTTGGCCTCTCCGGCCGCCTTCACAGCGGCGAGGTCGACGACGCCGCTCATGGACATGTTCCTAGGCTGCATGCGTACATCCTCCCCCCTGGAACCCCTGTGACGAAAAGCGCTGTACGGACCGGCCCGGTCCACTGCCGCACCGGCGTGCGCGACGGGTGGACGGACACGGCTCCGCGGCCCTGGGGCCTCGTTGCTGCACCGGGTCCCCACCCGGCGCCGTGGCTGTCGATCGGTCGTGGCGTCCGGCCCGCGGCCGTGCCGCGGTCTTAACGCTACGACCCGTAGCGTAACTTCCCCCACCCCCTCGGGGGCAAGACCGCCCGGTGATCTGTCTCACCCCTCGGGCGGGTCTCCCGGGAGGGTCCGGAGCGCGCCCGCCGGTGATCTGTCTCACGGCCTCCGGGGCCGGTCAGCGGTACTTACCGGCCGGTATGGTCGCCGCATGCCGAGCCGCCCTCTCACCGAACCCCCCCGGCCGGGACGCCCGCGCAGCGCCGCGGCCGACGCCGCGATCCTGGAGGCGACCCGCGCCTCGCTGGTCGACCTCGGCTGGTCGAAGCTGACGATGGGTGAGGTGGCGAGCCGGGCGGGCGTGGCCAAGACCACCCTCTACCGGCGCTGGGCCGGCAAGAACGAACTGGTGGTGGACGCGGTCGCGGTCCTCTTCGACGAGCTGGAACTGCCCGACCTCGGGAGCCTGGCGGCCGATGTGCAGGCCGTGGTCCTCCAGTTCGCGGCGCTGCTGGAGCGCCCGGAGACGAAGACGGCCCTGATGGCGGTGGTCGCCGAGTCGACGCGTGACACGGCCCTGCGGGACCGGATACGGAACTCGATCGTGGCCCGGCAGAAGCGTCTGGTGCTCCAGGGGCGCGAGCGCGCCCAGCGGCGCGGCGAGCTGCCCGTCGAACCGGACACCGCGACGGCGGGCCGGACCGCCGACCTGATCTTCGACGTGATCGCCGGCGCGGTGGTGCACCGGGCGCTGGTGAGCGCCGAGCCCGTCGATGCCGACTGGGCCCGGCGTTTCACCCTGCTGCTGCTGACGGGGCTGAGGTCCGCCGCCTCCCACGGCGGCGGGTGACACCGGCCCCGAGGGGGCGTCAGAAGCCCGGCGGCTCCGTGTAGACGCCCCACTCCTCGCGCAGCGCCCCGCAGATCTCGCCCAGGGTGGCCTCGGCGCGTACGGCGTCGAGCATCGGGGCGATCATGTTGGAGCCGTCGCGGGCGGCGGCCAGCATCGCGTCCAGCGCGCCGCGGACCGCCGTGTCGTCACGGCGCTCCTTGCGGGCGGCGAGCTCGCGCACCTGCTCGCGCTCGACCTCGTGGCTGACGCGGAGGATCTCCAGGTCCCCGGTCACCGAGCCGTGGTGGGCGTTGACGCCGACCACGCGCTTCTCGCCCTTCTCCAGGGCCCGCTGGTAGCGGAAGGCGGATTCGGCGATCTCCCCGGTGAACCAGCCGTCCTCGATACCGCGCAGGATGCCCGAGGTGATGGGCCCGACGGGGTGCCTGCCGTCCGGGTGGGCCCGGGTGCCGCGCTCCTTGATCTGCTCGAAGATCTTCTCGGCCTCGGCCTCGATGCGGTCGGTGAGCTGCTCGACGTACCAGGAACCGCCCAGCGGGTCGGCGACGTTGGCGACGCCGGTCTCCTCCATGAGGACCTGCTGGGTGCGCAGGGCGATCTCCGCCGCCTGCTCCGAGGGCAGGGCGAGCGTCTCGTCCAGGGCGTTGGTGTGCAGCGAGTTGGTGCCGCCGAGCACGGCGGAGAGGGCCTCGACCGCGGTGCGTACGACGTTGTTGTACGGCTGCTGGGCGGTGAGCGAGACGCCGGCGGTCTGGGTGTGGAAGCGCAGCCACTGCGCCTTGTCGGTCTTCGCGCCGTACGTCTCCTTCATCCAGCGGGCCCAGATCCGGCGGGCGGCGCGGAACTTGGCGATCTCCTCGAAGAAGTCGAGGTGCGCGTCGAAGAAGAAGGAGAGCCCGGGGGCGAAGGTGTCGACGTCCAGGCCCCGGGAGAGGCCCAGTTCCACGTAGCCGAAGCCGTCGGCCAGCGTGTAGGCGAGCTCCTGCGCGGCCGTGGCCCCGGCCTCGCGGATGTGGTAGCCGGAGACGGAGAGCGGTTTGTACGCCGGGATGTCGCGGGCGCAGTGCTCCATGAGGTCGCCGATCAGGCGCAGATGGGGCTCGGGCTGGAAGAGCCACTCCTTCTGCGCGATGTACTCCTTGAAGATGTCGGTCTGGAGCGTGCCGTTGAGCACCCCCGGGTCGACCCCCTGGCGCTCGGCGGCGACCAGGTACATGCAGAAGACCGGGACGGCGGGCCCGCTGATCGTCATCGAGGTGGTGACGTCGCCGAGCGGGATGCCCCCGAAGAGGACCTCCATGTCGGCGGCGGAGTCGATGGCGACGCCGCAGTGGCCGACCTCGCCCAGCGAGCGGGGGTCGTCGGAGTCGCGGCCCATCAGGGTCGGCATGTCGAAGGCGACGCTGAGCCCCCCGCCGCCCGCCGCGAGGATCATCTTGTAGCGCTCGTTGGTCTGCTCGGCGTTGCCGAAACCGGCGAACTGGCGGATGGTCCAGGTGCGGCCCCGGTAGCCGGTCGGGTACAGCCCCCGGGTGAAGGGGTACTCGCCGGGCCAGCCGATCCGCTCGAAGCCCTCGTAGGTGTCACCGGGGCGCGGCCCGTACACCGGCTCGACCGGGTCTCCGGAGAGCGTGCTGAAGTCCGCGTCACGCTTGCGGGCCTTGTCGTAACGGGCCTGCCAGCGGCGGCGGCCCTCCTCGATAGCGTCAGCGTCCATGGGACAAATTTACTAGGACGTCCTACTAAATGTCGATGGCAAACCGCCCAGCGCTTTCGCGGGGGCGGCCCGGACGCGCCCCCGCGCCGGACCGGGTCCCGGTCCGGCGCGGGGGCGAAGAGGGTCAGGCCTTCACGGGCTGCCGGGCCGCGCCGCCCTCGACCAGCGGCTCGACCTCGCGGACGACCTTGCGCTCGACGAAGAACGCGGCCGTCGGGATGGTGCCGGAGACCAGCACCCAGAGCAGCTTGCCCACCGGCCACTTCGCCTTGGAACCGAGGTCGAAGGCGAAGACCAGGTAGATGATGTAGAGCACACCGTGGACCTGGGAGACCACCAGGGTCGCGCCCTCGCCGGTGTCGAATCCGTACTTGAAGACCATGCAGACGCAGAGGATCAACAACATGACGGCGGTGACGTAGGCCATCACCCGATAGCGGGTCAGCACGCTGCGTTTCATGGCATCGAGCGTAACCGGGCGCCCGGGGCGATCTTGCGGCGGCCCGCCCCTGCCGGCGCGGGCCCCGGACCCGTCACCGCGCGCCGCCCGCCCCGTCACCCCTCGTCGTCGAAGTCCTGGGCGGCCACCCGGAGCGGGCGCAGCATCGCGAAGATCTCGTCGCACTCCTCGGCGTCGTAGACCCCGAGGCCGAAGTCCATCGCCATCAGGTCCCGGGTGGCCGCCTCGACGACCTCGCGGCCCCTGTCGGTGATGGAGGCGAGGGTGCCGCGGCCGTCGTTGGGGTTGGGCCGCTTGGCGACCAGCCCGGAGCGCATCAGCCGGTCGACCGTGTTGGTGACGGAGGTGGGATGCACCATCAGCCGCTCGCCGATCTTGGACATCGGCAGCTCGCCGGCCTGGGAGAAGGTCAGCAGGACCAGCGCCTCGTACCGGGCGAAGGTCAGCCCGTACGGCTTGACCACCGCGTCGACCTCGGCGAGCAGGATCTGCTGCGCACGCATGATCGAGGTGATCGCGCCCATGGAGGGCACCGGCCCCCAGCGGCGCCGCCAGAGTTCCTCGGCGCGGGCGATGGGGTCGAAGGGGAGGCTGAGCGGCTTCGGCACGGCACGACCTTACCCACTGGTCATATGGCGTTCCGTACCGTCTCGCCCTTCGGTACCGGACCTTTGTTCCCCGGGTCGCGTCCGCACGGCGCGGACCTCCCGGACGACCAGCAGCGTGCAGAGGGTGCCGGCCGCCCCCGAGGCGGTGACGACCTGGTGGACCGGGAAGAACTCCGCGGCCAGTCCGGCGAGGGCCATGCCCAGGCCCTGGACCGTCATCAGCCCGGCGGTGAGCAGCGTCATCGCCCGCCCCCTCAGCGCCTCGGGCACCGCGTCCAGGAACCACTGGTCGAGCCCGATGACGTACGCCGCGCCCGCCCCGGCCAGGGCCAGGGCGGCGAGGGCGAGCACCATGCCGGGGCGGGAGGCGTACAGCGTGAGGGGGAGCAGCCCGAGGGCGGCCACGGGCAGCACGATCCGGGAGCGGGTACGGGGGGTGAGGGCGGACCCCGCCCAGAGTTCCGCCCCGATGTGGCCGACGGCCATCGCGCACATCAGCAGTCCCAGGGCCGCGGGTCCCGCGCCGATGGCGTCGGCGTAGGGCGCGGCCAGGGCCTCCGGGGCGACGACGAAGAAGGCGGGCACCCAGAAGAGCAGCAGCAGGGCCCGGATGCGGCGGTCGGCGAGGACGGTCCGGGCGCCGGCGAGGGAGTCCCTCAGCAGCGTCCCGCCGCCCTCCCCGGCCGCGGCCGACCTGGCCGGCCGGGCGGCGGTGCCGAGGCGGAGCAGCAGGGCCGAGCAGCAGAAGGTGCCGGCGGTGACCGTGATCGCGCCGCGCGGCGACAGCGCGGTCAGCAGGATCCCGCCGGCGCCGAACCCGGCGAGCAGGGCGGACTGGGAGACGATCCGCAGCAGCGAGCGGCCCAGGACGTAGAGGTCGCCCTCGCCGAGGATGTCGGTGAGGGCGGCGGTGCGCGTCCCGGTGAACACGGGCGCGACCGCCGCCACGGCGCACCGCAGCGCGAGAAGCGCTCCGACGGGGGTGCCGGGCAGCACCATGAGGGCGACGCAGCAGGCGCAGACCAGGTCGCAGACGACGAGGACGCGGCGGGCGGGGTAGCGGTCGGCGACCCCGGCGAAGAGGGTGCCGCCGACGACGTAGGGGAGGAAGCCCAGGGCGAAGGTGAGGGCGGAGAGCAGGGGTGAGCCGGTGAGGTCGTAGACCAGGACGGTGAGGGCGAGTTCGCTGACGGTGACGCCGAGCAGCGAGAGCAGGTGCGCCGCGAACACCGCCCGGAACTCCCGCACCCGGAACACCGCCCGGTAGCCGCCGCCAGCCCCGTCGCCGGGGCCCCGCTCCCGGCTCGGACCGTGCGGGTCGCGGGGCTCCGGGACGTGCGCCGGAGGGACCGTGGCGGGGGCGGGAGGGGCCGTGGCGGAGACCGGAGGAGCCGTGGCGGAGACCGGAGGAGCCGTGGCGGAGGCCGGAGAGGCCGTCACGGGGGCGGGAGGGACGCGGGGTGTACCCGTCTGCGTACGGTCGTCTTTCGGCATGGCCGCAGCGTGGCCGAAGGGCCCGCCTCCTCCGTAGACTTTCGGCCGACACCGAATCTTCTCGGAGCCCTCCGTGCCCTTCCACCTGCATTTCGGCGAGAGCGACCTGCTCCGCTGCCGCTTCGCGCTCTCCCCTCTCTGGGAGACGCAGGAAGCCGTACGCACCCTCGCCCGGCCCGGGCGGCACGGGTACCACCTGCCGTGGCTGCGCCGCGTCGGGGAGGCCGCCGCCGGGCTGGACCTGACGCCGCTGTGGCGGCTGATGCCCGAGGGCGGGCACAATCCCGACTTCCTCTGTCCGCCGCCGATCGGCCCGCTGGCCACCTTCGGGGAGGAGATCGCCGCCGTCCGCGCGGTCGATCCGGCGGTGGCCCGGCAGGACATGGCCCTGGCCCTCGCCGACATGCCCGGCGGCCTCGGCTCGCCCGCCGGGCGGCGGATGCTGGACGACCCGGCACGGACGGTCCAGGAGCTGGCGGATCTGCTGGAACAGGCCTGGCGGCTGATGGTCGAACCGCACTGGCCGCGGCTGCGCGCCCTGCTGGAGGCCGATATCGCCTACCACTCGCGGCGTCTGGCCGAGGCCGGTTTCGAGCGGCTGCTGGGTGAGCTGAGTCCGCAGCTGCGCTGGACCGGTTCGACGCTCACCGTCACCGGCACGCGCGGGAACCACACCCGGGTGCTCGGCGGGGAGGGGCTGATCCTGATGCCCAGCGTCTTCGTCTGGCCGGATGTCGTCGGAGGGTACGAGCCGCCCTGGCTGCCCGCGGTGATCTACCCGGCCCGCGGTATCGGCGGGCTCTGGGCAAAGGCCGCGGACCGCACCCCCGACGCGCTGGCCCGGCTGCTCGGGCGGGGCCGCGCCGACGTGCTGTGCGCGCTCGGCGAACCGGCCGGGACGACGGCGCTGGCGCACCGGCTCTCGCTCGCGCCCTCCTCCGTGTCGGAGCACCTGTCGGTGCTGCGCGCCGCGGGCCTGCTCACCTCGCGCCGGTACGGCCACCAGGTGCTGTACGAGCGCACCCCGCTGGGCATCGCGCTGACGGCAGGGGCCCCGTGAACGGGCCGCGTACGCACGCGGGTCCACGGGGCCCCGGATCCGGAGCGGTCACCGCGCCAGGTGGCGCTCCACCGTCTCGACCTTGGCGGTCAGTCCGTCGGTGACCCCCGGCCGGATGTCCGCCTTGAGGACGAGGGAGACCCGGCCGGCCCGGGCCTCGACGGCGGCGACGGCCTGTTTGACCACCGCCATCACCTCGTCCCACTCACCTTCGAGCGAGGTGAACATCGCGTCCGTGCGGTTGGGCAGCCCCGACGCGCGGACCACGCGGACCGCGTCGGCCACGTACTCCCCGACGTCCTCGCCGACGCCGAGCGGGCTGACGGAGAAGGCGACGATCACGCGTTCACCGTGCCCTCGGCGCGGGCGCGGGCGGCGATGACGCCGTCGGCCTCGTACTTCTTCAGCAGCTTCTCGCCGTAGAGGCCGCCGAAGGGCACGACGGCGAGCAGGAAGAACAGGGCGACGCGCTTGAGCGGCCACTTGGCCTTGACCCACACGTCGATCAGGAAGATCACGTAGATCGTGAAGAGGAGGCCGTGCAGCGCGCCGAGGGGCGGCATCAGGAAGTCGATGTCGGAGACCCGCATGAGCAGCGAGCCGAAGATGAGCAGCGCCGGGAAGGACAGCGCCTCGGGAAGCGAGATGAGGCGCAGCCGGTGCAGGGCGGAAGCGGTCTTGATGTCCACGAGGGCACCTTCGGTGGGAGGGGCGTAACGGCTTGTGAACGCAGGCACAAGCATGCCCATTGTGGCATCGGCGCACGGCACCGACGGCCGGGGGGCCCGCTTCCGCCCCGGCCGGACGTATCCGTGCATTTCAGGGCCGCGCCCGCGCCGTTCCCGGGCACGGCGCGGCCCTCGGACCCTGTCCGGCGGACGGGCCTGCGGCTACCGTCGGAGTGTGGCGATGTTCCGGCTCCAGGGGAGCAAGACGCTCGCCGTCGATCTGACGGGCGACGCGGTGAAGGCGAAGAACGGCTCGATGGTCGCGTACGACGGCCGGATGGCCTTCAAGAAGATGACCGGCGGCGGTGAGGGCCTGCGGGGCATGGTGACCCGCAGACTGACGGGTGAGCAGATGACGGTGATGGAGGTGCGCGGGGAGGGCACCTGCTATTTCGCGGACCGGGCGAGCGAGATCAGCCTCGTCACCCTGCACGGCGACAAGCTGTACGTCGAGGCGAGCAACCTGCTCGCGGCGGACGCCGGGCTGCGTACCGGGACGACGTTCACCGGCATGCGCGGACAGGCGAGCGGCAACGGCCTGTTCACCACCACCGTCGAGGGCACCGGCCGGGCCGCGATCATGTCGGACGGCACGGCCGTGGTGCTGCGGGTCACCCCGCAGTACCCGCTCCAGGTGGACCCGGGCGCCTACATCGCCCATCAGGGCAGTCTCCAGCAGCACTTCCAGTCCGGGGTCAACTTCCGTACGTTCATCGGCGAGGGGTCGGGCGAGGCCTTCCAGATCCGCTTCGAGGGCGACGGCCTGGTCTACGTCCAGCCCAGCGAGCGGAACACCCTCGGGGGTGACGTCTGATGCCGTTCCGCGAGATCAACTCGAAGATGGTCGAGGCCACGGTGGCCCCCGGCCAGAGGATGTTCAGCCGGCGGGGCGCCATGCTGGCGTACCGCGGCGAGGTGTCCTTCACCCCGAGCATCCAGGGCGGCCAGGGCGGTCCGGCCGCGATGATCGGCCGGCGGGTGGCGGGTGAGGCGGCCCCGCTGATGACGGTCGAGGGCAGCGGCACGGTGATGTTCGGCCACGGCGGCCACCACATCCAGGTGATCGGCCTGTCCGGCGACACCCTGTACGTCGAGGCCGACCGGCTGCTCGCCTTCGACGGCTCGCTCCAGCAGGGCACCCTGTTCATGGGCTCGCAGGGCGGGGTGATGGGCATGGTGCGCGGCCAGGTGACCGGGCAGGGTTTGTTCACCACGACCCTGACGGGTCACGGCGCGGTGGCGGTGATGGCGCACGGCGGTGTGATCGAGCTGCCGATCACGCAGGGCCGCCCGGTGCACGTGGACCCGCAGGCCTACGTCGCCCACCACGGGCAGGTCACCAACAAGCTGTCCACCGCGCTCGGCTGGCGGGACATGGTGGGACGCGGCTCCGGCGAGGCGTTCCAGCTGGAGCTCAGCGGCAACGGCGCGGTGTACGTACAGGCGTCGGAGGAAAAGCTGTGAGCACTCCCGTGATCTTCGACCCGGCGACGCTCCCGTCGGACGACAACGTCAACGCGTACACCTTCTGCGTGGAGCTCAAGGGGAGCCAGTGGTTCCTGCAGAAGGGGAAGATGATCGCCTACTACGGGCGGATCGACTTCAACGGCATCGGGCACGGCCGCTTCGACCGGCTGATCCGCACCAGCTTCCACTCCCCGCTGCACGCGAGCGACTGGGTGGTGGCCGAGGGCAGCGGCAAGATGCTGCTCGCGGACCGGGCGTTCGACGTCAACTCCTTCGACCTGGAGGACGGGAACCTCACGATCCGGTCCGGCAGCCTGCTGGCGTACCAGCCGACGCTGGCCCTGAAGCAGTCGATCGTGCCGGGCTTCCTGACCCTGATCGGTACGGGGAAGTTCGTGGCCGCGTCCAACGGGCCGGTGGTCTTCATGGAACCGCCGCTCCGGGTCGATCCGCAGGCCCTGGTGGGCTGGGCGGACTGCCCCTCGCCCTGCCACCACTACGACCACGGCTACATGACGGGGGTGCTGGGCGGGCTGCGCTCGCTGACCGGGTTCGGGGGCACCTCCGGCGAGGAGCACCAGTTCGAGTTCGTGGGCGCGGGCACGGTGCTGCTCCAGTCCACGGAAGCACTGATGGCCGAGCAGACCACCGGCGCGACCCCCAACCAGCCCGGGGTGCCCGGCGGTTCGCCTCAGCCCGGTACCGTCCCGGGGCGGCTGGGGGACCTCCAGAGGCGCTTCGGTCCGTAAGCGATACTCTGCGCAGTGTGACGCACGCGCCGGCGCGTGCGCGGCGTCACACACTCCTACTTCGTCCGGCTTTCAACTTCTTAGGTAGAATGCATCCATGGAAACCGAGACGGCCACCCGCTGGCTGACCGAAGCGGAGCAGTACGCCTGGCGTACCCATCTGGACGTCAGCAGGCTGCTGACCCACCAGCTGGAGAAGGATCTCCAGCCCTTCGGGCTGACCATGAACGACTACGAGATCCTGGTCAACCTCTCGGAGTCGGACGACCAGCGCATGCGGATGAGCGATCTGGCCACCGCCACCCTGCAGTCCAAGAGCAGGCTCTCCCACCAGATCACCCGCATGGAGACCGCGGGCCTGGTGCGCCGCGAACACTGCGAGTCGGACCGGCGCGGGCTGTACGCGGTCCTCACCGACCTCGGCGCCGGGACGATGCGCGAGGTCGCACCGCACCATGTCGAGTCGGTGCGCAGGCACTTCATGGACCTGCTGACGCCGGAGGCCCTCGCGGACCTGCACGCGGCGCTGACCCCGATCGCGGACCACCTGCGCGGGGAGCGCGGCAAGCCGTAGGACCGGCCCGGTGCGGCGGGTCAGGCCGCCGTGGACGCGGCGGGCAGCTCCAGGGTGAAGACGGCACCGCCCCCGGGCGCGGTGCCCACGGTGAGCGTGCCGCCGTGGCGGGTGGCGACGTCGCGGGCGATGGCGAGGCCGAGCCCGGCCCCTCCGTCGTCGCGGCTGCGGGCGTCGTCCAGCCGGACGAACCGCTCGAAGATCCGCTCGCGCTCGTCCTCGGGCACCCCCGTGCCGTCGTCCGCGACGGCCACCCGGACGCGGCCACGGCCGGCGGTCACCTCGACGGTGACCGAACTCTCCGCGTGGCGCCCGGCGTTGTCCAGGAGATTGCCGATCACCCGGGCCAGCTGCCCGCGCGAACCGCCGGCCTCCAGCACCTCCCCCTCCGCCACGGACACCGTGACCGGGATCCGGTCACAGGTCCGCTGCGACACCTCCTCCCGGACCAGGGCGCCCAGGTCGAGCACCGCGCGCGCCGGCCGCTCCCCCGCGTCCAGCCGGGCCAGCAGCAGCAGATCGGCGGCGAGCGCCTGGAGCCGTACGGTGTCGGCGACCGCGCCGTCCACGTCCAGCAGTTCCGGATGGGCCGCCCCCACCTCCAGCTGGGTGCGCAGGGAGGCGATCGGGCTGCGCAGTTCGTGCGAGGCGTCCGCGACGAAGCGCCGCTGCCGCTCCACGGACTCCTCCAGCGCGGTCAGGGTCTCGTTGGTCGTACGGGCCAGCCGGGCGATCTCGTCGCGCGATCCGGGCTCCGGCACCCGGCGGCGGAGGTCCTGGGACGCGGTGATCGCGGCCAGCTCACCGCGGATGCCCTCGACGGGCCGCAGGGCCCGGCGGGTCACCAGCCAGGTCACCGCGGCCACCAGGAGGAGCAGGGCCGGCAGCCCGGCCAGCATCGCGTCGCGTACGGACCGCACGGCTTCCTGCTCGGCGGCGAGCGGGGCGCCGGCCTGGACGGTCAGGGTGACGCCCTCGGAGGTGGTCGCCTCGACGGTGGCGAACCGGTAGTCGGCCCGGTCGCCGTCGACGGTGGCCGTGCCGTCGGTGACGTCCGGCTCGTCGGACGACACCTCGCCCCGGGCCGGCCGGTCCCGGCCGTCGTCACCGTCGTCACCGGCTTCGTCGTCATCGTCCTCGCCGACGCTCCCGCCCCTGCCGTCCTCGCCGCCCCCGGGGGCGATCGCCGACGGGTCGGGGACGACCTGTGACGAACCGGCGCCGGTGATCGCCTCCAGGTCGTCGGAGACCGCCACCACCCGCCCGTCCTCGTCGGTGACCCGGACCGGGTGCGTGTCCTCGTCGCCGAGGTCGAGGTCCGGGTACGGCACGTCCAGGGCGAGCTGTCCGGCGACCTCCCGCGCCGCGACCTCCGCCTCCAGGTCCGCCCGGTCGGTCAGGTTGCCCCGGAGCACCAGGATCACGGCGAGCCCGGCGGCGACCAGGGCGACGGCGACGACCAGGGTGGCGCCGAGGGCGGCCCTGGCCCGTACCGACCTCATCGCGTCTCCAGCCGGTAGCCGGCGCCCCGGACCGTGACGATGGAGGCGGCGCCCAGCTTGCGGCGCAGGGTGCTGACGTAGACCTCGACGATGTTCGGGTCGCCGTCGTAGGCGAAGTCCCAGACGTGCTCCAGGATGTCCGCCTTGCTGACCACCTCGCCGGCCCGCAGGGCGAGCTGCTCCAGCACGGCGAACTCCTTGGCGGTGAGGGTGATCTCGTCCTCGCCCCGGTGCACCCGCCGCGCGGCGGTGTCCAGCCGCAGCGGGCCGACGGTGAGCACCGGGGAGGCGGACCCGCGGCTCCTGCGGCGCAGCAGGGCCCGGACACGGGCGACGAGCACGACGTAGGAGAACGGCTTGGTCAGGTAGTCGTCGGCGCCGGTGTCCAGGCCCTCGGCCTCGTCGTACTCCCCGTCCTTCGCCGTCAGCATGAGGATGGGCACCTCGTGGCCCGCGGCGCGCAGGGCCGCGCAGACCCGGTAGCCGTTCATGCCGGGCAGCATGATGTCCAGGACGACCAGGTCGTACCCGCCCTGTCCGGCCAGGTGCAGTCCCTCCAGGCCGTCGTGGACGACGTCCACGGCGAAACCCTCGGCGGTGAGCCCCTTCGCCAGGGACACCGCGAGCCGCTTCTCGTCCTCCACGATCAACAGGCGCATACCCACAGGGTGGCAGGCGGAACCTGAAGGCTCCTTCAGGCGGCTTCAGGCTGCGTTCAGCATCGGCCCGGCAGGGTGGTTCCCGTCGCGTTCCACCCACCACATCGGGGAGAGACCATGAAGCACAGGATCGCAGCCGCCGCCGTCGCCGCCGCCGTTCTCGTCGGCGGCGGGATCGCCGCGACCGCCGCGTTCGCCGACGACGACGGCCGGGGCCACGAGCGCACGGAGCGCAACGAGGACCGGGCGGACGACCGGACGGACGACCGGGCGGACACGGACGACCAGGCGGACGGCCGGGCGGAGGCCGGGCGCGCCGCGGACGACCGGCCCGTCTCCCTCGACCGGGCACTCGCGGCGGCCCTGAAGGCGGTCCCCGGCACGGCCACCGAGGCCGAACTGGAGGACGACGGCGACGATGACGACGGCCGGGACGACGGCCGGCGGGTCTGGGAGTTCGACGTCTACGGCAAGGACAAGGTCTGGCACGACGTGACGGTCGACGCGGCGAACGCGAAGGTGCTCTCCACCCGCGACGACGACAACGACGACCGCGACCGCCACGCGCCCCGCTCGGCGTCCGTCACGCTGGTCACGGCCGTGAACGCGGCACTGAGGTCCGAGCCGGGCACGGTGACCTCGGTGGACCTGGACGACGACGATGACGACGACCGCGCCGGGGGCGGCACCCCGCGCTGGGAGATCGAGATCACCGGCGACGACGGCCGGGAGCACGAGCTGCGGGTGGACGCCGGGACGGCCGCCGTCACGGTGGACCGCGACGACGACTGACCGCGGGAGGCGGCCGGGGCGGGCACCGGCGCCCGTCCCGGGGTCCGTGGGACCGGGCTCCTGGCGCGGCTCGGCGTCCGCGGTGGCGGACACCCAGAGAGGGCTTGACGAGACGCAACGTCTCGTCTAAGTTTGCGGACGCGGCCGGCGGCGGATGTCCCCGCCGCCGGCCGCACCGCCCTGACCACCCAGCGAAGGACCGCCCTTGCACCCTGCTCCCGCCAAGACCACCGCCCCCTCCCCCGCCACCTCGCAGATCGCCCTGGCCGAGGTGACCAAGCGCTACGGCGACCGTCTGGTGCTGGACCGTGTCTCCCTCACCGTCGGACCGGGCGAGAAGGCCGGGATCGTCGGGGACAACGGCTCCGGAAAGTCCACCCTCCTGCGGCTGCTGGCAGGGCGGGAACCCGTCGGCGGCGGCAGCCTGACCGTCACCGCGCCGGGCGGCACCGCCCACCTCGGCCAGACCCTCGACCTGCCCGACTCGGCACGCGTGGGCGATGCCGTGGATCACGTACTGGGCGAACTGCGCGCCCTGGAGCGCCGTGTCCGTGCCGCCGGGGCCGCGCTGGGCACCACCGGCACCGCGGGGTCCGAGCACTACGCCGCCCTGGTGGCCGCGTTCGAGGCGCGGGGCGGGCACGACGCCGACCGGCGGGTCGAGGTGGGCCTGCGCCGGCTCGGTGAGCGCGCCCCGCTGGACCGGGACCGGCCGCTGGGCACCCTCTCCGGAGGGCAGCGCTCCCGGCTCGCGCTCGCCGCGGTCCTGGCCTCGTCACCCGAACTCCTGCTGCTCGACGAGCCGACCAACGATCTGGACGACGAGGCCGTGGCCTGGCTCGAAGGGCGCCTCCGCCACCACCGGGGCACGGTCGTCGTGGCGACGCACGACCGCGCGTTCCTGGAGCACGTCACCGGCACGATCCTGGAGGTGGACCACGACCGGCACACGGTGCGGCGCTACGGGAACGGGTACGCCGGCTTCCTCACCGCCAAGGCCGCGGCCCGGGCCCGGTGGGCGTGGGAGCACGAGCGGTGGCGCGACGAGGTCGCCCGGCAGGAGCGCCTCGCCGACTCCGGTATCGGACTGCTGGCCGAGATCCCCCGCAAGGGGCCGCGGGCGTTCAGCGGCGCCGGCGCCTTCCGCGCGCGTTCCCGGTCCCACGGCGCGCAGAGCCGCATCCGCAACGCGCACCGGCAGCTGCGACGGCTCACGGACCACCCCGTCCCGCCGCCCCCGCGGCCCCTGCGCTTCACGGGCCGCGTCGACGGCCCGCCGCCCGCCGGGGAACCACCGGCCGCGGTGTACCTGGAGGACGCCCTGGTCGAAGGGCGGCTGTACGTACCGTCCCTGCGGCTGGCCCCGGGCGGCCGTCTCCTCGTGACCGGCCCCAACGGCGCCGGCAAGACCACCCTCCTCCAGCTGCTGGCCGGTGAGCTGGCGCCTGACGCCGGTGTCGTACGCCGGCCTCGCCGGGTCGGATTCCTCCGTCAGCAGAGCGCCCCCGGGGCCGCCTCCGACACCCGCGCGCTCCTCACGGCGTTCGCGGCCGGCCGGGCGGGGCCGTTTGACGAGCACGCCGACGCCCTCCTCGCGCTCGGCCTGTTCCGCGCCGCCGACCTCGCGGTCCCCGTACGGGAGCTGTCCGCCGGGCAGCGCCGCAAGCTCGAACTGGCCCGCCTGGTGACGGCCGGCCCCCTCGATCTGCTGCTGCTCGACGAGCCGACGAACCACCTGGCCCCCGCCCTGGTGGAGGAGATCGAGGCGGCCCTGGCCCCATGCACCGCCACGCTCGTCGTGGTGACGCACGACCGGCTCCTGCGCGAACGCTTCGACGGCCCCCGGCTGGAGCTGCCCGCCGTCACCGGAGGGCGTGGTGCGCCCGCGGCGCCGCCTCGGCACCCGGGCCCGTCGCGGTCATGATCCGCTGGTACCGGGCCGGCCGCGGGGCGCCCGCCGCCGGCACACGGGGGTGCCGGCCGTCCGGCGGGCGGTGTCCGTCCGGCCCGCGCAGGAGGCCGCCGGGCGGGGCGGCGGGCGCGCTGCCCGGGCTCAGGCGGACCGCGTCCGCCGCGACCGCGCGCCGCGTCCCGTCCGGGCCCGCCACCCGGCCCCCGGCACGGCTCCGCAGGCTCCGCGCGGGGTCAGGTGCCCCGCCGGGAGCAGGGTGACGCGTGGGTCGTCGCGGATCTCGCCGGTCTCGCAGGCGTCGGCCTCCGGGTGGGCCACCAGCAGCCGGGTGGCGGTGTCCGGGCGGGCGCGCAGGAAGGTGCCGCCCGGCCGGTCGCCGCCGAGGACGGGCAGGGCCCGGCCCCCGGCGTCGCCCGGCCCGGCCTCCCCGCCCCCTCCGGACGCACGGACGGCGTGTCCCGCACCTCCCCGGACGGGAGGCGCGGGACACGCCGTCACCCGGCCCCGGGCGGCCCGCACGCCGCCCGCGGGCCGTCAGTTCCCGGACGCGCGGCCTCCGTTCCCGGCCGGGGCGCGGTCCTCGTCCCCGGGCACCGGATCCCCGTCCCCGGACGCCGGGCCCTGGTCGCCGGTCAGCCCGGCCACCAGCTCGTCGGCGGCGGCGTACGGGTCGAGGCGGCCGGCCGTGATGCGTTCGGCGAGCGCGTCCAGCCGGCGGTCGCCGTGCAGGTCGGCGATCCGCTCCCGGAGGGCGGTGACGGCGATCGTCTCGACCTCCCGGGCCGCGCGGGCGGTACGCCGCCCGGCCAGGACGCCGTGCTCCTCCATCCACGCCCGGTGCTTCTCCAGCGCCTCGACGACCTCGTCGACGCCCTCGCCCCGGGCGGCGACCGTCTTCACGATCGGCGGGCGCCAGTCGCCGGGCCCCCGGGACTCCCCCAGGCCCAGCATGTGGTTGAGCTCCCGGGCGGTGGCGTCGGCCCCGTCGCGGTCGGCCTTGTTGACCACGTACACGTCGCCGATCTCCAGGATCCCGGCCTTCGCCGCCTGGATGCCGTCGCCCATGCCCGGGGCCAGGAGCACCACCGAGGTGTCGGCCTGCGAGGCGATCTCCACCTCGGACTGGCCGACCCCCACCGTCTCCACCAGGACCACGTCGCAGCCCGCCGCGTCCAGGACCCGGATCGCCTGCGGGGCCGACCAGGCGAGCCCGCCGAGGTGGCCGCGGGTGGCCATCGAGCGGATGTAGACGCCCGGGTCGGAGGCGTGGTCCGACATCCGGACCCGGTCGCCGAGGAGCGCGCCCCCGGAGAACGGCGAGGACGGGTCCACGGCCAGCACCCCGACCCGCTTGCCGGCCCTGCGGTACGCGGAGACCAGGGCCGAGGTGGAGGTGGACTTGCCGACCCCCGGGGAACCGGTCAGCCCGACGACGTAGGCGTGCCCGGCGAGCGGTGCCAGGGCCGCCATCACCTCACGCAGCTGGGGCGAGGCCCCCTCCACCAGGGAGATGAGCCGGGCCACCGCACGCGGCCTGCCCTGGCGTGCCTGCTCGACCAGGGACGGGACGTCCACCTTCACGCTCGGTCTCCTCACTCGGTACGTACGGGACTACTTGCCGGGGACGCGGAGGATCAGCGCGTCGCCCTGACCGCCGCCTCCGCACAGCGCCGCCGCGCCGGTGCCGCCGCCGCGCCGCTTCAGCTCCAGCGCCAGGTGCAGCACCACACGGGCGCCGGACATCCCGATCGGGTGGCCGAGCGCGATCGCGCCGCCGTTCACGTTGACCTTGTCGGGCGTGACGCCGAGGTCCTTCATCGACTGGACGGCGACGGCCGCGAACGCCTCGTTGATCTCGATGAGGTCGAGGTCCTCGACACCGATGCCCTCCTTGGCGAGGGCGTGCCGGATGGCGTTGGAGGGCTGCGACTGGAGCGAGTTGTCCGGGCCGGCCACGTTGCCGTGGGCGCCGATCTCGGCGATCCAGTCCAGGCCCAGCGCCTCGGCCTTCGCCTTGCTCATGACGACGACGGCGGCGGCACCGTCGGAGATCTGCGAGGAGGTGCCCGCGGTGATCGTGCCGTCCTTGGCGAAGGCCGGACGCAGCTTGCCGAGCGACTCGGCGGTCGTCTCGGGGCGGATGCCCTCGTCCTTGGAGAAGAGGACCGGGTCGCCCTTGCGCTGGGGGATCTCGACCGGGGTGATCTCGGCCTCGAAGATGCCGTTCTTCTGCGCGGCGGCGGCCCGCTGGTGGGACAGGGCGCCGATCTCGTCCTGGGCGGCGCGGTCCAGTCCGAGGCGGGTGTTGTGCTTCTCGGTGGACTCGCCCATGGGGATGTTCTCGTAGGCGTCGGTCAGGCCGTCGTACGCCATGGAGTCGAGCATCTCGATCGCGCCGTACTTGTGGCCCTCGCGGGACTTCGGCAGCAGGTGCGGGGCGTTGGTCATCGACTCCTGGCCGCCGGCGACCACGATGTCGAACTCACCGGCGCGGATCAGCTGGTCGGCGAGCGCGATGGCGTCGAGGCCGGAGAGGCAGACCTTGTTGACCGTCAGCGCGGGGACGTTCATCGGGATGCCGGCCTTGACGGCCGCCTGGCGTGCCGGGATCTGCCCCGCCCCGGCCTGGAGCACCTGCCCCATGATCACGTACTGGACCTGGTCGCCGCCGATGCCGGCCCGGTCCAGCGCGGCCTTGATGGCCACGCCTCCGAGGTCGGCGCCGGAGAAGCTCTTCAGCGAGCCGAGGAGACGGCCCATGGGCGTCCGGGCGCCCGCGACGATCACTGAGGTGGTACCGGTCGTTCCTGACATGAGGCGCAGCCCCTTGGGATCGGTTGTGAACGAGGGTTTACCCGAATGTACTGAGCGGTACTGCCCGAGTCATCCGGCTGTGGGTGTGACGGCGCGCACGTTGCGTAACCAACTCGCGGGCGCTGCACTGGTTCCATGCTGACGCGAATCGACCACATCGGAATCGCCTGTTTCGACCTGGACAGGACAGTGGAGTTCTACCGCGCGACCTACGGATTCGAGGTGTACCACTCCGAGGTCAACGAGGAGCAGGGCGTCCGGGAGGCCATGCTCAGGATCAACGGCACCTCGGACGGCGGGGCCTCCTACCTCCAGCTGCTGGAGCCGACCCGCGAGGACTCCGCCGTGGGCAAGTGGCTGGCGAAGAACGGCGAGGGCGTCCACCACATCGCGTTCGGTACGGCGGACGTGGACCAGGACGCCGCGGACATCCGCGGGAAGGGCGTCCGGGTGCTGTACGACGAGCCCAGGACCGGTTCCATGGGCTCCAGGATCACCTTCCTGCACCCCAAGGACTGCCACGGTGTGCTGACCGAACTGGTCACGTCCCGGACG
The DNA here is from genome assembly GCF_008704555.1 of Streptomyces nitrosporeus. Lineage (NCBI taxonomy): Bacteria > Bacillati > Actinomycetota > Actinomycetes > Kitasatosporales > Streptomycetaceae > Streptomyces > Streptomyces nitrosporeus. The sequence goes on from NZ_CP023702.1 coordinate 2,297,289, forward strand.
GATCACTGACCTGAGGATTCCCGGCCCGGTAGAGTAGGCGGTTCCGGGCCGGGGCCGGGCCGGGGCCGTTCCGCGTCCCCGCCGTTGATCTGTCACCATTCCCCGGGGGACCGTTCGCCGGCGGGCGGTCCTTGTGTGGAGAATTGCGACCAGGGTCGGGGCCTCCCCTGCTCAGTGGGGCATCCCCTGCTCGAACGAAGTTGAGAGCTTGGGGAAGAAATTGAGAGCTCGGGGAAGGATGGGACCGCGCAGTGCGGGGCTACGAAAGCCAGCAGAGCCACCGAGCTGACGACGACCATCTCTCACGGTTCGAAGCCGAGATGGACCGGCTGAAGACCGACCGGGAGAAGGCCGTCCAGCATGCCGAGGACCTCGGCTACCAGGTCGAGGTCTTGCGTGCCAAGCTGCACGAGGCCCGGCGCAATCTCGCGGCCCGCCCCGCGCACGACGGCGCGGATTTCGGTTACCAGGCCGAGCAGTTGCTCCGCAACGCGCAGATCCAGGCGGATCAGATGCGCAGCGACGCCGAGCGCGAGCTGCGGGAGGCCAGGGCGCAGACGCAGCGCATCCTCCAGGAGCACGCGGAGCACCAGGCCCGCCTCCAGGCCGAGTTGCACGCCGAGGCGGTGCAGCGGCGCCAGCAGCTCGACCAGGAACTGGCGGAGCGCCGGCAGACCGTCGAGTCCCACGTCAACGAGAACGTCGCCTGGGCCGAGCAGTTGCGGGCCCGGACCGAGTCGCAGGCCCGCCGCCTGCTGGACGAGTCGCGTGCCGAGGCGGAGCAGTCCCTGGCCGCGGCCCGCGCCGAGGCGGCCCGGGTGGCCGAGGAGACCCGCCAGCGCGTCGCCTCCGAGGCGGAGGCCGCCCGCGCGGAGGCCGAGAGCACCCTGCTGCGGGCCCGCCGGGACGCCGAGCGGATGCTGGGCGCCGCGTCCGCCCAGGCCCAGGAGGCCACCTCCCACGCCGAGCGGCTGCGTTCGACGGCCACCGCCGAGACGGAGCGGACCCGGCAGCAGACCGCGGAGCTGAACCGCACGGCCGAGGAGCGTGTGCAGGAGGCCGAGACCCGGCTGCGCGAGGCCCGGCTGGAGGCCGAGAAGGTCCTCTCCGAGGCGAAGGAGGCCGCGGTCAAGCGCCTCTCCTCGGCCGAGTCGCAGAACGAGCAGCGCACCCGTACGGCCAAGTCCGAGATCGCCCGGCTGGTCGGTGAGGCCACCAAGCAGGCCGAGACCCTCAAGGAGGAGGCCGAGCAGGCGCTCGCCGACGCCCGCGCGAAGGCCGAACGGCTGGTCGCCGAGGCGGCGGAGACCGCGCGCACGGCCGCCGCGGAGGACGCGGCGGCGCAGCTCGCCAAGGCGGCCCGCAGCGCCGAGGAGGTGCTGACCAAGGCGTCCGAGGACGCCCGGTCCACGACGAAGGCCGCCGCCGAGGAGGCCGAGCGGATCCGCCGCGAGGCGAAGGCCGAGGCGGACCGGCTGCGGGGCGAGGCCGCCGAGCAGGCCGACCAGCTCAAGGGCGCGGCCAAGGACGACACCAAGGAGTACCGGGCCAAGACGGTCGAGCTCCAGGAGGAGGCCCGCAGGCTGCGCGACGAGGCCGAGCAGCTGCGTTCCGAGGCGGTCGCCGAAGGCGAGCGGATCCGCGGCGAGGCCCGCCGTGAGGCCGTGCAGCAGCTGGAGGAGGGTGCCCGCACCGCCGAGGAGCTGCTGACCAAGGCGAAGGCGGACGCCGAGGAGCTGCGGACCTCCGCGAACGCGGAGAGCGAGAAGATCCGCGGCGAGGCGGCCGAACGCGCCGCCGGCATGCGCAAGCAGGCCGAGGAGGTCCTGGAGCGCGGCCGCGCGGAGGCGGAGAAGCTCCGCGCCGACGCGGAGGAGCAGGCGGCCTCGCTGACGGCCGCGGCGGAGGCCGCCGCCGGGTCGCTGCGCGAGGAGACGGAGCGGGCCGTGGAGGCCCGCAAGGCCGAGGCGGCCGAGGAGCTGGCCCGGCTGCGCACCGAGGCGGAGTCCCGCATCGCCGCCGCGGAGGAGGCGCTGGGAGAGGCGCGTACGGCGGCGGCGGCGATGCGCCGCGAGGCCGCCGAGGAGACCGAGCGGCTGCGCACCGAGGCCGCCGAGCGGGTCCGTACGCTCCAGGAGCAGGCCGGGGCGGAGGCCGAGCGGCTGCGTACCGAGGCCGCCTCGGACGCCGCGGCGTCCCGCGCCGAGGGCGAGGCCGTCGCCGTACGCCTGCGGACCGAGGCCGCCACCGAGGCGGAGCGGCTGAAGAGCGAGGCGCAGGAGAGCGCCGACCGGATGCGCGCGGAGGCGGCGGCCGCCGCCGAGCGGGTCGGCGCGGAGGCCGCCGAGGCCCTCGCGGCGGCCCGGGAGGAGGCCGACCGGCGCCGACGTACGTCCGAGGAGACGCTGGAGGCGGCACGCGCCGAGGCGGAGCAGGAGCGCGGGCGCGCCCGCGAGCAGAGCGAGGAGCTGCTGGCCTCCGCCCGCAGGCGGGTCGAGGAGGCGCAGGCCGAGGCCCAGCGCCTGGTCGAGGAGGCGGACGCCCGCGCCGCGGAGCTGGTCTCCACCGCCGAGCAGACCGCCCAGCAGGTCCGGGACGCGGTGTCCGGGCTCCAGGAGCAGGCCGCGGAGGAGATCGCCGGGCTGCGGTCCGCCGCCGAGCACGCGGCGGAGCGTACGAGGACCGAGGCCCAGGAGGAGGCGGACCGGGTCCGCGCCGACGCCTACGCCGAGCGCGAGCGGGCCGCCGAGGACGCCGGCCGTGTCCGCCAGGCCGCGAACGAGGAGTCCCAGGCCGCGACGGCCCTGGCCGAGCGGACCATGTCCGAGGCGATCACCGAGTCGGAGAAGCTGCGCTCGGACGCCGGGGAGTACAGCCAGCGGGTGCGTACGGAGGCGTCCGACGCCCTCGCCTCCGCCGAGCAGGACGCCGCGCGCGCCCGCGCCGAGGCCCGGCAGGACGCCAACCGCATCCGGTCCGAGGCGGCGGCCCAGGCCGACCGGCTGATCGGGGAGGCCACGGCCGAGGCCGAACGGCTCCGCACGGAGACCGCCGAGCAGGCCGCGCGTACGACCGCCGAGGCCACGGCCGAGGCCGAACGGCTCCGCACGGAGACCGCCGAGCAGGCCGCGCGTACGACCGCCGAGGCGGCCGACGAGGCCGAGCGGCTGCGGGCGGAGGCCGCGCAGACGGTGAGCTCGGCGCAGGAGCACGCGGCCCGCACCCGGGAGGAGTCGGAGAAGCTGCGCGCCGACGCGCGGTCCGCGGCCGAGCAGCTGCGCGCCGAGGCACGCCAGGAGGCGGACCGGCTGCTGGACGAGGCACGCGAGGCGGCGGCGAAGCGCCGTGCCGACGCCGCCGAACAGGCCGACCAGCTGGTGGCCAAGGCCCAGGAGGAGGCGCTGCGCGCCGCCACCGAGGCCGAGAAGCAGGCCGACGCCATGGTCGGTGCCGCGCGCAACGAGGCGGTACGCATCACCTCCGAGGCGACCGTGGAGGGCAACTCCCTGGTGGAGCGGGCCCGTACGGACGCGGACGAGCTGCTGGTGGGTGCGCGCCGGGACGCCACCGCCACCCGGGAGCGCGCCGAGGAGCTGCGGGCCCGGATCGAGGGCGAGATCGAGCAGCTGCACGAGCGGGCCCGCCGGGAGACGTCCGAGCAGATGAAGACCGCGGGTGAGCGCGTCGACAAGCTGATGAAGGCGGCGACCGAGCAGCGTGCGGAGGCCGAGGCGAAGGCCGAGCAGCTCCTGGCGGACGCCGGTTCGGAGGCGAGCAAGGTCCGTATCGCCGCGGTGAAGCGCGCCGAGACCCTGCTCAAGGAGGCCGAGACCAAGAAGGCCGAGGTGACCCGGGCCGCCGAGAAGATGCGGGCCGAGGCCGAGGCCGAGGCGAAGAAGATCGTCGACGAGGGGCGCCGCGAACTGGACCTCCTGGTCCGCAGGCGCGAGGACATCAACACGGAGATCTCCCGCGTTCAGGACGTGCTGGAGGCTCTGGAGTCCTTCGAGTCCCCCTCGGCGAACAAGGCGGGTGGCGGTGCGGGCGTGAAGGCGGGCGCGAGCGCCGGCAACCGGTCGGGGGGCAAGGGGTCGGACGGGTAGGGGCCGTACCGCCCGCCCGTCGGCTCGACATGAACATTCAACCCTGCGATGGCAAGTACTCCGCCGGTCAGCCACCCAAAAGGGGTGTCATTCTCCATATCAAAGCGGCATCTTCACGTTGACACGCCGCCCAGGCCCCTAGGATTCCCTACTAACACCTCTCACCGGTCTCATTCGACAGGAACCCCATGAGCGACCCTTCCTCCCCCTTCGGCTTCGAGCTCGTGCGACGTGGATACGACCGCGGTCAGGTGGACGACCGCATTTCCAAGCTCGTCGCCGACCGTGACAGTGCTCTCGGCCGTATCACCTCTCTGGAAAAGCGCATCGAGGAACTCCACCTCGAAACCCAGAACGCCCAGGCCCAGGTCAACGACGCGGAGCCGTCGTACGCCGGGCTCGGTGCCCGCGTCGAGAAGATCCTCCGTCTCGCCGAGGAGGAGGCGAAGGACCTGCGCGAGGAGGCCCGTCGCGCCGCCGAGCAGCACCGTGAGCTGGCCGAGTCGGCCGCCCAGCAGGTGCGCAACGACGCGGAGTCCTTCGCCTCGGAGCGCAAGGCGAAGGCCGAGGACGAGGGTGTCCGCATCGTCGAGAAGGCCAAGGGCGAGGCGGGCGCGCTGCGCACCGAGGCGCAGAAGGACGCCCAGCAGAAGCGCGAGGAGGCCGACGCCCTCTTCGAGGAGACCCGCGCCAAGGCCGCCCAGGCCGCCGCGGACTTCGAGACGAACCTCGCCAAGCGGCGCGACCAGTCGGAGCGCGACCTCGCGTCCCGTCAGGCGAAGGCCGAGAAGCGCCTGGCGGAGATCGAGCACCGCGCGGAGCAGCTCCGCCTGGAGGCCGAGAAGCTGCGTACGGACGCCGAGCGCCGGGCCCGCCAGACGGTGGAGACCGCGCAGCGCCAGGCCGAGGACATCGTGGCCGACGCGAACGCCAAGGCCGACCGGATCCGCAGCGAGTCGGAGCGCGAGCTGGCGGCGCTCACCAACCGCCGCGACTCGATCAACGCCCAGCTGACCAACGTCCGCGAGATGCTGGCGACGCTGACGGGTGCCGCGGTGGCCGCCGCCGGTTCCCCGTCGGAGGAGGAGTCCACGTCCCGCGGGGTCCCCGCCCAGCAGACCCGCTGACCCCGGCCCGACGGCCGTCGCGTTCCCCGCGCCCGGTTCCGCCCCTGTGGCGGTGCCGGGCGCGCGGCCGTTCCCGGGCGGGCCCCCCTCACTCCCGGCGGGCGCGCGCCGGTCCACCGGGGAGGGCGGGACACCCTTTAGCGTGAACCGCATGATCGAGCTGGACGGTCTCACCAAGCACTTCGGCCGCAAGGTCGCCGTCGATCACCTGTCCTTCCGGGTCAGACCGGGAATGGTGACGGGTTTTCTGGGCCCCAACGGCGCGGGCAAGTCCACCACCATGCGGATGATGCTCGACCTCGACAACCCCACCAGCGGTTCGGTGCGCATCGACGGCCGGCACTACCACGAGCTCCAGGAGCCCCTCAAGCACATCGGGGCACTGCTCGACGCGAAGGCGATGCACGGCGGGCGCAGCGCGTACAACAACCTGCTCTGCCTGGCCCGGAGCAACCGCATCCCGGCGAGCCGGGTCTCCCAGGTGCTCGACACGGTCGGTCTGAGCGCGGTGGCGAAGAAGAAGTCCAAGGGTTTCTCGCTCGGTATGGGGCAGCGGCTGGGAATCGCGGCGGCCCTGCTCGGTGATCCCGAGATCCTGATGTTCGACGAACCCGTCAATGGTCTGGACCCCGAGGGAATTCACTGGATCCGCAATCTGATGAAGTCGCTGGCTGCGGACGGCCGGACGATCTTCGTCTCTTCGCATCTGATGAGTGAAATGGCTCTGACCGCGGACCATTTGATCGTGATCGGCCAGGGGCGTCTGCTGGCCGACACCTCGATGGCGGACTTCATTCACGAGAATTCCCGCAGTTATGTGCGGGTGCGTTCGCCGGAGCAGGAGCGGTTGCGTGACGCGCTGCACGGGGCGGGTGTGGTCGTGGTCGAGGCGGGCAACGGCTCCCTGGAGATCGACGGCGGGACGACGGAGCGGATCGGTGAGCTCGCCGCCGGCCAGGGGATCGTGCTGCACGAGCTGAGTGCCCAGCGGGCCTCGCTGGAGGACGCGTTCATGCAGATGACGGCCGGCTCGGTGGAGTACCACGCGCACTCCGACCGCGACGGCGCCGCGCCGCCTTCGGTGGGACCGCACTGGGGTGAGGCGTGGGACGGCCGGACGGGCTCCGGCTCACCCGACGACACGAAGGGCGTGTGACCCGATGGCTTCGCTACCCGCGGTCCTGAACTCCGAGTGGACCAAGATCCGTACGGTCTCCTCGACCACCTGGACCCTGATCTCCGCGTTCGTCGTCACGGTCGCCATGGGCGCGGCCCTCAGCGCTCTGCTGAACAGCCAGTTCGACGACCTCCCGGCGGCCGAGAAGGCCACCTTCGACCCCACCTTCGTGGGTTTCTCCGGGATGGTGCTGGGCCAGCTGGCCATGGTCGTCTTCGGTGTCCTGGTGGTGGGCACGGAGTACAGCTCGGGCATGATCCGCACCTCGCTGGCGGCGGTGCCGCAGCGCGGTTCCTTCCTCTTCTGCAAGATCGCGGTGGCCGGGGTGCTGGCCCTCCTGGTCGGTCTGGCCACCAGCTTCGTGACGTTCTTCCTCAGCCAGGCGCTGCTCGGCGGGCACCGCACGGACATCGGCGCCGAGAACGTCCTGCGCGCGGTCTTCGGCGGGGGCCTCTACATGGGGCTGATCGCGGTCTTCTCCATGGGCGTGGCCGCGATGCTGCGCAGTTCCATGCTGTCGCTGGGCATCCTGATGCCGTTCTTCTTCCTGGTCTCCCAGGTCCTGTCCGCCGTGCCGGGGGCCAGGAGCGTGGCCCGCTACTTCCCGGACCAGGCCGGCGCCAAGATCATGCAGGTGGTGCCGGACGCGATGAACACCGACCCGGCACCGTACGGCCCCTGGGGCGGGCTCGGCATCATGGTGCTCTGGGTGGTGGCCGCCCTGGCCGGCGGCTACCTGGTCCTGCGGAAGAGGGACGCGTGACGCCCGCCGGGTGACGCCGGCGGGCCCCCCTCCCGGGAGCCCGTCGGCGTCAGGGCGCGGGAGGAGCGGGGGCCGCCGTCCCGCCCGGCGCCTTCGCCGGAACCGTCGGGGGCTGGTTATCCTCCTAACTCTCAGGGGGGTGTGCGGCCCGGTGGCCGGCCCCGACGACAGGTACGTCGATGGGGCTGGAAAATGATCGAGGCGGTCGGCCTGACCAAGCGCTACGGCGCCAAGACAGCCGTGCACAACCTTTCCTTCCAGGTGCGGCCGGGGGCGGTCACGGGTTTCCTCGGGCCCAACGGTTCGGGGAAGTCCACCACCATGCGCATGATGCTCGGCCTCGACCGGCCGACCGCCGGGCATGTGACCATCGGCGGCCACCCCTACCGCAGCCTGCCCAACGCGCCGCGGCAGGTGGGCGCGCTCCTCGACGCCAAGGCGGTGCACGGCGGGCGCAGCGCCCGTAACCATCTGCTGTCCCTGGCCCAGCTGGCCGGTATCCCGGCGGCCCGGGTGGACGAGGTGCTCGGGGTCGTGGGGCTCCAGGATGTGGCGCGGAGGCGGTCCAAGGGCTTCTCGCTCGGTATGGGGCAGCGGCTCGGGATCGCGGCGGCGCTGCTCGGCGACCCTCAGGTGCTCCTCTTCGACGAGCCGGTGAACGGCCTGGACCCGGAGGGCATCCTGTGGGTCCGCAACCTGATGAAGCAGCTGGCCTCCGAGGGGCGCACGGTCTTCGTCTCCAGCCATCTGATGAGTGAGATGGCCCTGACCGCGGACCATCTGATCGTGATCGGGCGTGGTCAGCTCCTGTCCGACATGAGCGTCACCGATTTCATCTCCGCCAACTCCGCGGATTTCGCCCGGGTCCGGGTGCCCGCGGACCCGCCCGAGCAGCGGGAGAAGCTGACGGCCGCGCTGACCGGGGCCGGCGGCCGGGTCATGCCCGAGGCCGACGGCGCCCTGCGGGTCACCGGGCTGGCTCTCCCCCGGATCAGCGAGCTGGCGCACGCCTCGGACGTGCGGCTGTGGGAGCTGTCCCCGCACCGGGCTTCTCTGGAGGAGGCGTACATGCGGCTGACGCAGTCCGTGGTGGACTACCGTTCCACGGCGGACGCCAAGGAGGGCCTGCAGCCGCCACCGCCCCCGTACACCCTTCCGCCGGGTCCGGACGGCCAGGGGTGGCAGGGGCCGCCCGAGGTGCCGCAGCAGGGCTGGTACGCTCCGCCGCCGCCCCATCAGAACCCGTACGCCACCCCTGCCCCGGCGGCACCGTCCGCCCCGGCTGTTCCGTCCGCCCCGGCGACGGCCGAGCACGAGACGAGCGAGGATCCCCGTTGAACGCACCGGCGACCCCACCGCCCTTCCCGCACACGTCCCGGGCCCCGGCGGCCTCCGCGGGGGCGCCCGCCGGCCGGTGGCCCGCGCAGGACGGCCCGGGGGCGGGCCCGGGGACGTACGCCTCGCCGATCCCGGTGCGGACGCCGGGGTTCGGTGACGCCCTCGCCTCCGAGTGGACGAAGATCCGTTCCGTGCGTTCCACGGTGTGGACGCTCGGTGTGATGGTCGTGCTGCTGCTCGGGGTCGGGCTGCTCGCGGCCGTCGCCATGAACCTCTCGGACGCCGAGTTCGACGGCGAGCCGGTGCTGAGCCTCGGTTTCTTCGGGGTCCTGCTGGGCTCGATCTGCGTGATCACCCTCGGGGTGCTGACCATCACGTCGGAGTACGGCACGGGGATGATCCGTACGACGCTGACGGCCTGCCCCAGCCGGGGGCGGATCCTGGCCGCGAAGTCGGTCGTCTTCTTCCTGCTCTCCTTCACCATCACCACGGTGACGACCGGCGTCGTGGGGGTGCTGCAGACGGTGATCCTGGACGGCGGGACGCCCACTGCCGGGGACTGGCTGCGCTCCACGGTGGGGGTGTCGGCCTACGTCGCGACGCTCGGGCTGCTGTCGCTGGCGCTCGGGGCGATCGTCCGGCACTCGGCCGGGGCGATCACCGTCATGATCGCGCTGGTCCTGCTGCCGCTGGTGCTGGCCATGTTCATGTTCACGCCGTCGCTCGCCGGTGTGCAGGAGGCGCTGTTCGAGTACTCGATCCCCAGCCAGATCGGCGCGCTGTACGAGGTGTCGGTGACCTCCTCGGGGCCGGCCGGCTGGGAACCCCTCCTCATCATCGCGGGCGTGACCGCGGTGGCGATGGCGGCGGCACACGTGCTCCAGGACCGGAGGGACGTCTGACCCGGCGGGCGCCCGCTCAGTAACGCGGCGCGTTCCTGGACCGCTGCACCTTGGTGGTGCGGCGGTCCTTCGCGTTCCAGCAGGCCTTGTGCCAGTGCCTGCGGTCGTCGACCCCGCCGTACTCCGGCCAGGCCACCAGGTGCGGCACACCGGAGGGGATCTCCTGGTCGCAGCCGGGGCAGCGGTAGCGCTTGCCGACCGAGCTCGCGCCGCTCACCGGGCGCACCGACCACTCCTCGCCCTGCCAGCTCTCGGTGGCCCCGCCCGTGCCGTACCGGCCGGCCGCCTCGCCTGTGCTGCCGGTGGGACTCTCGCCGCCTCGGGGGCGGTTGCGGCGCGGGGACACGGAACACCTCACAGTCGGTACGACGGTTCCGTCCAGCGTAGAGGCATCGGCGTCCGCGCCGGTGCGGCGGTGGCGGGCGAGCCCCGGCGGGACGGGTGGGTTACCGGAAAATCGCAACAACTTCGCCGTGGGCCGTGCCCTTGGCACGTGTCAGACGTTGTTGCCGGTGAGGGGGAGAACCGCGTCGGCCGCAAGGAGGTAACAGGCGATGCGCGTGGGAACGTTCGTACTGGCAGCACAGTTCCCGGGTCAGGGACAGGGCGAGGCCCTGCACCGGGCCGTCCGGTCCGCGGTGGTCGCGGACGAGTCCGGGCTCGACACGGTCTGGCTGGCCGAACATCATTTCGTACCGTACGGCGTGTGTCCGTCCGCGGTGACCCTGGCCGGGCTGCTGCTCGGCCGTACCCGCCGGATCCGGGTGGGGACGGCGGTGAGCGTGCTGCCGGCGCAGCATCCGGTGGTGCTCGGCGAGCAGGCGGCGCTGCTCCACCTGACCAGTGGCGGGCGCTTCACCCTGGGGGTGGGGCGCGGCGGCCCGTGGGTCGATCTGGAGGTGTTCGGCGGCGGCCTGGAGGCGTACGAGAAGGGCTTCCCCGAGTCGTTGGACCTGCTTCTCGACTGGCTGCGCGAGCCCCGGGTGGCGGGGCGCGGGGAGCGGTACGCCTTCCGGGAGGTGGCGGTGGTGCCCCGGGCCGACGAGCTGCTCGGGGACGGTCCGGACGGTCCGGAGGTGGTCGTCGCGTGCACCTCCCCGAAAAGCGTGAAACTCGCCGCTGAAAAGGGTTTGCCGATGCTCCTCGGGATGCACTGCGGCGACGAGGAGAAGGCCGGCATGGTCGCTCTGTGGCGTTCGGCGGCCCGGGAGGCGGGTCAGCCGGGGGACGTCGTGGAGGGGGCCGCGCATGTGTCGGCGGGGGTGGCCCAGGTCGCCGACCGCGCCGAGGACGCCGTGGAGACGCTCGTGAAGGCCATGCCGGGCTGGCTGCGGCAGGGGCTGGACGCCCATGTGACGGTCGACGGCAGGCACCGTGTGATGCGGGACCCGGTCGCGTACACGGAGTACCTCTGCGGTCTGCATCCGGTGGGGCCGCCCCGGCTGGCCGCGGACCGGCTGGCGGCGACGGCGGAACGGACGGGCATCACGCGCTTCGCGCTCATGGTGGAGGGGTCGGGTGACCTCGCGGCGACGGAGGACAATGTGCGACGGCTGGGCACGGATGTGCTGCCGTTGCTGGAGTGATCCGTTCACGGGCGTGTTCCCGCCGGGGCCCGCCGGGACTTCCGGCGGGTCCTGGTGCGGTGGTACGCGCTGCCGCTCCGGAGCCGGTTGCCCTTCTTGTGGCCCGGAGCGACAGCGGCGGCGTTCAGCAGTCCCGCAGTTCGGGCGACTGGTTGAGCAGCTGGCCGCGCACCGAGGTGAAGCGGGCCAGCCGGTCGTCGACCGAGGGGTCCAGCGGGAACACCGCGACGCGGTGGCAGTTCTGGAATGCCAGGCGCACCCCGAAGTGCCGCTGCAGAGCGCCGCGGATCGCGTCGCTCGCGAGCGCACGCAGCAGCTGACCACGTGCCTGCTCGTCCGGCGGCGGCGTCTGGTTGTCGGCGAACTCTCCGCCGTCCACCTTCAGCTGGGCCACCAGGGAGCTGATCATCTCCCATGCGTAGGGCAGGGAGGTCCGGACGCAGTCGACGAAGTCGGCTTCGTCGACCTCGCCTCGCTCGGCCTGTTCCAACAGGGCCGGTGAGACGTCGAGCGACATGGGTTCTCCTCTCGCGGCCCCGACAGGTGGACGGGGCCTTACGGGCAGGGGAGGAGGCCGGCGACGCTGCGTACACGGGCGGCGACCTCCTGTCTTCCACGGTACGGGCGCAGTCCGGGCCGCACCAGGAGAATGGGAACACAACCGGCCAATAACGAACGGTCGCAAAGGGGGGCAAAGGACTGCTCCATGATCCACCGCGGTGCCGCAGGGAGGCACGGAGCGGCCCTTCGCCGGTGGTGCGGCCGTCCGGGGCCGGGGAGGGGCGGAGGCGGGAATCGCGTGGAGCGCCGGTTGTCGAGTAGCGTTGCCGACCATGCGTCTCGTCATCGCCCGTTGCTCCGTCGACTACGCGGGCCGGCTCACCGCCCACCTGCCCTCCGCACCCCGTCTGATCCTGGTGAAGGCGGACGGCAGTGTCTCCATCCACGCCGACGACAGGGCGTACAAACCGCTCAACTGGATGTCTCCGCCGTGCACCTTGAAGGAGGGCGCCGACGACAGCGAGGGCGTGTGGACGGTGGTGAACAAGGCGGGCGAAAAACTGATCATCACCATGGAGGAAATCCTCCATGACTCGTCCCATGAGCTGGGTGTGGATCCAGGGCTCATCAAGGACGGTGTGGAAGCGCACCTGCAGGAACTGCTCGCCGACCGCATCGAGACGCTCGGCGAGGGCTACACCCTGATCCGCCGTGAGTACCCGACGGCGATCGGCCCGGTCGACATCCTGTGCCGGGACGCGGACGGGAAGACGGTGGCGGTGGAGCTGAAGCGGCGCGGTGACATCGACGGCGTGGAGCAGCTGACCCGCTATCTGGAACTGCTCAACCGCGATCCCCATCTGGCGCCGGTGCGGGGGGTCTTCGCGGCCCAGGAGATCAAGCCGCAGGCCCGTGTGCTGGCAACGGACCGAGGGATCGGCTGCCTGGTCCTGGACTACGACGCGATGCGGGGCATCGAGGACGACAAGCTGCGGCTGTTCTGACCCGCCGTGCCGGCCGCCCCGCGGGGAGGCCGGCGGGCCCCTCGTGCCCCTGGCCGTGCCGTGCGCCGGACGTACTCGGAAGGTGAGTACGTCCGGCGCGGTGCGTCAGGCCGTGCCCGTGGTGGCGGAGTCCGCCGGGGCGGCGGTCGCCGAGGCGGGCGCGGATCCGGCGGGGCCGCTCGCCGAGCTGGAGTTCTCCGGAGCCGTCGGGGTGTCGGTGGGCGCGTCCGTCGGGGTCGTCGGTTCGGTGGTCTCCGGCGGGGTCTCCTCGTCGGTGGGCTCCGGGTCCGGGTCCGGTCCCGGGTCCGGGTCCGCGGGCTCCCCCGGCTCCGGGGTGGTCCGGGTCGGCTTCGGGCTCCCGGGGGACTCGGAGGTGCCGCCCGAGGGGTCCTCCGCGCCGGGTGTCGTCCCGGCCGTCTCCGTGGCGCCGGGGTCCGGGGAGGCGGCTTCCGACGGGGTGGCGTCGCCCGAGGCGCTCGGGGCCGGTGAGCCCGGCCCGGAGGAGGTCTCGCCCACGGGTGTGCCGCCGGCCGGTTCGTCCGCGGAGAGGCCGTCCTCGGTGCTCTCCGGGTCCGCCGTCCGCTCGGTGGTGACGTCCCGGCCCGCCGGTTCCTCGCTGTCCGAGGTGGCCCCGAGGGTGACCACGGTCCCCAGTACGGCGGCGAGCAGCGCGCCGGCGCCGATCGCGACCATGTTGCGCCGGGCGCCCCGGAGTATGCCGAGCCGCGCGGAGCGGGGGCCGGACGGCTGTGCGGCGGCCTCCCCGGCGGCGGGCGCGACCCGGGGCGAGACCAGCGTCGGGGGTTCCTCGAACACCGGTACCACGACCGGGGGCCCCGGGAGGGCGGCCGTCCGGACGGGCGCGTGGCCCGCGGCCGGGGCCTCCTCGGCGAAGGGCGTCTGCCGGGCCCGGGCGGGACCGCCCGACCGGTCGGTGACCAGAGCGAGGGCGCGGCGCCCGGCCACCGCGCCGGACTTGTCGGCGAGCGCGCCGCGCATGCCGATGGAGGTCTCCAGCTCCGTACGGGCCCGGGCGAGGTTGCCGGTGAGCAGCGCGAGCACACCCAGCTCGTGGTGGAAGTACGCCTCCTCGGCGACCTCGCCGGTGGTCCGGGCGGCCCCCTGGCCGGTCCTGAGGGCCTTCTCCCAGTGCCCCCACCGCATGCCGGCGGCGAACGCCGGGGAGGCGCTGCGGGCCAGCAGCACGACGGTGCTGGCCGCTCCCGCCCGGTCGCCGGCCAGGAGCCGGTTCATCGAGGCGAGGACCGCGTCCGCCTCGGCGGCGGCGCGTTCCGGGGTGACGGACGGGTGGCCGGCCCACCAGGCGTAGTGCTGGGCGGCGTTACGGGCGTAGCCTGCCGCGTCCTCGTCGTATCCGCTCGCCTCCAGCTGGGCCAGGACACCGGCGGCGAGCCGGTAGCGGGGGCCGGCCGGGGAGAGCAGGCCGCAGAGGGACAGTTCGCCGAGGGCGGCGTCCGCGTGGGTGTCCCCCACCAGGGCCGGGAGGTGCGCCTGGTGCGGCACCTCGCCGCCGAGGGCGACGGCGAAGCGCAGGGTCTCCCGGGCGGCCTCGCTCATCCGGGACGCCAGCAGGGCGGCGGGGGCCGCGCCCTCGCCGAGGCTCGGCAGGGACACGTCCGGCGGCACGGGCGGACCGAAGGGCGCGTCGTCCGGGTCGTAACCGTCGAGGTCCTCGGCGGCGGCGCGCAGGCCGTCGAGCTGGCGCAGCAGGGCACCCGCCTGGACGAACCGCAGCGGCAGCCCCTCCGACTCGAACCAGAGGTCGCCCGCCCAGTTCGCCTCCTCCTCGGTGAGGGCGCGTCCCACGACGTGTTCCAGCAGTTCGACGGAGGCGTCCCGGCCGAGCCCGGCGAGGAAGACCTCCTCCAGGCCGGAGTCGGCGGCGGGGGCGGCCGTGTCGGGGGTCGCGGCGAACAGGAACGCGCATTCGGGGGTGGCGTCGAGGAGTTCATCGAGCGCGGATCCGCCCAGCTCCAGGTCGTCCAGGACGACGACCGCGCCGACGCCGCGGAGGAGGGTCCCGAGTTCCTCCCGGTCCGGGCGGTGCCCCGGGGAGGCGTACACCGTTTCGAAGAGGCCGTACAGCAGGTCCGCGGTGGTGCGCCGGTGGCCGCTGAGGCGCACGACGCCGTCGGGCGCCAGGTCCGCGCAGTCGGCGGCGACCGCGTCCAGCAGGGCGGTGCGGCCCGAACCGGCGGGGCCGGTGAGCCGCACCGAGCGGCCGCGCGCGAGCAGGCGCACCAGCCGCTCGCGCTCCTCCCGCCGTTCCAGCAGGAGCGGTTGCGGTGCCGGCGGGCCCGGCGGGACGGGCGGCGCGGCGTCGCGTTCGCGTGCGGCGCGCTCGGCGGCGGTACGGCGCACGGGCGCGTCGGGGTGTTCACCGGGCGGGCAGGGTTCGATCTCGCTGCCGTCGACCGGGTTGACGGTGAGCAGGAACTCGCCCGCGGTCAGCCGCACCGCACGGGCCCGCTGCGGTGGCTGGTGGGCGAAGTCGGGTGTCAGCGGGTCGCGGGGCGGCCGCCGGCGGGCGGCGTCGTCCGCCGGACCTCCGTACGGATGATCTTCCGGTTCCCGGTTGGTCGGGTCCATTCTCAAGTCCCCCAGACGCCTGGCGCGGTTGTCCCTCCCGGCCTCGTACGCCTTGCAGTCGATCCCGGTCCGGTGTCCGCCGGGCGGGTCGTCGAAGGCGGACGGGCGAACCTTAAACCTTTGTACGGTACCGCCGCACCGGCGGGGTGCCGCGCCGCCCAGGACGTCATGGTCTCGTGGGGATTGCGCGTACGGTCCCGGTCCGGCCCTCACCGGCCTGCGCGGCCCCGGCCGCGCGGCCCCTCACCGCCGTGCTCAGACGCGCGGCAGGAAGTCCGCGGCGATCCCGCCCTCGATGGCGAGGATGCGGTGGAGCCGGGTGGCCACCAGCAGGCGCTGCATCTGCGGCGGCACGCCGCGCAGCACCAGCCGCCGTCCCGCCCGGCCCGCTCTGCGGTGCGCGCCCATGATGACGCCGAGTCCGGTGGCGTCCCAGGAGTCGAGCCCGGTCAGATCGAGCACGAGGTCGCCGGCTCCGTCGTCGACGGCCGAGTGCAGGACCGTACGGGCGTCCGCCGCGCTTCGGACGTCGAGGCGGCCCCCGACGACCAGCTCGGCGTGGTCGCCCCTGATGTGCATATGCGCTCCCCGGAGATACTCCGTGACGAATTCGGTCGGTCCCCCGCTGTCTCTGCCACAACTGACGGCCATGGCGACAGGGAAGTTGCCGTCTGTAAGCGAACCGATATCGAATTCACCCTGAGGGGTGATAGAGGTTCGCCTGGAACAGGAGGTCCTGGTACCGGAGAAGGCACCGGACCCCGGGCCCCCGGGCCTGACAGACGGCGTTCAGGCATCCGGGGGCCCGGAAACGATCAGTAGGTGTAGAAGCCCTGCCCGCTCTTGCGGCCGATGTCACCCGCGTCGACCAACCGGCGCATCAGCTCCGGGGCCGCGAACTTCTCGTCCTGCGACTCGGTGTAGATGTTGCCGGTCGCGTGCAGCAGGATGTCGACCCCGGTGAGGTCGGCCGTGGCCAGCGGGCCCATGGCGTGGCCGAAGCCCAGCTTGCAGGCGGTGTCGATGTCCTCGGCCGAGGCGACGCCCGACTCGTAGAGCTTGGCGGCCTCGACGACGAGCGCCGAGATCAGCCGGGTGGTGACAAAGCCCGCGACGTCGCGGTTGACGACGATGCAGGTCTTGCCGACCGATTCGGCGAACTCCCGTGCGGTGGCGAGGGTTTCGTCGCTGGTCTTGTAGCCGCGCACGAGTTCGCAGAGCTGCATCATGGGCACCGGCGAGAAGAAGTGCACACCGACGACGCGCTCCGGGCGCTCCGTCACTGCCGCGATCTTGGTGATCGGGATGGCGGAGGTGTTGGAGGCGAGGACGGTGTCGTCCCGCACGATCCCGTCCAGCGTGCGGAAGATCTCGTGCTTGACCTCCAGCTTCTCGAACACGGCCTCCACGACCACGTCGGCGTCGGCCACCGCGTCGAGGTCGGTGGTCGTGGTGATCCGGGCCAGCGCGGCCTCCGCGTCGGCCCCGGCCAGCTTGCCCTTGGCGACGAACTTGCCGTAGCTGGCCTCGATGCCGTTCCGCCCGCGGGTCAGGGCTTCGTCGGTGACGTCGCGCAGCACGACGTCCCAGCCCGCCTGGGCGGAGACCTGCGCGATACCGGACCCCATGAGTCCGGCGCCGATGACGGCGAGCTTCCTGGCCACGTTGGCACCCCTATGCAATCTCATCGGTCGATTCCTGCACTTGCTCTCCGGCGGAGATTAGTACCCGTGAGGGGCCCTGCGGCCCTGAAGAGATGCGCGTCACGTCTCACATGACGGACATCACACGCCGGGCCTCACGTCTCGGAGCGCCGACCGTAGTTGAGGACCTTCCCGCCGAGGAGGTCCTCGATGTCGTCGAGCAGGACGAGCGCGTCCCTGGAGACCTCGGCGGGCGGCCGGCCCGCGGCCATCTCCCGGCCGATGTAGGCCGTGAGGGTGCCGTGCACCCAGGACAGCTGACCCGCCACCAGTTCGGCGGTGCGCGGGTCGCGGCCGGCCCCGGGCTCGGCGAGCAGGGTCCGCTCCAGGTCCAGCAGGGCCTCCTGCTGGATGTGCCAGAGGCGGGCCTTGAG
The DNA here is from genome assembly GCF_008704555.1 of Streptomyces nitrosporeus. NCBI lineage: Bacteria > Bacillati > Actinomycetota > Actinomycetes > Kitasatosporales > Streptomycetaceae > Streptomyces > Streptomyces nitrosporeus. The sequence goes on from NZ_CP023702.1 coordinate 2,314,477, forward strand.
GCTGTCCGCGTCCTGGACGACACGCATGAAGCGGTCGTACCCCTCCATCAGGCCGACGGCGGGCGAGACGCCCTCGACCCGGACGCGCAGTTCCCGCAGGACGGCGTCCGCGGCGGACTCGCCGTCGGTGCGGCCGCGGACGTAGCGGGAGAGGCGCTCGACGATGTCCCGGCCGTGGTCGAGGAAGAGGTCCTCCTTGGCCGGGAAGTAGTTGTAGACGGTGTTGACGGAGACATCGGCGGCGCGGGCGATCTCCGCGATCGTCACGGCGTCGAAGCCGCGCTCCAGGAACAGCCCGGTCGCCACGTCGGAGAGCTGCTGCCTGGTGCGGCGCTTCTTCCGCTCCCTGAGTCCCTCGGTCATGGGCTCATCCTACGGCGGGGTGGCGTCCATGAAAATTTGGCGTTGTACCAATTTTGGGGTGTCTCTGTTTCCCTGTGGCCGTGACCGCCGTCAGCGCGTCCGGGCCGTCCCGGACCGTCCCGGACCGTCATGGGGCGGGGTGCTCGTGGACTTCGTGTCCGCCGGGCCGCCGACGGTCTCGCCGGCCCCGCTGTCCTCCGCCCGGCCGTGAAGGCGCGCGCCCCGCAGGAGTCCGGCCCGGTGGCCGGCTCCCGCACCGTGCCCGCGGTGCCGCTCTCCGGGCTCCGCCGCCGCCCGTCGCCCGGACCCCGCCCGGCTGGACCCGCTCCCCCGCCGCGGTACCCGGCGGACGCGGTACGGGACGCCCGCGCGGGCGCGTACGCCACGGCGCGCATGTGGTACGGGGCCCTGGTGGCGGCGTCCTTCGCCCCGCTGACCACGGTGGCGGTCACACGCCTCTTCCGGCGGGCCGGGGTGTGGGCGGGGCCCTCGGCACGGGCCTCTAAGGTGGCCCCATGGTCAACCTGACGCGCATCTACACCCGTACCGGCGACCAGGGCACCACAGCCCTCGGTGACATGAGCCGTACCGCCAAGACCGATCTGCGGATCGCGGCGTACGCCGACGCCAACGAGGCCAACGCGGTGATCGGCACGGCGATCGCGCTGGGCGGTCTGCCCGACGCCGTGGTGAAGGTCCTCGTCCGTGTCCAGAACGACCTGTTCGACGTGGGCGCGGATCTGTCCACGCCGGTCGTGGAGGACCCGAAGTACCCGCCGCTGCGCGTGGAGCAGTCCTACGTCGACAAGCTGGAGGCGGACTGCGACACCTTCCTGGAGGAGCTGGAGAAGCTGCGCAGCTTCATCCTTCCGGGCGGCACCCCGGGAGCGGCGCTGCTGCACCAGGCGTGCACGGTGGTCCGGCGGGCCGAGCGGTCCACCTGGGCGGCGATCGAGGTGCACGGCGAGGTGATGAACGCGCTGACGGCGACCTATCTCAACCGGCTCTCCGACCTCCTGTTCATCCTCGCCAGGACGGCGAACAAGGAGGTCGGAGACGTGCTGTGGGTGCCGGGCGGCGAACGCTGAGCGGTCCGCGCGGCCGGGCCGGGCGCGCCCCGTTCAGTGGTGCGCCCCGACCCGTTCCTTCGGCTCCCGCTTGGGGAAGAGCGTGTATCCCCCGGCGATGAGCAGGTTGATCCCGATCACCCAGAGCATCTTCTGCTGCCACATCCGCAGCGAGGCGGTGTCGCCGTCCCCGCCGACGTACCAGGCCGCCGCCTGGAGCAGGGCCAGGGCCGTCACCGAGGCCAGGATCCAGCGGGCGGCGGTGCGCCACTCGTGGGCGGCCCGCGCCATCCCGTACTTCGGGGGCCTCACCGGTGGCGGGCCGCCCGCGAAGCGGTGGGCGAACCGGACGTCGGCCCACTTGATCACGGAGTGGCCCAGTCCGACGGTGAAGCCGATGTAGACGGCGGCCAGGCCGTGTTTCCAGTCGGGCTCCGCGCCGTTCTTCAGATCGATGGCCGTCACCACCAGCAGGATCACCTCCAGCAGGGGTTCGCAGAGCAGTACGGCGGCTCCCAGGCGGGGTTTCCTCGCGAGGTACCGCAGCGAGAGTCCGGCTGCCAGCAGGACCCAGAAGGCCACCTCGCAGAACACGATCAGCGCGACGATCACGGCACTCCTCCTTCCGTCCCTTCCAGGCTCCCGGTCGCGGGGCGCCCTTTCGTCGTCGCCGATGACGAAACGGGACTGCATCCTTCGATGTAGTGGGGGCTCGCCCCCGGTACGGACGCGGCGCGGGCGGGCGGCGTGTTGGATGGCCGGGTGCACATCTCTTCGCGCCCGCATCGCCAGGACCTGCTGATCGGGGCCGCCGGGCTGGCGGGCGGGCTGCTGCTCTGGGCGGCCGGTCTGCACACCCAGGGCGGCCGGGTCTTCGGCGCGCACTGGGTGGCCCTCGTCCCGCTCGCGGTGACCGCGGCGATGGAGCTGCTGCGCCGGAGCCGGCCGCAGGCCGCCCTGGCCGTCGGCACGCTCGCGCTGCTCGCCGACCAGTTGACGACGGGCAGCCTGGTGACGGTGCTGATGTACACCGATCTGATGTACGCGGCCGTGGTGTACGGCTCCCCGGCCGCGGCCCGGCGGATCCCGGTGGCCACCTTCCTGGTCACCGCGGCGGCGACCGTCGGGTTCTTCACCTGGTTCCGGAGGCCGGAGGCCCTGCTGCTCGGTGTGGTCATCGGCCTGGTCTCCTTCGCCCCGGCCCTCACCGGGGTCAGTGTGCGCAACCACCGGGAGGCCGCTTCGGCGGCCCGGCTGCGGGCCGAGCAGACGGCGCTGCTGGCGGAGATGGACCGGGTCCAGGCGGTCACCGCGGAGCGTTCCCGGATGGCGAGGGAGCTGCACGACGTGGTGGCCAACCACCTGTCGGCGATCGCCATCCACTCCACGGCCGCGCTCTCGATCGACGACCCGGCCACCTCGCGCGACGCGCTCGGTGTGATCCGGGAGAACAGCGTGGAGGGGCTGGCCGAGATGCGGCGGCTGATCGGGCTGCTGCGGGAGAGCGAGGGCGAGGAGCGGCCGAGTGCGGCGCCGACCCTGGACTCGGTGGACTCCCTGGTCGCGCAGGCGGGGTCGAACGGTGCCTCCAGCGGGCTGACGGTGACTCTGGAGGACAGAGTGGAGGACGCGGCGGCGGCTCCGCTGCCCGCGCCGGTGCAGCTGGCGGCCTACCGCATCGTCCAGGAGTCCCTGACCAACGCGCTGAAGCACGCGGCTCCCGGCCCGGTGACGGTCCGTCTGGGACGCGCGTACGGCCGGCTGACGGTCGAGGTGAGCAGCGTCCTCGGCGGCCGTCCGGGGCCGAGTGCGCCCGGTTCGGGGGCGGGCCTGGTGGGGATGCGGGAGCGGGTGGCGCTCCTCGGCGGGACGATCGAGGCGGGCCCGGCGGCCGGCGGCGGGAACGGCAGGGGCGACGGCGACGGGAACGACGACGGCGACGGCGACGGCGACGGCGACGGCGACGGCGACGGCGACAGGATCTGGCGGGTGCGGGCCGAACTGCCCGTGGAGGAAAGGGCGGTACGGGAATGACGATCCGGGTGGTGGTCGCCGAGGACCAGTCGGCGGTGCGGGCGGGCCTGGTGCTCATCCTGGGCAGTGCGCCGGACATCGAGGTGGTGGGCGAGGCGGCCGACGGCGAGGAGGCCGTCCGGCTGGCCCGCGGGCTGCGTCCGGACGTGGTGCTGATGGATGTGCAGATGCCCCGGCTGGACGGGGTGTCGGCGACCCGGCAGGTGACGGCCGAGGGGCTGGCCGACGTACTGGTGCTGACCACCTTCGACCTGGACGAGTACGTCTTCGGCGCGTTGCGGGCCGGGGCGGCCGGTTTCCTGCTGAAGAACACCGAAGCGCGCGATCTGCTGCACGCCGTCCGCACGGTGGCGGCCGGCGAGGGCATGATCGCCCCGGCGGTGACCCGGCGGCTGATCGCCGAGTTCGCGGACGCGTCCTCCCCGCGGCGGGGCGGGGACGCCGATCCTCGGGTGCTCGACGCGCTGACCCGGCGGGAACGGGAGGTACTGGTCTGCCTGGGCCGGGGACTGTCCAACGCGGAGATCGCCGAGCGGCTGACGATGGCCGAGGCGACGGTGAAGACGCACGTCAGCAGGGTGCTGGGGAAGCTGGAGCTACGCAGCCGGGCACAAGCGGCGGTGCTCGCTCAGGAGTTGGGTCTCTGAACTCACCCGCTGATCTTTGGTCTGGACCTCTTGACGATTGGTCCAGACCTTCCTAATCTCACCGAGCAATGCTGCGGTGAGTACGCCATGACAAAAGCGCGCTCAGGGCGACGCAGGGTCGGGGCTTTCGAGCGGCATGCCCTGGCAGTCCACGGACCACCCCCGTTTGTCGGACCTCACCCGAGGAGCACCGTTGAGCACTGAAACCCCCCTGTCCCGGCTCCGGCCGAGATGGCGAACCGGCCCGGGCCGGGCCACCCGGTCGAAGACCGTCGCCGGCCTGACCGCCCTGCTGGTGCCGCTGGCCGCGATGGTCGGCCTCGCCTCCCCCGCCCAGGCCGCGGCCTCGGCGACCGCCACCTTCACCAAGAAGTCCGACTGGGGCAGCGGCTTCGAAGGCCAGTGGACGGTGAAGAACACCGGTACCACCGCCCTGTCCTCCTGGACGATCGAGTGGGACTTCCCCTCCGGCACCAAGGTCGGCTCCGCCTGGGACGCCTCGGTCACCAACTCCGGGGACCACTGGACCGCCAAGAACCTCAGCTGGAACGGTACGGTCGCCCCCGGCGCCAGCATCAGCTTCGGCTTCAACGGCTCCGGCCCCGGCGCCCCCACCAGCTGCAAGCTGAACGGCGCCTCCTGTGACGGCGGCGGCACCATCCCCGGTGACGCGGCCCCCTCGAAGCCCGGCACCCCCACCGCGAGCAACGTCACCGACACCTCGGCGAAGCTCAGCTGGGCCGCGGCCACCGACGACAAGGGCATCAAGAACTACGACGTCCTGCGCGACGGCGCCAAGGTCGCCACCGTCACCACGACGACGTACACGGACAACGGCCTCACCAAGGGCACGGACTACTCCTACACCGTGCAGGCCCGCGACACCGCCGACCAGACCGGTCCGGTCAGCGGCGCGGTCGCGGTCCGCACCACCGGCGGCGACGACGGTGGCCCCGGCCCCGGCACGGGTGACAAGGTCAACCTCGGCTACTTCACCAACTGGGGCGTCTACGGACGCAACTACCACGTCAAGAACCTGGTGACGTCGGGCTCGGCCGAGAAGATCACGCACATCAACTACGCCTTCGGCAACGTCCAGGGCGGCAAGTGCACCATCGGTGACTCCTACGCCGACTACGAGAAGGCCTACACCGCCGACCAGTCCGTCGACGGCGTCGCCGACACCTGGGACCAGCCGCTGCGCGGCAGCTTCAACCAGCTGCGCAAGCTGAAGGCCAAGTACCCGCACATCAAGGTCATCTGGTCGTTCGGCGGCTGGACCTGGTCCGGTGGCTTCCCCGACGCCGCGAAGAACCCGGCCGCGTTCGCCAAGTCCTGCTACGACCTGGTGGAGGACCCCCGCTGGGCCGATGTCTTCGACGGCATCGACATCGACTGGGAGTACCCCAACGCCTGCGGTCTGACCTGTGACACCAGCGGTCCCGCCGCGCTGAAGAACCTCGCCTCGGCGCTGCGCGCCCAGTTCGGCTCGAACAACCTGGTCACCGCCGCGATCACCGCGGACGGCTCGGAGGGCGGGAAGATCGACGCCGCCGACTACGCCGGCGCCGCCCAGTCCTTCGACTGGTACAACGTGATGACGTACGACTTCTTCGGTGCGTGGGCGGCCAAGGGCCCGACGGCTCCGCACTCCCCGCTGACCTCGTACTCCGGCATCCCGCAGAACGGCTTCACCACCGCGGACGCCATCGCCAAGCTGAAGGCCAAGGGCGTCCCCGCCAAGAAGCTGCTGCTCGGCATCGGCTTCTACGGCCGCGGCTGGACCGGCGTCACCCAGGCCGCCCCGGGCGGCACCGCGACCGGCGCCGCGCCCGGCACGTACGAGGCGGGCATCGAGGACTACAAGGTCCTCAAGAACAGCTGCCCGGTCACCGGCACCATCGCCGGAACCGCGTACGCGCACTGCGGCACCAACTGGTGGAGCTACGACACCCCGTCGACCATCGCCTCCAAGATGGCCTGGGCGAACAACCAGGGCCTGGGCGGCGCGTTCTTCTGGGAGTTCAGCGGTGACACCAGCAACGGTGAGCTCGTGACCGCCATGGACGCCGGCCTCAACTAGCACCACATCCCCACGGCGGAACCTCTCCGGAGGTGACGCCACCCCCGAAAACGCCGGGGAGACAGGTCCGCCCCCTGTCTCCCCGGTCTTCGTGTGCCCGGCCTTCGTACGCCGGTCTTCGTACACCGGCCTCCGTGTGCCGGTCTTCGTACACCCGGGAAGACACGGGCCCTCCCCCGGATCACGTCCAGGGGAGGGACACCTGCTCAGGGCGACACAGCCTCTCCCCCGCACCCACCAGCGGGACGCCCGCTCAGGCGGCATCGGCCCTCCCCCGGACTCCGTCCGGGGGGACCTCACTCAGGCGACATTGACCCTCTGGCCAGGCGGTGCGGCTTCCAGCCAGGCGAGGAAACCGGTCAGCGCGTCCTCGCTCATCGCCAGCTCCAGGCGGGTCTCCCGGTGGAGACAGCCGAGCACGACGGCGTCGGACAGCAGGGCGAGCTCTTCCTCGCCCTCGGGCAGCCGGCGGTCGACCACCTCGATGGCGGCACGCTCCAGGGCACGGCGCGGGCGGGGGGCGTAGGAGAAGACACGGAACCAGTCGACGCGGTCACCGCTGTAGCGGGCCACCCCGTAGACCCAGCCCTTGCCGGACGGGTCGGGTTCCTCGGAGACGTCCCAGCGCAGACTGCAGTCGAACGTTCCACCGGACCGCTGGATCAGCCGCCGGCGCAGGCCGAAGACGAACAGCCCCACCGCGACGGCCACGACGACCAGGCCGCACACCCACAACGCGAGGACCATCTCCACCGACCTCCTCGCATCGTCGAGAAACGAATACCGTACCGAGCCGAACCGCACCTGCATCGCCTCAGCCGCGGCACGCTCTGGATGATTCCAGCTCGGGCCGCGGCTGAGTAAGAACTACTTCGTGGGGACGCTCAGCGCGCCGCCACCGCACGCAGTCGCACATCGGCGCGCCGCTCGGCGGCGGCGTCCGTGTCCGACTTCGCGCGCTCCAGCGCGCGCTCGGCGCGCTGGACGTCGATCTCGTCGGCGAGTTCCGCGATCTCCGCCAGCAGCGAGAGCTTGTTCTCCGCGAACGAGATGAAACCGCCGTGCACAGCGGCGACGACCGTGCCGCCGTCGCTCGTACGGATCGTCACCGGGCCCGACTCCAGCACACCCAGAAGCGGCTGGTGACCGGGCATGACGCCGATGTCGCCGGACGTGGTACGTGCGACAACGAGGGTGGCCTCGCCGGACCAGACACTGCGGTCCGCGGCGACCAGCTCGACATGCAGCTCAGCAGCCAAGGGTGGCTCCTCGGGTCACCACCCGGCGGTTGTGCCGGGTGTTGGGTCAATTCTACGGGGCGTGGTGAGGGGGGCGGGACACACCCACCCCCCTCGGTGAGCCGGAGGCTCAGGAGACGCCGAGCTCCTTGGCCTTGGCCTTGAGGTCGTCAATGCCACCGCACATGAAGAACGCCTGCTCGGGGAAGTGGTCGTACTCACCGTCGCAGATCGCGTTGAACGCGGCGATCGACTCGTCGAGCGGGACGTCCGAACCGTCCAGGCCGGTGAACTGCTTGGCGGCGTGGGTGTTCTGCGACAGGAAGCGCTCGACGCGACGGGCACGGTGGACAACCAGCTTGTCCTCCTCGCCCAGCTCGTCGATACCGAGGATCGCGATGATGTCCTGGAGGTCCTTGTACTTCTGCAGGATCCCCTTGACGCGGCTGGCTGCCTCGTAGTGGTCCTGCGCGATGTAGCGCGGGTCCAGGATGCGGGACGTGGAGTCCAGCGGGTCCACGGCCGGGTAGATGCCCTTCTCGGAGATCGGACGGGAGAGAACCGTCGTCGCGTCGAGGTGGGCGAACGTGGTGGCCGGGGCCGGGTCGGTCAGGTCGTCCGCGGGGACGTAGATCGCCTGCATCGAGGTGATCGAGTGACCACGCGTCGAGGTGATGCGCTCCTGGAGCACACCCATCTCGTCGGCCAGGGTCGGCTGGTAACCCACCGCGGACGGCATGCGGCCGAGCAGCGTGGAGACCTCGGAACCGGCCTGCGTGAAGCGGAAGATGTTGTCGATGAAGAGCAGCACGTCCTGCTTCTGCACATCGCGGAAGTACTCCGCCATGGTCAGCGCGGAGAGCGCGACACGCAGACGCGTCCCCGGCGGCTCGTCCATCTGGCCGAAGACCAGCGCGGTCTTGTCCAGAACGCCCGACTCGGTCATCTCGTCGATGAGGTCGTTGCCCTCACGGGTGCGCTCACCGACGCCGGCGAACACCGACACACCGTCGTGCAGCTTCGCCACACGCATGATCATTTCCTGGATGAGGACCGTCTTGCCGACGCCCGCACCACCGAACAGACCGATCTTGCCGCCCTTGACGTACGGGGTCAGCAGGTCGACGACCTTCAGGCCGGTCTCGAACATCTCGGTCTTCGACTCGAGCTGGTCGAAGGCCGGGGCCTTGCGGTGGATCGGCCAGCGCTCGGTGATCTGCGCCTCGGCCTCCGGCTCGTTCAGGATCTGACCGAGGGTGTTGAACACCTTGCCCTTGGTGATGTCACCGACCGGGACGGTGATGCCCGCGCCCGTGTCGGTCACCGGGGACTGGCGGACCAGGCCGTCGGTGGGCTGCATCGAGATCGCGCGGACCACGCCGTCGCCCAGGTGCTGGGCGACCTCGAGGGTCAGCGTCTTGCGCGCACCGGCCTCGGCCGGGTCGTCGACCTCGACGTGCAGGGCGTTGTAGATCTCCGGCATCGCGTCGACGGGGAACTCCACGTCGACGACCGGGCCGATGACCCGGGCGACGCGGCCCGTGGCAGCGGCCGTCTCAACTGTCGTCGTCATTACTTGTCACTCCCCGCGGACGCGTCGGCCAGAGCACCTGCACCGCCGACGATCTCGCTGATTTCCTGGGTGATTTCGGCCTGGCGGGCCGCGTTGGCAAGCCGGGAGAGGGTCTTGATGAGCTCTCCGGCGTTGTCGGTCGCCGACTTCATCGCGCGGCGGCGGGCGGCGTGCTCGGAAGCGGCCGCCTGCAGCAGTGCGTTGTAGATACGGCTCTCGACGTAGCGCGGCAGAAGGGCGTCGAGGACGTCTTCGGCCGACGGCTCGAACTCGAACAGCGGAAGGATCTCGCCCTTCCCGGTGCTCGTCTCCTCGCCCTTGTCGAGCGACAGCGGCAGCATCCGGCCGTCGACCGCGTTCTGCGTCATCATCGACACGAACTCCGTGAAGACGATGTGCAGCTCGTCGACGCCGCCCTCGGCCGTGTCCTTCTGGATGGCCTCGATGAGGGGCTCGGCGATCTTCTTGGCGTCCGAGTACTCGGGGTTGTCCGTGAACCCGGTCCACGACTCCGTGACCTTGCGCTCACGGAAGCCGTAGTACGCGACACCCTTGCGGCCGACGATGTAGGTGTCGACCTCCTTGCCCTCGGCCGCCAGCCGCTCCCGCAGCCGCTCCGCGGCCTTGATGGCGTTGGAGGAGTAGCCGCCGGCCAGACCGCGGTCGCTCGTCAGGAGCAGGACCGCGGCCCGGGCCGGAGCCTCGGCCTCGGTGGTGAGGGGATGGTTGGTGTTCGAGCCGGTCGCCACCGCGGTCACCGCACGGGTGAGCTCGGTCGCGTACGGCATCGACGCCGCCACCTTGCGCTGCGCCTTGACGATGCGCGAGGCGGCGATCATCTCCATCGCCTTGGTGATCTTCTTGGTCGCGGTGACGGCTTGGATGCGGCGCTTGTAAACGCGAAGCTGAGCGCCCATCGATCAGCCCTCGCCCAGGAGCTTGCCGTCCGAGGTCTCGAACTGCTGCTTGAAGGCGGCGATCGCGTCGCCGACCGACTGCAGCGTGTCGTCGGACATCTTGCCGCCCTCGGCGATGCTGGTCAGCAGGTCCTTGCGCTCGCGGCGCAGGAACTCCAGCAGCTCGGTCTCGAAGCGGCGGATGTCCTCGACCGGGACGTCGTCCATCTTGCCCGTCGTGCCGGCCCAGACGGAGACGACCTGCTCCTCCATCGGGAACGGGGCGTACTGCGGCTGCTTCAGCAGCTCGACCATGCGCTTGCCGCGCTCCAGCGACGCCTTCGAGGCCGCGTCCAGGTCGGAACCGAAGGCGGCGAACGCCTCCAGCTCACGGAACTGGGCGAGGTCCACGCGCAGCCGGCCGGAGACCTGCTTCATGGCCTTGTGCTGGGCGGAGCCACCGACTCGGGAGACCGAGATACCGACGTTGAGCGCCGGACGCTGACCCGCGTTGAACAGGTCGGACTCCAGGAAGCACTGGCCGTCGGTGATGGAGATGACGTTGGTCGGGATGAACGCCGACACGTCGTTCGCCTTGGTCTCGACGATCGGGAGACCCGTCATCGAACCGGCGCCCATGTCGTCGGAGAGCTTGGCGCAGCGCTCCAGCAGACGCGAGTGCAGGTAGAAGACGTCGCCCGGGTAGGCCTCACGGCCCGGCGGACGGCGCAGCAGAAGCGACACGGCGCGGTAGGCGTCGGCCTGCTTCGAGAGGTCGTCGAAGACGATGAGGACGTGCTTGCCGTCGTACATCCAGTGCTGGCCGATGGCCGAGCCGGTGTACGGCGCCAGGTACTTGAAGCCGGCCGGGTCGGACGCCGGGGCGGCGACGATCGTCGTGTACTCGAGCGCGCCGGCCTCTTCGAGGGCGCCGCGCACGGAGGCGATCGTGGAGCCCTTCTGACCGATGGCGACGTAGATGCAGCGGACCTGCTTGTTCACGTCGCCCGAGCGCCAGTTGTCGCGCTGGTTGATGATCGTGTCGACGGCCAGGGCGGTCTTGCCGGTCTGGCGGTCACCGATGATCAGCTGACGCTGGCCGCGGCCGATCGGCACCATGGCGTCGACGGCCTTGTAGCCGGTCTGCATCGGCTCGTGGACCGACTTGCGGACCATGACGCCGGGGGCCTGCAGTTCGAGGGCGCGACGGCCTTCGGTCTCGATCTCGCCGAGACCGTCGATCGGGTTGCCGAGCGGGTCGACGACGCGGCCGAGGTAGCCCTCGCCGACGCCGACGGAGAGCACCTCGCCGGTGCGCTGCACCGACTGGCCCTCCTCGATTCCGCTGAACTCGCCGAGGACGATCGCACCGATCTCGCGCTCCTCGAGGTTGAGGGCGAGACCGAGGGTGCCGTCCTCGAACTTCAGCAGCTCGTTCGCCTGTGCCGAGGGAAGGCCCTCGACCTTCGCGATGCCGTCACCGGCAACGCTGACCGTACCGACCTCCTCGCGCGAGGCCGCGTCCGGCTGGTACGACTGGACAAAGTTATCCAGTGCGTCCCGGATCTCCTCCGGCCGGATCGTGAGCTCCGCCATCTGGGTTCCCTGCTCTCCTTGTTGGGCCCGAAGTTTCTCAATGGGGTCTGGGGGCGACCCCCAGGAATCTTCTGCAATTTCTGCACGGCCCAACCGGGCCGCTGTACTTGCTCGTTCAGTTGGTGCGGTGCGTGCGCTGCGCGCTGTCAGCCGGCCATCCTGCGGGTGACCTCTTCGAGGCGCTCCGCGATCGTGCCGTTGATGACCTCGTCACCGACGCGCACCGAGATCCCGCCGAGGACCGCGGGGTCCACGTCCAGGTTCAGGTGCATCTGACGGCCGTAGATCTTCGCCAGGGCGGCGCCGAGGCGCTGCTTCTGGCGGTCGGACAGCGGCACCGCCGAGGTGACGACGGCGACCGTGCGGTCCCGGCGCTCCGCGGCCAGCCTGGACAGGGACTCGAGTCCCGCTTCCAGGCTACGTCCACGGGGCTGCGTCACGAGACGCGTGATCACGCGCTCGGTGACCGGCTGGGCCTTGCCGCCGAGCAGGCTGCGGAGCAGCTCGCCCTTGGCCGCGGCCGTGGCCGTCTTGCTGGTCAGGGCGGAGCGCAGGGCGACGTCGGAGGCGACGATCCGGCCGAACCGGAACAGCTCGTCCTCCACGTCGTCGAGCGCGCCGGCGCGCTGCGCCGCGGTGAGGTCCGCGGTGTTCGCCAGTTCCTCGACCGAGTCCACCAGGTCACGCGACTGCGACCAGCGGGAGCGGACCATGCCGGAGACCAGGTCCACGGCTTCGCCGCTCACCTGTCCGCCCAGCAGTCGTCCGGCCAGCTCGGCCTTGGCCTCGCCGCCCTGCGACGGGTCGGTGAGGACCCGGCGCAGCGACACCTCGCGGTGGAGCAGCGCGGTGACGGCGGCCAGCTCCTCGGCGAGCTTCGCCGCGTCGGCCGACGTGGAGTCGGTCAGCGCGTCGAGACGCTCGCGTGCGGATGCCAGTGCCTCGCGGCTCGCTCCGTTCATCGGACGGCCTCGGCCTTCGCCTCGAGCTCGTCGAGGAAACGGTCGACGGTGCCGCTCTGCCGGGCGTGGTCCTCAAGGGACTCACCGACCAGCTTGCCGGCCAGGGCGGTGGCGAGCGTGCCCACGTCCTGACGCAGCGCCGAGGCGGCGGCCTTGCGGTCGGCCTCGATCTGGGCGTGGCCCGCGGCGATGATCTCCTCGCGCTGGCGCTGGCCCTCCGCCCTCATCTCCTGGATGATGACGGCACCCTGCTCCTGCGCCTCCTGGCGCAGGCGTGCTGCCTCGTGCCGGGCCTCGGCGAGCTGAGCCTTGTACTGCTCAAGAACGCTCTGGGCCTCGGTCTGGGCCGCGTCGGCCTTCTCGATGCCGCCTTCGATGGCCTCGCGGCGCTCTTCCAGAACCTTCTCGATGTTCGGGAGGAGCTTCTTGGCGAGGAAACCGAAGACGATGGCGAAGGCGATCAGGCCGATGACGATCTCGGGGATCGCCGGGAGCAGCGGGTTCTGGATCTCTCCCTCGGACGCCAGCTGTAGGGCGTTCACATCAATGCCTTTCGTCGCTTCGGGCAGTCGGATTGCCGCGAATTAGTCGACCGGGTAGACGAAGGGCATGACGAGACCGATCAGGGCGAGCGCCTCACAGAGAACGAAGCCGAGGATCTGGTTCGAACGGATCAGGCCGGCAGCTTCGGGCTGGCGGGCCAGCGCCTGGGTGCCGTTACCGAAGATGATGCCGACGCCGACGCCGGGGCCGATCGCGGCGAGGCCGTAGCCGATGGAACCGAGGTTGCCCGTGATGTTGACGGCGGCGAGGGTCTCAAGAGCGGACATGCCGTTTCTTCCTTCTCTTTCAGAACCGGTGGGGGTTGGCCACCGGACGACTATCGGGGGTGGTGCTGGACCGGATCAGTGGTGCTCGGCGAGAGCGCCCTGAACGTAGTTGCAGGCCAGGAGGACGAACACGTAGGCCTGCAGCGCCTGGATGAACAGCTCGAAGGCGGTCATCAGGATGGTCATGACGAACGAGACACCGGCGTAGGCGATACCGATGCCGTTCAGCAGGTACCAGCTGGCGATGGTGAAGATCAGCAGCAGCACGTGGCCTGCGAACATGTTCGCGAACAGTCGCACCGCGTGCGTGAACGGGCGGATCAGCAGGTTCGACATGATCTCGATGAGCATGACGAACGGGAGGGCCGGACCGATCGACGGGTCGTAGCCGGAGATGTTCTTCCAGCCGCCGACGAAGCCGTGGCGCTTGAAGGTCAGGCTGACCCAGAGGACGTACACGATCGCGGCCAGCGCCACCGGGTATCCGATGACCGAGACCACCGGGAACTGGGCGAACGGGATGATGGCCCAGAGGTTCATGATCCAGATGAAGAAGAACAGCGAGACCATGAGGGGCACGTACTTCTTGCCCTCGCGCTTGCCGAGCGTCTCGTAGACCACGCCGGTGCGGATGAAGTCGTAACCCGCCTCGGCCACCATCTGGAGCTTTCCGGGGACCAGCTTCGGCTTGTTGAAAGCCGCCCAGAAGAAACCGACGACGACAACGGTGCTCAGGACCGCCAGCAGCATCGGCTTGTTGATCTCGATGCCGCCGACGGTGAACAGCGGTTCGAAAACAAAGGAGTGCAGGCCAGGAGCCGGGAAGCCGCATCCGTCGAAGATGTGGCAATCGGTCTCGAAGGCGAGCACCGTCGTCGGGTCAGCACTCACCGCGGGCTCCTTCAGCGTGGCGCATAGGTACGGCAACCTCGTTGTGTCGGCGCGGCAAGCAGCCGCTGGTCGGCACTGGACTGGTCTTACGGATGGAAGGGCGGCTCAGGCATGACGCCTCGCGATGAAGCAGGCGCCGATTCGGATGCCCGCGTCCGCAGTGCCGCAGTTGGCACCGGACGATAGCAGGGTCTCGAACGCGCACTTATATCGGGCCTACCACTCACGCCGAAGTCCCCGCGTTCTCGGGCTTCTTGCCCGTGGACGACTCGGGTTCGACGTACAGGATCTTGGTCTTCATGTGGACGCGGATCTGTGCGGCCACCCACGAGAGGGTCGCGACGATGATCGCCGCGGCGAACGCCCTCGGATTGAACAGGGTGGTGTCCTTGAAGGCGGCCACGAAGACGAAGAGCAGCAGCAACTCGGCGGTGTACAGCACGAGCCCCATGGACTGGAACAGGTGCGGCAGGGACTTCGCGGTGCGCTGCAGGACGGTGAGTCCGATCCCCATGAAGAGGATCACCACCAGCGTTCCGACCGCCGCTCCGATCGCCCCCTTGCCGCCCGCGACCGCACCGCAGACGGCGACGGTGACGGCACCGGCGGCGGCAGTGGGCACAGCGGTGTGGAGGAGAGTCCGGGCGTCGTTGGACGGCATGGAGGTAGCTCCGCGTTGCAGGGGGTGGTGGGCAGTGGTCGTCAGGGACGAGCGTAGGCCCGGTCGAGTCATGCCTCGGGCCGAGGGACCTGTTCACCAGTATCCTTCGACCGTTTCACCGGGCTTCGTGAACGGTATCACAAACTATTTGATGAGGTCTTTACCCGAAAGGTGTGCCTGCTGTCACACGTGAGGGTTACCGAGCCCGTGTGTGCAGAGCATTGTGGCAATTCACATGCTAATGGGCTTTTGCGTCGAGGACGTCAACGGGCGGAATCAGCGCGATCGTGATCGGTGAGCCGCGAACGGGGGCCGATCGCTGTCGCTCCGTTGACGCCGGACACTCCGACGGTCACGGGAGTGCGCTCCGGGTCGTGGTCCGCGCCCTGTTCACCGGCCTGCCCACGGGGCCGGGAGGCCTCCGGGGAGCCCTCGCGGCCCTCCTGGCCGTCCTGGTCCTCCGCCACCCGGCGCCGGCGCCGGTAGCGGGGCGGGACGACGCGCTGGGCCCAGAGCGGGGCGCGGGGGGTGAAACGCGGCATCAGCAGGAGGACCAGGCCGACCGCGCTGAGCCCCACGACCACCAGCACGATCCACAGCGAGGTGGAATGCACCGAATAACCGACGGCGCCGAACGCGATCAGCGCGGACCAGAAATACATGATCAGAACGGAACGGCTGTGCGAGTGCCCGATCTCCAGCAGGCGGTGGTGCAGATGTCCGCGGTCGGCCGCGAAGGGCGACTGGCCGTTCCAGGTGCGCCGCACGACCGCGAGGATCAGGTCGGCGGCCGGGATGGCGATGATGGTGAGCGGCAGCAGCAGCGGGATGAAGACCGGCAGCATGGCGTGGGTCGCCTCGCGTTCACCGCCCGTGAAGAGCTTCATCACATCGGGGTCGACCTGACCGGTGACGGAGATCGCCCCGGCGGCCAGGACCAGGCCGATCAGCATGGAGCCCGAGTCCCCCATGAAAATCCGGGCGGGGTGCAGGTTGTGCGGCAGGAAGCCCAGCCCCATGCCCATCAGGATCGCGGCGAAGAGGGTGGCGGGGGCCGCCGCCTCGATTCCGTAGCCGTACCAGAGCCGGTAGGTGTAGAGGAAGAACGCCGCGGCGGCGATGCAGACCATGCCGGACGCCAGGCCGTCGAGGCCGTCGACGAAGTTGACCGCGTTGATGGTGATCACCACCAGCGCCACCGTGAGCAGGGTGCCCTGCCACTGGGTCAGGGCGACGGTGCCGACGCCGGGGATGGGCAGCCACAGGATCGTCAGGCCCTGGATGACCATGACGGCGGCGGCGATCATCTGGCCGCCCAGCTTGATCAGCGCGTCGATCTCGAACTTGTCGTCCAGGACGCCGATGAGCCAGATCAGCGCCGCACCGGACAGCAGGGCCCGTGGTTCGTTGGAGAGTTCGAAGACGCTGTTCAGGTTGTTCAGGTGGTCCGCGACCACCAGTCCCGCGCACAGCCCGCCGAACATGGCGATGCCGCCGAGCCGGGGGGTCGGCTCCCGGTGCACGTCACGCGCGCGGATCGCGGGCATCGCCCCGACGGCGATGGCGAACTTCCGCACCGGTCCGGTCAGCAGATAGGTCACCGCCGCCGTGACACAGAGCGTCAGCAGATAATCACGCACGGGCTGCCCCACAGAATTCGCCGGCCATCTCAGCCCCACACCCTAGTCCCAGGAACGAGGACACAAAGGTACGGGTGATGGTTGCACGGGGTTCGCCTACCCCGGATACGGGGGGTTGAGCGCGGCCAGCTCCGCCGCTTCGGCGCGCAGTGACGCGGTGTCACCGTCTCCTCGTACGGCCGCCCCGGCCAGGGCCGCGATCCGCCCCATCGTGCTCTCGTCGAGGCCCTGGGTGGTGACGGCGGCGGTGCCGAGCCTGAGGCCGCGTGCGTCGCCGTAGGGCAGCGCGCAGGTGTCGAGGACCAGACCGGCGGCCAGGAGCCGCTCGCGCGCCTGAGGGCCGTCCACGCCCAGCGGGGCGGGGTCCACGACGATCAGGTGGGTGTCGGTGCCGTCGGTGACCACGTCGAAGCCCTCGTCGGCGAGACCGGCCGCCAGGATCCGGGCGTGGGCGACGACCTGGTGGGCGTAGAGGGCGTAGGCCGGTGTCCCCGCCTCGCCGAAGGCGACGGCCTTCGCCGCGACGGTGTGCATCTGCGCGCCGCCCTGGGTGAAGGGGAACACCGCGCGGTCGATGCGCTCGGCCAGCTCGGCGCCGCACAGGATCATGCCGCCGCGGGGGCCGCGCAGCACCTTGTGCGTCGTGGCGCAGACCACGTCGGCGTACGGCACCGGGCTGGGGGCCGCTCCCCCGGCGATCAGGCCCATCGGATGGGCGGCGTCGGCGATCAGGTAGGCGCCCACCTCGTCGGCGATGTCGCGGAAGGTCTCGTAGTCGGGGTGGCGGGGGTAGGAGATGGAGCCGCACACGATGGCCTTGGGCCGCCGGGCGCGGGCCAGCGCGCGTACCTGGCCGTAGTCGATCAGCCCGGTGTCGGGGTCGGCGCCGTAGCCGGCGAAGTCGAACCAGCGGCCGGAGAAGTTGCCCGGGGCGCCGTGGGTGAGGTGCCCGCCGTACGCGAGTCCCATGGCCAGCACCGTGTCGCCGGGGCGCAGCAGCGCGGCGTAGGCGGCGAGGACGGCGGAGGAGCCGGAGTGCGGCTGGACGTTGGCGTGCTCCGCGCCGAAGAGGCCGGTGGCGCGGCGCACGGCGACGCGTTCGGCCGCGTCGGCGTGCTCGCAGCCGCCGTGGTGGCGGGCGCCGGGATAGCCCTCGGCGTACTTGTTGGCGAGCGGGGAGCCGAGGGCGGCGAGGACCGCGGGCGAGGTGAAGTTCTCCGCGGCGATCAGCTGGAGGGTGTCCGACTGGCGGTCCGCCTCGGCCAGCAGGATCCCGGCGACCTCCGGGTCCTGGTCGAGCAGGGCGTCGAAGTCCTGGGGCAGGGCGGCGCGGGGGGCGGGTGAGGCTGGAGTGGTGACCGGCATCGAGGGCTCCGGGCCTGGAGGAGGGGTGCGCGGGGGTCGGCACCAATGTAGGCCCGTGGCCGGGCCTGTGCCCGCCGCCGTGCGGCCCCGTACGCCGGTCGGCGCAGGGCGGGGCGCCGTGTCCCCCCGGGCGGGGGTCAGTGCGGGGCGCTGACCCCGGTCAGGGCGGTGACGACCGGGTCGAGGGCCTGGCTGATCTCGTCGCCCACCGAGCGGAAGAAGGTGATCGGGGCGCCGTACGGGTCGTGGACCTCGTCCGCCTCGGCGGTGGGGGCCAGCAGCCAGCCGCGCAGGGCCGCCGCGGCGCGCACCAGGGCGCGGGCGCGTTCGACGACGCCCTCCTCGCGGGCGTCGGGCAGCGTCGCCGGGTCGATGGCCCGGACGAGGCGGGTGAACTCCTTGAGCGTGAAGGTGCGCAGCCCCGCGGAGTGGCCCATGGAGATGACCTGGGCGCGGTGGTCGCGGGTGGCGGTGAGGACGAGGTCGGCGCGGATGACGTGCTCGTCGAGGAGTTCGCGGCCGGTGAAGCCGGTGGCGTCCGCGCCGAAGTCGGCGAGGACGACCTCGGCGTTGGCTTCCATGGGGGCGCCCTCGTGGCCCCAGGTCCCGGCGCTCTCGACGATGAGGCCGCCGCTGAGCGGGTCGCCGAGTCGGTCGGCCAGAGCGTGGCGGGTCAGCCGCTCCGTGATGGGGGAGCGGCAGACGTTGCCGGTGCTGACGTGGAGGATGCGGAAGGTGTCGCCCCTCCCCGCTATGCCACGCCCCTCGGGGGCCGTCAACTGGCCACCTCGAGGTCGGGGACCACCTTGCGGAGTTCCTCGACGGAGAGCGCGCCGGCCCGCAGGAGTACGGGCACCTTGCCGGTGACGTCGACGATGGACGACGGCACGATGCCGGGGGTCGGTCCGCCGTCGAGGTAGACGGAGACGGAGTCGCCGAGCATGTCCTGGGCGGCGTCGCAGGTCTCCGGCGAGGGGTGTCCGGTGAGGTTGGCGCTGGAGACGCCCATCGGGCCGACCTCGGTGAGGAGTTCGATGGCGACGGGGTGCAGCGGCATCCGGACGGCGACGGTGCCCCGGGTGTCACCGAGGTCCCACTGGAGCGAGGGCTGGTGCCGGGCGACGAGGGTGAGGGCGCCGGGCCAGAAGGCGTCGACGAGCTCCCACGCCTGTTCGGAGAAGTCGGTGACCAGGCCGTGCAGCGTGTTCGGGGAGCCGATCAGCACCGGGGTGGGCATGTTGCGGCCGCGGCCCTTGGCGGCGAGCAGGTCGGCGATGCCCTCGGAGCTGAAGGCGTCCGCACCGATCCCGTACACGGTGTCGGTGGGCAGCACGACCAGTTCGCCGCGCCGGACGGCGGACGCGGCCTCGCGCAGACCGGTCGTACGGTCGGTCGCGTCGTTGCAGTCGTATCGCCGTGCCATCAGCCGGCCTCCTCGGGCGTGTGCGGGTCTCGTGGACGGGTTTCTCGGGGTCGTGCGCGGTGCGGTGGGCGGGTCCGCGGGGTCACGGCAGGGCCTTGCGGGCCGTCGCGAACCGGGGCCGGTTGTTCAGGTCGGGGTGGTCGGCCGCGTCGGCCCAGCCGCGTTCCTCGGTGAAGATCCACGGCACCTGCCCGCCCTGGGTGTCGGCGTGCTCGATGACGACGACGCCTCCGGGGCGCAGCAGCCGGTGCGCGGTGCGTTCGATGCCGCGGATGGTGTCGAGGCCGTCCTCACCGGAGAAGAGCGCCATCTGCGGGTCGTGGTCGCGGGCCTCGGGCGCCACGTGCTCCCACTCGGTGAGCGGGATGTACGGGGGGTTGGAGATGACCAGGTCGACCTGTCCGTCGAGCTCGGGGAGGGCGCTCAGGGCGTCTCCCTGGTGAATGGTGACCCTGGACCCCTCGGCGTTCTTCCTGGTCCACCTGAGGGCGTCCTCGGACAGTTCCACGCCGTGCACCCGGGAGCGCGGCACCTCCTGCGCCATGGCCAGCGCGATGGCGCCCGATCCGGTGCAGAGGTCGACGATCAGCGGTTCGACGACGTCCATCGCGCGGACGGCGTCTATGGCCCAGCCGACGACCGATTCGGTCTCCGGGCGGGGCACGAAGACGCCGGGGCCGACCTGGAGTTCCAGGTAGCGGAAGAAGGCGCGTCCGGTGATGTGCTGAAGCGGCTCACGGGCCTCGCGGCGGGCGACGGTCTCCCAGTACCGGGCGTCGAAGTCGGCGTCCGGCACATGGTGCAGCTCGCCCCGCTTGACGCCGTGCACGAACGCGGCGAGTTCCTCGGCGTCGAATCGCGGGGAGGGGACACCGGCGTCGGCCAGCCGCTGGGCGGCCTGGGCCACCTCGGCGAGCAGCAGGTTCATCGCGGTTCTCCGTACGGGTTCACGGGCGGGGCGGGGGGCTTGCCGGGTTTACGCGGCGGCCAGCTTGGCGGCGGAGTCGGCGTCCACGCAGGCCTGGATGACGGCGTCGAGGTCGCCGTCGAGGACCTGGTCGAGGTTGTACGCCTTGAAGCCGACGCGGTGGTCGGAGATGCGGTTCTCCGGGAAGTTGTACGTGCGGATCTTCTCGGACCGGTCCACCGTACGCACCTGGCTGCGGCGCACGTCGGAGGCCTCCTGCTCGGCGGCCTCCTGGGCGGCGGCCAGCAGCCGGGACCGCAGGATGCGCATGGCCTGCTCCTTGTTCTGGAGCTGGCTCTTCTCGTTCTGGCAGGAGGCGACGACGCCGGTGGGCAGGTGCGTGATCCGGACCGCGGAGTCGGTGGTGTTGACCGACTGGCCGCCGGGGCCGGAGGAGCGGTAGACGTCGATGCGGAGGTCGTTGGCGTGGATCTCCACGTCGACCTCCTCCGCCTCGGGCGTGACGAGGACGCCGGCGGCCGAGGTGTGGATGCGGCCCTGGGACTCGGTGGAGGGCACGCGCTGCACGCGGTGCACACCGCCCTCGTACTTCATCCGGGCCCAGACGCCCTGGCCGGGCTCGGTGGCGCCGTTGCCGCCCTTGGTCTTCACGGCGACCTGGACGTCCTTGTAGCCGCCGAGCTCGGACTCGGTGGAGTCGATGATCTCGGTCTTCCAGCCGACGCGTTCCGCGTAGCGCAGGTACATCCGCAGGAGGTCGCCGGCGAACAGGGCGGACTCGTCGCCGCCCGCGCCCGCCTTGATCTCCAGGAGCACGTCCTTGTCGTCGCTGGGGTCGCGCGGGACCAGGAGCAGGCGGAGCTTCTCGGTGATCTCCTCGCGCTGCTTCTCCAGCTCCTTGACCTCGGCGGCGAAGTCCGGTTCGTCGGCGGCGAGTTCGCGGGCGGTGTCGATGTCCTCACCGGTCTGCTTCCAGGCCCGGTAGGTGGCGATGACGGGGGTCAGCTCGGCGTAGCGCTTGTTCAGCTTGCGTGCGTTCGCCTGGTCCGCGTGGACCGACGGGTCGGCGAGCTTCTTCTCGAGATCGGCGTGCTCGCCGATCAGTTCCTCGACCGCCTCGAACATCTCCGGGCTCCTGGTTCCGTGCTCATACGTCTGCGGGCCTGCTGGACGGTCTGCCGCGGGGCGGCAGAGCCGGAAAAAACGCCGGTCCCGGGGCCCGCAAGAGGGCCCCGGGAACCGGCGCAGTGGCTCGCTACTTGCCGGCGGTGCCGGCGGCCTTGCCGAAGCGGGCCTCGAAGCGGGCCACGCGGCCACCGGTGTCGAGGATCTTCTGCTTGCCCGTGTAGAACGGGTGGCACTCGGAGCAGACGTCGGCGCGGATGGCGCCGCCGTCGATGGTGCTCCGCGTGGTGAACGAGGCACCGCAGGTGCAGCTGACCTGCGTCTCGACGTACTCGGGGTGAATGTCGCGCTTCAAGGTGTCTCCTAGTTTCGGGAGGGCTCCGGGTCGTCCGCGCGGATTGCGCGTCCGTGAACCGGGGCCGACGTACCAGTCTGCCAGGACCGGCCGTATCTCCCAAAACGAGGGTTGCCCCCCGCCTATTCCCGTGAGTCCGCGGACACGTTCCGCGACGTCGCGGCGGGGGCCGGGGCAGTCGGGGGCCGGAGCAGCCGGGGGCGGGGTCCGGCTCAGCGGACGACCTCCGCGGCCTCGCCCTTGTCGCCCGCCGACCGCGCGGTGGCGGAGGCGGGGACGGGTTCGTCGTGGGCGAGGGCCGCCCACACCCGCGCGGTGGCCTTCTCCTGCGGGAGTACGCGGTTGGGGTCGGCCGGGTCGTACTCCACGGGCAGGGTGATCATCTCCACGTCCTCGGCGCCGAGGCCCGACAGGCCCTTCGCGAAACCGGCGAGCTTCTTGACGGAGCCCAGTCCCGAGTCGGTGGTGAGGGCCTTCGTCGCGGTGCCGGCGAGGCTCAGGAGGGTCTTCGGGCCGGAGAACAGCCCGATGCTCTTCGTCCGCTCCATCAGCGCCCTGACGAATGCCTGCTGGAGCTGGATGCGCCCCAGGTCGCTGCCGTCGCCGACGCTCTTGCGGGTGCGCACCAGCCCCAGCGACTGCTCCCCGGTGAGGGTGTGGGTGCCGGGCTCCAGGTGGAGACGGCTGCCGGCGTCGTCGATGGTCCGGGTGGTGGTGATCTCGACGCCGCCGAGTTCGTCGACGATCTCCTCGAAGCCGGTGAAGTCGACCTCGACGTAGTGGTCCATGCGGATACCGGACATCGCCTCGACGGTCTTCACCGCGCAGGCGGGGCCGCCGACCTCGTAGGCCGTGTTGAACATGGCGAGCCGCCGGCCCGCGACCTCCTCGCCGGTGGTGTCGCTGGTGCAGGAGGGCCGGTCGACGAGGGTGTCCCGGGGGATGGAGACCACCTGGGCCGAGGTGTGGCCCTCGCCGATGTGGACGACCATCGCGGTGTCGGCGCGCGCGGAGCCCTCGTCGGTGCCGTAGGCGGAGTTGGCGCCGGAGCGGGAGTCCGAGCCCAGCACCAGGACGTCCTCGGAGCCGTTGTCCGCGTCGTCGGGGCGGTCTGCGCCGAGCGCGGCGTCGATGTCGACGGCCTCGATGTTGCCGTCGAGGGCGACGTAGGCGTATCCGAGGCCGGCTCCGCCGGCGAGGACGGCGGTCGCGGCGGTCACCAGGGCGGCGGTCCTCAGACGCCTGCCCCGGGAGGGCTTCCGGCGTCGGCCGGTGCCGCGTATCCGGCCGGTTCCCCTGTTCTGCTCGCTCATCCCGCTCCCTCGTCGTGTTCCTGGCCGTCCCCCGTCCGTGGTCCCCCGCACGGTCCGGCGGGACCTCGGGCACGCCGGAGCAGCGAGCAGCGTCGCACAGACGGCTGTGGCCCCCGTCCGGGGACGGGGGCCACGCAAGAAACGGCTCGGACGGCCGGGTGTCCGGCTCTCACCTGCGCTTTCCCGCCCCCGGCGAGAGGCGCCGGGGGCGGGAGAACGCTGCCACGGGTGTGGCCAAGGTCTCGGATCAGCCGAAGAGGTTGTAGTTGTCCCCGCCGGTGCCCAGCAGCTTGCGGGTGCCGAAGATGGCGCTGCCCGGCTTGCCGGTGCCGGGGTAGAGGTACAGCTCCCCGCCCTTCACCCGGACGATGACGTCCGCGTGGCCGTCGCCGGTGAAGTCGCCGGTGGTGACCAGCGCGGTGGCCACGTCCCAGGTGCGGACGTGGACCTTGGTGCCGAACGGCGCGGAGGCGTTGCCGGTACCGGGGAACAGGTACAGCTTGTCGTTGACGCCGCGGGCGATGATGTCGGCCTTGCCGTCGTTGTTGAAGTCGCCGCTGCCGCGCACCATGTCGTAGTTCAGGCCGCCGCCGCCGATCTTGCTGCGGGCGGCGAAGGTGCCGTTGCCCTTGCCCGGGTACAGCCAGAAGCCGCCGGCCGAGTCGGTGGACAGCACGTCCGGGTGGCCGTCGCCGGTCAGGTCGCCGGGCGCGAGGATCTGCGTACGGCTGCCCCAGCCGGTGGCGAGCTGCTTGACCTGCCAGTCCTGGACCGAGGGGTCGTACCACTGCCAGTACAGGTTGCCGTCGTCGCCCCGGATCAGGAGGTCCTGGTAGTCGTCCCGGTTGAGGTCCGTCTGGAGCAGGACGTCGACGCCGTCCCAGCCGGTGCCGAAGGTGGCCTTCGTCATCCCGGTGCCGGTGGAGATGAACTGGTTCAGGGTCCCCGACTTGCGGGCCAGCAGGTCCGCGCGGTGGTCCCAGTTCAGGTTGGTGTCGTACGCACGGGCGTTGACGGCCGCGGTGTAGGTGCTCACCTTGCTGAAGACGCTGTAGGCGTCCTCGCCGACGCAGTCCTCGATGCCCCAGGAGACGATGCCGGCCAGCTTGCCGCCGACCACCAGCGGACCGCCGGAGTCGCCGTTGCAGGACCCCACGGTCTCCGCGTCGGTGGCGCCCGTCGTCCCGGCGCAGACCATGTGGCCCTTGACGAAGTAACCGCCGTACGAGTCGGCGCACGTGGCGTCCGAGACGATCGGTACGGTCGCCGAGCGCAGGGTCGTGGCGATGTCGTCGTTCGTCGAGGACGTCCGGCCCCAGCCGTAGACCTTCCCCTTGGTCCCGGCGGTGTAGAGCGCGGTGTCCGTGCTCGACGCCACGGGCAGCGGCTTGGCCGGGACGGCGTCGAACAGGGTGAGCACGGCGATGTCGTTGTCGGCGGCGCCCTGGTTGTCCCTGTAGAGCGGGTGGCTCCACTGGCGGTACGGGGTCGTCACCGTCTCGCCGTTGCCCGAGTTGGTGGAGCTCGTCCCGGTGACGACGAGACCGGAGTTCGCCCAGTCGTAGCCGTCGACGCAGTGGGCGGCCGTGGCGATCTTCGTGGGCGCGATGACCACGCCGCCGCAGAAGAACCCGAGGTCGTCGGACTCGTTGTCGGTGCCCTTGTTGTCGTAGTACCAGAGCTGCGCCATCCACGGGGCGGCGGAGATGGACGTCTCGGTTCCGCCGATGACCATGGGCGCCGGAGTGGGGCGGTCGCCGTCGGCGTACTCCGACGGCAGCAGGTTCTTCTGGTCCGCGGCTTTCGCGGCGGCCAAACGCTCGCGGAGCTCGGCCTCCGACGGCGCGGCCGGCCGCTGCTGCGCGGCCGTCAACTGCCCTTCGGGCTCGGCGGCCTGGGAACCGGTCGCGGTCAGGCCCGTGCCGAGGACGGCGAGGACGGTGACGGCCACTGCCGGTACTGCGCGTCTGAGCCGGAGCGTGTGCCGGCCCCCCCTGGTGCGTATCTGCACGCGGTGATCCTTCGCGTAGGGACCGGCAGTGCGCGACGGCCTGCCGGCGATGGGAACGGCAGGGGTACACAGGTCTGTCGACAGCACGGCGGCACGCGGCCGGGCTCCCGCCCCCGCGGCACCGCTTCGATGGCCCCCCGCCTCAACTGACGCAGATGTTACGCCAGTGCCAACAAGAGGGTGCGGAAACAATCAAAAAAGAAACCACCTCGTCACCGAGGTGGTTTCCTTCCTGCTTCCGTGCGTCCGCCCACGGGGCCGTCCCCGGCCCCGTGGGGGGTACGGCGTCAGTCGTTGCCGTTGCCCGGCGCCGGCGTCGTCTTCTGGATCTGGAGCAGGAACTCCGCGTTGGACTGCGTCTTCTTCATGCGGTCCAGGAGCAGTTCGATCGCCTGCTGCTGGTCCAGGGCGTGCAGCACCCGGCGCAGCTTCCAGACGATGGCGAGCTCCTCGCCGCCGAGCAGGATCTCCTCCTTGCGGGTGCTGGACGCGTCGACGTCCACCGCCGGGAAGATGCGCTTGTCCGAGAGCTTCCGGTCCAGCTTGAGCTCCATGTTGCCGGTGCCCTTGAACTCCTCGAAGATCACCTCGTCCATGCGCGAGCCGGTCTCGACGAGCGCGGTGGCCAGGATGGTCAGCGAGCCGCCGTCCTCGATGTTGCGCGCGGCACCGAAGAAGCGCTTCGGCGGGTACAGCGCGGTGGAGTCGACACCACCGGACAGGATGCGTCCGGAGGCCGGGGCCGCCAGGTTGTAGGCGCGGCCCAGACGGGTGATCGAGTCCAGCAGGACCACCACGTCGTGGCCCAGCTCCACGAGACGCTTGGCGCGCTCGATGGCCAGTTCGGCGACGGTGGTGTGGTCCTCGGCGGGGCGGTCGAAGGTCGAGGAGATGACCTCGCCCTTCACCGACCGCTGCATGTCGGTGACCTCTTCCGGACGCTCGTCGACCAGGACGACCATCAGGTGGCACTCGGGGCTGTTGACCGTGATCGCGTTGGCGATGGCCTGGAGGATCATGGTCTTACCGGTCTTCGGCGGGGCCACGATCAGGCCGCGCTGGCCCTTGCCGATCGGGGCCACCAGGTCGATGATCCGGGTGGTCAGGACGTTGGAGTCGGTCTCCAGGCGGAGCCTGTCCTGCGGGTACAGCGGGGTCAGCTTCTGGAACTCGGGCCGGCCGCGGCCGGTCTCCGGCGCCATGCCGTTCACCGAGTCGAGGCGGACCAGCGCGTTGAACTTCTCGCGGCGCTCGCCGTCCTTGGGCTGGCGCACCGCACCGGTGACGTGGTCGCCCTTGCGCAGGCCGTTCTTGCGGACCTGGGCCAGCGAGACGTACACGTCGTTCGGGCCCGGGAGGTAACCGGAGGTCCGGATGAAGGCGTAGTTGTCCAGGATGTCGAGGATGCCCGCGACGGGGATCAGGACGTCGTCGTCGGCCACCTGGACGTCGGTCGCGAAGTCGTCGCGGCCACGGCGGCCGCGGCGGTCGCGGTAGCGGCCACGGCGTCCGCGCCGGCCGCCCTCGTCGTCGTAACCGTCGTCCTGCTGGCCGCCGCCCTGCTGCTGCTGGCCCTGGCGGCGTCCGCCGCCCTGCTGCTGGCCCTGGTCGTCGCCCTTGCCGCGGCGGTCGCGCTGGCGGTCACGGCGGTCACCGCGGTCGCCACGGTCACCGCGGTCGCCACGGCGGCCTTCCTGGCGGCCGTCCTGACGGTCGCCGCGGCGGCCCTCCGCGGTGTCGGCGGCGGGCTCGGCCTTGGCGTCGCCCTTGGACTCCGCGCGCTCGTCGCCGCGGTCCTGGCGGCTCTCGGCCTTCGGCTCGGCCTGCGGCTCGGACGCGGTCTCGGCGCGGGGCGCCTCGGCCTTGGTCTCGGGGCTGCCCGCCTGCGCGGTCGCCCGGCGGCGGCGGCGCTCGCCCGCGGGCTGGTCGTCGCTGGCCGGCTGGCCCGGGATGTCGATCTGCTGCTGGGCGGCCTTCTCGGCCGGGGCCGGGGCGCTCTCGTCACCGGTGCGGGCCTTGGAGGTGGCACGCCGCTTGGGCTTGCCACCGTCCTCGGCGGGCGCGGCGGCGGTCTTGGCGGCGGCCTTGGGCGCGGCCGTACCGCCGGCCTGCGCCTCCTTGATGACCTCGATCAGCTGGCCCTTGCGCATCCGCGCAGTTCCCCTGATGCCGAGGCCGGACGCGACCTGCTGCAGCTCGGCCAGGACCATGCCCTCGAGGCCGGTGCCGGAGCGGCGGCGCCGTGAGGTGGTGCCAGTGGCAGCACCTTCGGCGGGCGCGGCGCTGTCGACGTTCTTGTCGGCAGTCACGCCCATCAGATCGGTGGTGTCGCTCACGAAGGGTCCTTCCCTGGAGCGGACGTCGGCCTTCTGGCTCGGCGACCGGTTGTGCTGTCCGGCTGGAGTCTGTTGATCGTGTCGATCGCGGACCTTGCCGGGGCGGTGGTCCGCCGGGATACGGCGGAGAGATGAATGTGCGGGGTTCCGGCGCGAGATCCCCCTGCTCGGCCCACTCCTGGACGAGCAAGAGGGTGTCGTGCCGGTTCCGGAGCGTGCTCGAAAGCTCAGGCAGGCTGCTCAGGCAGTCGGGGAGGCTCCCGGAAGAGTGGTGGTCCCGAAGGGGGACGCGAAGCAATGCGCCACGAAGACGTCGATTGCTGACTTGAGGTTAACACTACCGGCTCCAACAAACATTCCCCCTCTCGTGCACCGGCAATCACGTACGCCTACGGAGCGAGCGGCAGTACGCTCGCCCCCGCCGCGTCGAGGGTGAGCCGGTCGGCGGCCCAGCCCTCGCCCGCCAGCAGGGCGACCTTGTCGGCGGACGCCTCGTCCGCCAGGGCCAGCACGGTCGGCCCCGCGCCGGAGATGACGGCCGGCACGCCGTCGGCGCGCAGCCGGTTCACCAGCTCGACGCTCTGCGGCATGGCCGGGGCCCGGTACTCCTGGTGGAGCCGGTCCTCGGTGGCCGCGAGCAGCAGTTCCGGGCGGCGGGCCAGGGCCTCGACGAGCAGGGCGGCACGGCCGGCGTTGAGCGCGGCGTCCACGTGCGGCACGGTGCGCGGGAGCAGACCGCGGGCGGTCTCGGTGAGCACCGGGGTGGACGGGACGAAGACCACCGGGACGACGGATCCGGCGGGGTCCATCCTGATCGCACGGGCCGACTGCCCGTCCATCCAGGCGAGGGTGAAACCGCCGAGCAGGCAGGCGGCGACGTTGTCCGGGTGGCCCTCGATCTCGGTGGCCAGCTCCAGCAGCGCGGCGTCGTCGAGGCGTGCCTCGCCGCCGGTCGTCACCGCGCGGGCGGCGACGATGCCCGCGCAGATGGCGGCCGAGGAGGAGCCGAGGCCGCGGCCGTGCGGGATGCGGTTGGCGCAGACGATCTCCAGGCCGCGGGGCTGCCCGCCGAGGAGGTCGAAGGCGGTGCGCAGGGAGCGGACGAGCAGATGGCTCTCGTCGCGGGGCAGCGTCTCGGCGCCCTCACCCGCGATGTCGATGTGCAGTCCGGAATCGGCGACCCGGACGACGACGTCGTCGTAGAGCCCCAGCGAGAGGCCCAGGGCGTCGAAGCCCGGGCCCAGATTGGCGCTGGTTGCGGGGACGCGCACCCGGACGGCGGCGGCTCGGAAGGCGGGACCGGCCATCGGTTGGACGACTCTTCCTGTACGGCGGCGGGGATAGGTCAAGCGGTACTGCTGGTGTGCGTGGGGGGCCGTTGTGCCGGGGTCGGGGGGTGCCCGTCGGTCACGACGGCGGCTGCGCCGCGGACGTGCGGCGGCGCGGGTCGGGTACAGCTTATCGAAGGAAGGTTCTGCGGCGACATAGGGCGCACAGGAGGCGCACGATGCGTGTCGCCGGCCTCCCATGCGCTCCGGACCGGTCCGGCGGGGGCGGCGCCCGTCTCTTCGGCGCGCGGCGGGACTTCGCAGGCGGGACCCGCACCCCGTGGGGCGCGGGTCCCGTCCGACGGTCCGTCAGGCGAGGCCCAGCTTCTCGGCCGCGGCGGCGGCGTCGACCGGTACGGTGACGGGCTGCGGGGCGCCCGCGACGGCCCAGTCGGGGTCCTTGAGGCCGTTGCCCGTGACGGTGCAGACGATCTTCTGGCCGGGGTCGACCTTGCCCTCTTCGGCGGCCTTGAGCAGACCGGCCACCGAGGCCGCCGAGGCGGGCTCCACGAAGACGCCCTCCTGGGCCGCCAAGAGGCGGTAGGCGGACAGGATCTGACGGTCGGTCACTTCGTCGATGAAGCCGCCCGACTCGTCCCGGGCCGCCAGGGCGTAGTTCCAGGAGGCCGGGTTGCCGATACGGATCGCGGTGGCGATGGTCGCCGGGTCCTTCACGATCTCACCGCGCACGATGGGCGCGGACCCGGACGCCTGGAAGCCCCACATGCGCGGGGTGCGCGTGGCGACCGCGTCGCGCGCGTACTCCGTGTAGCCCTTCCAGTAGGCCGTGATGTTGCCCGCGTTGCCGACCGGCAGCACATGGATGTCGGGGGCGTCGCCGAGCATGTCGACGATCTCGAAGGCGGCGGTCTTCTGGCCCTCGATCCGGACCGGGTTGACCGAATTGACCAGGGCCACCGGGTAGTTGTCGGAGAGGCCGCGGGCCAGCGTGAGGCAGTCGTCGAAGTTGCCGTCGACCTGGAGGATCTTCGCGCCGTGGACGAGCGCCTGCCCCATCTTGCCGAGCGCGATCTTGCCCTGGGGGACGAGGACGGCGCAGACCATGCCGGCCCGCACCGCGTAGGCGGCGGCGGAGGCGGAGGTGTTGCCGGTGGAGGCGCAGATGACGGCCTGCGCGCCCTCCTCCTTGGCCCGGGTGATCGCCATGGTCATCCCGCGGTCCTTGAACGACCCGGTGGGGTTGGCGCCCTCGACCTTGAGGTGCACCTCGCAGCCCGTGCGCTCGGAGAGGACCTGCGCCGGGACGAGCGGCGTGCCACCCTCACGGAGCGTGACGACTGGCGTCGCGTCCGTGACCGGGAGGCGGTCCCGGTACTCCTCGATGATGCCGCGCCACTGGTGGGTGCCCTTGCTGGTCATGGGTCCTTACTCCCCTTCAACACGCATGATGCTGGCGACACCGCGCACGGTGTCCAGCTTGCGCAGCGCCTCGACGGTCCCGGACAGGGCGGCGTCGGGCGCGCGGTGGGTGACGACGACGAGGGATGCCTCGCCGTCCGGGTCCTGTCGGCTCTGCTGGCGGACCGTATCGATGGATACGCCGCTTTCGGCGAAGACCGTCGCGACCTGGGCGAGCACGCCAGGTTTGTCGGCAACGTCGAGACTGATGTGGTACCGCGTGACGACCTCGCCCATGGGGCTGACCGGCAGGCGGGTGTACGCGGACTCGCCGGGGCCGGTGGTCTCGCCGAGCTTGTTGCGGCACACGGCGACCAGGTCGCCGAGGACCGCGGAGGCGGTCGGCGAGCCGCCGGCGCCGGGGCCGTAGAACATCAGCTGCCCGGCCGCCTCGGCCTCGACGAAGACCGCGTTGTACGCCTCGCGGACGGAGGCCAGCGGATGGCTGAGCGGGATCATCGCGGGGTGCACGCGGGCGGTGACGGACCTGCCGTCGGCGGCGCGCTCGCAGATCGCCAGGAGTTTCACTGTGCAGCCCATGCGCCGGGCGGAGGCGATGTCGGCCGCGGTGACCTCGGTGATGCCCTCGCGGTGCACCTCACCGATGCCGACCCGGGTGTGGAAGGCGATCCCGGCGAGGATGGCGGCCTTGGCGGCGGCGTCGAAGCCCTCCACGTCGGCGGTCGGGTCGGCCTCGGCGTATCCGAGGGCGGTGGCCTCGTCGAGGGCCTCGGAGTAGCCGGCGCCGCTGGTGTCCATCCGGTCGAGGATGAAGTTGGTGGTGCCGTTGACGATGCCGAGCACCCGGTTGACCTTGTCCCCGGCGAGGGACTCGCGCAGCGGGCGTACGAGCGGGATGGCGCCGGCCACGGCCGCCTCGTAGTACAGGTCCCTGCCGTGCCGCTCGGCGGCGGCGTGCAGGGCCGGGCCGTCCTGGGCGAGCAGCGCCTTGTTGGCGGAGACGACGCTGGTGCCGTGCTCGAAGGCGGTGGTGATCAGCGTGCGGGCGGGCTCGATGCCGCCGATGACCTCGATGACCACGTCGATGTCGCCGCGCTCGACCAGGGCGGTCGCATCGGTGGTGACCAGGGCGGGGTCGATGCCCTCCCGCACCTTGGAGGGCCGGCGGACGGCGACGCCGGCGAGTTCGACCGGCGCGCCGATGCGCGCGGCGAGGTCGTCGGCGTGCGTCGTCATGATGCGCGCCACCTCTGAGCCGACCACTCCACAGCCCAGCAGCGCCACCTTCAGCGGACGCGTACGCATCATCCGACCTCGTTTCTCATACTTCTGATGTGTGGACCAGTCTCACTCACCGGACGGGCGTTTCTGTCACCCGTCCGGATCCTGAGACCTCTATTTCATCACCCGACATCGAGGCGCAGGAGATCTTCCTCCGTCTCGCGCCGGACGATCACCCGGGCCTGCCCGTCGCGCACGGCGACGACGGGCGGGCGCAGGGCGTGGTTGTAGTTGCTCGCCATGGAGCGGCAGTACGCGCCGGTGGCGGGCACGGCGATCAGGTCGCCGGGGGCCAGGTCGGCCGGCAGGAACGCGTCCTTGACCACGATGTCGCCGCTCTCGCAGTGCTTGCCGACGACCCGGACCAGCATGGGGTCGGCGTCCGAGCTGCGCGAGACGAGGGAGACGCTGTACTCGGCGTCGTAGAGGGCGGTACGGATGTTGTCCGACATGCCGCCGTCGACGCTGACGTAGGTGCGCAGGCCCTCCAGGGGCTTGATGGTGCCGACCTCGTAGAGGGTGAAGGCGGTGGGGCCGACGATGGCGCGGCCCGGCTCGACGGAGATGCGCGGGGTGGCGAGCCCGGCCGCCTCGCACTCGCGGGTGACGATGTCGCCGAGCGACTTGGCGATCTCGTGGGGCTCGCGGGGGTCGTCCTCGGAGGTGTACGCGATGCCGAGCCCGCCGCCGAGGTCGATCTCGGGCAGTTCCACGCCGTGTTCGTCGCGGATCTCGGCGAGCAGCTGGACGACGCGCCGCGCGGAGACCTCGAAGCCGGCCATGTCGAAGATCTGCGAGCCGATGTGCGAGTGGATGCCGACGAGTTCGAGGCCGTCGAGCGTGAGCGCCCTGCGGACGGCTTCGGCGGCCTGACCGTCGGCGAGCGCGATGCCGAACTTCTGGTCCTCGTGCGCGGTGGCGATGAACTCGTGGGTGTGGGCCTCGACCCCGACGGTGACGCGGATCTGGACGCGCTGGCGCCTGCCGAGCCGCTGGGCGGTGTGAGCGACCCGGGCGATCTCCTGGAAGGAGTCGAGCACGATCCGGCCGACACCGGCCCCGACGGCCCGCTCGATCTCGGCGACGGTCTTGTTGTTGCCGTGGAAGGCGATGCGCTCGGCGGGCATCCCGGCGTCCAGGGCGGTGGCCAGCTCGCCGCCGGAGCAGACGTCGAGGTTCAGCCCCTCTTCCCTGAGCCAGCGCACGACGGCGCGCGACAGGAAGGCCTTGCCGGCGTAGAAGACGTCCGCGTCGGCGCCGAAGGCGTCCGCCCAGGCGCGGCACCGGGCGCGGAAGTCGCTCTCGTCGAGGATGTACGCCGGGGTCCCGAACTCCTCCGCCAGCTTGGCGACTTCGATCCCTCCGACGGTGAGGGCGCCGTCGGCGTCGCGGGTGACGGTCCGGGACCAGACCTTCTCGTCCAGCACGTTGAGGTCGGTGGCCGGGGCGGTCCAGTGGCCCTCGGGGAGGACGTCGGCGTGGCGGGGTCCGGCGGGGTGTGCGGATCGGCTCATCGTTCTGCTCTGCTCTCTCGGCTCTCTCAGAGGTGTTCGGGTGCGCTGATGCCGAGCAGGGCCAGGCCGCCGGCCAGCACCGTCCCGGCGGCTTCGGCAAGGGCCAGCCGGGAGCGGTGGGCGGCCGAGGGTTTCTCGTCGCCGACGGGGAGGGGCCGGGCGGTGTCGTGGAAGTCGAGGAAGGCCGCGGCGACCGTCTCCAGGTGGCGGGCGAGCCGGTCGGGGGCCTGGTGCCGGGCGGCGTCGGCGAGGACGCCGGGGTGGTCGGCGAGGAGGGTGTGCAGCGCGGAGGCGGACCTCTCCCCCGCGGGGTCCGGTATCTGCTCCGCGGGGGCCGGCGTCCCCTCCCCGGAGGCGGGCCTCTCCCCCGCGGGGGCCGGCGGCTTCCCCTCGGAGGCGGGCCTCTCCCCCGCGACGGGAGGCAGCTCGCCCGCGACGGCGGACGCCTCCTCCGCGACGGAGGACAGCTCCTGCGGGGAGGCTGCGGTGAAGCCGAGCAGGCGGGCGCCCCGGGTGAGCGCGCGGGCGCGGGCGTGGGCGTAGCGGACCAGGAAGAGCGGGTTGCCCTCCGCCTGGACGAGGAGGGAGCCGTCGAGCGGGGCACGGTCGTGGGTGGCGGGCCGCAGCAGCCCCCAGCGGGCCGCGTCGGGACCGAGCCGCTCCAGCAGTTCGCCCGCGGTGGCCCCGGCGGGCACGGGCCGGGTCTCGCGCAGCGGGGCGGGCGGGCGTCCGTACGCGTCGACGGTGACGCCGAGGCGGGCCCAGTCCGGGTCGGGGGCCTCTTCGCAGGTCGTACGCACCAGGGCGCCCCGGGCGCGCAGCAGCCGGGCCACGGCGTCGGCCACGACCGCGGCCCGCACCTCGCGGCGGTGGTGCAGCTGGTGGACCTGCCCGGTGGGGCCGTCGGCCCAGCCGTAGCGGATACCCCGCCGGCCGGTCTCGTGGACGAGGGCGGCGCGGGCGGCCGCCTCGGCGGCGTCGTCGAGGTGGAAGTTCAGGAACCCGGGGCCGGTGATCTCGACGCGTCCCACGCCGGGCGCGGCCGTCATCCGCTCGCGCAGGATCCCGGCGACCTCCCGGGCGGGCAGCGCGGCCGGTCCGGCCAGCTGGAGGGCGACGGCGCAGGCGTAGTCACCGCTGCCGCCGGGCCTGGTCCGCTCCACCCGCACGCGCGCGGGCACGGGCGCGCGCAGGGCGTCCTCGTCGACCGCGCGGCGCACGGCGCGCAGCACGGTCCTGGAGAGATCGGCGGGGGTCACAGGACAAGCGTATGGGAGGAAGGGGGGCACTCCGCGACCCGTTTCGCCATGCGGTCAGAAGGGTAAGGGCGCCGGACGCCGTCATGCCCCCGGCTCCGGTGCGGCGGGCGGCCACCAGGGTCACCGGACGGTCACCCGGTGCTCACGCGGCGCTCATCCGCTCCTCACCCGGCGGCGCTCCCGGCCCTTCCCGCCCCGCGTCTGCCGTCGAGCGGCGACCGGTCCTCCAGCGGGGCCGTCAGGGGGCCCCGGCCGCGCGCGAGGCGGTGGACCACCCGCACGAGCTCCTCCGGGTCGAAGGGCTTCGCCACGAACGCGTCGACCCCGGCGGCCGCTCCCGCGTCCACCTCCTCGGACGTACAGGCGCTGACCACGGCGACGGGGAGATGGCTGGTGCGGGGGTCGGAGCGGAGGCGGGTGGCGGTCTGTATGCCGTCGAGCCGGGGCATGACGACATCGAGGGTGATCACATCCGGACAGATGTGGTGCACGAGATCGAGGCACTCGACACCGTCGGCCGCGGTCACGACCTCGAAGCCCTCCAGCTCAAGGTTGACCCTGATCAGCTGCCGGATGGCCTTGTTGTCATCCACAACAAGCACACGGCCGTACGCCCCTGACACCCCTTGAGAGTAGGTCGACCGGAGGAGCCGCGTCCGGGTTTTGGCCACTTCCGCCCCGGCGGGCGCCAGGCGCCGCACGACCGGAACCCACCCTGGCCCCGCCCCGGCCCCGGAAGACCGCGCGACCCCCTCCCCGGCTACGCGTCCCGGCTACGCGTCCCGGCTCCGCGCGGACCGTGATCATCTCCTCGGCGCGCATGTCCACGGGCACGCGGAAAACCTGGTGCCGGGCACCGTCCGGGAGCTGGTAGGGTTTCACTCGTCGCCGCCGAGAGCAGCGACAACGCCCCCGTAGCTCAGGGGATAGAGCATCGGCCTCCGGAGCCGGGTGCGCAGGTTCGAATCCTGCCGGGGGCACTTCGCAAGAAGTGCCGAAAAGACCCTCTCGCCAGTGGAAACACCGCGCAGGGGGTCTTTTTCATGTCCCCGTGCACCCGCCCTCCGACGCCGTCCCCGCCCCGCTCTCACCGAGTGGCGGTTCGCCGCACGGGCGGTCTCACTTCGGCCCATGGAGCCCGGGCCGCGTTTCCTTCCCGGTCCCGGCCGGCGCTGGGACAAAAAAGGGGGAGAAACACCTCCGCCCGGGCGGGAGGATGATGGGTAGGATCAGTAGCATGGGTGAGCCCACCGGCAAGTACTCGATCACCATGCCACGCGACATCGCCGAGGCGGCCAAGGTCCGCAGCGGGCACTCCGGTCTGTCCGCCTATGTGGCCGCAGCCGTCGCCCGCCAGATCGAACGCGACGACCTCAACGAACTCATCGCTGTCGGCGAAGCCGAGCACGGCCCGATCACGGACGAGGAGATCCAGTCCCTGCGTGATCAGCTCACGCGGGTGCGCCGCGAACAGGCACAGCACGGGACGAGCGCGGCGTGACCCGCTCTCCCGCGGTTCCTGGCGGCACTCTCGTCCTGGACAGTGAAGGACTGGCGAAAGCCGTCCTGCGTGACCGTACCCTCACCGGCTGGCTCGCCCTGGCCCGCGCCGACGACCTGCGTGTGATCACTTCCGCGGCCACCCTCGTCGAGGTGGTCCACCCCCGCATCAACCGCCCGGCCCTGGAATGGACACTCTCCCGTCTGGTCGTGGAACCGGTCACCGAACCGGTGGCCCGCCATGCCGCCGCCCTGCTCGCCGACACCGGCCTGCACGGCCACAAGTACGCCATCGACGCCATGCTCACCGCCACCGCCCTGGCCGCCCCCGGACCGGTCACCGTCCTCACCTCGGACCCGGAGGACCTCATCGCCCTCTGCGGTGGGCGCCTCACCGTCATCAGGGTCTGACCGCTCCGCCTCCGCCGGGTGCCGTGTCCGGGTCCTCCAGGTCCGCCGTCTCCGTGACGCTCCTGCCCCGGTAGCCGGCGGCGGGGCCGTCGGCGGGCCGCAGGAATCCGTGGAACTCGACGGGGTCGGGGAAGCGGTGGTCGTGCTTCACCAGCAGCTGCACCCGGTTCAGCTGCACTTCACCGACGTCGCCCTCGTTACGGGTGACGCGCAGCCGGTAGACGGGGTACGCGGCCGGGGCCGCCACACCGAACTCGCGTACCAGGAAGCGTCCGGGGAAGATCTCGTCGGTGCGCCGGTCGAGGGCGGTCCATGTCCTGCCGTCTGCGGACCCTTCCAGTACCCAGTCCCTCGGGTCGCGGGCGCAGTGGTCGTTGGCGGAGGTGAGCGTGTAGGCGGTGACGGCGGCCGGGCCGGGGAGGGTGAACTCCAGCCAGGCCCGCCGGGTGCGGGCGAGCCACTTGCCCGCGCCGGAGTGGAGCACGTTGGCCGCGACCTCTCCGGCGGCCCGGTACTCGTCGTTGGCCGTGACCCCGGCCACGGGCACCGTGCTGCCGATGAGCCGGGGCCGGTCCGTGGTGAGCAGGCGGACCCTGTTCAGCTGTGTCTCCGGCAGCCCGCCCCAGTTGCGGCCGATGTCGATCCGGTACGCCTGGTACGCCGTGGAGTTGACGACCGTGAACGCGCGTTCCTGGAAGCGTCCGGGGAAGGCCTGGTCCACCCGTGAGTCGAGTGTGTACCAGGTGGTGCCGTCCATCGACCCCTGGAGCCGCCAGTCCCGGGGGTCGCGGTCGCGGTAGTCGTTGCCGGAGGTGAGCGTGTAGGCGGTGACGGCGGCCGGTTCGGACAGCGAGAAGTCCAGGGTCGCCCTGTCGTCCCAGCCGAGCCATTTGCCCGGCCCGTCGGTGAGGAGGTGTCCGGCGACCTCGTCGGCCTCCGTGTGCTCGTCGCTGGCCACCACCCCGGCCACTTCCACCGGCACCGTGCCGCCGGCCGGGGGCACGGTCCGCAGGACCACGGATATGGAGGTGTCCCGCCGGTCGCGCCAGCTGATCCGTTCGACGGGGGCCCCGCCGTCGTCCAGGACCAGGCGCAGTGTTCCGCCGGCCGCCGGGCCGTGCGGGTCTTCCGTCTCGGTGGCGAAGACGCGCGCCCGGTGGCCGAAGGGCTTGTCGGCGCCGGCCCGGTACCGCCTTCTTGTGCCGCGGTACTCCTGCGGCGTCCCGTCGGTGGTGCGCCGGTGCCCGCGGAAGGCCGTCATGCCCTCGTCGAACACGACGGTGGCCTCCGCGCCGCCTTCGGACCGCCACGCCAGCTCCACCAGGCCGGACGGTTCGCCCCGGTCCAGACGCACCGTCAGCCGCTCGGCCTTCTGCCACCGCGTCCCGCCGTGGGCCCCGGCGTGGTGCCGGATCTCGGTGTCGTAGACGATCGCGGGAACGCCCGAGGTTCCAGGTGTGCCAGGGGTGTTCTGGCCGGGCCCGGTCGGGCGGGGGCCGGTCGTGCCGTGCATGGGACGCTCCATTGAGTCGTTCGACGGTTCGCCGCAGGCCCGACCGGTCGTCACCCACTGCCGGGTGGGCCTGGGCGACCACTCTCGCAGGGAGGTCTGACAGACCGGGTGGGCGACGACCCGCCGCACGGTCGCCGTGTGGCGGCCGGCCGGCGCGGGGGCGGGTTCTTCCCGCCCTCTTCTCTTCCTGCGGGCTTGCTCCATACTCGTTCCGTACCGGTTTCTGTGCGCACTTGCCCGCAAAGCGACGGATAGACGGATACCCGACGGGGGCCATGCATGACATGGAACGAGTGGGAAGAGATCAAGTCGGCTGTTCAGCAAGGGCAGTCGCCCGGCATGCGGTTGAACGGACTTCCGGGCGAGGGGGGTTCGGGCCCGGGGCCGGGTCCGTCCTTCGCTTCCGCGCCGGAGCGGAAGAAGGCCGCCGCCGACGCCATAGACGATCACTTACTCACCGACACCCTCGCCGCACGCAGGTGGGCCGAGCAGGGGGCCGACGCGGTGGCCGGCGCGTTGCGGGGTGTGGACGGGGAGGGCTGGGACACGGCGCGTGCGCTGGTGGAGGCCGCCGAGGTCCTGGGCCAATCGGTCAGCGGGCTCTGCCAGGAGCTGGCTACGCAGAGCGCCGCACTCCGCAGCGCCGGTGCGCTGTTCCACCTCAACGACCTCGACGCGGGCAGGGCGATCGGCGCTGTCGCCGATCGTCTCCGAGGTCCCGACGGTGACGGTGGCGCCGGCCCGGACGACGGTGGCGGCGGAGGCGGGTCCGACGGTATCGCAGGGGGCTCTGGAGGTCTCGGCATCAGGGCCGGGGCCGTCGGCGGGCTCGGGGGCCCGGCCGGGGCGGTGGGCGGGATCGCCGGTGCAGTCGGCGGCGGTGCCTCGGGCGGACTCGGGGGTGGAGCGGTAACGGGGGGATCCGAAGGGCTCGGGGCCGTGGCCGGGGGCGTCACCGGTGCGGGGGGAGCGGGGGGTTCGGCGGGCGGGGGCCTCGCCGAGGCGGTCGGCGGAGCGGGAGGCGGTATCGCGGGGGCGGGTGGCGGAATCGGCGGGGCGGGCGCGGGAGCCGGAGCCGGCATCGGCGGAGCAGGCGCGGGGGGCCCGGAGGGCGCCGTGGCGGGGATCGGGGCGGGCGCCGGAGGAGGCGTGGCCGGGGGCGTGGCCGGAGCCGGGGGCGGGGCGGGTGGCGGCGACGGCGGTGGTACTGCCGGCGGCAGCGACAGTGGTCCCGGGGGCGGTTCCGTCTCCGGTCTCGACGGGCTCTGACCAGGAGGAGGGGGCACATCATGCCGAGTTACCACGAGGTCATGTCGACGGACCTGTCGGCCCTGGTCACCGCCGCTGACGCATGGGACGCGCTGGCGGGCGGACTGTCGGCCACCCAGGACACCTACCGGAGCGAGGTGTACGACATCACTCTCGGTCCGGCCTGGGTCGGCGAGAGCGCGGACGCGGCCCGCAGGCTTTTCGGTGCGACCCTCCAGGAGTACGCGACGTTCTGCGCCCAGGCCGAGGGCGTGGCCGTCCTGCTCAGGGACGCACATGCCCAGCTGGTCCCGTTGCGCAGTGCGGTGGAGGCGGCGGCGAGAGAGGCGGTCGCCGCCGGAATGGCCGTCTCCGGCCAGGGGCGCTGCCGCCTGGACTTCGGCCGGCTGCCGGAGGCCCAGCGCACCGCCGCTCTCCACGACCCGGGGCTGCCCGCGGTCGAACAGTCCTGGACCGATCACATCGCCAGGGCGGTCGAGGCGGTCACCACGGCCGACACCGCGTTCGCCGCCGCGGTGAAGGGGGCGACGGCCACAGCCGGGCCGGCCGGGACCTGAGGCGTGACCGTCGCTCTGCCCTGGGGCAGCGGCATGAGCATTCCGGACGGCCGGACGGCCCGCCTCCACACCACGGGCATCGCCCAGGAATTCGACATGGCGGGCAGCAGTTCCGTCAAGCACTACGATCCGGGCTCGTCCGCCCCGAACCAGGATCCTCTGCCCGCGCCGGATGAGCCGGGGCGCGAGGGTGACCGCACGGACCCTGGCCGTGAGCAGCAGGAAGCGCGATAGAGGACCATTGAACAGCTCCAGCAAGATCGCTTCCGGCGAGCGGACCGTGCGCAGTCGGCGCATGCCGGTCGCCGTCGTGTCGGCACTCCTCGCCTGCGTGGCCGCCGCGATCGGTGTGGTTTCCTGCGTCGCCGACGACGTGTCGTCGGACCTGTCGGACCAGGAGATGACCTGCTGCTGGGAGGACGGCGCCACCCCTGCCTGGATGAGCGGCCAGCTCGGTATCCGTATTCCGGAGGCGGCCTCGGACCGTCGTGCGGGGTACAAGACCGGGCAGCGCTACGACACCGGTCTGCTGTCCTTCGTCCTCCCCAGCGAGGAGGCGGAGACATACACCGGCCGGCTCATCGCGGTCGGTACGGAGATGATCGGGAACTCCCATCCCAAGGAGAAGGACTACCGCCCTGCGGCCGCCTTCGGCCACCTCGGACTGCCCGAACCGGAGACGTTCGTCCAGGGCCCGCGGAAGTCCAGTCTGTGCCCGGACGGCCTGGCGACGCCGGAAGGCAGGTACCTCCAGCGCTGCGTCGATCTTTTCACCCACGAGTTCACGCCCGGCACCACGCGGATCTATGTCCGGTCGACCATCGAACCGTCTGTGACGCCTCCGCCTGTGGGCAAGGCTCCGTAGGGGCCCACGGCCCGCCAGCCCCGCATCTGGGTTCCCTGGATGCGTTCGGGGCGAGTAGCGGGCGGCGGAGGGTGCGGGCGTGGCGGAGCCCGGGAGTCGTATCCAGCTCCCGGGCCCCTGGGGATGCCACCCAATTGCGCTCGCCGGCGCCGTTTAAGAGTGCGGATCAGTCGTCATACCGTCGCGTTCTGCCTTTGAACTACCGTGGCAGGAAAGAGCCACAGGCCGGATTCGAACCAGCATTCAACGGTGTTCGTCCGCACCCGGTCGATCCGGCAGTCGGTGGCGATGCTGAATCTGGAGCGAGAGTCTGAGTGTGATCACGGCTGCCTCTGTCCATGTTGGGCCACCCCGGCGTGTGGTGCCGGGGGGAGGACTCGAACCTCCACCTTGACCGTGTCTTCAGGCTGAACGTCAGTTTCAGCTTGCGCTCGTCACGCGGGCCGGACCTCAATTCCGGTCCGCGTCAGGTCGCGCGACCCCCACGTGATTGACGTGGGGGCGTCTGTGGGGCTGCCTGCGGCGTCAGCGGCCGAACAGGTAGCCGAACACCGCCTCGCCGACCCGCTGGTCGGTCACCTCGGTGCCGTTGGCCTCCTCGCGGGCGAACTTCACCGCGTTCTGGAGCTTGACGACCCGCTCCAGCAGTTCGTTCACCCGTCGCGCCGGCAGCGCTCCGGAGAACTTCACGGTGGTCCAGTACCCGATGGGCACGTCCTCGTAGTACACGTCGACCTGGGCCGGGTGCTTGTCGGTCGCCTCGGCCTTGACGTGGTTGCGCGGGACCTTCTTCGTACGGATGGTCCGCACCGGGTCGGTCTTCCACCAGTCCGTGGACGGGTCGTGCGACCAGGACTCCGCGGCGTCGAGCGTCGGGAGCTTCTTGACGAAGGTGTGCAGATCGGTGAGCTGCTTCTCCAGGAACAGGAGGTAGCTGACGGGGACTTCGGCGACGACCGTCCGTCCGTCGACGACGACGTCGGCGCGGGCCGAGCAGTTGGCCCAGTCCTTGGTCGCGGTCACGTCGAACAGCCGGGTCAGCGACGCGGCCATCTCCCGCAGCACGTCCTCGCCCTGCACCTGGACCCGCGCCGACTCGGGCGGCAGCTGCTCGCCCTCCTCGTCCTTCGGCTGGTACGTGCGCGAGATCCCGGCCAGCAGTGCCGGCTTCTGGACCTGGTGGTGGGCCGCGGTGATGTCCTGGAGCGCCTTGCTCTTGACACCCTTCTCCACGGCGATGATCTGGTTGAGCTTCGCCACTTCGCCCCCTTCGAATGGCGCCAACCTATCTCAGGGAACCCCGTTCTTTCATACGGGTTTTCGACCGCGGCGGGTGAACCGTGGCAGGCGGGGGCGGTACCGGCCCCTACTCCTCCGGCTGGTCCGCCTCGCGCTCCGGGTACGTCACCCGGCCGCGCCCGTCGACCTGTGGTGCCGCGCCCCACGCGCCCAGTTCGTGGACGCGCGGCTCGCCGGTCGCCATGATGTGCCGGACCGTCCAGCCGCGTGCGGTGAGCGTGTTGGCGATCAGCAGGCGGTGGCAGCGCCACGGCATCGGCTCGCCGCACATGACGGCGACGCGGTCGCGGTCCGCGAGGGAGGTCAGACGGGTGATGCCGCGCTCGTAGTCGGGGAGCAGGGTGTAGTCGGCGTAGTTCTTGAAGCTCGCGTTGCGCCATCCCGCGTTGGTCTCCGGGTCCACGTCCTGTTTACGCCGGCGCCCGCCCAGCTCCTCGAAGTACACGTAGTCGATCTCGGCCGTCTCCAGCCAGTCGCGCATGGTCCCGGCGGAGAACTGCGGACTCCGGCGTGATCCCGGGTGGGCCCGGACATCGGCCAGTGTGTCGATGCCCTGGGCGTCGAGGCGGCCGATGAAATCCTCCTCCGGGCACGTCCAGTGCCCGACCGTCCAGATCTCGCGCATCCCGTCCCTCCCGTGCCCGTGTGACGGGGACACCGGCATGCCGTGGGCCGTACGTGACGTGCCACCCGGCTCACCCGGCCATGATGCACCGGAGGCGCCCGACGAGGTGCGAAGGGCGCGGCTCACGCGAGACTGGAAGGGGAAAGAACATCCCT
The DNA here is from genome assembly GCF_008704555.1 of Streptomyces nitrosporeus. Classification (NCBI taxonomy): domain Bacteria; kingdom Bacillati; phylum Actinomycetota; class Actinomycetes; order Kitasatosporales; family Streptomycetaceae; genus Streptomyces; species Streptomyces nitrosporeus. The sequence goes on from NZ_CP023702.1 coordinate 2,356,770, forward strand.
CCGAGGGAAGGACGAAGCGTTGACCAGCACTTTTTCGGTCGGGGACCACGTCCGCTGGAACTCCGAGGCGGGCCATGTCCAGGGCAGGATCACCAAGGTCCACACCGAGGACGTCGAGTTCAAGGGCCGCACCCGGCACTGCAGCCCACAGGCGCCGCAGTACGAGATCGAGAGCGACAGGACCGGCCACGTGGCCATGCACAAGGGGGACGCCCTCACCAAGGCATGACCCGCCCGCACCGCCCCCGGGCCCGCTGCCCCGCCCGCGCGGGTACGGCCCGCCACCGCCGCACGGATCCCGCCCGGAGCCGCTCGGCCCGTGGGCCCCGGCGGACACCGGTACGTCCCAGGGCCGCCCTCCCTGGGACACGCGGAACGTCTGAACGTCTGACTGCGGGATCACCCTGGTCATGGCCCGGCCTGTTCGGCTTCGCTCCGGGCTCTTCTACCGGGCTGCCCCGCCGTGTGACGTCCTACCCGCGTCAGGCGCAGGCGCCGAGGTCTTCCCAGACGCCCCACTGGCCGGTGGTGCCGGGCTCCGAGCCCTGCGCCCACCACTTGGCGCGCCAGTTGTGGTTGTTCCAGCTCACGGTGTCGCCGCCGTTGTAGATGGCGCCGGAGGTCCACGGGGTCGCGGTGCAGTCGCCGGGGGTCTCGCCGCCGCCACCGTCACCGCCGCCGTCGCCACCGCCGTCACCGCCGCCGCTGCCGATCTGGACGTCGATGCAGGCGTAGAAGGCGTTGGCGGTGTCGGCGATGTTCCAGACCGCGAGGACCTTCTGACGGCCGCTCAGGCCACCGAAGTTCACCTGGTGGGTGACGGTCGCGCCGGGCTGGGCACCGTTGTCGTTGAACTGGGCGATGTTCTGGCCACCGACGTAGTACTGCCAGGTGCTGGTGGCGTGACGCGCCGTCAGCTTCCAGGTGAAGGTGGTGGAACTGCCGACCTGGGTGGCCTTCCAGTTCTTGCCGTCGTTGTCGAGTTCGGCGAACTGCGCGTTGCCTCCGCTACAGCTCTTCAGCCCCTTGGGGCCCTCCACGCTCTGCGGTTCGTACTTGATCTGACCGCAGTCGACCGTGCCGGCGGCGCACTGCGCCTGGCGGCTCGGGGGCGAGGAGACGTAGCCGTGCGCGCTGGCGGTGGCAGCAGGCAGGGTCACCGCGATGAGGGGAGCGATCCCCACACCGATCACGGCGGCCAGCTTCCTTTTTGCGTGCATGTCAACTCCTTGGCTGCTGGGGTCCGCCACCGGGGGGTACGGCGGCGGGCGACGCATCCGCGGCAACGCCCTCCCGTGGCCCGGCGGTGGGGGTGGGCGCGGGGGGACGCATGTGCGGCCGGTGGCGAGAAGAGCTGTTCACAGACCTGTTCGCGCGCCATGGCCGCGGAGTGCCGAGCCATGGCATCACCTTCAGGTCTAGACCATACTCAGGCTCCGGCCGCCGTCAACGGTTCGAGCGTTATTGGTCTGGACAATTCCTTTGTGTGGTAAGGCGGATGGGCGCATCCACGTGCGCACTCCCCATCGGTCGAACGCACGAGCGCCCCGCGCCGGTGTCGAACCGGGCGGGGCGCTCGTGTGCGGGTCGGGGCCGGTCAGCCCCGGGCCGCGTAAGCGACGAAGTCGCCCCAGGCCGCCGGGGAGAGGGCGAGTTCGGGGATGCCCGTGTCCTTGGAGTCGCGGACGTGGACGACGGAGGGGCAGGCCGCGACCTCGACGCAGGCATCACCCTGCGAGCCGCTGTAGCTCGACTTGTGCCAGGACAGGGCCACCTCTACGCAGTTATCTCCTTCGGAGCCGCTGTGGCTGCTCTTGAACCAGGTCGATGCGGACGTGGTCATAGCTCTCCTCGCAATCGCTTCAGCAGGCTCAGGGAATCCTCGGGGGTCATGGCCTGCGAGCGCAGTTTCGCATATCGCTGCTGGAGCACGCTGATCTCCTTGGGGCCGATGATCAGACGGCCGTTCTCCTGTCCCTCCGAGTAGGCGAACCACCGGTTGTTCGGGTTCTCAGCCAGAAAGATCGGCCCATCCATGCCTGCGTGCGAAGGCCGCCGTGTCGGCATCACCTGGAACTCGATGTTCCAATTCCGGTCGATCAACTCCAACAGGTGATCGAAGAGTTCACGCGTCACTTCCTCCCCGCCCGTCCACCGCTCCAGCACGGCCTGCTCCAGGATGAAGTTGAAGGCTGTCGGCGGCTTCCGTGTCACAGAGAGCAGCTGTTGCCGCTCCAAGCGTGCCGCGATCAGTTGTTTCACCCTCGCGGGATCAGGCAGGGGCGGCACGCCCAGGATCACCGCTCGCGCGTACGCCTCGGTCTGCAACAGGCCCGGCACGACCCGGCATTCGTACGTGTACAGACTGATCGCGGTCCGTTCCACCCGAGCCCACTGCCGGAACCAACTGGCCAGACCCGCCTGGCGTGAGAGGTGTTCTGCCGCCTTCGCGAGTGCCCCGGTGTTGCCCAGGACCGGTTCTGCCCGCTTCACGAAGTCCTCGTCGGGCATGCGCCGCCCCTGCTCGATCGAGGCGACGGTGTGTTTCGAGAACCGCACCTGGCGGCCGAACTCCTCGCGGCTCAGGCCCGCGTGCTCCCGTAGGGCCTGGACGAACGCGCCGAAGGTGCGCAGGCTTCCCGACGTCTCCGGTTCAGCCCCGGGGCCGGGCCCGGGGGCCGGACCACCACCCGTGATCGCCCCCGCGCAGTCGTCCGTGTTCTCGTAGGCCACCGTCGGACACCTCCCACACACCTGATATCGCCGCAACGGTCTCCGACCTTGCCCTACGGCTCCGTGCGGACACGCGCACCATGCACCGAACGTGCGCGTACGCTTCCGCAGCGTACGCGGGGCCCGCCCGATGGATCCCCGTGTTCACCCCACGCACCGGACGCGCGACTCCCGTTCACCCGCCGGAGGATCCACCGCCGCACCCGGGGCTCGAAGCCCGGGGCTCGGGTCCCCGGCTTCGGGATCCGAGCGCTGGAAACCTCGCCCTCACTCGTTCGCGGGTACGGAGAGCCGTGCGGGGCCGGGGCTTGAGCTCCGGGATCCGGGGGCCGGTCTTCGAGGGCCGGGATTCGAGCGGTGTTCTTCGACCCGGGGGGATACACGGGGGTTCCAAGAAGGGGAAAGAGGAAACCTCCCCACCCTCCCTACCCCGTCACGGCCAGCAAGTATGACTAATAGTGAGCGACTTGCAGCGGAGAGTCGCGGCTGCTTACGGTGCCCTCGACGAAGCGACCCCGACACGGTGTTAGCGCACCGGCCGGGGTCTCACCCAAGATCGACACAGTTAGAGAGAACCCGATCTCATGGCTGCTCAGCACCTTAACGCCGCCCTGCCCACCGCCGCAGCTCCGCCCCCGCCCCGCAGGGCCCACCCCGGCTACGGCAAGCAGACCGTTCACGGCCAGCACCCCTCCAGTTCACAGGACTTCGCCTTCCTCCCGATGCGTGAGCGCTATGTCGCCGGATACGTCGACCGGCTGCCGGACGGGGCCGCCATGGACATCAAGTCCCTGGCCAAGGACCTTCCCCTGTACGGCCAGATGGCCATCGGCAGCGCCCTGCGCGCCCTCGCCGTCGCCGGTCATCTGCGCCGGGTGCGCTGCCGCGTCGAGAGCGGCGGACAGTACCGATGGGTCACCCGCACCCACTGGTCCCGCACCGCACACGACAACGAGTGGTGGACCGCGCACCTTTCAGGTGACGGACTCGCGGCAGGCTCCGCAGCGGAACCGGTATCCGCGCCGGAGACCGGGCCCCTCCCCTCCCCCGACGCGTCCGGGCCGTATGCCCCTGAGGCGCTTCCCGGGCCGGGCCCGCTGGCGTACGCGGACGCGGGTGACGCGGGTTCGGGAGAGCGCGCCACGACAGATCTGGCTCCTCGCACCTCGGCCGCCTACCTCGCCCTGGCCGGACTCGGCCGGCACGAACCCCGTCTGGGTCTCTCCGCCGCCGACTGCGCCGCCCTGGAACCGCTGGCCGCCGCCTGGTTCGCCCGGGGTGTGGACACGGACTACCTCGTCCACGCCCTCTCCTCGGGCATCCCGGCCGTGATCGATGCTCCCCGGGGCTTCGTACGCCGCCGCCTCACCGACAAGATCCCGCCCCGGCTCCCCCGGGCGGACATCCCGCCCCCGCCCGGCGCTCCCGCAGCCGCCCGCCCCCTCATGGTCGAATGCGCCGAATGCGGCCGTCCCGGGCCGCCCGGAGCGCTCCCCGACGGCCTCTGCCGCCCCTGCCGTGCCGCCGGCCGGAAGCCGCAGACTCCGGTATCAGGTGCCCCGGTGCCGGACACACCGGCGCCGAGTGCCCCGGACGCACAGCCGGTAGGCGAACGCGACGTCGCCGCACTCGTGGGCAGCCTCCGCAACCTGATGCGCGCACCCTGACCCGGTGCGTGGAGCACTGCGGACGTACGGCTCCAGGGCATCCGGTCGGCCGGAGGCTCGCGACGACGGGCCACCGTCACGCTCGGTGACACGTACCGGCCGGGCGACGGGTGCGTACGACGAGGGGACGTACGCGGATTCTGCCTGGTGAGGGCAGGTTCGGGCCGTCATCGTGGTCGCATGACACCATCCCCCGCCCCCACGGCGAACCCCGATGCCCCCGTCACCGTACGTGTGTTCACCCAGCGGTTCAGCTCCACGCCACGCGGCGCCCGGCTGGCACGGCGGCTCGCGGCACACCAGCTGGACGCCTGGGGGTTCTCCTACGGAGGGGCCGCCTCGGACACCGCCGTCGCCCTGGTCGCGGAGCTCGCCGCCAACGCCGCCACCCACGGGCGTGTCCCCGGGCGGGACTTCGAGGTCGTGCTGAGGCTGACCGGACGCGCGCTGCGGATCGAGGTGTCGGACACCCGGGGCGAACTCCGGCCCGCTGCGGCCGGTGCGGCCCGCCCGGCCGTCGCGCCGCTCGCCGAGGCCGGGCGGGGCCTGCTGATCGTGGAGGCGCTGGCCGACCGGTGGGACGTGCTGGACCGGGTGCCCGTCGGCAAGACCGTCGTCGCGGAGCTGGAGCTGGAGCTGGATCCGGAGCTGCCGGGCTGACGGTGCCGGGGTTGGTGCCGGTTCCGGGCTGCCGGTACCGGGGTCGGTGCCGGTTCCGGGCTGCCGGTATGCCGGAGGAAAAGCCGTGCCCAAGCGATGACTTCGCTCCGGAACGGGAGTCCTCCTTACGCATACCCTCACCGGACGCCGCTCGTTCCGGTGCGGTACGACGTAGAGCGCGATCCGTGACAGGAGAACTTTCCGTATGGGTGTTCCGAAGCAGGCAGGGGAACGTGGACGCGAGGCCGGCATGTGGCCCCTGGTCCACACCGAGCGAGCGGCGCTGGCAGCCGATTTCGGGGACCTGACCGATGAACAGTGGGAGATACCGTCCCTGTGCGCCGGTCTGACGGTGCGTGAGGTGCTGGCGCATCTCACCGCGGGAGCGAGCCTCGACACCGTGCGCTGGCTGGCGGGGGTGATCCGCTGCCGGTTCGACTTCGACAAGCAGGTGGCGGTGCGGCTGGCGGAGCAGCTGGGCGCGGATCCGGCGGCGACCCTCGAACGGTTCCGGCGCGTCGTTTCGAGCACGACCAAGCCTCCCCTGCCCGTCATCGCCATGCTGGGCGAGACACTCGTGCACGGGGAGGACATCCGGCGCCCGCTGGGCATCCGCCATGAGTACCCGGTCGACGTCGTCACGCGGGTCGCGGAGTACTACCGGGGTTCGGACCTCGTGGTCGTCGCCAAGGGGCGCGTCGGCGGTCTGCGGCTCGTCGCGGACGACGGCCCCTTCACCACCGGTTCCGGTCCCGTGGTGTCCGGTCCCACCCTGTCCCTGGTGATGGCCATGACCGGGCGTACGGCGTACTGCGACGACCTCGAAGGCGACGGTGTGGGGCTTCTCCGCAGTCGCTGCGGGGCGGCGTGACACGGGGCCGGGGGCCTCGGGGGCAGCCGGTCACGGCGCTCTTCTCGGCACCGGCCCGGGTGACCGCCCCCGGCCCCTGGCCCCGGTTCCGAGGGGCGGCGTGTCCCGTAGGGACTCCCGGGAGCCGGCGCCGCGGTACGGCCCGCGTGCCCGGGGGCGGTCCGGCGCCCCCGGGCGGACGGCCGCTCGACGCGGTGGGCCAGGCGCTGGTCAGCCGAGCGGGGCGGTGGTGTCGCGCAGGGCGGCCAGGGCCGGGGCGTACATGCGGGCCTTGATGGTGCCGAGGGTGTCGCCGGCCTTGTTCACCTGGGCTCGGGCGATCTCGATCGCGGTGGAGCGTACGGCGTCCTCGGCGACGGCCCGGTCGACGATGCCGGCGGTCGCGGCGTCGGTGCCGCCGTAGCGGTGGGCGGTGAGCATGGCCGTGTGCGCGGTCTGCGGGGTCAGCCGGGACTGGACGAGTGCGGCCATGCCGGGAGTGAAGGGGATGTTGATGTCGGCTTCGGGCAGGCACCAGTAGCCGCGGTCGGCGCGCATGACGCGGAAGTCGTGGGCGAGGGAGAACATGGCGCCGGCGGCGAAGGTGTGCCCCTGGAGCGCCGCGACCGTGACGAGCGGCAGCGACAGCATCCGCGCGAACAGGCCGTGGACGGAGACGACGTAGTCCTGGTGCTGGTCGGCGTGGGCGAACAGCCAGTCCAGGTCGAGCCCGTTGGAGTAGAACTTGCCGGTGGCGGCGGTGACCAGGGCGCGGGGGCCCTCCGCCTTCTCCACCTCGTCGAGCGCGGTGCTGACGGCGGTGAGCCAGTCGGGGTGGAAGCGGTTCTCCCCGTCCCCGAGGTCGAGGACGAAGACGTTGTCGTGGCGGTCGAGCGAGGGCATGGTGACTCCTTCGTTACTGATCCGACGCCGGTCGGGGACCGCCGGCTACGCCGTGCTCCGGGGCCCGGAACCGGTGCCCGCGCGGTCGCGCAGGGCGTGGATGAGCAGGTCGTGGATCTCGGGTCACTCCTGCGCGGACTCACCTGCCCACCGCCCACCCCACTGCTCCGGCGCACCACAGAGACGACCTACTCGCCAGTAACTTATGGGGTCTGTCATAGAACACGCAAGGGGGCCGGGGACCGGACCCGGAATTCCCTGGACGCGCTCCCGCGTACGCCGCCTCGGAACACGTGCGCGGCGCGCCCGCCGGAACCCGCCCGGCGGGACCGGCTGTCCCCGGGCGGCGCACCGTACGGCACGTCGGCGTCCACCCGTGCCGGGGCGCGTGTCCCCCGGGAGCGGGCCGGTGGTCCGGCGGCTTTACGGGGACCGCCCGGCCCGGGGCGGGCCGGGCGGGGTCAGTCGCAATGGGGCGGGGTCAGTCGCGGCGGGTCGGGGTCAGTCGCGGTGGGACGGGGCCAGGAGCTGTGCCTGGAGGGCCAGTTCGGTGCCGGTGAGGGGGAGGTCGGGGCGGAGCCGTTCCGGGTGGGCGTCCGGTGGGCCGGTGAGGGGGCGGGGCGCGACCGTGTGGAGGGGCGGGCCCATGGCGGGGTGGCCCATCCAGACCCAGCCCGCCGCCGTCAGCGAGAGGTAGATCTCGTACAGGGCGCGCCTCATGTGTCTCATGCGAGCCGTGCCGTGGGCCGGCCGGCGGGGGCCGGGCCGGATACGGCGGCGTCCGGCCCGGGGTCGCGGGGGGCGGGAGCGGTGTCGCTCCAGGTCCACATGCGGGCCACCGCGTTGAGGTCCAGGCCGTGGCCCTCGGTCCAGACGCGGGCGGCGGCGGTGAGCACCGACTGCCGGTCGGCCTCCGGGGTGCCGGGACGGGCGGGGAGGAGCGGGACCACGGCGCCCGCGCCCAGGCGGACCGAACGGTGCCTGCGGGCGAACGCGGTGAGGGTCTGGCGGGGGCCCGCCTCGATCAGCAGGACGTCCTCGGCGGCCAGGAGTTCGTCGAGGGCGTCGCGGAAGTACACCGTGTCGGTGATCTGGCGTGCCCAGAAGCGGGGGCTGCGGGCGTCCTCCGGGCCCATCAGGGCGCCGGTGTAACCGGAGTACAGGGGCAGCCGGGGTTCGCGCAGGGGGATCGCGCGGTAGTCGGTCTCGATGGCGTCGGAGGCCGGGGCCATCGCCGGTGAGTGGAAGGGGCTGGTGGCGGGGACCGCTACGGCGGTGTGGCCGTCGGCCTTGAGCCGGGCGGCCACCTCCTTCAGCGGTTCCCGCGAACCGGCCAGCATCACCTGCTGGTTGGCGTTGACGGCGGCCACGACGACATCGTCCTGGAGGTACGGGCGCAGCTGTTCCTCGCTCGCGGCGACCGCCAGCATGCCGCCGGCGGGGATCTTCACCGCCTCCCGGACGCGGGCCCGCACCATGCTCACCGCGTCACGCAGCGAGACGACCCCCGCGAAGGTGGCCGCGACGAGTTCGCCGGCGCTGTGGCCGAGGAAGGCCACCGGCTCGACGCCCCAGCTGAGGACGAGGCGGCCCAGGGCGTAGTCGACCGCGAAGAGCAGGGGCTGGGCCCGGCGTACGTCGTCGATGGGGATGGACGCCCGTGCCGGGTCGAGCCAGTCGGCCAGGATCCGGGGGCCTTCGTCGCCCATGTGGGCGAGGGCCGCGTCGACGGCGGCGGTGAAGACCGGCTCGGTGCGGTAGAGGCCGGCGGCCATCCGGGCGTGCTGGGAACCCTGGCCCGGGAAGAGCAGGGCGACGGGGCGGGGGCGTGAGCCGTCGGCGGTACGGGCCTGGTGGACGGCGTGGGAAGCGAGGGAGGACACGGTGACGACGGCGCCGCGTACGGGGCCGGGGGCGGTGCCGCAGGGGACGCCGGTGGGCAGCGCGGGGAAGATCTCGCGGTGGATGCCGTCGAGCATCGGCAGGAGTTCCTGGCGTACCCGGGCCTCGTCGTCCGTGTCGCGCCCCGACCACAGGAGCAGGCGGTGGCGGTCCGGGTCGGTGCCGCGCGGGTCCGGGTGCAGGGGGCGCAGCGGCGGGGCGGATTCCTCGTCCACGCCGTCCGGGGACGCGGAGACCGGAGACGCGGAGACCGGGCACGCGGGGTCCGCGCCGTCCGGGGACGCGGGCCGCTGTCCGGTGCCGTCGACGTCGAGGATCCCGAGGACGGAGTCGCCGTCCGCGACGGCCTCGGCGGCGCGCTTCACGGCGTACACGGTGATGGTCTGCGGGTCGGGTTCGCCGAAGCCGGCCACCAGGGCCAGATCGGTGTCCCCCTCGTGGAGTTCGCGGTGGGCCAGGCGCAGCGCGAGGCCGGGGGTGGGCACGGTGCGGACGGTGAAGCCCTCGTGTTCCGTGCCGAGGTCCGGGGCGGGGTGGGCGGCGCCGAGGAGGACGACCGTGCGGGCGGGCAGTTCCCCGGGGGGACGGCCGAAGGCACGCAGGACGGCGGAGACCCCGGCGGCCGAGGCGATGACCGGTGTGGGGTTCCGGGGCGCGGAGCCGGGGCTGACGATCAGCCGGCGGACCACCGCACTCAGTGAGGTGAGCTGCATGGTTCCTCCTCGTACGGGCCGGGCTCGGGCCCCGTGGGCGGTGCGACGGAACGAGCGGTGCGACGGAGCAACGGAGCGAAAGGGTGGGGGGTGAAGGGGGTGAGGGGGGTGAGGGGGGCGGGGGCGAAAGGCTGGGGAGGGCGAAGGGGACGGCCGCCCCGCCCACGGGGGGACGGGGCGCGGGGCGGCCGTCCGGGGCCGGTCGGTGCCGCGAGGGCACCGCCCGCCGGGCGCGGCCGGGGGCTGCCGGGCGGCCCGGGAGCGGAAGGCGGACGTGCCGGGGCCCGTCCGCTCCGTCCGGGGTCCGCCCGGACGCCTCCTCAGGCCGCGCTGGTCTGGCCGGCGTTGATGAGTGCGAGGAGCGCGCCCGGGGTCTCGGCGTCGACGACGGCGTCGTCGGGGATCTCGATGCCGTACTCGCGCTGGATCTGCCCGATGACCTGGAGCAGGGCGAGGGAGTCGTAGCCGAGTTCCATGAACGGCGTGTCGATGACGTCACCGTCGAGGTCGATGCCCTCCTCCTCGCCGGCGCTCTCGCGCAGCATGCGGGTCAGGTCGGCCAGGGTCACTGTGGCGGTCGTGGTGCTCATGGTCGGTGCCGTCCTCTCGGTTGGGCGTGTGGTTGGTGCGGATACGACGGTGGTGCGGGTACGACGGTGGTGCGTGGGGGTCCGGGGTGGTGTGCGCGGGGCCGTGGGAGCGGCGGCCGGGGCCGCCGCCCACGGCTCAGGACGCGCGGCGTACGACGAGGGCGGCGTTGAAGCCCCCGTGGCCCCGGGCGAGGACGAGCGCGTTGCGCAGGTCCGCGTCGCGGGCCTCGGTGACCAGGTCGATGCCGTGGTCCGGTGCCGCCGCCCCGACGTTCGCGGTGGGCGGTACGACACCGTCGCGCAGGGCGAGCAGCGCGGTGGCCACGTCGAGGGCGGCGCCCCCGGCGAGCAGCCGGCCGGTCATGGTCTTGGGCGCGGTGACCGGGACGCCCCGGGTGCCGAACAGGCCGGTGAGGGCCTGGGACTCGGCGCGGTCCAGCTCGGGCACACCGGCGGCGTCGGCGAAGACGACGTCGATGTCCCCGGGGGTGAGGCCGGCGTCGGCCAGGGCGTTCTCGGCCGCCCTGCGCAGGCCCGGCGGGCGGCCGGAGCCGGGGGCCGGGTCGAGGGTCGCCGCGTATCCGGCGATCTCCCCGTAGACGGTGGAGGCACCGCGGGCGCGGGCCGATTCCGCGTCCTCGACCAGGAGGATCGCGCCGCCCTCGCCGGGGACGTAGCCGGCCGCGTCCGCCGAGAAGGGCAGATAGGCGCGGGCCGGGTCGTCGACGGTGCTCATCAGGCCGGAGGCGATCTGCGGGACCCAGCCCCAGGGGCAGAGGGCCGCGTCGACACCGCCGGAGACGACGGCCGGGAAGCCCTTGCGGATGTGGCGCCGGGCGTGGCCGAGGGAGTCGATGCCGCCGGCCTGCTCGGTGAGCAGGACGCCGCTCGGGCCGCGCAGCTTGTGCCGGATGGAGATCTGGCCGGTGTTGACGGCGTAGAACCAGGCGAAGGACTGGTAGGCGCTGACGTACTCCTTGCCCTGGCTCCAGAGGTTCTGGAGTTCCCGCTGGCCGAACTCGACCGCGCCGCCGGACGCCGCGGTGACCACGCCGATGCCGTAGTGGGGCAGTTCGGAGGTGTCGATGCCGGCGTCGGCCAGGGCCCAGTCCGCGGCGGTGAGCGCGAGGCGGGTCATGTGGTCGGTCTGGGGCATCAGCCGGCTGGGGATGTGGTCCTCGGCGACGTAGTCGGCGACCTCCCCCGCGATCCGGGAGGGGTACTGCGAGGCGTCGAAGCGGGTGACCGGCCCGAGGCCGGACTCACCGGCCAGGGTGGCCTTCCAGTAGTCCTCGGCTCCCAGGCCGTTGGGGGCGGTGATGCCCAGGCCGGTCACCACTGCGGTGGTCATACGGTGCTCCTCTCCGGGCGGGCCAGCACCATGGCGCTCTGGAATCCGCCGAAGCCGCTTCCCACGCTGAGGACCACGTCGGTCTGCTTCTCGCGGGCGGTCAGCGGGATGTAGTCGAGGTCGAGCTCGGGATCGGGCTCGTGCAGGTTCGCGGTGGGCGGCAGGACACCGTGTTCCATCGCGAGGGCGCAGGCGGCGATCTCCAGGGAGCCGATGGCGCCGAGCGAGTGCCCGATCATCGACTTGATGGAGCTGACCGGGGTCCGGTAGGCGTGGTCCCCGAGGCTCCGCTTGAAGGCGCCCGTCTCGTGGCGGTCGTTCATCTTCGTGCCGGAGCCGTGGGCGTTGATGTAGTCGATGGTGTCCGGGGCGAGGCGGGCCTCGCCCAGGGCCGCGTCGATGGCCTCCGCCATCTCCACGCCCTCCGGCTTGAGGCCGGTCATGTGGTAGGCGTTGCAGCGGGAGGCGAAGCCGGCGATCTCGGCGTAGATGTGGGCGCCGCGGCGCCGTGCGCTCTCCAGCTCCTCCAGGACCAGGATGGCCGCGCCCTCGCCGAGGACGAGTCCGCTGCGGGTCCGGTCGAAGGGCCGGCAGGAGCTCTCCGGGGTGTCGTTGCGCGGGGTGGTGGCGTGGATGGCGTCGAAGCAGGCCGAGGTGATCGGCGAGATCGGGGCCTCCGTGGCACCGGCGATCATGATGTCGGCGGTGCCCTCGCGGATGAGTTCCACGGCGTGGCCCAGCGAGTCGAGGCCGGAGGTGCAGCCGGTGGAGACGACCGCGGCCGGTCCTTCCGCGCCGGCGGCCAGGCCGACCTCCGCGGCGATGGAGCTGGGCACGAAGTGCCGGTACAGCTCGGGTACGGCGTACTCGTGGTCCACGTTCCACTTGGCGCCGCCGTTGCTGACGACCGCGTACTCGCGTTCCAGGCTGGTGGTGCAGCCCACCGCGCTGCCCACCGCGGTGCCGACCCGGCCCGGGTCGGCGGCGGAGAGGTCGATGCCGCTGTCGGCTATGGCCTCACGGGTGGAGACCACCGCGAACTGGGCGGCCCGGTCCAGACGGCGGATCTCCTGGTGGGAGAGGCCGGCCGCCAGGGCGTCGAAGTCGCACTCCGCGGCGACCTGCGAACGGAACGGCGAGGGGTCGTAGAAGGAGATCCTGCGGGTGGCGGTGCGGCCCGCCGTGAGCAGGTCCCAGTACTCCTTGACACCGACCCCGCCGGGGGCCACGACGCCCAGGCCGGTGATGGCGACTCTGCGCATGGTCTACCTGACCTTCGACGGGGCCGGATGCGGCTGTCCGCACCTGCCGGCCGGCTCTGTGGGGGTCACTGTCGATCCCTTCGTCCGTGACGCTTCTGCTCTGCTCGTGGGTCGCGCTGTTCGTCGGGCCCCGGGGCGGTCCCGGAGGGATTCGCCGGGTCCCGGAAGGATCCGGGAGGTCCGGGGGCCGGGGCTCCGGAGGTCCGGGGCTCCGGGGGCCGGGGCGTCCGCCGGCCGGTGGGACCGGGCGGGCCGCGTGGCCGGCGGTGGTGCTCGTACATCGGCGGCCGGGGCTGTTCGGGGTGGGAACCTCCCCGGCCGGCCGGTCCGGCCGGCCACCCGCTCGTAACGGGCCGCCGCTTCCGGTGCAGCCATGGAACGTCTGTGTGCTTGACCGGGACTCGCGTACGCGTGGACCTGCCCGAATGCCCCACTATGTAGGGATGTTCCCGTGCTTTCTGGACGGGATCTCGGCGTGCTTGGCCTGGAGCATGGCCAGCGAGCGGATCAGCAGCCGACGCGTGTCACCGGGGTCCACCACGTCGTCCACGAGGCCGCGTTCGGCCGCGTAGTAGGGGTGCATCAGCTCGCTGCGGTACTCCTCGATCCGCCGGGCGCGCAGCGCCTCGGGGTCGTCGGACGCGGCGATCTCGCGGCGGAAGATGACGTTGGCCGCGCCCTCGGCGCCCATCACGGCGATCTCGTTGGTCGGCCAGGCGAAGGACAGGTCGGCACCGATGGACCGGGAGTCCATGACGATGTACGCCCCGCCGTAGGCCTTGCGCAGGACCAGGGAGATCCGGGGCACGGTGGCGTTGCAGTAGGCGTACAGCAGCTTCGCGCCGTGCCGGATGATGCCGTTGTGCTCCTGGTCGACGCCGGGCAGGAAGCCGGGCACGTCGACGAGGGTGACCAGCGGGATGTTGAAGGAGTCGCAGGTGGAGACGAAGCGCGCGGCCTTCTCGCTGGCGTGGATGTCCAGCACCCCGGCCAGCGCGGCCGGCTGGTTGGCGACGACGCCCACGGTGCGGCCGTCGAGGCGGGCCAGCGCGCACACGATGTTGGGGGCCCACGTCTCGTGGACCTCCAGGAGCTCCCCGTCGTCGACGATCTCCCCGATCACCGCCCGCACGTCGTAGCTGCGCCCCGGGTCGGCGGGCACCAGGTCGGCGAGGGCGTCGGTGCGGCGGTCGGCGGGGTCGTCGCAGGGCACCACGGGCGGGGCCTCGCGGTTGTTGGAGGGCAGCAGTGCGATGAGGAACCGCACGTCCTGGAGGCAGGTCTCCTCGTCGTCGTACACGAAGTGGCTGACGCCCGAGACGCTCGCGTGCACATCGGCGCCGCCCAGCCCGTTGTGCGTGATCCGCTCACCGGTCACCGCCTGCACCACGTCGGGGCCGGTGATGAACATCTGCGCGGATTCCCGGACCATGAAGACGTAGTCGGTGAGCGCGGGCGAGTAGGCCGCTCCCCCGGCGCACGGGCCGAGCATCACACTGATCTGCGGGATGACCCCGGAGGCCGCCACGTTGCGGCGGAAGATGCCCCCGTAGCCGGCCAGGGCCGTGACGCCTTCCTGGATACGGGCTCCCGCCCCGTCGTTGAGGCTGACCAGCGGCGCGCCGGCGGCCAGCGCGAGGTCCATCACCTTGTGGACCTTGGCGGCGTGCGCCTCGCCGAGGGCTCCGGCGAAGACGCGGAAGTCATGGGCGTAGGCGAAGACCGTACGGCCGTGGACCAGCCCCCAGCCGATCACGACCCCGTCGCCGTGCGGTTTGCGTGCTTCCAGGCCGAAACCGGACGCCCGGTGCCTGCGCAGGGGCTCGATCTCGGTGAACGAGTCGTCGTCGAAGAGGAGTTCCAGCCGCTCGTGGGCGGTGAGCTTGTTCTTGTCGTGCTGCCGCCGGGTGGCCGCCGGATCGGGGCCGCGGCCCACCTCCTCCTTGAGCCGGCGCAGTTCCGCGGTGGCGCGTCGGAGGTCGGGGGCGGCCGGTGCGACCGTCAGGTCGTCGAGGATCGTCATCGGCCGAACGTAGGAACGCCTCCTAGAGACGTGCTGGAGGCACGCCCCTGGGAAGGGGGCCGCCCGCTCAGCCGGAGGCGGGCACCTGGAGGTCGAGGGCGGGGTCCGCGGAGAGGACCGCCTGGTGGAGGTGCTGGAGCCGGGCCGAGGGCTCCAGGCCGAGCTCGTCGACGAGGGTCCCCCGCAGCCGCTGGTACGCCTCCAGCGCGCGCCAGGCGCCGCCCGAACGGTGCAGGGCCGTCATCAGCTGGGCGCAGAAGTTCTCGTGCATGGGGTGCTTGGCGACCAGGACGCGCAGCTCGGGCACGATCTCGGTGTGCCGGCCGAGCACCAGATCGGCGTCGATGCGCCGTTCCAGCGTCGCCATCCGGTCCTCCTCCATGCGGAGCACCTCCAGTTCGAGCACGGTCCCGATGCGTACGTCGACCAGGGCGCTGCCCTTCCACATCATCAGGGACCGGCTGAGCAGTTCGGAGGCGGCGTGGTGGTCGCCGGCCTCGTGCGCGGCCCGGCCGGAGGCGGCGAGCCGGCTGAACTCGTGGGCGTCGACCTGGCCGGGCTGCACCTGGAGCAGGTAACCGCCGTGCTGGGTGACGAGGATGTCCTTGGCCTGCCGGGACGGGTCGCCGTCGAGGGCGGCCGCGATCTTGCGGCGGAGCTGGAGGATGTAGGTCTGCAGGGTGGTGGCCGCGCTGCGCGGGATGTCCTCGCCCCAGATCTCCTCCATCAGGGTCGCCACCGTCACCACGCGGTCGGACTGCAGCGCGAGCAGGGACAGTATCTGCCGCGGTTTGGCCGCCGTGGGGACGACGGACACTCCGTTCTCGCGTGCCGCCAGCGGTCCCAGAACATTGATCTCCATGACGGGTGCCCTCGCTTTCATGTGCGGTGCGACAGGCCCTGAAGCGGGCCTGAAGGGTGTGCGGAGTCGGCTGCGAGCCTGCCACCTGCGCCGTTCGAGTCCCAGTGAGGCGCTCACGAGGGCGCACATGAAAATGTCATGCCCCGGTGGTGAGCCTCGCACTGTGCCCGGTGGCCCGGCGGGCAGCAGAATCCCGGTATCCGAAGCACCGAACACCTGCTCGTCACCACCGACCCGGGAGGGGCATCCCCCATGAACGTCGTCGTGAACTCCGCGCAGAACTCCTCGGCCCATCCGGCGCTCGGCTCCGCCGGGCACTTCGACGACCGTTTCGCCCTGCTGACGGCCCGGGCCGGCCTGGAACCGGAGCTGGCGCAGCGTTACACCGACGACCCGGCCTCGGTGCTCGCCGAGTTCGGCCTCACGGCGGCCGAGCCCGTCTTCGCCGGTGCCGCCTCCCTCGACGACCACGGCATGAGCGGCTGGGACCTGGTCATCGACGATCTGGACCGGGTCTCCGGCCCGCCGGCCGACTCCCCCGCCATCGGCACCGCCACCTGGGCCCACCTGGTACCGGGCGAAGCCGCCGAGGCGGCCTTTGCATGACCGTTCTCGGGGGGACCGGGAGCGTGGAGCTGCCGGTGGGGTTCAAGAGACACCTGCGGGTGGAAGCGGTCGAGGGCGACGCCGTCTACCTCCTGTCGGAGCGGGGCACGACCGCGTTGCAGGGCCGGGAGATCCAGGAACTCGCGGCCCTGCTGGACGGCACCCGCACGCTCTCCGGCGTCCTGCGGGAAGCCACCGCTTCACTGCCCGCCGCCGCCGCGGCCCGGATGATCGCCGAGCTGGCCAGGGCGGACCTGATCGGCTACCACGATCCGGCCGCCGACGCCGGGGCCGAGGGGTACTGGGAACTCTCCGGTCTCAACGGCCCCACCGCCGCGGCCTTGCTGCTGAGCACCCCGGTGGAGCTGGTGACGCTCGGCCGGGTGGACCGGGAGGCGGCCCTCGCCCAGTGCGCCGCGGCCGGGCTGCGGATCTCCGGTGACGGGGAGGAGGACGCGGCGGGGCTCACCCTCGTCCTGTGCGACGACTACCTGGACCCGCGGGTGGGCCGGGCCGGCGCCCGGTGCCGGACGGCGGGACGTGCCTGGCTGCCGGCCAAGCCCTGCGGCACCGAGACATGGGTGGGGCCGGTGTTCGAGCCCGCCGAGGGTGCCTGCTGGACGTGCCTGGCCCACCGGCTGCGGGGCCACCGCGCCTCGTGGGCCCCGGTGCTGAGGGCCCTGGGGGCGGTGGCCGGGACGGTGCCCGTGCCGGAGGTCTCCCTGCTGACCGTACGCGCGCTGGGGATGCACACCGCGATGCTGGAGGCGGCGAAGTGGGTGGCGGGGCTGCGGTACGAGGGGCAGCGGTCCGTCTGCGCGCTGGACACCCGGACCCTGCGCACCCGGCAGCACCCGGTGACGCGCCGTCCGCAGTGCTCCGAGTGCGGTGACCCCGGGCTGGTCGCGGAGCGGGTGGGCCGCCCCTTCGTGCCGGTGCCGCGCGCCAAGTCCCTTACGGTGGGCGGCAACCACCGGGCGCACAGCGCCGAGACGGTGCTGAGTCGCTACCGGCATCTCGCGGACCCGCTCACCGGAGTGGTCTCCGAACTGCGCCCCGCGTCCGACTCCCCGGACGGGCTGCACCGCTACGTGTCCGGGCGGAACCTGGCCATCGGTGACTGCCACTCGCTGGACCGGCTGCGCGGCGGACTGCGGGCGCAGAGCGGCGGCAAGGGGACGACCGCCGAGGAGGCCGAGGTCGGCGCGCTGTGCGAGGCGCTGGAGCGCTACAGCGGCACCCGGCACGGTGACGAACCGGTGGTGGTCGACACGCTGACCGGGCTCGGCGGGGCAGCCCTGCACCCCAACGACTGCCAGCTGTTCGCCGAGGAGCAGTTCACGGACCGCGACCGGTGGAACCGTACGCACTCCGCCTTCCAGCAGGTGCCGCCGCGCTTCGACGCCGCGGAGCCCGTGGAGTGGACGCCCGTCTGGTCGCTGACGGCCGGGGCGCAGCGGCTGCTGCCGACCTCGATGCTCTACTTCGGCCCGGGGCCCGGCGGCACGCCCCGTGCCCCGTGGGCCGACTCCAACGGCAACGCCGCGGGCAGCAGTCCGGAGGACGCCGTCGTCCAGGGCTTCCTCGAACTGGTGGAACGGGACGCGGTGGCCCTGTGGTGGTACAACCGCACCCGGCAGCCGGCCGTCGACCTGGACGCGTTCGACGAGCCGTGGCTGGCCCGGACCCGCCAGGTCTACGAGCGGATCGGCCGCGACCTGTGGGTGCTCGACCTGACGGCGGACTTCGGCATCCCGGTGATGGCCGCGGTCTCCCGCCGCACCGGCCGGTCCGAGGAGCGCATCTCCTTCGGCTTCGGCGCCCACTTCGACGCCTCGCTGGCGCTGCGGCGCGCGGTGACGGAATTGGCGCAACTGCTTCCCTCGGACACGGCGACCTCCCGATCGGCAGGGCCGGAACTGGCCAATTGGTGGAGCGGGGCCACCGTGCAGAATCAGCCATACCTCTGCGCAGATCCAGCCGAAACGCCCCGAGGCCCGGCGCATTACCCCTGCGTCGCGCACGACGACCTGCGGGATGACATCGCGTACGCGGAGCGGATGGTACGGGCCCATGACATGGAGTTGCTGATACTGGATCAGACACGCCCTGACGTGGGCCTTCCCGTCGTAAAGGTGATCGTTCCCGGCTTGCGCCACTTCTGGGCACGATTCGCCCCGGGGCGGCTCTTCGACACCCCGGTGCAACTCGGCCGACGCACGGGCCCCCTCCCGTACGAAGAACTCAACCCCGTGGCGCTGTTCGTTTGATTTCACCGGTTCAAGACACGGTGGATGACAGCAGAAGAAAGACATAGCATGCCGTCCGCCACTGCTGTTCCGTGCCGAGGGGACGTTCATGCCGACGACGAACGATGGCGCGAAATCATCACACACCCGCTCCTCCGGAAACGGGCGGCAGGCCGCGGACGGCACGGAGGGACCCTCCGCGGCCCCGGTCCCGCCGACGGACAGCCTGTCGCCCCGTTCCCACGTGCCGGCGCCGCGGCTGGCCCGGAGCGTCATCGTCGTGGCCCTGGTCTGCTACGCGGTCATGAGTGTGCTCAACGTCGTACGGACCCGGCCGCAGACGGCCGTACTCGTCGCCTGCGTCGGCCTCGCGCTCACGGTCTTCACCGTGCAGTTCCTGGTCTCCTCGCCGCGCGCGCGCCACTGGTCGGCCCGGCGCAAGACGGGGGTGCTCGTCCTCCAGGCGCTCCTGACCTATCTGCCCCTGTTCTGGTTCAGCACCAACTGGGGTGCGATGCAGGGGCCGTTCGCGGCCACCCTGCTGCTGATGCTCCCGGTGCGGACCGGCTGGTACGCCTACGGGCTCCTGATCGCCTCCATCCCCCTCTACAACTGGCTGGCCGGGGCCGGGCCCGACCTGATCCTCTACTTCACCATCTCGGGCATGCTCAGCGGGCTCGTGATCTACGGCCTCACCCGACTCGCCGACCTGGTCCAGGAGGTGCACGACACCCGGGAGGAACTGGCGCGGATGGCGGTGACCCAGGAGAGGCTGCGGTTCGCCCGCGACCTGCACGACCTGCTGGGCTACAGCCTCTCCGCCATCACCCTCAAGGGGGAGCTGATCCAGCGGCTGATCCTCAGCCGGCCGGAGAAGGCGCGCGCGGAGACCGCCGACCTGCTGGCGGTGGCCCGCCAGGCGCTGTCGGACGTGCGGCTGGTGTCCAGCGGGTACCGGGACATGTCGCTCACCGACGAGGCGGAGTCGGCGGGGACGGTGCTCGCGGCGGCCGACGTACGGGCGCAGGTCGACGTCAGCTGCGGCCGGCTGCACCCCGTGGTGGACACGGTCCTGGCCACCGCGCTGAGGGAGGGGGTCACCAACATCCTGCGGCACAGCCGGGTGCAGACCTGCGTCATCAAGGCCCGGTCGGACGGAGAAACGGTCCGTCTCGGCCTGGTGAACGACGGTCCCGAGAAGCAGCCCGACCTCTTCTCCGCGCGCACCGGCGGGAGCGGGCTGGATAACCTGCGGACACGCTTCGCGGCGATCGGCGGCGGGCTGACAGCCGGGCTGCGGGAGGACGGACGGTTCCATCTGGAGGTCTGGGCGCCGATGAGACCGCAGAGCAACGACGGGCTGCTGGTCCTCGACCAGCCCGCCGCGGAGAGAACCGCGGTTGCCTGATCCACATCATCTGACCGGGGGTAACGATGCTGTCCGTGAGAATCCTCCTCGCCGAGGATGTCCACATGATCCGCGGCGCGCTGGTGGCGTTACTCCAGCTGGAGCCGGACCTGCACGTGGTCGCGGCCGTCGACCGGGGTGACACGATCGTCCCCGCCGCCCTGGCGTCCAAACCCGATGTGGCCGTGATAGACATCGACCTCCCCGGCATCGACGGGCTGACGGCGGCGGCCGAACTGCACGAGCAGCTGCCCAGCTGCCGCACCCTCATCCTCACCAGCCTCGGCCGCCCCGGCACCCTGCGCCGCGCCCTGTCCGCCCATGTGTCGGGCTTCCTGCTGAAGGACTCCCCGCCGGACCAGCTCGCCCTGGCCGTACGGTCGGTGGCGACCGGGCGGCGCGTGGTCGATCCCCAGCTCGCGCTCTCCGCCTGGGACTCCCCGGAGAACCCGCTCTCACCCCGGGAGCTGGAGGTGCTGCGGCTCGCCGCCCGCGGCGCCGAGGCGGCCGAGATCGCCGGCTGCCTCTACCTGTCCAAGGGCACGGTCCGCAACTACCTCACGGCCATCGTCGGCAAGCTGGGGGCGCGCAACCGGATCGACGCCATCCGGATCGCCGAGGAGGCGGGCTGGCTGCCGTGACCCGGCCCCGCCCTCCGGGGCGGGGCGCCGTGCCTGCCCCAGCAGCGCGTCCAGCAGGCCGTGGTCCAGGGTGGTGCCGGCCGACAGGTCCGTCAGTTCGCCGAAGCCCGTGTCGCAGACGGCGACACTGGCCACGTACCCCTCCCCCACGGGGAAGGTGCCGAACTGCCACTCGCCGCCGGGCACCGGGGTGCCGTCGGGGCGCACCAGCCGGGCGGTCCCGCCGTCCAGCGCGAACCCGAACTCCGTGAAGCGGAACCGCAGCCCCTGCCCCAGTGCCTTGCTGTACGCCTCCTTGAGGGTCCACAGCCGCACCATGGTGTCGTTGCGCCCGTCCTCGCCGCCGGCGTCGAGCCGTCCCTTCTCGTACGGGGTGCACGCCTGGCGTTCGGAGCCCGTGTGGGCGAGCCGGCGGTCCGCGCGCTCCACGTCCACCCCGATGCGTCCGCGCCGGGTGATGCCGACGACCATCGTCTCCTCGGTGTGGCTGAGGCTGACGTCGATCTGGTCGCAGCCGCGCACGTAGGGGCGTCCGCCCGGCTGGTAGGCGAGGTCCACCAGCTCCGGCCCGGTGCGCAGGGCGGCGGCCGCCACCTCCCGCAGGAACAGCCGTGAGGCGACGAAACGTTCCCGGACGCGGGGCAGGCCGATGGACTCGTAGCGTGCCCGGTCCCGGCCCAGGCGGAGGTGCAGCTCGGCGTCCGTGGCGCCGCGCGGGACCCAGCCGGGCACCGGGGCGTACACCACCACGCTTCCCGTGGCCGCCAGTTCGCGGTGCAGCCGGCCGTGCAGCTCGTCGCGCGGCTCCCCCGCCGGGCCGCCGGGGCGCCCTTCCGGCCCTCCGGCGTACAACGGGCGTCCCACCCGTGCCGGCATCTCAGGCTCCGGTCAGGGCCGCGGCCAGCGGACCGGCGTCGAGGGCCGAGATCACTCCCGCGAGGTCCACGGCGTCGCTCGCCGGGCCCTGGCAGACGGGGATGCAGGCGGGGCCGCCGGAGCCGCCCAGCCGCCGCAGGTAGGGGGTGAGGACGGCCTGCGGGCCGATCTCGACGACGTGGGTGGGGGCCTGCTGGGCGAGGAGGCCGCGGGCGGCGTCGGCGAACCGGACGGGCGCGGTGATCTGCTCGGTCCAGTAGGGGCCGTACAGCGGCTCGGTGGCGAGCCTGCCGTACACCGTGGAGTAGAACGGCACCCGGGCCGCCCCGCCCGCCGTCCGCCGGACGATCGCCTCGAACTTGGGGACCACGGAGGCCATCAGCGGCGAGTGGAAGGCGTGCGAGACCGCCAGGTGGCGGCAGCGCGTCCCCCGCCCGGCGAGGGCCGCCTCGATCCGTTCCAGCCCCGCCCGGTCGCCGGAGAGCACGACCGCCTTGGCCGCGTTGATGGCGCCGATGCCGACGGCGGGTTCGGCGGCGACGGCCTCGGCGGCCTCGTACGGGGTGAGGCAGGTGGCCATCATGCCGCCGCCCGGCGGCAGGTACTGCATGAAGGCGCCGCGCATCGACACCACCCGGGCGGCGTCCGCGAGGGACAGCGCGCCGGCGATCGTGGCCGCGGCGAACTCGCCGATGCCGTGCCCCAGCACCGCCACCGGCCGCACCCCCGCCTCCTGGAGCGTCCGCGCCAGGGCGTACTCGACGGCGAACAGGGCGGGCTGGGTGAGCGCGGTGCGGTGGATCCGGGGGTCGTCGGACAGGATGAGCCTGACCACCGACTCCTTGGTCCACGGGCTGAGCGCGGCGTCGGCCTCGTCCAGGAAGGTCCGGTAGCCGGTGGAGTTCAGGTACAGGCCGGACGTCATCCCCGGGTGCTGCGAGCCCTGGCCGGTGAAGACGAACGCGGCGCGGACCCGGCCGCCCTCCCCGCGGGTGTCGCGCATCGCCAGGAGGTGGGCGAGCCCGCGCACGGTGGGGTAGGCCCAGATGTCGTCCGGCTCGATCAGCGGGCCGAACTCCTCCTCGATGTCGCCGTAGAGGCTGAGGGCGGCGACGGAGTCCAGGCCCTCGGCCGTCAGGGAGGCGTTCTCGCCGACCGGGTGGCCGAGGTAGTGGGCCACCCGCTCGCTGAGCCATTCGCGGTGCGCCACGGTGAAGTCGTCCTGCTGACTCGGCGGTTTTTCCTGCATGACGGTGCTTCCTGTCCGGCTCTGGGGCGGGGGCGCCCGGTGCGGTCGGGGGGACGGTGGGTCCTCGGCCCGGGTGGGCTTCGGCGGCGGGCCTCTCGGGAGCCGTCGCCCCAGGGGGCGGACGGCGGCTCCTCAGGCGAGCGGCGAGCTGTAGAGGTCGTAGCTGCGCCGGTTGTGGAACCGCGCCATGACCTCGTCCAGGACCAGCCGTTCGCAGTCGGCGGGCCGGTCGGGCAGCGGCAGCCCGAGCCGTCCGGCCAGCCGGTAGAGCAGGGAGGTGATCCAGGCGGTGGTCCCGAGGAAGGCGCCGGCGGCGGTGTCGCGCTGCTCGCGCCAGACCCCCAGGGCCGCGGCCCCGGCGAGCACCAGCGTGTAGCGGTCGGCGAGGCCGAAGCTGTACGGACTGGAGAGGGTCTCCCGGTCGCCTTCCGGGATCTTCTCGAACGCCTTCTTGAGTTCGACGAGTTCACCCGTGAGCGTCCTGACCAGGAAGCGCAGCGCGGGCCCGCAGTCGTGCCCCCCGCCGGTCCCGCTCTCCGACTCCAGCAGGTCGGTGCAGGCGACGAGGGTCGCGGCCAGCGGGTCGCCGTCGCCCAGCAGGGCGGGCTGGGACAGGTCGAGCGGCGGCAGCTCCCCGTCCGGCCGGAACAGCGCGGCCGGCGCCTCCGGGTCGGCGAACCAGGCGTGCCGGGCGAAGTAGGGCAGCTGGGGCAGGATGCTGACCTGGCGGCCCGCGCTCCCGGCGTGGCCCAGCGAGGTGACCGGCAGGTCCCGGCGCTGCTTCTGGAACATGCCGTACGCGCCGTCCTGCGCGAAGGTCTCCTCACCGAGGACCGAGGACATCTCGTCCATGGACTCGGCCACCAGCTTGGGCGCCAGATAGGCCGCGGCGGCGGCGTAGGCGCTCATCTGGCGGGGCAGCAGATGGAGCGCCCGGGTGGCGACCAGGGCCAGGCAGTCGATGACCAGGAGGTCCAGGAAGCCGCCGGTCAGCACGGACCGTACGTGCTGGACGTCCAGCGAGGACCGGCCGTCGGCCCGTTCCCGGACCGCGAACCGGGCGACCGTGCGCAGGGCGGTGTCCGCGCCGGCCAGCACGATCGAGGGGATCAGGCCGCGGATCAGCAGCGAGGAGCGCAGGGACAGCTCGTAGCCGTCGCCGGGCGCGCCGAGGACCGCGTCCCCGGGCACCGGGCAGTCGGTGATCCGCAGCCCGCCGAACTCGGTGCTGCGCATACCGGTGGTGGTGTGGCGGGCCAGGTCCTCGACCCGTCCGGCCGGCAGCTCGTCCCGGTCGAGGAGCAGCACGCTGTGGGTACGTCCGCGCGGTGCGTCCTCCATCCGTGCGAAGACGACCAGGCCGGTGGCCCGGGAGGCGTTGGCGACGGCGGACTTGCTGCCGTCCAGGACCAGGCCGCCGGGCACGGTGCGCGCGGTGAACTCGTCGCGGACGAAGTCGTTGCCGTGCGCCACCTCGTGGCGGGCGACGGCGACCCGCCGTCCGCCGAGGAGCAGCCGGGCCGCGTGCCCGCGCTGCTCCTCGTTCCCCGCGGTCCACACGGGGGCGGTGGCGAAGAAGCAGTTGAGGCCGTAGCCGAAGCCGAGCGAGGCGTCCCGGCGGAAGACGGGACGCAGGATCCGGCCGAGCACGTCCATGCGTTCCAGCCGGCCGCCCACGTCGGCGGGGACGAACTCCGCGTTGAGGCCGAAGGCGTCCAGGACGGCTTCGGCCCCGGGCAGCACGCTGCCCGCCGCGTCGGCGGCGAGCAGGGCGTGGGCACCGAGCGGGTTGCCGGGGTCGTCGAGGGGGCCGAACGCCCTTTCCAGGTCGTCGATCCTCGCGAGGGCCGTGTTCATCGCCGCCTCCCGGCCGCCGCGGCCCGTCCGTCGTTCATCGCTGCCTCCCGGCTGCCACGAGCAGCTCGATCTCCGGCTCCATCCGCTGGTGCAGCGGGGTGATCTCGCCGCGCAGGAACAGCCGCCGCATGGCGGCCCGTTCCACCTTCCCGCTCGTGGTGCGGCGCACCGTACCCGGCCGCACCAGCAGCACGGCCGCGGCGCTCACGTCGTACTCCTCGCTCAGCCGCTGCCGTACGGCGTCGGAGAGGGCGGCCAGGTCGATGTCGTGCCGGCTGCGGGCGCGCAGTTCCTGGAGGAGGACGACGCGTTCGCGGCTGCCGGGCACGGAGAAGGCGGTGGCGGCGCCGAAGAGGGAGCTGACCTGCTGGGCGGTGCGCTCCAGGTCCTGCGGGTAGAGGTTGCGTCCGGCGAAGACGATCATGTCCTTGAGGCGGCCGGTGACATGGAGCAGGCCGCCGTCGAGGGCGCCGAGGTCACCGGTGCGCAGATAGCCCGCTCCGCCGCCGTCGATCCGGTGGCCGAAGGAGGCGGCCGTCTCGGCCGGCCGGGCCCAGTAGCCGGGCCCGACGCTCTCGCCGCGCACCCAGATCTCCCCCACGGTGTTGTCGGGGAGTTCGCGGTGGGTGACCGGGTCGACGACGCGTACCTCGGTACCGGCCGCCGGGCCGCAGTGGGCGAGGACCCGCGCGGGCGCGCCGGGGGCGGGGGCGGCCAGCACACCGGCCTCCAGAGCCCCGGCGTCGACCGTGCGCGAGGCGGCCTCGGGTGCCGTGCGGGCGCCGGTGACCAGCAGGGTCGCCTCGGCCAGGCCGTAGCAGGGGGCCAGGGCGCCGGGTCTCAGGCCGGCCGGGGCGAAGCGTTTTGCGAAGGCGCTCAGGGTGGTGGGGGAGATGGGCTCGCCGCCGTTGACGGCGGTCTCCCAGCCGGACAGGTCCAGCCCGGCGAGCTGCGTGTCGTTGATCCGGCGGACGCACATCTCATAGGCGAAGTCGGGGGCGCCGCTCACGGTCAGCCGGTAGCGGGAGACGGTCTCCAGCCAGTTCGCGGGCCGCTTGACGAACGCGGCCGGGGACATCAGCACACTGGTCCCGCCGAGCCACAGGGCGTGCAGCAGCTGCCCGGCCAGCCCCATGTCGTGGTGGAGGGGGAGCCAGCCGCCCGTCCGGACACCGGGGCGGGTCCCCAGGGCCTCGGAGATGGCCCGCTGGTTGGCGAGCAGGCTGCGGTGGGTGACGACCACACCGTGCGGGGCGCGGGTGGAGCCGGAGGTGTACTGGAGGTAGGCGACGGTGTCCTCGGTGGGCGTGTACGGCTCCCAGGGCTCCGCGGACTCCCGGACGGCCTGCCCGTCGACGGGCAGGCACACCACGTCGCCGTGCCCGGTGCGGGCGAGCAGCCGGGAGACCTCGGGCGCCTCGTCGAGGGTGGTGAGGACGCAGGCGGCGGCCGCGTTCTTCACGATCCCGCCGATGCGCTCGTCGTGGTGGCCGTGCCCGCCGGGCGGGGCGACGGGGACCGCGACGGCCCCGGCGTACAGGCAGGCGAGGAAGGCGGTGGCGAACGGTCCGTTCGCGCGGTGGGCGATCAGCACCCGGTCGCCCACCGCGGTGTGCCGGCGCAGGACGGCGGCCAGGGCGCGGGCCGCGCGGTCCAGTTCGCCGTAGGTGACCGTGCGGGGCACCAGACGGCCCTCACGCTCGGTGAGGAGGATCAGCGCCTCCCGGTCCGGCGTCTTCGCGGCCTGGGCCTGGATGTGTTCCGTAAAGGTCCGGTGACCTGTCACGTCTCCCCCTCCCTCGGTGTGCGGCGAGTCCCGCTTCACGGCGCGGTCCAGGTGGCCGGGTTGCGGTACCCGCCGCGCTTGACGGTCCATCCGGCGTAGGCCGCCCTGGTCTCCTCGTCCGGCTCGCCCGCGCGGCGTGCCAGGGCGAGCAGTACGGCGGTCACGGCCGCGAGTTCCGCCTCGTCGGGCCGTCCGCGGACCACGGTGATACGCATCGGATTCGCCATGTGACCAGAGTGCGCCCGGCCGCTCGAAGGGGGCTCGCGCCCCGGACGCGCCGGAGCCGGGGGCCCGTGGGCCCCCGGCTCCGTACGGCGCTCTCCCGGGGAGGCCCCTCAGAGGACGACGCTCTCGTACGCCACGTGGCGGCAGCGCTCCACGGACAGGTCGGCGACGCGCCGCAGCTCCGTGGCGACCGCCCGGTGGCCGGGGTCCGCCTGGGCGCGGTCGCAGGACCGGGCGTCCTGCCACCACTGGACGCCGGTGTAGACGTCCGGGCGGAGGGTGGAGCGCAGCAGGTCGCTGCCGCCGTAGCCGCCGAGCCGGGCGAGGTGCTCGTTGCCCTCGGCGAACCACCGCTCGTAGGCCGCGGGGTCGCTGCGGACCCTGGCCCGGGTCAGGACGACGGTCGCGGAGTCGGTCACCGCGTTCCCCCGCAGTACCCGCGAGACGCTCACGGCCTGGTCCACCTCGGTCTCGACCATCGGCCCCAGCTGCCTGACGTGCTTCTGGAACGTGTCGTCGTGGACGGTGTCCAGGAAGCCGCGGGAGGTCCGCCAGTGCCCCAGGTGGACGTACACCTCGGGGCGTTCCACGAGCTGGACGGTCACCAGGAAGGCGAAGCCCTCCCGCCGGCGCAGGTACTGGGAGTGGTCGCGGAACGCGCGCTCGAAGCGTTCCGTGTCCCCCTTCACCTGGAACCGGTTGATCACCGTGAGCGGTGCTTCCCGGTTACGCCCGTGCACGCGCTTCCTCCGCGAACTCCTTGGCGTGGCGCAGGGTCGTGGAGCTGTTGGTACCGAGGGACCTGCGGACCAGCGCACGGGCCTCGGCGAGGGTGGCGTCCGGTCCCAGCGCCGTCCTGACGCCCTCCGGGTCCAGGGTGACGGTGTGCCAGGAGGTCGCCCGGACGGTGCCGTCGCCGAGGGACTCGATCACCCAGCGGCCGGTGTGGCCGGCCATCGCGACCGGGACCCGCAGCTGCTTGTAGACGATGACGTGGCGGTCCTCGAAGCAGACGCGGACCGAGGTGGTGTTGTGCGTGGAGCCGTCCGGGCTGCGGGTGTCCATGTCCATGTGCTGGATGCCCTGTTCGTCCTCGTCGAGGTCGAGGCGGGCCACGTGGGGCAGCCGCTCGGGCCACAGGTCGGCCCGGTCGAGGAAGGCGAAGACGTCGCCGGCGGCGCCGAAGACCGTCTCGGAGTCGCTGAAGGTGAAGTGGAGCTCCTCGCGGCGCCCGCCGAGTTCGGCGGTGTTCTTCAGGGCGAGGAGTTCGGCGCGGCTGTTGGTGTCGACGGCCCGCTCGATGAGCTCCTCGGCGGCCGGATCGTCGTCGACCGCCCGGTAGTCGTGCAGCAGGGTGACGCGGCTGGAGCCGTCCTCCAGCTCCTGGACGCGCCACTCGCCGCCCATCGAGGCGACCGGGGCGGCGGTGACGACCTGGCGGAAGGTGACGCTGCGGGTCGCCGGGTCCAGGACGCGGCGCGAGGTCCAGGTGCGGACCTTGTCGCCGGCGACGGCCCAGATACGCAGCAGCTGCTCGCCGCCCTCGGCCGGGGCCTCCTCCAGCACCTCGACGTGCACGGTGGGGCCGAACACCTGGGGCCACTCGGTGACGTCCGCGACGAGGGCGTAGACGGCGTCGGGTGACGCGCCGACGGTGACGGAGTGCTCCGTGACGTGGAGTGCTTCGGTCTCGGTCGTAGCGGTGGGTGCCACGGCGAACCTTCCCTTCGAACAGTCCGCAGCAGGGCGGATCACGAGGCTTGCATGGATGACTTGAGCGGAGGTGGAGAGCGGCTGGACGCGTGCTCAGACGGGGTCCGGGGCCGGACGTTCGAGGATGTCGAGGACGGCGCAGCCCCAGCTGTAGCCCGCGCCGACGCTGATCAGCACGACCCGGTCGCCGGGGGCCGCCCTGCCGGAGGACGTCAGGTGGTCCAGGCCGGCGAACTGGTCGCCCGCGCCCAGGTGTCCGACGGTGCGGCTGAAGTCCCAGGTGGTCCGGGCGGGGTCGATGCCGAAGGGCTTGTAGTAGATGGCGGCCAGACGGCGGCGCCCGAAGTGCGGCAGCACCACCCAGTCGGCGTCCCCCAGTTCGGATCCGGCGTCGGCCAGCGCCTGCTTGATGACGGTCTGCTGGCCGTTGTGGGCGCGGGTGATGGCGTACGAGATACCGGTACGGCCGGTGAAGGAGCGTTTGGCCGCCTCGAAGTCGACCGGCATCCGGTGGCCGAACGGGGCGGTGGTGAACGGGTCGTCGCCGCGGTGCAGCGGTTCCAGTTCGGGGTCGGCGTGCATGGCGAGCGAGACCAGCCGGGCGTAGCCGCCGCGCCGGGAGAGCACCAGCGCGGTGGCACCGTCGGCGTAGGGGGTGCCGGGGTCGGTGTTCCAGCGGTCGATACCGGGGGCGCAGAAGCGGTCGGCGGTGGTGAGCAGCGCGTCACCGCGGCCGTGGCCCGCCCTCAGGTAGGCGGTGGCCAGGTCGAGCGCGGCGAGCCCGCCGTTGGACATCTGCCGGATCTCCACGGCCTGGCAGGAGTTGCCGAGCGCCTCGCGCTGGATGTAGGAGGCGACCGGCCACAGGTCCTGGCCCTGGTGGTAGGTGTCCGCGTGCAGCAGCAGATCGACGTCGCCACCGTGCGTGCCGGCCCGCTCCAGGGCGGTCCTGGCGGCGGTGGCCGCCATCTCCGCGGCGGACTCGTCGGGTGAGTGGGCCACCGATTCCATGGCCGCGCCGGCGGCCACCCGGGGCGGGCAGGCGCCCGAGGCGACGGCCTCGGCGACCGGGATGCGGGCGGGGAGCCTGACGGAGGTCCCCCGTATGTAGACGTCTTCGAGACGCACCTGTCACTCCAAGAGGGTCGGGACTCAGCCCGCTGTCACGGCGGTCAGGCGCGGGGCTTCCTCGGCCCGGCCCGGCGGTCCGTCCAGCAGGACGTAGTGGACGGCGTCGAGGAGGGCCTGCCAGCTGGCGGCCGTGGTGTTGCCGTCCACGCCGACGGTGCCCCAGCGGCGGTCGCCGGCCCGGTAGGAGATCAGCACCCGGGCGGCGGCGCCGCTCCCGGTCTCGCCGCTGAGCACCCGTACCCGGTAGTCGACGAGCTCCAGCTGCGCCAGCACCGGGAAGCAGGGGTCCAGGGCGGTGTGCAGCGCGGTGTCCAGGGCGTTGACGGGGCCGTTGCCCTGACCGCTCGCGGTGACGGTGCGGCCCTGGACCTTCAGCCGCACGAGGGCTTCGGTGCGGACCTCGCCGACGTGCGTGCCGGAGACGCCGACGGACCACGACTCGACCTCGAAGGGGTACGGGGCCGGGCCCTCGCCGCCCAGCTCCTCACGCAGCAGCAGCTCGAAGGAGGCGTCGGCGGACTCGAAGCTGTAACCGGCGTTCTCCAGCTCCTTGACGCGGGTCGCGGCGCGGGCCACCTCCTCGGAGCCGGCCTCGACCTCGTAACCGAGTTCGCGGGCCTTGAGCTCGATGGAGGAGCGCCCGCCCATGTCGGAGACCAGGGTGCGCATCATGTTGCCGACCAGCTCGGGGGTGGTGTGCTGGTAGAGGCCGGGGTCCACGCGCAGGGCCGAGGCGTGCAGCCCCGCCTTGTGGGTGAAGGCGGCCCGGCCGATGTAGGGGGCGGCGACGGTGCCGGGCACCTCGGTCAGCTCGGCTACGGCGTGGCCGACGGCGGCCAGTTCCCGCAGCTTCTCCAGCGGGACGACCTCGCGGCCGCGCTTGAGGACGAGGTTGGCGGCTACGGTGAACAGGTCGGCGTTGCCGCAGCGTTCGCCGTAGCCGTGGGCGGTGCCCTGGGCGTGGACGGCGCCCGCGTCCACGGCCGCCATGGTGTTGGCGACGGCGCACCCGGTGTCGTTGTGGCAGTGGATGCCGAGCCGCACGCCGGTCATGGCGTAGGTCTCGGCGACGACCGCGCCGACCTCGTCGGGCAGCGAGCCGCCGTTGGTGTCGCACAGGACGACGGTCTCGGCACCGGCCTCGGCCGCGGCCCGGACGACGGCCAGCGCGTACTCGCGGTTGAGCTGGTAGCCGTCGAAGTAGTGCTCGGCGTCGACGAAGACCCGGCGTCCGGCGTGCACCAGGTGGCGCACGGTGCTGCTGATCATCGCGAGGTTCTCGGCGAGGGTGGTGCGCAGTGCGTTGCGCACGTGCCCGGTGTGGCTCTTGGCGACCAGGGTGACGACCGGGGTCTCCGCCTCCAGCAGGGCGCGTACCTGCGGGTCGACGGCGGCCTGGACGCCGGGCCGGCGGGTAGCCCCGAAGGCGGCGAGCACCGCGTTCTCCAGGACCAGTTCGGTGCGGGCCCGGCGGAAGAACTCGGTGTCCTTGGGCACGGCACCGGGCCAGCCCCCCTCGATGAAGCCCACCCCGAGGCCGTCGAGCCGGCGTGCGACGGCGAGCTTGTCCTCGACCGTCAGCACCATGCCTTCCTGCTGGGTACCGTCGCGCAGGGTCGTGTCGTAGAGCTGGAAACTCTGCTCGGCCATCGTCCCTCCCCTTCTCGGTGTCCGGCGAACGGCCGGCGTCTCCGGCTGCCGGTGACCAGCGTCCGGCGGGTATGCGGAGGATCGCTGGAGCCCAGGTCGATCCCCCGTGGCCTCGGCGGGACGCACCGGAACGGCGGCCCGGGGCGGGTGTTCCGCCCGGGGCCGCCGCCCGCGAGGGGGGTACCGGAGGGGGGCCGCCGGGCCGGGGGCCCTGGTCGCGGCCGTGGTCGCGGGCCTGGTCGCGGCCGTTCGGCCGCCGGCCGCGAAGGGCCGGGCCGGGCGAAGGGTCACCGGGTCACCGGGTCACCGGGTCACCGGGTCACCGGGTCACCGGTGGAGCATCGCCCGGGTGCGGCTGAACCGTGGCGCGGGGGCGCCGGGGGCGCTCCCGCGGGCCCGCTGGTGCGGGTGGAGGGCGGCTTCGTCGAGACTGAGGACGGGGGTGACACAGGCGTCGGTGTCCTCGAAGTGCCCTGCCCAGGCGTCGCGGTCGCGGCGCAGGAACCGGTCGGCGAACGCCCGCCGCAGGGCCGGCCAGTTCGCCGGGTCCTGGCGGTCCGGCAGCCGGCCCGGGTCGAGGGCGAGGCCGTCCAGGAGGGCGGCGTAGAAGCGGTCCTCCAGGGCTCCGACGGCGACGTGGCCGCCGTCGGCGCAGGCGTAGCAGGTGTAGAAGGGAGCGCCGCCGTCCAGCAGGTTGGTGCCCCGCCGGTGCTGCCACCGGCCGGTGTCCGCCATGGCGACGGCCATGCCCAGAAGGCTGTTGACCCCGTCCAGGATCGAGGTGTCCACGACCTGCCCCCGGCCGGAGGTGTACCGCTCGACGACGGCCGCGAGCACCCCCGCCACCAGGTACATCGCACCACCGCCGAAGTCGCCCAGCAGGTTGAGGGGCGGCACCGGGGGGCCGCCCGCCTCTCCCGTGGCGTACAGGGCACCGGTGAGGGCCAGGTAGTTGATGTCGTGCCCGGGGGTACGGGCGAGCGGGCCGTCCTGGCCCCACCCGGTCATCCGGGCGTAGACCAGCCGCGGGTTGCGGCGCAGGCAGGTCTCCGGGCCGATGCCGAGGCGTTCGGCGACCCCGGGGCGGAAGCCCTCCACGAGGACGTCCGCGGTGTCCGCCAGGCGCAGCAGCTCCTCGGTGCCGGCCGGGTCCTTCAGGTCGAGGGCGACCGTCCTGCGGCCCCGGTCCAGTTCCCGGTGCCAGTCGGCGAACGCCCTTGCGCCGTCGGCCCGTTCGACTCTGAGGACATCGGCGCCGAGGTCGGCGAACATCATGCAGGCGAACGGGACCGGCCCGATCGCCGACAGTTCGAGGACCTTCAGGCCGTCCAGCGGTCCGGCCCCGGTGACTGGGGACATCACTCCTCCTCCTGGTCGCTCCCGGCCCGGCCCCGCCTGGTCACGGGTACCGGGCGTGCAGGGTGCGGCCGCCGCCTCGGGCCCGGGACGAGGCGGGGCGGAGCCGGGACCGGTCCCTCGGCCCCGCCCCGCCCCGGTCCTCCTCGTACGCCCCGCCCCTCCCCGTACGCCCCGCTCTCCGCGCCCGCTCGACCGGCGCACCAGCCCGGCCGGTTGTACTGGCGCCGGCCGGACCCCGCACCGGCGTCGTCCGGCCGGTTCCGCCGGGCCGTACAGCCGAGGCCGGGAAGGCGGTCTCCCGGGTGGACCCGGCTCGCGGGAAGGAGGACGCCCTCGCCACCGGACAGTCGTCCGCCCCGGACGGATGCCCGCTCCGGGCGGAGGCATGGACGTCGCAGCGCGCCGGGCACCGGAGGGCTCCACCCGCGCCCCACCAGGAGCAGTCGCACAGCCGTGCGCCGCACCACCGTGTTCCACCACTTCCACGGACCCTTCACGGACCGGAGAGGATCGATCCACTGTGACCATCAGCGACCTGGAGTCAGCTGTCCCCGCCGAGGCGGAGGCGCAGACCTTCCCGTACAAGCGCCAGTGCCCCTTCACTCCCCCGCGCGCCTATGCCGAGATGACCGAGAAGGACGTCTCGCAGGTCACTCTGGACGGTTCCGGCCTGCGCATATGGACGGTGACGAACTATCAGACGATCCGTGAGCTGCTCACCGATCCGCGGCTGAGCGCCTCCCGCAGGCACGACAACTTCCCCTTCTACTTCGTGGCCCCGCCGGAGTACCGCACCGAGACCTCGTTCATCGGTTACGACGGCAAGGAGCACAGCAGTACCCGCCGCAAGGCCGCGCTGACCTTCACCCACCGGCAGGTCCAGCGGCTGCGTCCTCGGATCGAGGAGATCGTCGACGACCACCTGGACCGGATGCTGGCGATGGAGGGCCCGGTCGACTTCCACCGGGTCTTCTCGCTGGCCGTGCCGATGACGGTGATCTGCGAACTGCTCGGCATCCCGCAGGACCAGCACGAGTTCTTCATCAAGCACGGCACCGCGCTGCTCGGCGGGCACAGCTCGACCGAGGAGCGGCAGGCCGCGATCGTCGAGGTCAACGCCTACATCAGCGAGCTCATCCAGCTGAAGAAGAAGGAGCCGGGCGAGGACCTGCTCAGCCGGGCGATGGCCGACTACGAGGCGTCCGGCGAGGAGTACACCGACCGCGACCTGTTCAACATGGTCCGGCTCCTGATGAACGGCGGCCACGAGACGACCGCCAGCCAGATCTCCCTGGGCACGGCCTGCCTGCTGGAGAACCCCGACCAGCTGCAACTGCTGCTGGACGACCCCTCGCTGGTGGTCCCGGCGGTGGAGGAGCTGGTGCGGTTCGCGACCATCGGGGACACCGCCGTGCCCCGGGTGGCGCTGGAGGACATCGAGGTCGCCGGCCAGGTCATCCGCAAGGGCGACGGCATCCTCTGCCTCGGCCTGGCCGCCAACCGCGACCCGGAGGTCTTCCCCGAGCCGGAGAAGCTGGACATCCGCCGGGGCAGCCGCAAGCACCTGGGCTTCGGGCACGGGGTCCACCACTGCATCGGGGCGGACCTGGCGCGCCTGGAGCTGCAGATCGTCTGGAGCAAGCTGTTCCAGCGCGTCCCGACGCTGCGGCTGGCCAAGCCCTTCCTGGAGATCCCCCGCAAGGAGGGCGCCGTGATCTACGGCCTGTGGGAACTGCCCGTCACCTGGTGACGGCCCCGGCGAGGGGGGTGCGGGAGCGCGGGAGCGCCCCGCACCCCCCTCTTCCCGTGCGGGCTCCCGTACCGCTTCGCGCACGACGGCACCCCCCGCGACCGGTCCGCGGGGGGGTGCCGTCGTGCGGGAAGGGGCCGCCTCTCTTCCTCAGGCCGCCGCCCTCCCGCCGCCGCCCTCGTGGAGGGCCGGCCTCTTCCGTACCGGCACGAACAGCGCGGCCACGAACCCGGCCACGGCGAACAGGGCGGCTCCGGTGAGGGCGAGGCCGTAACCGGAGGCCAGCGCGTCGGCAGGGGCCGCGCCCTCGGCTGCCCGGCCGTCGATACGGGCCGTGGCCAGGGCCGCCAGGACCACCAGGCCGGCGGCGCTGCCCAGTTGCCGGGTGGTGTTGAGGAGGCCGGAGGCGAGCCCCGCCTGGTGCGGGGGCAGACCCGCGGTGGCCGCGTTGGTGGTGGCGTTGAGCACCGCGCCCATGCCGAACCCGAGGAGCGCGGCCGGCCCGAGGACGTCACCGGTGTAGCCGGAGCCCGCGTCGACCGCGGACAGCCAGAACAGGGCGGCCCCGGACAGGCCGAGCCCGCCGAGCAGGATCGGCCGCGGCCCGGCCCGGGGCACCAGGCGGGCCACCCCCCAGCCTCCGAGGGCGATACCGAGCGAGAGCGGCAGATAGCTCAGCCCGGTGTGCAGCGGGCTGTAACCCAGCACCTGCTGGAGGACCAGGGTGAAGAAGTAGAAGGTGCTGAAGAGCGCCGCGATACCGAAGAAGGCCACCGCGTTCGCCGCGGCGACCGACCGGTTGCGGAAGACCCCCAGCGGCACCAGCGGGTCGCGGGCGTACGTGGCCTGGATGACCACGAAGGCGGCGAGCAGCGCCACCCCGCAGACCAGCGGCCCGAGCACCCGGGCGGATCCCCAGCCGTAGGTGTGGGACTCCGCGACGCCGTACACGGTGGCCATCAGCCCGGACGTCACGGTCAGGGCGCCGGGCAGGTCGAGTCCCCGGCCCGGGCCGTTCCGGCGCGGACCGGTCTCCGGCACGGACCAGCGGACGGCGGCGAACAGCAGGACGCCGATGGGGGCGTTGACCAGGAAGATCCAGCGCCAGGAGAAGTACTCGATGATCACCCCGCCGGCCAGCACACCGACCGCGCCGGCCGCCCCGGAGACCGCGCTCCACCATCCGAACGCCTTGGCGCGGGCGGCCGGTTCGGTGAAGGTGGTGCCGAGCACGGTGAGGGTGGCGGGGGTCATGACGGCCGCCCCGAGGCCCTGGAAGGCGCGGGCGAGCACCAGGGTCACCGGATCGTGGGCCGCTCCCCCGACCACACTGGCCAGGGTGAACAGCCCCACGCCGAGCAGGAAGACCCGGCGCTGGCCGAAGAGGTCGGCGAGCCGCCCGCCGAGCAGCAGGAAGCCGCAGACCACGACGGTGTAGGCGTTGTTCACCAAGTGCAGGTTGTGCTGGTCGAAGCCCAGGTCACCGGCGATGACGGGCAGGGCCACGTTCACCACCGAGGCGTCCAGTACGTTCATGAACTGGCCCAGGCAGCAGGCGGCCAGGACGAGCCGCAGCCTCCGGCCGCCGACCGCGCCGGGGGGCGGGGCCGTGTCACGTGTCCGATCGGTCACTGTCATACGGGCACACTGCGCCGCCGTGACGGACCGGGGGTCGGCCCGCGGTGGGGAACCGGTCGAGGCGCCGGAGGCGGTCGAGAGGGGCTCCACCGCGCCTGCAGAGGGATGACCCACAGTCCGGTTTCCGTAAGGGCTGTCCCGTCGTCCCGCCCGGCCGGCCGATATTCCCCGAGGAGAGCTAGCCATGGCCAAGATCACCTACCAGCATCCCAACGGAACCGTCACCGTGGTCGACGTCGAGGCCCCGAACACGGTCATGCGCGGTGCGAAACTCAACAACGTCGAAGGCATCGAGGCCCAGTGCGGCGGTTCCGCCCAGTGCGGCACCTGCCATGTGTACATCGACCCGGCCAACACCCTGCCGCTGCCCGCGATGGACGACGTCGAGGACGACGTCCTGTACGGAACGGCCTGCGAACGCTCGGAGTTCAGCCGGCTGAGCTGCCAGCTCCCGGTGTCCGACGCGATCGACGGACTGCTGGTGCACCTCCCCGAGGCCCAGAGCTGATGGCCGCCGACTCCGTGGTCGTGGCGGGGGCCGGCCAGGCCGGGGCCGACACCGCGGCGGCGCTGCGCGCCAAGGGCTTCACCGGCCGCATCACCCTCATCGGTGACGAACCGGGCGGGCCCTGCGACCGGCCGCCGCTGTCCAAGGGCTATCTGACCGGTGCGGTCGCCCCCGAGGAGACCGTGCTGCGCCCGCCGTCCTTCTACGCCGCCCAGGACATCGAGCTGATGGCCGGCCACCGGGTCGCCTCGGTCGACCGCGACCGGCACACCGTCTGCCTGGCGTCCGGGCTGCGGCTGCCCTACGGCACGCTGGTGCTCGCGACGGGCTGCCGTCCGCGCACCCTGCCGGTCCCCGGCGCGTCCCTGTCCGGGGTGCTGACGCTGCGCGGCACCGCCGACGCGGAGGACCTCCGGCTGCGGCTCAGCGGATCGCCGAAGCGGGTCGTGGTGGTCGGCGCGGGCTTCATCGGCCTGGAGGTGGCGGCCACCGCGCGCGGGCTCGGCCACGAGGTGACGGTGGTGGAGGCACAGCCGCGGGCCCTGGCCCGGGCGCTCACCCCCGTCATGGCGGAACGGGTCGTCACCGGACACCGGGACGCCGGGGTCCGCGTGCTGCTGGGCCGTGAGGTGACCGCGCTGTACGGCGACGGCACGGGCCGGGTCCGGGTGATGGAGCTGGACGGCGGCGAACGGATCGCCGCGGACCTGGTCGTCGTCGGGATCGGGGTGGTCCCGAACACGGACCTGGCCCTGGGCGCCGGACTCGGCGTCGGTGACGGCATCGTGGTCGACAGCCACCTGCGGACCGACGACCCGGACATCTACGCGATCGGTGACTGCGCCCGCTTCCCCAGCCCGTACGCCGGCCGGCACATCCGCCTGGAGTCGGTGCAGAACGCCACGGACCAGGCGCGCTGTGTCGCGGCGGCGATCTGCGGTGAACCGGCCCCGTACACCGCGGTGCCCTGGTTCTGGTCCGAGCAGTACGGCCTGCGGCTCCAGATGGCGGGCCTCACCGCCGCCCCGGACGAGACCGTGACCGTCGGCGACGTGGCGGGCGGGCGGTTCTCCGTCCTCTGCTTCCGCGGCGGCCTGCTGATCGGCGCCGAGTCCCTGAACCGCCCCGCCGACCACGGCATCACCCGCCGCCTGCTGGCCGCGGGCACCGGCCCGTCACCCGAGGCGGCCCGGGAACCGGGCTTCGACCTCAAGACCTTCGCCCGGCCCCCCGCGCCTGTGCGGGGCCGGGCACCCGTCCAGGAGAGACAGACCACCCCTGTCTGAACCACCGCGGCGAGACGGCCCGGCGCGAGGGTGCGCGGGCGGCCGGAGGAGCCCGACCGCGCCGGGCGGAACCCGCGCCGGAGAACCGCCGGCCGCACGCCGGAGGACCGGCGCGGTCAGGCCGGCGCCCTCTCGATGGCCTCGAAGACGTCGGCGTCGGTCTCCTGCTGCCAGGCAGGCAGATCGGCCCAGTCGGCCACGTATCCGGGCTTCGGGTCCTCGAAGTGCTTGAACATCTGAGCCGTCCAGCACGTGGCGACGAAGCGGCCCTTCTGCTCACGGGACAGACGTACCGTGGTGCCGCCGCTGACCTCGACGAAGTGGCGGACCTGCTCGTGGACGGCGCCCGCCGCCTCCCGCTCCCATTGCGGAGTGCCGTCCCACGGCGTGACATAGCCGGCCTTCGGCTCACCGGGGAAGTGCCGGAGGACTCCCGCGATCCATGCCTCCCGGAACAGTCGTGCACCCTCGGTCTGCGACATACCCACCCCTCTCGTCACGGCGTGCCCGGAACGGCGATCTCCGCCCCCAGCTCCGCCACACGGCGGTCATGGCCCAATGGCCTGAACTCCTTGCGCAGGCCCAGGAGTTTACGGACGACATAGCCGGACCCGGAGGACCTGGCCAACGCGAGGGCCTCCCTCCCGTACTCCACGGCCTGTTCCCCGTCCCGCCGCCTCGCACCGACGGCAGCCAGATCGGTGAGAACCGCTGCACGTCTCCGGTAGGACTGCCCGGGTGCCAGGGCCGTCTGCTCCAAGGCGCTCTTCAAGGCCCTCTCGGCCAGATCGAGACGGCCGAGTCGTACGTAGCGTGATCCTCGCTCCTCGGCCAGTCGCGCGCCGTCGAACCGGAGCCAACCGACGTCGAGGCTTTCCGGGGTGAGGTCGCGGACGGTCTCGGCCCGGTCCATCGCGCGCTCGCATGCATCCAGGTCGCCGAGCCCGGCGTACGCCTCGGCCTGGACGGATGCGACCCAGTGCCGGGTCGAGAGGCGGCTGTCCCCTCGGCCGGCCAGTCGCTCGGCCGCGCCAAGGATCTGCGCAGCCTGCTGATAGCGCTGCTCGGACATGTCCACGTAGGCGTGACGGACCAGCGCGCAGGCCCACAGGTCGTACGCCTCGGCGTCCTTGCCGACCGACGCGGCAAGCGCGTACGAAGCGGCGGCATCGGAGTACCGGTTACCGTCGAACGCCACCTCACCAGCCAGTTGGAAGAGATCGGCAGCCGCGCCCAACAAATGCCGTGTACTTCCACGGGAGCCCGCAAGCGCCTCGTTGAGTGTCGTCAACTGGTCCCGGACCACGGGGTAGACGGACCCCTTGGAACGAGCGAGTCGGTAGACCTGCCAGAGATGCCCGTTCATGCGCGCGAAGTCGGCAGGCGCTCCCCGGCGGACGCCCTCGGCCAGAGCCTCGGCCTCCTCAGCAGGCAGAGCGGTCAGAGCACCACTGACCGTCAATATGCGGAGGAACTCACGGCGGATCATTTCGTCGGGGTCTCCCACACTTGAGGAGTCGCTGGAACGGAGACCGGGGGCCTCCTGGTCTGCGGCTCGTGGCGGCTTCAGGAAGATGTCCAGCTCGCGAAGACCGATGCCGAGGGCTGCGGCCAGACAGCGCCGCTGAGGCGGCTGGGGAGCCACCCTTCCACTTTCCCAGCGTCCGACCGTTGTGCGGTCCACACCGAGCAACTCAGCCAATTCCTCCTGACTGTAGCCCAGTGCCCGGCGTTGTTCCGCCAGTCCCACGGCGCTCCTCTCACCGGCTTCGGCCTTTTCGGCGCCCGTGCACGGATCTGCGCCAAGACTGCCGCATCAATGCCGTGGAGATCCCGGACTCCCGGCGGTTTCCTGGATATCCCCCCGGACGAGCAAGGGGATTCACAAAGGAGTTCGGTAATGATCACGAGAGGCGAGGCTTCGAGACCCGTCCCGGACGACATCGCGCGGGCTGGGGGCCAGGCCGCCGGCCGGCGCGTCCTCATGAGAATCAGGGTCTCCCGTGACTCCGGCCGGACGTGGGGCCGGCCGACAGAGGTTCGGGAGGTCGAGAACCCGGTGGCTCCCCCCGATCCCGTCAGCTTTCCCTCATGCCTGTGTCCTCGCTGCACAGGTTGCCCGCCTCACTCCAGCAGTCCTCTTCAGGTGAAAGCGTGATGCGGTGCGTGCACTGGCACCAGGTGCCCTACGGCCTGGTACGGGAAGTACAGGAGCGATCGGCCGCCCCGTACATCGACAGGGCGGTGCAGTGCCAGCTGCCCGCGCACGACGAGGATGAGCACTTCGGTCTCCTCGCCGACATCGGCGCGTACGGGACCGCGCTGTGGCTCCGCTGGCACGGGACGGACGAGGTGGAACTTGTCGTGCTGCCGGACTGTCCGGTGGCCGCCCCGGGTCCTGACGGTGAGGGTTGTTGTCTGTTCGCCGGCCACGCCGAGCAGCACACCTGGGAAGACGCCCTGGAGGAGGTCTCGCGCACCAACTGATCGCGAGCCCGAACAGGTGCCGGGCTCTCGCCCGCCTCCAACGAACGGTGCGGGGGCTGCGGTGGCAGCGGCGCCGACTCGTCCGGCAAGACCGGTCTCGATACCGACAGGGGCTCCTGCTCGACTACCGTCGGGTTTTCCATGGGCGTCGGCCGATGTCCCGTCGCCGGGGTCCATTGCATGATGCCTTGTCAGGAACTGACTCCAAGAGCCACGTGGGCTGGTGCCCGCTGGGCTCCGGACGTGCCGGAGCGCGGTGGAAAGCCCCGCGCCTCCCTGCACGGCCATGAGCGGACACCGCCGTACAACCTGGCACAGATCCCCGGAGCACTCAGAGGGGAGCCTTGAGCCTTCGCCCCGGAGGCTCAAGGGATCTCAACCGTTCCAGGTGGTTCCGCCGCCCTCAGCCGCACGACGGAGGGGCGCCCACCGCGGGGCGCCCCTCCTCGTTGTTCAACCGCTCACTCGACCGGGCCCAGCAGTACCGCCGAGTAGGTCTTGCGGGCCGACGTGTCGTACTGGAGCGCGACATGGCTGGTGGCGGACGTGATGTCCCGCCAGAAGCGCTGGAGGGCGTGCTCCTCGCCGAGGCCGCCGGTACCCGCCGCGCCGACCAGCAGGGTGACCGCCTCGCGGAGGGTCTCCGCGGCGTAGGTGGCGTTGCGCTCGTTGCGGGCCATGTGCTCGGGCGTGAACAGGCGCCGGTCCAGCACCTCGGCGTTCTGCGTGACGAGGGCGCGGGCCGCGTCGATCCGGCCGGAGGCCCGGAGGACGGTCAGTTCGGCACTCTCGCTGCGCCGCCTGCCGGTGATCGACCCGGCGCACGCCGCCAGGGCCCCGGCGGCCGCCCCGACGACCGGGGCGATGAAGCTGAGGCTGCCGACGGCCTGGAAGGGCACGTTGTGGACGGGCACGGTGGAGGTGGCGTTGCGGCCGCTGAGCATGTCGGTCCGGTCGAAGGACAGGTACGCCGGTACGAACACGTCGTCGACGACGACGGTGTGGCTGCCGGTGGCCCGCATACCGACGCTGTTCCAGGTCTCCTGCACGGTGTACGCGCCCCGGGGCAGGGTGAAGAAGCGCAGCCGCGGCGGGCCGTCGCCGCCCGGTACGGCCGCGCAGACCATCACCCAGTCGGCGAAGTCGACGCCGCTGACGTAGGCCCAGCGGCCGGTGACCTGCCAGCCGCCGTCCACGGCACGGGCCCGCCCGGCCGGCATGAGGCCGGTCGCCACGACCGTGTCGGGGCTCGTGCCCCACAGGGCCTGGTGGCCTTCCTCGGGCAGGTGGGAGGCGAAGCGCGCGGAGTACGCGGCGAGCGAGGCGCACCACGCGGAGGCGGCACAGCCCTCGCCGACCGAGACCACGGCCCGGGTCAGCTCGTCGAAGGTGCCCTCGGTGCCGCCGAAGCGGGCGGGGGCGAAGTGCCGGGCGAAGCCGGCTTCGCGTATCGCGTCGGTCACCTCACGGGGGAGGGCCCGGCCGGCGTCGGCGTCCGGTGCGTGCAGGGCCGCGAGCGGCCGCAGCCGGTCGGCGGCGGCGGCGAGGCCGGTGTCCTGGGCGGCCGCGGTGGCGGGGGCGGCCGGCGCGTCCACGCTCATGCGCCCGCTCCGTCCGCGACGGCCTTCTCGAAGAGGGCCAGGGTCTCCCCCGGGCTGGGCCCGTCCAGCGCCTTGAAGATGCGCTCGGCGCCCGGACCGTGCTGGTCCAGCTTGACGTGTGCCAGCGACACCTTGGTGCGGCCCGCGTCGACGGCCTCGAAGTCGACCTGGATCTCGCTGGCCCCCTCGTCGGTGGGCAGGGACTGCCAGTTGGGGTCGATCCGCCAGGTCATCGCGACCCGGCGGCCCGGCACCCACTCCAGGACGCGGCCCCAGGCGATCTCGGTGCCTTCCACGTCCCACTCGTAGTAACGCCCGCCCACGCCCGGCTCGAAGGCCAGTCCGGCCCGCTCCTTGCGCACCAGGACGTGGGACGGCGGCCACCAGGCCGCGGGGCGCTCGGTGAAGATCTTGAAGCACTGGTCGGGCGTCGCCGCCACGGTCACCGACTTCCTCACGTCGGGCAGGGTCTGCGTCTGCTCGGGCACGGGGCCTCCTCGCTCCAGCCGGGTGTCCGCCCGGTCGCCGCTTCGAATGGGGGCCCACGCTGGCGCCCGTCGCTCGTCCCCCTGTCGAGGACGGCTCGAACCCGCCGCCTCCACCGGCGCTCCGGCGCGGTCCGAGAAGTCCGCAAGGAGCCGGGCCCACCGTCTGACCGACGTGGACCGACCAGGCACGAGTGATGGGGAGAGCACGATGACAGACACGGGACGACGAGTCGCTTTCGTCACCGGTGCGACCAGCGGGATCGGCCTGGCCGTGACCGAACTGCTGGCCCGCCGGGGGATGGCGGTGTTCGGGGTGGCGCGCGGCGAGGAGAGCGTACGCACCGTGGTCAAGCGGCTGCGCGAGGAGGGCCTGGAGGTGGCCGGCACCGTGTGCGACGTGACCTCGCCGGAGCAGATCCGTACGGCCGTGGCGGCGGCGGTCGCCGAGTACGGCCGGATCGACGTCCTCGTCAACAACGCGGGCCGGGGCGGTGGCGGGGTGACCGCCGAGATCGAGGACTCGCTCTGGGACGACGTGATCGAGACCAACCTGAACGGCACCTTCCGGGTCACCCGCGAGGTGCTGAGCGCCGGGCTGATGCGTGACGGCGACTGGGGCCGCATCATCAACATCGCCTCCACCGGCGGCAAGCAGGGCGTGGAGCTGGCGGCGCCGTACTCGGCGTCCAAGCACGGTGTCATCGGCTTCACCAAGGCCGTCGGCAAGGAGCTCGCGCCGACCGGGATCACCGTCAACGCGGTCTGCCCCGGCTATGTGGAGACGCCGATGGCCCAGCGGGTGCGCCAGGGCTACGCCGGTCACTACGGCGTCAGCGAGGAGTCCATCCAGGAGAAGTTCAACGCGAAGATCCCGCTGGGCCGTTACTCCACCCCCGAGGAGGTCGCCGGCCTGGTCGGCTACCTGGCCTCCGACACCGCCGGGTCGATCACCGCGCAGGCGCTGAACGTCTGCGGAGGGCTCGGCAACTACTGAAGGCCGCCGACGGCACCGACCGGTGGCGAACCCACGGGGCGGCTCCGGCCGACGGCCACCGAAAGCCCTGATGGCACAAGCAGAATCGGAGTACTGACATGACCGCTGCGACCGCAGGCGCCCTGCTGGCCGGACCCGACGCGGCCGCCTTCC
Organism: Streptomyces nitrosporeus; assembly: GCF_008704555.1. Taxonomy (NCBI): domain Bacteria; kingdom Bacillati; phylum Actinomycetota; class Actinomycetes; order Kitasatosporales; family Streptomycetaceae; genus Streptomyces; species Streptomyces nitrosporeus. Next base: position 2,399,941 of record NZ_CP023702.1, read on the forward strand.
GCGCCGCGATGGGCCGTTTCCCCACGGGTGTCACCCTGCTCACCCAGGGGAGCGGCGAGG